>NZ_JBDLYJ010000004.1:0-784190 GCF_051337345.1 Amycolatopsis sp. MEPSY49 | reverse complement strand
TTGTCCACACCAGCACCGTGATGTGGACAAGCCGGCAGGGACAAGCCGGCCGGACAAGCTGGCCGGGATGCTCGGTGGCCGGAAAGCGCGAGCAGGCGGAAATCTCAGCGACCGGCAAGCGCGATCCGACCGGAAACCTCAGCGGTCCGCGACCGCGGCTTCCGCGGCCTGCAGCCACTCCCGCCACTGCGCGGCCTGCTCATCGGCCTTCTTGGCCCGCCGCTCATCCCCGGCAGCGCGCGCCTTCGCAGCCTGGGACTCGAACTGCGCCACCCGCTCCCGGAACTGAGCCGCCCGGGCCTGAGCCTCCGGGTCGGTCCGCCGCCACCGGGTGTCCTCCGCCGACTTGACCGCGTCCTGAACCGCCTTCAGCCGTCCGTCCAGCTCACGGATCCGCTCGCGCGGGACCTTGCCGATCTCGTCCCACTGCTCCTGGATGCGCCGCAGCGCGCTCTTCGCCGCCTCCAGGTTCGCAGCCGCGTCGATCTTCTCGGCCTCGACCAGCAGCTCTTCCTTGCGCGCCGCGTTCTGCGAGAACTCCGCGTCGCGCTCGGAGAACACCGCCGAGCGGCGGGCGAAGAACTTGTCCTGCGCCGCGCGGAACCGCTGCCACAGCGCCTCGTCGCTGTCCTTGGGCGCGCGGCCGGCGGCCTTCCACTCGGTCATCAGGTCCTTGTAGCGACCCGCCGTCTCGCCCCAGTCCTCGGACTCGCTGATGGCCTCGGCCTCGGCGATGAGCTCTTCCTTGCGCTGCTTGGCCGACGCGCGCTGCTTGTCCAGCTCGGCGAAGTGCGACCCGCGGCGGCGGTTGAACGCCTCGCGGGCCTTGGAGAACCGCTTCCACAGCTCGTCGTCGGTCTTGCGGTCGACGCCCTTGACCGTCTTCCACTCGTCGAGGATCGCGCGCAGCCGGTCGCCCGCCGCCTTCCACTGGGTGGAGTCGGCGGCGATCTTCTCGGCCTCTTCGGCCAGCTCCTGCTTCCGGGCGACGGCGGCCGCGCGGGCCTCCTCGCGCTCCGCCTTCGCGCTCGCGAGCGCCTTCTCGGCGTGGCCGATGACGTACTCCAGCCGCGCGGCGAGCGCGGCCAGGTCGCCGACCAGGGCGGCCTCGGCCAGCCCGTCGCGGATCTGCGTGGCGCTCGACAGCGCGTGCTTCGGGTCGCCGGCGCCGGACGCCAGCCGGGTCTCCAGCAGCTCGACCTCGGTGCGCACGTCGTCGAAGCGGCGGGCGTAGTGCACGAGGCCCTCGTCGGGGCTGCCTGCCTGCCAGACGCCGACGGCGCGTTCCCCCTCGGCGGTGATGACGTAGACGGTGCCCTCGTCGTCGATCCGGCCCCAGGTCGACGGGGTGGGTTCGGCGGGCGGCACGGGCGGGGCGGCGTGCCCGGCGTGCAGCGCGTGCGGCACCGGGTGCGGGGCCGGGGTACCGGTGGAAGTGTTCTCCTGGGCCATCGCAGGCTCCTTATCGCCTGTACGCCCGCTCGCGCGGGCGCCCCGCCGCGAAGCGGGGCCGGGTAATGCGGTCGTCACGGGCCGTGCTCGGATGCTACGGCCTCCACGCGGCATTCAAGCAGCTCAGCGCGCACCGTGGTACCGGATGAGCCACTCGAAGCTCGTGATCCTACTTCCGGTGGACGCTCCGTGTCGGCCCGCCGGTATCGTCAGCCGCCGTGAACAGCCCCGTCGCGGTGGTCGGCCCGACGGCCACCGGCAAGACCGCGCTGGCCGTGGACCTGGCCCGCGAACTCGGCGGCGAAGTCGTCAACGCCGACGCCCTGCAGCTCTACCGGGGCATGGACATCGGCACCGCGAAGGCCACCGAGGCCGAACGCCACGGCGTCCCGCACCACCTGCTCGACGTCCTGGACGTGACCGAGACGGCGTCCGTCGCGGCCTACCAGCGGCACGCGCGGGCCGAGATCGAGCGGCTGCTGGCCGCCGGCAAGGTGCCGGTGCTGGCCGGCGGGTCCGGCCTCTACGTCCAGGCGGTGCTCGACGACCTGCGGTTCCCCGGCACCGACCCGGTCGTCCGGGCCCGGCTCGACGCGGAAGCCGAGCAGCTCGGCACCCCCGCGTTGTACACCCGGCTGGGTGAACGCGACCCCGCCGCCGCGGCCGCGATCCTGCCGACCAACACCCGCCGGATCGTGCGCGCCCTCGAGGTCATCGAGATCACCGGCGAGCCGTTCTCGGCCAACCTGCCCAAGCCGGGCCCGGCCCGCTACGGCACGGTCGTGATCGGCGTCGACCGCGCCCCCGAGGAGCTCGACGAGCGCGTGAACGAGCGCGTCCGGCGGATGTTCGAGGCCGGCTTGGTCGACGAGGTGCGCGAACTCGAGAAGCGCGGCCTGCGCGACGGCAAGACGGCGTCGCGGGCCCTCGGCTACCAACAGGTGCTCGCCGAACTGGACGGCGAAGGCGACTTCGAGGCGGCCGCCGCGGCGACGGCGCAGGCCACCCGGCGCTTCGTCCGGAAGCAACGTTCCTGGTTCCGGCGCGACCAGCGGATCCACTGGTTCGACGGCGCCGAGCCGGGGCTGGCCGCGCGCGTCCTGGATACCCTGGGCCGGTAATCTTGCCCCTATGGGCGGAATCGAGTTCCTCAAGGGGCACGGCACGCAGAACGACTTCGTGCTGCTCCCCGACCCGGCGGGCCGCCTCGAGCTGACCGAAGCCCGGGTCGCCGCGCTGTGCGACCGCCACCGCGGCCTCGGCGCCGACGGCGTGCTGCGCGTCGTCCGCGCCGCGGCGATCGACGAGCCGTCCGCGGGCGAGTGGTTCATGGACTACCGCAACGCCGACGGGTCGATCGCCGAGATGTGCGGCAACGGCACCCGCGTGTTCGCGCGCTACCTCGTCGACTCCGGCCTGGAGCGCGAAGGCGAGTTCGTCATCGGCACCCGCGCGGGCGACCGCCCGCTGGTGGTGCACCCGGACCGCTCGGTGACGGTCCAGATGGGGCCGGCGACGATCACCGGCACGTCGGTGACGGTGGTGGCCGGCCGCCCGTTCTCGGGGGTCGCGGTGAACGTCGGCAACCCGCACCTGGTGTCGCTGATCGACGAGGACGTGGCGGACCTGGACCTGCGCGACCAGCCCGACTTCGACCACGACGTCTTCCCGCACGGGGTCAACCTCGAGTTCGTCAACCGCCTCGGCGAGGGCGCGCTGCGGATGCGCGTCCACGAGCGCGGGGTGGGGGAGACCCGGGCGTGCGGGACGGGCACGGTCGCCGCGGTGGCGGCGGCGTTCCACCTGGCGGGCACGGACACGGGTGCGTCCACAGTGGACATCCCGGGCGGCCGGGTGTCGGTGACGGTGTCCCGCGGCGCGTCGACGCTGTCGGGACCCGCGGAGATCGTGGCGCGCGGCGAGATCGACGAAGCCTGGTGGGCCGCCGCCGGTTCGTGACGGCGTCAGCCGGTTTCGAGGGCGTTCAGGATCTTCCAGGTGTGCCAGTGCGAGTCGTGCTCCTGGCAGAGCAAGGAAACGGCCGTCAGCACCGCCACGAGCGCGTTGGTGCGCGTGACCTGGCCCGGCGCGGTGATGTGGTGGATGGTCACCTGCCGGCTGAAGCTCGTCGGGGCGGGCGCGCCGCTGCCCGGCGACCACGGTGTCATGGCGTTCAGCAAGGGCATCACGGTGGCCAGTTCGCGCAAGATGCCGAGCGAAGCGAAGAAGGACAACCCCGCGCTGCGGGCGCGTTCCGACAACGTCTGGACGCGGCTCAGCGTCGGGGCGTGGCTGTGCCGATCGCCGTAGACGATTGTGAACGCGGTGCGGGCGAGCTCGTCGATGAGGTTCGCGGCCGCCGACTGGGCCGGCGCCGGAAGATCGAGACGAAGTGCCTGGACCGCTTCCCGGGCGACCCGGACCGACGGTGCCGCCGCGGGGGCCCGGTCCACCTCGTCCAGGCGGCTGTCGCAGTGGTCGAGGATCGGCTCGCGGCGGTCGTCGAGAACGGCGTGGACCGAGACCGTTTCGTCGTCGTGGGCGGCCAGGAGCAGCTTGACGGTTTCCGGGTCGGGCACCCAGGCCAGGGGAACGCCGTGCGCCAACGAGAGCCGGACGGCCGCGAAGTAGTCGACGTCCGCCTTGCCATCGGAGACCCAGTTCGGCGGAGCGGCCCGTCGATGGAGCTCGTCGACCCTCTTGCCCGAGGCCCTGGCCGTTCGTTCGACCCAGGGCCAGAACCCGTCGATCGCGCGTCCGATGGAGTCCGCCAGCTGCCGCGTGGGCTCGGGGGACAGCTCGGCCGCAGCCGGTTGGACCAAGGGCCGGAACGGTCGCAGCAGGTCAGCGGCGGCGAACACGAACTCGTCTCCGGTGGCCGCGGGACGCTCCCCGCCCGGCGCATCCGTACTCATGGCGAGAGATTAACGGTCCGACCCGGCGGAATTCCCGTTTCCGCGGCAGGAATTCCGCCGGGCCCACCGGCGTCAGACCTTCGCTTCCACCGCGAAGTCGCCTTCGCGCGTCTCCACCGACGTGATCGCGCCCGCGGTGCGGATGTCCGGCTCGATGGCCGCGAACCGGGCCAGCACCTCGGCCGGCCCGGTCACGGTGAGCGTCTCGACGGCCGTCCGCATCGACACCTTCGCGTCCGTCTTCGCCCGGCGCACCGCCGCGATCACCTGACCCGCCAGCGCGAGCAGCTCCGGGTCACCCTCGACGGGAGCCACCGAAGGCCACGAAGCCCGGTGCACCGACCCCTCCTGCCACCACGACCAGACCTCCTCGGTCGCGTACGGCAGGAAGGGCGCGAACAGCCGCAGCACCGCCGACAACGCCGTCACCAGCGCGGCCTGCGCCGAAGCTGCCTCGGCCGGGCCGAGGTCGCCGTAGGCGCGGCCCTTCACCAGCTCGACGTAGTCGTCGCAGAACGTCCAGAAGAACGTCTCCGTCACCTGCAACGCCCGCGCGTAGTCCAGCGCCTCCAACGCCGTGGTCGCCTGCTCGACGACGACGGCCAGCGACGCCAGCAGCGCCCGGTCCAGCAGCTCGGTCGCCACCGCGGAAGGAGAAGGCACGCCCAGGCCGAGCACGAACCGGCTCGCGTTGAGCAGCTTCGTCGCCAAGCGGCGGCCGACCTTCATCTGGCCTTCGTCCGCCGCCGTGTCGACGCCCGGGCGCGCGCTCGCCGCCCAGTACCGGACCGCGTCCGAGCCGAACCGCTCCAGCATGTCCACCGGGGTCGTCACGTTGCCCTTGGACTTCGACATCTTCTTGCGGTCCGGGTCGAGCACCCAGCCCGCGATCGACGTCTCCCGCCACGGCAGCACGCCGTGCTCCAGCTCCGCGCGCACCGCCGTCGCGAACAGCCAGGTGCGGATGATCTCGTGCGCCTGCGGCCGCAGGTCCATCGGGAACACGCGCGCGAACAGGTCGTCGTCGAGGCTCCAGCGGCCGACGATCTGCGGCGTCAGCGACGACGTCGCCCACGTGTCCATCACGTCGGCCTCGGCGACGAACCCGCCCGGCACGCCGCGCTGGTCCTCGGTGAACCCCGGCGGGACGTCGCTGCTCGGGTCGACCGGCAGGTCTTCCGGCAGCAGACGGGCGTCGTAGTCCGGCTCGCCGTTCGCGTCGAGGCGGTACCACAGCGGGATCGGCACGCCGAAGAAGCGCTGACGGCTGATCAGCCAGTCGCCGGCGAGGTTCTCCACCCACGACGAATAGCGCACCTTCATGTGCTTCGGCACCCAGTTCAGCTCTTCGCCGCGGGCGAGCATCTTCTCCCGGAAGGGGACGTCGGTCCCGCCGTTGCGCAGGTACCACTGCCGGCTGGCGACGATCTCGAGTGGCTTGTCGCCCTTTTCGTAGAACTTCACCGAATGCGCGATCGGCCGCGGCTCACCTCGCAGGGCACCGGCTTCGCGCAACAGGCGCACCATGATCTCGCGTCCCGTGTGGACGGTCTTGCCCACCAGCGGCGCGTACGCCTCCGCGGGAACGTCGTGGGGCGCGTCGGGCAGGAAACGGCCGTCACGGCCCAGCACCACCCGCGTCGCCAGGCGCAGCTCGCGCCACCACGTGACATCGGTGGTGTCGCCGAACGTGCACACCATCGCGATGCCGCGGCCCTTCTCCGGGTCCGCCAGGTGGTGCGCCACCACGGGCACCTCGACGCCGAACACCGGCGTCTTCACGGTCTTCCCGAACAGCGGCTTGAACCGCTCGTCATCGGGGTGCGCGACCAGCGCGACGCACGCGGGCAGCAGCTCCGGCCGGGTCGTCGCGATCACGACGTCGGCGCCGTCGGGCCCGGTGAACGCCAGGTCGTGGAAGGCACCCGGGCGTTCGCGGTCCTCCAGCTCGGCCTGGGCGACGGCGGTCCGGAACGTCACGTCCCAGAGCGTCGGCGCTTCGGCCTGGTACGCCTCGCCGCGCTCGAGGTTGCGCAGGAACGCGCGTTGCGAGATCAACCGCGAGTCGTGCCCGATCGTCTGGTAGGTCATCGTCCAGTCGACCGACAGCCCGAGCCGCCGCCACAGCTCCTCGAAGACCTTTTCGTCGGTCTCGGTGAGGGTTTCGCACAGCTCGACGAAGTTGCGCCGCGAGATCGAGACCACGTCCTTGCCCGGCTTCTCCGGGGCGCGGAAGTCCGGGTCGTAGGGCAGCGACGGCTCGCAGCGGACGCCGAAGTGGTTCTGCACGCGGCGTTCCGTCGGCAGGCCGTTGTCGTCCCACCCCATCGGGTAGAACACCTCGAACCCGCGCATCCGCTTGAACCGCGCCAGCACGTCGGTGTGGGTGTAGGAGAAGACGTGCCCGATGTGCAGCGACCCGCTGACCGTCGGCGGGGGAGTGTCGATCGAGTAGATCTCGGCCCGGGTCTTGGTGCGGTCGAAGCGATAGGCGCCGGTGGACTCCCATACGGGTACCCACTTGGCCTCCAGACCGTCGACACCGACCTTGTCCGGGACTCGCGGGCGCTCGTATGGAGTATTCATGAAACAACTCTAGGGTGCGCCGGAATGGGTTTTCGCTTCGGTCGGCAGATCGCGCATGTGCCGCAGGGGCGAGCACACGACCCACAGGACCGCGGCGGCCTCGCCGGCGACGGCGACCCACATCGCGCCGCGCAGCCCGAGTCCTTCGCCGAGCGCGCCACCGAGCAGGCCGCCGAGCGGGATCGTGCCCCAGACGACGAACCGCACGCTCGCGTTCATCCGGCCGAGCAGCCGGTCCGGGCAGATCGCCTGCCGGTACGAAACCTGCGCGATGTTGTAGATGATGATCCCGAACCCGCTGGCGACGAGCCCGAACCCGGAGAGCCCGAGCCGCCAGTCCGGCGCGGCGAGCGGGACCAGCAGGTAGGCCGGCGCGGTGACCAGCGGGACCAGCCAGATCGCGCGGGACTGCCCGACCCGGCGGGTGACCGCGCCCGAGCAGACCGCGCCGAGGATGCCGCCGGCGCCGCCGACCGCCATGAGGGCGCCCACCGCGGCCGGCGGCAGCCCGACGGTCCGGGTCAGGAACAGCACGTTCACGGCGATGAACGCGCCGTTGAAGAAGTTCGCCGTCGCCGTCGTGCCCACGATCGCCCGCAACGGCTTGTCGGAGAAGACGAACCGCAGCCCCTCGGCGATCTGCGGGAGCAGCCGGGCGTGGCCGTCGCGCTCCGGCGCCGGTTCCTCCGCGCGGATCCGCAGCAGGCACAGCGCCGAGGTGAGGAAGCCTAGGCCGGTGACCAGCACGGTGTTCGCCGCGGTCACCAGCTGGACCAGCACGCCGGCCGCGCTCGGCCCGGCGATCTGCGCGGTCGACTGGACGGCCTGCAGCTTGGCGTTCCCCTCGAGGAGGTGCTCCCGGCCGACGAGCGAGGGCAGGTACGACTGGTAGGCGATGTCGAAGAACACCGTCGCGATGCCGACGAACAACACGACGACGAGCAGCTGGGCGAGCGTCAGCACCCCCGCCCACCAGGCGACCGGCACGCTCAGCAGCAGCGCCGCCCGCGTGAAGTCGGCGGTGAGCATGACCCGGCGGCGGCGCATCCGGTCGACCCACACGCCCGCGGGCAGCCCGATGAGCAGGAAGGCGAGCGTCTCGGCCGCGGTGAGCAGGCCCATCTCGAACGGCGTCGCGGCGAGCGTGACCGCCGCGAGCAGCGGGACGGCGGTGTTCCCGACGAACACGCCGAACTGGCTGGCGGTGTCGCCGGCGAAGAGCCGTCTGAAGTCGGCGTGATGGAAGAGTGACCCCCGGTGCATGGTTCCCGAGTCTGGCCCGAGTGATTGGAAAGTGTCAATCACTGTTCGCTCTAAGCTGTCCCGCGTGCTCCCCGCGAAACGACGTGCCGCGACCGAAGCCGAGGCCGCCGCGCTGGCCTCCGGAATACGGCTGCGCATCATCCGGTTGACCTTCTCGGAGGCGCTGACGAACAAGGAGCTCGCCGAAAGGCTGGGCCGGGACCCGGCGACGACGCTGCACCACGTGCGCAAGCTCGTCGAGACCGGCTTCCTCGCCGCGCAGCCGCCGCGCCGCGGAGCCCGGGGCGCCAAGGAAATCCCGTATCTTTCGACGGGCCTTTCGTGGACACTCGACTCATGCGGTGACAAGGGCGTGGAACAGGCGGTTCTCGAGGCCTATCTGGCCGAGATCGCCGAGACCGGATTCGAGGGCGTGCACCAGTCGCGCCTGGTCGTCCAGGTGGCCCCCGAGGAGCGGGCCGAGCTGGAAACGCGGCTCAACGCCCTGCTCGAGGAGTTCCGTTCGCGTCCCCGCCGTACCGGCGCGGAACGCACCGCGATCTACCTCGCCACCTATCCCAGCACGTAAAAGTTCGGTTCCCGCGGCGAAACGTGGGAACATGGAGGCACGATGACAGAACTGACACACACCGAAGACCACGACGACGACCTGTACGACCCGTCGACAGGCGAGATGGAGCTCGAGGACCGCGCGTCACTGCGCCGGGTCCGGGGACTGTCCACGGAGCTCGAGGACGTCACCGAGGTCGAGTACCGGCAACTGCGGCTGGAACGCGTCGTGCTGGTCGGCGTGTGGACCGAGGGCACGGCCCTGCAGTCCGAGGCGTCGCTGGCCGAGCTGGCGCGCCTGGCCGAGACGGCGGGCTCGGAGGTCCTCGAAGGCCTCATCCAGCGCCGGCCCAAGCCGGACCCGGCCACCTACATCGGCTCGGGCAAGGTCAAGGAGCTGCGGGACATCGTCGGCTCCACCGGCGCCGACACGGTGATCTGCGACGGCGAGCTCTCGCCGGGCCAGCTGCGGCAGCTCGAGGAGAAGGTGAAGGTGAAGGTCATCGACCGGACCGCGCTGATCCTCGACATCTTCGCCCAGCACGCCCGGTCCAAGGAGGGCAAGGCGCAGGTCGAGCTGGCCCAGCTGCAGTACCTGATCCCGCGGCTGCGCGGGTGGGGTGCGTCGCTGTCCCGGCAGGCCGGTGGGCGCGCCGGCGGCGCGAACGGCGGCGTGGGCCTGCGTGGTCCCGGTGAAACGAAGCTCGAGACCGACCGGCGGCGGATCAACAAGCGCGTGGCGAAGCTGCGTCGCGAGATCGCGGCCATGGACACCATCCGCGAGACCAAGCGCGGGCGGCGGCTGGCCAACGAGGTGCCCAGCGTGGCGATCGTCGGCTATACCAACGCCGGCAAGTCGAGCCTGCTCAACGCGCTGACCGGGGCCGGGGTGCTGGTGGAGGACGCGCTGTTCGCCACCCTCGACCCGACCACGCGGCGCGCGCAGACCGCGGACGGCCGCGGCTACACGCTGACCGACACCGTCGGCTTCGTGCGGCACCTGCCGCACCAGCTGGTGGACGCGTTCCGCTCGACGCTGGAGGAGGCCGCGGACGCGGACCTGCTGCTGCACGTGGTGGACGGGTCCGACCCGGCGCCGGAGGAGCAGGTCAGCGCCGTGCGCGAGGTGCTCGGCGAGATCACGCGCAAGCGCAAGGAGCCGCTCCCGCCGGAGCTGCTGGTGATCAACAAGATCGACGCGTCCGACGAGGTCAGCCTCGCCCGGCTGCGGCACGCGCTGGCCGGCTCGGTGCCGGTGTCGGCGCGGACCGGGGCGGGCATCGCGGAGCTCGTCGAGGTGATCGCCGACCGCCTGCCGCGGCCGGAGGTCACGGTCGACGTCCTGGTGCCGTATTCGCGCGGCGAGCTGGTCGCGCGGGCGCACGCGGACGGCGAGGTGCTGGAAGAGGAGCACGTCGCGGACGGCACGCGCCTGCTGGTGCGGGTCCGCCCGGACCTCGCCGCGGCTTTGCGCGACTACGAGACCAACTCGNGTGCCGTATTCGCGCGGCGAGCTGGTCGCGCGGGCGCACGCGGACGGCGAGGTGCTGGAAGAGGAGCACGTCGCGGACGGCACGCGCCTGCTGGTGCGGGTCCGCCCGGACCTCGCCGCGGCTTTGCGCGACTACGAGACCAACTCGACCCGGGCCTGACACGTCTCCGTAGTGTGCGACCAGAGGGGTCGCACACTACGGAGGTGGCTGGGTGCGCTGGGCTGTCGTTCTGGTCTTCACGGCCGTGCTGGGCGGGGCGGTCCCCGCCTGGGCGGCTCCGGCTCCGGAGCCGTTGTGCACGATGAAGGACTCCCGGATCGGCGAGCTGTCCGGCCTGGCGTCGGACGGTTCGAAGCTCTACGGGATCAACGACGGCGGCAGCAAGGTCCAGGTGTTCGTGCTCGGGCGGGACTGCAAGGTCCAGAAGGTCCTGACCGACCGCACGGACCCGTTCGACGTCGAGGACCTGGCCCGGACCCCGGACGGGACGTTGTGGCTGTCGGACACGGGCGACAACAACAAGGGGCGGCTGACGGTCGCGCTCCTGGAGATGAATCCGCAGGGCAAGGTGACGCTGCACCGGCTCACGTACCCGGACGGTCAGCACGACACCGAAGCGCTGATCATGGACAAGGCGGGGACGCCGTACCTGATCACCAAGGACATCCTGGGCGAGGCCCGGGTGTACCGGCCGCAGGGGCCGCTGGGGAGCCCGGGGCCGACGAACCTGGAGAAGGTCGGCACGGTGAAGATCGCGACGACGGACACCCAGGGCGGCCCGGTGGGCTCGATCGGTTCGGTGCTGGTGACGGGCGGCGCGTCGTCGGCCGACGGAACCGTGGTGGCGTTGCGGACTTACACGGACGCGTACGTGTACGCGGCCCCGGACGGCGATGTGCTGGCGGCGTTGCAGCGGACGCCGGTCCGGATCCCGTTGCCGGGGGAGAAGCAGGGCGAGGCGATCGCGTTCGACCCCGACGGGACGTTGCTGTCGGGGAGCGAAGGGGTGGGCGAGCCGATCCGCGCGGTGCGCGGGGCGGCTGCGTTGGCGCCTGCGCCTTCTTCGGACGGCAAGCCGACGGCGAACGCGGGTGGTGAGTCCGGTTCGGACGGTGGGGGAGTGCCGGTGCTGCCGGCGGCGGGGATCGCGGTGGCCGTGGTGGGGCTCGGCTGGTTCGGATTCAGCAGGCTGCGCCGCCGGAGGGGCTGAGTGCTGCTTGGGGCGCGAACGGACCGTTCGCGCGGCGGGGGCGGGCACGAGCGGTCAGTTGGCGCCGCTTGGCGCTCGCCCACGCTCCTCGTGGTGCGTGGCGGGCACGAGCGGCCCGCTCGCAACCGCTGTCCACAAGGGATCGTCCTTCGCGCGGTGCGGGGCGCGGCCGCGTGAGCCGCGCGTCCTGCGCACCGCGCGAAGGAAACCTCGACCGCTGCGGCGGCGGACAGGGCCGGGCATCCCGTCCACCCGCCGCACCGCGGTCAGGCTCGCTTCCCGATCTCGGCTCCCCACGGCCGAAGATCATCCGATCCGGTGAACCTCAAAACGCCTGCCTCGGCGGTGCGAATCCCTGGCGTCAACGCCAAGGCGACCGAGGCGGGGGTCCGGGGGCTCGCCCCCGGGCGGGGTCTGGGGGTTGCACCCCCAGAAGACACTTGTGACGAGTGCCGTGGTCCGCGCTTTCCGCGGACACACCTCGCCCCAACCCGCTCGTCACAACCGCCGGAGCACCGCCACGACCTTGCCGAGCACCGTGGCGTCGTCGCCGGGGATCGGCTCGTACGCCTCGTTGTGCGGCATCAGCCAGATGTGGCCGCCCTTGCGCTTGAACGTCTTGACCGTGGCCTCGCCGTCGATCATCGCCGCGACGATCTCGCCGTTGTCCGCGTCGGGCTGCTGGCGGACCACGACCCAGTCGCCGTCGGTGATGGCCGCGTCGACCATCGAGTCACCCGTGACCTTCAGCAGGAACAGCTCGCCTTCGCCGACGATCTCCCGCGGCAGCGGGAACACGTCCTCGATGGCCTGCTCGGCCAGCACCGGGCCACCGGCGGCGATCCGGCCGACCAGCGGCACGTACGCCGCCTTCGGCATGACCGGCTGCTGGTCCATCTCGATGCCCATGGGGTTGTCGTCGGTCGCCGAGAGGACGCCCACCGCGCGGGGACGGTTCGCGTCCCGGCGCAGGTAACCCTTGCGCTGCAGGGCGCGCAGCTGGTGCGAGACCGACGAAGTGGACGTCAGTCCGACCGCCTCGCCGATCTCGCGGACGCTCGGCGGGTAGCCGAACCGGCTCACCCACGAGCGGATCACGTCGAGCACCTGCTGCTGGCGGACGGTGAGGGTCTCGTCCACGTCGTAGACCTCGGGCATGGGGTGCACACTGCCCCCGGGGGACCCACTGGTCCTGCCCGCCTTGTTCTCCTTCGCCACTGCGTCGCCTCCCAGACGTTCGCTGCACGTATCGCGCGCCGGCCGCCGCCCGCCGGGTGCGGGCAGCCTCGCCGGCGGCATCTGCCCGGCAGATGCCCTGGTCACCGACGTTAGCCCCCGGGCACGACGATTTCAAACATCTGTTCGATCGACACGCCGTGTCCGCTCGATTTTGTCGGTGGTAGGTGGTAGACCTTCGCACGGGCGTTCGATAGAACGCCTGTTCGACCTTGATCCACGGGCCGGCACCGGCCATGGAAACGGGCGGACACAGGGTTTCGAGGAGGTTCGGATGTCCATTCTGGCCGAACGCGGGCACGCCCGCCCGGCGACCCCGGTCCCGGCACAGCCCCGTCCCGTCCGCGTCCTGCGCGGCCGCCGCGGCGAGGTCCAGCGCCCGCCGACACGCGCGCGGGTCGTGGCGGGCCGCCGCCCGTCCGGCGCGCCCTGCGCGGCGCCCCGCCGGGTTCCGGTGCGCTGGCCGTGGCTGGCGGCGCTGGCGGTGGCGAGCTGCCTGGTGGTCACGGGCCTGGGCTTGTTCGGTGGAGGGACGGCGGAAGCCCCGGTCCCGGCGCAGACGGCGACGGTTTCGGTGGGCCAGGGCGACACGCTTTCGTCGATCGCGGCGAGGTTCGCGCCCGACAGCGACCCGGGCGCGGTTGTCGCCCGGATCAAGGAGCTGAACCGGCTGGACGACGCTGTGCTGGTGCCGGGGTTGCCGCTGACGGTCCCGGTCGCCGACGTTCCCGCGCCGTGACCGCTCACCGGCCGCGAGGTCGGGACGAGTAAGTGCTGCCGAGTCCGGGCTGAGCCATGGGTGGGATCAGGGCGTCGGCTCCTTGGCGCTCGTGCCTTCCGCTGGGCCCCCCGGTAGTGGGCGCGCCGAGGTTTGCGCGCAGGCCGCGCTGATCGAGCCGCCCTCGTGGGTGGGGTGGACCTTGCGTCGGGCTGGTGTGGCGAGGTTCGTATGTCGGCCGCGCTTTGCGCTGGTGTGCGGTCGCGTTGATTGGGTCGCCTCGTGGGTGGGGTGAACGTTGCGTCGGGCTGGTGTGGCGAGGTTCGTATGTCGGCCGCGCTTTGCGCTGGTCTGTGGTCGCGTTGATCGGGCCGCCCTCGTGGGCGGGATGAACCTTGCGCCGGGCTTCGTGCGCCGGCCGCACCTCGTTCTGGACCCGGTCGCGATGGAGCCCGGGCACACGTGCGCCGATCGAGCCTCCGCCGGACCGTCGCCACCATGATCAATGTCGCCCCAGAGCGCGAGTCGCGCCCGAGCGAGCTTCGCGTACGCCGCCCGGTCTCAGTGCCGGGCACCGCTGAGCGCCGCGGCCACCCGTCGCGAAATCACCCGCCCCGGTGAAACCGCCGGCCGCCGAAACCACCTGACCGCCCGATCCGGCCCCCGGCAACAGCGCCCCGCGGCGCCACCCGAACAGACCAACCCGGCCCCCACCAGGGCGACCACCCCGAAACCCCGTCGGCCGCGGCCCTCGGCCCCCGCGGAACACCCTCACCCGGGCGGGTCCGGCACCGGCCGCGTCGCTTGCGCGCACCCCCGCCGAGTTCTACGCTCGCCCGCTATATGTAGTAGTTACACCGCTGTAGTTGGTCCACAGGTTGGGGTAGACTGGACAGCAGTTGTCCACAGCTGGTCGGCGTTTACCCACCGGATGTCCACAAAACGATCACCAGGTGCAGGGGTGCGTGGTGGCCGCGGGGACGTCGACCGCGGGCGGCCGGCGAGGAGGGGAAGGTGATCGGCGGATGAGGTGCCCGTTCTGCCGGCATGCGGACTCCCGGGTCGTCGACTCGCGAGAGGTGGATGAAGGCCAGGCGATCCGCCGGCGGCGCTCGTGCGCGTCGTGCGGGCGCCGGTTCACGACTTCGGAGACGATGGTGCTCGCCGTCGTCAAGCGGTCCGGGGTCACCGAACAGTTCAGCCGGGACAAGGTGGTGAGCGGCGTCCGCCGCGCCTGCCAGGGCAGGCCGGTCGACGACGACGCGCTGCAGCAGCTCGCGCAGCGCGTGGAAGAGTCGATCCGCTCCGCCGGGCTGGCGGAGATCCCGAGTCACGAGGTCGGCCTGGCCATCCTGGGCCCGCTGCGTGAGCTCGACGGGGTCGCCTACCTCCGGTTCGCCAGCGTCTACCGCTCCTTCTCGTCGGTCGAGGACTTCGAGAAGGAGATAGCCGATCTTCGTGAGGCCATGGCGGGTTCTGCTGCTCCGGAGGAGAGCGATCAGCGCGAAGACGGCGATTGACCGTCCCGCTGCGGGAGTGAGGGTTCGACCGATGACCGAAACCGTGGGAACCGGGGCCGGCACGGCCGCCGGCAAGAAGAGCAAGGCGGCCGGCGGGCTGAGCGTGAAGCGCGTCTTCACCACCGAGGGGAAGCACCCCTACGACCAGGTGACCTGGGAACAGCGCGACGTCGTGATGACGAACTGGCGCGACGGCTCGGTCAACTTCGAGCAGCGCGGCGTGGAGTTCCCCGACTTCTGGTCGGTCAACGCCACCAACATCGTCACCAGCAAGTACTTCCGCGGCGCCGTCGGCAGCCCGCAGCGCGAGCGTAGCCTCAAGCAGCTCATCGACCGCGTGGTGAAGACGTACGTCAAGGCCGCGCGAGACCACGGCTACTTCGCCTCGCCGCAGGACCTCGAGATCTTCGAGCACGAGCTCACCTGGATGCTGCTGCACCAGGTCTTCAGCTTCAACTCCCCGGTCTGGTTCAACGTCGGCACGGCGTCGAAGCAACAGGTCTCGGCGTGCTTCATCCTCGCTGTCGACGACACGATGGAGTCGATCCTCAACTGGTACCGCGAGGAGGGCCTGATCTTCAAGGGCGGCTCCGGCGCCGGCCTGAACCTCTCCCGCATCCGCTCCTCGAAGGAACTGCTGACCTCCGGCGGCACCGCGTCCGGCCCGGTCTCGTTCATGCGCGGCGCCGACGCTTCCGCGGGCACCATCAAGTCCGGCGGCGCCACCCGGCGCGCGGCGAAGATGGTCGTGCTCGACATCGACCACCCGGACATCGAAGAGTTCGTCCAGACGAAGGCGCGCGAAGAGGAGAAGATCAAGGTCCTCCGCGACGCCGGGTTCGACATGGACCTCTCCGGCGCGGACATCTCCTCCGTGCAGTACCAGAACGCGAACAACTCGGTCCGCGTGTCCGACGAGTTCATGCAGGCGGTCGAGAACGGCACCGACTTCGGCCTGCGCGCCCGGCTCACCGGCGAGGTCATCGACCGGACCGACGCGAAGAAGCTGTTCCGCAGCGTCGCGCAGGCCGCGTGGGAGTGCGCCGACCCCGGCATCCAGTACGACGGCACGATCAACGACTGGCACACCTGCCCCGAGTCGGGCCGGATCACCGCGTCGAACCCGTGCAGCGAGTACATGCACCTCGACAACTCGAGCTGCAACCTCGCCTCGCTGAACCTGCTCAAGTTCGTCACGCCCGAGGGCACGTTCGACGCGCCGCTGTTCGCGCGCGCGGTCGAGTTCGTCATCACCGCGATGGACGTCTCGATCTGCTTCGCGGACTTCCCGACCGAGCCGATCGCCGACACCACGCGCAAGTTCCGCCAGCTCGGCATCGGCTACGCGAACCTCGGCGCGCTGCTGATGGCGCTGGGGCACGCGTACGACTCCGACGGCGGCCGCGCGCTCGCCGCGGCGATCACGTCGCTGATGACCGGCGTTTCGTACCGGCGCTCGGCGGAGATGGCCCAGGCCGTCGGCGCGTACGAGGGCTACGCGCGCAACGCCGAGTCGCACCAGCGCGTGATGCGCAAGCACGCCGCGGCGAACGAGCTCGTCCGCACCTACCACTCGAACGACGCCGCAGTCCGCGCGCTGGCGACGGAGGAGTGGAAGAAGGGCATCGACATCGGGACGAAGCACGGCTGGCGCAACGCGCAGGCGTCCGTGCTCGCGCCCACCGGCACCATCGGCTTCATGATGGACTGCGACACCACCGGGATCGAGCCGGACTTCTCGCTGGTGAAGTTCAAGAAGCTCGTCGGCGGCGGCTCGATGCAGATCGTCAACCAGACGGTGCCGCGCGCGCTGACCGCGCTCGGCTACCAGGACGAGCAGGTCGAGGCGATCGTCGAGTACGTGGCGCAGCACGGCCACGTCGTCGACGCGCCGGGCCTGCGCCCGGAGCACTACGAGGTGTTCGACTGCGCGGTCGGGGAGCGCTCGATCGCGCCGATGGGGCACGTCCGGATGATGGCCGCGGTGCAGCCGTTCCTCTCCGGCGCCATCTCGAAGACGGTCAACATGCCGGAGTCGGCGACGGTCGAAGACGTCGAGGAGATCTACTTCCAGGGCTGGAAGCTCGGCCTCAAGGCCCTCGCGATCTACCGCGACAACTGTAAGGTCGGCCAGCCGCTGTCGACGGCCAAGAAGGAAAAGGCGGTCGCCGAACCGGAGAAGGTCGTCGAGTACCGCCCGGTCCGCAAGCGCCTGCCCAAGAAGCGCCCGAGCCAGACGGTGTCGTTCACGGTCGGCGGCGCGGAGGGCTACCTGACGGCGGGTTCGTACCCGGACGACGGCCTCGGCGAGATCTTCGTCAAGCTGGGCAAGCAGGGTTCGACGCTGGCCGGCGTGATGGACGCGTTCTCGATGTCCATTTCGGTCGGTCTGCAGCACGGCATCCCGCTCGAGTTCTACGTTTCGAAGTTCTCGAACCTGCGCTTCGAGCCGGCGGGCATGACCGACGACCCGGACATCCGCATCGCGACGAGCGTGATGGATTACCTGTTCCGCCGCCTGGCTTTGGACTACCTGCCGTACGAAAAGCGTTCGCAGCTGGGCATCCTGTCGGCGGACGAGCGGTCGGCGGAGGTGGAGGCCACCTACGGCGGCGCGCCGAACGTCGACCTCGAGGCGCTGAGCACCACAGTGGACTCTTCGCCGGAGCCGCACGCGGAGGAACCGGAGCACCCGCACCGCGAAGCCCAGACCACGACGGAGCTGATGGAGCTGCGCCTCGGCAAGGCGGCGGACGCCCCGCTGTGCATGACGTGCGGAACGAAGATGCGCCCGGCAGGCTCGTGCTACGCCTGCGAAGGCTGCGGCGCGACGTCCGGTTGTAGCTGACGGTCTCCGCTGACCCGGGTGGGCGCCACCCGGGTCAGCGGAACGCCCGCTGCAGTTCGGAAACCGGCGGCAGATCGGCCACGAACCCGAACCGCCCGGCGCGCATCTCCCGGGCACCGTCCATGAAGGACTTCAACGCCAGCCGGGACAGCGCCGCGCCGATGCTGATGCGGCGGACTCCGATTTCCGCCAGCTGCTCCACCGTGATCGACGGATCGGCGAACCCCATCACCACGTTCACCGGCTTGCCGACCGACGACACCACCGCGCGCATCTCCTCGAGGGTCCGCAGGCCCGGGGCGTACAGCACGTCCGCGCCCGCTTCCTCGAACGCCTGCAGGCGCTTGATCGTGTCGGCGAAGTCGTTCGCGCCCCACAGCTGGTTTTCGGTGCGTGCCGTGAGCACCACCGAACGCGCTCGCGCCGTCTCGGCTGCCGCGCGGACCCGGTCGACCGCCAAGCCGAAGTCGTAGATCGGGTTGTCCGGGTCGCTCGACTGGTCCTCGATCGACGCGCCCACCGCGCCCGCGTCGGCGGCCGCGGCGATCATCTTCGCCGCTTCCGCCGGCTCGTCGGCGAAGCCGTTCTCGAGGTCCGCGTTCACCGGCAACGGCGTCGCGTCGGCGATCTCGCGGATGTTGGCCAGGATCTCCGCCCGGGTCGCGCGGGGCCGGCCTCGCACGTTGGCCACGCCGAGGCTCGTCGTCGCCAGCGCCTCGAAACCGAGCCCGGCCAGCAGCCGGGCCGTTCCCGCGTCCCACGGGTTCGGCAGCAGGAAGGGCTCGGGCCGCTCGTGCAGGGCCCGGAAGTCGTCGGCGGTCGTCATGCGTTCAGCTTCCTCCCGCGACGGCCGCCGGACAACGGCCGCGCCAGGACCCGCGCCACCACGCCGTCGAATTCCTCGGGCTGCCCGCGCCAGGCGATGAAGTGGTCCGGTCGCACCAGTACCCCGCCGCCGTCCGCGATGCTCGTGGCGCGCAACCAGTCTTCGTCCTCGACGACGTGGACGTCGAAATCACCGGTCCGTGGCCAGGTACGGCCGGGGCCGGTGAGCAGCGTGAGCCGCCGGCCGATCAGGTCCACTGTGGACACGTCGTCGGCGAGCCAGGCGTGGGGGACCCGGGACCCCGGCGTCCCGTCGAGCACGACGTCCTCCGTCGACGGCAGCCCGGGCCGCGCGCCGAGCACCGCCGCGGAGTCGTAGCGGTAGCCGAGGTGGACGACCGGCGCGTTGACCACGCCCGCGGCGGCGCGGGCCGCGGCGGCCGCCGGACCCTGCTCCCAGTGCAGCCGCGGATCCTTCAGCCGCCGCAGCGCCTGGTCCAACGCGAGCGCCGCCACCGGACGGCGTTCGGCTTCGTAGGTGTCCAGCAGCGCCGGGCCCGCGGTGCCGTCGAGGACCGCGGCCAGCTTCCAGGCCAGGTTGTGCGCGTCGGCGATGCCGGTGTTCGCGCCGAACGCCCCGAGCGGCGGCACCGCGTGCGCCGCGTCGCCGGCGAGGAACACCCGTCCGGCGCGGAACCGGTCCGCCAGCAGCCCCCGCACCCGCCACGGCAGCACGCTCAGCACCTCCACGGCGAGGTCCGGGACGCCGACCGCGGCCCGGATCAACGCGATGCAGCGCGCGGGCGGGAAAGCGTCCACCGGCTCGTCGCCGAGCCCGGTGTGGAAGATCCAGTCCTTCTCGGCGTCGACGGTCACCAGCATCCCGGGCGCGTCCGGCGTCGTGATCGTGCAGTTCGCGAAGTGGTGGCCCTTCGTGTACGGCGTCAGGTCGGCGCGGAACAGGATGTTCAGCAGCGGCTGCCCGAGCGCGCCCGGCCCCGTCGTGCCGATGCCGAGCGCGGCCCGCACCTCGCTGCGGCCGCCGTCGGCGGCGACCAGGTAGTCGACACGCTCGGTCCGCCGCCCGCCCGGGCCGTCGAGGACCGCGGTGACGCCGGTGCCGTCCTGCTCGAACGAGACGAGCGTCGTCGAATACTCGACCGCCGCGCCGCGTTCGCGTGCCGCGGTCAGGAGCACCGAGTCGAGCCGGTCCTGCGGGCAGGTGCCGCGCAGCACGCTCGGGCTGTGCCGGGACGCGGCGACGTTCGGGCTGTTCGGCGTCGCGGGTGGCGTGTCGGGCAGATCCGCGGTGAGCAGGGTCGGCGCGGAGATCTTGCCGAGGCTGGCGGAGCGCCGGACGGCGACCGCCTCGACCGCGTCGGCGATCCCCGCCTGACGGAAGAACTCCAAGGTCCGGAAGCCGAGGCCGGTGGCGCGCGGGTGCGCGGACGGCCCGTCGGCGCGTTCGACGACGAGCGCGGGCACGCCGTGGCAGGCGAGGAAGAGCGCGATGGACAGGCCGACGGTGCCGCCGCCGGCGACGAGGACGCGTGACATGGTGACCCCCAGTTGTGGATACGGTGTTCTCACTATGGCTACACCGTATCCACTCCGGTACGCTGTTCGCAACGGACGACGGGAGGACGACGATGGCGGACGAGCCGGCGCTGGTCTGGGCCAAGGAGCGGCGCAGCCCGCGGCGCCAGGCACCGAGCGTCGAGCAGATCGTGCGGACGGCGATCGCGATCGCCGACGCCGAGGGCCTGCCGGCGCTCTCGATGCGCCGGGTCGCGGCCGACCTCGGCTCGGGCACGGCGTCGCTCTACCGCTACGTCGCGAGCCGCGACGAGCTGCTGGACCTGATGATCGACGAGGTCAAGGGTGCCGAGCACACCGAGCTCACCGGCGATTGGCGCGCCGACCTGGCAAGCGTCGCCCACCAGGTCCGCGCGACGCTGCTACGGCATCCGTGGCTGAGCGGCGAGATCCCCGGTCGCCCGGCGTTGGGGACGAACTCGCTGCGCCGCCACGAAGCCGCCCTCGCGGCGGCGGCGCCGCTGACCGGCGACATCACCTTCGCGGCCGGGGCAGTGGACGTGGTGCTCGCGTACGTCTTCGGCACGGTGACGCAGGAACTGGCCGAGCTGCAGGCCCAGCGCCGATCGGGACTGACGAAGGAACAGTGGCAGGCGAGCGTCGGCCCGTACATCCGCGAAGTCATCGAGAGCGGCGAGTACCCGCAGTTCGCCCGCCGGGTGATCGAAGGGGAGGAGCGGACCGCCGAGGAGGTGTTCGCCTTCGGCCTGGCCGTCGTGCTCGACGGCATCGCGGCCCGCGCGCCGCGGCCCTGAACGCGAACGAGCCGGGCCCGCGTGTGCGGGCCCGGCTCGGGTGTTCGCGGATCAGCCGTCGTACGAGTCGTAGTCGAAGTCCTCGTCGTAGTCCTGCCAGCCGTGGTCGTCGGCGTCGGCGTCGGCTTCCGCGGTCACCGAGTGCACGGCCGTGCCGCCCGTGCCGGCCGCCGTGTACCAGTTGTGGTAACCGGCGTACCCGGGCACCGCCAGCGCGTGGACGCCCTCGGACGACGCGCCGTCGGGACCGGCCGTCAGGTGGCCCGAGTCGTAGGTGGCGTAGTGGTCACCGGCGTGGCTCGCGATGTGCGTCGAGGACGCGCCGTCCGCGCCGGCCCAGTGGGCCTCGTGGACGTAACCGGCGTTGTCGTCGGCTTCGTCGGCGTCGTCATCGTCGTCGGTGTCGGCCGCGGGCTGGGTGTAGGTGACGTGGTCCGCGGTGTCCACCGGGTCCGGGTGGGACACGGCGTGGTGGACGTGGTGGGTCACGGCCACATCGTCGTCGTCCCAGTCGCCGGACCAGCCGTTGTCGTCGTCGTCCCAGTCGTCGTCGGTGCCGGACTCCTCGCTGTGGGTCACGCCCGCGCCGCCGATGCCGGCGAAGGCGCTGTCGCTCTCCGACCAGTGGTGGCCCCACCAGTCGGAACCGCCCTCGGTCTCGGTGGTGGCCGCGCCGCCGATCCCGGCGTAGCTGCCGGAGGTTTCGAAGTGGCTCCAGGGAGTCCAGGGCTCATAGGGGCCGTCGAACGTGCCGGCCGACGACGGGGCGACGGCGACCAGGGAAATCGGCAATGCGAATGCGCCCGCCAAGGCGAGTCGACGCAATGTGGACATGGTTGATCGGGGTTCCTTCCTGGCTGCGGCTCCCGGGAATTCTCGGGGTTTCCGGGCGCCGGGACAGAACATCTGCCCACTTCGGACGGTACCCGGCAAACCGGCCTTCTGACCTGCGTGGATACCCGATCGGTGCGGCGAACCCGCCCGCCGGAGGACAACGGCGGAAAGGCACCGGAACAGCGTAGGCCGGGCACCAAATGATGTCGGTGTGAATCGCGCTGAATCACACGCTCAGGTAGTCAACTGTTTAACCCGGAAATCGACGGTTCGGTGCGCCTGCCGCGGATCGCGGAAAGGACCGCGGCGGCGGCCATGACCACCGTCAAAGCGGCGAACGCCGTGCTCAGCCCGTCGGTGAACGCCGTCGCGAGCGGGCCGTCCAGGCCGGCCGTGCCGACGAAGATGGCGAACGCCGTGCCGCGCGGAACCGCCTGGGCCGCGACGAGGATCGCCGTCGTGAAGGAGAGCACCATGCCGACGCTCGCGAACGTCCGCAGCACCCCCGAGGCGATCCCCAGCCGCTCGGGCGGGCAGGCCTTCATCACGGCCGAGCTGTTGGCCGGGTAGAAGAAGCTGCCGCCGATCATGAGCACGACGTTGCCGATCGCCGGCAGCCACAGGCTGCTGGTCGTCGTCATCCGCGAGAAGACCACGAGCGCGACGACGGAGAGCGCGAGCCCGCCGGTCGCGGGGAGCACCGGCCCGAAGCGGTCCGCGAGGCGCCCCGCGTACGGGCCGGCCGCGGCGCCGAGCAGGTAGCCCGGCAGCAGCAGCAAGGACGCGTCGATCGGGCTCAGCCCGCGCGGCCCCTGCAGGTACATGATGACCAGGAACAGCACCGCGAAGCTGCCGAGCCCCTGGAGCAGGGACGCCAGCAGGGACGGCGCCACCGCGGGGACCCGGAACAGCGACAGGTCCACGGTCGGCTCCGGGTGCCGCAGCTCGACGAGCACGAAGACCCCGAGCAGCAGCAGGCCGCCGCCCAGGAGGGCGAGGTGGGTCCACCGGAGCGGTTCCGCGGCCAGCGACGTCATCGCCCACGACACCCCGGACAGGCCGAGGCCGAGGGTGACCATGCCGGCCGGGTCCAGCCGCCGTCGGGTCCGCTCGCCGCGGTCGTGCAGGACGCGCAGGGCCAGCACGAGCGCCGCCGCGCCGATCGGCAGGTTGACCCAGAAGATCCACCGCCACGACACCGACGTCACGATGACGCCGCCGAGCAGCACGCCGACCACCGAGCCGACCGAGTAGCCGAGGGCGTTGAACCCGTAGGCGCGCCCGCGCTCGGCCGGCGGGTACAGCTCGGCGATGATCGCGCCGCTGTTGGCGGCGATCAGCGCCGCGCCGAGGCCCTGCACCACCCGGAACCCGATGATCGAACCCCCGTCCCAGGCGAGGGCGCACAGCACCGAGCCGGCGACGAACACCGCGAACCCGGCCCGGTACATCCGCACCCGGCCGAACAGGTCGCCGAGCCGCCCCAGCTGCGTCGCGAGCACCGTGACGACCAGCAGGTAGCCGATGACCACCCAGGTGACCGACGACAGCGAGATGCCGAGGTCCTCCTGGATGGCGGGCAGGGCGAGCACGACGACCGTCCCGTCGACCGCGGCGATCAGCACGCCGGTCATCACGACGAGCATCCCCAGGGTGCGCTCCACGTCAGCTCCCGGCCTGCAGGATCCACTCCCGCCCGTCGGGGTCGCGGACGGTCATCTCGCGCGTCCCGAAGTGGGTGTCCTCGAAGGGGGAGACGACCTCGACGTCGGGCGTGACTTCGTCGCCCTTGAGGACGATCTTCATCCCGGTCGGCCGGCTCTCGGGCACCTCGGCGACGAAGACGTAGGGGCCGTCGCCGTTGCGCAGCAGCCCCGAGTTGTGGTCGGTGGCGAAGTCGAGCTCGAACCCGAGGGCCTGGAAGAACTTGGCGGCCTTGCCCCAGTTGTGGGTCTCGAGGTACACGGCTTCGATGGTCATCGCTGGTCTCCTTCGGTCTTGGCCAGGTACTGGCGCAGGGCGTCGGTCACGAGGGCCGAGAGGGACTGCCCGTGGTCGACGGCGTGGTGCTTGACCTCCCGGATCAGGTCCACGGGGAGGTACACGTTGAACTGCTTGACGTCCTTGTCCGCCATGACAGCATGCTAGCATTCTAGACAGCTAGCACGTCAACCTTCACGAGATCTCCACCGGACGCGCCCGGGAAGTCCACGACGACCCGGCATCATCGGGCCCGATGAACTGGTTGCGGGAATTCGAAGCGGAAGCCGAACGTCGTCGCCGGCGGGACGACCCGCCCTGGGAGCGCGGGGCCCGGCTCCACCCCGACGTCGCCAAGAGCGTGCAGCGGTTCCAGGTCGGGGAGGCCGGGGACGGCGCCAACCTCATCGCGAAAGCCGGCGGCGGCGACTACCTCGCCGCCGTCAAGCTCTTCGTCGCCGAGGAGCAGAACCACGCGCGCATGCTCGCCGAACTCCTGAACGCCGCCGGCGTGCCGACGATAGAACAGCACTGGTCCGACACCGTGTTCGTCCGGCTGCGACGAGCCCTCGGGCTGCGGCTGGAGCTGATGGTGCTGCTCATCGCCGAGGTCGTCGCGCTGCGGTACTACCGCGCGCTGCGCGACGGCGGCGACGATCCGCTCGTCACGCAGGTCGCGGCCCGGATCCTCGCCGACGAGGAGCGGCACGTGCCCTTCCACTGCCACCGCCTGCGGATCGGGTTCGCGGGCCTCCCGAAACCCGTGCGCGCCGCGGTGTTCGGCGCCTGGCGGGTACTGCTGCTCGGTGTCGCGGTCACCGTTGCCGCCGATCACGGGCCGGCGCTGCACCGGCTCGGCGTCGGACGGCTCGTCTTCGTCGCCGACGTCCTCACCGCCTTCGAAGCCGCCCTCGCGCAGGTCCGGGGCGACGAGCCGAAGCCGAGGCCGCGCTACGTCCCGAAGCGCGCCCGGCCGCGGGGCCTCGTCTAAAGGAGACGGGCCAATTCCGAAAGCGACGCCGTGATCCGCTCCGGCGTCACGCCCCGCGCGCGCTGGTGCAGGTACAGCTCCGGCGCGAGCGGGGCCAGCAGGACGTCGGCCAGGACGTCGGGGTCCGGTGCGCCCGCCGCCAGCACCTTGACGTGCGTTCGCCAGAAGCCGTACGCGCCCGTCGTGAAGCGGGAGTGGCCGACCTCCGTGCCCAGCACCAGGTTCGCGTGCCGCTCCAGCAGGTCCACCATCGCCGCGTAGAACGCGGCCAGCCGCTCGGCGGGCGGCGCGCCCGGGCCCAGCGGCGGGTCACCGCGCAGCAGGGACTCCTGCAGCCGGCGCTCGTGCTCGTCCAGGAGCGCGACGGCGATCGCCGCGCGGTCCGGGTAACGGCGGTAGAGCGTGCCGCGGCCGACGCCGGCCGCGCGGGCGATGTCCTCCATCGTCACGTCCGCCGCGCCGCGGGCGGTGAACAGCTCCTCCGCCGCCTCGAGGATCTTCGCGCGGTTGCGGGCCGCGTCGGCGCGTTCGGGCATGGCGGCAGCCTAGGGAATAAGCGGACGAGGCGTCCAGTTGATGTCAAGCGGACACCGCGTCCACTTGAGGAGGAACCGTGACCCACCTGCTGCACCTCGACTCCAGCGCCCGCCGCACGTCGTTCTCGCGCGAGCTGTCCGCGCGCTACGCCGCCGGCTGGACGGGCACCCGGACCTACCGCGACCTCGCCGCCGACCCCGTCCCGGTGATCGGCGAGGCGTGGACCGAGATCTGCGACGCCCTGCTCACGGCCGGGATCACCGACCCGGCGCACTACGCCGACGTCGTCGAAACGCCCTCGCAGAAGCAGGCCTGGGCGATCGTCGAACCGCTGCTCGCGGAACTGCTCGAAGCCGACGTCGTCCTGATCGGCGCGCCGATGTACAACTTCTCGATCCCGGCGGCGCTCAAGACGTGGATCGACCAGGTGACGTTCCCGCGCATGTCCCTGCGGGGCAAGGCGTTCGTCATCGCCGGCGCCCGCGGCGGGACGTACGCGCCGGGAACGCCCCGCGCGCCGTTCGACCACCACGAGCGCTACCTGCGGGACTTCATCGCCGGGCACTACGACGTCGACGACGTCCGGTTCGTGCACGCCGAGCTGACCAACGCCCTGGTCGACCCGCACCTGGCCGCCCGCGAAGGCGAGCGGGTCGCGTCGCGCGAAGCCGCACTGAAGGCGCTCTGATGGGCTGGGTGACGCTCGTCTTCGCCGGGCTCGTCGAGATCGCCTGGTCGCAGAGCATCAAGCCGACCGAGAACTTCACGCGGCCGTGGCCGACGCTCCTGTGCTTCGTGCTCGGCGCCGCCGCCGTCTACCTGCTCTCGCGCGCGATGGACACCGTCCCGGTGGGCACCGCCTACGCGGTGTTCACCGGGATCGGCGCCGTCGGCGCGATCGTGCTCGGCGTCGTCGTGACCAAGGACCCGCTCAGCGTCGGCCGGGTGGCCGCGCTGGCCCTGATCGTCGGCGGCGTCGTGCTCGCCCGCGTTACCAATCCGACCTGAAGTAGGCCGGCCCCTGAGCGGCAGGCAACCGTTGCCACGAAAGCCATCCGGCCGTGACTGTGGTCGGATTGGTAACCAACGGCTCAGTACTTCGTGAGCTGCTCCCACAGGAACTCGAAGACCAGCGCCCACTTGAACGCCAGCTGCTCGTTGTCGGCCGCGGCGCCGTGGCCGCCTTCGATGTTCTCGTGGTAGCGGACGTCGTGCCCCTGCTCACGCATGCGCGCCACCATCTTGCGGGCGTGGGCGGGGTGCACGCGGTCGTCGCGCGTCGACGTCACGAACAGCGACGGCGGGTAGGTTCGTCCACTGTGGACGTTCTGGTACGGCGAGTACTTCGCGATGTACTCCCATTCCGCGGCTTCGTCGGGGTCGCCGTACTCGGCCATCCACGACGCGCCGGCCAGCAGCAGGTGGTAGCGGCGCATGTCCAGCAGCGGCACCTGGCTGACGATCGCGCCGAACCGGTCCGGGTAGCGCGTCAGCATCACGCCCATCAGCAGGCCGCCGTTGCTGCCGCCCTGGATCCCCAGCCGCGACGGCGTCGTGATCCCGCGTTCGACCAAGTCCGCGGCGACGGAGGCGAAGTCTTCGTACACGCGGTGACGCTCGGCCTTGATCGCCTGCGTGTGCCAGCTCGGGCCGTACTCGCCGCCGCCGCGGATGTTCGCGACGACGTACGTGCCGCCGCGCGCGAGCCAGCCGCGGCCGATCATCCCGCTGTACGACGGCGTCAGCGACACCTCGAAGCCGCCGTAACCGGTCAGCAGCGTCGGGCCGCCTTCGGCGCCGGACGGCCGGACGACGAAGTACGGGATCTTCGTGCCGTCCTCCGACGTCGCGAAGTACTGCGCGACGCTCATGCCCGAAGCGTCGAAGAACGCCGGAGCCTGCTTCAGCACCTCGACCTCTTCGCCGACATGGCCGTAGCTCAGCGTCGACGGCTGGAGGAAGCCGCTGGAGTTGAGCAGGTACTCGTCGCTGACGTCGGGATCGGTGTCGAAGATGTCCGCACTGCCGAACTCGGGCCCGCCCGACAGCGGCTCCTCGGTCCAGCCGTCCGGGCCCGGCGTCAGCGTGCGCAGCTCGGTCCGGACATCGCGCAGCGTGCCGAGCAGCAGGTGGTGGCGCGTCCAGGCCCAGTAGTCGAGCGAGGTGTGGTCGTCGGGCGTGAAGAGCGTCGCGAAGGCGCGGTCGCCGGCCAGGAAGTCGTCGAACCGGATGCCGATCAGCGACCCGGCGGGGTGCTCGGTGCCGCCGACCGCCCACGCCGTCCGCGGCCGCACCAGCAGCCATTCGCGGTGGACGGACGCGCTCGCGTCGTCGGGGACGTCGATCTTGACCAGCGCGTCGGGCGTCCGCAGGTAGAGCTCGGAGCGGTAGAAGTCGATCGCGCGGCTGACGAAGTCGCGTTCGAAGCCTTCGGTCGGGTCGTGGGACGCGCCGATCGAGACGTCGTCGGGCTTGCCTTCGTAGACCGTGACGGCTTCTTCGAGCGGCGTGCCCCGGCGCCACTCCTTGGCCAGCCGCGGGTAGCCCGAGCTGGTCAGCGTGCCCTCGCCGAAGTCGGTGCCGATGTAGACGCGGTCCTCGTCGATCCAGCCGATCCGCGTCTTCGCCTCGGGCACGGTGAAGCCGCCCTCGACGAACTCGTGCGCGTCGAGGTCGAACTCGCGCACGACCGTCGCGTCCGCGCCGCCGCGCGAGAGCTCGACCAGGCCACGCCGGTAGTCCGGCCGCAGCACGGTCGCGCCCTGCCAGACCCAGTTCTCGCCCTCGGCCTCGGCCAGCGCGTCGACGTCGATCAACAGCTCCCACTCGGGCTCGGGCCGCCGGTAGGACTCCAGCGTCGTCCGCCGCCACAGGCCGCGCGGGTGGCTCGCGTCCTGCCAGAAGTTGTAGAGGAACTCGCCGCGGCGGCGGACGTACGGGATCCGGTCGTCGGCGTCCAGCACCTCGCGCAGCTCGTCACGAAGCTCGGCGAAACGCGCGCCGCGGGTCAGCTCGGCCAGCGTCTCGTCGTTGCGGGCGCGCACCCAGCCGAGCGCGTCGTCGCCGGTCACGTCTTCCAGCCACAGGTAAGGGTCCTCGACACTCATGCCCACAGTCTCGTCCGAGGGCCGTCCCGGTGGCCACCGGGACGTGTTCCCGTTTCGTGATCCTTCCCTCTCCGGCGATCCGTATGCTGATGCCATTGAGCAGGGGGAGCACGTGAACGACGACGGAATGTCCGGTTTTCCCGCGCCGCCGGCCGCGGACCGGTCGCCGGAACCCGCGTGGGCCCCGGAGCCGAACCCCTGGGCGCCGAACTGGGCCGCCGCGCCGCCCGTCCCGATCGCCCCGCCGCGCAGCCGGCTCTGGGGCGCGGTCGCCGGGGTGCTCATCGTCGTGCTGGCGATCTCGCTGATCGCGGCCACCATCCCGCACCGCGTCGACGGGCACGCGTACGTCGCCCAAGGCGTCGACACCGGCCGCGCGTACAGCGGCGGTTCGGACGGCAAGCCCGCGAAGCCGGTGCCGGAGCTGGCGCGCAACCCGCTGCTGTCGGCCGGCATCACGCCCGGGCCCGCGACGTGCGCGCTGCCCGACCTCGGCCGGGCGCCCGCGCAGCTCAAGGCGTACTACAGCGCGCTCGTCGACTGCCTGGAGCAGTCGTGGCGCCCCGCGCTGCAGAGGGCGAACGAGCCGACGCTGACCGCCACGGTCTCGGTGACGCTGCCCGAGCACAGCGCGTGCGGCGCGGCGCCGACGGAGAACGAGGCCGTCGCCTACTACTGCGGCGGCGACACCACGATCTACGCCCCGACCGACTGGATGCTCTCGGACGCCGGGCTCAACAAGGCCCGCCACATCGCGACGATCGCCCACGAGTACGGCCACCACGTGCAGCGCGAGAGCGGCATCCTGTCCGCGGCGGCGGACAAGATGACCTCGCCCGACGAGGACAGCGCGGCCGACAAGGAGGTCGTCCGCCGGATCGAGCTGCAGGCGAACTGCTTCGGCGCCCTGTTCCTGGCCGCGGTCGCCGGCTCGGGGTCGATCAGCCGGTCGCTGGCGAACGCCGCCGTGGCCGACTACGGCCGCGCGAACGACAGCGACACGCACGGCTCCCGCGAGCACCAGCTGTCGTGGGCGAAGGCGGGCTACGACGGCAAGAACACCAAGGCGTGCGACACGTGGAGCGCCGCGCCCGCCGACATCAGCTGACGGTCCAGCCCGGGTCGCGGCCGAGCAGGGCGAGGAACCGGTCGAGCTCGCTCGTGTCCGGTCCTGTCTCGACGCTGTGGGCGAAGGAGCCGTTCTTCTCGCGACCCTCGTCCGGGATTCGCTCGGCCAGCTGCAGGGCGGCGTGCACGGCTTCGGCGTCGGGCTCGTAGGGCAGGCCGAGCGTGCGGGCCAGGTCCCAGCCGTGCGCGACGGTGTCGACGAGGTGCATGTGCGCGGCGATCGTGCCGGGGAACGTGCCGAAGTGGTTGATCGTGAGCTGCCGCTCCAGCACGGCGTCGTCGGCGAAGGCTTTGAGGAAGTCGTCGACGGAGGCGCGGTAGGCCGCGACAGCGTCGTCGCCGAGGTCCCCGGCGTCCCAGTCCGGGGCTTCGCCTTCGCGAGCCGCGGTCGCGAAGGCGTGGTTCTCGCTGACCTGGTGGCGGAGGAGGTCGCCCAGGGTCCAGCCGACGCACGGGGTCGGGCGTGAGAGGTCTTCCGGCTTGGCGGCGGCGACGATCTTGTCGAGGACGAGCAGGGTGCGGCGGTCGAGTTCGCGGAGATCCATGCTCCGCACGCTAGGCGGGGGAGCGGACCACGAGAAGTGCCAAACCCACGCCTCTTCCGGTGTGCCAATCTGGGGTGGTGGACGTCCACATCGACCTGACCGGCACACGCGGGCACCGCGACGCGATCTACCGGCAGCTGCGCGCGGCGATCCTGGACGGCCGGATCCGGCCCGGCGAGGCACTGCCGCCGACGCGGGAGCTGGCGCAGCGGCTGGCGGTCTCCCGGACGACGGTCAGCGCAGCCTACGACCGGCTCACCGCCGAGGGGTTCCTCGCCGGGCGCGTCGGCGCGGGCACGTTCGTCACGGCTTCGTTCCAGACGCGGCCCGCGTCGTCGTCGGTGTCGGGTGTCCGCCCGCTGCCGGAGTGGGACGCGGTGCCGGCGCCGCCCGCGCCGTTCGCGCCGGCGCCGGAGTTCGACTTCCGGCCCGGCGTCCCGGACCTCACGCGGTTCCCGTTCGACACGTGGCGCCGGCTCGTCACGCAGCGGCTGCGTGCGGGCCAGGCCGACCTGATGACCTACGGCGACCCGCAGGGACTTGCTGTCTTGCGCGACCAGATCGCGCGGCACGTCGGGGTGTCGCGGGACGTCCGGGCGAGCGCGGCGCAGGTCGTCGTCACCGCCGGCGCCCAGCAGACGACGGACCTGGTCGGGCGCGTGCTGCTGCGTCCGGGTGACGTGGCCGCCGTCGAGGACCCCGGCTACCCGCCGCCGCGGCTGGTGCTCGCCGCGCGCGGGGTGCGGGTGGCGCCGGTGCCGGTCGACGCCCAGGGGATCGTGGTCAGCGCGATCCCGGCGGAGGCGCGGCTGGTGTACGTGACGCCGTCGCACCAGTACCCGCTGGGGTTGTCGATGTCGCTGGAGCGTCGTCTCGAGCTGCTGGACTGGGCCGAGCGGCACGACGCCGTGCTCGTCGAGGACGACTACGACACGGAGTTCCGCTACACCGGACGGCCGCTGGAACCGTTGTACAGCTTGGATTCCCGCGGCCGGGTCGTGTACGTCGGGTCGTTCTCGAAGGTGCTTTCGCCGGCGCTGCGGCTGGGGTTCCTGGTCGCGCCGCCGTCGCTCGTGCCGGCGCTGGTGAAGGCCCGGTACCTCACGGACTGGCACGCGCCGAACGTCGAGCAGGCGGCGCTGGCGGCGTTCATGGCCGAGGGCGGTTTCGCGCGGCACGTCCGGCGGATGCGGAAGGTCTACCGCGAGCGGCACGAGCTGCTGTCGTCGCTCGTCGGCGAGTTGTCCTTCTTGAGGTTGCTGCCGTCCTCGGCCGGCCTGCACGTGAGCGCGGTTTCGTCGGTGGATCTGTCGTCGTTGGTGCGCCGCGCCCGCCGCGCCGGCGTTCGGCTGTACTCGCTGGGCGACTTCGCCGTGGGCGAGCGCCGCCACGGGCTGGTGTTCGGCTACGGTGCGGTCGCGACCGAGCGGATCGGGCCGGGACTGGCCCGGCTGCGCGAGCTGGCGGACGGGGGAGCGGCGTGACCGACGACGTGATGGTGGCGATCGACGCCGGCCTGCGGCAGCACATCGGCGGCGACCGCGCGGGGGCGTACGCGACGTTCACGGCGTTGTGGGCGTCGATCGGCCCGGACGGCGACCCGCTGCACCGCGTCGCGCTGGCGCACCACATGGCCGACGTCTGCGACGACCCGGCGGAGGAGCTGGAGTGGGACCTGCGCGCACTGGCGGCGGCGGACTCACTGACCGACTCGCGCGCCCAGGAGTACCACTCGTCGCTGGCCGTGCGCGGGTTCTACCCGTCGTTGCACCTCAACCTGGGCGAGGACTACCGCAAACTGGGTGACCTGCGGGCGGCCCGTGAGCAGCTGGAACTGGCCCGAGCCCGCCTCGACGCCCTCTGCGACGACGACTACGCGGCGGGGATCCGCTCGGCACTGGACGGCCTGGCCGAGCGTCTCGGCTGAATCGGTTTGAATACCACGAGAACGCCCCGTTTGCCGGACTTTCGCCCGGGTCCCGGCACCCTTACCCTGTGGTGATCCAGCTCACCGACGGGAAGGATCGCCATGCGGATTGCGGATCTGCTGCGCAAGAAGGGGTCGGCGGTCGCAACGGTCACCCCGGAGACCACGGTGACCGCGTTGCTGGCCGGCCTGGCCGAACACAACGTGGGCGCGATGGTGGTAGTCGCCCCGGACGGATCGATAGCGGGGATCGTGTCGGAACGAGACGTGGTCCGGCGCCTGAACGAGCACGGCCCGGGTCTGCTGGAGGGCCCGGTGTCATCGATCATGACGAAGCTGGTGGCGAGCTGCACGCCGGATGACTCGGTGGACCAGCTGTCGGTGTTGATGACGGAGAGGCGGATCCGGCACGTGCCGGTGTTGGCCGAGGGGCGGTTGGCCGGGATCGTTTCCATCGGGGATGTCGTGAAGAACCGGATGGAGCAGCTGGAGAAGAGCCAGGAACAGCTGGAGGCATACATCTCCCAGGGCTGAGGAGCGTTGGCGCGCGAGGGCCGGCTCACCCGACAACGGGTAGCCGGCCCTCGGCGTTGTTCCGGTTCTCCCGAACTGTCGTAGGCACCCACTAGGGTCCGACGGCAGGGCTTCGGCGAGAGGGAATCGGTGTGACGGCGGTGCTGGAACGCTTGAGAAACAGCCTTTTTCGCGAAAGAAACCTAGGAGACTTCGCGGTGTTCGTCCAGGAAGGGTTGTGTTCCGCTACGGAAGCGCGGCGGGCGCGCTGGAGCGCCCACCGCTTCGCGTACGGGCCCTTTTACCTGGTCGGAGCGAGCCTGGTGCTGGGTCATCTCGGGTACGATTTGGTCCAGCCGGCGCCACGCGACGAGTGGCTCGGGGTTGTGCCACTCGCGATGGGCCCCAGTCTGATTCCCCAGATCTACTTGTTCGTGGGTGCCTGGGGTGCGCGGTTCGCGGGCAACCGGATCCAGCGCCAGATCGCGAAGCTGTTGGACGAGCTGGGCAGCGTGGACCTCGTCGGATCCGGTACGTCCTTTCGTTGTCGGTACGGCAACCCGGCCCGTCTCGAACAGATCCGGATCCGGGAGCTCAGAGCCCTCCTGCGGCGGGCCGCGGCGACTGTTCCCGGCGAACTGTTGCGGCTGAGCGGTCGTGGTCATCAAGCAGGCGACCTGGTCACGACCGACAAGGTGAAGAACGTTTTCCTCGACGCCATGACCAGTGTCCCGAGGCCGGAATCGGGAGCCGAACGGAGAGAGCTCCGTAAGTTCCTGGCGGTTCTTTCCCTCGCGGTAATGGAAGCCGACCCGTACGTCCGGCTGGAGCGCGCCGTCCGCGCGATTCCGGCCGCTTGCTCAGCGCGCTCCGCTCCGCTCAAGACGTGGGCGTGGCGGCTGCACTCCCTTTCGATGCCGGAATTGCTGTCGATCATCGCTTTGCCGGTGGCCGGTTTCGTGGTCGCCAAACTGAGCAGTTTCTCCACACCGACAGGCTTGGCCGTGGCCGGCGCCGCTACAGCTGTCCAGGCCGTGATCCGATACTGGGAGAACTACAAGAACTGATCTCGTACGTGGGTCACTCCCGCCAGCCCGACAGCTCCACGCCCTTCGCCACATCCACCCGGTAGGACAGCTTCACCTCACCGGTCTGCCCCGGCTCCAACGTCAACTTCCAGGTGAACTCACCCAGCTCCGAGGTCTCCACCGGCTCCGGCGACGTCTTCACATCGCGAACCGTGATCCCGTCATCCCGCGAAACCGGCGTTTGATCGAGCACCGTGACGACGGCAGAACGCGGCCCGTGATTCCCCACCGAAATCCGGTACTCCGCCTCCCGCCGCCGCTGTCCCGACAACGTCGCCTTCGAAGCCGTCCGCCGGACCAGCTCCCGCTCGACCCGGATCCGGTCGTCCACCCCCAACGCCAGCTCCAGCTCCTCCCCAGGCGCCCAAGCCTCCAAAGAAGTAGTCCCGACGAACTCGGCGTCGTGGAACACCGATGCCCGCCCCGGCCGCAAAGCGAACGAAGACGTATTGACAACCGTGGCCCGCAAGTACGCCTCCTCGGCCAACACCGGCGCGGTGACATACCCGAGCGAGGCCGTGAGATCCAATTGAGCCAACGTCGTCCGGTGCCCCTGCGCTCCCGAGGGCACCGCTACCGGACGCGAAGGTCGATACGTCACCGCCGTCGTCCCCTGCTCGACCGAAGCCAACTTGGGCGCCATGGGTGCGGCAGCAGCGGCGAAACCACGAAGACGCGCCCCCTCCGGAATCCCGCCCCCCGAACCGCCATAAGCCGCCGCCGGAGCCGCCGGGATCGGATGCACCCGGTCCAAATACCACGGCGACAACTCCGGTACCACGACCGAAACCGCCGGCCGCGCGGTCGACAAAGCGAGTTCGCACTCCGGCCAGTCCTCACCCGTGTACTGGCTGACCAAACCATAAGAAAGAACCGTCACCTCGGTCCCGCGCACCCGGACGTCGTACCCCGGCTCCCAGCTGGCCCCGGGGACCACATAGGACAGTTCCAGCTCCGCAGAACCGGAAGCATCCGAAATCTCCAGCTCCACCACCACCGACGTACTGTCCTCTTCGGACCGCGCACTGTGGGATTCGATGCGCCGATCCAAAGCGGCGAGGTCCTCGCGCAGCCGCGTGATCCGGTCCGAAAGAACCCGCCGTGCCTTCAACGCCGAAGCCAGCTGCGAACTCAAAGCATCGGTCACCTCGGTGACGCGCGACGGCTCGGCAGTCCCCGCCGCCAGCGCCTTCGCGAAGCTGCCACCACTCCGCTTCGCGAGCGAAGTCAGCAGATCCACCTTCATCGCTTCGGCCGCTTCGTCGTCCACGACGCCGTCGAGCGTCGCCTGGTCCGCGCGCCGCTGCTCCACCAATGCCCGCAACGCCGCGTCGGCCGGGGACGCGTGCCGCTCGGTGCGGACGTCGACTCCCGTGATCAGCGCGGGACCCGTGCCGGTGACGCGCACCGAGCCCGGGTCGAGCGACAGGGGGAGCCCGGCGAACGTGACTCGCGGTCCGCCGTCAAGCGAAACGCGGCCTCGGCGGGTGATCCGGGCCTGCTGCGGGTAGACGGTCACGGCGGCGATCGGCGCTTCCACGGTCGGCATGCCCCCGACGTTAGTCTCTTGACACCCCCGCGGCCGGGACGGAAGTCTCGAAACCCGTCCGCTTCGCCCGGCTTGGGGGTTTGAGTGAAAGCCGCACGAACCGCAGTCCTGCTCCTCGCACTGGCGACCCTGCCGCTGACCGCGGTGCCCGCCGAAGCCGCGCCGCCCGCCCCGGTCTTCACCGGCGGCCAGGCGCAACCGGTGTTCGACCCGGCCGACGTCGTCCGCGAAGACGTCTGGGTCACCGCGCCGGTCGACAGCGACCACGACGGCGCCGACGACCTCGTGCACGCCCAGATCGTCCGCCCGCGCGCGACGCAGCAGGGGCTGAAGGTCCCCGTCGTCTACCAGGCCAGCCCGTACTACGCCGGCGGCAACGACATCGCGAACCACGACGTCGACGTCGAGCTGTACGCGCCCGGGTACGCCCGCGGCCCGGAAGGCCCGCGCGTCGCCGCGCACGGCGTCGGCCCGGCCACCCCCATCACCTGGCGTTACCAGGACTACTTCACCGCCCGCGGGTTCGCCGTCGTGTACGGCGAGTCGCTCGGCAGCGGCCTCTCGACCGGCTGCCCGACCACCGGGGACGTCAACGAGACGATCGGCGCGCGCTCGGTCGTCGACTGGCTCAACGGCCGCGCGGCCGCGAAAGACGCGAACGGCGCCGCCGCGAAGGCCGATTGGAGCACCGGCAAGACCGGCATGATGGGCGTCTCCTACAACGGGACGCTGCCGAACGCCGTCGCGAGCACCGGCGTCGAGGGCCTGGAGACGATCGTGCCGATCGCCGCCATCTCCAGCTGGTACCAGTACTACCGCAACGACGGCGCCGTCGTCGCGGCCGGCGGGTTCCAGGGCGAGGACGCCGACGTGCTCGCCGAGTACGTCTACACCCGGGCCGACCGCCAGGTCTGCCGCCCGGTGATCGACGGCCTGACTCGCGACCAGGACCGCGTGACCGGCGACTACACGCCGTTCTGGGACGTCCGCAACTACCGCAACGACGTCGCCAAGGTGCACGCGTCGGTCCTCGCGGTGCACGGCCTCAACGACTGGAACGTCAAGACCGACCAGGTCGCCGAGTGGTACGAAGCGCTCAAGGCACGCGGTGTCGAGCACAAGATCTGGCTGCACCAGGCCGGCCACGCCGACCCGTACTCGCTGCGGCGCGACGTCTGGCTCGCGACGCTGAACAAGTGGATGTCGCACTACCTCTACGGCATCGACAACGGCATCCAGAACGAGCCGAAGGCGACGATCCAGCGCGAGGACCTGTCGTGGACCGACGAGGCCGACTGGCCGGCGCCGGGCACCGCCGACGTCCGCGTCTACCCGTGGCCGGGCGGCAAGTCGAAGGGCGCCATCGACACCCGCCACCCGGTGCCGGGCACCGCGGCCGTCGAAACCCTCGCGGACGACTCGTCGAAGACCATCGAGCAGCTGGCCGGCCTGGCTTCGTCCGGCAACCGGCTGCTGTACGCGACTTCGGCGGCGAAGCAGTCCGTACGCCTCTCCGGAACCGCGCGCGCCGACTTGGCGCTGGCGTTCGACCGGCCCGCGGCGAACGTCTCGGCGATCCTCCTCGACCGCGCCCCCGACGGCACGTCCCACATCATCAGCCGCGGCTGGACCGACCCGCAGAACCGGACGTCACCCGCCCGCACCGAGCCGATCACGCCCGGGCAGACCTACCGGATCGGCGTCGAGCTGATGCCGAAGGACTACGTCCTCGCGGCCGGGCACCGGCTGGAGTTCCTGCTGGCCTCCAGCGACCACGACTACACGTTGCGCCCCAAGCCGGGCGCGGGGCTGGCGCTGGACCTGACGAAGACGTCGGTGACGCTGCCGGTGACGGGCGGCAAGCCGGCCCTGCGAGCCGCGTTCGGCTGATGCTGCCGGAGCACCTGGACGCCGATGTCCGCACGTTGTGGGAGTACCACGACCTGCGGCACGAACCACGGCGTTCCGACGTCGGGATCGGGCTGGGCAGCCGCGATCCCGGCGTCGCCGTCCACACCGCCGAGCTGTTCCACGCCGGGCGCTTCCCGCTCGTCGTCTTCACCGGCGCCAACGCGCCGACGACGGTGGAGCGCTTCCCGCGCGGCGAAGCGGTCCACTACCGCGAAATCGCGCTGGAGCTGGGCGTGCCCGACGACGTGATCCTGGTCGAGCCGGCGGCCCGCAACACCGGCGACAACATCGCGTTCACCCGGCGGCTGCTGGCCGAGCGGGGGATCCGGACCGTGACGCTGGTGACGCGGCCGTACCAGCAGCGCCGGGCCTACGCGACGGCGAAGCGGCTCTGGCCCGGCGTCGACGTCGTATGCGCGTCGAAAGCGGCCACGTTCGAGGACCACGTCACCGGCGAAGAGGACGTCGAGCGCGTGGTCAGCATGCTCGTCGGCGAGACCCAGCGGATCACCGAGTACGCGGCGCGCGGCTTCGCGATCCCGCAGCCCGTCCCGGCCGGCGTCGAGCGGGCGTTCGGCCGGCTGGCCGCGGCGGGGTTCACGCAGCGTCTCCTCCCGGCCGCCGAAGACCACGCAATGTAACGATCTTCGCAGGTCAGGCGACTTATGGGGGTTCTGTCCGCTGCGAGAGGAACCGCCATGACCTCGACCGCCGAACCCACCTTGGCGAGCTTGCGCGCCCAGCTGACCGGATCGCTCCTCACCCTCGGCGACGCCGGCTACGACGTCGCCCGATCGGTCTGGAACGGCGAGATCGACCGCCGTCCCGCTGTCGTCGTGCGGCCCGCCGGGCCCGCGGACGTCGCGGCAGCGCTCGCGTACGCGCGGGAAGCTGCGCTCGACGTCTCGGTGCGCGGCGGCGGCCACAACTTCGGCGGCGCCGCGGTCGTGGACGGCGGCGTCTGCATCGACCTCAGCTCCCTCCAGGCGGTCAGCGTCGAGCCGGAGCGCCGGACCGCGCGCGTCGGCGGCGGGGCGACGTGGGCGCAGGTCGACGCCGCCGCGCAGGAGCACGCGCTCGCGGTGCCCGGCGGCACGATCAGCCACACCGGCGTCGGCGGGCTCACCCTCGGCGGCGGCTTCGGCTGGCTCACCGCCAAGCACGGGCTGTCCTGCGACAACCTGCTCTCGGCCGAGGTCGTCACCGCCGACGGCGAGGTCCTGCGCGCGTCCGCCGACGAGCACCCCGACCTCTTCTGGGCGTTGCGCGGGGGCGGCGGCAACTTCGGCGTCGTCACCGAGTTCGAGTTCCGGCTGCACCCCGTCGGCCCACTCGTCCACCTGGGAATGTTCTTCTGGCCGGCCGAAGACGGGGTGGAAGCGCTGCGCCACATCCGCGAGGTGCTCGAGACCCTGCCGGCGGAGCTGGGCACGCTGGTCGCCGGGCTCAACGCGCCACCGGCGCCGTTCGTGCCCGAGGAGCACCACTTCCGCCCCGGCTACGCCCTGATCATCGCCGGCTTCGCGGGGGAGGAGCAGCACGCCGAGGCGATCCGGCCGGCGCGGTCGGGGCCGGCGCCGCTGTTCGAGTTCGTCTCGCCGATCCCGTACGTCGAGCTGCAGCGGATGATCGACGACTCCGCGCCGTGGGGCATCCTCGGCTACGAGAAGGCCGTCTACGCCGACGGGTTCACCGACGAGGTCATCGACGTCATCGCGGACTTCCTGCCGCGGAAGACCTCGCCGATGTCGATCATGCCGATCTTCCCGATGCGCGGCGCGTACCACGCGGTGGACGACGAGGCGACGGCGTTCGGCGGCTCGCGGCGCCCCGGCCTCGTCATCGGCATCTCCGCGGTCGCCCCCGAGCCGGAGTCGTTCGCGGCCGACCGGGCCTGGGTGCGGGAGTTCTGGGCGGCGCTGGCGCCGCTCGCGGACAACTCGGGCGGCTACGTCAACTTCATGGCGGAGTACGAAGCGGATCGCGTCCGGACGGCCTACGGGCCCGCGAAGTACGAGCGGCTCGCCCGGATCAAGGCGCAGTACGACCCGCGGAACGTGTTCCACCACAACGCGAACATCCCGCCCGCGGGGTGAGTCAGTCCGCGATGCCCGCCCGGTAGGCGAAGGCGACCGCCTGCGCGCGGTCCCGCAGCCCGGCCTTGGCGAACAGGTGGTTCACGTGGGTCTTCACGGTCGCCTCGCTCACCACGAGCGTGCGCGCGATCTCCGTGTTCGACAGGCCCGCCGCGATCAGCCGCAGCACCTCGATCTCGCGGGCGGTCAGGCCTTCGACCTCCTTGACCCGCCGGGGCGTGCTGCGGGTGGCGGCTTCGACGAGCCGCCGCTGCAGTTCGCCGTCCACTGTGGACTGCCCGGCGGCCGCCGAGCGCAGGGCCCGCGCGATGGCTTCGGCGTCGGCGTCCTTGGTGAGGAAACCTCGGGCGCCGGCGCGCAACGCGGCCAGCAGCGACTCGTCGTCGGCGTAGGTGGTCAGGACGACGACCTCGGTGCCGGGGTGCTCGGCGCGGATCCGTTCGGTGGTTTCGACGCCGTCGCAGCGCGGCATCCGCAAGTCGACCAGGACGACGTCGGGGTGGTGCTCGGCGACGAGGTCGAGCGCGGTCAGGCCGTCGGCGGCGGCGCCGACCACCTCGACGCCGGGCAGCAGCCCGAGCAGCGTGACCAGGCCTTCCCGGACCACCGCCTGGTCGTCGGCCAGCACGACGCGCAGCGTCACGCCGGCACCGTCAGGTGAATCCGCCATCCGTCCTCCCCCGGCCCGCTGTCCAGGCGCCCGTCGAGCAGCGCGACCCGCTCGTTCATCCCGCGCAAACCGTAGCCTGCGGCCGGCGCGTCGGGCGGCCGCCTGCCCTGCCGGTCGGCCACGGTCAGCTCCACCGACCTGTCGGTGTACCCCAGCGTGACGTCCACGTCGGCCTGCGCCGCGTGCTTGCGCGTGTTGGCCAGCGCTTCCTGCACCGCGCGGACCAGCGCGGTGCCGACTGCCGCGTCCAGTTCGCGCGGTTCGCCCTCGACCTTGAGGTCCGCCCGCGCCCCGCTGTCCAGCCGGTAGGCGGCCAGCAGGTCGGCGATCGCGCGTTCGACGGGCACGGCGTCCTCGCGCAGCGCGGCCACGGCCTGGCGGGCCTCGGCGAGGCCGTCCGACGCCAGCTTCTGCGCCCGTTCGATCTGCGCGACGGCGTCCGGGCTCGCCCCGTCGCGCACCAGCATCAGCCGGGCGCCCTGGAGGTTCAGGGACAGCCCGGCCAGCGAGTGCGCGAGCACGTCGTGCAGCTCGCGGGCGATGCGGGCCCGTTCGGCGAGGGCGGCCGCGCGGGCGTGCTCCTCGTTGGCGGTCTGCGCGCGGGCCAGCGCCAGCTCGGTCTGTTCGACCCGGGCGTTGCGCGTCCGCCGGTTCAGCCCCATCAGCACGATCACGGCGAGGACCGCATACGTCGACAGGGCGCTTTCCCAGAGGTCCTGGTGGGCCACCCAGGCCGCGGTGATCAGCGCGGCGTTCAGCACGACCGCCAGCACGACCGGCACCGGGGACTGCCGCAGCACCACGAAGAACGTCGTGCTGAACATCGCCACCGTCGCCCAGCTGCCCGGCAGGACCACCCACAGCGCGCCCGCGGCCGCGATCACGGCGAGCGACAGGACCGCCGACGTCCTCCGGGCGCCGAGGTCGGCGATCCAGGGCATCGGGATCGACAGGACGAGGGTGATTCCGATCAGCACCCAGGCGAGCGCGTCCGCGCGGTGCATCGCGGTGACCATCGGCACCGCGATGAGCCCCCAGCGCAGCCAGCCCTGCGCCGTGGGGAACCGAGGTCGTGGGGGTGTCATTCCGGGTGTCCTCCGCGGGTGCTTGTACGGAAAATGTACCGACGGGGGCTTCCCTTCGTGGGGTCAAGCTGTCCCGTTCGTCAGGAGGTAAGCCCCATGTCCAGGTTGCGACGGCTCGCCGTGTTCGCCGCCGCCGCGGCGCTCCCCGCGCTCGGCCTCACCCTCGCCGGCCAGGCGCCCGCGTCGGCGGCGCCGAACTTCCAGGTGCCGTTCAAGTGCGGGGTCACCGTGACCGCGGCGACGTTCAGCGGCCACAGCCCGGCGTACTCGGTCGACTTCCAGAAGGACGGCATCACCGGCATGCCGGTGCTCGCCTCGGCGTCCGGCACGGTGACCCGGGTGGCCGACGAAGGCAGCACGAGCTACGGCAAGTGGATCGAACTGGACCACGGCGGCGGCTGGCGCACCCGGTACGCGCACCTGTCGGCCCAGGAGGTCTCGGTCGGGCAGTCCGTGGCCCTCGGCAAGGAGATCGGCAAGGCGGGCGCGACCGGCGGCGTCACCGGCCCGCACCTGCACTTCGAAGAGCGGCTGGACGGCGTGGTGCAGAAGGCGAAGCTGAACGGCGTCGCCGTGCCGTACTACGGCCACACGAACTTCACGAGCAAGAACAACTGCGGCGGCAACCCGTACTCCGCCGAAGAGGTCTGCGGGGACGGCTTCTCGGTCGTCGACCAGCAGGCGCTGGCGAACTCTTCGGGCACGGCGTACCTGCTGTACAACTCCTCGACCAAGGCGAACTGCGTGACGACGCTGAAGGCGACGTCGCTCGGCACGGCCAGCCCGGTGTCGGCGTTCCTGGAGGTCGAAGGTTCCGCGCGGGTGACCGATTCCGGCAGCTTCACCTACTACGCCGGGCCGGTGAAGAAGACCGCCGCCGCCACCTGCGTGAAGTGGGGCGGCTCGGTGGGCGGCAACACCTACGAGAGCGGGTTCGAGCACTGCGGCTGAGGTCGGACCGGTCGGTGGGGCCGGGCACCCTAGCCCGCCCCACCGACAAAAACCCGCCGCCCGGGCGCCGCCCGCCCGGTTCCGTCCACATCGGCCCCGGCCATCCACAGATTCGCCGCCCCCGCCCCATCCGGCCCCGTCCTGCCCCACGCTGGAGGCATGACCACTTCCACCCCGACCGGCCGCCCGCCGGTAGAACTCCGAAATCCCGCGCTGCTGCTGGCCGCGCTCCCGTACCTGATCGGGTTCCGGCCCGCGAACTCCGTCGTCCTGCTCGGCCACCGCACCGACCGCGTGGGCCTGGTCCTGCGCGGCGATCTCCCGCACCCGGAAGACCGGACGCGGCAGGCCCGCGCGCTCGCGGCGAGGTACGTCCTGTCGCCGCCGACGGCCGTGACCCTGGCGCTGATCGGCGGCGGCCGAAGACCCGGCAGCCCGCCGCCGCACGCGGGCTTCGCGGCCGAGCTGGCCGACGCGCTGGACGAGCTGGGCATCCCGGTGCTGCACGCGTTGTGGGCCGCGGACATCACCGAGGGAGCGCCGTGGGGCTGTTACACGGACCCGGACTGCCACGGCGAGCTCCCGGACCCCCGGGCGACGGTCGCGGCAGCGTCGGCGACGGAAGCCGGTTGGGTCGCGTTCGACAGCCGTGAAGAGCTGGAGGCGCTGCTGGCTCCCCGTTCCCCGGAAGCAGTGGCCCGCCGGAGTGCGTCGTTGTCCGGCACGTCGTCATTGCCCTGGCCCGAGCCGGCATGCGTTTCCGAGGCGGCATCGGTGATCCGAGCAGCGTTCGAGCGCCAACGCCGCGGCGCGGGCTCGCCGACGGACGAGCAAGCGGTCCTGCTGGCGAGCGCGTTGACGCTCCCGGAAATCCGGGACGCGTGCTTGGGCATGGCGGTCCCGCCCCACACCCCACCGGCGCGCGAGGCCGAGCGGCTGTGGTTGACGCTGGTCCAGGAACTCCCGGCACCGGAGCGAGCCGAAGCGGCAACACTGTTGGGATACACGTCCTTCATGCGCGGCGACGGGGCTTTCGCGGGCATGGCCTTGGAGAACGCGCTGGAGGCGGACCCGGATCACGTGCTGGCCGGGTTGTTGAGAACAGTGCTGCGCCGCGGCATGCCACCCGAGCAGCTGCTGGGGTTGGCGTTGGCGGCGGACCCGGCAGGTGTGTCCGGGTTCGGGCTGGAGCCACCGGAGTTCGAGGAGGCGGAGGCGGTTTCGCCGGTGACTGTCGATTGTGGACTCACGGAGTTGGTGGGAGCCCAGTCGGAGTGGGGCGCAGAGGGTTCTTCGCCCTGTGCGCGCCCGGTCGAGTCCGGGTGAGCTGCCTGGCGTCCTAGGCGTTCCGGGGCCGCGTGCTGCCGGCCGAGCCTGACCGCCGCCGGTCGACGGCGGTCAGGCTCGCGGCTGGCAGCCGTTCCTGCCAGCTCCGGAGTACGCGACTCCGTCCGAACGACCCGGGACCTCAGCCCCGTCGAGCCTGGGTGAACTCCCAGGCGTCCCGCACAATCTCCGCCAGCTCGGTCCGCTCCGGCTTCCACCCCAGGTCCTCCCGGGCCCGGTCGCTGGCCGCCACGAGCACCGACGGGTCGCCCGCCCGCCGCGGCGCCACCGCCGCCGGGATCGGGTGGCCCGTCACCTCACGACAAGCCTCGATCACCTGCAGAACGGAGAACCCCGTGCCGTTGCCCAAGTTGTAGATCCGGTGCGAACCCGCCGTCGCGCTCTTCAGCGCCAGCAGGTGCGCGTCCGCGAGGTCCACCACGTGGATGTAGTCGCGGATCGCCGTGTGGTCCGGCGTCGGGTAGTCGTCGCCGAAGATCTGGATCTTTTCGCGGTCGCCCGTGGCGACCTGGAGGACGAGGGGGATGAGATGGGTTTCCGTGGTGTGGCGCTCCCCGAACGCGCCGTACGCGCCCGCGACGTTGAAGTACCGCAGGCTCACCGCGGCCAGTCCGTGCGCGCCGGCGAAGCTGGTGATCGCGTGGTCGATCGCGAGCTTCGTCGCGCCGTAGGTGTTGGTCGGCCGGGTCGGCGCGGACTCGGGGATCGGCGACTGCTCCGGCTCGCCGTAGGTCGCCGCGGTCGAGGAGAACACCAGGCGCGGCGTGCCGTGCTCGCGCATGGCCTCGAGCAGCCGCAGCGACGTGACGACGTTGCCTTCCCAGTACTTCGCCGGCTCCGTCATCGACTCGCCGACCAGCGACTTGGCCGCGAAGTGCAGCACGCCGTCGAAGCCCTCGCGCAGCAGGCTGCCCGCCACCTCGGCGGCGTCGCCCTCGACGAACCGCGCGTCCGGGTGGACGGCGTCGGCGTGCCCGGTGGACAGGTCGTCGACGACGGTGACCTGGTGCCCGGCCTCGATCAGCCGGGCGGCGCAGACACTGCCGACGTACCCGGCTCCGCCCGTCACGACCAGCTTCAGGGCGTTGCTCTGCTCCGACACGTCCAGGCCTTCCTGTCGAGGGTGACTGTGCGCCACAGTCTTCCCCCTGGCCGACGCGCGGGTCCGCCCGGGGGTTGCCCCGCGCGGACCCGCGCGGCCTCAGACCTCGTCGCGGCCCGCGCCGCGCGACGGCACCGCGGTGAACATCCGCGGCCGCCGGTAGCCGGCCTTTTCGTACGCCGCTTCGACGGCCGCCTTGACCCCGTCGAGGTCGGCGTCGCGGACCAGCGCGATCGCCGAGCCGCCGAAGCCGCCGCCGGTCATCCGCGAACCGAGCGCGCCGGCCTCCCGCGCCGAGTCGACCGCGAGGTCCAGCTCGGCCGTGGAGATCCGGTAGTCGTCGCGCATGCTGACGTGCGAGGCGTCCAGGTACGGCCCGATGTCGGCCAGCCGTCCGGCGCGCAGCAGCTCGACGACCTCGAGCACCCGCTGGTTCTCGGTGACGACGTGCCGGACGAGCGGCACCAGGTCGTCGGGCAGCCGGTCGAGAGCCGCGGAGAGCCCCTCGACGGTGATGTCGCGCAGCGCCTTCACCCCGAGCAGCTCGGCGGCGCGCTCGGTGCCGCGGCGGCGCTCGCCGTACCCGCCCTCGGCGTGCGAGTGCTTCGTGCGGGTATCCATGATCAGCACCTGCAGCCCGGCGTCGGCCAGGCCGAAGGGCACCTGCTCCTGCTCGCCGGAGCGCACGTCGAGGAACAGGACGTGGGACTCGGTGCAGCAGAGGGACGCCGTCTGGTCGAGCAGGCCCGTGGGCGCGCCGACGAAGTCGTTCTCCGAGCGCTGGACCCACCGCGCCACCTGCGGACGCGTCGGGACGCGGTCGCCGGGGGCGCCGAGCTCCAGCCCGGCCAGGCCCAGCAACGCCAGCGAGACCGCGCACTCGAGCGCGTGGGAGGAGGACAAGCCCGCGCCGGACGGCACGTCCCCGGCGATGACCAGGTCGGCGCCGGCGCTGAAGCCCTGGTCGCGCAGCACCCAGGCAACCCCCGCCGGGTACGCGGCCCACCCGTCGACCGTGCCCGGCGCAAGGTCGGCGATCTTGAGTTCGCCGGAGCGCTGGAGCTGGCCGTCGTCGCCCAGAGTGGCCACGGACAGTACGCCGTCCTCGCGGGGCGAGGCCGCCGCGGCCAGGCGGTGCGGCAGGGCGAACGGCAGCACGAAGCCGTCGTTGTAGTCGGTGTGCTCGCCGATCAGGTTGACGCGCCCGGGCGCGGACCACACGCCGGCGGGCGCGACTCCGTGGACCGTGCGGAACGCCGCCACGGCCTCCGAAGCGGGGCTCACCTGGCCTGCGCCAGGACTGCGTGCAGCGCGGAGCTGGCGACCTGGGCGGTGGTCTCGCCGCCGGTGACCTCGACGGTGCCGCCGTTGGCCTTGCCGATGGTGACCGTGCCGCCCGGCACGATGCCGACGGACTTGAGCTCGGTCATCAGCGACTCGTCCAGCTGGACGTGCTCGGCGATGCGCCGGATCTCGACGCGGCCGCCGCCGGTGCGGGCGAACTCGTCGAGCCGGACGAGGTCGGCCTCCGCGGGCGGGGCCGGGTCGCCGTCGCCCAGCTTGTCCAGGCCGGGGATCGGGTTGCCGTAGGGGGAGGTGGTCGGGTGGTCGAGCAGCTTGACCAGCTTGCGCTCGACGGCCTCGCTCATCACGTGCTCCCACCGGCACGCCTCGTTGTGCACGTGCTCCCACTCGAGCCCGATGACGTCGACGAGGAGGCGCTCGGCCAGGCGGTGCTTGCGCATGACGGCGATGGCCAGCTCGCGGCCGTGGTCGGTCAGCTGGAGGTGCCGGTCGTCGGCGACCACGACGAGGCCGTCGCGCTCCATCCGGGCGACGGTCTGGCTCACGGTCGGGCCGCTCTGCTGCAGGCGCTCGGCGATGCGGGCGCGCAGCGGAACGACACCTTCTTCTTCGAGCTCGTAGATCGTACGCAAGTACATCTCGGTGGTGTCGATGAGATCGTTCACGCTGTCCCCTTCGTCCGCGTTGCTCATCGTAGTCGTTGACCCCGACAGCGGCGGCGGGCCTTGGCGATACTGCGCCGATGGTTACCGATCGGACCGGCAGCCACGGCGGAAACCGGCACCACGAGGAGATCGCTCCGGTCCGTCTCCGCCTGCTTTCGGCCAGATCGGTGACAACTCGCCGGTGACGGACATGTCCGCACCCCGGCGCGGCCGGGCGGGCGGCCGCAGGAAGATGGGAGGCATGCGTCCGCTGATCAGCACCACCGACCTCGCCGCCGCGCTGGCCGGCCCGGCCGGGGACCGGCCCGTCGTCCTCGACGTCCGCTGGCGGCTCGCCGGCCCGCCCGGCGCCGATTCCTACCGCGAAGGCCACGTGCCCGGCGCGGTCTTCACCGACCTCGACCGCGTGCTCGCGGCCGAGCCGGGCGAGGGCGGCCGGCACCCCCTGCCCGACCCGGCCGACCTGCAGCGCGACCTGCGCGCGGCCGGCGTCCGCACGGGCGCGCCGGTGGTGGTCTACGACGACGCCGACGGCTCGGTGGCCGCGCGGGCGTGGTGGCTGCTGCGCTGGGCCGGCCACGACGAGGTGACGGTGCTCGACGGCGGTTACGCTGCGTGGACCGCCGACGGTCACCGGGTGAGCACGGAGCAGCCGGCGCCCGAGCCGGGCGACATCACGGTCCGGCCGGGCGGCATGCCGGTGCTCGACGCGGACGAGGCAGCGGCCCTGGCCCGCGACGGCTTGTTGCTGGACGCGCGCGCGAAGCCGCGCTACACGGGCGAGACCGAGCCGGTCGACCCGCGGGCAGGACACATCCCGGGCGCGGTGAACGCCCCGTTCGCGGCCCACACAACCGACGACGGTCACTGGCACGCGCCCGAGCAGCTCGCCGCCCGGTTCGCGGACCTGGGCTTGCGGCCAGGCGAGCCGGTCGGCGCGTACTGCGGCTCGGGAGTGACGGCGAGTTCGGTGGTGTTGGCGCTGGAGCTGGCAGGCCACCCGGGCGCGGGCCTGTACGCGGGCTCGTGGTCCCACTGGTCCCGCGACCCGCAGCGCCCGGCCGCGACGGGCGACCTGCCCGGCTGAGCACCAGCAGGCCGGCGGGGTGACTCACCCGGCCGCCACCGTGGAGCGGTGGGTGGGCAGCCGGGACGCAGGAGATAAGCCTGCCGGCCTGTGATGCAGCGGCGGGCAGCTGCCCTGCGCCGAGGACGGCGAGCACCGGACTGGCTGAGCCATCGCGCTAGTGCCGCCGCCCGCTTCGGCGAGCAGGCCGTGGCGGCAGCTGCCTGACTGCGCCACCACGGACCGGCGGATGGCAGTCCACGGCATCGAGCCGCCGCCGTGCCGGTGAGCCGGCTGCGCCGGCGACCTGCCCGGCCGTGCCATCGCGAGCCGGCGCCGGGTAGCCCGCCGAGCTGCCGCCGCCCCGGTGGGCTACCCCGCGCCCGCCACTTCCGGTCCACGCGTTCCCCCGATCGGCACTAGAGTCGACCGCATGTCGCCGGCCGTCGTTTGGGACTCCGCCCTTCTCGGTTATGACCTGGGGGGCGAACACCCGTTCAACCCCGTCCGGCTGGAGCTCACCGTCCGGCTGGCCACCGAGCTCGGCGTGCTCGACGACGTCCCCCTGCTCATCCCCACCGGCGCCGGCGACGAGGAGCTCCTCCGGATCCACGCCCCCGAATACATCGCCGCCGTGCGGGAGGCGCCGCTCGTCGGGTGGGATGTCGGGCATGGGCTCGGGACCGCCGACAACCCCGTCTTCACCGACATGCACGACGCCTCCGCCCTCGTCGTCGGCTCCACCCTCCTCGCCGCCCGGAAGATCGCCGAAGGGGAGGCGACCCGGGCCGTCAACATCGCCGGGGGACTGCACCACGCCATGCGCGACCAGGCGTCCGGGTTCTGCGTCTACAACGACTGCGCCGTGGCCATAAGCTGGCTGCTCGACCACGGCTTCGAGCGCATCGCCTACATCGACACCGACGTCCACCACGGCGACGGCGTCCAAGCTGCTTTCTACGACGACCCCCGCGTCCTCACCATCTCGATGCACCAGCACCCCTTCACGCTCTGGCCCGGCACCGGCTACTCCGCCGAAACCGGCCGCGGAAAAGCGGACGGCACCTCCGTCAACGTCCCGCTGCCCCCACGCACCCGCGATCCCGGCTGGCTGCGCGCCTTCAACGCCGTCGTGCCGTCACTCCTCGCCGACTTCGAGCCGCAGCTGCTGTTCACCCAGTGCGGTGTCGACTCGCACGAGGAAGACCCGCTGGCCGATCTCTCGCTCTCCGTCGACGGCCACCGCACCATCTACGCCACCCTCCGCGACCTCGCCGAGACCTACGCCGGCGGCAAGTGGATCGCCGTCGGCGGGGGCGGGTACCAGCTGATCCGCGTCGTCCCGCGGTCGTGGACGCACCTGATCGCCACCGTCCTCGACCGGGACGTCGCCCCCGCGACGCCGCTGCCGCCCGGCTGGGTCTCAACCGTCACCAAGGCCGCCCCGCACGCCGACCTCCCCAGCGCGATGACCGACGACCGGGAGACCGCTTTCAAGCCGTGGGGCGACGGCGAAGACGACCCGGTCGACGTCGCCGTCCGGGACACCCGCCGCGCCGTCTTCCCCCTGCACGGCCTCGACCCGGACGACCCCAGGGACTGACGATGACCGGCCGGGATCCCTTCGACTACCCCCGCGACTGGGAAGCCGACGTCGTGCTGTCCGACGGCGGCACCGTCCACCTGCGCCCGATCGTCCCCACCGACGCCGACGGCCTGGTCGCCTTCCACGCCAAGCTGTCCGAGCGCACCCGCTACTTCCGCTACTTCGGCGCCTACCCGCGGATCCCCGAGAAGGACCTGAAGCGGTTCTCCACCGTCGACCACCACGACCGCGTCGCGTTCGCCGCCTTCCTCGGCGACGACATCGTCGCGGTCGGCCGGTACGAACGGCTCGACCACGGCCCGTCGGCGGAGGTCGCCTTCGTCGTCAGCGACGCGCACCAGGGCCGCGGGCTCGGCTCGATCCTCCTCGAACACCTCGCCGCGGCCGCCTCGGAATGCGGGCTGCGCCGGTTCGTCGCCGAGGTGCTCGCCGAGAACGCCGCCATGGTCCGCGTCTTCCGCGACGCCGGCTACCAGGTCAGCCGCGAGATCGAAGAAGGCGTGCTGCACCTGGAGTTCGACATCGACCCGACCGAGGAGTCCCTCGCGGTCGCGCGCTCCCGGGAACAGGCCGCCGAGGCGCGCAGCGTGCACAACCTGCTGCACCCGACGTCGGTCGCGGTGATCGGCGCGTCCGCCGAGCCGGGCAAGGTCGGCCACGTCGCCTTCGCGAACCTGCTCGCCGCCGCGTTCACCGGCACCGTCTACCCGGTCAACCCGGAGCACCGCTCGGTCCGCGGTGTCCGCGCGTACGCGTCGGTGCTGGACATCCCGGACCCGGTCGACCTGGCCGTCGTGGCGGTGCCCGCCGAGTCCGTCGAGTCCGTTTTGGACGCTTGTCTCGCGAAGGGCGTCAAGACGCTGCTGATCCTCTCCAGCGGCTTCGCCGAAGCCGGGCCGCACGGCCTGCACGCCGAGCTGCGGCTGGTCGGCGAGGCGCGGGCGCACGGCATGCGCGTCGTCGGCCCGAACGCCCTCGGCGTGCTCAACACCGCGCCCGGTGTCCGGCTGAACGCCACCCTCGCGCCGCGCCTGCCCGTGCGCGGGCGCACCGGGTTCTTCTGCCAGTCCGGCGCGCTCGGCACCGCGATCCTCGCCGACGCCGAGTCGCGCGGCCTCGGACTGTCGACGTTCGTCTCGGCGGGCAACCGCGCCGACGTCTCGGGCAACGACCTGCTCCAGTACTGGGAAACCGACCCGGACACCGACCTGGTCCTGCTGTACCTCGAGTCCTTCGGCAACCCGCGCAAGTTCGCGCGGCTGGCGAGGAGGCTGGCCCGCACGAAACCGATCGTCGCGGTGAAGTCGGGGCGGCACGCGGTCCGCCCACAGCTCGCGGCGACGTCCACGGAGATCGACGAGGCCAGCGTCCAAGCCCTGTTCGAGCAGGCCGGTGTCGTGCGGGTGGAGTCGCTGGCGCAGCTGTTCGACACCGCGCTCGTGTTCGCCCACCAGCCGCTGCCCGCCGGGCCGCGGGTCGCGATCGTCGGCAACTCCAGCGCGATCGGGCTCCTGGCCGCCGACACCGCGCGGATGCAGGGGCTGCGGCTGGCCTTCGACCCGGTCGACGTCGGCCCGCAGGCCAGCCCGGACGACTTCGCCAAGGCGGTCGGCGAAGCCCTCACCTCGCCGGACACCGACGCGCTGGTCGTCGTGTTCGCCCCGCCGGTGGCCATCCCCGGCACGGCGTACGCGCGCGCCCTGCGCGAAACCGTGGTCGAACTCGGGCAGCGCAAGCCGATCGTCTCGACGTTCCTCGCCGCCGAAGGCGTCCCCGACGAACTGGCCGTCTCGACCGGCGACGGCGTGCCGACGCGCGGCTCGATCCCGTCGTACCCGAGCCCGGAACGCGCCGTCAACGCGCTCGCCGGGGTCATCCGGTACGCGGCGTGGCGGCAGCGCCCGCAGGGCACGCTGGTGCGGCCGGCCGGGACCCACACCGAGCAGGCGCAGGGGCTCGTGCGGGAACTGCTCGACGCGGAGAACGGCAAGACGACGCTGCTGTCCGACACCGACGTCGTGCGGTTGCTGGGCTGCTACGGCATCGACGTCGTCCCGTTCCGCGTGGCGTCCACAGTGGACGAAGCCGTTGCCGCGGCGGCCGAGCTGGGCTACCCGGTGACGCTCAAGGCCGTCGACGAGCGGCTGCGCGGCCGCCCCGACCTGGCGGGCGTGCGGCTCGACCTGGCGTCCGAGGATTCCGTGCGCACCGCCTACGAAACCCTGCGCGAGATCTCCGATGACGACGACGTCTACGTCCAGCGGATGGCACCGAAGGGCCTGTCGTGCGTGATCGGGCTGCAGGACGACCCGTCGTTCGGCACGCTCGTGTCGTTCGGGCTGTCCGGGCTGGTCAGCACGCTGCTGGGCGACCGCGCGTACCGGGCGGTGCCGCTCACCGACGTCGACGCGGCCACGCTGCTGCGCGAGCCGCGGACGGCGCCGCTGCTCACCGGCTACCGCGGGGACGAGCCCGCCGACCTCGCCGCCCTGCAGGACATGGTGCTGCGCGTCGCCGCGCTGGCCGAGGACAACCCGGAGGTGCGGTCACTGGTGCTCGACCCGATCCTGGCGTCGCCGGACGGCGCCTTCGTCGCCAACGCCCGTCTCGTGCTGGGGCCGCCGCCGTCGCGGCCCGACACCGGCCCGCGGCGCCTGCGCGCCATCAACCCCCTGGACTGACCATGGTGACCTTGACCGAGGTGCTGGCCAAGCACATCGAGGACGTGCCGGGCGCGGTGGCGCTCGTCGCGAGCGGCGGCCGGCTCGAAGTGGCGGCCGTCGGCTCGGCCGACGCCGAGGGCACCGTGCCGATGGCGCGCGACGCGCTGTTCCGGATCGCGTCGCTGACCAAGCCGATCGTCGCGGCGGCGGTCCTGCTGCTCGTCGACGACGGCGAGCTCGCGCTGGACGACCCGATCGCGCGGTGGCTGCCGGAGCTGGCGTCGCCGGTGGTCGTGCGGACGCCGGCCGGGCCGGTCGACGACGTCGTGCCCGCCGTCCGCCCGATCACGGTGGCCGACCTGCTGACGTTCCGCTGCGGGTACGGCCTCGCGGCGGACATGACGCTGCCCGCGGTCGACCTGCTGCTGCAGGTGCTGGGCCATCCGGCGGCGGCCCCGCGGGCGCTGGCGCCGGACGAGTGGCTGGCCGCGCTGGCGCAGGTGCCGCTGCTGCACCAGCCGGGGGAGGCGTGGCTGTACGGCACCGGTTCGGACATCCAGGGCGCGCTGATCGCGCGGGTGGCGGACCGGCCGCTGCCGGAGTTCCTGGCCGAGCGGCTGTTCGAGCCGCTGGGCATGGCCGACACGGGGTTCGCGGTGCCGACCGCCGCGCTGGGCCGGTTCACCAGCGCGTACCGGCCCGGCGAGAGCGGGCTGCGGCTGATCGACTCGCCGGAGGGCCGGTGGAGCAGCCCGCCTGCGTTCCCGTCCGGCGCGGCGGGCCTGGTTTCGACGGCCGACGACCTGCTCAAGTTCGCCCGGTTCCTGCTGGCCGAAGGCACGGTCGACGGCCACCGGCTGCTGACGGCGCAGTCGGTGCACGGGATGACGACCGACCACCTGACCCCGGCCCAGCGCGAAGCCGGCCGGCTGTTCCTGCACGGCCAGGGCTGGGGCTACGGCGGCTCGGTCGACGTCCAGGCGACGCGGCCGTGGGAGGTCCCGGGCCGCTACGGCTGGGTCGGCGGCGCGGGCACGGCCTGGCACCTGCACCCGGCGACGGGCACGGTGACGGTGTTGTTGACGCAGGTCGAGATGACGAGCCCGGAGCCGACGCCGCTGATGCAGGAGTTCTGGCAGTACGCCGCCGAGCAGTGACGGCGTCAGTCGCCCACCCCGGCCAGCTCCAAAGCCTCCGCCGCGCACCGCAGCGCCGCCCGGTTGACCTCCACGTCCGAATGCGTCGGCGACACCGCCAACGTCGTCACCCCCGCCTCGGCGAGCGCGCGCAGCCCGTCGGCGATGCGCTCCTTCGGGCCGAGCAACGACGTCGCGTCGAGGAACTCCACCGGGATCGCCGCCATCGCGCCGGCGTAGTCCATCGTCAGGTACCGCTCGCGGACCTCGTCGGCCGCGGCTTCGTAGCCCATGCGGGCCACCAGGTCGCGATAGAAATTGCGCTCCCGGCTGCCCGCTCCGCCGACGAACCCCGCGACGTACGGCCGGGCGTGGTCGGCCGCCCGGCGCCAGTCGGGGCCGACCGCCAGCGGGACCGTCGTCACCACGTCGAAGCCGGCCAGGGTTTCGCCGATCTTCGCGCGGCCCGCGCGGATCCGGTCGAGTGCCTCGCCGCCGTGCTCCGCCGAGAAGAACAGGCCGAGCCAGCCGTCCGCGATTTCCCCGGTGAGTTCGAGGTTCTTCGGGCCGAGCGAGGCCAGGTAGAGCGGGATGTGCTCGCGTACCGGCGGCACCGCGAGCGGCAAAGCCTTGCCCGGGCCGCCGGGCAGCGGCAGCCGGAAATGGGCGCCGTCGTGGCGGACCCGTTCGTACCGCAGGGCTTTCCGCACGATTTCCACGTATTCACGCGTGCGCTCCAGCGGTTTCCCGAACGGGACGCCGTACCAGCCTTCGGCGACCTGCGGGCCGGAAACCCCGAGCCCGAGCCGGAACCGGCCGCCGGACAGGTTGTCCAGGGTCGCCGCCGTCATCGCGGTCATCGTCGGGCGGCGCGCCGGGATCTGCAGGATCGCGCTGCCCAGCTCGATCCGCTCGGTCCGCGCCGCCAGCCACGCCAGCACGGTCGCGGCGTCCGAACCGTAGGCCTCGGCCACCCACACCACGGAAAACCCGAGGCGGTCGGCTTCCCCGGCCAGCTCGAGGTTCGCCCAGTCGTCCCCGGCACCCCAATACCCGATGTTCAGTCCGATTTTCACTCACCCGAAGTTACCGTTGGTAATCAACGAACTACCGGTTTACTGGGGTGGGACAGGGGTGCCGATCAACCGGCCAGCAGGTTCCCGAGCGCCAGCAGCTGCGGGGTCGCCGGGCCCAGCTCGAATTCGAGGCGCTTCGCCGCCGTGAAGTAGCGGTGCACTTCGTGGTCCACGTCGATGCCGACGCCGCCGTGGACGTGCACCGTCGTGTGGGCCACGCGGTGACCAGCCTCCGCGGCCCAGAACTTGGCCGTCGCCACCGCTTCCGCGGCGGGCAGGTCCGAAGCCAGCTGCCACGCGGCCTGCAGCGACGTCAGCCGGACGGCCTCGACGTCGACGTACGCGTCCGCGAGGCGCTGCCGGACCGCCTGGAAACCGCCGATGACGTGGTCGAACTGCTTGCGCTCGGCCGCGTACGCCGCCGTCAGCTCCAGGGATCGCTCGACGACGCCGAGCTGCTGCGCGCACACGCCGGCCGTCCCGCGCAGCCGCAGCCACTCGCCGATGTCGCCCAGCGAAGTCCCCGCTACGTCCGAAAGCTCCAGCAGGCACGCGTCCGCGTGGTCGGTCGTCTGCTGCGGCCGCACCGAGACCCCGGACGCGGTCGCGTCGACCAGGAAGACCTCGTCCGCGGCGGCGACCAGGAAACCGTGGGCGAACGCGCCGAACGCGACCGCGGGTTGCGAACCGGACAGGAGACCGTCGGTCGCGGTGAACCCGGACAGCGCCACCGCTAGAACGCGTTCTCCTCGCAGCACCGGCAGCACCCAGCGGTCCACCAGCTCCGGCGTGCCGAACTCGGCCAGCGCCGACGCCGCCATCGTGATCGACGGCAGGTACGGGACCGCCGCCACCGCGCGGCCGATCTCGGTGAGCACCGCGCACTGTTCCAGCAGGCCGAACCCGCCGCCGCCCAGCGACGACGGCAGTGCCGCGTCGAGCACGCCCGCGTGCCCCAGCGCCGTCCACAAAGGAGCGTCGAAGCCGCCGGTGCCGTGCGGGTCGTGGGTGGCCTTGCCGGCGAGGATCCGCCGGGTCAGCGCGGCGAGGTCGGCCGACGCCTCGGAAGGGGTGAAGTCCATGGAACGCTCCTAGCGCGTGACGGGCAGGCCGAGGGCGGTCGCGGCGATCATGTCCCGCTGGATCTCGTTGGTGCCGCCGCCGAAGGTGAGGATCAGTGCCGACCGGTGCAGCCGCTCGATCCGCCCGGCCAGCAGTGCGCCCGGCGAGCCGTCGCGCACGACGGCGGCCGCGCCCAGCACCTCCATCAGCAGCCGGTAGGCCTCGATCGCGAACTCCGTGCCGTACACCTTCGTCGCCGACGCCTCCGCCGGCCCGAGCTCGCTCGCCGCGGCCGCCCAGGCGATCCGCCAGTTCCGCAGCTTCAGGTACTCCGCTCCGGCGTGCACGCGCGCGAGGTGCACCCGCACCCATTCCTGGTCGATGGCGCCGGTTTCCTTCGCCCACGCCAGGACGTCGGCGAGGGCCTTGCGCACCGGCGCCGCCGACGTCAGCGCGACGCGCTCGTGGTTGAGCTGGTTGGTGATCAGCGGCCAGCCCGCGTTCTCCTCGGCGACCCGCGCCGACACCGGAACGCGCACTTCGTCGTAGTAGGTCGCGCTCGTGCCCGCGCCCGCGACCGTGTGCACCTTGGTCCACGAGAAGCCTTCAGCGGACGTCGGCACGATCAACATCGACAGCCCGCGGTGCTTCTTCGCGTCCGGATCGGTCCGGACGGCGAGCCAGACGTAGTCGGCGTACTCGATCAGGCTCGTCCACATCTTCTGCCCGGTGACGACGTACTCGTCGCCGTCCCGCACCGCCCGCGTCTTCAGTGACGCGAGGTCGGTGCCGGCCTCCGGCTCGGAGTAGCCGATCGAGAAATGCAGTTCGCCCGCGGCGATCTTCGGCAGGTAGAACGCCTTCTGCTCGTCGGTGCCGTAGCGCATGATGGTCGGCCCGACGGTGTTGACCGTGAGGAACGGGACCGGCACCCCGGCGATCGCGGCTTCGTCGGTGAAGATGAGCTGGTCCAGCATCGACCGGTCCTGGCCGCCGTACTCCTTCGGCCAGCCCAGCGCGAGCCAGCCGTCCTTGCCCAGCTGCCGGACGATCTCCTTGTACGCCAAGCCGTCGCCGTACTCGCCGCCACCCGCGCGCAGGCTCTCCCGCCGCTCCGGCGTCATCAGCTCGGCGAAGTACTCCCGAAGCTCCGCGGCCAGCGCACGCTGCTCCGGCGTGTAGTCGATCCGCACCCGTCACCCCGATCCGGCGTTATAGTAGAACCTGTTCTAGTTGTACCAGGACTCACGCGGCGGAGGAAGCATGGAGATCGGCGTCGATCGTTCGCTCTGCGAGGCGAACGCGGTGTGTGTCGGGTTCGCGCCGGACGTCTTCGACCTGGACGACGACGAGGAGCTCGTCATCCAGCCGGGTCCGGTACCGGCCGATCGGATAGAACAAGTTACAGATGCAGTCAAAGGCTGTCCGAAGAACGCCCTGTTCATCGCCGGTTAGCACTGTTCACTGAACCCCTTGCGAAGAGAAAGAACAGATTCTAGTGTAGGCGCGGTCACAGGACTCGATGAGGAGGCCTCGCGTGAGCCTGACCGGCAGGACAGCGATCGTAACCGGCGCCGCCGCCGGACTGGGACGGGCCGAAGCCCTCGCCCTCGCCGCGCGCGGGGCCACTGTCGTCGTCAACGACATCACCGAGGCCAAGGACGTCGTCGAAGAGATCGAAGGCGCAGGCGGCAAGGCCGTCGCGGTCGCCGGCGACGTCGGCGACCGGGCCACCGCGGACGCGCTCATGGCCGCCGCGCTCGACCTCGGCGGGCTCGACATCGTGGTCAACAACGCGGGCGTGCTGCGCGACAAGATGCTCTTCTCGATGTCCGACGACGAGTGGGACACCGTCCTGCGCGTCCACCTGCGCGGGCACTTCCTGCTGTCCCGCAACGCCACCAAGTACTGGCGCGACAAGTCCAAAGCGGACGGTCGGCCGGTGTATGGCCGGCTGGTCAACACCGCGTCCGAGGCGTTCCTCATCGGCTCGCCCGGGCAGCCCAACTACGCCGCCGCGAAGGCGGGCATCACCGCGCTCACCATGTCGGCCGCCCGCGGCCTGGCCAAGTACGGCGTCCGCGCCAACGCGATCTGCCCGCGCGCGCGGACGGCGATGACCGAGGGCGTGTTCGGTGCTCCTCCCGCCGAGGGCGCCGACCCGCTCTCGGTCGAGCACGTCGCCCCCTTCGTCGCCTACCTCGCCTCGCCCGCGGCCGAGCACGTCAACGGGCAGGTGTTCGTCGTCCACGGCGGCACGGTCGCCCTGGTCGAGCCGCCGCGGATCGAGCACCGCTGGTCGCTCGACGAGCTCGAGACGTCGGTCAGCGCCTTCTTCGCCGGCCGCGACCCCGGCCGGATGTTCGCCGCCACCGAGATCCTGGGAGAGTCATGAGGCTGGACGGGAAGATCGCCCTGATCACCGGGGCCGCGCGCGGCCAGGGCGAGGCCGCGGCACGCGCGTTCGTCGCCGAGGGCGCCAAGGTGCTGATCGCCGACATCCTCGACGACGAGGGCAAGCAGCTCGCCGCCGAACTGGGGGAGCAGGCCGTCTACCAGCACCTCGACGTCGGCGACGAGGACGGCTGGGCCGCTGCCGTCGACCGGGCGGCCACCGAGTTCGGCGCCCCGAACGTGCTGGTCAACAACGCGGGGATCCTCCACTTCTCCGAACTCGGCAAGACGAAGCTGGCCGACTACGAGCGCGTCATCCGGGTGAATCAGATCGGGGCGTTTCTCGGGATGCGCTCGGTCGTTGAACCGATGACCGCCGCCGGCGGTGGCTCCATCGTCAACGTGTCCTCTGTGGAGGGACTGGCCGGGATGCCCTACCTCGTCGCCTACACCGCGAGCAAGTTCGCCATCCGCGGGATGACCAAGGTCGCCGCGATGGAGCTCGGCCGCAAGCACATCCGCGTCAACTCGGTGCACCCCGGCGCGATCGACACCCGGATGGTCGAGACCGCCGCCGGCGGGCAGAAAGTCGACATGTCGTACGTCGGGAAGAAGGTGGCGCTCGGCCGGGTCGGGCAGCCGGAGGACATCGCGAAGCTCGTCCTCTTCCTGGCCAGCGACGAAAGCGCGTACTGCACGGGGGCGGAGTTCGTCGCGGACGGCGGCGCCACGGCGTCGCACGCGCTCAACCTGAGCTTCTGACGATCAGTTAACACCGCTAACGAAAATCGGGCACCGGGTATGGAGAACACTCGGAGGTCAGCGACGACCTACTGGGAGGTGTGGTGAGCGAGAGCACGGGCACGCTCCCGGGAACCGCGGCCCTGACCCAGGTCGGCCGCCTCGCGACGCTCTCCTGGGAAGTCCTGCGCGCGATCTTCAAACGCCCGTTCCAGGCCCGCGAATGGATCCAGCAGTGCTGGTTCTTCGCCAGCGTCACGATCCTGCCGACCGCGCTGGTGGCCATCCCGTTCGGCGCGGTGATCGCGCTGCAGCTCGGTTCGCTGACCGCGCAGATCGGCGCGCAGTCGTTCACCGGCGCGGCCAGCGCGCTCGCCATCGTGCAGCAGGCCAGCCCGCTGATCACCGCGCTGCTCGTCGCGGGCGCCGGCGGCAGCGCGGTCTGCGCGGACATCGGCGCGCGCAAGATCCGCGAAGAGATCGACGCCATGGAGGTCCTCGGCGTCAACCCGATCCAGCGCCTGATCGTGCCGCGCGTGCTCGCCGCGATGGTCGTTTCGGTGCTGCTCAACGGCTTGGTCAGCGTCGTCGGCGTGCTCGGCGGCTACTTCTTCAACGTCGTCCTGCAGGGCGGGACGCCCGGCGCGTACCTGGCCAGCTTCAACGCCCTCGCCCAGGTGCCCGACCTGTGGGTCAGCGAGATCAAGGCGCTGCTGTACGGCTTCGTGGCCGGCGTCGTCGCGGCGTTCCGCGGGCTGAACCCGCCGCCCGGGCCGAAGGGCGTCGGCGACGCCGTCAACCAGGCCGTCGTCATCACGTTCCTGCTGCTGTTCCTCATCAACGTCGTGCTCACCGCGATCTACCTGCGGATCGTCCCGCCGAAGGCCATGTGATGACCGCCGTCGACACCGACCGGACGCTCGAGTACATCGCGCGCCCCGGCCAGAGCCTGGAAGGGCTCGGCAAGCAGCTCGCGTTCGCCGCGAAAGCGCTCGCCTGGTCGCCGCGCACGATCCGCCGCTACAGCCGGGAAACCCTGCGCCTGCTCACCGAAGTCTGCTTCGGCACCGGCGGCCTCGCCGTCATCGGCGGCACGCTCGGCGTCATGATCGGGATGACGCTCTTCACCGGCCTCATCGTGGGCCTGCAGGGCTATTCCGCGCTCAACCAGCTCGGCACGGCCGCGCTCACCGGGTTCATCTCCGCCTACTTCAACACCCGCGAAGTCGCACCGCTCTCAGCCGGCCTCGCGCTGAGCGCGACCGTCGGCTGCGGCTTCACCGCCCAGCTCGGCGCGATGCGGATTTCCGAGGAGATCGACGCGCTCGAAGTCATGGGCGTCCCGAGCATGCCGTACCTGGTGACGACGCGGGTGCTCGCCGGTGTCGCCGCGGTGATCCCGCTGTACGCGGTCGGTTTGCTGTCGAGCTACCTCGCGTCCCGGCAGATCACCATCTGGCTCTACGGCCAGTCCGCGGGCACCTACGACCACTACTTCACGCTGTTCTTGCCCCCCGGCGACGTCCTCTGGTCGTTCGGGAAGGTGATCGTCTTCAGCGTGCTCGTGATCCTGTCCCATTGCTACTACGGCTTCAACGCCAGCGGCGGCCCGGCGGGCGTCGGCGTCGCCGTGGGCCGCGCGGTGCGGACGTCGATCGTGCTGATCTCGGTGCTGGACTTCTTCCTGTCCCTCGCCATCTGGGGCGCGAACACGACGGTGAGGATCTCCGGATGAGGCGCGAGCTCTGGCAGCGGCTCCGGTACCAGGTGCTGGGGCTCGCCTTCCTGCTCGTGGCCGCGTTGTTCATCGCGTTCACGCTCGCCCTCTACAACAAGGCGTTCACGCCGGTGACGCTCGTGAAGCTGGAGACCGACCGCGTCGGCAGCCAGCTGCGCACGGGCGGCGACGTCAAGGTACGCGGCATGCTCGTCGGCGAAGTCCGCTCGGTGCTGGCGAAGGGCGACCACGCCGAGCTGGAGCTGGCCCTCGACCCGGACAAGACGCACGTCATCCCTCGAAACGTATCCGCGCGCTTGCTACCGAAGACGCTGTTCGGCGAGCGGTACGTCGCCCTGCAGCTGCCCGAGACGTCCGAGGGCCCGATCAAGGCCGGCGACGTCATCCCGCAGGACCGCAGCAGCGCGGCGATCGAGCTGCAGAAGGTCCTCGACGACGTGATGCCGCTGCTGCAGGCCGTCCAGCCGGAAAAGCTGGCGAGCACGCTGACGGCGGTGTCGACCGCGCTCGACGGCCGCGGCAAGCAGCTCGGCCAGACGCTTGTCCAGCTGAGCGACTACCTCGGCAAGCTGAACCCGTCGCTGCCGGACGTCAAGGCCGACATCACCGGGCTCGCCAACGTCGCGAACACCTACGACAAGGCGGCGCCGGACCTCCTGCAGGCGCTGTCGGACCTGACGACGACGAGCCGGACGATCGTCGACCAGCGCGCGCAGCTGACCGACCTCTACGCGACCGTCACCGCGGCTTCCGTGGACCTCACGAGCTTCCTGCAGGTCAACAAGGACAACCTGATCCGGCTCACCACGGCCGTCCAGCCGACGCTCGACGTCCTCGCGAAGTACGCGCCCGAGTACCCGTGCCTGATGCGGCAGCTCGCGGAGTCCGTGCCGCGCGCGGAGCTGGCGTTCGGCAAGGGCACCGCGCACCCCGAGGTCAGCCGGGTCACCATCGAGTTCGCCGCCAGCCGCGGGAAGTACCTCCCCGGCGTCGACGAGCCGAAGTACGACGACAAGCGCGGCCCGCGCTGCTACCCGAGCGTGCCGCATCCCGGGGTGTGGCCGCAGTACCCGCCGGACGGCGCGATCAAGGACGGCTCCACCAAGCCTCCGCCGCCGAAGTACCCGCCCGAGGAGCTGCCCGCCGGTGGTGGCGCCATCGGCGGCGACGGCACGATCGTCGGCTCGGCCTACGAGAACGACCTGATCGACCTGCTCGCCTCGCCCGCACTCGGCACCTCGCCGGGTGACGTGCCCGGCTGGGCCGGCCTGATCGTCGGGCCGCTCTACCGCGGGGCGGAGGTGGAGCTGAAGTGAGGAGTTTCGTCCCGTCGCTGATCAAGCTCGCGGTGTTCGCCGTCGTCACCGTGCTGCTCACCGGGGTCCTCGCGGCCACCATCGCGAACACGAACTTCGGCGAGACGTCGGGATACCTGGCGAAGTTCACCGACGCGTCCGGGCTCAAGGAAGGCGACGACGTCCGCATCGCCGGCGTCAAGGTCGGGCAGGTCGACACGATCGAGGTCGTCAGTGCAGTCAAAGCGGGGGAGCGGAACCTCGCCCAGGTCCGGTTCGACGTCGAGCACACCTACCGGCTGCCGGAGACGGTGACCGCGACCATCAAGTACCGCAACCTCGTCGGCCAGCGGTACCTCGCGCTCGGCACCGACGTCCCGGGGGACAAGGCGCTGCCGGACGGCGGCACGATCCCGCCGGAACGCACCAAACCCGCGTTGAACCTGACCGTGCTGTTCAACGGCTTCAAGCCGCTGTTCAAGGCGTTGAGCCCCAAGGATGTCAACCAGCTTTCGGCCGAGATCATCAGCGTCTTCCAGGGCGAAGGCGGCACGATCACCAGCCTGCTGCAGCACACCGCGTCGCTGACGACGGCGATCGCGAGCAAGGACCAGGTGATCGGCCAGGTCATCGCGAACCTCAACACCGTGCTCGGCACGGTCAACTCCCGCGGCCCGCAGCTCGGCGACCTCATCGAGCAGACGCAGAAGCTGGTCAGCGGGCTGGCCGAGCAGCGCAAGCCGATCGGCGACGCGGTCAGCGCGCTCGGCGACCTCGCCGTGTCCACGACGGGCCTGCTGGCCGATGCGCGTCCGGCGCTCAAGGACGACGTCGCGCAGCTCGGCGTGCTGTCGCAGAACCTCGGCGACTCCGGCGAACTCCTCAACCACCTGCTCGAGGTGCTGCCGGGCAACCTGCAGAAGTTCACCCGGACCCTGAGCTACGGCAGCTGGTTCAACTACTACCTGTGCGGGATCACCGGCACCATCGGCATTTCCTCGCTCGACATCACCGTGCCGATCGTCCCGCTTCCCGGCACCCAGCGCGCGGAGAGGTGTGGTCCGTGAAGCCGCTGAAGGATCGCAACCAGGCAGGCGTCGGCGCGGTCGCGCTCGTGCTGATCGTGCTCGTCACGGCCACGACGTACTTCTCCGACCAGCTCCCGTTCTTCGGCAACGGCACGACGTACTCGGCGTACTTCGGCGAGTCCGCCGGGCTGGCGCCGGACAACGAGGTCGAGGTCGCCGGGGTCAAGGTCGGCACGGTGTCGTCGGTTTCCCTGCGGGGAAAGCAGGTCCTGGTCCGGTTCCGCGTCAAGGACGTCCGGGTCGGCGACGCCACGACGGCGTCGATCGAAATCAAGACGCTGCTGGGGGAGAAGTACCTCGCGCTCGACCCGAAGGGCGACGGCGCGCAGGAGCCGGACTCGACGATCCCGCAGGCCCGCACGCGCACGCCGTTCCAGCTGCAGGACGCCTTCGAGCAGCTGTCGACGACGGTTGGCGACATCGACACCCAGCAGCTCGCGGACAGCTTCACCGCGTTGTCCGACAGCCTCAAGGACAGCCCGCAGTACCTGAAGGACACGCTGACCGGGTTGTCGTCGCTGGCCAAGACGGTGTCCTCACGCGACAGTGACCTGCACACGCTGCTGGCCAACACGAGCCAGGTGTCGAAGACGCTGTCCGACCGCAACGCCCAGCTGCAACGCGTGATCAGCGACGGAAACCTCTTACTGGGCGAGCTGCAGAACCGCAAGAAGGCGATCAACGCGCTGCTCACCGGCACCCAGCAGCTCTCGCAGCAGCTGACCGGACTCGTCCAGGACAACCGCGCGCAGCTCAAGCCCACGCTCGACAAGCTGGGGAAGGTGACCGACATCCTGCAGCGCAACCAGGGCAACCTCGACAAGAGCCTGCAGCTGATGGCGCCGTTCGCCCGCGTCGGCGCGAACGCGACCGGCAACGGCCGCTGGTTCGAGGGCTACCTGTGCGGGCTGCTGCCGCCGACCATCAACGCCGGCGTCGTGACCATCAACCCCGAAGGCTGCACCCCGCCGATCGCGGCGCCGAACCAGGGGGTGGGCGGCCGATGACCATCCGGACCTACCGCGGCCGCAGCCTGGTCACGTGGCTGGCGTTCGCCTGCGTGCTCGCGTTGGTGGTGACGGCCGGGCTGTGGCTGGTGTTCCGGGAATCCACCGGCACGAAGCTGTCCGCCTACTTCGGCAAGACCGTCGGGCTCTACGCGGGTTCGTCGGTGCGGGTGCTCGGCGTGCCGGTCGGGCAGGTCACCGACGTCACGCCGCAGGGCGACGCGGTGCGCGTGGACATGCGCGTCGACGACGTGTCACTGCCTGCCGACGTCGGCGCGGTCGTCGTCGCGCCGAGCCTGGTCAGCGACCGGTACGTCCAGCTGACTCCCGCGTACGACAGCGGTCCGGTCCTGGCTTCGGGGACGGTGCTGGCGAAGGACCGCACGGCGACACCGGTCGAACTGGACGACCTGTACTCGAGCCTGGACAAGCTGTCGACGGCACTGGGACCCAACGGCGCCAACAAGGACGGTGCCCTGTCAGACGTTCTGGACACCGCGGCGAACACGTTGAAGGGCAACGGCGCTTCGCTGAACTCGACGGTCGGACAGCTTGCCGAGCTGGCCAAGACCCTCGACGGCTCGAAGGACGACCTGTTCTCCACCGTGCAGAACCTGAACTCCTTCACCGGTGCACTCGCTCAGAGCGACCAGCAGCTCAACGAGTTCTACGGCCGCGTCGCCGACGTCAGCCAGTTCCTCGCGGCGGACTCTTCCGACGTCGGCGCCGCTTTGCAGTCGCTCGGCGGGGCGCTCGGCGACGTCCAGACGTTCGTCAACGACAACAAGGCAGCCCTGGAGTCCAATGTGGACAAGCTGGCGTCGCTGTCGAAGGTGCTGGTCGACCAGCGGGCCGCGCTCGCCGAAGTCCTCGACATCGCCCCGACCGGCGCGACGAACTTCATCAACTCCTACGACGCGGCGTCGGGCACGATCGCCGTCCGCGACAACCTCAACGAGCTGACCAACCCGCCGATCCTCACCGTGTGCCGGCTGATCAGCTCGTTCACGCCCAAGGAAGTGCCCGACACGCTCGGGAACATCTGCAAGCAGCTGGCGCCCGTCCTGGACGGCGCGTTGAAGCTGCCGACCATCCCGCAGGTGCTCAACTCGCTGCAGAACGGGACCCTCCCACCGCTGCCGCTCCCGCTGGTCGACGTCATGGAGCAGCTTTCGGGCGGTGCGAAGTGAAGCGGCTCGCGGGAGTGCTCGCCGGGGTGCTCGTGCTGGCGGCCTGCAGCGACGGCGGGTTCAACGGCCTCTACGGCACGCCGCTGCCGGGCGGCGCCGACGTCGGCGACCACCCGTACCACGTGACCGCGCTGTTCACCGACGTGCTCGACCTGGTGCCGCAGTCCAGCGTCAAGGTCAACGACGTCGCCGTCGGCCGGGTCGACAAGATTTCTTTGACGCCGGACACGCGGTCCGCGCTGGTCGCGATGACCGTAAACGGCGACATCGCGCTGCCCGCCAACGCGCGCGCCGAGCTGAAGCAGTCGTCACTGCTGGGGGAGAAGTTCGTCGAGCTGAGCGTGCCGACGGCCGAGCCGGCCACCGGTCACCTCGGCGACGGCGCGCAGATCCCGCTCGGGCGCACCAACCGCAACCCCGAAGTCGAGGAGGTGCTCGGCGCACTTTCGCTGCTGCTCAACGGCGGCGGCGTCGAGCAGATCCAGAAGATCAGCCACGAGCTGAACGACGCGTTGTCCGGCAACGAGCCGGAGATCCGCGCGCTCCTGTCGCGAGTGGACGAACTGGCGACCCAGCTCGACGGGCACCGCACCGAGATCCTCCGCGCGATCGACGGCCTCGGGAAGCTGTCGCAGACGTTGGCCGGCCAGACGCAGAACCTGACGAACGCGCTCGACAATCTCGCACCGGGCCTGAAGGTCGTCACCGACCAGCGCGACCAGCTCGTCGGGATGCTGAACGCGCTCAACACGCTGTCCGGCGTCGCCGTCGACACCGTGACGAAGAGCCGCGACCAGCTCGTCGCGAACCTCAAGGCGCTGCAGCCGACGCTGACGAAGCTCGGCGAAGCGGGTTCCAATCTGCCGAACGCGTTGCAGATCCTGCTGACGTACCCGTTCCCGGACTACGCGGGCAACGTGGTCAAGGGCGACTACGCGAACGTCGAGGCGAACGTGAACCTCGACCTCGACACGCTGATCTCGAACTTCACGAACTCGTCGCAACCGCCGATCGCGCTGCCGTCCGGGCAGCCTTCCACCATCGCGCCACCGCTGCCGTTGCCCGACCTCGGTTCGGTCCCGCAGTCCGCGGGGCCCGACCTGCTGGGCGGCCTGCTCGGCCTGATCGGCGGTGGCAAGTGACCACGCGCAAGATCCGGATCCAGCTGTTCGCGTTCGTCGTCATCGCCGTGGTGTCGGTCGTGTACGCCGGCGGCCACTACGCGGGGCTGGACCGGCTCTTCGGCAGCCGCGGTTACGTCGTCACGGCGCAGCTGACCGACTCCGGCGGCATCTTCGTCAACTCCGAAGTCGCCTACCGGGGGGTGACGGTCGGGCGGGTGACCGGGATGACGCTGACCGAGCACGGCGTCGACGTGGCGCTCGACATCGACGCGGGCGCCCCGGACATCCCGGCCGACGCGCACGCGCAGGTGGCGAACCGGTCGGCGGTGGGGGAGCAGTTCGTCGACCTCCTCCCGTTGCACGACGGCGGGCCCTATCTGAAGGACGGTTCGGTGATCACGGCGGACAAGACGTCGCTGCCGCCGTCGCCGGACACCGTGCTGTCGCATTTGGACGATCTGGTGGCGAGCGTGCACCCGGAGTCGCTGCGGACGGTCGTGGACGAGACGTACAACGCGTTCGCGGGCGCGGGGCCGGAACTGCAGCAGCTGCTGGACAGCACGGGTTCGCTGACCGCCGTCGCCGCGCAGTACGTCCCGCAGACGCAGGGGTTGCTGTCGAACTCGCGGGTGGTCCTGGACACGCAGCAGCGGCAGGCGGCGAACATCACCGACTTCGCCGCGGGTTTGAAGACGATCGCGGGTCAGCTCAAGAAGTCCGATCCGGACCTGCGGCGGGTGATCGCGGAAGCGCCGCAGCTGAGCCGGCAGATCAGCGACGTGCTCGCCGCGTCCGGCACCGACTTGGGTGTGCTGTTCGCGAACTTGCTCACCACGGCCCAAATCACGTCGTCCCGTCGCGACTCCCTCGAGGAACTGCTGGTGGCGTACCCGATCATCGGGGCGTTCTCGCCGTCGACGTCCCCGGACGGCACGGGCCATTTGGGTGTGGTGTTCAACTTCTTCGACCCGGCTTCGTGCACGAAGGGGTATGAGGGGACGAAGCAGCGTCCGGCGAACGATCTCACTGAGGGCCCGGTGAACATGAACGCGTACTGCGCCGAGCCGCCGGGCAGCCCGACCGGGGTGCGCGGGGCTCAGAACGCGCCTTACGCGGGTAAGCCGCCGGCCATCCCGGCTGCGCCTTCGCAGACTGCGTCTTCGCCTGCGCAGGCTCAGCTGCCGGGGATGTTGAGCCTGTTGACCGGTCCTTCTTCCGGGGGCCTCGGCCGGCTGTTGGGCGCGCCGTGAGAGTTCTCGTCGTGGCCGCGGTGCTTTCGGTTCTGGCAGCCGCGTTTTCGGGCTGGTCCTGGTGGCGGGCGGCCGCCGACGATTCCTTCGCTCGCGGCCGTGAGCGTGACGCGGTCCTGGCGGCGGCGGGCCCGGAACTGGTGACGCTGAACACGATCGACTACCGCTCGGCCGGCGCCGACGTGGACCGGTGGATCGCGGCTACGACGGGGCAGTACGGGAAGGATCTCGCCGGGGACCGCCAGGTGCAGATCGATCGGGCTTCCACCGCTCGCACGGTCTCTTCCGCGTCGCTGGTTCAGGCGGCGGTGACGGAGATCGATGTCGCCGCTGGTTCGGCCCGGCTGCTGGCAGTGCTGGACGTCCGGGTCTCGACGGGCGGATCGGTTGCTGCTCCTCGCCTGAACCGGTTGACTGTGGACGTTTCCCGTTCCCCTGACGGCTGGAAGATCTCGGGTGTGCAGGCGGCCGGGTCGTGACTCGGGTGTTGGCTGTCGTTGTGGCTCTTGCCTTGGGGTGCGCCGTCTGGTTCGGCATCGAGACGGCTTCGCTTTCTCCGGGGGACAACCAGGCCTTGGTGGATTCTGCTGGGACTGCTTCCGTTGCCGCTGAGGTCAGTGATGCCGTGAAGTCGGTTTTCTCCTACGACTACGCCAATCTGGATCGTACCGAGCGGGCGGCTTCTCAAGTTCTGGTGGGCGATGCGGTCCGTCAGTATCGGGACCAGTTCGCTTCGGCTCGTACGCGGGCTGTGGCCGAGAAGCTCGTGCGGACTACTACTGTTCGGGCTGTGGGTGTGCGGTCTTTGGTGGGGGATGATGCTTCGCTCTTGCTGTTCTTGGATCAGCAGACCGTTGGTCAGGGTGGGGGTGCGCCGTCCTCTTCCGTTGCTCAGCTTGGTGTTGTTGCCAAGCGGGTTGATGGTCGGTGGAAGCTTGCTTCTCTGACTGCTTTGTAGTGGGTCGGCTTTTCAAGATGACGGCTTCGCCGGGGCGTGGGAAATCGGCGCTTCTCATGGTCTTTCGCCGCTGGGTGCGAGAGCGCCGATTCCCCACGCGGCGGTGCCCCTGCCGGAGTTTTGTTCGGCACCTGATCGTGTGATGATCATGCGTTCGGGTTCGGCTAACCTTGTTGTATGGCAACGGAAGCGGTGTGGCAGACGGATGCGACGGTGCTGGCCGATCGCATCTGCGCGCTGCTCACCGTGGTGCGTTCCGCCGAGGCGGAGATCGGTGCGTTGCTGGCGGAAATCGAGTCCCGCGGGGTGATGGAGCTGTTCGGCTACCGCTCCGTCGCGCGGCTTCTCGAGCACCTGGCCGACATCCCGAAGTCCGCGGCCGAGACGATGGTCAAACGAGCCCGCTCCCTCCACCCCGGCCACCACCTCGACAGCGCCCCCGCCGTCGCGCCCGCGACCGCTGCTGCCGCCGCCGAGGGCCGGCTGAGCAACCCGATGATCGACACCATCGTCGGAGCGTTGACGCAGATCCCGCCGGAGCATCGCGAGGATGCCGAGCAGCACCTGCTGGGGTTGGCCGAGGACGCGGGCCACAAGCAGGTCGCCGCCCTGGGGGCGCGCATCATCGCCCACCTCGACCCCGACGGCCCCGAACCCGACACCGCCGAACCCGCGATCCCCGACCGTGAACTGTCCCTCCGCCGCAAAAGAACCGGAGTGTGGGAGCTGCACGGTCGTTTCGACGACGAAACGGGAACCCGGGCCAGCGCCCTGCTCGACGCGTTGGCCGAACGCCGCACCAGCACCGGCGAAGGCGCCGACCTGCGGTCGCCGCAGGAACGCTACGGCGACGCGTTCTCCGACGCCGTCGATCTGGCCCTCAACTCGCCAAGCCTGCCGATGCAGGCGGGCGAGCGAGCCCACGTGATGGTCGCGGTGCATTTGAAGGACTTGAAGTCCGGTCTCGGCGAGGCAACGCTGGGCGACACCGGCACGATGACGGCGGCCGAGGCCCGGGTCCACGCCTGCGACGCCATGATCATCCCCGCGGTGCTCGGCGAGAAAAGCGAACCTCTCAACCTGGGTCGCCTCCGCCGCTTGATCTCCGCGGGCCTGCGCCGAGCGCTCTACCTGCGAGATCGAGGCTGCGCCTTCCCCGGCTGCCACCGCCCACCGAGGCATTGCCAGGGCCACCACATCCACCACTGGTCCGAAGGCGGGGCAACAGACCTGACCAACCTGGTCCTGATGTGCGCCCACCACCACCGGCTACTGCACCGCTCAGGCTGGGAAGTCCGCATCGCCGCCGACGGTCTACCGGAGTTCCTGCCACCAGCGTTCTTGGACAGGGAACGAAAACCCAGGCGCAACAACTTGCATGACCCGCTGCCCTTCGCAGCGTGACAACCGAATACGGGAAAGGCCCGCAGCCAGACGGCTACGGGCCTACACCCACGTCCAGATCACAAACCCGCCCGAGCACCCACGACCCACGCCAACCGCTCATCCGGGAAGGCGCTCCGCCGAACACCGCAACTCCGGCCGCTGCTCCGTCTGAAGCCAATCAGACCCGCGTAGGAGAGCCCGCCACCCGCGAGCTGCTCTGAGGCGTAGCAGCTCCAATCGCCTCGCCAGGTCTCATCTTTCAAGGGTCGCGTTCGCCGCGCGCTAGGTGACCGTGCATCGGGCAGTCAACCCGGGCGCCGCGCCGATCTGCGCTGTCGGTTGCTCCGAGGCGTAGCAACTCCAAACCACCCCGCCAACCCACATCTTTCAAAGGGCCGCAATCGCCCCGCACAGGATGACCCTGCATCCGGCGCTCGCCGTCCGAGTCTGTATCTGCCGCCGGTTGCCTGCACCACGACGAATTCGGGCGAACTCCGCCCAGAAACCAGGGCGCCATCCCCGGCCGCAACGTCAAGCCCATCGCGACCCCCGCTGCCGAACCAACCGCCCCCCGAACCAGGTGAACCCACCCAACGCACCTATCCGTCCCAAACGGACGCGCCCTGCCTCAGCACCTCGACCCCCGACGGAGATGACACCGGCCACATCTCCACCACGTACCGGTAGTGCTCCCCGTACTCGTGGTCGTTCCAGTCGACCGATGGCGGCCCGGCCGGCACGTACGACACCCGCGCCCGGTACAACCCCGGCAACACCGAAAAGAACTTTTCCTGCGATGGGTAGTCCGCGGGCCCGGAAATCACCAGCCGGCCGCTCGGAACCGGAAGATCCGCTTCCACGACGTGCTCGGCCGACGAAGACAAAGCCGGCGGCGAGGACAGCAACTCCACCGACGACTCCACCAGATCCGACCGCGCCGTCGCGATCGCGATTCCGCCCGGCTCGGCCCCGATCCGGTGAGATTCGACCGCCGACGGCGTCCAGCCGCTGCCGTCCAGCCGGGAACCCGAGTCGCGCAACGAGAACTGGCGCTGGTCGGCGTGGACTACCAAATGCACACCTGCCACCCTAGCCAGGACCCGCCCCGAAATGGTATCGACGCCGGGTTTAGCGTTGACGGCATGACCACTGCTTCCGTCGACGTCGACACGGCCCGCCGCGACTACGCGGCCCTGGTCGACCGCGGCCTCTCCCTCGACATCACCCGCGGCAAGCCCTCCCCGGAGCAGCTCGATCTCGCGAACGGCCTGCTGACCCTCCCCGGTGACGGCTCCTTCAAGGCCGAGGACGGCACCGACGTGCGCAACTACGGCGGCCTCAAGGGCCTGCCCGAGCTGCGCCGCATCTTCGCCGGCGCGCTGCAGGTCCCGGTCGAGCAGCTGCTCGCCGCCGGCAACTCGAGCCTCGAGCTGATGCACGACGCCGTCGTTCAGGCGCTGCTGTCGAAGCTCCCCGGGGCCGAGCGCCGCTGGGCCGACGAGCCCGTCCTCAAGTTCCTCGCCCCCGTCCCGGGCTACGACCGCCACTTCGCGCTCACCGAGCGCTTCGGCATCGAGCTCGTCCCGGTCGCCATGACCGCCGAGGGCCCGGACATGGACGCCGTCGAGACGCTGGTCGCCGAGGACCCGGCCGTCAAGGGCATCTGGTGCGTCCCCAAGTACAGCAACCCCACCGGCGTCACGTTCAGTGACGACGTCGTGCGGCGGCTCGCCACCATGACCACCGCGGCGCCCGACTTCCGGATCTTCTGGGACAACGCCTACGCCGTGCACCACCTGACCGACGACGAGCCGGCGCTGGCCGACATCCTGGCCCTGGCCACCGAGGCCGGGAACGCCGACCGCGTGTTCGTCTTCGGCTCCACCTCGAAGATCACCTACGCCGGCGCCGGCGTGGGCTTCTTCGGCGCGTCCGAGGCCAACCTCGCCTGGTGGATCGGCAACATCGGCAAGCGCACCATCGGCCCGGACAAGGTCAACCAGCTTCGCCACGCCCTCTTCCTCAAGGACGAGGCCGGCGTCCGCGCCCACATGCGCAAGCACGCCGAGATCATCGGCCCGAAGTTCGAGGCCGTCGACCGCATCCTCACCGAGGAGCTGTCGGACCTCGCGTCCTGGACCAAGCCGACCGGCGGCTACTTCGTGTCGCTGACCGTGCCCGAGGGCACCGCGAAGGAGGTCGTGCGGCTGGCGAAGGAGGCCGGCGTCGCGCTGACCCCCGCCGGGGCGACCCACCCGCACGGTGCCGACCCGGCCGACGCCGTGATCCGGATCGCGCCGACCTTCCCGAAGCTCGCCGACGTCGAGGAGGCCGTCCGCGCGCTCGCCGTGTGCGTCCGGCTCGCCGCCGCGGAACGCGCCTGACCTGCACAAACAGAATCGGGAAGAACTTTTTCCCGATTTGACCGAGCCGGGGGCCGTCCGGGTACGTATGACCGTTGGGTGAGGTGGACGAACTCGTCACGAGAGGACGTCCCCCGGTGTTCGGAAAACGCTACACAGAGCAGCTCATCGAGCGCAGCGCGGAGAACGCGACCGACCGCCGCCGCTTCCTCAAGGCTGCGGGAGCGGCGGGACTCGGCGTCGCGGGCGCCGGTGCGCTCGGTACCGCGCTGTCGCTGGGCCTCGGCTCGGCGGGCGCGACTTCGCAGTACCCGGAGCAGAACGCGCAGGACGCCGCCGCCAGCGACGCCGCGGTGCTGAACTTCGCGCTCAACCTGGAGTACCTCGAGGCGAACCTGTACTCGTTCGCCGCCTACGGCTACGGGCTGAACGAGAAGTACGTCAACGGCGTCGGCAACCTCGGCAAGGTCTCCGGCGGGCACGCCGTCAAGTTCAAGAGCGAGCACACCAAGCAGATCGTCCAGGAGATCGCCGGCGACGAGGTCGCGCACGTGAACTTCCTGCGCAAGGCGCTCGACAAAGCCGCCGTCGCGCAGCCGGAGATCGACTTCCAGAACAGCTTCACCGCCGCGATGCAGGCGGCCGGGGTGATCAACGAGAAGCAGACCTTCGACCCGTTCGCCAGCGAGAACAACTTCCTGCTCGCCGCGTTCCTCTTCGAGGACGTCGGCGTGTCGGCCTACAAGGGCGCGGCGCCGCTGGTCAACAACAAGACGTTCCTCGACGCCGCGGCGGGCATCCTCGCGGTCGAGGCCTACCACGCGGGCATCGTGCGCGGACAGCTGTTCGAACGCGGCCTCGGCGACGTCACGAACAAGATCTCCGACGCCCGCGACAGCCTCGACGGCAAGGCGGACGACGACGAAGGCGTGCTCAAGGACGGCAAGGCGAACCTCGTCCCCGCGGACGCCAACGGCATCGCGTTCGGGCGTTCGGCCGACCGCGTCCTCAACATCGCCTACCTCAACCCGGACAAGGTGTCCTCGGGCGGCTTCTACCCCCGGGGCCTCAACGGCGACATCGCCACCAGTGGCGCCAAGGAGTGAGCGCCGCGTGCCGCCCTCACGGTAACGTCGTGAGCGGCGGCACGCGGAGTTCACGAGGGGGCGCGGAGTGCGGGTACTGGTCGCGGGTGGCGGGATTTCCGGCACGGTCACGGCGATGGCGCTGAAACTGGCCGGGCACGACCCGGTCGTCTTCGAGGCCTACGCGGCCGGCGGGGACGACATCGGCGCCTTCCTCACGATCATGCACAACGGCATGGACGCCCTGCGCGCGATCGGCGCCGACCAGCCGGTGATCGACAGCTCCTTCGCGGCGTACGGCGTCGAGCTGGTCGCCCCGACCGGGGAGACGGTCGGGCGGCGCGAGTTCGGCACCGAAGGCCTCGACGGGCCGCGCACGCTCACCCGCGCGACGCTTTACCGCGTCCTGCAAGAGGAAGCCGCGCGCCGGGGTGTCCCGATCGAGCGCGGCAAGCGCCTGGTGGGCGCGAAACCGGGCCCGGACGGGGTCACGGCCGAGTTCGCCGACGGCACCACCGAAACGGGTGACGTGTTGGTCGGCGCGGACGGGTTGCACTCGGTCGTCCGGCAGCTGATCGACCCGGCCGCCGACGCACCGCGCTACACCGGCCAGACCGTCGTCTGGGGCTACACGCGCGCGCCCGGGCTTCCGTCGGCGGCCGGGATCTACCGGATGGTCCGCGGCAGCAAGGCGGCCTTCGGCTTCACGACGGGCCCGGACGGCGCGACGTTCTGGTTCGCCCGCATCCCGGACGCCGAGCGCTCCCGCGAGGAGATCGCGGCCGTGACCCCGGCGGGATGGCGCGAATTCGCGCACACGGCGTTCGCCGGGGAACCGTTGCCCTGCGCGGACATCATCGCCGCCACCGGGGACGAGGTGTTCGGCGGCCACTCCTACGACTTCCCGCGGACGCGGATCTGGTCGACGCCGCAAATGGTGCTCGTCGGCGACGCCGCGCACGCCGCGGCCCCGGCCGACGCGCAGGGTGCGTCGATGGCGATCGAAGACGGCGTCGTCCTCGCGCAGTGCCTGCGCGACCTGCCGGACCCGGCGTCGGCTTTCGCGGCGTACGAAGGACTTCGCCGCGAGCGCGTCGAGAAGCTGGTGGCGTCGAGTTCGGGTCAGGACGTCGGCGAAAAGCCGGGCTGGGTCTACGAGCACCACATCGACTGGGCCGCGAAGGTCGCTTGGTGAGCACACTCGGTCCGCCGTCCCAGCGCATCACCGTCGACGCGGACCAGGTGCGCCGGCTCGTCGCCGAGCAGTTCCCGCGGTGGGCGGACCTCCCGGTGCGGCCGGTCGCGAACGGAGGCTGGGACAACCGGACCTTCCACCTCGGCGACGCGATGACCGCGCGGCTGCCCAGCGCGGCCGAATACGCGTTGGCGGTCGACAAGGAACAGCGCTGGCTGCCCGTGCTCGCGCCGCTTTTGCCGTTGCCGATCCCCGTCCCGCTGGCGGAAGGCCGGCCCGGCGCGGACTACCCCTTCGCGTGGTCGATCCACCCGTGGCTGGCCGGCGAGCCCGCGCGGCTTGAGCGCGTCGCCGACCCCGTCGGGTTCACGGCCGACCTGGCCGGGTTCCTGGCGGCGCTGCGGAGCATCGACACCGACGGCGCGCCCCGGCCGGGCAAGCACAACTGGTTCCGCGGCGGCACCCTGCGGACGTTCGACGACCTGGTCCGGCGTTCGCTCGACGGCCAGGACTGGGCCCGCGAGGTCTGGCAGACCGCGTTGGACGCCCACTGGGACGGCGTGGAGAGCTGGTTCCACGGCGACGTCGCCGAGGGAAACCTCCTGCTCGCCGACGGGGAATTGGCGGCGGTCATCGACTTCGGGACGTGCGGGGTGGGCGATCCGGCCTGCGACCTGGCGATCGCGTGGACGCTGCTGACCGGCGACGGCCGGCGGACGTTCCGCGAGCGCCTCGCCGTCGACGACGCGGAGTGGGCCCGCGGCCGTGGCTGGGCGCTCTGGAAGGCGCTCGGCACCTATGCCCGCACCCGGGGCCGCGACGACCGCGAGGCCACCGAAGCGCGGCGCGTCCTTGGCGAAATCCGCGCGGAGTACCTCAAGAGCTGACTCACGCCCCGCAGGAGTCGCGGACCACCAGCTTCGTCGGCAGCCGCACCGGGTCCGGGGCCACACCCGTGTCGATCATCGCCAGCAGCGCGCCCGCCGCCGCCGTGCCGAAGCCCGGTTTGTCCTGGGCCACCGTCGTCAGCGCCGGGTCCACCAGGGACGCCACCTCGATGTCGTCGAACCCCACCACCGCCAGGTCGTCCGGCACCCGCAACCCCGCCGCGCGGGCCGCCAGCAGGGCGCCGACCGCCATCTCGTCGCTGGCCGCGAACACCGCCGTCGGCGGGTCCTTGCGGGCCAGCAGCCGACGCATCCCGACGAACCCGCTCTCGCGGTAGAAGTCCCCGGTGACCACGTAGTCCTCGCGTGCAGCCAGCCCGGCATCGGCCAGACCGCGCAGGTAGCCGTCGGTGCGGGCGGCCGCCGGGGCGTTGCCGCGCGGGCCGGTGATCGTCGCGATCCGCCGGTGCCCGAGCGCGGCCAGGTGGCGGACGGCCTCCGCCGCGCCCGCGGCGTTGTCCGACGTCACGTAGGTCGCCCGCGGCCCGGACAGCGCCACGTCCACCGCGACGCACGGCAACCCGGACTGGGCGAACGTGCCGAACGCGTCGGCGTCCGTCCCGCTGTCGATCAGCACCAGCCCGGCCAGGTGGTGCCGGCGGGTCATGCTCACGTACGCGACCGGGTCGGCCAGCGACACGCCGGGGTTGCGGTCGCGGGCGTCGTCGCTCGTCGCGAGCAGCAGCAGGTGGTAGCCGTGCGAGCTGAGCGCGGACTTGAGGCCCAGCAACAGGTCCTGCAGGAACGGGTGCCGCCAGCCGGGCCGCCGGTGGTCGGTGTCCCAGACCAGCCCGACCATCGCCGAGCGCTGCCGCGACAGCGCCCGCGCCGACTCGTTCGGCGAGAAGTCGAGTTCCCGGGCGACGCGCTCGACGTGCTCGCGCGTCGTCGCGCTGACCGTGGCGGGGCGGTTGAACACCCGCGACACGGTCGCGACCGAAACCCCGCAGAGCTGGGCGATCTCGCGGGCGGTGACCATCCTGACCTCCACTGCTGCTTTTCGGGGGTTCGGGTGGCGGAGCCCCCGACCGAGGCGAAGCCTCGAATGGCGCAGCTGTAACCGGTTACATTGTTAGCACATGATCTCTGACAGGGTAAATGCCGAGCTGCGTTACTATTTCGTTACTTGACGGATGACCACTGGGAGCGCTCTCATGGGTCCCGCGTTTTCCGACCGGCCCGCAGAACAACGGAGATCTCATGCGCCCGAAAACGACAACCCGACGGACCCGCCTGATCGCCGTGGCGGGCGCTGTCCTGGCCGCGGTCACCGCGTTGAGCGCCTGCGGGAGCAGCGACGCCGGCGGTGGCGGGAAGGTCAAGCTCAGCCTCGGCCTCTTCGGCAACTTCGGCTACACCGACCTGATCAAGGAGTACCAGGCCGCGCACCCGGACATCGAGATCACCGAGCGGACCGCGTCCTACTCCGACCACCACAAGAACCTCGCCGCGCACCTGGCCACCGGCGGCGGCGCCGCGGACATCGAGGCGATCGACACCGGGTACGTCGCCCAGTTCAAGGCGAACCCGGACAAGTTCGTCGACCTCAACACCGTCGGCGGCGACAAGCTCAAGGACCGCTGGCTGGGCTGGAAGTGGGCGGCTTCGCTCGGCAAGGGCGGGCAGCAGATCGGCTACGGCACCGACGTCGGCGGCCTGGCCATCTGCTACCGCCGCGACCTGTTCGAGAAGGCCCAGCTGCCCGCCGACCGCGACGCCGTCTCCGCGCTCTGGCCCACCTGGCAGGCGTTCTTCGAGACCGGCAAGCGCTTCCAGGCCAAGGCGCCGAACGGCGTCAAGTTCATGGACGGCGGCCCGACCGTGCTCAACGCGATCTTCGGCCAGGCGCCCGTGGGTTACTACGACCAGAACGACCAGCTCGTGGTCGGCAGCAACCCCGCGCTGCGCACCGGCTGGGACCAGGTCGTCGACGCCGTCAAGGCAAACCTCTCCGCCGGCCTGCTCTACAGCACGCCGACCTGGAACACCGGGTTCACCCAGGGCCAGTTCGCCACCGTCACCTGCCCGGCCTGGATGATGACCAAGATCAAGGACCAGGCGCCGGACACCGCCGGCAAGTGGGACGTCGCGACCGTGCCCGGCGGGGGCGGCAACTGGGGCGGCTCGTACCTGACCGTGCCGAAGCAGGGCAAGCACACCAAGGAAGCCGCCGAGCTCGCCGCCTGGCTGACCGCGCCCGAGCAGCAGGCGAAGGTCTTCACCAGCCAGGGCCTGCTGCCCTCGACGCCGTCGCTCTACGACGACCCGAAGATCACCGGCTACACCAACCCGTTCTTCAACAACGCCCCCGTGGGCAAGCTCTTCACCGACGCGGCCAAGAAGCTGAACCCGCAGTACCAGGGCCCGAAGGCCGGTGACGTGCAGACCGAGTTCGGCAACGCGATGCAGCGCGTGGAGCAGGGCAAGCAGGACGGCGCGGCGGCGTGGCAGCAGCTCGTGGACGACGTCAAGAAGATCAAGTAATGGCACTGAAGGAAACGCTGAGCTGGGCCGACCGGCGGCACAAGTGGGACGTCAAGCTGTCGCCGTTCGGCTTCATCAGCCCGTACTTCCTCATCTTCGGCGTCTTCGGGCTGTTCCCGTTGCTGTACACGGCTTTCGTGTCGCTGCAGGACCGGAACCTGCTCGACGCCGAGGGCGCGACGTTCATCGGGTTCGGCAACTACCGGCAGCTGCTGTTCCACGACCCGTACTTCTGGAACGCGATGGGGAACACGGTCAGCCTGTGGCTGCTGACCACGATCCCGCAGATCCTGTTCGCGCTCGGCATCGCGCACCTGCTCAACCGCAGGCTGCGCGGGCGGACGCTGTTCCGGATGGGGATGATCCTGCCGAACATCACCTCGGTGGCGGCGGTGACGATCATCTTCGCGCAGCTGTTCGGCCGGGACTTCGGCCTGGTGAACTGGGTGCTGAGCTGGTTCGGCGCCGGCCAGGTCGACTGGCAGGCCGGCACCGCCAGCTCGCACACCGCCATCGCGGCGATGGTGGTGTGGCGCTGGACCGGCTACCACGCGCTGATCTTCCTGGCGTCGATGCAGGCGATCCCGTCGAGCATGTACGAGGCCGCGACGCTCGACGGCGCCCGCGGGTGGCAGCAGTTCTGGCGGATCACCGTCCCGCTGCTGCGGCCGCAGATCATCTTCTCCACGGTGATCGCGACGACCGGGAACATGCGGCTGCTGGCCGAGCCGCTGCTGTTCAACCCCGGCACGGCGGCCGCCACCGGTGGCTCGGACCGGCAGTTCCAGACCGCCGCGCTCTACCTCTACGAGCAGGGCTTCACCAAGTACGACTTCGGCTACAGCTCGGCGATCGCGCTGATCCTGGCCGTGGCCACGATGCTCGTCGCGGGCCTGTCGTACCTGGTGACCCGGCGCATCCAAACGGACTGAGGAGCGGACATGACCACCGTGCTGACCCCGGCGGCACCCGCGCCGCCGGCGGTACCCGGGCGGGCCCGGCGCATCGCGCGCCGGGTCGCGAGCCCGTGGACCTACGCCGCGCTGATCGCGATCCTGGCCGGTTCGGCGTTCCCCGTGTACTGGTCGTTCGTCGTCTCCTCGCAGACGACGGAGGCGGTCGGGAGCGTGCCGCCGGTGCTCGTCCCCGGCGGGCACCTGTTCGAGAACATCGCGCGTGTCTTCGACGAGACGGACTTCGCGCTGGCGCTGGGGAACTCGCTGATCGTGGCGGGCACGATCACCGTGTCCGTCGTGCTGTTCTCGACGCTGGCCGGGTTCGCCTTCGCCAAGCTGCGCTTCCGCGGGCGGACCCTGCTGCTGCTCATCGTCGTCGCCACCCAGGCGATCCCGACCGAGCTCGGCGTCGTGCCGCTGTACATGATGATGGCCGACTTCGGCTGGGCCGGGCAGCTGCAGGCGGTCATCGTGCCGGGCCTGGTCACCGCGTTCGGCGTGTTCTTCATGCGCCAGTACTTCGAACGCGCGCTGCCGCTGGAGCTGCTGGAGGCCGGGCGGATGGACGGCTGCGGCTCGCTGCGGCTGTTCTGGCACGTCGCGCTGCCGGCGGCCCGCCCGGCCGCGGCGGTGCTCGGGCTGTTCACGTTCATGCAGGCGTGGAACGACTTCTTCTGGCCACTGGTCGTGCTGGTGCCGGAGAACCCGACCGTCCAAACCGCACTGTCCACTCTGGCCAGTGGGTACACCACCGACTACACGCTCGTGCTCACCGCCGCGACCATCGGCACCGTCCCCGTCCTGCTCGTGTTCCTGCTGTTCGGCCGCCAGATCGTCGGCGGCATCATGCAGGGCGCGCTCAAGGGCTGACCCCTCCGGAGCTCACTGTGACCACCAGTTTCCCGCCCGGCTTCCGCTGGGGCGTCGCGACCTCGGCGTTCCAGATCGAGGGCGCCACCACCGCGGACGGCCGCGGACCGTCCATTTGGGACACCTTCGCCGGGGTGCCCGGCGCGGTGGCCGGTGGCGACACCGGCGAGCCGGCGGCGGACCACTACCACCGCTGGCGCGACGACCTCGCCCTGCTCCGCGAACTGGGTGTCGACTCGTACCGGTTTTCGGTGTCCTGGCCGCGCGTCCAACCGGACGGGCGCCGCTTCGAGCGTCGCGGCCTCGGCTTCTACCGGCGGCTCGTGGAGGCGTTGCGGGAGCAGGGGATCGAGCCGTTCCTGACGCTGTACCACTGGGATCTGCCGCAGGCGCTGGAAGACGAAGGGGGCTGGCGGTCCCGGGACACGGCGCACCGGTTCGCCGAGTACGCGGCGCTGGTGCACGAGGAGCTGGGCGACGTCGTCGACCACTGGACGACGCTGAACGAGCCGTACCCGTGCGCGGTCGCGGGCTACGGCGAAGGCCGCCACGCACCGGGCGCGCGCGAGGGGCACGGCGCGCTCGCCGCCGCCCACCACCTGCTGCTCGGGCACGGCCTGGCCGTCGGAGCGATGCGAGGGCAGGCGACGCCGCAGCACCAGTTCGGGATCGTGCTCAACCAGTCGCCGGTGGTCCCGGCGTCGGACTCGGCGGCGGACGCCGCGGCGGCGGCCCGCCAGGACACGCTGCTGCGCCGCCAGTTCACCGACCCGCTGTTCGGCGGCCGGTACGCCCCGGGCCTGGCGGCGATGTTCAGCGGCGTCTCGGACTTCTCGTTCCGCCTCGACGGCGACCTCGAGACGATCGGCGCGCCGCTGGACTACCTGGGCGTCAACTACTACTACCGGCTGCACGTGGCGGACGCCCCGCACCGCGAGCCCGACCCGGCGCAGCGCACGGTGACCGACATCGGGGTGGACACGACGCGCCTACCGGACGTCCCGCGCACGGGCATGGGCTGGCCGGTGGAGCCGGAGGGGCTCACGGAAGCGTTGGTGGGCCTGCACAACCGCTACCCGGGGCTGCCCCCGATGTACGTGACGGAGAACGGCTGCGTGTACGCGGACCGGAGTGACTTCGCGGACTACGAGCGGATCACGTTCCTGAACGAGCACATCGAGGCGGCCCGCACGGCCGCGGCGGCGGGGGTCGACCTGCGGGGGTACTTCTGCTGGTCGCTGCTGGACAACTTCGAGTGGGCCCACGGGTACAAGCACCGGTTCGGGCTGGTCCACGTCGACTACGCGACCCAGCAACGCACCCCGCGCGCGAGTTTCCGCTGGTACCGCGACTTCGTCGCGGCCCAGCGGCTCGAGTGACGCTTACTTCTTGTAGAGGCCTTCGATGTCGTTCGCGTAGTTCTTCGAGACCACGTTCCGCTTCAGCTTCAGGCTCGGCGTGATCTCCCCGCCGGCCTCGGTGAAGTCGTTGGCCAGCACCGTGAACTTCTTGATCGCCTCGGCCTTGGACACCATCTTGTTCGCCTCGTCGACCGCGGCCTGGATCTCCGCGAGGAGGTCCGGGTCGGCGGCCAAGTCGGCCACCGTGGCCGAAGCGGGCTTGCCGTGCTGGGACTTCCACGACGGGAAGTACTCCTCGTCCACCGTCACCAGCGCGGCGATGAACGGGCGCTGGTCGCCGACCACCATCGCCTGGCTGACCAGCGGGGCCGCCTTGATCGTGTCCTCGAGGCCGGACGGGGCGACGTTCTTGCCGCCCGCCGTCACGATGATCTCCTTCTTGCGGCCGGTGATCTTCAGGAACCCGTCGGAGTCCAGCTCGCCCAGGTCGCCGGTGTGGAACCAGCCGTCGGTGAGCGCTTCCTTCGTCGCCTCGGGGTTGTTGTAGTACGCCCGGAACACGACGTCGCCCTTGAGCAGCACCTCGCCGTCGTCGGCGATGCGGACCGAGGTGCCGTTGACCGGCTTGCCGACCGTGCCGACGCGGAACGCCGTCTGCGTGTTGACGTTCGCCGCCGCGGACGTCTCGGTCAGGCCGTAGCCCTCGAACACCGGGACGCCGATGCCGCGGAAGAAGTGGGCCAGCCGCGCGCCGAGCGGGGCGCCGCCCGACACCGCCGCGACGCACCGGCCGCCGAGGGCCGCGCGCAGCTTGCCGTAGACGAGCTTGTCGAACGCCAGGTGCTTGAGCTTCAACGCGAACCCGGCGCCGCCGGTGTCCTGCGCCTGGCTGTACTCGACCGCGACCGCCTCGGCGGCGTCGAAGATCTTGCCCTTGCCGTCGCCGTGGGCCTTCTGCTTCGCCGAGTTGTAGACCTTCTCGAACACGCGTGGCACCGCGACGACGAACGTCGGCCGGAACGTGCCCAGGTCGGCGACCAGGTTCTTGACGTCGGGGGTGTGCCCGAGGGTGACGCGGGCGGTGAGCGCGGTCACGGCGATCGCGCGGGCCAGCACGTGCGCCAGCGGCAGGAAGACCAGCAGCGAGTTGCCCTGCTCCATCAGCTGCGGGAACGCCTCGATGTCCGCGCGGATCTCGGCCAGCAGGTTGCGGTGGGTCAGCTCGACGCCCTTCGGGCGGCCGGTCGTGCCCGAGGTGTAGACGATGGTGGCGAGCTCGTCGGCGCTGACCTCGCGGCGGCGCTCGTGCAGCTCGTCGTCGGACAGCGAAGCGCCCAGCGCGGCCAGCTCTTCGACGGCGGGGGAGTCGCCCTCGATCTGCCACGTGTTGTCCAGCTCGGTGAGCCGGTCCCGGATCTCGTTGACCGCGCCGGCGTGGGCGTTCGTCTCGACGAACACGCCCTTCGCGGCCGAGTCGGACAGGATCCAGTACACCTGCTCGGGCGAGGACGTGTCGTAGATCGGCACGGTCACCGCGCCCGCCGCCCAGATCGCGAAGTCGATCAGCGTCCACTCGTAGCGGGTCTTCGACATGATCGCGACCCGGTCGCCGCGGCCGATCCCGGCCTTGGCCATGCCCTTGGCCACGGCCAGCACCTGGCCGGCGAACTCCTTGGCGGTGACGTCCAGCCAGGTTCCGTCGACCTGGCGGCGGAAGCTCACCACGTCCGAGAACCGCTCGGCGTTCGCCCAGACGACATCGGACATGTTCTCGTCGTCGGCCACCGGCTTCCCGGCGGGAGCGCTGTATTCGCGCACGTGGACCTCCGTGTTCAACGCGTGCGGTGGGCGACACCGCTGTTACCCGCCAGTCAACTTAGCGTGGTGAGCACCTTAAGACCATGCTGATCGACCCTGCACGGCGAGGGCGTGACATTCTTCGCACGTGAACGCACCGCCCGCCATCGACGTCGTCGACGAGACGTTCCTCGCGGTCCCGCCGTCCACCGTGGCCGCCGTCTTCGCCGATCCCGGATCGTGGACGCGCTACTGGCCCGACCTGGTCCTGGAGGTCTACACCGACCGGGGCGACAAGGGCCTGCGCTGGACCGTGCGCGGCGCGCTCGTCGGTACGATGGAGGTCTGGCTCGAGCCGGTGCTCGACGGCACCCTGCTGCACTACTTCCTGCGGGCGACGCCTGCTGATGCGGCCGGGGCGCCTCGTGCGCTGGCGCCGCGCGACCTGCGCCGGGAGTTCGACCGGCGGGCCCGCGCGGCGAAGGGGATCGCACTCGGGCTCAAGGAGATCCTGGAGGACGGGCGCGAGCCCGGCGTTCCTCCGCGAACGGAGAGCTAGGGGGCCAGGGGTGCGGGTACACGTCGTCTCGGACGTGCACGGCAACGCGGACGCGCTGAAGCGGGCCGGGGACGGGGCCGACGCCCTGGTCGTGCTCGGCGACCTGATCGACTTCGTCGACTACCACGACCACGAGAAGGGCATCATGGGTGCCCTGTTCGGCGCGGAGAAGGTGGCCGGGTTCGCCCGCCTCCGCCGCGAGGGCACCCGTGACGAAACCGTTGCCTACTCGCGTGAGCTCTGGGCGAGCCTCGACGACCCGGCGAGCGCCGTCGACGAAGCCATCCGCACCCAGTACGCGGCCCTCTTCGCGGCGATGACCGCGCCCACCTACGCCACCCCCGGCAACGTCGACACCCCGGCGCTGTGGCCCGAGTTCGCCGGCGAGGGCATCCAGGTCCTCGACGGCGAGGTGGCCGAGATCGGCGGCCTGCGGTTCGGATTCGTCGGCGGCGCGCTGCTGCCCGACGGGGTCGTCCCGCGCCGCCGCAAGGGCGCCGCCTGGCGCCCCTACCTGCGGGATCGCGAGGACTACGACGCGAGCGTGGCCGCGCTGACCGAGGTCGACGTGCTCTGCACGCACGGCCCGCCCGCCCTGCCCGAGCTGACCTACGACGTCGTCGCGCGCCGCAGCGAGATCGGCTCGACGGCGCTGCTGGACCTGATCCGCGCCCAGCGGCCGCGCTGGTCGGTGTTCGGCCACGTCCACCAGCCCCTGGCGCCGCGCGCCCGGGTCGGCCTGACCGAGTGCCGCAACGTGGGTCACTTCAAGGAGACCGGGCAGCCGTACGTGCTGCGTTGGTGACCGGCCGCGGCGGCTACGCTTCGTCCCATGGCCGAGCAGTCCACACAGTCCATCGAGGTCGACGCCGAGCCCAGCCGGGTGATGGCCGTGATCGCCGACTTCCCCGCGTACCCGGAATGGGCCAAGGCCGTCCGGCAGACCGAGGTCCTCGACACCGACGGTGACGGGCGCGCCAAGCAGGTCAAGCTCACGCTCGACGCGGGCCCGATCAAGGACGTCTACACCCTCGAGTACGACTGGGACGCCGACGGCCTCGGCGTCAGCTGGCACCTGGTCAAGGGCCAGATGCAGAAGGCGCAGAACGGCCGGTACGCGCTGGAGGACCTCGGCGGCCGGACGCGGGTCACCTACACGCTCTCGGTCGAGCTGGCGCTGCCGATGATCGGGCTGCTGCGCCGCAAGGCCGAGAAGATGGTCATGGACACCGCGCTCAAGGAGCTGAAGAAGCGGGCCGAGGGGTAGCCGCGTGCGGATCCTGCTGTTCACCGGCAAGGGGGGTGTCGGGAAGACCACGCTGGCCGCGGCCACCGGCGCCGCGCTCGCCGCCCGCGGCAGGAAGACCCTCGTCGTGTCCACCGACCCGGCGCACTCGCTCGGCGACGCCTTCGGCCACACCCTCGGCGCCGAACCGTCCGAAGTGGACGCGCTGCTTTCGGCCGTGCAGATCGACTCGCGCACCCTGGTGGACACCACCTGGCACCGGCTGCGCGCCGAGCTGCAGATGGCGCTGTCCGGCGCGGGCCTCGACACCCTGGACGCCGAAGAGCTCACCGTGCTGCCCGGCGTCGACGAGCTGCTCGCGCTCACCGAGGTCCGCCGGCTGGCCGAGGACGGGCCGTGGGAGACCATCGTCGTCGACTGCGGGCCGACGGCCGAGACGCTGCGGCTGCTCTCCCTGCCCGAAGCCGTCTCGGGCTACCTGACCCGCGTGTTCGGCCGCCGCGTCACCGATTCCGTGCGCCGGCTCGGCGCCCACCTCGACGGCCTGCGCGCGCTGCTCACCGAGCCGTCGGTGACCACGGTCCGGCTGGTGCTGACGCCGGAGCGGGTGGTCGTCGCCGAGGCGCGGCGCACGCTCAGCTCGCTGGCCCTGCGCGGGATCGCCGTCGACGGGCTGATCGCCAACCGGCTGATGCCCGCGCCCGGGTTCTGGCGCGGGGGCGCCGCGTCGTGGCTGCGCACGCGCCGGACCCAGCAGGACGCCGTGCTGGCCGAGCTCTCGAAAGCCGGGTTCGAAGCCGTGTCGCGCGTCGAGCACCGGGCCGTCGAACCGGTCGGGCTGCCCGCGCTGCTGGAGATCGCCGCCGAGCTCTACCGCGGCGGCGACCCCCTGGCCGGCGACGGCACCCCCGTCACCCCGCTGCTGCGCGTGCGGCCGGCGCCGGACGGGTACACGCTGCGCATCGCGATCCCGCTCAGCCGGGACGCCGAGGTCGACCTCGCCCGCGTCGACGACGACCTGGCGATCACCGTGGACGGCTTCCGCAGGCTCATCGCCCTGCCGGAGTCGCTGCGGCCGTGCCGGATCACCGGCGCGGAATCCGACGCCGACGGCCTGGTCGTGAGCCTGGCCGGGAACCGGGGACGCGGGTGAGCGAAGAGGACGAGACGGCCGGGCCGCGGCTCGCGGAGGAGATCCGCCTGCTGGTCGAGATGGTCGTGGAGAAGGCCGCGCCGTGGCTGGACGGCGTCGTCGCCGCCGGCCACGGGGACCCTGACCAGGCGAAAGCCGAGGGCTCGGCGTGCGGCTGGTGCCCGCTGTGTGCGATCGTCGCGGTGGTGCGGGGTGAGCGTCCCGAGTTCGCCGCGAAGCTGCTGGAACAGCTGGCCCAGCTCGTGGCGTTGCTCCGGGCGGTGCTCGCGGACCGCTGGGAGCCGGACGAGGGCGTGCACATGCCCGGGTTCCGGCCCGCGCCGCGGCCCCCGGCGGACGCCTCGGTTTCGGTGCGGGTGCAGCACATCACCGTCCGCAGGCGAGACGAGTGGGAGAGCTGAGTGCGGACGATAGGGGTGGACGTCGGCGGGACGAGCGTCCGGGCCGGCGTGGTGGACGAGCGCGGCTCCCTGCTGGACACGGCGCGCGTCGCGACGCCGAGCGAGGAGGGCGCCCTCGAGGACGCCATCTCGGGCGTCGTCGAGGACCTGCGCAACCGGCACGACGTGGCCGGGGTCGGCCTGGCCGTGGCCGGATTCGTGGCGCGCGACCGCCGGTCGGTGATGTTCGCGCCGCACCTGGCCTGGCGCGGCGCGCCGGTCGCGGACCGGATCGAGAAGCGCGTCGGCCTCCCGGTGCTGCTGGAGCACGACGTCAACGCGGCGATGGTGGGCGAGCACCGCTTCGGCGCGGCACGCGGCGCCCACGTCGCGGCGCTGGTGGCACTGGGCACGGGCATCGGCGCGGGGCTGCTGCTGGACGGCAAGCTGTTCCGCGGCGCGTACGGCGTGGCGCCGGAGCTGGGCCACCTGACGGTGGTCCGCGGCGGCCGGCCGTGCCCGTGCGGCAAGTACGGCTGCTGGGAGCGCTACTGCAGCGGAACGGCGTTGGCGGCGACGGCGGTCGAGCTGCTGGCGCGCCATCCGGGCCGCTCGACGGTGCTGGCCCCGCAGGTGGCGGGCGACCCGGGCTCGGTGACGGGACGGCGAGTGGCGGGTGCGGCTCGCGACGGTGACCCGATCGCGCAGCTGGCGATGGCGGAGTTGGCCAAGTGGCTGGGCGAAGGCCTGGCGCTGGTGGCGGACGTGTTCGACCCGGAGATCATCGTGATCGGCGGGGGAGTGTCGGAGTCGGCGCCGTTGTTCTTGGACGAGGCTCGGGAGCACTACGCGGGCGCGATCACGGGGGCGCGGCACCGGCCGTTGGCCCGGATCCGCACGGCCCACCTGGGCGACGACACGGCGATCGTCGGCGCGGCGGCGCTGGCGTTGGAGGCGGCCAAGACCCCGGTCTGAACCCCGGCAGGTGACGTGAATGACTCATTCATGTCGTCTGGTGACATGAATGAGTCATTCACGTCGTTCCGGCGCGACCCCGCGGGACTGTCGGTGGTGCCCGGTAGCGTGGAAATCGGGGGCTGCTCGGAACGGCCGCTCACGTTCGGTGATCGCCTCGTGTCGTGGTCGATCACTGGCAGCGGGCGCTCCACCGGTCGCCGCTCCACCCAGCAGTCGGCCCTTCAGCGCCTGGTTCCACCCGCGCCAGCCTCACCCAACCGCAGCTGCTGCGCCTAATGGCGCCTGCTGCGCCCAACGGCAGTTGTCGCGCTCAGTGGCGCTTGCCGCGCTCAGTGGCGCTTGCCGCGCTCAGTGGCGCTTGCCGCGCCCAGTGGCGCTTGCCGCGCCCGATGGCAGTCTTCCCGCAACCCCGAAGCCCGATTGTGACTACGGCCGGCGGCACCGCGTCAAGGCGGGAAAGATGCCTTGACCCGGCGCCGCCGGCCGTGTTCTGGCTTCGGATCGGGGTTGCCGGGGGTGTGGGCTCCGTCTTCCGTTCCGGTCTGTCTGCTGCCGTGGCCTTTTGCCGCGAGCTGGGCCCACACCCCTTTGCCGGCGGAGGGCATTCAAGACCTTCCGGCATCGACCCGCGCGGAACTGTCGGTGCCTCCCCGTAGCGTGGAAAACGGGGGCTGCTCGGAACGATCCGCGGTTGGATCGGGCCAGCGATCCGGCCGCGACCTGTGACAGGCTGGAGCGGTGAGTGCCCCGTCCGCGAGCGTCTTCGTCAAGTGTTCCTGCGGGCACCTGCACTGGGGGCGCTACGGTGCCGCCGGCCTGCTGCTCGTCGATCCCGCTCGCGGCGTTCTCCTGCAGCGGCGGGCCTGGTGGGTGCACCACGGCCGTACCTGGGCGCTGCCCGGCGGGGCCATCGAAGCCGGCGAGACCGCCGTGACCGCAGCCGCCCGTGAAGCCTTCGAAGAAGCCTCCGTTCCCGCCGACGCCTTCCGAGCGGTGTCGGCCTCCGTGGTGGACCATGGGGACTGGAGCTACACCACCGTGCTCGCCCTCGCCGACGGCGCCGAGGCGCGGGTCGCCAACACCGAAAGTGCGGAGGTGCGCTGGGTGGACCCCGATGACGTGCCCGGCTACCGGCTGCACCGCGACTTCGCCGCCGCCTGGCCCGCCCTTCGCGACCGCGTCGGGCAGGAGCTCGTCCTCGTCGTCGACGGCGCGAACGTCGTCGGCTCGCGGCCGGACGGCTGGTGGCGCGACCGGCACGGCGCCGCCGAGCGGCTGCGCGACCAGCTCGCGAAACTCGCCGAAGCCGGCGTGCCCGATCCCGGCGACGCCACCGTGTCCTGGTGGCCCCGGATCATCCTGGTCGTCGAGGGCAAGGCCAAGCACGTCACGGGAACGAAAGGCGTCGAGGTCGTCGCGGCCGACACCGATGGCGACTCGAAGATCGTCGAGGTCGTCGCGCAGCAAAAGGGGAAAACCCTCGTCGCGACGGCCGACCGGGAGCTCAAGGGGCGCGTCGAAGCCCTCGGCGCGTCGATCCTCGGCCCCGGCACGCTGCGCAGCCGGCTCGACAAGCTCTAGTCCTTCGGGATGCCGTCGCGCATCTCGGCGACCAGCGACGCCATCACGGCCTTGAGGCTGCCCTTGTGCGCCTCCGCGACCGCCCGCTGCCGCCGGTAGCTCGGCCCGTACCGCAGGATCGTCTCGACGTCGCGCAGCTCGGCCACGCAGTCGAGCCGCCGCGCCACCGGCTCCAGCCGGTCCAGCAGGTCGGCGACGTCGTCGGTGACCAGCCTTTCGCGCCCCGCCGCGTCCAGGATGATGATCGCGTCGGTGCCGTAGCGGGCCGCGCGCCACTTGTTCTCCTGGACGTGCCACGGCGGGAGCGCCGGGAGGACCTCGCCGTCGTCGAGGCGCTCGCTGAAGTCGTCGACCAGGCACTGCGTCAGCGCCGCGATCGCGCCGACCTCCTCCAGCGTCGGCAGCCCGTCGCAGACGCGCATCTCGATCGTGCCCAGGTGCGGGGCCGGCCGGATGTCCCAGCGGATCTCCGAGAAGTGGTCGATCACGCCCGTGGTGAACATGTCCTCGACGTAGCTCTCCAGCTCCGCCCACTTCCGGAACTGGAACGGCAGCCCGGCCGTCGGCAACTGCTGGAACATCAGCGCCCGGTTCGACGCGTACCCGGTGTCCTCGGCGCCCCAGTACGGCGACGACGCCGAGAGCGCCTGCAGGTGCGGCGCGTAGTTCAGCAGCGCGTCGAGGATCGGCAGCACCTTGTCGCGGTGGTCGACCCCGACGTGGATGTGCACGCCGTAGATCAGCATCTGCCGGCCCCACCACTGGGTCCGGTCGATCAGCTTCGCGTACCGCTCCTTGTCGGTGACCTTCTGCTGGTACCAGTTCGAGAACGGGTGCGTCCCGGCCGAGAACATCTCGACGCCGAGCGGGTCGGCGACGCCGTGCAGCACGTCGAGCGACCCGGCCAGGTCGGCCTTGGCCTCGGCGATCGTGTCGCAGACGCCGGTGATGACCTCGATGGTGTTGAGCAGCAGCTCCTGCTTGATCTTCGGGTGCTCGACCCGCCCGTCGGGCCGGACGGCCTCGAGGATCTGCTCGGCGACCGACGACAGCTCACCGCTGCGCCGGTCCACCAGGCCGAGCTCCCACTCCGCGCCGACGGTCGATCGCCGCGAAGGGCTGAACTCGATGTGCATCGCTTCGGCGGATCAGACCTGGGCGCCGTTGCTGGGGTCGGCGCCGGGCGGCGGGCCCTGCCGGACGCGCAGCAGCAGCAACGCGATCGACGTCGCGAGCGCGAGGATGCCCAGCGGCGTCGCCACCGTCGGGCCCACGCCGATCGCGCCGGGCAGGATCAGCAGGAACAGCCCGGCCAGGAACAGCAGCAGGATCAGGAACGCGCCCATCTTCGGCCGCGGCAGCGGCGGCGGCTCCGGCGGGATGTAGTGCTCGTCGTCGCCGGCGGGGTCGTCGGAGAACATCGTCGTGTCCCACGACGTGCCCCCGGACCGCCAGCCGGGCTCCGGCGGGGTGTCCGCGGCGGGCGGCTCCACGGGCCGGTCCGGCGTCCGGCGCGACTCGCTCTCCACACCCAGCCCGGGCTCCGCCTTGTCGACGGTGCCCGCGGTGTCTTCTTCGGGAAGCCCGAACCCGTCGGCCCGCAGGTCGGCGACGATCTCGGCGAACGTCGCGTCGACGTCCTCCGGCCCGTCCTTCCCCCGGCTCATGCGGTCTCCTCAGGCTGTGCGGCGTGCGTCTTCGCGAACTCGACGCTACGCGTGAAGATGACTTCGGCGTCGTTGTCCTGTGTCGCGACGTGGTAGCTGTTCTCCAGCACGACCTCGGTGACGTCGGTGCTCGACACCCCCCGCAGCACCAGCTGCGAGTTCACCGGCTCGACGACGTGGTCCACCGACGAGTGCAGCAGCAGCACCGGCTGGGTCACCTTCGCCAGGTCCGCGCGCACGACCGCCCACAGCTTCGCCAGGCTCGCCGCGGCCCGCACCGGCGTGCGCGGGTAGGCCAGCTCCGTCTCGCCCGGCTTCTTGATGTCGTTCGCGATCGCCGGTACCGACGGCACGATCCGGCCCAGCACCGGCAGCAGCCGCGTGTCCCACTTCAGCCGGGTCACCGACGGGTTGACCAGGACGATCCCGGCGATCCGGTCGCCGAACTCCTCGGCCAGGCGCAGGGTGAGCGTGCCGCCCATCGACAGGCCGCCCACGAACACCGTCCGGCACGTCGACAGCAGCGCGAGCAGCGCCTCGCGGACGGCGCCGTACCAGTCTTCCCACGTCGTGCGGTTGAGGTCCGGCCAGCGGGTGCCGTGCCCCGGCAGCAGCGGGCAGCGCACCGTGAACCCGGCCCGGGCCAGGTGGTCACCCCAGGCCCGCATGCTCGCCGGGGTGCCGGTGAACCCGTGGCAGAGCAGGAACCCGGTCTCGGCCGAACCGGTGTGGCCGAACGGTTCCGCGCCGGCGAGCACGCCCATGCGATCGCCTTCCGTGTGAGCGGTGGATTCGTCCATGCTCTCACGGCTCGCGGGCGTTGTGGGGGTCCGGCCGGGCCCGGAATTCCCTGTGAGATCGATCGCGCCCGCGTGGTAACCGGGTGGTCTCCGTTGTGCGGCGGCCACCGGGGTTCGTAGGCTGTCCGGCGCGGGTGAATGGGGCTGAGCTGCGATGGAGGACTGAGGCACCGGTGCTGTACTGGCTCATGAAGTGGGTATTCATCGGACCGCTGCTCAAGACGCTGTGGCCGACCAAGGTCGTCGGCGCGGAGAACATCCCGGAGACCGGCGGCGCGATCCTGGCGGGCAACCACCTGGCGGTCGCGGACTCGTTCTTCATGCCGCTGCGGGTCAAGCGCAAGGTGACCTTCCCGGCCAAGTCCGAGTACTTCACCGAGCCCGGCTTCAAGGGCCTGCTCAAGAAGTGGTTCTTCACCGGCGTCGGCCAGTTCCCGATCGACCGGTCCGGCGGCAACGCCGCGCAGGCCGCGCTCGACACCGCGACCCGCCTGGTCAAGGACGGCCACCTGCTCGGCATCTACCCGGAGGGCACGCGCTCGCCGGACGGCCGCCTGTACAAGGGCAAGACCGGCGTCGCCCGGATCGCCCTGGAGTCCGGCGGCGTCGTCGTCCCGGTGGCGATGATCGGTACGGACAAGGTCAACCCGATCGGCTCGAAGATGTGGTGGCCGCGCCGCCTCGAGGTCCGCTTCGGCAAGCCCCTGGACTTCTCGCGCTACGAGGGCCTCGCGGGGGACCGCTTCATCGAGCGGTCGATCACCGACGAGATCATGTACGCGCTGATGGAGCTGTCCGGCCAGGAGTACGTGGACATCTACGCGGCGAAGGCCAAGGAGCTGCTGGCCGCCGAAGCCGCCGGGGTGAAGCCCGAGGTGCCCGCTCAGCCGTCTTCGCGGGACGCGGCCCGGGTGCCCGAATCCAAGGTCGGCTGACCCACCACTAGGGTTCACCGGTGCGTTTTTTCTACGACACCGAGTTCATCGAAGACGGCGTGACGATCGACCTGGTGTCCATCGGTGTCGTCGACGAGCGGGGCCGCGAGTTCTACGCGGTGTCGACGGAGTTCGACCCGGCGAAGGCGGGCCAGTGGGTCCGCGACAACGTCCTGGACAAGCTGCCCTCGCCGGCCGACAAGGCGTGGCGCAGCCGCGAGAAGATCCGCACCGACCTGCTGGAGTTCTTCGGCAAGCCGCCGGGCGGGATCGAGCTGTGGGCCTGGTTCGCCGCGTACGACCACGTGGCGCTCGCCCAGCTGTGGGGCCCGATGCCGGCGCTGCCCCGCCAGCTGCCGCGGTTCACCCGCGATCTGCGTCAGCGCTGGGAGGACGCGGGGAAGCCGAAGCTGCCGTCGGCCCCCACCGACCAGCACGACGCGCTGGCGGACGCGAAGCACAACCTCGCGCGCTGGGAAGTCATCGACGAGTACTTCCACCGCCGCTGACGGTCAGTCCGCCGGCGTGACGACCGTGCGGCGGACGTGACTGAAGATCACCGACGTCCGCACGTCGACGATCTCCTTGCGCTGGGTCAGCCGGTCGAGGACGAACCCGCTGAGGTGGTCGTTGTCGGCGACCGCGATGTGCAGCAGGAAGTCGTCGCTGCCGGACATCACGAACACCGACAGCACCTCCGGCAGCCCCGCCACGAACGCGCGGAACGATTCGATCACCGCGCGGTCGGGCGGGCGCAGCCGCACCGCCACCATCGCCTGCACCGGCCGGCCGATCTTCTTCAGATCGACTTCGACGTGGTGTCCGCGCACGATCCCGCGCCGGGTCAGCTCCCGTACCCGCTCCAGGCACGTCGACTGCGCGATGTGCAGCTTGCGCGCCAGCTCCTTGTTGGTCTGCTTGGCGTCCTCCTGCAGCAGGGTCAGCAGCGCCGAATCCAGTTCGTCCATCCGGCCCGTACTCTCCTCGCACTGGTGTCCGATTCGGTGTTCTCGGTCGGTTGCCGAATCTAACACGCCGTTCGCCGGGGTTCGTCCGTTCGCTGCTTAGTCTCGCGCCATGATCACAGAAACGCGTGGCCTCTCGGTGGCCGCCGTCCTGGCCGCCGCGCTGATCTGGAGCAGCTCGTTCGCGGTCACCAAGGTGGCGCTGGCGGAGGTCCCGCCGATGACGCTCGGCGCGCTGCGGTTCGTGCTCGCCGCGCTCGTCCTCGGCGTCGCGGCGCGCCGCTTTCCCCGGCCGTCCACCCGGCAGCGCATGTCCTACGCGTTCGCCGGCCTGCTCGGGATCACGGCGTACTTCGCGCTGGAGAACGCGGGCGTCGACCTGGCGACGGCGTCCGACGCGACGCTGATCGTCGCCGCCTACCCGATCATCACCCTGGCCCTGTCCGGCCGCGCCGCGTTTTCGCCGGTCCGGCTGGTGGGCATGCTGGTGGCGCTCGCCGGGGTCTGGCTGGTGGTGCGCGATCAGCCCGGCGGCCACCGCCTGTGGGGCGATCTCCTGCTGGTCGCCGGCGGCTTCGCGTGGGCGGCCTACAACGTGGTCGCGCGCCGCGACGGCTCGGGTGCGTCGCCGATCGTGGTCACGTACTACCAGACGCTGGCGGGCGCGGGTGGTTTCGTCGTGCTGTCGCTGACGGAGACTTCCCGGTGGAGCGTCCCCTCCGGCGGAACGGTGCTGCGGATCGGTTTTCTCGCGGTGCTCTGCTCGGTGGCCGCTTTTCTGCTGTACAACCACGGGCTGCGCGGGCTGGAGCCGAGCGTCGCGGTCAACCTGCTCAACGTCGTTCCGGTGGCGGGGCTCGGCTGGGCGGTGGTGCTGGCGGGGGAGCGCGTGACGCCGTGGCAGGTGCTGGGTGGAGCCGTGGTGCTCGCCGGCGTGTTCCTCGGGAGCCGGAAGTGAAGGCGCGGCACAAGTGCGCGGTCGTGGTCGGCGCCGAGCTGCCCGCGGGCTTGGCGGCCAACGCCGCGGGCGTCCTCTCGGTGACCCTCGGGCACCGGGTCGAGGGGCTCGTCGGAGCCGACGTCGAGGACGCCGACGGCGTCGCGCACCCGGGGATCATCCACGTGCCGCTGCCGATCCTGACGGCCTCGCGCGCGGAGATCGCCGCCATCGTCCGGGCGGCCGCCGAAGACGACGAGCTGTTCTTCGTCGCCTTCAGCGCGCTCGCCCAGCGCTGCCGCACCTACGAGGAGTACACGGCCAGGATGGCGGCCACGGCCACCGCGGACCTGGCGGGCGTCGGCGTCGCCCTGCACGGCCCGCGCAAACGCGTCGACCGGCTGGTCGGAGCACTGCCGCTGCTGCGCTGATCTTCCGGCGGCGCGAAAGGACCGTTCGCGCCGCCGGCCTCCGCGAGGCCCGGAACTGTCGGGGGTCCCCGGTAACGTGAAAACCGGGGGACCCCCAGGCCGGGGACCTCTCAGCGGCGCGCCCGGACCGCCGCGGCCAGCTCGTCCAGCAGCGGAGCCGTGTCGTCCCAAGCCAAGCACGCGTCGGTGATCGACTGGCCGTACGTCAGCTTCTCCGCGTGCCCCAGGTCGAGGTCCTGGCGGCCCGCCGCCAGGAAGCTCTCCAGCATCAGCCCCGCGATCCCGCGCTCACCCGAGCCGATCCGCGCGGCCAGCTCGCGGACCACCGCGGCCTGCCGCACGTGGTCCTTGCCGCTGTTGCCGTGCGAAGCGTCGATGATCACCCGCTCCGGCAGCCCCGACTTCGCCAGCCGCGCGAGGGTGTCCGCCACCGTCGAAGCGTCGTAGTTCGGGCCGCCGTTGTGGCCGCGCAGGATCACGTGGCAGTCCGGGTTGCCCGTCGTCGTCAGCAGCGCCGCCAGGCCGTCGGTGTTGATGCCCGGGAACACGTGGCTCGCCGCGGCCGCGCGGGTCGCGTCGACCGCCACCTGGACGTCGCCCTCGGTCGAGTTCTTGATGCCCACCGGCATCGACAGCGCGCTGCACAGCTGGCGGTGCACCTGGCTCGCCGCGGTCCGCGCGCCGATCGAGCCCCACGTCACGATGTCGGAGATGAACTGCGGCGTGATCGGGTCGAGGAACTCGCAGCCGACCGGCAGCCCCAGCTCGGAGACGTCGAGCAGCAGTTTGCGCGCCATCCGCAGGCCCTTGTTGACGGCGAACGTGCCGTCCAGGTCCGGGTCGTTGATCAGGCCCTTCCAGCCCAGCGTGGTGCGCGGCTTCTCGAAGTACACGCGCATCACGACGTGCAGGTCGTCGCGCAGTTCGTCGGCCTTCGCCGACAGCCGGCGGGCGTAGTCGAGGGCGGCTTCCGGGTCGTGCACCGAGCACGGGCCGACGACCACGAGCAGCCGGTCGTCCCGGCCGTCGAGGATGTCGACCGTCTCGGCGCGGCCCTGCCGCACGACTTTGGCGACGGCGGGGCCGGCGGGATGGTCTTCGCGCAGCAGCGCGGGCGAAATGAGCGGACTGATCGACGTCGTGCGGGCGGCGTCGAGGTCACCGATGGCGGCGGGTCCGGCGGAGAGCGTCATCGCGGGGGTGGTCCTTCCTGGTGGACACCGACCCGCGGAAGATTCGCCGAGCCGGTTTCGAGATCCGGCTCGGGGTGGAGGTCAGCGCAGGTTCACGCCGCCGTGCCCACCCGGGGCCGGCTTCGTAAACCAGAAATAGCGCTGCACGGCGCCAAGGTAGCACACCCCGGAGCCGGACCGATTCGGCAGGTGGTCCGGGCTGCACCGATCAAGACGTTTGCCGCTACGCTTGGCCCTGGACGAAATGTGACTGTCATCTCCAGAGAACAGACGGAGGCTTCTCATGCGTGTCGGTGTGCTGACCGGCGGCGGCGACTGCCCGGGGCTCAACGCGGTGATCCGCGGCGTGGTGCGTAAGGGCATCGAGGTGCACGGCTGGGACCTCGTGGGCTTCCGCAACGGCTGGAACGGCCCGCTGACCGGGGACAGCCGGCCGCTCGGCCTCAACGACGTCGAGGACATCCTGACCCGCGGCGGCACCATCCTGCGGTCCTCGCGCACCAACCCGTACAAGGTCGACGGCGGCGTCGACAAGATCAAGCAGGTCCTGGCCGACCAGGGCGTCGACGCGCTGATCGCGATCGGCGGCGAGGACACCCTCGGCGTCGCGAAGCGCCTCACCGACGACGGCGTCGGCGTCGTGGGCGTGCCCAAGACGATCGACAACGACCTCGGCGCCACCGACTACACCTTCGGCTTCGACACCGCGGTCTCCATCGCGACCGAAGCGATCGACCGGCTGCACACCACCGCCGAGTCGCACCACCGCGCGCTGGTCGTCGAGGTCATGGGCCGGCACGCCGGCTGGATCGCGCTGCACTCCGGCCTCGCCGGCGGCGCGAGCGTCATCCTGGTGCCGGAGCGGCACTTCAACGTCGACCAGGTCGTCTCCTACGTCGAGAGCCGCTTCGAGAAGGAGTTCGCGCCGATCATCGTCGTCGCCGAGGGCGCGCTGCCCGAGGGCGGCGAGGAGAAGCTGCTCACCGGCGAGAAGGACGCCTTCGGGCACGTCCGCCTCGGCGGCATCGGCACCTGGCTCGCCGACGAGATCGCCCACCGCACCGGCAAGGAGTCCCGCGCGGTGGTCCTGGGCCACGTCCAGCGCGGCGGCACCCCGACGGCGTACGACCGCGTCCTGGCGACCCGCTTCGGCCTGCACGCGGTCGACGCGGTGGCCGACGGCGACTTCGGCGTGATGGTGGCGCTGAAGGGCACGGACATCGTCCGCGTGAAGCTGTCCGAGGCGACGGCCGAGCTGAAGACGGTCCCGGCCGAGCGCTACCAGGAAGCCGAAGTCTTCTTCGGCTGAGTCTCGGCCGCGAAGGGCCGCTCCGGAGTTCCGGGGCGGCCCTTCGCGCGTTCAGGGGCGCTGCCGCACCTCGTCGACGATGCCCTGGCTCACCACCGCGCCGGTCGTTCCGGAGCCGACGTAGGCGAAAGTGACCGGGTCGAACAGGAACTCGTCCTGGTTGCCGATCCCGTGCTCGGTCGTGCTGTCCCAGGTGATCCCGAGGACCGGCCGGCCCGCGGCGTCCTTCGCGTCGGTGCGGGCGACCAGCCCGGGCACCTTCGCCACGGCCTCGTAGAGCGCGGCCCGTGCCGCCGGCCGGAGGTAGCCGCCGGCCAGTTCGACGACCTCGTTGCCGAGGTCGTGCAGGGTGTCCCCTTCGCCGTAGGTGCTCCGGTGCAGGTAGGCGAGCATGGCGTCGGCGTCCGTCGGCAGGTCCGGGTGGGCGGCCGGACGCGGCTCGCACCGGCTGGTCACCGTTCGCCCGCGGCCTTCCCGCTGCACGCGCTTCCCGTCGCGGCAGCCCGCGATTTCCGCTTCGTGGCCGAAGAGGACCTGGAGCCCGTCGTGGGTCCCGTCCGCCGACGCCCAGAACTCGTTCTCCCGGCCGTCCGCGAGCCGCGTCCTGCTGTAGAGGAACTGGTCCGGCCGGGGCTCGACGTCCGGCAGGGCCCGGGCCGCCGCGGCGGCCCGGTACAGGATGTCGACGGGTCCGGCGACCGCCGGCGGGGCCGGCGGGGTCGTCGGCGTGAGCGCGAAGACGGCGGTGGCGGCCGCGGCGAGCCCGGCCGCGGTGACCGAGCCCCACACCCAGCGCCGCGCCGGCCGTCGCGCGGTCGTGGCGGCGAGCAGCTCGGTTCGCTGCCGGGCGAGGTCGTCGCGCGCCGGGAGCTCCGCCGGTCCGGCGAAGTCGCGCAGCAGCTGCAGCTCATCCACGGTTCAAGACCTCCTCGGCGGGCGCGAGTTCCGCGCGGACCTTCTTGCGGGCCCGGTTCAGACGCGACCGGACGGTGCCGACGGGGATGCCCAGCGCGGCCGCGACCTCGTCGTAGGCCAGGCCTTCCCAGGCGATCAGCAGCAGGACGTCCCGGTCACCCCGGGCGAGCCCGCCCAGCGCGGCGGCGAGCCGGTCGTTCATCGCCTGGGCGCTCACCCGCGCGGCCACCCGGTCCGCGTGCCCCTCCTGGGCGGCGGGCGGCCCGAGCGAGGCGCGCAGCCGGTACTCGCGTGCCTCCTCGCGACGGCGCTTGCCGACCAGGTTGGTGGCGATGCCGTAGAGCCACGGCCGCGCGTCCGGGAAGGCCGGGTCGTAGCGGCCGCGGCCGGTGAAGGCGGCCAGGAACGTCTCGCCCAGGACGTCGTCGGCGAGCTGGCCGCCGAGCCGCCGGGCCAGGTAGCGGTGAATGTGCGCGGCGTGCCGGTCGAAGACCGCCGCGAACCGCTCGGGGTGCCGCAGCGACGCCGCGATGATCTCCGCGTCGGCCGCGCCTGGTGAACTCATGAACCGCCCGCCTGTCGTCCGCCACTTGCTCCCGTTATTGGCGGATCGGGCGGTTCGGGTTCACGCTAGATCCGGGCGAGGGTGTCCAGGACGCCGACCGCGGCGGCGATGTCGCCGGTCAGCGGGCGGTCGTCGACGCTCTCGTCCAGCACCGAAGACGCCGCTTCGAACGCGTCGCGCACCGGCAGGTCCACCAGGTCGGCCTCGCGCATCCGCAGCGCGCGCACCGCCGCCACCAGCTCACACGCCAGCACCTGCTGGTAGGCCCCGCACGCCGCCGTCGCCGCGCGCGCCGCCTGCGTCGAGAAGCTCGCGTGGTCCTCGATTCCGCGGGACACCACCGCTGTGCCGAGCGTCGCCGGGAGCGCCGCCTGCCGCAGTTCCGTCAGCGCGTCGTGCGCCACGTACTCCAGGATCATCACGCCCGAGCTGCCCGCCGGACCCGCCGCGAGGAACGGCCGCAGCCCGGTGAACTCCGGCTCGACGAGGTCGCCGAGCCGCGCCACCGACAGCTCCGCCACCTGGTGCACGGTCGCGCGCGCCTGGTCCAGCGCGGTCGACACGTACGCCGTGTGGAAGTGCGCGTGGTGGTACGCGTCGCCGTGGACCGTCGAGATCATCGGGTTCTCGGTGCTGGCGTTGATCTCCACCGCGAGGACGTCCCGCAGGTAGTGGATCGCGTCCAGCGCCGGGCCCTGCACCTGCGGGAACGCCCGCAGCCCGAACGGGTCCTGGATCCGCCGTCCCGGCTTCGGCGTCTGGTGCATGCCCAGCAGCCGCCGCATCTCCGCGGCGCACGCGACCTGCCCGGCGTGCGGACGCGCTTCGTGCACCGGCGTCGCGTACGCCTCGGGGTTGCCGTCGAGCGCGACGTACGTCAGCGCCGCGACGGCGTGGCTCGCGCGCGTCAGCGTGTCCAGCCGCATCGCGGCGAGGGTCGCTTCGGCGAGCGTCGCGGCGTTGCTGCTCATGAACGCCAGCGCGTCGCCCGCGTGCACCGGCACCGGCGGGACGTGCCCGCCGACCCAGCCGCGTTCCCCGGTGAGCGCCAGCGCGGTCTCGGCCAGCGGCGCGAGGTCGCCGGTGCCGATCGCGCCGAGCCGGTGCACCAGCGGCAGCGCGCCGGTGCGGACGGCGTCGGCCAGCGCGCCGATCAGCTCGGGGCTGATCCCCGAGCGCCCGGTGAGGAGCTGGTTGAGGCGGATCAGCATCATCGCCCGCACCTGGCCCGGCGGCATTTCTTCACCGCTGCCGCCCGCGTGGCTGCGCAGCAGGCGCAGGCCGTGCTCGCGCGAGCTCTCGACGGTGTCGTCCTTGTTCGCGCCGACGCCGGTCGTGCGCCCGTAGACCACCCGCCGCGTGCTCAGGTCCTCGGCGAGCTTCCACGCGTGCTCGGCGGCGCGCAGCGCGGCGATCGAGACGTCGATACCCAGCGGCCCGTCGGTGCGCGCCGCGGTCACGACGTCGGCGCACCTGAGGGTCCGGCCGTCCACCCGGATCAAGGGCAGCCTCCTTTCAGCTGCCCCTCACTATGCGGCTAGGACGCGGGTGGCTGCCAGGGCGGCCTGGGCCAGTCCCAGTGCGGTACGGGTTCGTGCGGGTCCGGTTCGGCGCCGGGCGCGGAGAAGAGGACGGCCAGCCGGCTGCCCCACTCGAGGTAGCCGGCGAACGCGGCGCGGAACTCGGGGTCGGCGGGCAGGCCGGCCTCGTCGGCGGCGTCGAGCAGCAGCGTCACCCAGCGGCGGCGCTGCTCTTCGGTGATGGCGCGCCCGAGGTGGCGCCCGACCATGTGGGCGTGGCCGCCGCGGCTCGCGGAGTACTCGGCCGGCCCGCCGAAAACCTCGCCGAGCCACACCGCGACGTGCTTCGGGTGCTCCGGGTCCATGCCGCGGAAGACGGGTTCGAGCAGCGGATCTTCCAGGACGTGGCCGTAGAAGATCGTCAACAGCTTCACGAGGGCTTCGTGGCCGCCTGCCCAGTCGTAGAGGGTGGGGGTTTCTGGCACGATCACCCGCTCAGGCAACCAGTGGTTTTCCGGGCGGGCAACCACGTACTTTCCGGTGCGTAGGAGCGAGATGAAGCGGTACCACTGCGCGGTGGAGCTGGCGGTCGACCTGATCGGCGGCAAGTGGAAGCCGGTGATCCTGGCGCACCTGAAGGAGGGTGCGCACCGGTACGGCGAACTCCGGCGGCGCATGCCGGGGGTGAGCGAGAAGATGCTGACCCAGCAGCTGCGCGAGCTGGCCGCGGACGGCATCGTGCGCCGCGTGGAGTTCGACGGCCGGGTGCCGCGCGTCGAGTACCACCTGACGGAGGCGGGGGAGGAGCTGCGCCCGGCGCTGCAGGCGCTGTACGAGTGGGGCGAGCGGCGCGCGGCGGACCGCGGGCTGGCCTTCGGCCCGGCGCCGGCGCCCGAGCGGCCCTGACGCGAGGTCATGAACGACTCGTTCAGGTCCTCGGACGCGATGAACGACCCTTTCCTGACATCGCGGCGGCGTCAGCGGGGATCGGTCTCGTCCAGCCGGCGTTCCAGCGCGTCCAGCCGGTCCGACCAGAAGGCGCGGTACGGCGCCAGCCACGCGTCGACCTCGGCCAGGGGCTCCGGCCGCAGCGCGTAGCACCTTCGCTGGGCCGCCACCCGCACCGTCACGAGCCCCGCCTCGCGCAGCACCCGCAGGTGCTTGGACACGGCGGGCTGGCTGAGGGACAGCTCCTCGACCAGCTCGCCGACCGACCGCTCGCCGTCGCGCAGCAGGTCCAGGATCGTGCGGCGGCGGGGCTCGGCCAGCACCTCGAACGTCTGCATCACCCCCGAAATGTGCTCCGCCGGGCATATTCCTGTCAAGGAATGCACATGCCGACCACCGGGCTGCTTGGTCTGAACCATTGACCTAGTGGTCTAGTCCACTTACCGTAGGTGTGGTCTCCACCACGTGGTCCCCGTTGGTTGTCAGTAATTCTCCGAAGGGAGAAGGCATGTCCCGTTTCCGCAGGAAGAGCTTCTCGGCGCTGCTGACCGTGGCGGCCGCCGCGGGCCTCGTCGCGGGTGCCGCGGCCGCTCCGGTGGCCACCGCCGCCACCGAGGCCTCCGTCGGCAAGGTGGTCGGCTACTTCACCGAGTGGGGTGTCTACGACCGCAACTACCACGTCAAGAACATCGAGACCTCCGGCTCGGCGAGCAAGCTGACCCACATCAACTACGCCTTCGGCAACGTGACGAACGGCGGCTGCGCGATCGGCGACGCCTACGCCGACTACCAGAAGACCTACGACGCCGCGGGCAGCGTCGACGGCGTCGCCGACACCTGGGACCAGCCCCTCGCCGGCAGCTTCAACCAGCTCAAGAAGCTCAAGGCCAAGCATCCCGGGCTGAAGGTGCTCTGGTCGTTCGGCGGCTGGACCTGGTCCGGCGGCTTCGGGCAGGCCGCGCAGAACCCCGCGGCGTTCGCGAATTCCTGCTACAACCTCGTCAACGACCCGCGCTGGGCCGGCGTGTTCGACGGCATCGACATCGACTGGGAGTACCCCAACTCCTGCGGCCTTTCCTGTGACACCAGCGGTGCCGCGGCCTACAAGAACCTGATGGCCGCCCTGCGCGCCAAGTTCGGGTCGAAGCTCGTCACCTCGGCGATCACCGCCGACGGCACCAGTGGCGGCAAGATCGACGCGGCCGACTACGGCGGCGCGGCGCAGTACGTCGACTGGTACAACGTGATGACCTACGACTATTTCGGCGCCTGGGCGGCGCAGGGCCCGACGGCTCCGCACTCGCCGCTGACGTCGTACTCCGGCATCCCCTCCGCCGGCTTCTACTCCGACGCGGCGATCCAGAAGCTGAAGAGCAAGGGTGTCCCGTCGAGCAAGCTGTTGCTGGGCATCGGGTTCTACGGCCGCGGCTGGACCGGCGTCACGCAGAGCGCCCCGGGCGGCACCGCGACCGGCCCGGCGCCGGGCAAGTACGAGCAGGGCATCGAGGACTACAAGGTGCTCAAGACGTCGTGCCCGTCGACCGGCACGGTGGCCGGCACCGCGTACGCCAAGTGCGGCAGCAACTGGTGGAGCTACGACACCCCGGCGACGATCGCGGGCAAGATCTCCTACGCGAAGACGCAGGGGCTCGGCGGCGCGATGTTCTGGGAGCTGTCCGGCGACACCACGAACGGCGAGCTGATCACGGCGGTCGCCAAGTAGGACCCCGGGGGCACCGGCGCGAAAAGTGTCGGTGCCCCCGATTATCGTTCCTCCCCGTGAAGTTCAGCGGATTCGGCGAGTACGCCGTCGACTTCTACGACGGTCTCGTGGAGGACAACTCGAAGCCCTACTGGGACGACCACGTCGAGACCTACAAGTCCGACGTCCGGGCCCCGATGGAGGCGCTGCTCGCCGAGCTCGCGCCGGAGTTCTCCGACGGCTTCGGCGAGCCCAAGGTGTTCCGCCCCTACCGGGACGTCCGGTTCGCCAAGGACAAGACGCCGTACAAGACCCACTGCGGCGCGGTGATCGAGCAGGGCCGCGGCGGCGGCGCGTACTACGTCGAAGTCGGTCCCGAAGGTCTGCGCGTCGGCGGCGGCTGCTTCCACCTGGCGTCCGACCAGATCGCGCGGTTCCGGAAGGCCGTCGACACCGAGCTGCACGGCGAAGCGCTCGAGAAGATCTTGAAGAAGCTCGAGAAGGCCGGCTGGGAGATCCGCGGCGACCGGCTGAAGTCGAAGCCCCGCGGGTTCGACGCCGACCACCCGCGCCTCGACCTGCTGCGCTACCGCTCGGTCTACGCGGTCCGCGTCTGGGAGCCGGACGACGTCCTGCACGAGCGGGGCGCCCTCGAGCGGGTGAAGAAGGCGTGGCGGCAGGTGCGCGAGTTCAACGAGTGGGCCCGTGACCGCGTCGGGCCGAGCGAGCTGCCTCGCCGCTAGCCGCACAGGCGCCGGGCGGCTCGGTTGTGCCGCGCGGGCAGGCCCCGCCCCTGGATGACGTGAATGACTCATTCATGTCACCAGGCGACATGAATGAGTCATTCACGTCATGTCCGCCGGCCCGACCCCACCCCAGCACCCGAGCAACTCGGGAGACGCCCCCTGGCCGCGACCGGTTTCTGAACAGTTTTTCTGAACTTTTCGGGATCGGTACAGACGAACGCGCGAAGAGGGACTACGCTGTGCGAACGTGAGCCGACGCGCGAAGATCGTTTGTACCCTGGGCCCCGCCACCGCAACGCCGGAGAAGATGCGGGCCCTCGTCGACGCTGGCATGGACGTGGCCAGGATGAACTTCAGCCACGGCAGCCACAGCGACCACAAGGAGGTCTACGACCTCATCCGGGCCGCCGCCGCCGAGAGCGGGCGGGCGGTCGGCGTCCTCGCCGACCTGCAGGGCCCGAAGATCCGCCTGGGCACCTTCGCCGGCGGGCCGGTCGAGTGGCACAGCGGGGACGTCGTCCGGATCACCGTCGAGGACGTCGCCGGTACCCACGACCGCGTCTCGACCACCTACAAGGGCCTGGCGAAGGACGCCAAGCCCGGCGACCGCCTGCTCGTCGACGACGGCAAGGTCGGCCTGGTGGTCAAGGGCGTCGAGGGCCCGGACGTGGTCTGCGAGGTCACCGAAGGCGGCCCGGTCAGCAACAACAAGGGCGTCTCGCTGCCCGGCATGGACGTCTCCGTGCCCGCCCTCTCCGACAAGGACATCGAGGACCTCGAGTTCGCGCTGGAGCTGGGCGTCGACTTCATCGCCCTCTCCTTCGTCCGCTCGCCCGCCGACATCGACCTCGTCCACCAGGTGATGGACCGGGTCGGCAAGGGCCGGCTGCCGGTCGTCGCCAAGATCGAGAAGCCCGAGGCCGTCTACAACCTCGAGGCCATCGTGCTGGCCTTCGACGCGGTGATGGTCGCCCGCGGCGACCTCGGCGTCGAGCTGCCGCTGGAGCAGGTCCCGCTGGTGCAGAAGCGCGCCATCCAGATCTGCCGCGAGAACGCGAAGCCGGTCATCGTCGCGACGCAGATGCTCGAGTCGATGATCAACAACTCCCGGCCGACCCGCGCCGAGGCCTCCGACGTGGCGAACGCGGTCCTCGACGGCACCGACGCGGTCATGCTGTCCGGCGAGACCAGCGTCGGCCGGTACCCGATCGAGACCGTGCAGACCATGGGCCGGATCATCGAGGCGGTCGAGACCGACTCGCCGGTCGTCCCGCCGCTGACGCACGTCCCGCGCACCAAGCGCGGCGTGATCTCCTACGCCGCCCGCGACATCGGCGAGCGCCTCAACGCCAAGGCGCTGGTCGCATTCACGCAGTCCGGCGACACCGTGCGCCGCCTGGCCCGGCTGCACACGCGGCTGCCGCTGCTGGCGTTCACGCCGGAAGACTGCGTGCGCAGCCAGCTGTCGATGACCTGGGGCACCAACACCCACATCGTGCCGCGCGTGGAGTCCACCGACCAGATGATCCAGCAGGTCGACCACGCCATGCTCGACATGGGCAAGTACCAGAAGGGCGACCTGGTCGTCATCGTCGCCGGCTCCCCGCCGGGCACCGTCGGCTCGACCAACCTGATCCACGTGCACCGCCTCGGTGAAGACGACCACGCATAAGGGACGTCCCGCCCCCGCAGCACATAGGGTCTGGCCATGACTGAAATGGCCAGGACGGCCGCCACCGAACTGGAGATCCCGGGTGGCGGCCAGCCGGTGCTGGACCGCCTGATCGCGCTGCTCGACCTCGAGAAGATCGAGGAGAACATCTTCCGCGGCGTCTCGCCCGCCCACTCGCCGGTGCGGGTGTTCGGCGGGCAGGTCGCCGGCCAAGCGCTGGTCGCGGCCGGGCGCACGGTCGGAGAGGAACGCCGGGTCCACTCGCTGCACGCGTACTTCATCCGCGGCGGCGACCCCAGCGTCCCGATCATCTACGAGGTCGACCGCATCCGGGACGGCCGGTCGTTCACCACCCGCCGGGTCGTCGCCATCCAGCACGGCAAGGCGATCTTCTCGCTCTCGGCGTCGTTCCAGAAGGACGAACCGGGCATCGAGCACGCCGAGGCGATGCCGGAAGGCGTGCCCGCGCCCGAAACGCTGCCGACGCTGATGGAACGCGCCGAGGGCTACGCGATCGGCGCGCACAGCCGGCCGCGGCCGATCGACCTGCGCTACGTCAACGAACCGCCGTGGGTCACCCGCGAGACCGGGGAGCTGCCCGCGCGCAACCAGGTGTGGATGCGCGCCGACGGGAAGCTGCCCGACCAGCAGCTGCTGCACGTCTGCGTGCTGACCTACGCCTCGGACATGACGCTGCTGGACTCCGTGCTCGCCCGCCACGGCGTCTACTGGGACACCGACAAGGTGCTCGGCGCCAGCCTCGACCACGCGCTCTGGTTCCACCGGCCCTTCCGCGCCGACGAATGGTTCCTCTACGACAGCGTCTCGCCGACGGCGTCGGGTGCCCGGGGCCTGGCCACGGGCCGGTTCTTCGCCGAGGACGGCACGCTGATCGCGACGGTCGTCCAAGAAGGACTCCTGCGCGTCCTCTGACACCGGTCGGGTAATCACCCTTACGGGCGACAAATGCGCGGAATAATCATTCCGCCAATAGGGCATCGAGGCCGGGGAAGAGGTCCGGGACCGATCGGGGGACGGCCCCGGGCCTCTCCGCCGATGATCGCGCGGCGTACCGCCCGGCCATCGTCTACGCTGATCACAGGCTCGGCGCGGGGCTGGGGGAGAAGCCCGCCGTGCCCTGGCTGCGGCCTGTCGTCGCGCAGGGTGCGAGCATACAGAAGCATTTTGCAAATTGCAGAAGCGACGCGGGACCGGTTCGGGTAATCGGTGCCGTGCGATTACTCGACCGTTCATGTTGGATACTGGCAGCGAGCGTTCGGCTACGACGCCGTCGACACCCGGAGGTGCGCCATGGCAAGGGGACAGAGCCCCACGGTTCGCCGCCGGAGGCTCGCGGGCGAGCTGCGCAGGCTGCGCGAAGCCGCGGACCTGACGATCGACGAGGTGGGCGAAAAGCTCGAGTGCTCGGCGTCGAAGATCAGCCGCATCGAGACCGGCCACGTCGGGGTCACCCCGCGCGACGCCCGCGACATGCTGGCCCTCTACGGGATCACCGGCGACGAGCAGGAAGCGCTCGTCCAGCTGGCCAGGGAGGCCCGCAAGCGCGGCTGGTGGCACGCCTACAACGAGGTCTTCACCGGCACGTTCGTCGGGCTCGAGGCCGACGCCAGTTCGCTGCGCGCGTTCCAGGCGCTGCTGGTGCCGGGGCTGCTGCAGACCGAGCGCTACGCCCGCGCGGTGATCCGGGCGCTGCGGCCGGACGCCGAGGACGCCGAGATCCGGCGCCGCGTCGCCGCCCGGATGGCGCGCCAGGAGCTGCTGTCGGACACCCCGCCGCCGGAGTACTGGGCGGTGATGGACGAAGCCGTGCTGCGCCGGGTCGTCGACGGCCCCGAGGTGATGGCCGAGCAGCTCTACCGCATGGTCGCGGTCGCCGAGAAGCCGAACGTGACCATCCAGGTCGTGCCGTTCGGGGCCGGCGCGCACCCGGGCATGGAAGGCCCCTTCCTGATCATGGGGTTCCCCGAACAGGCCGACCCGGACGTCGTCTACGTCGACGACAGCACGTCCAGCGGCCTCTACCTGGAGGAGCCCACAGACGTCCGGCGCTACGGGCTGATGTTCGACCATCTGCGCGCGGCCGCACTGAAGCCGGACGACTCGGTGGACCTGATCGCCGAGGCCGCCGGGCGGTTCGCCGAACAGGCGGCCGTACCGGCTCCGGTGCACCAACTGGAACCGAGGACACAGTAAGGAGTGGGGACGATGGAAGACGGATTCTCCGGGGCGCGGTGGCGCAAGAGCAGCCACAGCGGCGGCGGGAACGACTGCGTCGAGGTCGCGTTCGTCGACGGTGGGGCCGCGCTGCGCGACTCGAAGGACCCCGAGGGTGGTGCGTTCCGCCTGCCCGCGTCGGGTTGGCGGGGGCTGCTGGCCGCGGTGCGGACCGGCGGCCCGGCGCACGACTGAGCCACTCAGGAACAACGCGCCTGGAGAAGACCCCTTACCCCCGCCGAGCTGGGCTCGACCGGGAGTAAGGGGTCTTTTGACGCGCAGGGCTGCGTGATCACCCGATGCCTGAGGTGCCCCCTCAGGACGAACCTGAGTGCTACCAACCGGAGAACTCGGGAAGTAGGGGAACACGATGCACAGCGATCTGATGCTCGACGCGGTCCGGGCCGAAGCGGCCTACCGGGCCGAGGAACTGCGGAAGGCCGGGCGCAGCGCCTGGGCCGGCCGCGCGCGCCGCGCCGTCCGGCACTTCCGGGCCGCGCGCAGCGACGTCGACGTACCGGCGCAGGAGCGCCGCGAGGCCGCGCGGGAGACCGTCGGCGTCGAAACCGCCCGGTGAGGGCCGGGTAATGGTGTCAATGGCGATAAGCGGTCGGAAACTGTCGGTGGGGTGAGCAAGAATGCTCCTCGTGCCCCGACTCGGCTCCGGAATCCCGCTCGTCGCCCGTACCCACGAGATGCGGCGGCTCCGCGCCGCCTTCGCCCGTGCCGAACGGGGCGAAGCCGGCGCGGTGCTGCTCTCGGGGGACGCCGGGGTCGGCAAGACCCGGCTGCTGACCGCGCTCGCCGAGCACGTCGAGGCGTGCGGTGGGCTGGTGCTCACCGGCCGCTGCATCGATGTCCGCGAAGGCGGTCTTCCTTATCTTCCGTTCGCCGAAGCGCTCGCCCCGCTGGGCAGTGCGGCGGACCCGGCGGTCGCCGCCGCGGTGCGGCTCCGGCCCGCGCTCGGGCGGCTCCTGCCGCAGGGCCAGGGCGTGGAGGAACCGCGCCCGGCCGAACACCCGCCGATGACCTCGAACGACCGGGAGACGATGGTGCGTCCCCGGCCCGAGCAGGATCTCGGTCAGCTGCAGTTGTTCGACGCGGTACTGGGGGTGCTGACCGAGATCTCGGAGTCGCGCCCGGTGGTGATCCTGCTGGAGGATCTCCACTGGGCCGACGCCTCGACCCGCAACCTGCTGTCCTTCCTGCTCAGCAGGCTGCGGGCGCAGCGGCTGCTGGTCGTGGGCAGCTACCGCGAGGAGGACGTGCACCGGCGCCACCCGCTGCGCGGCCTGTTGTCCGAGCTGTTCCGGCTCGCCACCGTCGAACGCGTCGACCTGCACCCGTTCGGGGCCGCCGACGCCCGCAAGTTCGTCGAGGCGCTGGCCGACGAGCCGCTGTCCGCCGACGTCGTGGCCGACATCGTCTCCCGCTCCGAAGGCAACCCGTTCTTCGCCGAGGAGCTGCTCGCCACGAAGACCGAGTGCAACGACCTGCCCGCCGGGCTCGCCGAAGTCCTCCTGTCCCGGCTCGAGCGGCTCTCGCCGGACACGCGGCGGGTCGCCCGGGTGATCTCGGTGGCCAACGAGCCGGTGATGCACGCGGCGCTCGCCGAGGTCTCCGCGCTGGGGGACCTGGAGCTCGACGAGGCCTTGCGCGAAGCCGTCCAGCACCACGTCCTGGTGGTGCTGTCCGACGGTTCCTACACGTTCCGGCACGCGTTGCTGCAGGAAGCCGTGTACGGCGACTTGCTGCCGGGGGAGCGGTCGCGCACGCACGCCGCCTACGCCGCCCGGATCTTGGCGCGGCCGCAGGGCCGCGGGCACGACGCGAAGCTGGCCTACCACTCGATGCAGAGCAGCGACCTGGTCACCGCGCTGCCGGCGCTGCTGCGCGCGATGGACGAGGCGGAAAAGCTCGGCGCGCCCGGGTCGGCGCTGCAGCACGTCGAACAGGCACTGTCCATCTGGGACGCCGTGCCGGCCGCCGACCGGCCCGAGGGCTTCGACGAGCTGCGGCTGCTGCACGAGGCGTCCTACTTCGCGGGCACGTCCGGCGAGCCCGAGCGGGCGGCCGCGTTCGCGCGCTCGGCCACCCGGGCGCTGACCCCGGACACCTCGGCCGACCGCGCCGCGAAGACGTGGCGGCGGCTGGCGGAGGCGCTGCTGGCGCTGGAAGGCACCCTGGACGAGGCGGTCGCGGCGATCGACCGGGCGTGGGACCTGGTGAAGGACACCGAGCCGAGCGGGACGCGCGCATGGGTGCTGGCCAGCCGGGCCGGGTTCCTCCGGATCCTCGAACAGCCGGAGGCGGCGCTGGACAGCGCGCGCACCGCGGTCGCCGACGCGCAGGCGGTCGGGGCGGCGGGTGCGGAGGCGGCGGCGCTGGTCACGCTGGGCACGCTGGCCGATTCACGCGGCGACGCCGCCGAGGCCCGTGAGTGGTTGCGCAAGGCCGAGCGGAAGGCCCGCGACGCCGGGGCCCCGAACACCGAGATCCGCGCGACCTACTTCCTCGCGCTGAGCTACCACGACCAGGCCGAGTTCGCCGAAGCGCTGGAGCACTCCACGCGCGGTGTCGCGCGGGCGGAAGAAGCCGGGCTGAGCTGGAGCGCCTTCGGGCTCGAACTGCGGGCGGGGCAGCTGGTCCTGCGCTACGTCATGGGCGAGTGGCCGGACGAGAGCGCCGGCCGGGCCGGGCGCGGGGTGTCCAGCGCGGTCGCCGCGCGGATCCAGGCCATCTGGGCGCAGTTCGTCGTGGCCCGCGGCCGGTTCGACGACGCCGCGAAGCTGATCACCGGGCTGCGGCAGCACTGGACCGCGGACATGCAGATCCCGCTGTCGGCCGGCGGCGCGGGGATCGAGCTGGCGTACTGGCGCGGCGAGCACGCCGAGGCGATGCGCCGGGCCGAGGACGTCATCGGCTGGCTGGAGCGGATCGAGCCCGGCCTGCTGGCGGGCATCCGGATGGCCGCCCTCGGCGTGTCCGCCGCGGCCGCGCTGGCCGCCGACGCCCGGGTCCGCGGCGACCAGGCCGCGGCCGGCGCCGCGGTGGCGGCGGGCGAGCGGCTGCTGGCGCACGGCCGGATGTGCTCGGTCGTCGGGCAACCGCGGTCGGGGACGCTCGGGCCGGAGGGCCGGGCCTGGCTGGCCCGGCTGGAGGCGGCGGCGTCCTGCCTGACCGGCCGGGGCGACGCGGAACAGTGGGCGGCCGCTGCGGAGGCGTTCGGCTACGGCGCCGTCTACGAGCAGGCGGTCTGCCGCTGGCACGAGGCGGAAGCGCTGCTGGCGGCGGACGGCGACGCGGGGCCGTCGCTCGAAGCGGCGCACGAGGTGGCGGTCCGCCTCGGCGCGATCCCGCTGCGCGACGCGGTCCGCGACCTGGCCCACCGCGCCCGCGTCGAGCTGGCGGGTGCCGAACCCGTGGCGCCGGTGCGCACGGTGGCGGACCCGCTGACCGACCGCGAGCGCGACGTCCTGGAGCGCGTGGCCCTCGGCCGCACGAACCGCCAGGTCGGCGAGGAGCTGTACATCAGCGAAAAAACGGTCAGCGTCCACCTGTCCCGCGTGATGGCGAAACTCGGCGCGAGCCGGCGCGCGGAGGCGGTGGCGATCGCGTACGACCGTGGGCTCCTCACGGCGCCCACGGCCGAACACGCGTGAGGTGCGTCAGCGCGGCAGGCGGCGCAGGGCCTTGAGGCCGGCCGTCATGCCGCGCGCCCACAGCGAACCCGGGACCCGCTTCGGCGGCCGCAGCGCCAGGCCGCGCTGCAGCGCGATCGACTGGGACTCGGTGTACTTCAGCAGGCCTTCGGCACCGTTGCGGCGGCCGACGCCCGAGTCCTTCATGCCGCCCATCGGCACGCCGACGCTGCCGAACGTCGCCGCGTAGCCCTCGTTGACGTTCACGGTCCCGGCCTTCAGGCGCGCCGCGACCTCCCACCCCGCGCGGCCGTTGCGCGACCAGACACTGGCGTTGAGCCCGAACGGCGTGTCGTTGGCGCGGTCGATCGCGTCGGTGACGTCGGTGTAGCCGTAGATCGAGACGACCGGGCCGAACGTCTCGTCCGCGAACGGCGCCATGTCCGGGGTGACGCCGGAAAGCACCGTCGGCTCGTAGAACAGCGGGCCGAGGTCGGGCCGGGCGCGGCCGCCGGTGAGCACCGACGCGCCCTTCGCGCGGGCGTCCTCGACGTGCGCGGACACCGCGGCGAGCTGTTCTTCCGACGTCAGCGACCCCATCTGGGCGTGGTAGTCCAGCGCGCCGCCGAGCTTCAGCGCCGCGGTCCGCGCGACGAACGCGCGGGTGAACTCGTCGCGGATGTCCTCGTGGACGTAGATCCGCTCGACCGACACGCACAGCTGGCCCGCCGAGGAGAAGCACGCGGTCACCGCGCCGGTCGCGGCCTTCGCGATGTCGGCGTCGGGCAGCACGATCATCGGGTTCTTGCCGCCGAGCTCCAGCGAGTACGACGTCAGCCGCTTCGCCACCTGCCCGGCCAGCTCCTTGCCGGTCGGCGTGGATCCGGTGAAGCACAGGTAGTCGGACTCCTCGATCAGCGCCGTGCCGATCTTCGAGCCGCGGCCGAGCACGATCTGCCACGTCCCGGCCGGCAGCCCGGCCTCCTCGGCCAGCTCGTGCAGCCACAGCGCCGAGAGCGCGGTCTGGTTGTCCGGCTTCTGCACCACGGCGTTGCCCGCGGCCAGCGCCGGCAGGACGTCCATCGCGGTGAGCGCCAGCGGGTAGTTCCACGGCGAGATGATCCCGACGACGCCCTTGGGGTGCCGGAGCTCGCCCGCGCGGGTCAGGCCGGGGATGACACCGGCGACGCGGCGCGGGGCGAGGATCTTCGCCGCGTGCTTGCCGTAGTAGGCCGCGACCAGCGCCGTCGCGCTGACCTCGTCGAACGCGTCGAGCCGCGCCTTGCCCGCCTCGACCTGGACCAGGTCGAGGACCTCGTCCTGCCGGGCGAGCACGAGGTCGTGCAGCCGGGTCAGGACGCGGGCGCGTTCGGCGGGGGAGCGGTCCGCCCAGGCCCGCTGCGCCGTGCGGGCGCTGTCGAACACCGCGCGGACGTCGGCGTCGGTGGCCTGGGGCAGCGTCGCGATCGGCTGCCCGGTGAAGGGCGCGCGCATGCGGATCGGCGCCGAGTCGGCGCCTCCGGCCACGCGGGCGACGAGCTGGGCCGCCCGCGCCGAATCGGGCGCCCCGGCGACGCCGCCGACAGTCGGCGGCAGCGGGGTGTCTTCGAGCGCGTTCGCGGGGGTCGTGCTGGTCATGACGTCTCCGTTCCGCGGCGTCCGGAGGTCCGGGCGCGACGCCGCGCAGGGGTTACCGACGAGTACACCATACCGTCGGTACGTCAGATGTCCAGCCTGATATGAATATCTTTCACGTATTGGGCGGGTTGAGCGGCGGGAGCTGGTAGTTCGGCTCGGTCGGGTCCTGCTTGGGCGCCGGGTGGGCCTGCGTCGCGCCGCCGTAGGGATCTTCGAGCCGCGCCGACAGCCCGCCGGGCTGCGAGGGCTCCCCTGGTTGCGCCGGCACGGGCTGCGACGGCGGACCGCTTTGGGCGGGGAAGGGCTGCGACGGCGGACCTTGCGCCGGGAACGGCTGGGACGGCGGCGCGCCCGGGTAGGGCTGCTGCGCCGGGTACGGGTGCTGCGCGCCGGCGTACGGCTGCTGCGCGAACTGCTGCGGCGGCACCGGGTACGGCCTCGACTGCTGCTGGTAGGGCCCGCCGTACGGCCCCGGCGGCGACCCGGCCGGCGGGGTGGCGCGTGCCTGGCGGCCGGCCAGCGCCGCGAGGACCAGCGTCACCGCGGCCAGCGCGCCGCCGCCGAGCAGGATCCAGAACCCGAGGCCGGTCGAGTAGAGCGACTTGACCGTGTCGTCGTCGGACTCGTAGCTCAACGTCGCCGAGACGTCCATGCCGAGCATCCACACCGCCGCGGCGACGCCCGCGCCGCCGGCCACCAGCGCCGTCCGGGCACCCGAGCGCACCCCGTTGCCCGCCGAGCGCCGCGCGCCCGCGAACGCCAGGCCGGCGCCGGCCAGCAGCACCAGCGCGCCGGCCGCGAGCGGGATCCCGTAACGGGCGACGTGGGTGTTCTCGTAGAACTTCTTCGCCTCGTCGCCGGGTTCGACGGCGAACGAGCGGGACCAGGCGCTGATCTCCTGGCTGCTCTCGGTCTTGTCGTTCACGACCTGCTCGAACTTGGTCTGCGGCAGGAACGACCCGGCCAGCACGACCACCGCGGCGACGGCGCCGACGATCGCGGCGACGAGCCGCAGGCGCGCGCCGGGGTCGGCGGGCGGCCGCGGCGGCCGCGGTGGCTGGCCTTGGGGAGGGCCGTAGGGGTTCTGGTACGGCGTGGCGGTCATGGAAGCTCCCCTCTATCGGGGGGATTGGACCACGAATCCGCCGGGCGGATAAGGGGCATTCCCGCCCTTGCGGTGCCCCGCTGGTCAGCTTGGCGCAGTGGCTGCGTCCTGGTAGAGCAGGACGGCGATCCGCTTCCACTCTTCGAGCAGCTGCCGGCGCCGGTTCGGGTCGCCGCCGAGCTCGGCGTCCAGCGCGAGCCCACGGGTCAGGTTCACGGTGAGCCAGAACAGCATCTCCGCGCGTTCGGGCGGCAGCTCGCCGGCGACCTGGGTGACGTGCTCGAGGGTCGCGCGGCCGAGGGCGCGGTCGACCGGGCGGATCGCCGCGCGCAGCTCGGGATCGGTGCGGGCGGCGACCCACAGCTCGGTGACGGCGGTGGAGAGCGTGCCCGAGTAGCCGGTCCAGAGCAGGTCGATCGCCGCGGCCACGCCGGTGCCGCCGCTGGGCAGCTCGTCCAGCGACGCGGCGAGCTGGCGCCGCAGCTTGGTCGTGAGGTGCTCGACGGCGGCCGCCATCAGCTCGGCCTTCGCGGTGAAGTGGTGCTGCACGGCGCCTTTCGACACGCCCGCCCGCGCGCAGATCTCCTGCACCGACGTGCGCGCGTAGCCGACGTCGACCAGGCAGTCGATGGTCGCGTCGAGCAGCGCCGTGCGGGTCTGTTCGCGCCGCTGCGCCTGGGTCCGGTGCGCCGTCTCGGTCACCGCGGCCTCCCTGCTTTACCTACAGGCCGGTACGGATGTACATTCCGCTGAGAACTTACATGCTGATCGTCATGTTTTCCAGCAGGAGGGTCCCGTGCCGCTTCAACTCCCGAAGAGCTCCTGGAGCACCACCGAGCTCGAAGACCTCCGCGAGCTGTCGCGGTCGTTCCTGCAGAAGGAGGCCGTGCCGCACCAGGAGCGCTGGGCGGCCGAGAAGAAGGTCGACCGCGAGTTCTGGACCAAGGCCGGCGAGGTCGGGCTGCTGTGCCTCTCGATCCCCGAGGAGTACGGCGGGGGCGGCGGCACGTTCGCCCACGAGGCCGTGCTCTACGAAGAGCAGGCCCGCGCCGGCGACAGCGCGTGGGGCGTGACCGTCCACAACGGAATCGTCGCGCACTACCTGCTCGCCTACGCCTCGGAAGAGAAGAAGCGCGAGTGGCTGCCGAAAATGGCCACCGGCGAGTTCGTCGGCGCGATCGCGATGACCGAACCCGGCACGGGTTCCGACCTCCAGGGCATCAAGACCCGCGCGGTCCGCGACGGTGACCACTACGTCATCAACGGCGCGAAGACGTTCATCACCAACGGTTTCCACGCCGACCTGGTCGTCGTCGCGGTGAAGACCGACCCGGACGCGGGCGCGCAGGGCGTCTCGCTGATCGTGGTCGAGACGGACACGCCGGGCTTCCGCCGCGGGCGCGTCCTCGACAAGGTCGGCCTCAAGGGCCAGGACACCGCCGAGCTGTTCTTCGACGACGTCCGCGTGCCCGCCGCCAACCTCCTCGGCGACGCCGAAGGCCAGGGTTTCTTCCAGCTGATGCTGCAGCTGCCGCAGGAACGGCTGATCATCGCCGTTACCGCGGTGGCCGGGCTGGAGGCCGCGGTCGACCTCACGCTCGAGTACACCAAGGAGCGCACGGCGTTCGGCCGTCCCCTGTTCTCCTTCCAGAACACCAAGTTCACCCTCGCCGAGGCGGCCACCGAAGCCGCGGTGGCGCGCGCGTTCCTCGACCAGTGCATCGAACGCCACCTCAAGGGCGAGCTCGACGTCCAGGGCGCGGCGATGGCGAAGCTGTGGACGACCGAGCGCGTCAACAAGGTGATCGACGACTGCGTGCAGCTCTTCGGCGGCTACGGCTACATGACCGAATACCCGATCGCGCGCGCCTGGGCCGACGTCCGCATCTCGCGGATCTTCGGCGGCACCAGCGAGATCATGAAGGAAATCATCTCCCGCTCGCTCTGAAAGGACCTCGGTCATGAAAGCAGGTCCGCTCAGCGGCCTGAAGGTGGTGGAACTCGCCGGTCTCGCGCCCGGGCCGTTCGCCACGATGATCCTCTCCGACCTCGGCGCCGACGTCGTCCGCGTCGACCGCGCGCAGCCGGGGGAGGACGTGCTCGGCATCCAGACCGACCCGCTCGCCCGCGGCCGCCGGTCGGTCGGCATCAACACCAAGACGCCCGAGGGCGTCGAACTGGTGCTGAAGCTGTGCGACAGCGCCGACGTCCTCATCGAGGGCTTCCGGCCCGGCGTCGCCGAACGGATCGGCCTCGGCCCGGACGTCGTGCACGCCCGCAACCCGCGGCTGGTGTACGGCCGGATGACCGGCTGGGGCCAGGACGGCCCGTTGGCGAAGGCGGCCGGGCACGACATCAACTACATCGGCATCGCCGGTGCGCTCGAGCCGATCGGGCGCGCGGGCGAGCGGCCGGTGCCGCCGCTCAACCTCGTCGGCGACTTCGGCGGCGGCGGGCTGCTGCTGGCGATGGGCATCCTGGCCGCGCTGTACGAACGGAACACGTCCGGTCGCGGTCAGGTCGTCGACGCGTCGATGGTCGACGGCGCCGCGCTGCTCACCACGAGCCTGCACGGCATGGCCGCCGCCGGGCTCTGGGGCGGCGACCGCGGCGACAACATGCTCGACGGCGGTGCCCCGTTCTACGACACCTACGAGACCGCGGACGGCAAGTACGTCGCCGTCGGCGCGATCGAGATGCGGTTCTGGGGCGACCTGGTGAAGGTCCTCGAACTGGACCCGGATTCGCTGCCCCTGCACGTGGACAAGACGCAGTGGCCCCGCCTTCGCGAGATCCTCGCGGCGGCGATCGGCAAGTACACGCGCGACGACCTCGTCGCGCGGGCCGAAGGCACCGACGCGTGCCTGACGCCGGTGCTGGCCCCGGGCGAAGCGGCGTCGCACCCGCACAACGCGGCGCGCGGGACGTTCGTCGAGATCGGCGGAATGGTCCAGCCGGCGCCGGCACCGCGGTTCGACCGCACGCCGCCGTCGACGCCGGAAGCCCCGCGGGCCAAGGGATCCGACACCGAGGCGGTGCTCGCCGAACTGGGCGTCACGGACTTCGAGGCCCTGCGTTCGGCGGGGGCGATCGCCTAGTTCTTTTGGAGGTCGGAGCGCACGACCGAGTAGATGACGTGGTCGCGCCACTCGCCGTCCCGGAAGTCGTAGCCGCGAAGGATCCCTTCGCGCGTGAAGCCGGCTTTCTCGAGCGAGCGCTGTTCGGCGCGGTTGCCGACCTCGGTCGTCGCTTCGACCCGGTTGAGCTGGGTGTGGGCGAAGAGGTATTCGACGAGCAGGCGCTGGGCCTGGGTGCCGTAGCCGTGGCCGCGCGCTTCGGGTGCCAGGACGAGGCCGGCGTTCCAGCAGTAGGACGCCGGCCCGCTCCGGCTGCGGTGCCAGGAGACGAGCCCGAGGACGCGGCCGCCGAGCGTCGGCACGAGCATGCCGGTCTCGGCGGTGAGCATGCCGGTCTCCAGCCAGCGGCGGCGCAGGTAGCCGGGATCGTGCCAGCCGAACCACTGGTGCTCCCCGGCGCCGTCGGGATCGTTGGTCAGACGTTCCAGGAGGTCGAGATCGCCTTCGGCCACGGGCCGGAGCACGACTCTGTCGACGTCGTCGTCCATCGGGCGACCTTATCGGCCGCTTGACCGGAAAGGTGAGGGCCGGCGCGCGATCCAGCCGGTCCGGTGAAGAGGGGTTGCGGACGGTGGCCGGCTTCACGCTTGGGCCGAGCGCGGTTCCAGGTCAGCCGAAGCTGCCGTGCCGCCCTTCGCTGCCCGCGAAGCGAGCCGCGCCGCGGATTGTTTGGGCGGCCGGCGTAGGCCGGGCGCGCCGCTCGGCTCAGCCGAAGTTGCCGTGCCGCCCCGCCCCGCCCGCGAAGCGGGCGGCGCCGTGGGAGGCTTGGGTGGCCTGCCGGCGTAGGCCGGGCGCGCCGCTCCACTCAGCCGAAACTGCCGTGCCGCCCCGCCCCACCCGCGAAGCGAGCCGCGCCGTCGACCGCCTCCGCCGCCAGCACCCCCGCGCCCATCGCCGCGCCGAACTCCGCCGTCAGCGCGTCCTCTTCGGACTTGCCCCACTGCTCCAGCGCCGACAGCCGGTCACCCCGCAGGCACGCCTGCGGGAACGCCGCGAGCTGCCGCGCCAGTTCCTGCGCCGCCGCGACCGCCTCGCCCGCCGGTACCAGCCGGTTCGCCAAGCCGATCGAGAACGCTTCCTCCGCCTCGACCGCCCGGCCCGTCAGGATCAGGTCCATCGCCCGCGACTGGCCGATCAGCCGCGGCAGCCGCACCGTGCCGCCGTCGATCAGCGGCACGCCCCAGCGGCGGCAGAACACCCCGAACACCGCCGTCGCGTCCGCGACCCGCAGGTCGCACCACAGCGCCAGCTCCAGCCCGCCCGCCACCGCGTGCCCGTGCACCGCCGCGATCACCGGCTTGCCGAGCCGCAGCCGGGTCGGGCCCATCGGGCCGTCCCCGTCCGGGTGAGTGCGGTTCATCCGGCCGGTGCCGATCGCCTTGAGGTCCGCGCCGGCGCAGAACGCGCCACCCGATCCGGTGAGCACCGCGACCGCGGCTTCCGGGTCCGCGTCGAACTCGCGGAACGCTTGGGCCAGCTCGGCCGCGGTCGGCCCGTCGACGGCGTTGCGGGCGGCCGGGCGGTCGATGGTGACGGTCGTCACTTCGCCGTCGCGCTCGACCAGGACGTTCCGCGTCATCGCCGCTCCTCGGGGGTTGATCAGGGTGTCTTCCGGGCACGCCTTCCCTAGAGTATTGACGTGGCCACTCCCAGGACGGGCGCGGCGAGCCGGGGAGGAAGCCGATGTCGAGCGGCATGAAGAAAGTTCTCATCGTGGGCGTCGTCGCGCTCGTGCTCTTCTTCCTGATCACCCAGCCCAACCAGTCCGCCGACTTCGTGCACCGCGTCCTCGGCTGGCTGAAGGACGGCGCCGAAGCCATCGTCACGTTCTTCCGGTCGCTCTTCTCCTGACCCGCGCGCACCGCTCACCGGCCCCGCGAACCGCGGCGCCGGCCGTCACCCTGAGTGTTAGCGGACGGTAAATCACTGTGCGTCACGAATCTCGGATTTCGGACCCCGGCACTCGACCATCCGGGTGGATTGCGGCCGAAAACGCGCAGGTCGGCGAATTCGTGCCTGCCGGGGTCTGGCGAAGGAGACCACCCCGGCCCTACGGTGCTCACATTGCGTGATCGGGTGGTTCGCCCTCCCCCCGGAGACCCCCGGTACGCAGGCAGTTTCCACTCAGCAAGGTGCAGGTTGGTGCGTGCGGCACCACCGCGTGGGACAGGCGTCAGGGCCTGTCCGTCGGGGACCTACAAGGAGGCAGGGATGACCGGAGATCCCGGAGTGGACGCGCTGATCCGGCAGTGGGCAGCCGAGCGCGAGCAGACCCCCGAGGAGCAGGAGGTCGACCGCATCGCGTCCGCGTGGCTGGCCGACGCGCCGCCGCAGGCCCCGGGCATTCCCGGCCAGCGCGCCCGGACCGGGCAGTCCCGGTTCGTTCCCGTCGAGTCCGCCGACCCCGGCTACCTCGCCGCCATGCGCAGCAGGCTGCCGGACGTACCCGAAGAGCTCCTCACCGCCGCCGCGGGCTGGTGGCAGATGGTCGGCGGCGTCGCCGAGGCCGAGGAGTGGTGGGACGCCGGCATCAGCCCGCTCGACCAGCGGGCCCTCGACTACCGGGCGGCCGGGCTCGCGCCCTCCGACCTGAGCCGCCGGCTCGGGCCGATGACCGTCCTGCAGCACCTGCGCCGCGGCAGTGCCCCGGCCTGGTGCGTCGCGCGGCTCGCGCGGCAGCAGAAGTCCGCCTGACGAGACGTTTTCCACTCGGCCGGGTGAACCGGTGCGGTGAGACGATGGCGACGACCCGCGTAACGCTAACCTGCGCGGGCTCGTTGACCGTTCGTCGACACCACGCTGGAGGACCGGAGTTTCGTGCGCACGAGTAGCGGAAAGACCGAGGACGACCCGATCGACGGATGCGTCGAGGAAGCCGCCCCCGCCGCGCCGGCGCCGCGCTCGCAAGGTGTCGCCGTGCTCACCCGGCTGGTCGTGGTCCTCGCCGTGCTGGCCGTGGCCGGCGGCGGGGTCTGGCTCGTGACCCGCGCGTCGACGCCGGAAGCGAGCCCCCTCACCACCGAAATCCCCGCCCTGCAGGTCAAGGCGGCCGACGTCCGGCCGGGGTCGGTCGCGCCGGCCGGCGGCGCCGTCGCGGGCGGAGCCGAGCAGCAGACCTCTCCCCAGCAGGCCCGCAGCACGGGCCCGGCGACGCTGTCGCAATGGGCGAGCCAGGTCTCGGCGGCGTCCGGCGTCCCGGCGCGGGCGTTGCAGGCGTACGGCAACGCGGAGCTGGCCATGCGCGCGGACCAGCCGAAGTGCAGGATCTCCTGGGCGACGCTGGCCGGCATCGGCCGCATCGAGTCCAACCACGGCCAGTACGCGGGCGCGGTCCTCGGCGCGGACGGCCGCCCGTCCAAGCCGATCATCGGCGTCCCGCTCGACGGCTCGGCGGGCGTCCAGGCGATCGGCGACACCGACGGCGGCCGCTACGACGGCGACGCGGGGGTCGACCGCGCGGTCGGCCCGATGCAGTTCATCCCGGGCACGTGGCGCAAGTGGGCCTCGGACGGCAACGGCGACGGCCTCGGCGACCCCCAGCAGATCGACGACGCGGCCCTGGCGGCGGCCCGGTACCTGTGCGCGGGCGGCCGGGACATGGCCAGCCCGAGCGGGTGGTGGGCCGGGATCCTGTCGTACAACAACTCGACGGAGTACGCGCAGAAGGTGTTCGGCCTGGCGGACGGGTACGCGAAGGCGGCCCAGTCGATCCACAAGCAAGGGTGAATGTGGACAACTCGCCCCCGGCGGCTCGCTGAGGCCGGAATCGTCGGTGGCCGCCGATAGACTGGACCAGGGGACGCCCCCCAGGGAAGGGCGGGGGCCGGGCTTCTCTCAGCCGGCCAGTGCTAGCGTCGAACCGTGCCAGCTTCCCCGCCACCGGCCGCGTCCCCCTGGGGGCGGCGGATCGCGATCATCGCGACCTGCCTGGTGAGCCTGCTCGTCTGCTGCGGGCTCGCCTGGTGGCAGTGGGACCGATTCACCTCCGCGAACGGCACCTTCCAGAACCTCGGCTACGTCCTGCAGTGGCCGCTGTTCGGGCTGTTCCCCGCCTTCATGTTCTGGCGGATCCGCAAGCTCCGGCTGAAGGCCGAAGCCGACGGCACCGCGGACGAGAAGCCGAAGCCGGCCCCCGTCGCCGAGGTGCCCGCTCCCCGTCCCCGCCCGGACGTGCGGCCGACGGACGAGGACGAAGAGCTGGCCGCGTACAACCGGTACCTACGCGAGCTGAACGCGCGCGACCAGCAGGCCGCAGAGTGACAGTGAGGACGACCCGATGACCACCAGCACCGAAGGTGCCGCGCAGACCGCGGTGCCGCTCACCGGCCCCCTGCTCCGGTTCCGCACCGCCGCCTACGTCACCGGCGTCGGCCTGCTCGGCCTGTGCTTCGTGATGGTGCTGCGGTACGGCTTCGACAACCCGACGCCGTCTGCGGTCTACTCGCCGATCCACGGCGTCCTCTACATGATCTACCTGGTGCTGACCATCGACCTGGCGATCAAGGCCCGCTGGTCGATCAAGGGCACCGTGCTGGTGCTGCTCGCCGGCTGCGTCCCGTTCGTCTCGTTCCTCGTCGAGCGCCGGGTGACGCACAAGGTCAAGGCCGGGCAGAAGCTGTAACCCGCCGGAACGTCAGCGCGACCAGGACCGTGCCCGCGGCGAACACCGCGGCCGTCGCGAACGCCGACGTCATCCCGTCGACGACGAGCTGGTTGCCCGTCGCGCTCGACGACCGGGTCACCGAGCCGAACACGGTGATCAGCACGCCGAGGCCCAGGGTGCTGCCGACCTGCTGCATCGTCTGCAGCACGCCACCCGCGGCGCCGGCGTCCTCCGCCGGCACCGTGGCCATCACGATCACGTTGAGCGGCGCGAACGCCAGCCCGCCGCCGAGGCCCATCAGCAGCAGCGGCCCGAGCAGCGCCGGGAAGTACGCGCTGTCCGTGGTGAGCATCGCCAGCCAGAGGACCCCGGTCAGCATCAGCAGGGAACCCGTGACCGAGAGGGGCTTCGGTCCGTAGCGCGGGAGCAGCCGCGGCACGAGCCGGCTCATCGTGAAGATCAGCGCCGCCATCGGCAGGAACGCGAAACCCGTCGCCAGTGCGGCGTAGTGCCGGATGTCCTGCATGAACTGCGTCAGGAAGAAGAACATCGACATCATCGCCATCGGGCCGAGGAAGAAGTTGACGTAGGCCGCGCTGCGGTTGCGGTCGGCGAACAGCCGCAACGGGACCAGCGGCAGCGCCGTGCGGGCCTCGATGGCGACGAACCCGGCCAGCAGCGCGAGGCCGCCGGCGAGCGAGCCGAGCGTCACCGGGTTGCCCCAGCCGTCGGACGCGGCGTGGGTGAAGGCGAACACGAGCGAGCCGACGCCGAGGGTGCCGGTGACCGCGCCGGGCAGGTCGAGGTGGGCCCGCCGGCGTTCGGGCTCCGGCACGAACCGCGGCGCGAGCAGCACGATCGCCAGGCCGAACGGGACGTTGATGAACAGCGCCGCGCGCCACGAGATCCACTCGGTGAGCAGGCCGCCGACGATCAGGCCGATGGCGAAGCCGCCACTGGACATCGCGGAGAACAGGGACAACGCGCGGACGCGGGCCTTGGCTTCGGTGAACGTCGTCGTGACCAGCGCCAAGGTGCTCGGGCCGGCCATCGCGGCGCCGACGCCCTGCAGGACGCGGGCGGCGATGAGCAGCGCGGCCGAGTCGGCGAGGCCGCCGGCCAGGGACGCGAGGGTGAACAGGGCGGTGCCCGCGACGAACATCCGGCGCCGGCCGAACAGGTCGCCCGCCCGGCCGCCGAGCAGCAGCAGGCCGCCGAAGACGAGGCTGTAGGCCGTCATCACCCAGGACAGGCCGGTGGGGGTGAACCCCAGGTCGGCCTGGATGCGCGGCAGCGCGACGTTCATGACGGTCGCGTCGAGGATGAGCATGAGCTGGCAGGTCAGGATGATGGCCAGGACCAGCCCGCCGCGGCGGGCCCGGGCAGGCTCGACCGCACGGTCGATCGTTTGCTGGGACAAGGGATACTCCCCCGAGGAGTAAGAGAAGAAGCGGAGAATTTCTCCGCTTGCGTGCGATCCGATAATATGGAGAGCGTCTCCGGATGCGCAAGTGAATTCGGAGAATCTCTCCGGTTGAGTGGCGAGGAGGCCGGGATGCCGGGTGCGGACTCGGAGCGTCCGATGCGGGCGGACGCGCGGCGCAACTACGAACGCATCGTCGCGACGGCGAAGGACCTCTTCACCGCGCAGGGGGCCGACGTGCCGCTCGACGACGTCGCGAAGAAGGCGGGCGTCGGCGCGGGCACCCTGTACCGGCACTTCCCGACCCGGGAGAAGCTGTTCGAAGCGGTCTACCGCGACGAGATCGAGGTGCTCGCCGACCGCGCGTACGTCCTGCACGACGAGCTGCCGCCGTGGGAGGCCCTCGAGGCGTGGCTGGGGGAGCAGGTCACCTGGGTCGTGGAGCGGCACAAGCTCGCCACGATCCTCAAGGAGTCGATCGACTCGGGCTCGGAGACCTTCCAGTACTGCCAGGTCCGGCTGCGCGAGGCGGTCGGGGTGCTGGTCGACGGCGCCGCCGGGCTGATCCGGCCCGACGTCGCGGGGCCCGACGTGCTCCGGCTGGGGCACGGCGCCGGGATGGCGGTGCGCAACTGCAGCCCGGAGGACGGCAAGCGCGTGCTGGACGTGATCCTGGACGGCCTGCGCGCGTGACGCAGGCCGCCTGAGGGGATCAGCTGCCGATCCCGGTGAGGGACCGGACCTCCATCTCCGCGTGCTTGTCGGCGTCCGCCTTCGGTTTGCCGACGAGGGTGCCGACGAACCCGCACAGGAACGAGAACGGGATGGACACCAGGCCCGGGTTCTTCAGCGGGAACCAGGCGAAGTCGATGCTCTTGAAGATCGCGTCCGGCGCGCCGGAGACGACCGGCGAGAACAGCACCAGCACCAGGCACGCGATCAGGCCGCCGTAGATGCCCCACAGCGTGCCGGTGGTGTTGAACCGCTTCCAGAACAGCGAGTACAGCAGCGTCGAGAGGTTCGCCGACGCCGCCACCGCGAACGCCAGGGCCACCAGGAACGCGATGTTCTGGCCGTTCGCCAGCACGCCGCCGATGATGGCCAGCGCCCCGACCGCGATCGCGGTCAGCCGCGCCACCCGGACCTCGTCCGCCGGCTCCGCCTTGCCCCGCTTGAAGATGTTCGCGTAGACGTCGTGGGCGAAGGACGCCGACGCGGTGATCGTCAGCCCGGCCACGACCGCGAGGATCGTCGCGAAGGCCACCGCGGCGATGATGCCGAGCAGCAGCGTCCCGCCTACGTGCAGGGCCAGCAGCGGGGCCGCCGAGTTCTCCCCGCCGGGCGCGGCCTTGATCTCGTCCGCGCCGACCAGCGCCGCCGCGCCGAAGCCGATCACCAGCGTGCACAGGTAGAAGAGGAACATGCACGCCGTCGCCCAGACGACGCTTCGCCGCGCCTCGCGGGAGTTCGGCACGGTGTAGAAGCGCATCAGCACGTGCGGCAGCGCCGCCGCGCCGAGCACCAGCGCCAGCGCCAGCGACACGAAGTCCAGCTTGGTGGTGCCGTTCTTGCCGTACGAGCCGCCCGGCTCGAGGAGCTTGTCGCCGAGCGGGCTGTTCTCCGCCGCCGCGGAGAGCAGGTTCGAGAACGAGAAGCCGAACTTGCCGAACAGGAACACCGTCAGCAGCGCGCCGCACAGCAGCAGGATGGTCGCCTTGATGATCTGCACCCACGTGGTGCCCTTCATCCCGCCGACCAGCACGTACAGCACCATGACCAGCCCGACGACGCCGATCACCAGCGCCTGGCCGAGCTTGGAGTGGACGTTCAGCAGCAGCGCGACCAGGCCGCCGGCGCCCGCCATCTGCGCCAGCATGTAGAAGAAGGAGATGACCAGCGTCGACGTCGCCGCGGCCGCGCGGACCGGGCGCTGCTTCATCCGGAAGCTGAGGACGTCGCCCATCGTGAACCGGCCGGTGTTGCGCAGCAGCTCGGCGATCAGCAGCAGGTCGACCAGCCAGGCGACGAGGAAGCCGATCGAGTAGAGGAAGCCGTCGTAGCCGTGCATCGCGATGGCGCCGGCGATGCCGAGGAACGACGCCGCCGACAGGAAGTCGCCCGACAGCGCGATGCCGTTCTGGCGGCCGGTGAACGCGCTGCCCGCGGCGTAGTAGTCGGCCGTCGAGGAGTTCCGGGAGCTGGCCCGGTAGACGACGTACAGCGTGATCGCCACGAACAGGGCGAACACGACCGTGTTGACGAGGGGGTCGCTGGCCGGCGTGCCCTCGGCGGCGAGCGCGGTCATCGGCGGGTCCCTTCCGGCAGGCCCGCGCGGGCCCGCAGCTCGGCGACGCGCGGGTCGACCTGGCGGCGCGCGTAGCGGAGGTAGAGCCAGGTGACCAGGGCGGTGCTGGCGAACTGGCCGATGCCGAGCAGGATGCCGACGTTCACCTGGCCGAACACCTTGCGGCTCATGAAGTCGTGGGCGTACGCCGCCAGCAGCACGTACGTCATGTACCAGGCGAAGAAGGCGAAGCTCATCGGGAAGACGAAGGCCCGGAACCGCCGCCGCAGCGAAACGAACTCGGGGCTGGCCTGGATCCCGGCGTAGTCGGGACCCGTCGGGGGAGCGGGCCGTCGGTGCTGGGCGCCGGACGGGCGGTCCCCGGTGAACAGGGCCGGCATCTGGCCGGTCTCCTCCATCGGGTTGCCCGCCGCGGGACGCGCGACGTCGTACATGGGTGCCTCCGGCAGGGTGCCTCCGTGGTGGCGGGCCGGGGAACGCCTGCTGGCAGGGTGCCGGGCCGCCCTTGCGGACTGCGAGGCGAACATCGTAACTAGGCCGTCCGGCGGACAGTGGAGGCGGCCGGTCGATCTCCGGAGCCGCGCGGAGGTGGTATTCGTTTTCCCGTCGAAAGCGTCGAATACCCGTTCGCTGCAAGATCACGGGCAGATCACCCGTCATGATGAAAAGAATTGTGACTCGACGTTGTCGCGTCTGGCCCAGGCTGCGGCGAACGGGCTAACCGTCCTGGACGATCGTCCAAAGTTGGTCACGCAGGGTGGCGGGCGGGCAGGGTGTAGTGCCGGAGAGTGTCGCTCGCGCGTGGGCGTGGCGGGGAAGATCCACTGGTCAGCGCGCGGTCTCGAAAGAAATCACCAGGTCGGGGTGTGTCGACGCGGAACGCCACAACATCGGGCACATCTTGAGACTTGACCCACCCGATGGGGGTACGGAGTGTAGATCGTCCGAGGTACTATGCTGCCCTGCATGGGCTAATCGGGTGACGGCCGGATGCCCGGGTGAGACGCGTCCGGTAACCGGAATTCCCTCTTCGGGGGCAGTGAGGTCGAATGTCGAGGGCAGTTCCCGGCCCGGAAAGCACTTTTCGCAGGTCAGCGCCCGAGCGGGGAACAAAATTGACCGGCCGGGCATCGGGGGTACGATTCTTTGGCCCAGCTGACCACAGCGATCGATTGGCACCGATAAAGTTGATCTCGACGACCGTGCAGAACGCAACTTGCGCCGTGCACGTGCACAGTCCCTTGCACGGGACTTCGGGACGGTGCCCGCGCGCAGGCGGCCGGGCGGCCGGGGACGAGCGAGGGGACCGGGGACGCGGCAGGGCGCGGGCGGCACGGCCGTCCGCACGCCCGCCGCGAGCCGGGACACCGCGCCGCCGACGCGGATCCATGACGCCGGACAGGGAGTCACTCACGTGACCGTTGCAGGAGAAGGTCAGGTGCCCGTGGGGGAGCTGCTCGGCCGAGCACCCCGGCGGTCCAAGGGGAAGGACGCCTGGCGCGCCCTCGTGCGCTGGCGCGATTGGAGCCTGCCCGTCAAGCTCTCGGCCGTCACCGTCGTCCCCATCGTCCTCGCGCTGGTCCTCGGCGTCACGACGATCGCGGGCCAGGTCGGCCGCTCGGACGAGTACCAGCGGCTCGACCGGCTCGTCGCGCTCGGCGGCCAGACCCGCGCGCTCACCGGCGCGCTGCAGCAGGAGCGCACGGTCACCGCGGCGATGCTGACCGAGGGCACCGTCGGCGGCACGCCCGAGCTGGCCGCGGCCCGCAAGGCGACCGACGCCGCGGCCGGGCCGTTCACCGCGGCGCAGGCCCGCGCGGCCGAGGCCGAGCCCGGCGTGGCCGGCGCCGCCGGCGCGGCCACCGCGCAGGTCAACAACCTCGGCTTCCTCCGCCGCCAGGTCGACGGCGGCCAGCTCGACCCCGCCCAGGCCGTCACCGCCTACTCCGGGATCACCGGGTCGCTGATCAGCCTCGACACCGCGGCCACGGCGGGCGAGGGCGACGGCACCCTCGGCGGCACGCCCGCCGGGCTGCACGAGCTGCTCGTCGCCGGCGAGCAGGTGTCGCTCAGCCAGGCGATGGTCTCCTACGGCATCGCGCGCGCCGCGCTGACGCCGAGCGAGCTGGCCACGCTGCGCGCCGCCGAACTGCGGCTCGCCGACCGGCTCGTCGACTTCCGCTCCGCGGCGGGCGACACGCTGCAGCGCGACTTCGCGGCGATCGCCGAAGGCAAGCAGGCGCAGAGCCGGGCCCGGATGGTCGAATCCGTGCTGAACGCGCAGGGCAACACCGTCGACGACGCCTTCCGCGCGCTGTCGGCGGCCGACTGGAACGCCGCGTCGACGGCGATGCGGAAGGAGATCAGCCAGGTCGCCGACCGGCTCGGCGCGTCGGCGTCGGCGACGTCGGCGCAGCTGGTCGACGACGCCAGCAGCGGCGCGGGCCTGCTCGCGGTGCTGCTGTTCGCCGCGATGGTGCTCGCCGTCGCGGTCGTCTTCCTCATCACCCGCCAGCTGCTGCGGTCGCTGAAGGCGCTGCGGCGCAGCGCCCTCGACGTCGCCGAGACCGCGCTGCCCGAAGCGGTCCGCAACATCCAGGAGGGCCGCGCGCAGGGCACCGACATCGTGCCGGTGCCGGTGCGGACCGACGACGAGGTCGGCGAGGTGGCGCGGGCCTTCGACAAGGTGCACCACCAGGCGCTGCGGCTGGCGACCGAGCAGGCCGCGATGCGCACCGGATTCGGCAGCGTCTTCGTCAACCTCTCGCGGCGCAGCCAGAGCCTGGTGCAGCGGCAGCTGCAGCTGATCGAGCAGCTGGAGCGCGACGAAGAGGACGCCGACCAGCTCGCGACGCTGTTCCAGCTCGACCACCTCGCCACCCGGATGCGGCGCAACAACGAGAACCTGATGGTGCTGTCGGGCGCCGAGCCGGGCCGCCGGTCCGGCAAGCCGGTCGGCACCACCGACATGCTGCGCGCCGCGGTCTCGGAAATCGAGCAGTACCAGCGGGTCCAGGTGCAGCCGCCGCCCCCGGCGCGGATCGTCGGGTACGCCGCGAGCGACCTGATGCGCCTGGTCGCCGAGCTGCTGGACAACGCGACCGCGTTCTCCGCGCCGGAGACGTCGGTGACCGTCGCTTCGCGGCTGGGCGAGGACGGCTCGCTCAACGTCGACATCCTCGACAAGGGCATCGGCATGAACGAGGCCGAGGTCGCCGAGGCGAACACCCGGCTGACCGAGGCCGGGTCGGTCGACCTGGCCACCTCGCGCCGGATGGGCCTGTTCGTCGTCGGCCGGCTGGCCAGCCGGCACCGGATCGGGGTGTCGCTGCACGGCGGCAAGGACATCGTCGGCGTCCGCGCGACGGTCGTCGTGCCGCCGGACCTGGTGATGCCGGTGACCGACGGCCCGCTGACCGGCCCGATCGGCGCCCTGCAGCAGCACCCGGCGAGCCCCGCGGCGGGCAACCAGCTGCCGCGCCGCCAGGTCAACGGCCATTCCCGGCCGCGGCCGGTGGTTCCGCAGCAGCCGGCGATGGGGGAGGAGCGCTGGCCGTCGGCGAGCGACCTCGCCGGGCTGACGAACGGCCACGGACCGGCCGAACGCCCGCCGTCGGACCTGGAGATCTCCGGGACCGACCTGTTCGCCCCGCTGCCGAAGGACGACGACGCTCCGCCGCCGCGTCCGACGCTGCCCGCGGTCCTGCCGGTGCCGGACCCGCCGCGGGCGGGCGACCTGCCGTCGGGCAAGGACCTGTTCTCCGCCAACGAAACGACGTTGAGCGACTGGTGGCGCCAGGCGACCGCGAAGCCGGAGCCCGCCCCGGCACCCAAGCGGGCTCCGGACCCCTCGGAGACGACGCCGATCTTCGACGAGATGCTGTCGGCGTGGTTCCGCGAGGACAAGCCGGCCGCCGCTCCGGAAGAGCCGGCCGCGGAGGAAGCGCCCCCGGTCGCGGCGGAAGAGGTCCGCAGCTGGGACTTCGCGAGCGACGAGAACTTCCGCACGGTCCAGGCGGTCACGAAGTCGGAACCGACGGCGTTCACGGAGAAGGGCTTGCCGCGTCGTCGCCGAGGCGAGCAGCTGATGCCGGGCAGCGCGACGCCGACCCCACCGGTGCCGGCCCCGGCCCCGGCCCGTTCGGACCTCCCGGTCCGCGACCCGGCGGACGTGCGCGGGCGGTTGAGCAGCTTCCAGCAGGGCGTGACCCGCGGACGCCAGCAGGCCCGCCAGGCGGCGCAGGCGGCCGGACAGCCGGGTGCGACGCCCGCGGCTCAGGCTGGTGCTTCGACTCAGCCCGGGAATGCTGCCCAGCCGGGTTCGGCTCAGCCGCAGGCCGGGACCACGGCTCAGCAGGAGTCGTTCGCGCAGGGATCCCAGTCGGGTGCCCTGCCGCAGCAGGGCCGGCCGGCGACCGCGCCGAACGGGCTCCCGCAGCGGGGACAGCAGGGTGCCGCGGCGCAGCCGAACGCCCTTCACCAGCCCGGACAGCCGGGCGACGGCCCGGCCTCGCCGGCGGCCGGCGAGCCGGCCGCTCAGCAAGAACCCGGCCGGCTGCCGAGCCGCCAGCCGCGGCCGGCGCGCCCGGCGCCCGGCGGGCAGCCGGCCCAGCCCTCGGTCTTCCAGGAGGCAGCTCCGGCGCCGCAGTCACCGGCACCGGGCGAGCAAGCCGACCAGCCCTCGGTCTTCCACGAGTCGGCTCCGCGGCAGTCGCCACAGCCCGGCGAGCAGGCGGACCAGCCCACCGTCTTCCAGGAGTCGGGACAGCTGCCCGCCCCGGAGACCACCGGCCGGCCCGCCGCGCCGCCGTCCGCCCTGCCCTCCCGGCGCGGCACCGTGCCTGCCCCCGAAACGCCCGCCCCTCGTCGCGAAGAGACCGCCGTCGAGGCCACCGCCGAGTGGAACTTCGGGACCGATGACGGCTGGCGGGCGGTGCAAGCGGTGTCCCAGTCGACACCCGCCACCTTCACTTCGGCAGGATTGCCCCGGCGCCGTCGCGGGGAGCAGCTGCTCCCGGGCAGCGCCGGACCGCCCACCGGGGCCACGGCCCCCCGACCACAACGGGACGCACACGACGTGCGCGGCCGCCTGCGCAGCTTCCAGCAGGGCATCGAGCGCGGGCGCCACCGCACCGCTCGGGCGACCGAGACCAACCACGAGACACTGGAGGGTGAATGACCTCGCCGAGTAGCGCGCAGCCGACGCAGAATCAGTTCGGCTGGCTGGTGAACGACTTCGCGGAGCGCGTGCCCGGCGTGGCGCACGCCGTGGTCGTCTCGGCGGACGGCCTGCTGCTGACCGCGTCGAACCGGCTCCCGCTCGACCGGGCCGACCAGCTCGCCGCGGTCGCCTCCGGCCTGGTCAGCCTCACCCAGGGCGCCGCCCGGTGCTTCGAGGCCGGGGCGGTCAACGAGACCGTCGTCGAGATGGAGCTGGGGATCATGGTGCTGATGTCGATCAGCGACGGGTCCTGCCTCGCCGTGCTCGCCGCCCCCAACTGCGACATCGGGCAGGTCGCCTACGAGATGACCATGCTCGTCGACCGCGTCGGTCAGATCCTCACCCCGGAACTGCGCGCCCAGCTTCAGGGCTCCGGGGGGTCGCTGATCGGCGAACCGGTGGGATGATGGCGCGATGAGCACGGGGTCCGGATTCGACGGCGAACCTCCCGAGGGGCAGTACCCCGACGGGCGACGGGACGACGGCACGTTCGCCGACGTCCTGAACGGGTTCACCCTGGATTCCGGCCGTGCCCGCCGGAAGCGCAAGAAGAGCAAGGAGTCCCCGCCACCCCCGGCCGCCGGTGCGCACGCGGCCGCGGAACCGCCGGCGCCCGCGCCGTCGGCCGACCAAGGAGATCGTGTGACCTCTTTAGTCTCGCCCCCCGGCAGTACCGACGGGGACAGTCCCAGGCCGGGTGGGCTGTTCGACCCCGGCCCGCCCAGCGGCGAGTTCGTCATGCCCGCGGTGTTCGAGCAGCCGCCCGCTCCCGAGGACCTGACGGCGATCGTCCGGCCCTACGCTTTGACCGGCGGCCGCACCCGGGCGAACTACGCCCTGGAGCTGGAGACACTGATCTCCGCGAAGGACTACGCTGCCACCGGTGGCTTCCCCGAGGTGGCCGCGGAGCAGATCGAGTGCATCTCGATCATGGAAGAGTGCCGGACCCCCCGTTCGGTCGCCGAGATCGTGTCGGCCCTGCGGGTGCCGCTGGGGGTGGCCCGGGTGCTGATCAGCGACGCGGCCGACGCGGGGCTGGTCACGGTGCACAAGACGATAACGGGCAATGACGGCGCCGAGGCACATCTGGTGTTGATGGAAAGGGTTTTGAGTGGACTCCGTCGGCTTTAAGGCACCGCGGGACACCGCGCCCCCGACCATGACATCCGCCAAGATCGTGGTGGCGGGCGGCTTCGGTGCGGGGAAGACGACCTTCGTCGGGTCGGTGTCGGAGATCGTGCCGCTCACCACCGAGGCGATGATGACCGACGCCAGCGTCGGCGTCGACAACCTCGACCACACCCCGAGCAAGTCGACGACCACGGTGGCGATGGACTTCGGCCGGGTGTCGCTGGACGCGGACCTGATCCTCTACCTGTTCGGCACGCCCGGGCAGCAGCGGTTCTGGTTCATGTGGGACGACCTGGTCCGCGGCGCGATCGGCGCGGTGGTGCTGGCCGACACGCGCCGGCTGGCCGACTCGTTCGCCCCGATCGACTTCTTCGAGGACCGCGGCCTGCCGTACATCGTCGGCGTCAACACGTTCGACGGCGTGCTGGAGCACGACATCAACGACGTGCGCGAGGCGCTGTCGATCGACCCGAACATCCCGATCGTCCGCTGCGACGCCCGGGACCGCGAGTCGACGAAGCAGACGCTGATCACGCTGGTCGAGTACGCGATGCGCCAGTGGATCGCGCTGCGGGCGGCCAAGTCCCGCTGACGCCGTCAGGGCCCGGGGGAGCCCCCCCCGGGCCCGGCCCGGCTCACGCGCGCCGGAAGCGCAGCAGCACCACCCGGTCGTCGAACGTGCGCGACTCCACCAGCTCGAGCCCGAGCCGCGCGGTGCCTTCGGCGAACGGGCGTTTCGCGCCGCCCAGGACGACCGGGTGGACGAACACCAGGTACTCGTCGATCAGGCCGTGGGCCGTCAGTTCCGCCGCCAGCTCGGCGCCGCCCATGAGCAGCACGTCCTTGCCCGGCTCGGCCTTCAGGGACGCGACGACCTCGGGCAGCGCGCCCCCGACGACCCGCGTGTTCCAGTCCGCCTTCTCCAGCGTCCGCGAGAACACGATCTTCGGCGTCTCCCGCCACACCGGCGCGAACGCGACGTCGTGCGGGTCGTCGGAGACCGTCTCGGCGATCGGCCAGAACGCGGCCATCATGTCCCAGACCTTCCGCCCGTAGGCGAACTCGCCGCAGCGGGCGGACATCTCCCGCGAGTGCCCGGACAGTTCCGGTCCCATGACCGGCCAGTCGAACTCGCCGTCCGGGCCCTCGACGCAGCCGTCGAGCGACGTGTGGACCAGGTAGACGATCTCGCGCATTTCCGCTCCTCCCGAGTGGGTGTCACCGGGAGGTCGGAGCCGCGGGCGAAGACCGGACACCGGGTTTCAGTATTCGTCGTGGCGGCGCCACCAGGAGCCCGGCGCGTCGTCGCCGTGGCCGTTCTCCTCCCACGCCTCCTGGCGGCCCAGCGGCGTGATGTCGAGGTAGCGGTGCGAGGCCAGGAACATCTCGCCGCCCCGGCCGGAGGTGAAGTACGTCCGGTAGACGTCGTCGCCGTCGCGCAGGAACACGCTCACGCCGAAGCCCGTCCCGACACCGCAGTCCTCGGTGAAGCCGTTGCCGTGCGCGGACACCCACGGCACGTCCCAGCCCATCCGCGTCCGGTACCGCTCGATCTCGGGCAGCGTCGCCGGCGCGACGACCTTCAGCGTGACGTCGCGGGCGTGCAGGTGCGCCAGGTGCGGCATGTTGTCGACGATCAGCGAGCAGCCGGGGCAGCCCGCCTCGTCGCCGGGGTGCAGCATGAAGTGGTAGACGATCAGCTGGCGGCGGCCGTCGAACAGGTCGAGCAGGCTGACCGGGCCGCCCGCGCTCTCGAACTGGTACTTCGCGTCGAAGCGGACCATCGGCAGCCGCCGGCGCTCGGCCGCGAGGTGGTCGGCCGCCTTCATGTGGGCCTTCTCCCGGACCAGCAGCGCGTCGCGCGCGGCCTGCCAGTCCTCCGGCGAGACGATCTCGGGCAGCGTGGCGGTCATCGGGCGTCCTTTCCTCGGATGAAGCCGGTCAGGTCCTCGAAGCTGGAGAGCCAGCCTTCCTCGTGGCCGTCGCGTTCAGCGGCGGTCGGGAAGCCGGTCTGGGTGAACGTCATCTCGGTCTTGTCCCCGAGGTCGGCGAAGCCGATCGTCACGAGCGTCTCCTGCCCCTGGGCTTCCCAGGCGAAGGTGAACGCGAGCCGTTCCGGGGCGCTGACCTCGCGGTAGACGCCGTGCATCCAGTGGTCCTCGCCCTCGGGGGAATGGATGCAGGCCCGCCAGCGGCCACCCGGGCGGGGGTCGACGGTCACGGCGGAGCAGGTGAAGCCCTGCGGACCGAACCAGCTCGCGACGTGGTCCGGTTCGGTCCAGGCGGCGTAGACGAGCTCGCGCGGGGCGTCGAAGACGCGGGTGATCGTGAGGTCAGGCATCGCCGGTCAGCCTCCTCAGGTGGTCCTCGAGGCGGTCGAAGCCGCCCTCCCAGAACTGCCGGTAGGTCGCGACCCAGTCGGCGACGTCTTCCAGGGGTTTCGCCTCCAGCCGGCAGGGCCGCCACTGGCGCGTGCGGCCGCGGGTGATCAGCCCGGCCTGTTCGAGCACCTTCAGGTGCCGCGAAACCGCGGGCAGGCTCATCGTGAACGGTTCGGCGAGCTCGTTCACCGTCGCCTCGCCGGCCGAAAGCCGGGCGAGGATGGCGCGCCGGGTCGGGTCGGCCAGGGCGGAGAACGTGCGGCTCAGCTGGTCAGTCGTCATTTCAGCACCTTGTTAATTAACGGATTCGTTAAACATAGCGCCGAACAGGGGACTGTCAAGTTCTCCGGGGTAGCCCTGAGATCCGCGTCACGGGTCCTCGGGTTTCCAATAGTAGGAAGTCAAAGTATTTTGGAGGGATGAGCAGCGAGCTGTACCGCCCCGTGCACCCCGTCCGGTTCGTCACGGCGTCGAGCCTCTTCGACGGTCACGACGCGTCGATCAACATCATGCGGCGGATCCTGCAGTCGCAGGGCGCGGAGGTCGTCCACCTCGGCCACAACCGGTCGGTCGACGAGGTCGCCACCGCGGCCATCGCCGAGGACGTCCAGGGTGTCGCCATCTCGGCTTACCAGGGCGGGCACGTCGAGTACTTCTCCTACCTGGTGGAGCTGCTGCGCGAGCGCGGCGCCGGCCACATCAAGGTCTTCGGCGGCGGGGGCGGGGTGATCGTGCGCGAGGAGATCGAGCTGCTGCACTCGCGCGGCGTCGCCCGCATCTTCTCGCCCGAGGACGGCTACGAGATGGGTCTGCCGGGCATGATCAACATGATGATCAAGGCCTGCGACACCGACCTCGCGGCCGAAGCCCCCGCGCTGGACAAGGTGCTCTCCGGCGACGTCGCCTCGCTCTCGCGGGTCATCACCCAGCTGCAGGCGGAAAAGCTGCCCGGCGAGCTGCTGAGCGGCATCACCGAGGCCGCGGGCAAGCGCGAGGTACCGGTGCTCGGCATCACCGGCACCGGCGGCTCGGGCAAGTCGTCGCTCACCGACGAGCTGATCCGCCGCTTCCGCCTCGACCAGGAGGACAAGCTGCGGATCGCGGTGCTCGCCGTCGACCCGTCGCGGCGCAAGGGCGGCGGCGCGCTGCTCGGCGACCGCATCCGGATGAACTGCCTCGACGGCTCGCCGGTCTACTTCCGCTCCCTGGCCACGCGCACGACGTCCGGCGAGATCCCGGCCGGGCTGAGCGAGTCGATCCTGGCCTGCAAGGCCGCCGGCTTCGACCTGGTGATCGTCGAGACGCCCGGTATCGGCCAGGGCGACGCCGGCATCGTCGACTTCGTGGACAACTCGCTGTACGTGATGACGCCGGAGTTCGGCGCCGCGTCGCAGCTGGAAAAGATCGACATGCTCGACTTCGCCGACGTCGTCGCGATCAACAAGTTCGAGCGCCGCGGCGCCGAGGACGCCCGCCGCGACGTCGCGCGCCAGCTGGTGCGCAACCGCGAAGCCTTCTCTTCGGCGCCGGAAGACATGCCGGTGTACGGCACGAGCGCGGCGAAGTTCAACGACGACGGCGTCACCGCGCTGTACCAGCACCTGCGCGGCATGCTCGCCGAGCGCGGCCTGACCGTGTCGGCCGGCACGCTGCCGAAGGTCGAGGGCAAGGTGTCGACGGACGCGTCGACGATCATCCCGGGCAACCGGTCCCGGTACCTGGCCGAGATTTCCGAGACCGTGCGCGGTTACCACGCGAAGACGCAAGCGCAGGTCGCCGCGGTCCGCAAGCGCGAGGCGCTGGCGCTGGCGCGCGCCGAACTGTCCAAGGTGGACGCCTCGACCGACGCGCTGGACGGGCTGCTCGCGGCGGCCGAGTCCGATGTGGACGGCGAGTCGACAAAGCTCCTCGAGCGGTTCCGGGAGCTGGCCGAGGACTACCGCCAGGACGAGCTGGTCGTCAAGATCCGCGACAAGGAGCTGCGCACGCAGCTGTGGCGCGACACGCTGTCCGGCAACCGGATCCCGCGCGTCGCCCTGCCGCGGTACGCCGAGTCCGGCGAGCTGCTGTCGTTCCTGCGCCGCGAGAACCTGCCGGGCTATTTCCCCTACACGGCCGGTGTGTTCCCGTTCAAGCGCGAGGGCGAGGACCCGGCGCGGATGTTCGCCGGCGAGGGCGACGCGTTCCGCACCAACCGCCGGTTCAAGCTGCTCTCGGCCGACTCCGAGGCGAAGCGGCTCTCGACGGCGTTCGACTCCGTGACCCTCTACGGCCACGACCCCGACACGCGCCCGGACATCTACGGCAAGGTCGGCACGTCCGGCGTCTCGATCGCCTCGCTCGAGGACATGAAGGTCCTCTACGACGGCTTCGACCTGACCGCGCCGAACACTTCGGTGTCGATGACGATCAACGGCCCGGCGCCGACGATCCTCGCCTTCTTCCTCAACACCGCGATCGACCAGAAGCTCGACGAGTTCAAGGCGGAGCACGGTCGAGAGCCGTCCGACGCCGAGGCCGCCGAGCTGCGTGAATGGGCTTTGAAGAACGTCCGCGGGACGGTCCAGGCCGACATCCTCAAGGAGGACCAGGGCCAGAACACCTGCATCTTCTCCACCGAGTTCAGTCTCCGGATGATGGCCGACATCCAGGAGTGGTTCATCGAGCACGGCGTCCGCAACTTCTACTCGGTGTCCATTTCGGGCTACCACATCGCCGAGGCCGGGGCGAACCCGATCTCGCAGCTGGCCTTCACGCTGTCCAACGGCTTCACCTACGTCGAGTCGTACCTCGCGCGCGGCATGGACATCGACGACTTCGCGCCGAACCTGTCGTTCTTCTTCTCCAACGGCATGGACGCGGAGTACTCGGTGCTCGGCCGGGTCGCGCGGCGGATCTGGGCCGTGGCCATGCGCGAGCGCTACGGCGCGAACGAGCGGTCGCAGAAGCTCAAGTACCACGTGCAGACGTCCGGGCGGTCGCTGCACGCGCAGGAGATGAGCTTCAACGACATCCGCACCACGCTGCAGGCGCTGTGCGCGCTGTACGACAACGCGAACTCCCTGCACACCAACGCGTTCGACGAGGCGATCACGACGCCGTCGGAGTCGTCGGTGCGCCGTGCGATGGCCATCCAGATGATCATCAACAAGGAGTGGGGCCTGTCGAAGAACGAGAACCCGCTGCAGGGCTCGTTCGTCATCGACGAGCTGACCGACCTGGTCGAGGAGGCCGTGCTGGCCGAGTTCGACCGGATCAGCGAGCGCGGCGGCGTCCTCGGCGCGATGGAGACCGGCTACCAGCGCGGCAAGATCCAGGACGAGTCGATCCTGTACGAGCGCAGGAAGCACGACGGCTCGCTGCCGATCATCGGCGTCAACACGTTCCGCAACCCGCGCGCGGGGGAGGACGAGGTCGAGGTCGAGCTGGCCCGGGCGACCGAGGACGAGAAGAAGTCCCAGCTGGACCGCCTCGCGGACTTCCAGCACCGCCACCACGAGGAGGCCCAGCAGGCCCTGAAGGCGTTGCGCGAGGCGGCCACCCGCGGCGGCAACCTGTTCGGGGTGCTGATGGACGCCGCGCGGGTGTGCTCGCTCGGTCAGATCACGGAGGCGTTCTTCGAGGTCGGCGGCCAGTACCGGCGCAACGTCTAGCGGCGGACCGCTTTCAGCTGCCAGACCGGCACCAGCACCCGGCCATCCGTGTCGGTCTCCAGCCGGCTCAGGTCGGCCGGGTCCTGGTCCAGGATCATCCGGACGCTTTGCCGCAGCTCCTCCGGCGTCATCGACGTCGTGTAGCGGGTCGGCTCGAGGCGTTCGATCGTCCAGTCCTTGCCCACGGTCTCCCGCAGGTTGGCCTCGGTGATCAGGTACGGCGCCGGAAAGCCGTCCGGGATCTCCGGCGAGAAAGCGAAGAGGTGCAGCGTCGCGCCCGGCCGGGCCGCGCGGGTCAGCGCGGCGAGGTACTGACGACGCTCGTCCTCGCTCAGGCAGTGGTACAGCGCGCTGTCGAGGACCGTGTCGAAGCGGTCTTCGTAGCCTTCGAGCTTGGTCGCGTCGGCCACCGCGAAGGTGACACCCGGCGCGCGCGTACGGGCCTGCTCGATGGCCGACGGCGCGCCGTCCAGCCCGGTGACCCGCAGGCCGCGCGAGGCGAGGAACGCCGAGTTGTCGCCGAGGCCGCATCCGATGTCGAGCACGTCGCCGGTGAACTCGCCGGCGTCGGCCAGCGCGACGACCGCCGGCTGCGGGGCGCCGAGGTCCCATGGCATCTTGCGGCCCATCGGGGTGGCGCCCTGGTACAGCTCTTCGAAGTCGACGTCCTGCACGTCCATGACTGCCCCCTTATTCAACGTATGATGAGATGACTTCATCCTGCACCTCCTGTCAACCCGGTGGTAGTCGTTGAGTATGAAATTCGGGATCTCGACGTTCGTGACCGACGAAGGCATCCGGCCGGACGTGCTGGGCGCGGCCCTGGAGGAACGCGGCTTCGACTCGCTGTTCCTCGCCGAGCATTCGCACATCCCCGCCAGCCGGGAAAGCCCTTACCCCGGCGGGGGCGACCTGCCGCGCGTGTACTACCGCACGCTCGACCCGTTCGTGGCGCTCAGCGCGGCCGCCGTGGCGACGTCGGAGCTGCTGCTCGGCACCGGGATCGCGTTGCTGCCGCAGCGCGACCTGATCCACACGGCCAAGGAGGTCGCGTCCCTGGACCTGGTCTCCGACGGCCGCGTGCTGTTCGGTGTCGGCGTCGGCTGGAACCGCGAAGAGATGCGCAACCACGGCACCGACCCCAAGACCCGTGGCGCGCTGATGGACGAGCAGCTGGCCGCGCTCAAGGAGATCTGGACGAAGGACGAGGCCGAGTTCCACGGCGAGCACATCGACCTCGACCCGCTCTTCAGCTGGCCGAAGCCGGTGCAGAAGCCGCACGTGCCGATCTACATCGGCGGCGAGAGCGAGGCGGCGCTGAACCGGCTCGCCAAGTACGGCGACGGCTGGCTGCTCCGGGGCTTCACGAAGTACCAGGAGGCGCAGCGCGTGCGGAGCTGGCTGGCCGATCAGGGGCGCGACAACGTCCAGTTCGCGGTGTTCGGCGGACCGACGACGCCGAAGGTGATCGACGGTTTCCGCGACGCCGGCGTCGAGCGGTACACGTTCCTGCTGGACACGCTGCCGGAAGCGGAGACGCTCAAGGCCCTCGACGAGCTGGCCAAGGTGGCCTCCGCGCACCGCTGACCGGCGGTTACTTGTCCAGGAGGAGGTGGACCGACAGCTCGAGGCGGTTGGCGACGTCGGCGGCCGACGCGCGGCGCGTCACCCAGGCCACCAGGTTCGCCATCCAGACGTCCGCGACGACGTGGAAGATGTCGCGGTCGGCCTCGGTCGGCTCGGAGATGCCCATGGCCTGGGCGAACATGTTCTCCATCAGCCGCCCGACCTGCTCGACCTCGGCCGCGGCGGAGGTGTCGGCGAACATGAACGCCCGCACCATCGCCTCGGTCAGGTGCGGGTCGCGCTGCATCAGCCGGGTGTTGCGGCCGAGCACGAACATCAGCCGCTCGGCCGGCGTCTCGCCGGGGATCGCCTGCCGCTCCAGCTTCTCCTGCGCGCGCTCGAACTCGCGGGCGAGGCCGGAGACGAGCAGGTGGATCTTCGACGGGAAGTACCGGTAGAGCGTGCCGAGGGCGACGTCGGCCTTTTCGGCGACGGCGCGCATCTGGACGGCGTCGTAGCCGCCCTTCGAGGCCAGGGCGAGGGTGGCGTCGATGATCCGGCGACGGCGGTCGCGCTGGGCGGCGGAGCCGAGCTCGTCGGCCCCGATCGCGCTCATGCCGTTGCCGCGCGCCTTGGTCTTGCCGGGCATCGGTGTTCCCCCGTCCTCCGGAACTTGTTCCAGTTCACGACGTAGCGTACCTCGCCTGGCGAAACGTTCAACAATTGGCCCACTGGCCGAAAAACTGTAACACGTTCTACACTTGCGAGTAGCCTTGCCGATTCGGTCGAAAGCAGGCGGAGACGGGTCCGGAGCCCGCCCCGCTCCCCGGCACCCGTTCCGCCGTGACTGCCGTCCGGATCGGCAAGAGCCGACACAGTCCCGTCCCGCGAGGAGGCCCCATGCCGGTCGCGCTCACCGAGGAACAGGCCGCGCTGGCCGAGGCGATCCACGCCTGGGCGAGCGCGCACCACCCGCGAGAGGCGGTGCGCGCGGCGGAAACCGGCCCGGCGGCCGGGGTTCCCGCGGGTTTCGCCGGGCTCGGCCTGTTCGGCGTCGCCCTGCCGGCCGCGGTGGGCGGCGCCGAGGGGAGTATCGCCGATCTCTCCGCCGGCCTGGCCGCGGCGGCGGAAGAACTCGTTCCCGGTCCGGTGCTCGGCACGGCGTTGGGCGGCCTCCTGCTGGCGGAGATTCCGTCGGCGAAGGAACTCCTCGATGCCGTCGCCGAGGGGGAAGCCACGATCGCCGTGCTGCTGGACCCGCTCGAGGACGGCGTCAGCGGGCCCGTACCCGGCGCCGGGCCCGAGTCCTGGCTGCTCGTGCCGGTCGACGGCGGGCACGTGCTGCTCGCGCCGGGGACGCCCGGGGTGACGGTCGAGCCGCTGCCGCCGTTCGACTTCTCGCGCCCGCTGGCGCGGGTCCGGCTCTCCGGGGTCGACGCCGACGTCCTGACCCTGCCGCCGGTGCTTCCGCCGGCGGCCACGCTGGCTTCCGCCGAGGCGGCGGGGGTGGCGCGGCGGTGCCTGACCGTCGCGGTCGAGTACGCCAAGGTCCGCGAGCAGTTCGGCCAGGCGATCGGCGGGTTCCAGGCGATCAAGCACCTGTGCGCGGAGATGCTCTGCCGCGCCGAAGCGGCCGAAGCGCTGGCCTGGGAAGCGGCGTCCGGACGGCACCCGCTGTCGGTGGCGAGCGCGGCCGCCGTCGCTCTCGACGCGGCCGTCGCCAACGCCAAGGACTGCATCCAGGTGCTCGGCGGGATCGGTTTCACCTGGGAGCACGACGCGCACCTCTACCTGCGCCGGGCCGTCGCGCTGCGGCAGTGGCTCGGGGGTTCGGGCCCGTGGCGGCGTCAGGCGGCTTCGCTGGCTCTCGCCGGGAGCGAACGCACTTTGGGCGTCGACGTCGGCGAAGACCCTTCGCTGACGGAGGAAGTGGCGCGGATCGCGGCACTGCCGGTGGCGTCGCAACGGGCCGCCTTGGCGGACGCCGGGCTGCTGACGCCGCACTGGCCGGCGCCCTACGGCCGGGGTGCCGACGCCGCGGAGCAGCTGCGGATCGACGGCGCGCTCGCCGCGGCCGGGGTTCGCCGCCCGGACCTGGTGATCGGGGCGTGGGCGGTCCCGACGATCCTCGAGCACGGCAGCGACGAGCAGCGCGCCCGGTTCGCCCGGCCGACGCTGCGGGGCGAGCTCACGTGGTGCCAGCTGTTCAGCGAGCCCGGCGCGGGGTCGGACCTGGCCTCGCTGCGGACGGCGGCGCGGCGCGTCGACGGCGGCTGGCGGCTGACCGGCCAGAAGGTGTGGACGTCGCTGGCGCGGGAGGCCGACTGGGGCATCTGCCTGGCGCGCACCGACCCGGCCGCGCCCAAGCACAAGGGGATCACGTACTTCCTGGTCGACATGCGCGCTTCGGGTATCACCACGCGGCCGTTGCGGGAGATCACCGGGGAAGCCGTGTTCAACGAGGTGTTCCTCGACGACGTGTTCGTCCCGGACGCGGACGTCGTCGGTGCTCCCGGTGGCGGGTGGCGGCTGGCGCGCACGACGCTGGCCAACGAGCGGGTGGCGCTCGGGAGCGGGTCGGCGGTGGGGGAGAGCGTCCGGTCGCTGGTGTCCACTGTGGACGTGTCGGCGCTGGACGGTGCCGCCCTGGACCGGCTCGGTGCGCTGGTGGCCGACGGGGTCGCCGGATCCGTGCTCGACCTGCGGGCGGCCCTGCGCCGGCTGGAGGGGCAGGACCCGGGTGCGGAGTCGGGTGTGCGGAAGCTGCTCGGGGTTTCGCACCGGCAGGAGGTCGCGGAGTTCGCGCTCGAGCTGGCGGGGGCGGGCGCGCTGGTCGCGGGAGGTGCCGCGCAGCACGAGTTCCTGTTGACGCGGTGTTTGTCCATCGCGGGCGGGACTACGCAGGTGTTGCGGTCGTTGACGGCGGAACGGCTTCTGGGCCTGCCGCGGTGAGTTCCGGGTGAGCTTCGGAGGGCGCGAAAGGACCGTTCGCGCCCTCCGGCCCGAAACTGTCGGGGGCGTGTTCTAGCGTTGCCGTCGTGGAGTTCAGCGCAGACACCCGGGCCACCTACCTTCCCGCGGATCCCCCGCGGGACGGCGTGCTGGCCTTGTGGGGCGACGACGTGGCCGGCGGGACCACGATCGAGCTCGTGCTGCCCCGGGGCGCCCGGTTCGCGCGGACGAAGGTCGAGGCGGAGCTGGTGCCCCTCGAACGCGCCCTGCCCCGGCTCCTGTCGGTGGGGGAGGAGGCGAGCCCGGCGGTCGCGGCGTGGTCGGCGGCGGTCAACGCGGGGGTGAACCTCGTCGCGCGCGGCCGGTTGCGGCCGGCCGTCTCCCCGGCCGGGGCGGCGGCGTGGCGGATCGGGCCGTTGGACGCGGCCGACGAGGAGCTGCTGCGCGGCCTGGCCGGCGCGTTGCCACCGGAGGCGTACGCGCTGCCGTTGACGGGGCTGAAACGCATCCGCCTGCACTCACCGGATTCCCTGGTCCGCGCGCTCTGGGACGCGACGGCCGACCTCCTGGCGCGCAGCCCGGCGGCCCCGGTCGGCGCGGGCGACCCGGCGTTCGCGGCGCGCGAACCGGCGCTGCTCGGTCCGGACGGTGCGGCTTGGCTGGCCGAGCTGGAGGCCCGTGAGCCGCGGGGCGTCCAGGTGCTGCTGCGGGTCGAGGGGCTCGACGACGACTCGTTCGCCGGGGTGCTGGCGGTCCGGAGCATGGCGGAGCCGAGCCTGGTGGTGGAGGCGTCGACGCTGTGGGACGCCCCGGACGCGGTGCTGAGCCGCCTCGGCGACCAGGTGGAGACGCAGCTGCTGCTCGGCCTCCGCCGCGGCGCGCGGGCGTGGGCGCCCCTGGAGCGCGTGCTGTCCCAGCCGGCGCCGACGTCGTTGGAGCTGTCCGACGACGAGGTGGTCGACCTCCTCACCGACGGCGCGCGCGACCTGGGCGGCGCGGGCATCGAGGTGCTGTGGTCGAAGGGGCTGTTCGCGGGCGAGGTGAACGCGAAGGCGAGCGCGACCCAGGCGCCGGCGAGCGTGACGGAGGCGGAGTTCGCGCTGCGGAGCCTGCTGGAGTTCCGCTGGCAGCTCAGCCTGGGTGGCGAGCAGCTGACGCCGTCCGAGGTCGCGGCACTCGCCGAAGCGAAGCGGCCGTTGGTCCGGCTGCGTGGGCAGTGGGTGCGGGTGGACCCGCAGCTGCTGGCCAGGGTCCGGGGACGCACGCGGAAGCTGGAGGCGGGCGAGGCCCTGGCGGCGGCGTTGACGGGCGAGCTGGAACTCGACGGCGAGCGTGTCGAGTTCACGGCCCCGCCGGTGCTGGGTGACCTGGTGTCGCGAATCCGCGACCGGGCTTCGGCCGAGGTGGCCCCACCGCCGGGGCTGAGGGCGACGTTGCGGCCGTACCAGCAGGCGGGGTTGGCGTGGCTGGCCACGATGACGGGGCTGGGGTTGGGCGCGTGCCTGGCCGACGACATGGGGCTGGGCAAGACGATCCAGCTGATCGCGCTGCACCTGCACCGCCGGGCCCTGGCGGCCACCGAGCGCGGAATGCGCGATGAAGCTTCGGTCATGGCGTCGGGAGATCTCGATGTCGAGTCGACCGCCGCCGGCCCCACCCTCGTGCTCTGCCCGACCTCCCTCCTCGGCAACTGGGAGCGCGAGTTCGCCCGCTTCGCCCCCGACATCCCCGTCCGCCGGTTCCACGGCGGCAGCCGCCACCTCGGCGATCTCGCCCCCGACGAGGTCGTCCTCGCCACCTACGGCGTCCTTCGCCGCGACCGCGAGACACTGTCCGAAGTGGACTGGGGACTCGTCGCCGCCGACGAGGCGCAGCACGTCAAGAACCCGCTCTCCGCCACCGCCAAGGAACTCCGCAAGGTTCCCGCCCGTGCCAAGGTCGCCCTCACCGGCACCCCGGTCGAGAACCGGCTCACCGAACTGTGGTCCATTGTGGACTGGACCACCCCCGGCCTGCTCGGCCCGCTCGACCGCTTCCGCCGCACGGTGGCGCGCCCGATCGAACGCGACCGGGACAAGGCCGTGACCGAACGGCTCGCCGCCACCGTCCGGCCGTTCCTGCTGCGGCGGCGCAAGTCCGACCCGGACATCGCCCCGGAACTGCCGCCCAAGACCGAGACCGACCGGTTCGTCCCGCTCACCGCCGAGCAGACCACGCTCTACGAAGCCGTCGTGCGCGAGAACCTGGCCGAGATCCGCGAGAAGCAGGGCGTCGAACGGCGTGGCCAGGTCCTGCGGCTGCTCACCGAGCTCAAGCAGATCTGCAACCACCCGGCCCAGTTCCTCAAGGAACCGCACGGCGCGCTCACCGGCCGGTCCGGCAAGCTCGCCGCGTTCGAAGAACTGGTGGACGTCATCCTCGACGAGGGCGAGAGCGTCCTCGTCTTCAGCCAGTACGTCCAGCTCTGCCGGCTGCTCGAACGACGCCTCACCGAGCGCGGCCTGCCCACCGAGCTGCTCTCCGGCGACAGCTCGCCCGCGAAACGCCAGGACATGGTCGACCGGTTCCAGGCCGGCGAAATCCCGGTCTTCCTGCTCTCGCTCAAGGCCGGCGGCGTCGGGCTCAACCTGACCCGCGCCACCCACGTCATCCACTACGACCGCTGGTGGAACCCGGCGGTCGAGGACCAGGCCACCGACCGCGCGTACCGCATCGGCCAGGACCGGCCGGTCCAGGTCCACCGGCTGATCGCCGAGGGCACCCTCGAAGAGCGGATCGCGCAGGTGCTGGAGAAGAAGCGGGGGCTGGCGGAGTCGATCGTCGGCGCGGGGGAGGACTGGATCACCGAACTCTCCGACGACGAGCTCGCCGACCTGGTCCGCCTCGGGAGCGGGTGATGCCACCGAGGCGCAACTTCGGCACGACGTGGTGGGGCCGCGCCTGGGTCGACGCCCTGGAGCAGCGCGCGAAGCTCGACCCGAACCGGCTGCCGCGCGGGCGGACGTACGCGCGCAAGGGCACGGTCAGCGAGCTGCACTTCGGCGCCGGCGAGATGACGGCGCGGGTGCGCGGCAGCCGGCCGCAGCCGTACAAGGTGACCATCACGATGCGTACCTTCACCGACGGCGAGTGGGACACCCTGCTCGGCGTGGTCGGCACGCAGCTCGGCCACGCGGCCGCGTTGCTCGACGGCGAGCTGCCGGCCGCCCTGGCCGAGCAGGCGCGCGAGGCGGGCGCCGACCTGCTGCCCGGCCCGGGCGACTTGCGGCCGCGGTGCTCGTGCCCGGATTCGGCGAACCCGTGCAAGCACGTCGCCGCGGTGTACTACCTGGTCGCCGACGAGGTGGACCGCGACCCGTTCACGCTGTTCCTGCTGCGCGGCCGCCCACGGGCCGACGTCCTGGCCGAGCTGCGGTCCCGCCGCGCCCCGGCGCGCGGCGAGAAACCGAAGCTGCCGAAGCGCGTGGACGAGGGCCTGACACCCCGCGCGGCCTACGCCCGCCGCCCGGGCGCGATCCCGGCGCTGCCCCCACCACCGCGGGTGGCCGGACCACCGGCGGTCCTGGACCTCGACCCGCCGCCAAGCACAGGCTGGACGGCGGCGGCGCTTTCCGGCCTGGCGGCAGACGCGGCGTCGCTGGCCCGCGACCTCCTGGTCACCGGCGCGACGGCAACGCAGCTGACGTTCGAGGAGGACCTGGCCCGCCGCGCAGCAACGCGCCCGCAAGCGGAGGCGGCCGCCCTGGCCACGGCGGCGGGAGTGCCCCCGCGCGACTTGCTGAGGTGGGCGGAGGCCTGGCGCGAAGCCGGCCGCGACGGCATGGCGGCGCTAAGAGAGACGTGGCAGCCAGGCCCGGGCCCCTTGGCCGAAGCCCAGGCAGTCCTGGCCGAGGCGGGACTGCCGGGAACGCCGAAGGTCTGGCGCAACCGCCTGACCCAAGGGGACGTACAGCTGCGCTACGGCCGCGACAGCCGCTGGTACCGGTTCATCCGCGAGGGAACGGAGTGGCGCCTCGACGGCCCACCGTCGGCAAGCCCGGTGGACCTGGCCTACTGATCACCGGTGCTCGGCTTTCCAAGCGTGGTAAGTGAAGTCCAAGAACCGCGCCACTCCCCGGACCACGTGGGCCGAACGCACCGAAGTGAACACATCGAACGCGTGCTGCGCCCCCGCCAGCTCCGCATAAGCCACCGGCTGACGCGACTTCTCCCGCAACCGCCGGACGAACTCGCGCGCCTCGCGCACCGGCACCAGCGAATCGTCCCGTCCGTGGATCACGAAAAACGGTGGTGCCTCCGAAGAGATCCGGTCCAACGGCGACGCCGCGATGTAGTCGTCCAGATGCCGAACCGGATCACGGTCGGCCGCGAACACCCGGCGCGCGATCAAGCTCTCCAACCGGTACTGGCTCGCCCGGGACCCCGACGTCGCCGCGAAGTCGTACACCCCGTAGTGCGGCACGCACGCCTGGATGCTCGTGTCCACGTCCTCGAACGACGGCTGCAGCGCCGGGTCGTTCTGGGACAACGCCAGCAGCGCCGACAAGTGGCCGCCCGCCGAACCGCCCGTCACCGCCACGAAATCCGGGTCGCCTCCGTAGTCGGAAATCGAAGACCGGATCCACGCCAGCGCCCGCTTCGCCGCCACGATATGCGCCGGCCAGCGGTGCGCCGGCGACAGCGGGTAGTTGATCGCCACGCACACCCAGCCGCGGCGGGCCAGGTAGCGCATCAGCGGCCGGCCCTGCTCCTCCTTGTTGCCGATCACCCACGCGCCGCCGTGGACCTGCAGCAGCACCGGCGCACCCGTCACCGGCTCAGCAGGGCTGTACACGTCCAGCAGGAACCGCTTCCCGCCCGGGGCGTACGCGATGTTGCGGTCGACGCGCACGTCCGGCGCGCCCATCCGGAACGGCAGCGCCAGCTCGCCCCACGGCAGCCCGAGGTCGGAGCGGCCCAGCTCCTCCGCGTAGTCCTCACCCAACGCCGAAGTCAGCGCCGACTCGATCTCCTCGCGGGCGCCGTGGCCCGTCCGGACCAGCGCGGCGAGCCCGGCCGCGGACGCCGCTGCCATCGCCAGCCCCGCCTGCGTCGACCGGTCGCGGACGCCGTGGCGGGCCACGTGGGCCAGTGAGTCCGCCGCCGTCAGCGCCAGGAACTGGGGCGCGAGCTCGCTGGTGAGCCAGCCCGCGAAGAACGCCGGGATCGTCGTGGAGCGGGCTCGCAAAGGCCGGAGCGCGTTCGCCGTGAGGCCGAGCTGGACCGCGCGACGGATCAGGAAGTTCGGCTGCACCAGGGTGATGATACCGGCGAGTAGGGTGACCCGCCGCCTACGCTGATCGTCATGCAGAGACTGAGCGGCCTCGACGCGAGCTTCCTCTACCTCGAGACGTCGTCCCAGGTCCTGCACGTCTGCGGGCTGCTCGTCCTCGACGGCTCGACCGTCCCCGGCGGCTACACCTTCGCCAAGCTCAAGGACGAACTGGACCGGCGGGTCCGGGTGATTCCGGCGTTCCGCCGCAAACTGCACAATCCGGTCTGGAACGTCGGGCATCCCGTGTGGATCGAGGACGAGGACTTCGACCTCGACCACCACGTGCACCGCATCGGCGTCCCGGCCCCCGGCGACCGCGCCGAACTGGCCGAGCTCTGCGCGCACATCGCCGGCCAGCAGCTCGACCGCGCGCACCCGCTCTGGCAGCTGTACGTCATCGAAGGCCTGGCCGACGGCCGGCTCGCCGTGCTGCTGAAGATGCACCACGCGAGCGTCGACGGCGTGAGCGGCGCCAGCCTGATCACCTACCTGGCCGGGCTCGAGCCCGACGCGCCGATGCCGGACGTCGAGGCGCCCCGCAACCCCGCGCTGCCGTCGCCGGTGCAGCTGCTCCGCACCGGCGTCGAGAGCCTCGCCCGGCGTCCCGCCGAGGTCGCCCGGCTGCTGCCCGACCTGCTCGGGCTCGTCCCGCGGTGGCTCGGCAAAGCGGTGCGCGGCAAGGGGATGCCGGTCCCGTTCACCGCGCCGCGGACGTCACTGAACGGCACTATCACCGGCCACCGCAGCGTCGCCTTCGCCCAGCTCGACCTCGACGACGTCAAGGCGGTCAAGAACGCGTTCGGCGTCACGGTGAACGACGTCGTGCTCGCCCTCGTCGCGGGCGCGCTGCGGAACTTCCTCGAAGCGCGCGGCGAACTGCCCGAAGACCCGCTGGTCGCGACCGTCCCGGTCTCGGTGCACGACCGGACCGAACGCGACCACGGCAGCAACAAGGTGTCCGCGTTCTTCGCCTCGCTGCCGACGCACCTCGACGACCCGGCCGCGCGCGTGTTCTTCCTCGCCGAGGCCAACCGGCTGTCCAAGGACCACCACTACGACATCGACGCCGACATGCTGCAGGACTGGGCGCAGTTCTCCGCGGCCACGATGTTCGGCCTCGCCGTACGCGCGTATTCGGCGCTGCGCCTGGCCGAAAAGCACCCGGTGGTGCACAACCTGGTCGTCTCCAACGTGCCCGGCCCGCCGATGCCGCTCTACCTGCTCGGCGCGCGGATCACCGGCTTCTACCCGCTCGGCCCGGTCTTCCACGGCGCCGGGCTGAACGTCACGGTGCTGTCCAACGCCGGCAAGGTGCACGTCGGTCTGCTCGGCGCGCGGGAGCTCGTCAAGGACCTCTGGCCGCTGGCCGACGCGCTCCCGGAGGCGCTGGCCGACCTGCTCAAGGCCGCGGGTTGAGGACGACCACCGGGATCTCCCGGTCGGTCCACGCCTGGTACTTCGCGAAGTCGGCGTAGAGCTCGACCAGCCGGGGCCACAGGTCCGCGCGTTCGTCCGGATCGGCCACGTGCGCCGTGACGGGCACGTTCCGCCGTCCTTTCAGGTGGATGCGGGTTTCGGGGTGCGCCAGGAGGTTGCGGTACCACTGCGGGTGCTTCGGCAGCCCGCCCTGTGAGCCGACGATGACGACGTCCTCGCCGGAGCGCAGGTACAGCAGCGGCGTGGTGAACAGCCGGCCGGACTTGCGCCCGCGGTGCTCCAGCAGCAGCGTCGGCACCGGCTTGCGGAAGCCGGCCCCGATCCGCCACGTGCTGCCGACGCGCCCGCCGGTCAGCCGGAAGACCGCGACCTGGGCTCTCGCCCCGTACTTCATGACCTTGGCCGTCACGGGCGAGTCGAGGCCGCCGGGTTTCTCGTCGGGCAGGCTGAAGCGTCCCATCTGGATTCCTTCCTCACAGGGAGTGGACGGCGGCGAGCAGCGCGGGCACCCAGCGGTCGGCGCCCAGGACGCAGGCGGCGTGCCCGGCCGCGACCTCGTACGTCGCCGCGCCGGGGATCCGGCGGGCCAGCGACCGCTGGTGGTCGGGGGAGATGAACCGGTCCTTCGTGGTCACGACGACGGCCGCGGGCAGCCGCAGCGTCGGGAGCCACGGCGTCGAGTCGAACCGGCCGATCTCGTCGACGGCGACCGCGATCTCCCACGGCGTGGTCGACCGGAACTCCCGCAGGCCCCACCGGTAGTCCTCGACGCGCCGCGGCGGTGCCCCGGGCGCCACCGGGAGCTTCACGCGCTCGCGCAGCTGCCGCAGCGTCCGCCCGAACACGTCGAGCGCGACGCGCTGGCGCAGCCCGCGGCGGAAGTTGCTCGCGGTCGAGCAGAGGACCAGTCCGGTAACACGTTCTGGTTCCGCGTGGGCGACGAGCTGGGCCACCATCCCGCCCATCGAGTACCCGGCGAGCGCGAAGCGGGCGATGCCGAGCGCGTCCGCGACGGCGACGACGTCTCCGGCGCAGTCGGCGAGCCGGAACTCCGGCGACCGGATGCCGCGACCGTGCCACCGCTGGTCGAACACGACGACGCGGTGGTCGCGCGCCAGCCGGTCGAGGGCGGGATACCAGGTCAGCAGGCCCGTGCAGGCCACCGAGTGCAGCAGGACGAGCGCGGGCGCGTCCCGTGGCCCCACGTCGGTGACGACGGTCCGGCCCCGCGCCGGCAGATCGAGGGGAACCGGGTCGGGCACGCCGGCGGTCGGCGGCACGGTGATCAGCCGGCGGCGCGCGCCGCCGCGTTCGGTCACCGCCATCCAGGTCCTCCGCCGGGGGTTGCCGTACCGACCCTTTCCGGTTAAGACTAGAACAGGTTTCAGTATTGCGCCGAACCCGGAGGGACGGGCGTGGACTTCACCCTTGACGATACGCAGACGGAGATCGCCGCCCTCGCCGCCAAAGTGCTCGGTGATCTCGGGGGTGCAACCCCCGGACCCCGCCCGGGGGGCTCCGCCCCGACGGACCCCCCAAAGCGGGTGGTGGAAGACGATCCCTGGCGCGCGCTCGCGTCTTCGGGCCTGCTGGCCCTCGCGCTGCCGCCGGACCTGGAAGGCGACGGCCTGGGCATCGCCGAGGTCGCGCAGGTCCTCACCGAGGTCGGCCGCGCCGCCGCGCCGGTCCCCGCCTACGCCACGCTGGCCCTGGGCGTCCTGCCGATCGAGACGCTCGGCACCCCGGCGCAGCGCGCGGAGTTGCTCCCGCCGGTCGCCGCGGGGGAGGCGCTGCTCACCGCAGCCCTCAACGAGCCGTCCGCCCCGCTCGCCGCCGAGCCCGCCACGACCGCGCGGGCGGCCGGCGGGAAGTGGCTGCTCAGCGGCGTCAAGACCGCCGTCCCCTCCGCCGCGGAAGCCACCCGGATCCTCACCTCCGTGTCGACGCCGCACGGCACCGCCGTCTACCTCGTCGACCCGCGCGCCGACGGCGTCACGCTCGTCCCGACACCGACCTCGGCGGGGACGCCGGAGTGCACCGTGCGCCTGGACGACGTCGCCGTCGAGGAGACCGACCTGCTGTTCGACCGCGGTGCCGTCGCGGCGCTGCACCGGTTCGCGCTCGCGGGTGCGCTCGCGCTCGGGGACGGGCTCCTGGCCGGCGCGCTGGCCCTGACGGTGAAGCACGTGGGCGAGCGCACCCAGTTCGGCCGACCGCTGGCGACCTTCCAGGCGGTGGCGGGCCAGATCGCCGACGTCTACGTGGCCGCGCGGACCGTCCACCTGGCCGTCACGTCCGCGGTGTGGCGGCTGGCGGCCGGCCTCGACGCGGACGCCGAACTCGACGTCGCCGCGTACTGGCTCGCGACCCAGGCGCCCGTGGCCCTGGCCACCTGCCACCACCTGCACGGCGGGGTCGGCGTCGACGAAACCTATCCGCTGCACCGGTATTCGTCGCAGGTGAAGGATCTCGGCCGGACGCTCGGCGGCGCCGCGCACCGGCTCGGCAAGCTCGGCGAACGAGTGGCGGGGTGAGCGGATGCACGTCGAACTGACCGCGGCGCAGAAAGAACTGCGCGCCGAACTGCGCGCGTACTTCGCCGGGCTGATCAGCCCCGACGAACGCCAGGCGATGCGGCGCGAACGGCACGGACCGGTGTTCCGCGAGATCGTCCGCCGGATGGGCCGCGACGGCCGGCTCGGCGTCGGCTGGCCGGTCGAGTACGGCGGGCAGGGCTTCGGCGAGATCGAACAGCACCTGTTCGTCGACGAGGCCGTGCGCGCCGACGTCCAGCTGCCGTCGGTGACACTGCAGACGGTCGGGCCGACGCTGCAGCAGTTCGGCACCGACGAGCAGAAAGCGTTCTTCCTCCCGAAGATCCTGGCCGGGGAAATCCACTTCGCGATCGGGTACACCGAACCGGAAGCGGGCACCGACCTCGCGGCGCTGCGGACGACCGCGGTGCGCGACGGCGACGAGTACGTCGTCAACGGCCAGAAGATCTTCACCACCGGCGGCCACGACGCCGACTACATCTGGCTCGCCGTCCGGACCGCGCCCGACGCGCCGCGGCACAAGGGCATCTCGATCCTCATCGCGGACACGAGCGACCCCGGCTACTCGTGGACGCCGATCATCACCTGCGACGGCGCCCACCACGTCAACGCGACGTACTATTCGGACGTCCGCGTACCGGTGAACCGGTTGGTGGGCAAGGAGAACGAGGGCTGGCGGCTGATCACGACGCAGCTCAACCACGAGCGCGTAATGCTCGGCCCGGCCGGGCGGATCGGCGGGCTGTACGACCGCGTGCGCGCCTGGGCCGCCGCCCACGGCCTGCTCGACCTCGCCGACGTGCGGGCCGTGCTGGCCGACGCCGTGGCGGTGACGCGGGTGAACGAGCTGCTGAACTGGCAGGTCGCGGTGTCCTCGGCGAGTGCGCCGGTGGCCGTCGCGGACGCCTCGGCGACCAAGGTCTTCAGCTCCGAAGTCATCCAGCGGATCGGCCGGAACCTCGAAGAACTGGTGGCGCGCCACGGCGATCTGTCCGATCCGGACACCGCCGAGCTGGCGGAGTGGCTGGACGTCTCCGCCAAGCGCAACATCGTGCTGACCTTCGGTGGCGGGGTCAGCGAAATCCAACGGGAGCTGATCGCCTCGATCGGCCTGGGCCTGCCGAGGATGCCGCGATGACCGACATCTTGAAGACCGCCGAGGAGATCGCCGCCCGCGGGGAGTGCGCGCCGCGCCTGGCGCGTGATCCGGTGAACCAGGCCATGGTGAACAACTGGGTCGAAGCGATCGGGGACACCAACCCCGTCTACACCGACCCGGAGTTCGCCGCCCGGAGCGTCCACAAGGGACTTGTCGCACCGCCGGCGATGGCGCAGGTGTGGACGATGGGCGGGCTGAACGTCCCGCGGGGGAGCGACGACCCCCTGGGTTTGATGATGGAGTTGCTCGACGAAGCCGGGTTCACCTCGGTCGTCGCGACGAATTCCGAGCAGACCTATCACCGTTACCTGCGTCCGGGCGAGCAGGTCGAGGCGCGGACCCGGCTGGAGAGCGTCGTCGGTCCGAAGAGGACTGCCCTCGGCGAGGGCTGGTTCGTCACCACGCGGATGACCTGGTACGTCGGCGAGGAAGCCGTCGCGGAAATGATGTTCCGGGTGTTGAAGTTCCGCCCACCGGCACCGAAGCCGCCGCCCGCGCCGGTCCTGCGGCCGGTGATCAGTCGTGACACGGAGTTCTTCTGGGAAGGCCTCCGCCAGGGCGAACTGCGGATCCAGCGCTGGGGTGAGACGCTGCGGCACCCGCCGGGGCCGATGCCGCCGGACGGCGCGCTGGACGCGAAGCCGGACTACGTCGTCGCGAGTGGCCGCGGGACCGTGTTCTCGTACGTCGTGCACCACCACCCGCCCGTGCCGGGCAAGGAGCTGCCGTTCGTCGTGGCCCTGGTGGAGCTGGAAGAAGGGGTCCGGGTGATGGCCGAGCTGCTGGACGCGGCGCCGGAGGAGGTCCACATCGGACTTCCGGTGGTGGCGGCGTTCGTCCGGGTCGACGACGACCTGACGCTGCCCGCGTGGAAGGTGGCCCGATGACCGTCACCGAGGGAACCGAGCTGCCACCGCTGACGATCGAGGCGACGCCGACGTTCGTCGTCAGCACGGCGCTGGCCACGCGCGACTTCCAGGACGTGCACCACGACCGCGATGCCGCGGTCCAGCGCGGATCGAAGGACATCTTCCTCAACATCCTCACCGACACCGGCCTGGTGCAGCGGTTCGTGTCGGACTGGGCCGGGCCGGAGGCGCTGATCCGGTCGATCAGGATCCGGCTCGGCGTTCCTTGCTACGCCTACGACACGCTGACGTTCACCGGCCGGGTGCTGTCGGCTTCGGGCCGGGACGTCGTCGTCTCGGTGTCCGGAGTGGACAGTCTCGGCGAGCACGTCGCCGGGACCGTGGAGGTGACGCTGCCGTGACGCTCTCGGGCCAGGCGGCCATCGTGGGGATCGGCGCGACGGAGTTCTCGAAGGACTCCGGGCGCAGCGAACTGCGGCTGGCGGCCGAATGCATCTCGCACGCGCTGGCGGACGCCGGCCTGACGCCGTCCGATGTGGACGGCCTGGTGTCGTTCACCATGGACGGCAACGCGGAGATCGCCGTGGCGCGGGAACTGGGGATTCCCGAACTGAAGTTCTTCAGCCGCATCCACTACGGCGGCGGCGCGGCGGCGGCGACCGTGCAGCAGGCCGCGATGGCGGTGGCGACCGGCGTCGCGGACGTCGTTGTCGCCTATCGGGCGTTCAACGAGCGCTCGGGGATGCGGTTCGGGCAGGTGTCCTCGGCCGCGGCCGGGCAGGTCAATTCGTCCGGTGTGGACAACGCGTTCCACTACCCGATGGGCATCGCGACCCCGGCGGCGACCGTCGCCATGGTGGCGCGGCGGTACCTGCACGACTACGGCGCCACGAGCGAGGACTTCGGCCGGATCGCGGTGCTCGACCGCAAGCACGCGGCGACCAACCCGAACGCGTGGTTCCACGAACGGCCGATCACCCTGGCGGAGCACCAGGCGTCGCGCTGGGTGGCGGAGCCGCTGCACCTGCTCGACTGCTGCCAGGAGAGCGACGGCGGGGTCGCGCTGGTCGTGACGAGTCTTTCCCGGGCGCGGGACCTTGCTCGGCCGCCGGCGGTGATCGCCGCGGCGGCGCAGGGGAGCGGGCCGGACCAGTACGTGATGACCAGCTACTACCGCGACGACCTGGCCGCGCTGCCGGAGATGGGCGTCGTCGGCCGGCAGCTGTGGGCCCAGTCCGGGCTCGGACCGTCCGATGTGGACGTCGCCGTGCTGTACGACCACTTCACGCCGTACGTGCTGATGCAGCTGGAGGAACTGGGTTTCTGCGGCCGCGGCGAGGCGAAGGACTTCATCGCCGACGGCACGCTGGAGCTCGACGGCGCGCTGCCGCTCAACCCGCACGGCGGGCAGCTCGGCGAGGCGTACATCCACGGCATGAACGGCATCGCCGAGGGCGTCCGCCAGCTGCGCGGCACGGCGGCCAACCAGGTCGGCGGGGCGTCGCGGGTGCTGGTCACGGCGGGTACCGGGGTGCCCACCAGTGGACTCATCCTGACGGGTGACTGAGCCTCACCTCATTGACGGCTGGTGCGTGGCCGTCGTGGGTGTCACGGTGGATACACCACCCACGACGGAGAGTGAGGCCGACTGGCGATGGTGGTCGACTGGGCGCTGACGGCGGCGTTCGCGGCGCTGGCGTTGCCGTGCGTGCTGCGGCTGGTCCGCCTCGACTACGCCCGCCTCGGGGCGGCGGTCCGCCACGGCGACCTGGCGGAGCTGCTGCTGGTGGTGGCGATGGTGGCGATGCTGTCCCCGGTGGGCGGCCCGATCCCGGCGGCGGGCTGGCAGGCGGTCCTGGCGCTGACGGCGGGCTGGTTCGCGGTGGCATGGTGGCGCGGGCGCCGGTCGGGCTGCGCGCACCACGCGCTTTCGGCGGCGGCGATGTGCTACATGGTGACGGCGATGCCCCACGGCGGCATGGACCACGGCCCTTGGCTGACCATGTCCACAATGGATTCGGGGTTGGCGTTGCCGGTGGTGGCGGTGGTTGCGGCGGGGTATTTCGTGGTGGACGCGGCTTGGTCGGGGGTGGGAGTGGTGCGCGGCGCGGCGGGGGCCGCGCTCGGAGCGGTGGACGGTGCCGCTGGTGCTGGAGCCGCGGCGGACGCTGTTGCTGTTGACGCCGGTGCCGGAGTCGTAACCGGCGCCGCTGGTGGCGCGTCGGCGCGGGCCGGGCAGGCTTCGCGCGCGGTGTGCCGGGCGGCGATGGGGGCCGGGATGGGCTATATGCTCCTGGCTGCGGCTCTTTGAGGCGGCCCGGATGTAGTGAATGACTCATTCCTGTCGCCAGGTGACATGAATGAGTCATTCACGTCATCCGGACCGGACCGGCCGCCCGCTCAGCCCGCGCGGGCCGGCGGGTCAGCCCTCAACCCGCCGGACCTCGCCCAGCGGGCTCTCGCCCACCGCCGGGAGCGAAGCCGCCGGGTGCTCCGTCGTCCACTGGGTCGCCGCCGCGATGTCGTTCTTCAACGCCGTGATCAAGTCCTCCGCCGACGAGTACTTCTGCTGCTCCCGCAGATGGGACCCCAGCCACACCACGAGCGTCTCGTCGTACAGATCGCCCGTGAAGTCCAATATGTGGGCCTCCAGCAGCCGGTACCCGTCCGCTCCGTAGTACGTCGGGCGGCGGCCGACCGAGATCGCCGCCGGGAGGTTCGTTCCGTCCTCGCGACGGACCCAGCCCGCCCACACTCCGTCGCCGATCGAGCCGGCCTGGTCGCGCAGCGCTATGTTCGCCGTGGGAAAGCCCAGCTCACGGCCTCGCTCGTCGCCGTGTTCGACCGTTCCCCGCACCACGAAGTATTCGGAAGTCACCCCTCCACGGTAGCGGGCGACGGCCGGGACGGTCTCACGAAGTGGGCACCAGTACCGTGTCCGCCAGCACCGGCGCGTCGTCGCGCTCGACCGCCGACGTCGTCACCAGCAGCCGGTCGGGTGAGCGCCACACCCGTGTCCGGAGCGTCTCGCCCGGGAACACCACCCCGGCGAACTTCGTCGAGAACGACGCCACCCGCGCCGGGTCGCCGTCCAGGAGCTCGTTCACCAGCACCCGGGCCACGATCCCGTACGTGCACAGCCCGTGCAGGATCGGCCGGTCGAACCCGGCCGCCCGGGCGAACGCCGGGTCCGCGTGCAACGGGTTCCGGTCGCCGCACAGCCGGTACAGCAGCGCCTGCTGCGGCAACGTCGGCGTCTCGAAGACGAAGTCCGGCGCGCGGGACGGCCACTCGATCCGGTCTGACGGCCCCCGCGAGCCGCCGAACCCGCCCTCGCCGCGAGCGAAGATGCTCGACCGGGCCGTCCACAGTGGATCGCCCGAGGACGACGTGACCGACACCTCCTGGATCACCACCGCGGCCTTGCCCTTGTCGTACACGTCCGCGATCCGCGACCGGGCCACCGCCTTGCCCGCCGTCGGGATCGGCCGGTGCAGGGTGATCTCCTGCTTGCCGTGCAGCACCTTCGCCAGGTCGATCTCGACGCCGGGGAACGACACCGCCGGCGGGTCGAACACGCGCAGGTTCGCCGCGACCGTCGCGAACGTCGGCAGCACCACCAGGTCCTGCTCGTAGGTGTAGCGCAGCTCGTCCGGGCCGGCTCCCAGCGCGAGGTGGTAGAGCAGCACGTCCGACGACGTCCAGGCGAAGTTCACCTCGCCGATCTCGGCGCCGATCGCGACCGCGGGATCGATGGGCACGCGGGAGCTCCTATTCGTAGCTGATCGAGACGTCGTCGGTGACCGGCAGCGACTGGCAGGCCAGCACGATGCCGTCCGCGATGTCCTCGACGTCCAGGACCTCGTTGTGCAGCATCTTCACCTCACCCGACACGATCCGGCACGCGCACGCACTGCATTGTCCCTCGCGGCACGAGTAGGGCGCGTCCAAGCCCGCGTCCAGCAGGTGGTCCAGAAGCTTCCGCTGCCGCGGCCACGCCATCGAGCGCGTCTCGCCGTCGAGAGTCACCGTCAGTGCCGCCGGGGACGAATCCGCAACCGGCTCTTCCTCGGAGACGACGGCTTCGAACGGGTTCCCGGTCAGCGACGTGAACTTCTCGACGTGCACCCGGTCCCGCGGCACCCCGAGCTGCCCGAGCGCCTCCCGCACGGCGGCCATGAACGGCGCCGGACCACACAGAAAAGCCTCATGAGACGTATAAGCGGAAGCCAGCCCGCGCAGCTGCGACACGTCCGGCAGGCCCTGGACGCTCTCCAGCCAGTGCACGACGACCAAGCGATCGCCGTGCCGCTTCGCCAGCGACGCCAGTTCGCCCGCGAAGATCACCGAATTCTCGTCGCGGTTCGCGTAGACCAGCACGACCCGGCCGGACCCGGTTTCCAGCGCCGTCTTGAGGATCGCCATCACCGGCGTGATGCCGCTGCCGCCGGCGAAGAGCAGGAAGTCCTCGTCCACCGAGGTCGGGCAGAACACCCCAGCCGGCGCCAGCACGTCCACGGTCATCCCCGGGCGAAGCGACGAGCACACCCAGCTCGACCCGTACCCGCCGTCGGTGCGCTTGACCGTCACCTGCACGCGGTTCTCGTGCGGCGCGCTCGACAGCGAGTAGCACCGCGCCACCGAACCGGTCCGGTCGCTGGGGATCTTCAACGTCAAGAACTGCCCGGCGGTGTAGGAAAACGCCGAAGCGTGCTCGGGCGGGATCTCGAAGACCACCGAGCGCGCGTCCGGCGTCTCGACGACGACGTCGGCTACGGTCAGCGTGTAGACCCGCTCACCCATCGGCCACCGCCAGTGAGCCCTCCCGGACCGCGTCGCCGATGCTGTCCGCCAGCTTCGGGCACGTGTCGAGCAGCGCCGACGGGCCGTCCGCGTCCGCGAACACCGGGCAGCTGTCGGCGGGCCGGGACGTCCACTGGATGCTCGTGTGCTGGATGCTGTTCTTCTTCACCAGCACGCACGTCCCGCAGCTGCGGCACTCGTGCGGCCGCAGCCCGCCCGACAGGAACTCGGTCTGCTCGGCGGTGGTCACACTTCCGCCTCGGTCTTCTGTCGCGCCAGGTTCTCGGCGACTTCGGCCGCCCACGCCTCGTTCGCCTTCGAAGTGTCCACTTCGAACTCGAAGCGCCGGGTCATGTCCTCGGTGACGTCGGCCGCGTCGACGTAGAACTGCTGGTACCACCGGCGAAGCTGGTAGACCGGACCGTCCTCTTCGCACAGCAGCGGGTTGTCGATCTGCGTCTTGTGCTTCCAGATCTCGACGTCCTGCAGGAACCCGGCCCCGATCCCGCGCGCCAGCTTCGCCGCGATCTTGTCCGCGTGCTCGTCGGTGAGCCCGTGCTGCTTCTTGACCTTCATCCCGTACTGCAGCACGAACGACGTCGGCGTCACGGGGTAGTGGCAGTTGATGAGCACGCTCTCGATCTCGTAGCCCTGGAACGAGTTCACCAGCTTGTTGATCATGTAGGACGGCCCGAAGTACGACGCCTCCGAGCGCAGCAGGTTGTCCTCGCCGCCGTAGTTCGACGCCATGCCCATGTCCGGGCGGCCCTTGGTGTTGAGGTACTGCGTCGCGATGTGGCCCTCGAAGACGTTCTTGAAGTACGTCGGGTAGGCGTAGTGGATGTAGAAGAAGTGGGCCATGTCGACGACGTTGTCGATGATCTCCCGGCAGTTCGAGCCGTCGATGAAGATCTCGTCCCAGGTCCAGTTGCTCCACTCGTCGCTGTAGGCCGCCTCGATCCGCGGGATGGCCAGCTCCTCCGGCGGCGGGTTGCCCTCCGGGTCGTGCCAGACCATGAGCTGGCCGTTCTGCTCCGACGTCGTCCACGACCGCGTCCGCGCGCGCAGCGGAACCCGCTTGGCGTAGGGGATCGAGACGCACTTGCCCTTGCCGTTCCAGCGCCAGTCGTGGAACGGGCACGCGACCTCGTCGCCCTTGATGCTGCCCTGCGTGAGATCGCCGCCCATGTGCCGGCAGTAGCCGTCCAGGACGTTCAACTCTCCGCGCGAGTCGGCGAACACGACGAGCTTCGTGCCGAACGCCGTGACGGCGTGGGGTTTCCCGTCGCGGAACCGCTCGGCCAGGCCGAGGCAGTGCCAGCCGCGCGCGAACCGGGTCGGCGGCTCACCGGCGTAGATCGTGCGTACTGACTCCTGCGTCATCGCTCGCCTCCCGTGGTCCCTTGATCTTCGTGCGCCAGCCGCGTCGCCGCAAGGTAGCCGAACACCATGGCCGGGCCGATGGTCGCGCCCGGCCCGGCGTACGTCCGGCCCATCACGGCCGCGCTGACGTTGCCCGCGGCGTAGAGGCCCGGCACGACCGAGCCGTCTTCGCGCAGGACTCGTGCTTGTTCGTCGGTCCGCAGCCCGCCCTTGGTGCCGAGGTCGCCCGGCACGATCTTCACCGCGTAGTACGGCGCTTTGTCGAGCGGGCCGAGGCTGGGGTTGGGTTTGTTGCGCGGGTCGCCGTAGTAGTGGTCGTACTTGCTGACCCCGCGCTGGAAGTCCTCGTCGACGCCGTTGCGCGCGAAGCCGTTGAAGCGCGTCACCGTGGCTTCCAGGCCGTCGGCCGGGACGTCCATCTTCGCGGCCAGCCCGGCCAGCGTGGCCGACTTCACCGCGATCCCGGCCTTGAACCAGCGGCCGGGCAGCGGCTGGCGCGGCCCGACGCCGGTGAACATGTACCGGTCCTTGTAGCGCTGGTCGAACACCAGCCAGGTGGGGATGTGCTCGCCCGGGCCGTCGCCGGAGCCGTACATCGCGTGCACGGCCTCGACGTAGGGCGCCGACTCGTTGACGAACCGCTGCCCGCGCGCGTCGACCATGATGCAGCGCGGCCGCGACCGCTCGGCGAGCGCGAACCACGGCCCGCCGGTGAGCGGCAGCGACGGCCCCCACCAGGCGTCGTCCATCAGGTCGAGCGCGGCGCCGAGCTTGAGGCCGGCGGTGATGCCGTCGCCGGTGTTGGCGGCCGCGCCGACGGTCCAGTCGATGCCGATCGGCGCCCGCTGGTACTTCTCGCGCATCTCGAGGTTCTGCTCGAAGCCGCCGCTGGCGAGGATCACCCCGCGCCGGGCCCCGACGACCCCGTCCGGGGTCACGACGCCGGTGACGCGGTCGTCTTCGACCCGCAGGTCGACCAGCGGCGTGTTCAGCCGGACTTCGACCCCCGCCCTGGTCAGGCCCACCCGCAGGCCGGCCGCAAGCGCTTGCCCCATGCTCAGCAGCCGCTGCCCGCGGAGCTTCCCGACGAGCCACTGGACGCCGAGCGACAGCATCCGGACGGCGCCGCGCGGGTGCCGCGCGAGGAGGCTCAGCCAGCGGTAGTCGGCCTGGGTGATCGGCACGCCGAGCGGGGGAGCGCTGTACGGCGGTTCGAGGTGGGCCAGCTCGGCGCCGAGCAGCTTGCCGTCGAAGGCCATCGGCTCGACCGACCGGCCGCCGGGCCGCCCGCCGGGCGCCTCGGGGTGGTAGTCGCTGTAGTCGCGGACCCACCGGAACTTCAGCGGCGTGTGGTCGCAGACGAACTTCAGGACTTCGGGGCCGTGGTCGAGGAAGGTGTCGCGCCGGACGGCCGGGACGACGTCGCCGACGATCGAGGCCAGGTACTCGCGCGCCCGCTCGGGGGGTTCGTCGATCCCGGCGGCGCGCAGCGCGTGGTTGCCCGGCAGCCAGACCCCGCCGCCGGAGCGGGCGGTCGAGCCGCCGAAGCAGGCCGCCTTCTCCAGGACGACGACGCTCAGACCGGCTTTCGCTGCGGCCAGCGCGGCGGTCATCCCGGCGGCGCCACTGCCGACCACGACGACGTCGAACTGCTCCGTCATTGCACCCTACCTATAACGTGTTCCACGAAATGAGTATCCAGTTGGGAGCCGCTTCCGTCACCATAGACGAGAACGTGTTTCAGTTCTAGGGTAGCGACCATGGACGAGCTCTTCGCGGACGTGGTCATCGTGGGGTTCGGGGCGGCCGGCGCCTGCGCCGCCCTCGAAGCGGCCGACGCGGGCGCCGAGGTCATCATCGTCGAACGGTTCGCCGGTGGCGGCGCGAGCGCGGTCAGCGGCGGCGTGGTCTACGCGGGCGGCGGTACCGCCCAGCAGCTCGACGCGGGCGTCGACGACTCCGTCGACGCGATGTACGCCTACCTGCGGCTCGAGGCCGGGGACGTCGTCTCCGAGGCGACGCTCCGGCGGTTCTGCGAGGGCAGCCGCGAGATGATCACCTGGCTGGAGGGCAACGGCGTGCCGTTCGAAGGCAGCCTCTGCCCGTACAAGACGTCGTACCCCAGCGACGACCACTACCTGTACTACTCCGGCAGCGAGGCCGCGGGCGGGTTCCGCGACGCGGCGAAGCCCGCCCCTCGCGGGCACCGGGTCAAGGGGCCCGGAACCTCGGGAAAGATGCTGATGAACCGCCTGAAAGAGGCGGTGCGCGAGCGCGGGATCCGGGTGCTGACGCAGACGCACGTCCGGAGCCTGGTGCAAGAGGACGGCCGCGTCACCGGGCTCGTCGCCGACTCGCTGAGCGACGCCCCCGCACGGGTGCGGGCGCGGCACCAGCGCTTCGCGCAGTACGCCGCGAAACCGGGGATCTACGTGCCCTCGTTGCGCAAGTCGCTGCACCGGCGCGTCGAACGCTTCGAGCGCGCGCACGGACGTGAGCTGCGGATCACCGCCCGGCGCGGGGTCGTGCTCGCCGCCGGGGGGTTCATCGCGAACCGCGAGATGGTGCGCGAGCACGCGCCGCGGTACCGCGGCGGGCTCGCGCTCGGCACGTCCGCCGACAACGGGTCGGGCATCCGGCTCGGTGTCGAGGCCGGGGGTGCGACCGGCGAGCTGGGCCGCGTCTCCGCGTGGCGGTTCGTGACGCCGCCCAGCGCGTTCCTCGGCGGGATCATCGTCGACGCGGGTGGCCGGCGGGTCATCGACGAGTCCCGGTACGGCGCCGCCGTCGGCGAGAAGCTCATCGAAGAGCACGAGAGCAAGGGCTGGCTGCTCGTCGACGCGCCGATCGTCGCGGAGGCCCGGCGGGACGGCCGGAAGCAAAGCCAGTGGTTCCAATGGCTCCAGCTGCGCTACCTGCTGCGACGCGGCCGCGTGATCGGCGCGACGGTCGAGGAGGCCGCGCGCAAGGCCGGCGTCGATCCGCGGGGACTGCGCGCGAGCGTCGAGGCTTATCACGGCGCTTCGGATCCGGTCGGCAAGCCCGACGAGTTCCGCCGGCGGCTCGAGCACCCGCCGTTCTCGCTCATCGACATCTCGGTCCGGCCCAACCTGGGGTATCCCACGCCGATGCTGACCCTCGGTGGCCTGGTCGTCGACGAGGACACCGGCGCGGTGCGGAGCACGGCGGGGGAGCCGATCGCGGGGCTGTACGCCGCCGGCCGCACCGCGGTGGGAATCTGTTCCAGGTCCTACGTGAGCGGGTTGTCCCTGGCCGACTGCGTGTTTTCCGGCCGCAGGGCAGGGATCAACAGTGCCCTGGCGCAGGGCGTTCTCGACAAAAACGAGAACGTGTTCTAGTCTTGGCGCAGAGACAGAAGGAGTGCGCATGAGCGAGCAGGTGATCGCCGGGGTCCGGGACCTCCTGCCGGTCCTGCGGGAACGGGCCCAGGACACCGAGGACGCGCGGAACGTGCCCGAGGAGTCCGTCAAGGCCCTGCAGGAGACCGGGTTCTTCAAGATGCTGCAGCCGAAGCCGTTCGGCGGGCTCGAATCCGACCCGGTGAGCTTCTACACCGCGGTCAAGCTGATCGCGAGCGCGTGCGGGTCCACCGGCTGGGTCGCCTCCATCCTCGGCGTCCACCCGTGGCACGTCGCGCTGTTCGACGCCCAGGCCCAGCAAGAGGTCTGGGGTGAGGACGAGGACGTGCGGATCTCTTCGTCGTACGCGCCGATGGGCAAGGCGGAGGTCGTCGACGGCGGCTACCGGCTGTCCGGCCGCTGGAGCTTCTCCTCCGGCTCCGGCCACTGCACGTGGGTGCTGCTCGGGGGACCCGCGTTCAAGGACGGCAAACCGGTCGACTTCTGCACGTACCTGCTGCCCATCGCGGACTACACCATCGTGGACGTCTGGGACACCGTCGGCCTGCGCGGTACCGGTTCGAACGACATCGTCGTGGAGGACGTCTTCGTGCCGCAGCACCGGGCGCTGAGCTTCATCGCGACGTCGAAGTGCAAGGTGCCGGGCCAGGCCGTCAACCCCGGTCCGCTGTACCGGTTGCCGTACGGCTCGGTGCACCCGTCCACGATCACCGCGCCGATCATCGGCATGGCCCAAGGCGCCTACGACGCGCACGTCGAGCACCAGCGCAAGCGCGTGCGGGCCGCGTACGCCGGTGAACAGTCCAAAGAGGACCCGTTCGCCAAGGTCCGGATCGCCGAGGCGGCCAGCGAGATCGACGCCGCTTGGCTGCAGCTGACCCGCAACATCGACGAGCTGTACGAACTGGCCAAGCGCGAGGAACGGCTGCCCTCCGATCTGCGCCTGCGCGTGCGGCGTGACCAGGTCCGCGGCACCGAACGCGCGATCGCCGCGATCGACCGGCTCTTCGAGAACTCCGGCGGTCGCGCGATCCAGCGCGGCACCCCGATCCAGCGCTTCTGGCGCGACGCGCACGCCGGCCGGGTCCACGCGGCCAACGACGCCGAGCGCGCGTACGTCATGTTCGGCACCGGGGTCTTCGGGCTCCCCGTCGAGAACGCGATGTACTGATGGCTGCTCCCGAAGGCAAGTACGTCCAGGCCGGTTCGCTGAAACTGCACTACCACGAAGCCGGTGCGGAACACGCCGAGACGGTCATCCTGCTGCACGGCGGCGGGCCCGGCGCGTCGGCGTGGAGCAACTTCGGCCGCAACCTGCCGGAGTTCGCCAAGCACTACCGGACGATCGCCGTCGACCAGCCCGGCTTCGGCCGGTCGGACAAGCCGACCGAACACCCGCAGTACTTCAGGCACAGCGCGGACGCCGTCGCCGGCCTGATGGACACGCTCGGCATCGAGCGCGCCCACTTCGTCGGCAACTCCCTCGGTGGCGGCGCGGCGGTCCGGTTCGCGTTGAACCACGGCAAACGCGCCGGCCGGCTGGTGCTGATGGGCCCGGGCGGGCTGAGCGTCAACCTCTTCGCGCCCGACCCGACCGAGGGCGTCAAGAACCTCGGCAAGTTCGGCGCGAAACCGAGCCGGGAGCGGATGGAAGCGTTCCTGCGCATCATGGTCCACGACCAGGCGCTGATCACCGACGAGCTGATCGACGAACGCTTCGCCGCGGCGAACACCCCGGAGTCCCTCGCCGCGATGCGGGCGATGGGGAAGTCGTTCGCCCACCCCGAAACCTACGAAGAAGGCATGCTCTGGCGCGAAGCCCACCGGCTGCGCCAGCGCGTGCTCCTGATCTGGGGCCGCGAGGACCGCGTCAACCCCCTGGACGGCGCGCTCGTGGCGCTCAAGACGATTCCGCGCGCGCAGCTGCACGTGTTCGGCGGCTGCGGGCACTGGGCCCAGCTGGAGAAGTTCGACGAGTTCAACCGGCTGGCCCTCGACTTCCTCGGGAGTTCCTGATGGGCATCCGGTCACTGGGCTACCTCCGCATCGAAGCCACCGACATGGCGGCGTGGCGCGAGTACGGGCTCAAGGTGCTCGGCATGGTCGAAGGCAGCGGTACGAATCCCGACGCGCTTTACCTGCGCATGGACGACTTCCCGGCGCGGCTGGTCATCACGCCGGGACCGGCCGACCGGCTGGCGACCACCGGCTGGGAGGCGGCCAACGCCGGCGAGCTCGCCGAGATCCGGTCGCGGTTGGACAGTGCTTCGGTACCGTACAAGGAAGGCACGCCGGAAGAGCTGGCCGACCGCCGCGTCGACGAGCTGATCAGCTTCGACGACCCGTCCGGCAACACCCAGGAGGTGTTCCACGGCGTCGCGTTGCAGCACCGGCGCGTGGTGAGCCCGTACGGCCACAAGTTCGTCACCGGCGAGCAGGGTCTCGGCCATGTGGTTTTGTCTACAAAGGACGACGAGGCGTCGCTGCGGTTCTACCGGGACGTCCTCGGTTTCCGGCTGCGCGACTCGATGCGCCTGCCGCCGCAGATGCTCGGCCGGCCCGCCGACGGGCCGCCCGCGTGGCTGCGCTTCTTCGGCTGCAACCCGCGTCACCACAGCCTGGCGTTCCTGCCGATGCCGACGCCGTCCGGGATCGTGCACCTGATGGTCGAGGTGGAGAACACCGACGACGTCGGCCTGTGCCTCGACCGCGCGATCCGGCGCAAGGTGCCGATGTCGGCCACCCTCGGCCGGCACGTCAACGACCTGATGCTGTCGTTCTACATGAAGACCCCCGGCGGCTTCGACGTCGAGTTCGGCTGCGAAGGCCGGCAGGTCGACGACGACAACTGGATCGCCCGCGAAAGCACCGCGGTTTCCTTGTGGGGCCACGACTTCTCGGTCGGCGCGCGGCCCCCGGGCGCATGACCGCGGTGGCGGTCGACCAAGCCGGCTTCCGCAGTGTCCTCGGGCACTTCTGCACGGGTGTCACGGTGGTCACCGGCCGGCACGGCGACACGCTCGCCGGGTTCGCCTGCCAGTCGTTCGCCGCGTTGTCGCTGGACCCGCCGCTGGTGCTGTTCTGCCCGGCCCGCACGTCCCGGACCTGGCCGGTGCTGGCCGCGGCGGGCCGGTTCGCGGTCAACGTGCTGGCCGAGGACCAGCAGGAGGTCAGCGCGGTGTTCGGCGCCCGCGGCGAGGACAAGTTCGCCCGGGTCGGCTGGACGCCGGCGCCGTCCGGGGCACCGCTGCTCGACGGCGCGTTGACCTGGATCGACTGCGCGCTGGAGGCGGTCCACGAGGCCGGCGACCACTACGTCGTGATCGGCCGCGTGACCGCGTTGGGCGCGCCGTCGGACGCGCGGCCGCTGCTGTTCCACCGCGGCCGGTACGCGGTCACCGAACCGGCGAAGGACGCGCTGTCGGCGCTGATGCCGTGGCCGCGCCCGGACGACTGGCTCTGACGTAACGGCTGCGGGGCCGTGGGCGACTTCCCGGGAGTCGTCGCCCGAGGAGGACCGCAGTGCAGCTGTCCGGTTTCCCGGCCGCCGAGGTGGAGTTCGACCGGACCGGCGAGCTCGTCGGCGACCGCGGCGCGGCCGTGCGGGCGCTCGCGGCCGACCCGGCGGTCACCGACCTCGTCGTCCTGACCCACGGCTGGAACGACGACCACCTCGTCGCGCGGCTGCTCTATTCCGCGCTGGCGGGGTCGCTGCGCGCGGTTTCGGGCGGACTGCCGGGCCGGCGGATCGCGTTGGCCTGCGTGCTGTGGCCGTCGCGCAAGCTCGCCGAGGGCGGGGTGGCGGAGCGGCTGGACCTGCTGCGGGACCTGGTGCCCGAGCAGCGGCTGACCATCGACGCCGCGGCCGACCTCGTCCCGGCGCTGACCGCCCGCGCGACCGCGCGCACCGCCTTCGCCGCCGCGCTGCTGTCGGCCGCCGCCCGGGGCGCGGACGACCACGAAGACGCGTCGGCGCAGCTGTTCACGCTCCCCGGCGGCACGGTGATGGACCGCCTCGGCGCCGACGCGGCCGCGCATCTGCTCGACTTCCTCGCCTACTACGAGATGAAAGCCCGCGCGGGCGAAGTCGGCGTCCGCGGTCTCGCGCCGCTGCTGGCCGATTGTGCCGGGTCGAAGCTCCACCTCGTCGGCCACAGCTTCGGCGGCCGGCTCGTCACGGCGGCCGCGAACGCGTGCCCGGCCGGGTCCGTGGCCACGCTGACCCTGCTGCAGGCAGCGTTCTCGCACGACGCCTTCGCGGGCGCGTTCCGCCGGGTCCTGGCCGAGCGCGTCGTGACCGGGCCGATCCTCGTCACGCACTCCGCGCGCGACGTCGCCGTCGACGTGGCGTTCGCGATCGCGGCGCGGATCGCCGGAGCCGAGTCCGGCAGCTACGGCGCGATCGGCCGCACCGGCGCGCAGCGGACCGCCGAGACCGTCCCGGCGGAGCTGTTGCCGGTGAGCGGGACATACGAGTGGCGGCCGGGCGTTCCGCACAATTTGCGGGCCGACCGGTTCGTCCGCGGCCACACGGACGTTTGCGGGCCGCAGATCGCTCACGCGCTGTCGTCGGCGATCGCGGCGAGTTAGCGCGACCGGGTGGTTGTGGAGGGTTTCACAGGTGGGCCGCATCCCATTTACGAGAGAAAGTCGAGCCCCTGAGCGCACACTGTTACCTAGTTGAAGTTTTTCTGGGAGGAGTGTGTCGCGCATGCGTGGGCCCAGCGGACGGATCGCCCGGTTCCGGCGCCGGTTGCACCCCGGCCGCAACCCGCTGACCAGGTTCGGCGACCGCGTCGAGGCCGCCCTGCTGGTGCTGGTCTTCGCCGGCGCACTGCTGGCGTTGCCGTTCGCGGCGGCGTTCGGCTCCGAGACCTACGCCGCGCAGACCGCCCGCGCCGAGCAGGAACGCACGACCCGCCACCCGGCGACGGCGGTGTCCCTGGCCGCGGCGCCCAACCAGCCGTACAGCACCGACGGCGCGGGCGCGCCGGCCGACCAGACGACGGTCCAGGCAGCCTGGTTCGACGCGCGCGGAGCCCGCCACACGGGCGACGTCCTGGCGGACGCGGGCAGCCCGGCGGGCACGCACGTCACGGTGTGGCTGGACCAGCGCGGCGAGCTGACGAACGAGCCGCTCTCGCCGTCGACGTCGGTGGCCGACGGCATCTTCGCGGCGATCCTGCTGTGGGTGGCGATCACGGGCTCGCTGGCGGGTTTGTACGGAATCGGCCGGTTCGCGGTGAGCCGCGTCCACGCGTCGGCGTGGGACCGCGCCTGGGCCCAAGCCCGCCACGACAGCCGGTTCTGAGTCACTTCCAGCGGAAGTGCACGAACACCCTGCCGAAGTTGTCCTTGTCCTTTTCGACGCGGTGGTAGAGCGCCTTGACGTCCTTGCGCTCGAGGAACCGCAGCACGCGCTTCTTCAGCTGACCCGACCCCTTGCCGGGGATGATCTCGACCAGCGGCGCCTTCTTGGCGACGGCCTCGTCGATGATCGCTTTGAGCGCCCGGTCGATCTCGCCGCCACGGTTGTAGAGGTCGTGGAGGTCGAGCTTCAGCTTCACAGCGCCTGCCACCAGCCGTCGACCGCCGGGGGCGCGGTCACGTCGATGCGCTCGCCCGGGCGGGGGATCGCCAGCGGCAGGTCCGCCGCCTTCGCCTCGCGCCACACCCGGTCCGCCGGCTCGCCCCACGGGTGCATCGCCAGCTGGAACGTCGCCCAGTGCACCGGGACCAGCAGCTTCGCCCGGACGTCGAGCCCTGCCGCGACGCCTTCCTCCGGCGTCATGTGGATGTCCGGCCAGTGCGGGGCGTACGCGCCGATCTGGATCAGGGCCGCGTCGAACGGGCCGTGCGCTTCCCCGATCGCGGCGAACCCGTCGAAGTAACCCGTGTCCCCGCTGTAGAACACGCGGTGCTCCGGGCCCAGCAGCACCCACGAGGTCCACAGCGTGTCGTCGTTCGTGATGCCGCGGCCGGAGAAGTGCTGGGCCGGGGTCGCCACGAACCGGACACCCGCGACCGTCGCTTCTTCGTGCCAGTCCAGCTCGATGATCCGGCCGGCCGGGACGTGCCAGCGTTCCAGGTGCGCGCCGACCCCGAGCGGGACCAGGAACGGCGCTTCCGACGACGTCACCAGCTCGCGGACCGTGGCCAGGTCCAGGTGGTCGTAGTGGTCGTGCGAGATCACGACCGCGTCGACCCGGCCGAGGCCGGAGAGCGGGACCGGCGGCTCGTGCAGCCGCCGGGGGCCGGCGAACGCCGCCGGGGACACGCGGTCGCTCCACACGGGGTCGAGGAGCACGCGGGCGCCGTCCAGTTCGACCAGCGCCGACGCGTGGCCGTACCAGGTCAGGTGCAGGCCCTCCGCCGCCTCGACCGGCGCCGACGCGACCAGCGGCACCGCCCCGACGGGTTTGCGCAGCTCGCGGTGCTCGCCGAAGAACATCTCGCGGAAGATGGTCCGCATCGCCGCCGCGGTCATCGGGTGCCGGGGCGCGGCGTTGCGGAACACCTTGCCGTCGAACTGCGGCGAGGTGCGGACCCGCTCGGCCCGCGCGCCGGTGGCCTTCGCGCCGAACGCCGCCGGCAGGTCCTTCAACGCCGCGATCGTCTTCCTCATGGGATCGAGTCTACGAACGGTTCCTGAGAGGCGCCCCAGCTTCATGCAGGTGGGTGAGGGCCTGCCGGTAGGACTCGACGAGGCTCGTCTGCAGGTAGGGAATGCCCAGCTCGGCGCAGTAGCCCTGGACGATCGGCTGCGCCAGCCGCAGGTGCCGCGATGGCATGCTCGGGAACAGGTGGTGCTCGATCTGGTAGTTGAGGCCGCCGAGGGCCACGTCGGTGACGACGCCGCCGCGGACGTTGCGGGACGTGAGGACCTGCTTGCGGAGGAAGTCGAGCTCGGGGCGCCCGGTCAGCGTCGGCATGCCCTTGTGGTTCGGCGCGAAGATCGATCCCATGTAGACACCCCAGAGTCCTTGGTGGACGGCGAAGAACAGCAGCGCCATACCGGGGGAGAGCACGGTGAACAACGCGGTGAGGTACACGACGACGTGCGTGGCGAGCAACGCGGCTTCGACACCGCGGCGGCGCAGGCCCGGCTTGCGCACCGCGCGGATCCCCGACACGTGCAGGTTGAGTCCTTCGAGCGTCAGCAGCGGGAAGAAGAGGAAGGCCTGGTAGCGCCCGATGAACCGCGCGACGCCGCTCGCGTTGCGGGCCTGGTCCTTCGACCACACGAGGATGTCGGGATCGACGTCCGGGTCGAGCTCCTCGTGGTTCGGGTTGGCGTGGTGGCGGGTGTGCTTGTCCATCCACCAGCCGTAGCTCATCCCGATCCCGAGGTTGCCGGCGAGCATCCCGGCGATCTCGGTGGGCCGCCGGCGCCGGAAGACCTGCTTGTGCGCGAGGTCGTGCGAGAGCAGGGCGATCTGCGCGAACATGACGGCCTGGAACGCGGCGACGGCCAGCTGCCACCACGAGTTCCCGAGCAGCGCGAAGGCCACCCAGCCGGCCGCGAACAACCCGCCGACGACGGCGAACCGGGCGGTGTAGTAGCCGGGCCGCCGCACCATCAGGCCGGCGGCGGAGATGCGGTGGCTCAGCCGGGCGAAGTCGCTGCCGGTGCTGATCTCTGTCGTGGTCACCCACCCGAGTCTTCGCGGTAGGGGCCTTCGCCGGAACCCGGACGGCACCAGGCAATTTCGGGGGGCCCGCCCTACCCCGCCTTCTGGTATGGAGCGCCCCAATGTGGCCTTGGTTGCGTCTCACGCACCCAAGGCGGCCTTCGGTGCGTCTCACGCACCGAAGGCCACATTGGGGCGCTTGAGCGTCAGCCGATGTACTCCGCGAGGTGCTCGCCGGTCAGCGTCTTCTTCCGCGCCTTCACCAACTCCGCCGGCGTCCCCTCGAAGACCACCCGGCCACCGTCGTGACCCGCGCCCGGGCCCAGGTCGATGATCCAGTCCGCGTGGGCCATCACCGCCTGGTGGTGCTCGATGACGATCACCGACTTGCCCGCCTCCACCAGCCGATCCAGCAGGCCCAGCAGCTGCTCCACGTCGGCCAGGTGCAAACCGGCCGTCGGCTCGTCGAGGACGTACACCCCGCCCTTCTCCGCCATGTGCGTCGCCAGCTTGATGCGCTGCCGCTCGCCGCCCGACAACGTCGTGAGCGGCTGGCCGAGCGTCAGGTAGCCCAGGCCGACGTCGGACAGGTGCGTCAGGATCTTGTGCGCCGCCGGCAGTGCGGCGTCGCCGGAAGAGAAGAACTCCTTCGCCGAAGCCACCGACATCCCGAGCACCTCGCTGATGTCCCGGCCGCCGAAGGTGTACTCCAGCACCTCCGCGTTGAACCGCTTGCCCTCGCACACCTCGCACGGCGTCGCCGTGCCGGCCATGATCCCGAGGTCGGTGTAGACGACGCCCGCGCCGTTGCAGTTCGGGCACGCGCCCTCGGAGTTCGCGCTGAACAGCGCCGGCTTGACGCCGTTGGCCTTGGCGAACGCCTTGCGGATCGGCTCCAGCAAGCCCGTGTACGTCGCCGGGTTGCTGCGGCGCGAACCGCGGATCCCGGTCTGGTCGACCGTCACGACACCCTCGCTGCCGGACACCGAGCCGTGGATCAGGGAGCTCTTGCCCGAGCCCGCCACCCCGGTCACGACGACCAGCACGCCGAGCGGGATGTCGACGTCGACGTCCTTCAGGTTGTGCGTCGTAGCACCTCGCACCTCCAGGAAGCCCGACGGCGAGCGCACCGACGACTTCAGCGCCGCCCGGTCGTCCAGGTGCCGCCCGGTCAGCGTCCTGCTCTTGCGCAGACCGGCCACCGTGCCCTCGAACACGACTTCGCCGCCGGCCGAACCGGCGTGCGGGCCGAGGTCGACGACGTGGTCGGCGATCGCGATCGCCTCCGGCTTGTGCTCGACGACCAGCACCGTGTTGCCCTTGTCCCGCAGCTGCAGCAGCAGGTCGTTCATGCGCCGGATGTCGTGCGGGTGCAGGCCGATCGTCGGCTCGTCGAAGACGTAGGTGACGTCGGTGAGCGACGACCCCAGGTGCCGGATCATCTTGGTGCGCTGGGCTTCCCCGCCCGAAAGCGTCCCGGATGGACGGTCGAGCGAGAGGTAGCCGAGGCCGATCTCGACGAACGAGTCGAGCGTGCGCCGCAACGCTTCCAGCAACGGCGCGACCGACGGCTCGGCCAGCTTCCCCACCCACGCGGCGAGGTCGCTGATCTGCATCGCGCACGCGTCGGCGATGCTGATCCCGTCGATCTTCGACGACCGGGCCTCCTCGGACAGCCGCGTGCCGTCGCAGTCCGGGCACGTCGTGAACGTGACGGCCCGCTCGACGAACGCGCGGATGTGCGGCTGCATCGCGTCGACGTCCTTGGAGAGGAAGGACTTCTGGATCGCCGGCACGAGCCCCGAGTACGTCAGGTTGATGCCCTCGACCTTGATCTTGGTCGGCTCCTTGTACACCAGGTCGTTGAACTGCTTCTTGGTGTACTTCTTGATCGGCTTGTCCGGGTCGAAGAAGCCGGAGCCGCGGAAGATGCGGCCGTACCAGCCTTCCATGCTGTAGCCCGGGATCGTGATCGCGCCTTCGTTGAGCGACTTGTTCTCGTCGAACAGCGCGGTCAGGTCGATGTCGTTGACCTTGCCGCGGCCCTCGCAGCGCGGGCACATGCCGCCGGTGATGCTGAAGCTGCGCCGCTCCTTGATCTGCCGCCCGGCCTTCTCGATGGTGACCGCGCCGGCGCCGCTGATCGAAGCGACGTTGAACGAGAACGCTTGCGGCGAACCGATGTACGGCTGCCCGAGCCGGCTGAAGAGGATGCGCAGCATCGCGTTCGCGTCGGTGGCCGTGCCGACCGTGGAGTGCGGGTTGGCGCCCATCCGCTCCTGGTCGACGATGATCGCGGTGGTGATCCCGTCGAGCACGTCGACGTCGGGCCGGGCCAGCGTCGGCATGAACCCCTGCACGAAGGTGCTGTAGGTCTCGTTGATCAGCCGCTGCGACTCCGCGGCGATCGTGCTGAACACCAGCGAGCTCTTGCCGGAGCCGGAGACCCCGGTGAACACGGTCAGCCGTCTTTTCGGCAGTTCGACGTGGACGTCCTTGAGGTTGTTCACGCGCGCGCCGTGGACGCGGATCAGGTCGTGGCTGTCGGCGACGTGCTTGGTCATCGGGGCTCCAGGACTCGGTCGAAGGTGAGCGTGCGGGCCGCCCGGGCGGCCCGCTGGTAGGCGTGCGGGGGCTGCCCGAAGGCGTCCCGGAAGCGGCTGAGGAACTGCTCGGCCGTCATGCCCGCGCTGTGGGCGAGCACCTCGACGTCGAGGGACTGCTCGCGGTCGATGCGGTCGCGGACGCGGCGCAGCAGCGCCAGTTCGCGGAAGTGCTCGCGCGCGGCGGCGGTCAGGCTGAGGCACATGTCGGTTCCCTTTCCGTGGTGCGGCCGAGGACCGCCCGGGCCGCGATCGGGAGCAGCAGCAGGGTCAGCACCCCGGACAGCACGAGCCCGCCGGTGCTGCCGGCCAGTTCGATCAACGGTCCGCCGAGGGCCAGGCCCAGCGGCGCGGCCACGGTGGCGCCGGTCGTCCACAACGTGACGACCTGTTGTTGTTCGCCGGGGGCGAGGCCGGACTGCAGGAAGCTGTAGGCGACCGGCGTGAACGGCGCGTACACCAGGCCGCCCAGGCCGAAGACGACCAGCGCGAGCGTCAGGTTCCCGGCGAACGCGAGCGCGATCGGGCACAGCGCCCACAGCCCGATGATCGCGACCAGCAGCGGCCGCTGCGGCAGGTTCCGCAGCCGGCTGACCAGCGCGGCGCCGACGAACGCGCCGACCCCGAGCGCGCCCCACAGCAGCCCGAGGCCGGACGCGCCGGCGTGCAGCGTCTCGCTCACGTACAGCGGGAGCGCCACTTCGATGGGCATGTAGAGGAAGTTGAAGAAGAACTCGACGACCAGCAGCCGCGCGGCCACCGGGCGGCGCCGCAGGATCCGCCAGCCGGACGTCTTCGGCTCGCGCAGGGCATCGGGTCCCTCGGTCGCGCGAGGCACGAACAGCAGCGTGGCCGCCAGCAGGACCAGCGCGCCGGCCGCGTCGAAGAAGAGCGCGTAGCCCGCGCCCGCCGTCGCCACGACCAGCCCGCCCAGCACCGGCCCGGCGATGTAGAGCGCGAACGTGGTGTTCAGGCCGAGCAGGCCGTTGACCGAGAACTGCCCGGCCTCGCCCGCCGCCGACGTCGCCAGGAGCCGGCGGCCGCTCGACCCGGCCAGCTTGAACGTCGCGCCGAAGAGCAGCCCGAAGATCAGGACGGGCAGCGTGAGCCGGCCGGTGACGGCCAGGACGCCGAGCGCGGCGAAGGTGAGCGACCGCAGCACGCAGTCGGCGACCAGCAGGGTGCGCGGCGGGACGCGCACCCGGCCCAGCCCGATGGCCAGCGCGAGGACGGTCGACAGCACGAACGGCGCGGCCTCGACCAGCCCGATCGCGATCGCCTTCGGGACGTTCCCGTGCAGCGACAGCGTCTGCACGGGCATCGCGACGATGATCATCCCGGTGCCGACGTTGGCCAGCAGGTCCCCCAGCAGCAGCCCGCCCACGCGCCGGTCACCCAGGACCTGGCGGTAGGAGCGGGCCGCGACCTCGGTCAGCGGAGCTCCTGGATGCGCAGGAGGTTCCCGGCGGGGTCGCGGAAGGAGCAGTCGCGGACGCCGTAGGGCTGCTCGACCGGCTCCTGGACGACCTCGGCGTTGCCCGCTTCGAGCTTCGCGAAGAGGGCGTCGAGGTCCTTGGTGGCGAGGTTGATGCCGGCGTAGGTGCCCTTGGCCATCATCTCGTTGATGGTGCGGCGCTCGTCGTCGGTGAGGCCGGGCGTCGCGGTCGCCGGCGCCAGCACGATCGCGGTGTCGGGCTGGTTCGGCGGGCCCACGGTGATCCAGGCCATGTCGCCGTACTTGACGTTCATCCGGACCTCGAAGCCGAGCAGGTCGCGGTAGAAGGCGAGGGAGGCTTCCGGGTCGGTGTGCGGGAGGAAGCTCGAGTGAATGGTGACGTCCATGGTCGTCACCCTAGGTGGCGGCCGAGGGCCGCGCTTCTCGATTCCTGATCGGTCTGGTGACCTGTTTGGCCACGCACGGCGGCATGCCCAAGGTCGCCTGGGCCTGCTCTTCGCGGTAGACGCTCGGCGGCACGCCGACCAGCTCGGCGAACCGGGTGCTGAAGGTGCCCAGCGACGAGAACCCGACGGTGAAGCACACCTCGGTGACGCTCAGCTCGCCCTTGCGCAGCAGCGCCATCGCGCGTTCGATCCGCCGCGTCATGAGGTACGAATACGGTGACTCTCCGTAGGCCTTGCGGAACTGGCGGCTGAGGTGCCCGGCGGACATGCTCACGCCCTTGGCGAGCGCCTCCACGTCGAGCGGCTGCGCGTACTCCCGGTCGATGCGGTCCTTGACGCGGCGCAGCAGCGCGAGGTCGCGCAGGTACTGCTCGGAGGCGGACGTGCTGCTCACCGGGCCAATCGTGCCACACCGGACGGCTTCCGCGGGACGCTTCGGCGGTCCGTCAGCCGAGCGCGTCGCGGATCGTGTCGCGCAGCCAGCGCTGGGCCGGGTCCGCGTCGAGGCGCGCGTGCCAGAACAGGCTCACCTCCACCTCCGGCAGCTCGGCCGGGATCGGGAACCACCGCAGGCCCAGTGCCGGGCCGTGCTGCTCGGCCAGCCGTTCCGGCACCAGCCCGACGTGCGCGCTCGACGCCACCAGCAGCAACGCCAGCGCGGACGTCGGCACCACCGCCGCCACGTGACGCTGCAGGCCCGCCGCCGCCAAGACGTCGTCCAGCGGTCCCCGCGCCCGGCCTCGGCGGGATGCCGACACGTGCGGGTGGCGGCACAGTTGCGCCAGCGTCGGACGGCGGCCGCGGCCCAGCGGGCTGCCCGCGCGGACGACGCCGACCAGCCGTTCGCGGTACAGCACCGCCGTCCGGATGTCCGGCGCCGGGGAGTCGCCCGCGCCGATGTCGAGGTCGACCGACCCGTCCCGCAGGGCCTCCGTGCTCTCCGTTCCCTCCGCGACGAAACGCAGCGTGATGCCCGGGGCGACCGCCGCCGTGGCCTCGACCGCCGCCGTCGCCAGGGTCGCCGCCACGCCGTCGTTGATGCGGATCGTGAACGTGCGCTCGAGGCCGGCGACCGAGAAGTCCACGTTGACCAGCGACGCCGCCTCCTCCAGCAGCGACCGCACCCGCGGTGCCGTCCGGAGCGCGAACGGCGTCGGCGCCATCCCGCGCCCGGCGCGCACCAGGATCGGGTCGCCCATCGCCCGCCGCAGCCGGCCGAGCGCGCGGCTGGCCGCCGGGATCGACAGGTGGAGACGCTCGGCCGCCGCCGTCACGCTCCCTTCCCGCAGCAGCGCGTCGAACACCCGCAGCAGGTTCAGGTCCAGCTGGTCCGCCATGGTTGCAGCGTACGCAACTCATCTTTGTCGAAGTTGCGTGGCGCGACACGACCGCTGGTCCATACCGTCGGCCGTATGCACCTCAAGCAACGAACCACCGGCCTGCTGACGCTGATGTGCGCCTGCGTCGCGCTCGTCGTCGGCATGGTCGCGGCCGTCAACCTCGCCGTCCCGATGCTCGCCGCGAGCGCGCTGCACCCCTCGGCGGCCACGCTGGTCTGGATCGTCGACACCTACGTCATCGTGTTCGCCTGCCTGGTGATCCCCGGCGGCGCCGCGGGCGACCGGTACGGCCGCAAGGGCGTCCTGCTGGCCGGGCTCGGGCTGTTCGCCGCGGGCGCGCTGCTGTCGGCGCTCGCGCCGGACGTCGTCCTCCTGCTCGCCGGCCGCGCGCTCACCGGCGTCGGGGCCGCCGCCGTGCTGCCCAACTCGCTGGCCGTCCTGCTCCACGCGGTCCCGCCGGAGAAGAAGGCCTCGACCATCGCTGTCTGGGCGTCGATGACCGGGATCGGCGGCGTCCTCGGCAACGTCGGCGGCGGGCTGGTCCTCACGGCCGGGTCGTGGCGCTGGCTGTTCGCCGCCGCCGTGCCGATCGCGCTCGCGGAAGCCGCTCTGGTGGCGCGCACCGCGCCGGTGTCGTCGCGCCACGACCGCAGGCTCGACCCCTGGGCCGCGCTGCTGCTCGTCGGCGCGTCGGTCGCTCTGCTCGTCGGGATCGTCGAGGGCCCGGAGGCGGGCTGGGGGAGCGCGGTCGTCGTGACCGGGTTCGCCGGCGCCGCCGCGCTGTTCGCCGCCTGGACGCTGCGGGAGCTGAAAGCCGAGCACCCGCTGCTGGACCCGCGGCTGTTCCGGATCCCGGGCCTGCGCAGCGCCTGCCTCGGCCTGACGACGGTCTTCTTCGGCATGTTCGCGCTGTTCTACGTCAACGCGTCGTTCCTGCAGTACGCGAAGGGGTTCGGGGTGCTGGGGACCGGGCTCGGCATCGTCCCGCTCACGGTGCCGATCATCCTCGGCGGCCGCCACGTCGGCCTGCTGACCCGGCGCATCGGCCTGGACGCCACGGTCGCGCTCGCCTTCGCGTTCGTCGGCGGCGGCCTGCTCGGACTGTCCACAAGCGACGCTCAGACGCCGTACGCGGCTTACGCGGCGTGGCTCGTGCTGACCGGGGTCGGCGTGACCCTGGCGCTGCCCACGCTGTCGGGCGTCATCACCGGTTCGCTGCCGCCCGAGCAGGCGGGCGTCGGCACCGGGCTGCAGGCCACCACCCGCGAGTTCGGCAGCGCGCTCGGCGTCGCCGTCATCGGCACGGTCATGTCCGCGGCCGGCCGCGGACCCGACGCCGTCACCGCGTTCGTCGCCGGCGCGGACGCCGGGCTGCGCGTGGTCGGCGTGGTGGTCCTGGTGCTCGGCGCGCTGGTCGTGGGGGAGTCCTGGCGGCGGACGAGGTGAAGGCCGTCTCGAGGGCTCCCGTTTCCCTCGAGACGGCCTTCGCCGGTGCAACCCCGAACCCGACTTTCGCCCGTACCGGCCCTTCCCGGCGGCATACCCTTCCCCCGGGAAGGGCCGGTACGGACGTGCACGCCGTGGCGGTGCGAGACCGCCGCGGCGCTCGACCCCGGGCCCCCGCCCGGTGCGCCGGAAGAAGGCCACCCCGGGGGCGTCGGGTTCCCTCGGGATGGCCCTCTCCTGGCCCGCCGGACGCTTGGCTCGCAAAACGCGAGGCGGGCAGGGGGACGTTCTTGCTGTTCGGGGGTTCCGGGTGGCGGAGCCCCCGGCCCGAGGCGGAGCCTCGGATGTCACTGCTGTTCGGGGGTTCCGGGTGGCGGAGCCCCCGGCCCGAGGCGGAGCCTCGGCGGTCACTGCTGTTCGGGGGTTGCGGGTGGCGGAGCCCCCGGCCCGAGGCGGAGCCTCGGCGGTCACTGCTGTTCGGGGGTTGCGGGTGGCGGAGCCCCCGGCCCGAGGCGGAGCCTCGGCGGTCACTGCTGTTCGGGGGTTGCGGGTGGCGGAGCCCCCGGCCCGAGGCGGAGCCTCGGATGTCACTGCTGTTCGGGGGTTCCGGGTGGCGGAGCCCCCGGCCCGAGGCGGAGCCTCGGGTGTCGGAGGGGGCCGGTCACCACACCGCCCAGCCGCGGAGGGGGCGTGGTGACCGGCGAAGGGACGATGGCCGCCGCGCGCAGCCACGTCCCGGCTTTCACTATCTCCCCATCGGGATGGCCATGGTCGGCGGCGCCGCGGCCCCGGGCTGCGCGGCGAACGCCGTGGTGGGCGGGGCCGCCAGCGCGGGGAACGCCGTCGTGGGGATGTCGTTGGCGAACTCGCTCTCGAACTCGCGCTCGAAGGCCTGGTGGTCGAAGCCGCTGTCGAACTCCGTCGGCACGTCGGCCGCCAGCGCGGCGATCGCCGGTTCGACCGTGGGGATCTCCGCGACCTCCGGGGCGGGAGCGGGTTCCGGCTCCGGGACGTAGTCGGGCGCGGGGAGCCGGCGGTCGAGCTCGGCCATCCAGTCGAGCATCGCCCGCGGCTTGTCCCACGCGGAGATGCCGACGAGCTGGCCGTCGCGGATGAAGCCGGTGATGCCGTCGGCCAGGGACACCGTGTCCTCGGCCAGCGACGGCATCCCGCACATCTGCAGCCGCGTGTCGTACAGCGTCGACCACGCGCGGGGGAGCGGGGTGAACGGCTTGGCGCTGGACTGGCCCATCAGGAGGTTGTCCGCCGCGTGCCGGGCCGATTCGACGGCGTTGATCCAGTGCTCGACCCGCCGCGGGGTCTCGTCGAACCGCAGGTTCGGCCAGCGCGCGATGTCGCCGGCGATGACGACGTCGGAGGCGCCCTCGGCGAACAGCTTCGCGTCGCAGAGCACGCCGTCGCTGATGTCGAGGCCGGAGCCGCGCATCCAGTCGACCGACGGGACGCTGCCGATGGCGAGCACGACGACGCTGGCGACCAGCAGCTGGTTGTTCGTCAGGTGCAGCCCGACGGTGTCCTTCGTGCTGATCCAGTGCCGCACTTCGCTCTTCATCGCCAGCTTCGCGCGGTGCTCGTGGTGCGCCTCGACGATGCCGCTCGAGACGCGGTCGCCGAAGCGGTGCAGCGGCGCTTTCGCGTGCCCGACCAGGGTGACGTCCCGGCCGATGTGCCGCATGCTCGCCGCGAACTCGTTGCCGATCAGGCCGGCGCCGATCACGACGGCCGGCTTCTTGCTGGCGTGCAGGCAGCGCCGCACGGCCATCGAATCCTCGACCGTGCGCAGGATCCGCACCCGCGGGTCGTGCCGCGGGGAACCGGGCAGGTGCCGCGGGTAGACGCCGGTCGCGGCGATCAGGCCGTCGTACCAGAGGGACTCGCCGCCGGGCAGGTGCACGACCCGCTCTGTCGTGTCGAGGTGCGTGACCCGCGCGCCGAGGCGCCAGTGCACGTCGAGGTCCGGCAGGTAGTGCGAAAGGCCTACGTCGCTGGGCCGTTCGGTGCCCATCACCAGTGCCTTGGAGACCATCGGCCGGTGGTAGGGCCGGCGAGCTTCGTCGCCGATCAGGACGATCTCGCCGTCGAAGTTCTGTTCGCGCAGGCGTTCCGCGGCACGCAGCCCGGCGACGCCCGCGCCGACGATGACGATCCGGTCGCCGTCAGCCATCGAGGTCCCCTCTCATCACGACCGCCTGCATCGGGCAGCAGCGGGCGGCCATCTTCGCCTGTTCCATGGTGGTTTCGTCGAGCAGCCGCGTGTGGAAGCGCAGCCGGCCGTCCTGGCCGAGGTCGAACACGTCCGGCGCTTCCATGGCGCAGATGCCGTAGAGCTCGCACCGGTCGTTGTCGACGCTGATCCGGGGCCCGTTTCCGGGCAGGCGGAAGGGCATGTCAGGCCACCTGCTCTTCCACGAGGCCGATGCGTTCGAGGGTCCGCGCGGGCATGAAGCGCAGCAGCGACACCGTGACCGCCGGGATGAGCAGCGTGATGCCGCCCAGCCAGACGACCGCGAGGTGGCCGTTGGCGATCGAGCCGAACCACGCGTGCAGCGCGGTCAGCGCGACCGCCGGGTACGCGCAGCGGTGCAGCCACAGCCAGCGGCGGTAGGAGGTGAACCGCTGCAGGCCGGCGGTGAGCGCGATGGCGAGCATGACCTCGAAGCCGACGATGCCGATGCTGTGCCGGGTCTCCTGGCCCGACAGGAAGGGGAGGAAGAGGTACTGGAGGCTGTACGGCTGGATCGTCAGGTAGAAGAAGCCCAGCGCGTGGATGCCGCCGAAGATCAGCGTCCCGGTGGCGAGCACCATGTGCGAGCTGCGCAGCGCCTTGCGTCCGGTGACCGAGCGCACCCAGCCGGTGGCGGTGAGCACGCCCCAGGTGAGCGTCAGCATCATCGCCGCGTAGGACGCCCGGGCGGCGAAGGCCGCGAGGCCGCGGGCCGCCGGGTCCGTCTTCGGCTGGAACTGCTGGGTGAGGAAGATCGTCGCGTCGTGCCAGGTCTCAACCATGGCTACCCCCGGTTCTGACGGTGGCCGGCCGGCGGGACGCCCGGGCGCGGCCGCGGTTGCCCTTGATCTGGCGCAGCACGTAGAAGAGGCCGCCGCCGACCAGCAGGAACAGCGCTCCCACCACGGCGATCTGGGACGTGTCGAGGCCGAGCGGCTGCCCGACGGGTGCGGCGGTGGTGGAGACGGCCGGCGTCGGCAGCGCGGTGTAGTCGACCATGCCGGTGCTCTCGAGCATCGTCATGTGCCGCATGACGGCCTGGTTGCCGACGGTCGCGAAGGCCCGCACGTCGTCGTTGCGGGTCCCGGCGCGCAGCTGCGCGAGGATGGCGAAGACCTGGCCGTGCGCCGCGCGCAGCCGGTTGGCGAAGACGCTGTCGAACGAGGGCCCGGGAGGCGCGGCCATCTCTTCGGCCAGCCAGCCCATCTGTTCGGCCGAGGGCTGGTCGGGCACCGGCGAGTTCAGCTTCTGCGACAGCGCACGCGTGCCGACGTCGAGGCGGCCGTGGTCCATCATGATCGCGAAGCCGACCGCCTGGACCTTCGGGCTGCCCTTCTGCATCGCCATCATGCCCGAGGGCATCTCCCACAGGCCCGCCTGGCGGACCTTGGTGAGCAGCACGGCGTCTTCGGGGGAGACCGCGGTGGTCTGGGCGATCGAGGCCGGGGACACCGACGCGAGCAGCGTCAGCACCGCGACCAGCACGAACAGGATCCGGACCAGCGGGCGGGAACGCTCGACGGGGGTCTCGAGCCCCACGAGCTCAGAGGCCGAAAGCATTTTCCCTCCACTGGTCCTGGGTCAGCGTGATCTTGGTGCCGTCCGGCGCGATCGGGTACCAGGCCTGGTCCGCGCCCTGGCCGGACGTGTCGGCCGGTTCGCTGTCGCCGGCGAAGTGGTAGAGCGGCCAGCCGGCGAGGGTGGCCTGCTGGGTGCCGTCGTCGCGGGTGAGCTGGCCGATCAGCGACTGGTCGACGTCGATCGGCGCGGGGCCACCGGCCTTGACCGGGATCCACTTGGTCGCGCACGCGTCGTTGCAGTTCGAGCGGGGCGGGTTCGTGGAGTCGCGGTCGTAGCGGTAGATCGTGTAGCCGGTCCCGTCGACGAGCATCAGGCCGAGGTCGAACGTCTTCGCGCCCCTGAGCTGGCTCTTCATCGGGTCGTTCGGGTTGGCCGTGATCGGTTGCGGCATCGCGATGATCGGGGCCTGCTGCTGCATACCGGGCATCTGCATCCCGGCACCGCCACCGGCGGCGTAACCGCCCGAGGTGGTGGCCGCGCCGGCGGTACAGGCGGTGAGCAGGGCGAGTGCGGTGAGGCACACGGCGGCGGGGACCACCGTACGGGGAATGCGTATCACTGCTCCTCCGAGGGCATGACTACGCGCAGTAGCCTGGGGTGAGGCGAAAATGCGCGCGAAGGATCCACAGTGGACATTCGGTCCGGAGTGGATGCGGAGCGTTGCGGGGGACAACGCCTTGTCGGGGTCTTCGGTAGGGGATACGGACACGGTCCGGAAACGGTTCAAAAAAGTTTCGGGACCGTTTGGTACTGGACGTGGGCCGTTCGGGGCACCAGGATGTCCCGCGTGGGACGGCACACTCGAGCGCTGAGACCCGTTCAAGATCAGGAAGTCGTTGTCGAGCCCAACGACGCCTCCGATGACTTGGCGAAGGCGCTCTACCAGGAGTTCGGCGGGTCCCTCATGGCGTTCGCGCTGCGGCTGACCGGCCACGACCGGCAGTGGGCCGAAGACGTCGTGCAGGAGACCCTGATCAAGGCGTGGCGGAACGCGGACAAGCTCGACCGCCAGCCGGAGATGCTGCGCGCGTGGTTGTTCACCGTCGCCCGGCGCACCGTCATCGACGGCTGGCGCAGCCGCAGTGTCCGCCCCCAGGAGCTCGAGGAGATCGAGTCCGACGCGATCGCGGTGTCCGACGAGTCGGACCGGACGCTCGCCGCGATGATCGTCTACGAAGCGCTGCAGGGCCTTTCGCCCGAGCAACGGGAAGCCATCCAGCAGACCTACCTGCGCGATCGCACCGTGAACGAGGTCGCGGCGACCCTCGGCGTGCCGCCGGGCACCATCAAGTCCCGCATCCACCACGCCGTCCGCGCCCTGCGCCGGGCCCTGCGGGAGCGGGGGTGAACTGAGGGTGGCCGGGTCCGCACACACCGACGTCGCCGCGTACGTGCTCGGCGTCCTCAGCGAGGCCGAGAGCACCCAGTTCGAAGCCCACCTGATGAACTGCCCGCACTGCCAGCTCGACCTGATCGAGCTCTACCAGCTGCCGGACGTCCTCGACCTCGTCAAGCGCAGCTGGCCGGAGCCGCCGATGCCGGCGCCCGGCCCGCGCACCCTCGCGCCCGGGCCCCGCGTGCTGCGCGGCCTGATGGAAGAGGCGGCCGTCAAGCGCCGCCGGCGCAAGCGGATCGGCATCCTCGCCGGCGCCGCGGCCGCCGCCGCGGTGATCGCTGGCCCGCTGGTGACCCTCGCGGTCCGCCCGGCCGACGCCGTCCCGCCCGCGTCGCTCGCCGCGCCCACCAGCAAGCAGCCTCCGCCGGCGACGAGCGTCCTGGCGACGTCCGTGCCGCCACCGTCCGCGGGCGCGCCGAGCCAGCCCGGCGGCGGCCAGACCTACGGCCGCGGCAGCGGCGGGTCGGCCGTGAGCGCCGTCGTCACGGTGTCCCCGGTGGAGTGGGGCAGCCGCGTCGACCTCGAGCTGCGCGGGATCGTCGGACCGCTCAAGTGCCAGCTGGTCGCCATCTCGACGACCGGCGACGACCGCGTCGTGTCCGGCTGGTCGGTGCCGCCCAAGGGGTTCGGCATCCCCGGCTCACCGGACCCGTTGCGGCTGCAGGGTTCCACTTCGCTCGCGGTGGAGCAGATCAGCCGCTTCGAGGTCCGCGGCGACGACGGCACAGTGCTCGTCGTCGTGCAGCGCTGACTTTTCTCCCTTGGTCTGAACCACGGATCCCGCGCGGCCGGTGGTTCACGTCATGAACGAGTCTTTCATGACGTCCGGCGCGCTGAACGACTCGTTCATGACATCTTTTTCCGGCTGCGAAGCCGTGACCAGGGTTAATGATGCGCGGTTGCGTTCCGCTTGATAACGAACAGATAACGGGCTGGTCGCTTTTGAACCTCGCCGCGCCGGCGTCCGTATCCCCCAATGCATCCCCCGATGCATCCCGACAGCCGGAACCAGAGCATCCCCGCGGGTTCCGTGCGATCTCGACCGCAAACCAACGGTAGTTCTTGCCCGGGCACCGCGGTAATCGGCGTGCCCGGAATAACGAACGAGGTGAACTAGTCTATGGCCCGGAATTCTCGGTCCCCCGTGACGGGCAAGCATCGCGTCGCCCGCCGTACCAAGATCGCCATGGGCGCGATCGGCCTGGCGATCGCCGTCGGCGCACTCGCCGTCGCGGTCACCGCGGGCCGCACGGGCGAGGCCAGCGCGGACCCCGCCGACCCGTCGTTCTTCATCGACATCAACAAGGTCCCCGCCGGCAACAACGTCAACGCGGCCCTGCAGAAGAAGGGCGCGCAGGGTTCCTTCACCGTCGACTGTGGAACGAACGCGGACGGCGCGCACCACAACCCGGACAACTTCATCGCGCAGCCCGGGATCAAGAACGGTGCCCAGCACCTGCACGACTACGTCGGCAACGTGACCACCGACGCCGACTCCAACCTCAAGAGCCTCCTCGCCGGCGACACCACCTGCAAGAACGGTGACAAGTCGGCGTACTTCTGGCCCGTGATCCGCATCGACCGCGAAGACGACGCGGCCAACGAGAGCGAGAACCAGCAGGCCCAGCAGAAGCAGCAGGGCAAGACCGGCGACGTCCAGCAGGACCAGAGCGCCAAGGACGCCCAGGACGCGGAAGACGCCGGTCAGGGTCAGCAGGACCAGCAGGACGCCCAGGACCAGGACGCCCAGAACCAGGACCAGCAGGACCAGAACGCGCAGGACCAGAACGCGCAGGACCAGAACGGCCAGGACCAGGACGGCCGGCAGCAGAAGCGGCGCAACACCGGTGGCGGCGCGGGCCGCGGCGGCGACCAGAACGCCCAGCAGCAGGACGGCCAGGACCAGAACGCCCAGCAGGACGGTCAGAACCAGCAGGACCAGCAGCAGGCCCAGGACCGTCGTCGCGGCGGAAAGAACAACGGTGGCCAGAACGGCGGCCAGAACCAGAGCAGCAGCGCCGCGGCGCCCCCGGCCGAGGAGCTCGGCGGACCGCAGGGCGAGAACGAAGAAGTCGGCGACAACGACGGCGAGATCATCGAACCGGAGTCCGCGACGCTGAAGTTCATCGGCGGCGGCGCGCAGAACGTCGTCGCGATGCCGCTCGGCCTGCGCGTGCTCTACGGTGACGCCAAGCAGAGCACCAACGGCCCGGCGAACGCCCGGCCCAGCTGGACCTGCACCGGGTTCGAGGACCGGCTGACCGACCTCTACCCGATCTGCCCGGCCGGCAGCAAGGTGGAGCGCATCCACGCCTTCCCGAACTGCTGGGACGGCAAGAACACCGACAGCGCCAACCACCGCACGCACATCGTGTTCGCGAACCAGCAGGGCAAGTGCCCGCAGGGCTTCAAGAACGTGCCGCAGCTGCAGGTGACGCTGGTCTACGACATCCCGCAGGACGTCCAGCAGAAGGGTCAGTACAAAGTGGACGCCTTCGCCCAGGAGAAGCACAACCCGCGGTCCGACCACGACGACTTCGCGAACGTGATGAACCGCAAGATCATGGGCCGCCTGGTCAACTGCATCAACTCCGGGAAGGCCTGCGCGGAATAGCTTCGCCAGTCAGGCCACTGCGCACCAGGAGGGAGAACGTCCGATGAACCGTGCTCGTCCGAGTGCCGCCGCCGTGGTCGCCGTCGCCGGTCTCGCGCTGGTCGCGGCGTGCGGGACCAACCCGTACGCCACGTCCGGTGCGGTCCAGCCGGCCGCGCGGCAGCAGCTCTCGGCGAGCACGGTTCAGGCGAGCTCCGGGGTGCAGGCCCAGCTGGTGACGTCCACAGTGGAGGGTCTCGGCGCGGTCCTCACCGACGCCGCGGGCCACACGCTCTACCGCTACACCAAGGATTCCGCGAAGCCGTCCCGGGCCGCCTGCGCCGACACCTGCGCGCAGGCGTGGCCGCCGCTGCTTTCGGATTCCCCGGCGCTCGCGGCGGGGGTGGACGCGCAGCTCGTCGGCCTGGTCACCCGGCCGGACGGCCGCAAGCAGGTGACCGTCGCCGGCTGGCCGGTGTACACCTACGCCAAGGACACCGGTGCCGGCGTCGCGCTCGGCCAGAACGTCAGCGCGGACTGGGCGGCGATCACGCCGGCGGGGGAGAAGGCCGAGGCAAGCGCCCCGACCACCCTCGGCGCCACCGACATCGACGGCCTCGGCCCGGTCCTGACCGACCAGGCCGGCCGCACGCTCTACCTGTTCACGAAGGACGGCCAGGGTTCCGGACAGTCCACTTGCGACGGCACGTGCGCGAAGACGTGGCCGCCGCTGCTGGTGGACGGCCGGATCACCGTCGCCCCGGCCATCGACACCGGCTTGGTCGGCCGGCTGACCCGAGCCGACGGCCGCAACCAGGTGACGGTCGGCGGCTGGCCGGTGTACACCTACGCCAAGGACGGCGCGCCCGGCGAGGCGACCGGCCACGGCGCCGCGAACACCTGGTACGCCGTGGAACCCAGTGGCTGCAAGGTGGACCCGTCGCGCCGGCCGGCCACCGCGACCCCCACGACCGGCGGGTACTGACCCGCCCCACGAACCCCGGCCCGGCGGACACTTCCCTCCACCTCACCCCCCAGTCCGCCGGGCCGGTCGCACCACCCCGTAAGAACCGCGGGACCCCCGTCCCGCGCCCCGAGCCCCGGCCCGGGTGGACGCTTCCCTCCACCTCACCCCCCAAGTCCCCCGGGCCGGGATTCCGCACCCCCCACCGATCCGGTTCGCCGGATCAGCGAAGGAGGAAGAAGGCGGGAGCAGTCCCGCCCCGCGAGTTCCGGCCGGTGGACGTTCTTCCCTCCACCTCACCCCCCGAGTCCACCGCGCCGGAACTCCTCCCTTCGAGCCGAACCCGCCGGCCACAAGAGATTCGCTCTCGATCACGCGGGATCCGCCCCGGACTTCCCGGCCCGGCGCCCGCCCCTCGGTCACCGGGCCGGAGCCGTCGCGTGAAACCTGCTCACCGAAGAGCGGCACCGCGCGGGCCGACATGAATGACTCATTCATGTCACCACGCGACATGAATGAGTCATTCACTACACGGCAGCCCCCCGAAGCCCGGCACTCGAAGCCGGCCCCGCAGACCCCGGTCCGGTGGATGCTTCCCTCCACCTCACCCCCCTCATCCCCCGGACCGGCCCACGCTGCGGTCCCCGTGCTCCGGCACGGGGACCGCGGCCCAGAAGTCCAGCGGCACCCGGGCCACCCCGCGCCCCGCCGCGTCGAGCAGCCGGCCCATCAGCTTCACGTTCCGCAGCGTCACCGCCCGGGCGACCACCTCCAGCCACGGCAGCTTCGCCGCGAGCACCGCCTCCAGCCCCAGGGTGTCGGGCTGCGAAGGCAGCCACACCACCAGCATCAGGTTCGCCGCTCCGGTCAGCGCCGCGCACATCCGCACCTCGGGCAGCATCGCCAGCGACCGTGCGGTCGTCTCCAGCTTGTCCGGCGGCACGCGCAGCCACAGCGTCACCGTGACCGGCGCCGGCGACGCCGACCGGGCGATCTCGCACCGGACGCGGATCGCGCCCCGGGCCAGCAACGCGTCCAGGCGGCGTCGGACCGTCGTCGCGCCGACGCCGAGTTCGGCCGCCAAGGAAGCCGCCGACGCCCGCGCGTCCACCCCGAGGGCCAGGATCAGCGCGCGGTCCGCGTCGTCGAACCGCAGCGGCGCGCGGTTCTTCGCCGGCTTCGCCGACAGTGCCTCCCGTTGCCCCGGCGAGATCGCCCGCACCCGCCACCGGCTGCCTTCGGTGAACATCCGCGGGGACAGCACCGTCCGCACCCGCGCCACCCCGGGCACCGCCGCCACCCGGTCGAGCACGTGCGCGCCCAGTTCGCGCAGGGACGGCGCGACGACGTGGGCGAGCAGGTCGCACGGCCCGGCCACGTACTCGACGGTCGCCACGTGCGGGTCCGCGGCCAGCGCGGCCGCCACGGACAGCGCGGTCCCGGGCGCGCAGTCGATTTCGACGAACGCCAAGGTCAGCCGCGCGCTCAGCTCGCCGCCGACGTACGCGGTCAGCCACGCGTCGCCGCGCTCGACCAGCGTGTCCCAGTGCCGGGCGGCGGTCACCGCGCCCAGGCCGAGCGCGCGACCGAGCGTCGACCACGACGCCCGCGGCGCCGCCTGCAGCGCGTCGACCAGTTTGAGATCTTGCTCGGTCAACATGGCGGATTCTTCGCTCATCGGCTCTCGCAGCGGTGGTTTCGGGGAATTTCTGCGGCCATTGTGCTCGACACTTGCATGATCTGCGGATGACCCTGCGCTCCGAGGCCGCTGACCTGCTCCCCGACCTGGTCGCCCTGCGCCGCGACCTGCACCGCGTCCCCGAGATCGGCCTGCACCTCCCGCGCACCCAGGAGCGGGTGCTCACCGCTCTGGACGGCCTGCCGCTCGAACTCAGCCTCGGCAAGAACCTCTCGTCGATCACGGGAGTCCTCCGCGGCGGCAAACCCGGCGGAACCGTCTTGCTACGCGGCGACATGGACGCGCTCCCGGTGACCGAAGCCAGCGGCGAGGAGTTCAGCTCGACGCACGACGGCGCCATGCACGCCTGCGGCCACGACCTGCACACCGCGGGCCTGGTCGGCGCGGCCCGCCTGCTCGCCGCCCGCCGCGACGAACTCGCCGGCGACGTCGTCTTCATGTTCCAGCCCGGCGAAGAAGGCTGGGACGGCGCCGGTCACATGATCGAGGAAGGCGTCCTGACGGCGTCCGGCAAGCACGTCGACGCCGCGTACGGTCTGCACGTTTCGGCCGCCAGTTACGCGAAGGGTCACTTCGTCGCCCGGCCCGGCACGCTGATGGCGGCCTCGGGTGCCCTCGAAGTCCGCGTGCTCGGCGACGGCGGCCACGGCTCGTCGCCGCACGACGCGCGCGACCCGATCCCCGCGGCCTGCGAGATGGTGACCGCGCTGCAGACGATGGTGACGCGCACCTTCGACGTCTTCGACCCCGTGGTGATCACGGTCGGCCAGTTCCACGCCGGCACCCGGCGCAACATCATCCCGGACGACGCGAAGTTCGAGGCGACGCTGCGGTCGTTCTCGCCGGAGGTCGCGGCCCGGGTGGGGGAGCGCGCCGTCCAGGTCTGCCGCGGCATCGCCCAGGCGCACGGCCTCGACATCGAAGTCGCCTACGAGCCGGAGTACCCGGCGACGGTCAACGACGCCGCGGCGTACGACTTCGTCGCCGACACGATCCGTGACGTCTTCGGCGAAGAGCGGTTCACCGAGATGGCCGATCCGATCACCGGCTCGGAGGACTTCTCCCGCGTGCTCGAACGCGTTCCCGGCGCGTACCTGTTCCTCGGCGCCTGCCCGACGGACCCGGAATCCGCGCCGGACAACCATTCGCCGCGCGCCCGCTTCGACGACAGCGTCCTCGGTGACGGCGCCGCGCTGCTGGCCGAGCTCGCCGTCCGCCGGCTCGGGCTCCTGGCGGGGTGACGCGCGTGCGCAGCTACCACTGGCCCCCGGTGCTCCCCGTCGTCGCGCTGGTCCTGATGCCGTTCCTGCCCTTCGTCAACACGACCGGGCTGTGGCTCGGGCTGCCGCGGATGATCGTCTGGGGCGCGTTCTGGTGCCTCATGTTCACCCCGGCTTTGCTGCTGTCCGAGCGCCTGATGCGCGGGCGGGAGGACGAGTCGTGATCCTCACCTTCACCCTGGTGGGCATCGTCCTGATCGGCGTCCTCGGCTTCCTCGGCCGGCGCAAGCCCGTCGCCGACCTGGCCGAGTGGACCGTCGGCGGCCGCCGCTTCGGCGCGCTCACCATGTGGTTCCTGCAGGCGGGCGAGGTGTTCACCACCTTCACCTTCCTCGGCATGGCCGGCCTCGCGTTCTCCGGCGGCGTCGCGGCGATGTACGCGCTGCCGTACGTGCCGATCGCCTACGTCGTGCTGTTCTTCCTCGCGAAACGGCTCTGGACGATGGGCAAGGAGCGCGGCTACCTCACCCAGGGCGACTTCCTCGAGGACCGCTACGCCAGCCGGGCGCTCGGAACGCTGTCGGCGGTGCTGGGCGTGATCTTCGTGCTGCCGTACCTGCAGTTGCAGATCACGGGGCTCGGCCTGATCGTCCGGCTGGTCACCGGTGACAGCGCGTCCGGCACGCTGAGCATGGTCACCGGCAGCGTGCTGGTGGTCGCGTTCGTGCTGTGGGCCGGGCTGCGCGGCGTCGCGGCGACGTCCTACTTCAAGGACGGGATCATGCTGGTCGCGCTGGTGGTGCTGATCATCGCCGTGCCGACGCACTTCGCCGGCGGGATCGGCGGGGTGTTCCACAAGATCGAGCAGCTGCACCCGGAGAAGCTGATCGTCCACAGTGGAGCGAACGACCACGTGTGGTTCGTGACGAGCATGCTGGTCAGCGCGATCGGCGTCGGGCTGATGACGCTGCCGCACTCCTGGCCGGCGCTGATGTCCGCGCGCGACCCGAAGGTGCTGCGGCGCAACTACACCTGGATGCCGGTGTACGAGCTTTCGCTGTTGCTGCCGATGCTGATCGGCTTCGCGGCGATCATCGTGGTGCCCAAGGGGAGTGATCCGAACGGCGTATTGCTGACGCTGTCGAAGGACGCGTTGCCGGAGTGGGTGACCGGCGTCGTCGTGGTCGCCGCGACGGCCACCGCGATGGTTCCGGCGGCCGGGATCCTGATCGGCATCTCGTCGCTGGTGGCGCGCAACATAGTCCGCGTCCGCAGTGGCCGCAAGCAGTTCTGGATCAACCACGGCACGGTTGTGCTCGCGAGTACTCTTGCCCTCGTGCTCGGCATCTTCCGGCCGGACCTGCTGGCCAACCTGCTGTTGCTCACCTATTCGGGGTCGGTCCAGCTGGCCCCGGCCAACCTGCTGGGCTTCTTGAAGCGGGTGCCGGTCGGCAAGGGCCCGGTGTTCGCCGGGCTGATCGCGGGCGAGCTGGTGGTCGTCTGGCTGACCTTTGTGGACACTCATCTCGTCGGCACGGTCAACGTGGGCCTGGTCGGGCTCGGCGTCAACGTCGTCGTCCTCGCCGCGGCCGCGGTGGTGGCGCCGCGACGGACTTCTCTCGTGGAGGCGGCGTGACGCGCACGGTTTTCACCGGCGGCTCGGTGTTCGACGGCACGGGCGCGGACCCGGCGCCGGCCGACGTCGTGGTCGAGCACGGCCGGATCGTCGACGTCGGCACGGACCTGGACGGCGACGAGGGCGTCGACTGTGCGGGCGCGGTGCTGCTGCCGGGGCTGTTCGACTGCCACGTGCACGTGACGGTGTCGGACATCGGGCTGCTGGCGCGCGTGCAGAAGCCGTTCTCGTACCAGTTCTACGAAGCGGCGCGGAACCTCTGGGCGACGCTCGGGCTGGGCATCACGACGGTCCGCGACGCGTCGGGCGCGGACCTCGGCATCAAGCAAGCGGTGGACGACGGCCTGATCCCGGGGCCGCGGCTGCAGATTTCGATCGGGCTGATCAGCCAGACGGGCGGCCACGGCGACAGCTGGAACCCCTCGGGTCTGTGCGTCCCGCTGCTGGTCCCGCACCCGGGCCGCCCGGACGCGACGGCCGACGGCCCCGAAGAGATGCGCCGCGTGGCGAGGACGCTGTTACGAGCGGGCGCGGACGTGCTGAAGGTGTGCACGACGGGCGGAGTGCTGTCCCCGCGCGACGACCCGCGCCACTCGCAGTACACACCGGAGGAGTTGGAGGTCCTGGTGGCGGAGGCGGCGGCCCAGGGCCGCCCGGTGATGGCCCACGCCCAGGGCGCGGCGGGCATCAAGAACGCGGTCCGGGCCGGGGTGCGGTCGATCGAGCACGGGATCTACCTGGACGACGAGGCGATCGAGCTGATGCTGGGCCACGGGACGTGGCTGGTCCCGACGTTGATCGCCCCGGTGAACGTCGTGCGCGCGGCGGACGCGGGGGTGGACTTGCCCACCGCGGTGGTGGCGAAGGCGCGTGAAGTGGTGGAGGTGCACCGCGATTCGGTGCGTCGCGCGTATGCGGCGGGGGTCCGGATCGCGATGGGGACCGACAGCGGGGTCGGGCCGCACGGGACGAACCTGGAGGAGCTGGCGTTGATGGCGGCTTGCGGGATGACCCCGGGGGACGTTTTGGAGGCGACTACGTCGTCGGCTGCGCGGTTGATGGGATTGGACGGCGAGCTGGGACGGCTGGAGGCGGGGTTGCGGGCGGACTTGGTCGTGGTGGCTGGGGATCCGTACGACTTTCCGGGGTTGGCCGGGAACATCCGGGAGGTGTGGAAGGACGGGGTCCGGGTGGTCTGACCAAGAGTCCGGGCTAGCGCGGGTCGAGCCGCAAGGTGGTCGCCGCGGCCTCGGCCGTCACCATGGCGTCGGTGCCGCCGCCGGTGTACTTGCTGCGGTAGGCGGCGTCGATGTCCGAGGTGACCTGAGCGCCGAGGTCTTCGATGGTGACGTCGGCTTCCAAGCCCGGTACGCGGATCCGGGCCCGGCGGGACCGCAAAGCTTCCCCGAACCAGCCGGTGTCCCGCCGGTACCAGGTCCGCACGTACGCCTGCCCGCCGGCGCACACGACCCAGATCGGCGTCCATCGCCGCGAGCAGCCGTCGGCGCGCTCGACGGCGATCTCCAGCTCCCGGGCCGCGTCCAGGAGGATCAGCTCATCCGGTGACCACACGGCGCACCCCTTTTCCTTACAGCTCCGGGCTCAGCAGATCCTTCAACGCAGCCGCGAACTTCCCCGGGTTCCGCTGCGGAGCGAGGTGAGCCCCCGGCATCTCCGTGAACGGCAACCCCAGCTCCAAGGCCAAAATCTTCGCCGGCTGGTAGTGGTACCGCCCCCGGCTGCCCTCACCGGCCACCGGCACGATCTCCGTGCTCGCCTTGCGCAACGCTCGCAAATCCGGCAGGTAGTCGAAGAACTCCGTCAGCTCCCGGTCGAACAACCGGATCCAGTCGGCCTCATGGGGCAGCCGCATGTTCGGCAGATCCGGCAGCGCCGCACCGGCGATCGCGTCGGCGAAGCGGGTCACCGCCGTCATCAGCTCGCCCGACCGGGCCAGGCGGACCTGCTCCGCCGCCGCCTCCAGCCACGCGCCCGCGTCCGGCATCAGGTGGACCGCCGGGGGTTCGTGCGCCACCAACGTCGTCACGCTCGAAGGGAACCGGGCCACCAGGTCCAGCCCGATCAGCGCGCCCGCGCTCGTGCCGAACACCATCGCCGGGCCGAGGCCGATGTGGTCCAGCACCGCTCGCGCGTCGTCCGCCTGCAACGACACCGGGACCGGGCCCGTCGTCGCATCCGTGCTGCCGAAGTGGCCGCGCCGGTCGTACGTGATCACCGTGTAGTCCGCGTACAGCGGCTTCGCCAGCGCGCGGTAGGAGTCGCCCGATCCGGTGCCGCCCGCGATGAGCAGCAGCGCCGGACCCTCGCCGCCGCGGCGGACCAGGAGCTCACCGTTCTCCACCGGGCAACGGCTTTCCGAGATCATGCACCGAAGTCAAGCACAAGCCGGACGGCGCGGAAGCCGGGGGCTAGAGCCGTTCGATGACCGTCGCCGTCGCCAGTGCTCCGCCGGCGCACATCGTCACCAACGCCGTCGCCGCGTCGCGGCGCTCCAGCTCGTGCAACGCCGTTGTCAGCAGCCGGGCGCCCGTGCTGCCCACCGGGTGACCGAGCGCGATCGCGCCGCCGTTGACGTTCACGCGCGACTCGTCCGGGGAAAGAACCCGCTGCCACGACAACGCCACCGAAGCGAACGCCTCGTTCACCTCGAACAGGTCGACGTCACCCACCGTCATCCCGGTCCGGGACAGCACTCGCTCGGTCGCGCGGATCGGGCCGTCCAGGTGGTAGTACGGCTCCGCGCCCACCAGCGCCTGCGCCACGATCCGGGCCCTCGGCCGCAGTCCCAGCTCCGACGCCCGCGAAGAGTCCATCAGCAGCAACGCCGCCGCGCCGTCCGAGATCTGCGACGACGTTCCCGCCGTGTGGATCCCGTCCTCGACCACCGGCTTCAGCCTGGCCAGGCCCTCGACGGTCGTTTCGCGCAGGCCCTGGTCGCGGCTCACCAGCCGCGTCTCGCCCGTCGGCTCGCCATCGGTCAGTACCGGCGCCTTCACCGGCACCACTTCGCGGTCGAACCGTCCCGCTTCCCACGCCGCCGCGGCCTTCTGCTGGGAGGCGGCACCGAAACTGTCGACGTCGGCGCGCGTCAACCCGCGCCGGACCGCGATCCGCTCCGCCGCGCCGTACTGGTTGGGCAGGTCGATCGACCACGACGACGGCCGCGGCGACGCGCCGGCCCGGTTGGCGCCCAGCGGCACCCGGCTCATCGCCTCGACACCGCACGCGACGCCGACCTCGATGGCGTCGGCCGCGATCAGGCCCGCGACCAGGTGGGTCGCCTGCTGCGCCGAGCCGCACTGGGCGTCGATCGTCGTCGCGCCCGCCGTCTCCGGGAGCCCCGCGTGCAGCCACGCCGTGCGCGTCACGTTGTTGGACTGCTCGCCCGCCTGCGTGACGCAGCCGCCGATCAGCTGCTCGACCAGCGCGGGGTCGATCCCGGCGCGGTCGAGGAGGGCCAGGTGCGCCGCACCCAGCAGCTCGGCCGCGTGCAGGCCGGCCAGCAGCCCGCCCCGCTTGCCGATCGGGGTCCGCACGGCTTCGACGATGACCGGCACGCCCATGTCGTCCCTTTCGTCGGGAAACTCTGTCCTGTAGTTCAAAAACTAGAACAAGTTATCGTTTGAGGCAAGCGGCCCCAGGATCGGCCGGATCTTGATCTTCGACGAGTGAGCGCTCGCTCACCTGGCCTCATCGGTCAAGTTAACGGGTTTCACTGAACGGTCTTCCGCAAGTTAACACCGTATGCTCTAATCGCCGTTAGAACGTGTTTCAAAGGCGAACCGTGGGAGGCACCGTGGCCGCTCCGCTCATCCCCGCCGGTTTCGACTTCACGGACCCGGACCTCTACGCCCAACGGCTGCCCGTGGACGAGTTCGCCGAGCTCCGGCGAACCGCCCCCGTGTGGTGGAACCCCCAGAAGCACAACACCGCGGGCTTCCGCGACGACGGCTACTGGGTCGTCTCGCGCCACGCGGACGTCAAGGAGGTGTCCCGCGACAGCACGCTGTACTCGTCGAGCGAGAAGACCGCGATCATCCGCTTCGACGAGAGCATGACGGAGGACAACCTCAACGCGAACCGCCTGGTGCTGCTCAACATGGACGCCCCGCAGCACACGAAGCTGCGGCGGATCGTGTCGAAGGGCTTCACCCCGCGGTCCATCGCGAAGCTCGAGGACACCCTGCGCGACCGCGCCGAACGGATCGTCTCGGAAGCGCGCAAGAAGGGGTCGGGCGACTTCGTCACCGACGTCGCCTGCGAGCTGCCGCTGCAGGCGATCGCCGAGCTGATCGGCATCCCGCAGGAGGACCGGCTCAAGATCTTCGACTGGTCGAACCAGATGGTCGCCTACGACGACCCTGAGTACGAGGTCGAGCCCCTCGAGGCATCCGCGCAGCTCATCGGCTACGCCTGGAACATGGCCGAGGACCGGCGCAAGTGCCCGATGGACGACATCGTCACGAAGCTGATCCACGCCGACGTCGACGGCGAAGCGCTCGGCTCCGACGAGTTCGGCTTCTTCGTCATCCTGCTCGCGGTCGCCGGCAACGAGACGACGCGCAACGCGATCAGCCACGGCATGAAGGCGTTCATGGACCACCGGGACCAGTGGGAGCTGTTCAAGGAGCAGCGGCCGAAGACCGCGCCGGACGAGATCGTCCGCTGGGCCACCCCGGTGGTCGCGTTCCAGCGCACGGCCACCCGCGACACGGAGCTGGGCGGCGCGCAGATCCGCAAGGGCGACCGCGTCGGGATGTTCTACAGCTCGGCGAACTTCGACCACGAGGTGTTCGAGGACCCGGAGAAGTTCGACATCCTCCGCGAGGACAACCCGCACGTGGGCTTCGGCGGCACGGGTTCGCACTACTGCATCGGCGCGAACCTGGCCCGCCTGGAGATCGACTTGATCTTCAACGCGATCGCGGACGTGATGCCGGCCATCACCGAGGCCGCGCCCCCGGTGCGGCTGCGGTCCAGCTGGCTGAACGGGATCAAGCACTACCCGGTTCGCTACGCCTGAGCGGGCGGTCCCGGCGCGCTCCACCGTGCCGGGACCGTCCGAGGTGACATCATGAGGCGATGGCCCCGCGAGCGACCGTCGACGTCGAGTTCTCGATCCGCGTCACCGAACCCGGGCGCGCGGCGATCTCGGTCTCCGCGGCGCACGCCGATACCGAAGAGCTCACCGTTTCCTGGCACGGGGACAGCGAGCTCGCCGAGTTCGAGCACGGCACCCGCGCCGAGGTCTTCACACTGCCCAAAGGCGAACACCGCGTCACCTACCACGCCGAACGCGCGCTGACCGACCCCGAACCCGAGCCGGTCACGCTCGCCGACGTCGCCGTCTTCACCCGGCCGAGCCGGTACTGCCCCTCCGATCGCGTCGCCGGGCTCGTCCCGCCCGCGGCCATCAAAGCGAAGGACACCAAGGCGAAGGTGGACGCCATCGTCCGCAACGTCCACGAACGACTGTCCTATGTGGTCGGCTCCAGCCGGCCCACCGACGACGCCATCGACACGCTGCTCGCCGGCGAAGGCGTCTGCCGCGACTTCGCGCACGTCTGCGTCACGCTCTGCCGGTTCCTCGACATCCCGGCCCGCTACGTCGGCGTCTACGCGCCCGGGCTGTCGCCGATGGACTTCCACGCCGTCTTCGAGGCCGCGGTCGACGGCCACTGGTACGTCTTCGACGCCACCCGCCTCGCGCCGCGGCAGACCATGCTGCGGATCTCCACCGGGCGCGACGCCGCGGACACGTCCTTCCTCGCCACCCTCGGCTGCGAGCTCGACTTCCTCGGCAGCACGGTCTTCGCGACGACGGACGCCGCGCTCCCGGTGGACGACGGCACGGAGCTCGTCGTCCTGAGCTGATGGTCCGACCGCGTGTTGCCTGCGCTAAGTGGCCTCCGGCTGGGTAGACAGTGTCCGTGAAGAGTTCCCCGAAGGCCCCGAGCCCCTGGGCCCGGGCCCGTGCCCGGTACCGGTGGCTGGACCACATCGCCCGCGCCGCCGACCGCTACCTCGACGCCGGCGGTTACCACTACATCGCGTCCATCACCTACTTCAGCCTGCTGTCGCTGGTGCCGCTGCTGATGGTCGCGTCGTCGGTCGCCGGGTTCGTGCTGGCCAGCCAGCCGGCCCTGCGCGAGACCCTCGTGCACGCGATCGTGTCCACGCTGCCCGGCGGGCTCGGCGACAAGGCCACCGACCTGCTCACCGGCTTCGTCGAGCAGCGGACCAGCGTCGGGCTGTTCGGCCTGGCCATCGGCCTCTACTCGGGCTGGAACTGGATGAACGCGCTGCGGGACTCGCTCACCGCGCTGTGGGGGCAGAACCGGTCCGACCAGTCGCTGCTGCGGCTCATCGCCGTCGACCTGCTCGCGCTGATCGGCCTGAGCGCGGCGCTGGTGGTGTCGTTCACGATCACGATCTCCGGCACGGCGCTCGGCAGCTACCTGCTGCGGCTGGCCGGGCTGGACGACACGAGCTGGGGGCACCAGCTCGTGTCGGCGTCGTCCGTGCCGCTGGCGCTGGTCGCCGACTGGCTGGTGTTCCTGTGGGTGCTCACGCGGTTGCCGCGGCAGAAGGTGGGCGTGCGCAGCGCGGTGCGCGGCGCGATCGCCCTGGCCGTCGGGTTCGAGGCGCTGAAGCTGGCCGGGGGCTTCTACCTGCGGCTGATCGGCGACTCGCCGACCGGTATCGCGTTCGGCTCGGTCATCGGCCTGATCTTCTTCATCTCGCTCGTCGCGCGGCTGCTCGTCTACGTCACGGCGTGGACGGCGACCGGCTCCGACGCGCCGCCGAAGCCGGTCCAGCCACCGGCGCCGGTCGTGCTCGAGCCGGTGATCGTGGTGGACCCCCCGGTCGCGGTGCCGGCCACCGTCGGCGTCGTGACCGGGGTGATCGGGACGCTGCTGGCGCTCAAGTGGCGACGTTCGCGAGGCTGAACAGCCGGTCGAGCTGGTGGTCGATCAGCGCGATGGCCGCCTCGGGCGTGCGCTGGCCCAGGATGATGCTGGTCTGCAGGCCGTCGACGCTCGACAGGAGCAGCTCCGCCTCCGGCATCAGCTCGAGGTCCGCCGCGACCTCCCCGCGGTCGCGGCCCCACGCCAGCAGGTCCGCGGTCAGCCGTTCCAGCTCGGGCGGCGCGGCGCTGAACGCCGACGCCAGCCCGGGGTCCGAAAGGGACCGGACGAAGTAGGCGAGGTGCACGAGGTAGCGCGTGCGGCGCTCGTCGCCGACCGGCAGCATCCCGACGAGCATGGCCCGCAGCACCTCGCGCGGCGCCGCGTCCTCCTCCGGGCCGAGCTCCGCGCGGATGCTCTCCCCGGCGTCGGCGTTGAGGATCTCCAGCGCGCCGAGCAGGAGGTCGTCCCGCGTCCCGAAGTAGTACTGGACCAGCCGCAGCGAGACGCCGGCCTCGGCCGCGACCTTGCGCAGCGACACGTCTTCGAGCCCGCGCGTGCTGGCGATCCGCCAGACGGCTTCGGCGATCTGGCGGCGGCGCTGCTCGTGGTCGGCGAGTCTGGGCATGGTGGGTCGAGCGTATCAACGCGGCTTGTGCGCGCCGACCACCCACATCGAGAAGTACTGCGACCCGCCGCCGTAGGCGTGCCCGACCGCGATGCGCGCGCCGTCGACCTGGTAGTCCCCGGCCCGGCCCATCACCTGTTTCGCGGCTTCGGAGAAGCGGAGCATGCCGGACGCGCCGATCGGGTTGGACGAGAGCACCCCGCCGGACGGGTTGCACGGCAGCCGGCCGCCGATCGCCGTCTCGCCGGCCTCGGTGACCTTCCAGCCTTCGCCTTCGGGCGCGAACCCGAGGTTCTCCAGCCACATCGGCTCGAACCACGAGAAGGGCACGTAGATCTCGGCGACGTCCACTTCGGACATCGGGTCCTTGATCCCGGCCTCGGCCCACAGCGCGGCCGCGGCGTCGCGCCCGGCCTGGGGGTTGACCTGGTCGCGGCCGGCGAACGTCGTCGGCTCGGTGCGCATCGCCGTCGCGTGGATCCAGGCGGCGCCGCCCTCGACGGCATCCCCGGCGGCCTCGTCGCCGAGCACCATCGCGCACGCGCCGTCGGACGACGGGCACGTCTCGTCGTAGCGGATCGGGTCCCACAGCATCTGCGACTTCCGCACCGACTCGACGGTGATGTCGGCCTGCTGCAGGTGCGCGTACGGGTTCAGGGCGCCGTTGCGGCGGTCCTTCGCCGCGACGATCGCGCCGACGTGCTCGGGCGCGCCCGAACGGCGGATGTAGGAACGCACGTGCGGGGCGAAGTAGCCGCCCGCGCCGGCGCCGACCGGCATCTGGAACGGCGGCAGGATCGACAGGCCCCACATCGCGTTCGACTCGGACTGCTTCTCGTACGCCACGGTCAGCACCCGGCGGTGGACGCCGGACTGGATCAGCGAGGCGGCGACCAGCGCCGTCGACCCGCCGACCGAACCGGCGGTGTGCACGCGCAGCAGCGGTTTCCCGGTCGCGCCCAGTGCGTCGGCGAGGAACAGCTCGGGCATCATGACGCCCTCGAACAGGTCCGGCGCCTTGCCGAGCACGACGGCGTCGATGTCGGCCCAGCCGACCTGGGCGTCGGTCATCGCGCGGTCGATCGCCTCGCGCAGCAGGCCCGGCATCGAGACGTCCTGGCGCTTGGCGCGGTGGTGCGTCTGGCCGGTGCCGAGCACGGCGGTGAGCTGCTTGGTCATCGGGCCTCCAGCACGGTCACCAGGTTCTGTTGCAGGACCGGGCCGCTCGTCGCGTGCGCCACGGCCTTGCGGGATTCGCCGCTGTGGATCCGGGCCGCCGCCTCGCCGATGCGGGCCAGGCCGGCGGAGAACATCGGGTTGGCGGCCAGCGCCCCGCCCGACGGGTTGATCTTCGTGGTGTCGTCGAGCTTCAGCGCCGTCCGCAGGATCAGTTCCTGGTGGGTGAAGGGCGCGTGCAGCTCGGCGAGGTCGGCGCCGTCGAGGTCCAGGGTGCTCGCCGCGGCCTCGGTGGACGGGCTGCGCGTGAGGTCGCGGGCGCCGAGGACGGGGGAGTCGACGCGGTGCTCGATGCCGGTGATCACGGCGGGCCGGTCGACGATGTCGCGCGCTCGCTCCACAGTGGACAGGATGACGACCGCCGCGCCGTCGGTGATCGGCGCGATGTCGTGCCGGCGCAGCGGATCCGCGTAATACGGCGTGTCGAGCAACTCGGCGACATCCTTGTCCGTGCCGCGCGCGGCGACCTCGGCGAGGTCCTTTTCGGACCAGAGCCCGGCTTCGAGGCCCATCCGGGCCTGGATCCCGGCGATCGAGACCGAGTCGGGCCACAGTGGCGTGACGACGTACGGGTCGAGCTGCAGGGCGAGCACCCGGCGCAGCTGCCCGGCGCTGGACTTGCCGAAGCCGTAGACGAGCGCGGTCTCGACCTCGCCCATCTTGATCTTCAGCCACGCTTCGTAGAGCGCCCAGGCGGCGTCCATCTCGACGTGCGACTCGTGGATCGGCGGGAACGCGCCGATCGCGTCGACGGCGGCGATGAACGAGAAGGCGCGTCCGGCCAGGTAGTCCGACGAGCCGGAGCACCAGAAGCCGATGTCCTGTTTGGACAAACCGGTCTGCTCGAAGACCTCGGCGAAGATCGGGACGAGCATCTCCACGCCGTTGGTGGTGCCCGGGGTCTCGCGGACGTTGGGGGCCTTCGCGAAGCCCGCGATCGCGACGTCTGGCATCAGGACCTCACAGGTGGTGGGCGAAGGTTTCGTAGGCCGCGTCCGGCTCGCCGGTCGGCTCGAAGTGGCTGATGTTCTCCAGCGACGTCCACCACTCGTCGCGCGGTTTCCACGCGGCGCGCACGCGCATGCCCATCTTGACGTCCTGGGCGTCGCAGCCGAGGACGAGGTGCAGGAAGGCGATGTCGGCCCCGTCGAGCAGGATGTACGCGGCGACGTACGGCGGCTTGAGGCGCTGGCCGAGGAAGGGGACGTTGACGATGCAGAACGTCGTCACGATCCCGGTGTCGGGCAGTTCGACCTCATCGGTGGTGGGCACGCCGTCGGTCGGGCAAGCGCCGCGCGGCGGGATGTAGACCTTCTCGCACTTGGGGCAGCGCTGGCCGATGAGCTTCCCTTCGGCGAGGCCGCGCAGGTACCGGCTCTCCTCGGGGGAGGCGGAGTGCATGTATTTCAGGTGCACGGGCGTGATGACAACGCTGACCGGGGCGCCTTCTTCCCGCTCGGCGACCGGGGGAGCGGGCTCGGTCGGCGTGGTGTCCTCGGCGTCCACGGGCAGGAAGTAGGCGATGTCCCGGATGTGCCCGACGGTCTCGTCGGCCCACTTCACGCGGACGCGCTGTCCACTGTGGATGTTCCCGGGTTCGCCGGCGTCCACGGCGTGGAGCATGGCGGTGTCGGCCCCGTCGAGTTTGACGAGCGCCCAGGCGAAGGGCCGGTTGAGCGGCTGCCCGTCGAGAGGGTCGGGACACCACGACCACGAGACGACGGTGCCTTCATCGGCGACGGGGACGAACTCGTCGAGCCGGTCGGCGGTCCCGGGGTCGTACTCGACGGGCGGGACGTGCACGCGGCCGTCACTGCCCCGGACGCCTTCGATCCGGCGTTCGCGCAGGGAGTTGACGAACCGGCCCAGAACGGGCCCGGTCGAGCGCGTGTAGTCGAAGCCGACGTTGAGGGGTGCCGCCAGTGGTGTCTCGGTCACATCCATGAGTGAAACATGTTCTCGTTCTGGCGGCAAGTTGCCCACGGAGTCGGTCTGACTTGTCATGGAACGTGTTCTAGGTGGTGGCTCTGATGGTGGAGTGGCCGGTTCGGTTGGGTGTCGTCGAGGCGGAGTGGAAGGAAGTGCCGGGTGTCGGAGGAGGCGCCGCGTTTCGGCTCGACGCTACGCGGGGCTGATTTCGACCGAAATGGGAATTTCGTGTCCGGTTGTTCATCTGGAAACCTCCCGATGGGTGGCGAAGTTTGAAAATGATGGTTCACCTGCTGGATCAAATCAGCAACACTTGTGGCGAATTAACTTGATGACCATTTTTGCGCGCTGACAGCAATGGTCATACTTTCCGTTTTGAGGGCAGAACCCCTGGTTGTCAACTGAAGTCAGCATCTCGCTGGTGAAGTGCACCTGCTTCCCCCCGGTATTCTGACCGGCGCTGGGGAGGATAGGATTGACCGGCTTTCACTCGGTGCTCTTCCGGTCCGGCCCGATCTGCGGGGACGGGGTCGGGATCGGCATCCGTTACCGGAAGGAGTGCGATTGAGTGACAAGCAAATGAGTGATGATGTCGATGGCGTGTCGGGACGCGAGCCGACGGAGGGCGACTCCGGCCGGAGGAGTAAACCCGACCGGCGTCACATCCTCACGTCGGTGATCCAGCTCCTTGTGGCGCTGGCTGCCACGATCCACGAAGTTTCCAGGCTCTTGGGTCGCTAGGCAGGGGGTGGGCGCCCGTCTGGGGCGCTCACCCCATCGCAACGGCCGGATCTTACCTCATCACTTTGGCCGGCTTGATGCTTCGCGAGGGGTTCCGCGCTCACGTCACCCCTGCGATCTGGCTTGCGGGGTCCGGCACTCGACTGCTCAGCGCGTTGTTCACTGTGTCGCGAAACTCGGCCTACGTCAGCGGCCGCGGAACTCGGGCTTCCGCTTCTCCGAAAACGCTCGCGGCCCCTCCTTGGCATCCTCCGAAGCGAACACATCGATGCCGTACTGCGAGTCCAGCTTGAAGGCCTCCTCCTCGTGGAGCCCCTCGGTGTCCCGGATCGTCCGCAGGATCGCCCGCACGGCGACCGGCCCGTTCGCGTTCACCAAAGACGCCAGCTCCAGCGCGCGCGAGAGAGCCTGGCCGTCCGGCACCACGTGCCCGATCAACCCGATCGCCAAGGCCTCCGAAGCGGTCAGGTGCCGACCGGTCAGCAGGATGTCCGCGGCGACCGTGTACGGGATCTGGCGCGGCAGCCGCACCGCCGAGCCGCCCATCGGGAACAGTCCCCACCGGGCCTCCGACACGCCGAACCGAGCCGATGAACCCGCCACCCGGATGTCCGTCCCCTGGAGGATCTCCGTCCCGCCCGCGATCGCCGGCCCCTCGACCGCCGCGATCAGCGGCTTCGTCAGCCGACGCCCCTTCAGGAGGCCGGGGATCCGAGAAGGGTCGAACTTTCCCGACGCGAAGGACTCCGACGGCGAGTTCCGGGACATCGACTTCAGGTCCGCGCCCGCGCAGAACGCGCCGCCCGCGCCGGTCAGGACGCAGCTGCGGATCGAGTCGTCCGAATCGACCCGGTCCCAGGCCTCGACCATGATCGACATCATCTCGCCGGTGATCGCGTTGCGCGCCTCGGGCCGGTTCATCGTGACGACGAGGGTCTGTCCCTCTTGCGAAACCAGCGCGTGCGGTTCACCCACGGGAGACCTCCTGAAGGAGCAGTGCCATTGCCCGGAACGATAACATGTTCTACTTTGAGGGCGTGGCACTCAACATCGCGGATCTTCTGGAGCACGCCGTCGACGCCGTGCCGGAGCGCGTCGCGGTCGTGTGCGGCGACCGGCAAGTCACCTTCGCCGAACTGGAGGCGCGGGCCAACCGGCTCGCCCACCACCTCGCCGCGCACGGCGTGGGACGCGGATCCCACATCGGGGTCTACTCCCGCAACTCGATCGAGGCCTTGGAGGCGATGATCGCCGCGTACAAGCTGCGCGCGATCGCCGTCAACGTCAACTACCGCTACGTCCACGGCGAGCTCGTCTACCTCTTCACCGACGCCGAGCTCGTCGCGCTCGTGCACGAGAGGAGCTACGCCGACAAGGTCGCCGCCGTCCTTCCCGAGACGCCAAAACTGAAACACGTTGTCGTGATCGACGATGGCAGTGACGGCGACTACGAGAGCTACGGCGGCGTCGACTACGAGGCCGCGCTCGAGGCGCAGAGCCCCGACCGCGACTTCGAGGAGCGAAGCAACGACGATCTCTACATCCTCTACACGGGCGGCACCACGGGCTACCCGAAGGGCGTGCTCTGGCGCCAAGAGGACGTCTGGCGCGCCCTCGGCGGCGGCATCAACTTCGTCACCGGCGAGTACGTCCCGGACGAATGGACGCTCGCCGAGCAGGGCAAGGCCGGGAGCCTGACCCGGCTGCCCGCCGCGCCGCTCATCCACGGCGCCGCGCAGTGGGCCGCGTTCGGCGCGCTGTTCACCGGCAGCCCGGTGGTCTTCGTGCCGCGCTTCGACGCCCACGACATCTGGAAGGCCGTGCAGAAGCACAAGGTCCAGGTCCTCACGATCGTCGGCGACGCGATGGCGCGGCCGCTCATCGAGGCGTTCCGCGAGGGCGGCTACGACGCTTCGTCGCTCGTCGCCGTCTCCAGTCACGCCGCGCTGTTCTCGCAGTCGGTGAAGCAGGAGTTCGTCGAACTCGTGCCGAACGCCGTGATCACCGACGCGATCGGCTCGTCGGAAAGCGGCTTCACCGGGATCGGCATGGTCGCCAAGGGCTCCGACCACAGCGCCGGCCCGCGGGTCAGCTTCGGCAAGGACGCGATCCTGGTCGACGACGACGGCAACCTCGTCGACCAGGCGCCCGGCGCGGTCGGCCTGATCGCCCGCCGCGGGCACGTCCCGCTCGGCTACTACGGCGACCCCGAGAAGAGCAAGAAGATCTTCGTCGAGGTCGGCGGCGTCCGGTACGTCGTCCCGGGCGACTACGCCCGCTACGAGGAGGACGGCACCGTCACGCTGCTCGGCCGCGGCTCCCAGTGCGTCAACACCGGCGGCGAGAAGGTCTACCCGGAGGAGGTCGAAGGCGCGCTGAAGTCGCACCCCGACGTCTTCGACGCGCTCGTCATCGGCGTCCCGGACGACCGGCTCGGCCAGCGCGTCGCCGCCGTCGTCCAGCTGCGCGAGGGCGCTTCGCCGGACCTCGCGACGCTGGAGGAGCACGTCCGCGGCGAGATCGCCGGGTACAAGGTGCCGCGCACGATCTGGCTGGCCGGCGAGATCGGCCGGTCGCCCAGCGGCAAGCCGGACTACCCGTGGGCCCAGCGCTACGCGGCCGAGCACGAACCGGCCACGGCCCAGCCCGTCTGAGAGGACATCGCAAGTGCGGACACCCCTGTGCGACCGGCTCGGCATCGACCTGCCGATCATCGGGTTCACGCCCTCGGAGCACGTCGCCGCGGCGCTCAGCCGCGCCGGCGGGCTCGGCGTGCTCGGCTGCGTCCGGTTCAACGACGCCGCCGAGCTCGACCGGGTGCTGACCTGGATGGACGAGAACACCGGCGGCAAGCCCTACGGCGTCGACATCGTGATGCCGGCGAAGGTGCCCGCCGAGGGCACCCAGGTCGACCTGGCGAAGATGATCCCGGACGGCCACCGCGAATTCGTCGACCGCGTCCTCCGCGAATTGTCGGTGCCGCCGTTGCCGGACGACACCGACGAACGCGCGGGCGTGCTCGGCTGGCTGCACTCGGTCGCCCGCTCGCACGTCGAGGTCGCGCTGAACCACCCGATCAAGCTGATCGCCAACGCGCTCGGCTCACCGCCGGTCGACGTCATCGCCCAGTGCCACGATCGCGGCGTGCCGGTGGCGGCGCTCGCCGGCAAGGCCGAGCACGCTGTCCGGCACGTCGAGAACGGCGTCGACTTCGTGGTCGCACAGGGCTACGAAGCCGGTGGGCACACCGGCGAGATCGCGTCCATGGTGCTGGTGCCGGAGATCGTCGACGCGGTCGACGTGCCGGTGCTCGCCGCCGGCGGGATCGGGTCCGGGCGGCAGATGGCCGCGGCGCTCGCGCTCGGCGCGTCCGGCGTTTGGATGGGCTCGATGTGGCTCGCCACCGAGGAGTACCTGCAGACGATGGGCGAGTCGGTGGCGATGCAGCAGGCGCTCGTCGGCGCGAGCTCGTCGGACACCGTGCGGACCCGGATCTACACCGGAAAGCCCGCGCGGCTGCTCAAGACCCGCTGGACCGAGGCGTGGGCCGCGGCGGACGCGCCCGAGCCGTTGCCGATGCCACTGCAGAACCTGCTGGTTTCCCATGCCCACAACCGGATCCACGCGGCGAACGACCCGAGCGTGGTGTCGATGCCGGTGGGGCAGATCGTCGGCCGGATGAACGCGGTCCGGCCGGTCGCCGACGTCGTCGCGGATCTGGTGAACGGCTACGAAGAAGCACTGTCCCGTTTGGACAAGACCCGCTGAAGAGGGGGCCCGCCAAGGCGGGCCCCCTCTGCGCGGAAGCGGTTACAGGGTGGCGGCGGCCGCGGCGATCTTCGACGCGAACGTGCTCACCTCGGTGTAGACGCCGGGGGCGTGCGGACGGGCGCAGCCGTCACCCCAGCTGGTGATGCCCACCTGGATCCACGCGTTGTTGGCGTCGCGGCGGAACATCGGGCCGCCGGAGTCGCCCTGACAGGTGTCGACGCCGCCGGAGGTCAGGTTGCCCGCGCAGATCTCGGCGCTGGGGATGAGGTCGGGGTAGCTGCCGCCCTGCGCGGCGCAGGTCGAGTCGGACACGAACGGGACCGACGCCTTGAGCAGGTACCGCTGCTGGGAACCGCCCTCGGTCGCCGCGCCCCAGCCGGCGATCGTGAAGGTGCCGGTGTTGTACGTCGACGTGGTCGCGATCGGCAGCGTCGAGAGCCCGCTCACCGGGCTGGCCAGCTTGATCAGCGCCCAGTCGCCGCCGGTCGAGGTGCCGTAGGTCGGGGACTGGTAGACGTAGGTCGAGCGGATCTTCTGCGCGCTCGAGCTCTGCAGGTCGACGACGCCGACCGTCGCGGTGATCGAGGTGTTCGACCCCGTCCGGCTGACGCAGTGCGCCGCGGTCAGGACGATCTGCTTGGTGTAGAGGGCGCCGCCGCAGCCCATGGACAGCCGCACCATGAACGGGAATTCGCCCTGAGCGGCCCGGGTCCCGCCGACGACGTCGGTGGACGGCGGCTGGGCGGCGATCGCCGGGGTGGCGAACGACGCGGCCGCGGCGAGCGCGGCCAGTGCGGTGGTGGCGTTTCTGAGCAGGGTGAACCAGCGCTTGGGAGCCAAGGGGATCAGTCCTTCCAGTGTCCACAGTGGAAGCCGGTTGCCGTCAGCGGCCCCACGACTACACCAGGTGCTCACATACCCGGACAACCGACTTTCTTCGGATCTTTCGGGCGGTTGGGTGATTTCTCACCGCCGGATCCGACGAACGCCGTAGGCCGAAGCGCCCAGCAACAACGCGACGCAGCCGGAGAGCACCGAAGGCAGCGGCAGGCTGAAGGCCAGCACGACGCACCCGGCCAGGCCCAGGACGGCCCGCGTCTTCCCCTTCAGCGTGAGTGCCGCGGCGTTGGCGACCGCGTAGTACGTCAGGACGGCGAAGGACGAGAAGCCGATCGCGGCGCGCAGGTCGAGGAACGCGGCGAGCACGGCGACGACGAGCCCGACGGCGAGTTCGGCGCGGTGCGGCACGTCGTACTTGGGATGGACGGCGGCGAGGAACCGGGGGAGGTGGCCGTCGCGGCTCATCGCCAGCGTCGTGCGCGAGACGCCGAGGATGAGCGCGAGCAGCGAGCCGAGCGCCGCCAGTGCCGCACCGACCCGGACGACCGGGGCGAGCCATCCCGGGACGGCGGCCGCGATCGGGTCGGGGCTCGCGGCGAGCCCGGCCGGGCCGAGGCGGACGAGCAGCAGGATCGCCAGGGCCGCGTAGACGACGAGGGTGAGGCCCAATGCCAGCGGGATGGCGCGCGGGATGGTCCGGGCCGGGTCGCGGACTTCCTCGCCGAGCGTCGCGAGCCGCGCATACCCGGCGAAGGCGAAGAACAGCAGCCCGGCGGCCTCGAGGACGCCGCCGGTGCCGGGCCACGCGACGAGCGGGCCGCCCGCGGCCGGCCCGGTGGCCATCGTGACCGCGGCGGCGGTGAGCACGAGCAGGGTGCACGACACGATCACCCGGGTCGCCAGCGCGGAGCGGTGCACGCCGAAGTAGTTGACCGTGGTGAGCGCGCCGACGACGGCGACGGCGAGGAGGCCGCGCCACGGCTGCCCGAGGCCGGGCGCCGCGTAGGCGACGACGGTCAGCGTCATCGCGGCGCAGCTGGCCGTCTTCCCGGTGACGAATCCCCAGCCGGCCAGGTAACCCCAGAATTCACCGAGCCTTTCCCGGCCGTAAACGTAGGTGCCACCGGATTCGGGGTGAATCGCGGCGAGCCGGGCCGACGACATCGCATTGCAGTAGGCGACCACGGCCGCGACGACCAACGCGATGAGCAAGCCGGCCCCCGCGGCCCGCGCCGCCGGGGCGAACGCGGCGAAGACGCCCGCGCCGATCATCGAGCCCAGGCCCAGGAAAACGGCGTCGGCGAGGCCCAGCCTGCGGGCCAGCGGGGTCGAGCGCATCCGGGTGATCCTCCGTGTGACGGCCGTGTTACGTGCCACAGCGAACCACGGCACGCCGGGAAACGAATAGGGTCGATTCCGTGCCCGCCCCTTCACGCCATTCCCGCCTGTCCGCCGACGGTCCCGTTCTCGACGGGATTCCCGAGCACGGCCGTGTCCCGCGCTACTACGCGGTGAAGGTCGAGCTGCTGGCGGTGATCGCGGAACTGGGGGAAGGTTCGGTACTGCCCACGGAACGGGAACTGTGCGAACGGTTCGAGGTGTCGAGGGCGACGGTACGGCAGGCGGTCGGCGAGCTGGTGCTCGAGGGCAGGCTGAGCCGGCGGCAGGGGAGCGGGACGTTCGTCGCGGGCCCGAAGCTGGTGCAGCCGCTGGCCCTGGTGAGCTACACCGAAGGCCTGCGCCGCCAGGGGATCCGGCCGGGCCGCACGGTGATCACGCTCGAGCGGCGCGTGGCGGGCAGCGCGCTGGCGGCGGACCTGCAGGTCACTTCGGACGCCGAGGTGATCCACATCGAGCGCGTGCTGCTGGCCGACGAGGAGCGCGTCGGGCTGGAGTCGACATATCTCCTGGCGGAGCGGTTCCCGACGCTGCTGGAGGTGTTCAACCCCGAGCAGTCGCTGTACGCGTGCTTGAGCGAGAAGCTCGGCGTGGTGTTCGACGGCGCCGAGGAACGCGTCGAGACGGTGCTGGCGACACCGCGCGAGGCGTTGCTGATCGGGACGAACCCGGCGCTGCCGATGCTGCTGATGCACCGGATTTCGTGGGGCCCGGACGGGGCGCCGTTCGAGCGGGTGCGGTCGCTGTACCGGGGCGACCGGCTGAGCTTCATGACCCGGCTGGGCCGCGCCTGAGGCGTCACACTTTCTTCGGCGATCTCGTTCCTCCCGCACAACCGAACGGGAGGACGTCATGAACATCGCACTGTGGGCCGGCCAGGTCCTGCTGGCGGCGATTTTCGCCGTGTCGGGCGCGCTGAAGTCGACGATGTCGCGTCAGCGGCTGCTCGAAACCGGCCAGACGGGCGCGGCGGCGTACCCGCTGCCGGTGGTCCGGTTCACCGCGATCTGCGAGCTGGTCGCGGTGGTGGGGCTGATCGTGCCGGTGCCGGCGGGGATCGCGCCGGCGCTGACGGGCTGGGCGGCAGTGGGGCTGGCCGCGGTGATGGTGGGCGCGATGGCGATGCACGGCCGGCTGGCGATCGTCCAGCACAAGGCGGCCGAGTGGCGGAACGTCGGGGTGAACGCGGTGATCCTCGCGGTCTGCGTGTTCGTGGCGGCCGGCCGGCTGTGACAACGAGCGGTAGCTGCTCGGCCTGGTCCGCGGGCGGGCGGCGCACCGGTAGATGCAACCGAACGGGCGTCCGCTCCGTCTGGCAGGTATGCGCACACTGCTGGGTACGGGCCTGCTGCTCCTCACGCTGACGGCGTGCGGGGCGGCCAACACGGCGGCGCCCGCCGGGAGCAGCACCGGACCGGAGACGCCCACGACGTCGGCTTCGTCCTCGGTGCCGGGTTCGCCGACGGTCGCGCCCCCGCCGTCGCAGACCGTCGGCCGCCCGACGCAGGGCATTGCCCCGGGCGACGACGTGATCGCGGAGTCCCAGGTCGACGCGCGCGGGCTGCCCGAGGGCTATCCCCGGAGCCTCACCCGCAGCCTCGACGGCAAGACGGTGATCCTCCAGGCGGAGGAGGGCGGCTGCCGCCGCGTCGCCGCGCACGTCGGTGACCAGACGCCGCAGCAGGTCGTCGTTCTGGTCTCCGTCATCACGGCGAAGAAGGGCCAGATGTGCCCGGACTACATCAAGGAGGTCAGCATCCCGCTGACCCTCGCCGAACCGCTCGGCACGCGCACGGTGGTGCTCCGCCAGGGCTGAGGAGTTCCCGCACACGCTGGGAGGGCCGCCCCGGGATGCCCGGGGTCGCCCTCCCAGACCACGTCCGGGCACTTTCCCCGCGAAAGCTCCGCCCGGATCGATCTTCCGTGCAACCCCCGGCGCCGCCCGTTCCGTCTTCGGGACATGAGGTACTTAGCGAAGGTGGTCGGGACAGGCGCGTTCCTGCTGATGGCGACGGCCTGCGCCGGCCAGGACATGCCCACCAGCCAGCCCGCTGCCGGGGGTGACTCCGCCGCGCCCACCGGGAGCGTTTCGACGACGCCGACCGAGTCGGTGCTGCCGACGTCGCCGTCGGCCAACCCGCCGGGCAAACCCCGGCTCACCGTGCCCGAAGGGAGCACGCCCGTCCCGCCCGGCAAGGTCGACGCCTCGGCGCTGCCCGGTGGCTACCCGCACGAGGTGTGGACGGCCAACGGCGGCACCATCCTCAACGTCCGCGCCCAGGAGGGCGGCTGCGGCCACGCCCTCGGCGAGGCGACCGAGCAGGCGGGCGACCACGTCGTCGTCAACCTGAGCGAGACCAAGGCCCAGACCGGCCAGATGTGCACCATGGACATCCGGTACCCGGTGATCTCGGTCGCGCTGGCCGCGCCGCTGGACCAGCGCACGGTCGTGCTGAAGACCACGCCGCCGAAGTGATCACCCTGGCCTAGGCTCGGGTGATGGGAAGCCGCCAGGTCTCACGCACCGCGATCGTCGCCGCGCCGCCCGAGAAGATCTTCGGGCTGCTCGCCGATCCGGCCCAGCACCCGCTCATCGACGGATCCGGCACGGTCCGGGCCGCCCAGTCCGGCGGCCCGGACCGGCTCACGCTCGGCGCGAAGTTCGGCATGGACATGAAGATCGGCGCGTCGTACAAGATCCTCAACACCGTCGTCGAGTTCGAAGAGGGCAGGCTCATCGCCTGGCGGCACTTCAACGGGCACCGCTGGCGCTGGCGCCTCGAGCCCCTCGACGACGGCCGCACCCAGGTCACCGAGACGTTCGACTGGTCGACGGCGAAGTTCCCGCTCGCGATCAGCCTCAGCCCGTTCCCGCGCAAGAACGCCGAGGGCATCGAGAAGACCCTCGCGCGGCTCGGGGAGCTGTTCCCGGCCTGACTCGGTGCGCCCCCAAATTAGTTGTACAGTGCTTAATATTGTCCGTGCAACTAGTTGGGGAGTGCGGTGCCGCAGCCGGTGCGCCGGCGGGTGGTCCTGGCCACCTGCTGCCTGAGCCTGTTCATCGTCGGGCTCGACAACACGATCGTGAACCTCGCGCTGCCCTCGATCCGCCGCGAGCTGGGCGCGTCGGTCTCCAGTCTGCAGTGGACGATCGACGCGTACACGCTGGTGCTGGCGAGCCTGCTCATGCTGTCCGGCTCGACCGCGGACCGGATCGGGCGGCGCCGGACGTTCCAGACCGGGCTGGCGCTGTTCAGCCTCGGGTCGCTGCTGTGCGGGATCGCGCCGAGCGTCGGGCTGCTGGTCGCGTTCCGCGCGCTGCAGGCGATCGGCGGGTCGATGCTCAACCCGGTCGCGCTGTCCATCGTCGCGAACGTCTTCACCGAGCCCCGCGACCGCACCCGCGCGATCGGCGTCTGGGCGGGGGTGAACGGGCTGAGCCTGGCGGTCGGCCCGGTGCTCGGCGGCGTGCTCGTCGACTGGGCGGGCTGGCGCTCGATCTTCTGGATCAACGTCCCGGTCGGCATCGCCGCGATCGTGCTGACGGCGCTGTTCGTCCCGGAGTCCCGCGCCCCGCGCCCGCGGCGGCTGGACCCGGTCGGGCAGCTGCTGGTGATCGTCGTGCTGGCGTCCCTGACGTACGGGATCATCGAAGGCCGCGGTTCGGGCGCGCCGGTGATGGTGGGCTGCTTCGTGGTCGCCGCGGCGGCGCTGGCGGTGCTGCTGCCGTACGAGCGACGGCGCCGGGATCCGTTGCTGGAGCTGAGGTTCTTCCGCAGCGTGCCGTTCTCGGGCGCGACGCTCACGGCGATCGCGGGGTTCGCGGCGCTGTCCGGGTTCTTGTTCCTGACCACGCTGTACCTGCAGGAGACGCGCGGGTTTTCGGTGCTGCACGCGGGGTTGCTGACGCTGCCGATGGCGGTGCTGACGGCGGTGGGCGCGCCGTTGTCGGGTCGCCTGACCGGCGCTCGCGGCCCTCGGCTGCCGTTGCTGGTGGCCGGTGCGGGGATCGCGGCGGCCGGCGTGGTGCTGGCGGGGATCGGCCCGGCGACGCCGATCGCGTGGGTGGTGACGGGGTACGTGTGCTTCGGCATCGGCTACGGCCTGCTCAACGCGCCGATCACGAACGCGGCGGTGTCCGGGATGCCCCGCGAGCAGGCGGGCTTGGCGGCGGCGGTGGCGTCGACGAGCCGTCAGGTGGGGACGTCGCTGGGGGTGGCGGTGATCGGCGCGGTGGTCGCGGCGGACGTGGGGACGCCGCCGGGAACGGGCCACGCGGTGTGGGCGATCGTCGCGGGGTGTGGGGTGCTGGTGTTCGTGCTGGGACTGGTGACGACCGGGCGGTGGGCGCTGGCGACGGCGGCCCGGGTGAATGGTTCGGACCACCAGTCGACTCCGGTGGCTTGATCACAAAGTCCAAGCGCTGGTAATCGCCCGGTTCGGCCCCGGTGGTCCGGACCACCTCTTCCGCTCTCCTCTCGAAGTTGTCGAAAAACTTCCGGCGATTCCGGTGAACCGCCCGTGTTACCGAGCCGTATCCAAGGGTGAGGTGGTGATCAGAGAGGAGGGGCCCATGCCCCGGTTGAGCAGTGGTCGGCACCGCAAGCAGGCGACCGTCGGTCTGGCCGCGTTGCTGGGTGTTTCCGGCGTCACCGCGGCCGCCATCGCGCTGAGCAGTCCCGCGGGCAACGCCGCCGAGGCGCCCAAGGAGAACTGCGGGGGACTCGACACCGCCCTGCAGAACAACCTGACCTTCATCGCGGGCCAGCAGGCGAACCCGGACGCGCAGTCGGCCGCGCGGATCGCCAACCGGCAGGCGGTCGTCGACCTGATCCAGCAACGGCGGCAGGTCGCGGGCTGCACCGCGAACGTCGTCGCGAACACCGGCCAAGCCGCGCAGGCGCCGGCCCAGCAGGCTCCGGCGCAGCAGGCTCCGGCCCAGCAAAATCAGCAGCAGAACCAGAACCAGCAGCAGAACCAGTCCGGAGTGGACACCGGCGCCGTCGGCGAAGTCGTCTGCCCGGGCTCGACCGTGACGCTCTCGGGCGAAGGCGGCGCGCCCGCCGCGTCCAGCAACCAGTTCCCGGCGGGGACGAAACTGAAGGTGACCAACCTGGACAACTCGAAGTCCACGACGGTGGAGGTCACGTCGGTGTCGGGCAGCTGCACGCTGCTCAACAACGCGGCCTTCGAACAGGTCCGGGAACCCGGAAAGTTCCTCATCCGGCGCGCGCGGATCGAGCGCGTCGGCTGAGGGAGCAGGGAAGAAAGGGGGCACCGGCGGCGGGCCGGTGTCCCCTTCCCTTGCGTGCTAACGGAAGCTGATCTGCAGCACCGGGTCGCCAGTGCTGGCGAAGAAGTCGTTGCCCTTGTCGTCGATGACGATGAACGCGGGGAAGTCCTCGACCTCGATCTTCCAGACGGCTTCCATGCCGAGCTCGGCGTACTCGAGGACGTCGACCTTCTTGATGCAGTCCTGCGCGAGCCGCGCCGCCGGGCCGCCGATCGACCCGAGGTAGAACCCGCCGTGCGCCTGGCACGCGTTCGTCACCTGCTTCGAGCGGTTTCCCTTGGCCAGCATGACGAGCGAGCCGCCGGCGGCCTGGAACTGCTCGACGTAGGAGTCCATCCGGCCGGCGGTGGTCGGGCCGAACGAACCCGACGCGTAGCCCTCGGGCGTCTTCGCCGGGCCGGCGTAGTAGACCGGGTGGTTCTTCAGGTAGTCCGGCATCTCTTCGCCGGCGTCGAGGCGTTCGGCGATCTTCGCGTGCGCGATGTCGCGGGCGACGACCAGCGGCCCGGTGAGCGAAAGCCGCGTCTTGACCGGCAGCTGCGAGAGCTGCGCGCGGATCTCCGCCATCGGCCGGTTGAGGTCGACGCTGACGACGTCGTCGGAGAGGTCTTCCTCGGTGACGTCGGGCAGGAACTGCGCCGGGTCGCGCTCGAGCTGCTCGATGAAGACGCCGTCGGCGGTGACCTTCGCCTTGGCCTGGCGGTCGGCGGAGCAGGAGACGGCGATGCCGACCGGGCAGCTGGCGCCGTGGCGGGGGAGCCGGATGACGCGGACGTCGTGGCAGAAGTACTTGCCGCCGAACTGCGCGCCGATGCCGAACTGCCGGGTCATCTCCAGCACCTGCTGCTCGAGATCCTGGTCGCGGAAGGCGTGGCCGAGCTCGGAGCCCTCGGCGGGCAGGTTGTCGAGGTAGCGCGCGGAGGCGAGCTTCGCGACCTTCAGGTTGAACTCGGCCGACATCCCGCCGACGACGATCGCCAGGTGGTACGGCGGGCAGGCCGCGGTGCCGAGGCTGCGCAGCTTCTCGTCGAGGAAGCGCGCGAGCCGCTTCGGGTTCAGGACGGCCTTGGTCTCCTGGTAGAGGAACGTCTTGTTGGCGCTGCCGCCGCCCTTGGCCATGAAGAGGAACTCGTAGGCCGGGTCGTCCTGGCCGTCCTTGTGGTAGAGCTCAATCTGCGCCGGGAGGTTGGTGCCGGTGTTGCGCTCGTCCCAGAAGTTCACCGGCGCCATCTGCGAGTAGCGCAGGTTCAGCTGCTGGTAGGCGTCGAAGATGCCCTGCGACAGGGCGCGCTCGTCGTCACCGCCGGTGAGGACGCCTTCGCCGCGCTTGCCGATGACGATGGCGGTCCCGGTGTCCTGGCACATCGGGAGGACCCCGCCGGCGGAGATGGCGGCGTTGCGCAGCAGGTCCATGGCGACGAAGCGGTCGTTGCCGGAAGCCTCGGGATCGTCGACGATCGCGCGCAGCTGGCGCAGGTGTGACGTGCGCAACAGGTGCTGGATGTCGGTGATGGCAGTGCGCGCGAGGGTGGTGAGTGCTTCCGGGGCGATCTTCAGGAACTTCCGCCCGGCGGCTTCGACGGTTTCGACGCCTTCGTCGGTGACCAGCCGGTACTCGGTCGTGGTGTCCTTGCCCAGCGGGAGGACTTCGGTGTGCTGAAACGTGGTGGTGGACGGCACTGCCAGGCTCCTTTGCCAGCTCCGGGATCGGTCCACCTTACGAGGGTCGGATGAGTACCGGACAGAAGCACCCGGTCACTGTGGGCCACCCCACGCCCGTCGTGCTTTCGGCCGTGGGCTCGGATCCCCCCCCCACCACCCCGATGCCCGATTGTGACTACGGCCGGCGGTACCGCGTCAAGGCGGGAAAGCGTGCCTTGACCCGGCACCGCCGGCCGTGTTCTGGCTTCGGATCGGGGTTGCGGGGAGGCCTGGTTGCTGGGGGTGCCGGGTTGTGCCGCCGGCGTGCGTTCTTGGAACTTGTGGGTTCACAAGGTCGGTTCAAGAAGCTGGTCGGGAGGCCGGGTCCACCCCGACGGACCCGACCTCCCGGGGCGCGCGGCCGGGTGCGTGCACACCCGGACGCGAGGTCAGTGCCGGTGCCGCAAGCCGCTCCACGAATGTGGCGTGACGAAGGTCATAAGTCAACGCGGCCGAACGGGTACCAGCGGAGGGTTGCTACCCAGGGCCGCCGACGGCGAAACCCGGTTTTCGTGAAGAATTTTCCGAGCCGTCCGCGTGAAACGCGGAACCGCTGGTCGAAGACACGCGAAAGGGGCGGGTGCACTTGGCACCCGCCCCTCACGAGAAGCGATCAGCTGGCGTACGCGCGGAGCCGGTCGGCCCGCTCGCCCTGGCGGAGCTTCGACATGACCTCGCGCTCGATCTGGCGGACGCGCTCGCGGGACAGCCCGAAGTGCTTGCCGATCTGGTCGAGCGTGCGCGGCTGGCCGTCGTCGAGGCCGTAGCGCAGGCGGATCACGTGCTGCTCGCGGTCGTCCAGCGTCGCCAGGACGCGGCGCAGGTCGTCCTGCAGCAGGCCCGAGATCACGGCGCTCTCGGCGTCCGTCGCCTCGGAGTCCTCGATGAAGTCGCCCAGCGGGGCGTCCTCCTCGGTGCCGACCGGCATGTCCAGGCTTACCGGGTCACGCGAGTGGTCGAGCAGGTCGGAGATCTTGTGCGCCGGGATGCCCGACTCGGCCGCCAGCTCGTCGTTCGTCGCGTCGCGCCCGAGCTGCTGGTGCAGGTCGCGCTTGATGCGGGCCAGCTTGTTGACCTGTTCCACCAGGTGGACCGGGAGCCGGATGGTGCGGCCCTGGTCGGCCATCCCCCTGGTGATGGCCTGGCGGATCCACCAGGTCGCGTAGGTCGAGAACTTGAACCCCTTGGAGTAGTCGAACTTCTCCACCGCGCGGATCAGACCCAGGTTCCCCTCCTGGATCAGGTCGAGCAGCGGCATCCCCCGGCCGGTGTAGCGCTTGGCCAGCGAGACCACCAGGCGGAGGTTGGCCTCCAGCAGGTGGTTCTTGGCCACGTGCCCGTCGCGGACCAGCGCGGACAGCTCCTTGCGGCGCTTCGGGGTGAGGTTCTCCCCGGTGTCCAGCATGTGCTGGGCGAAGACGCCGGCTTCGATGCGCTTGGCGAGCTCGACCTCGTCGGCCGCCGACAGCAGGGCCGTCTTGCCGATGCCGTTGAGGTAGACGCGGACGAGGTCGGCGGCGGGGCTCTGGGCGTCGAGGTCGGCGTCGGTGAGCGCCCCCACGCTCACGGCCGGCTCCTCGGACACCTGAGCCGGGATGCGCTCGCGAATCCCGCGCGACTCGCGTTCGAGAGTCTGGACTGACATTCTGCCTCCCCGGTCACGGGCTGAACGTGCTGCTGCGGTCGTCCCACCGGGTTCGTACCCGCGGACCGGGGCCTGTGGAACCCGGTACGCCGGTCCGGCCGGCTTGGCTGGACATCTGGCACAACGCTCCGGGTTTCCAAAACGTTCCCGGCTCGCCTGAAAAGGAGACGGCTGCCGGCGCGCTCCGGTTGCTCGACCATTGCTGAGCTTTTGCTGAGAACGTTCCGTGACCGGGGAACCTGAGAATCCGATGTGAATCGGGTCAAGATGTGAACCGGGGCGCGGTGGTCTAGACCTCCACGAGAACGGTGAACGGACCGTCGTTGACGCTCGAGACCGCCATCATCGCCCCGAAACGCCCCGTCGCGACGGTCGCGCCGCGGCCGCGCAGCTCGGCCACGACGGCGTCCACCAACGGCTCCGCGACCTCCGGCCGGGCGGCCCGCGTCCACGACGGCCGGCGCCCTTTCTTCGTGTCGCCGTAGAGCGTGAACTGGCTCACCACGAGCAGCGGCGCATTCGCCGTGGCGCATGATTCCTCGTCGCGAAGCACGCGCAGCTCGTGCAATTTGCGCGCCATCACGGCGGCCTTCGCCACGTCGTCGTCGACGTGGATTCCCAGCAGCACAAGCAAACCCGGTCCGTCGATCGCGCCGACGACCTCGCCCTCGACGGTCACGTCCGCCCGGGCGACGCGCGCCGCTACGGCCCTCATCGGCCCGCCGGGACGAGCATCCCGTGCCGGACGAGCTCGCGGACGACGGGCAACGCGGTGGCGGCGAGCTCCGAAGCGTCGAGTCCTTGCGAGAACGCGAGGAGCTCGATCAGATCCTCCAACGGCAGCGCGCCGCGGCAGCCCGCAAGCAGCCGCGCGGCCAGCTCGTCGACCTCGTGCTGCCAGCCGGGTCCGTCGGTGCGGTGCAGCCGCCGGACGGTCGTCGCCCAGCCCTCGTCGCCGGGTTCCTCGATGCTTTCCAGCAAAACCGTGTCGGGCACCACAAAACGGACATCGAGCAATGAATCGGAATCACGCAGCCATTCCACGCGGTCCAGCCAGGCGGCCGCTTCCGGGCCCAGCGGGTCGTCGTAGGCCTGCCGGAGGTCCTCGCAGACGACGGTCGGTGTCCGCCCGGACGCGCGCCGCAAGGTGACGAAGCCGAAGCCGATGCCCCGGACGTCGTTCGCCGCGAACCAGTCGAGCCACGCCGCCGCCTTCGCGCGGCCTTCCGGCGAGCGCGGGTCGAGGCCCGCGTCCCGCAGCCAGGTGCCGACGTAGAGCGCCGGGTCGGCCACGTCGCGCTGGACGAACCACGCGTCGGTCTCGGCGGGCAGCCAGCGGCTCACCCGGTCGGCCCAGTCCTCTTTCCCGGTGTGCACCCACGAGGCGAGCAGCTGACCGACGCCACCTTCGTTGAGGAAGCCGGGCAGCTGCCGGACGACCAGCGCGCTCGCGTCGTCGCCGGCCAGCCCGGAGTCGCGGTAGGTGTAGTCGACGCGCGCCGGGCCGACCACGAACGGCGGGTTGCAGACGACCTGGTCGAACTTCCGGCGCGCGACCGGCGCGAACCACTCGCCGCGCACGAGCTCGACGTCCAGCTCGTTCAGCCGGAACGTCGCCGCGGCCAGGGCCAGCGCCCGCTCGGAGACGTCCGTGGCGGTCACGCGCTGGGCGTGCCGGGTCGCGTGCAGGGCCTGGACGCCGTTGCCGGTGCCCAGGTCGAGGAGCGTGCCGACCGGGCGGCGGCTGGTCGCGCGGATCAGCGACAGCGACGCGTGGCCGACGCCGAGGACGTGATCCTCGGGCACGGTGGTGCCGAGCACGTCGGCGTCGAGGTCGGACACGACCCACCAGGAGCCTTCGTCGTCACCGTGCGGCCGGATGTCGAGCGCGGCGCGGTAGCCGTCCTGGGCCGCGCTCAGCACCCCGGCGGCGACGGCGTCCTCGGGCGAGAGCGGCGCGAACGCGCTCTTCACCGCGGTCTCCGGCTCGGTGCCGCCCAGCAGGAACAGCCGGATCAGCGTCCCCAGCTCGCCCGCGTCCCGGCTCGCGCGCTCGGCGGGCACCGGCTCGCCGCGGCCCAGCGCCGCGTGGGCGGCCCCGCCGAGGGCGGCCACCACCCCGTCGGCGTCGTAGGAGGTGCGCCGGAAGGCCTCGCGCAGCCGCGCGCAGACGTCGTCGGACAGGTCGGGCAGTACGCTTCGCGTGCTCACGGTGGGTAATGCTGCCACGATGGCCCCCGTGACCCTTGAACGCGTCCTCGCCCCGCTCGACGTGGCGCTGCCCGAGCTCGAAGCGCTGTACATCGACCTCCACCGGCACCCCGAGCTGTCCTTCGCCGAGACCCGGACGGCGGCCGAGCTGGCCCGGCGGCTGGAGCGCGACGGCTACGAGGTGCACACCGGCATCGCCGGCACCGGGGTGCTGGGCGTGCTGCGCAACGGCGAGGGGCCGGCGGTGCTGCTGCGCGCAGACATCGACGCGCTGCCGGTCGAGGAGAAGACCGGGCTGTCGTACGCGAGCACCGCCCGCGGCACCGACGAGCACGGCAAGGACGTCCCGGTCATGCACGCGTGCGGGCACGACATGCACGCCACCTGGCTCTCCGGCGCCGCCGCGCTGCTCGCGAAGGGCCGCGACACCTGGTCCGGCACGCTGCAGGTGGTCTTCCAGCCGGGGGAGGAGGGCGCGGGCGGCGCGGCGCGGATGGTCCGCGACGGCCTGTTCGACCGAGCCGGGACGCCCGACGTCGTGTTCGGCCAGCACCTGGTGCCCGGCCCGGCCGGCTGGGTGCTCACCCGCCCCGGCGTGATCATGGCCGCGACCGACACGCTGCGCATCACCCTGCACGGCCGCGGCGGGCACGGCTCGCGCCCGGAGACGACCGTCGACCCGGCCGTGCTGGCCGCGTCCGTGGTGCTGAAGCTGCAGACGATCGTCTCGCGGGAGATCGCGGCGACCGACTCGGCCGTGGTCACCGTCGGCTCGCTGCACGTGGGGACGGCGAGCAACGTGATCGCCGACGACGCCGTGCTGGAGGTCAACGTCCGGTCGTTCGACCAGGCCGTCCGCGAGCGCGTGCTGGCCGCGGTCGAGCGGATCGTCCACGGCGAGGCGGCGACGGCCGGCGCGCCGAAGCCGCCCGAGATCGTGCGGTCCGGCTCGTACCCGATCACCGAAAACGACGAAGCCGCCAACGACTCGCTCACCGAGGTCTTCCGCGGCCACTTCGGCGCCGACGTCGTGCTGCCGGCGCCGCTGGTCACCGGCAGCGAGGACTTCAGCGAGTTCGGCCGGGCGGCCGGCGTGCCGTCGGTGTTCTGGCTGGTCGGCGGCTTCGACCCGCAGACGGTCATCACGGCGATGACCGAGGGCCGGTTCGAGCGCGACATCCCGTCCAACCACTCGCCGCGCTTCGCCCCGGTGCTGCACCCGACGCTGCGCACGGGCATCGAGACGCTCGTCGCGGCCGCTCACTCTTATTGGGGCGAAGCCCCAAACCCCAGCCAGGGGGCAAGCCCCCTGGACCCCCAGCGTTGAGCCGGTTGTCCCACCCAGGTGTCGGATGACCGGAACAGGTGGGACGATGGGACGTGGAGGTGGTGCAGTGACCACGCCCGCCAAGGACTCGGACCCGGTGCTGATCACCGGGGCGGCCCCGTCGTACGAAGAGCAGTTCGCCGCCCGCAAGCGCAAGTACGTGATCATGATGGCCTGCCGGATCCCGTGCCTGATCCTCGCCGGGCTCACCTACCACACGTGGTGGCTGGCGCTGGGGTTCCTCGCGATCTCCGTGCCGCTGCCGTGGATCGCGGTCCTGATCGCCAACGACCGCCCGCCCCGCAAGTCCGAGCAGGTCAACCGCTTCCAGAACGAGCCGGCGGCGATCGAGCACACCACTCACCGGGTGATCGACGGCTGACCGAGCCGCCACTCGTCCGACGAAAGATGCGCTCCGGGTCGCCTGAGGCGCATCTTTCGCCGAGAAAGATGCGGGTTCAGGCCGGCTGAGGTCCGACCTTCCCGACGGCGAGCGCGCCCAGCCGGGTCCCGTGCCGCAGGACGTCCACAGTGGACTCCCCGGCCAGCCAGCCGGTGAGCACGCCCGCGTCGAACGCGTCGCCCGCGCCGGTCGAGTCGATGCACTCGGCCTCGACCGCCGGGACGCTCGTCACGCCGTCAGCGTCGACCCAGCTCGCGCCGTCCAGCCCGGCGGTGACGACCACCGCGCCGACCGCGCCGAGCAGTTCCTTCGCCGACACCGGGTCCGCCGAGCCGGTCAGCGCCACCAGCTCCTCGGTGTTCGGCATCAGCAGGTCGACGCCGCGGACGTCGTCGAGGAACGCCGCCGGGTCGGTGATGTGCGCGGCCGCCTGCGGGTCGACCGAGGTCGTCAGACCCGCTTCGCGAGCGGCGGCCAGCGCGGCGAGCCCGGCCGCGCGCGACGGCGGGTCGAGCAGCACGTACCCGGACAGGTGCAGGTGGCTCGCTCCGGCGAGTGCCTCGGCGGTGACGTCTTCGGGAGCGAAGCGCTGGTTCGCGCCGCGGTCGGCGAGCATGCTGCGCTGCCCGGAACCGTCGACCATGACGACGACGCAGCACGTCGGCGCCTCGGGGTCGACGGCGAACGCGCACCGCACGCCCGCCGCCTCCAGCTCCGCGCGGATCAGCCGGCCGCCCGGGTCGTCGCCGATCCGGGCGAGCAGCGTCGTCTCCGCTCCGAGGTGACGCAGCCACAGCGCCGTGTTGGCGCCCGAGCCGCCGCCGGTGAAGCGGATCTTCGCGCGGGCGTCGCCGCCGTGCGGCAGGGGCTTGTCGTGCCGGGCGATCACGTCGAGGGCCGCGTCGCCGACCACCACGATCCCGGTCATGCCAGCGCCACCGCGACTTCGGCGGCGAGCTTCGCGTTGTTGAGCACCAGGGCTTCGTTCGCGTCGATGCTCACGCCGCCGCTGGCGGTGTGGAAGTGCTCCAGCAGCACCGGGGTGACGTCGGCGCCGTGCACGCCCCGCTCGGCGACCAGCGCGAGGCCTTCGGCGAGCAGCCGGTCGTGCAGCTCTTTGTCCATTTCGGACGCTTCCGGGATCGGGTTCGCCAGCAGGACACCGGAATCCGCGTAAGCGCGGTGCGCGGCGACCACGGCGGCGGCCTGCTTCGGGTCGTCGACCCGCCAGCCGACCTGGTGTCCCGACGAGCGGAGGTAGAACGCGGGGAAGTCGTCGGTGCGGTAACCCAGCACCGGCACCGAGTTCGTCTCCAAAACTTCGAGCGTGGCGGGGATGTCGAGGACCGACTTCACGCCGGAGCAGACGACGACGGTCCGGACCTTCGCCAGCACGCCGAGGTCAGCCGAGACGTCCCACGACTGCGCGGCGCCGACGTGCACGCCGCCGAGCCCGCCGGTGGCGAACATCCCGATGCCGGCCGCCGCGGCCAGCGCCGAGGTGCTCGCGACGGTCGTCGCGCCCGAGCGGCCGAGGCCGACGGCCGGGCCGAGGTCGCGCAGCGAGAGCTTGTCGAGGCCGGCGTCCGGCGCGCAGACGCGTTCGAGCTCGGCGGGGGAGAGGCCGACGACGACGCGGCCGTCGAGCACGGCGATGGTGGCCGGGACGGCACCGCCGTCGCGCACGACGCGCTCGAGGCGGCGGGCGACGTCGAGGTTGCGGCCCGGCGGCAGGCCGTGGGACAGGATGGTGCTCTCCAGCGCGACGACGGGGTGCCCGTCACGCAGCGCCGAGGCGACCTCTTCGTGCAGGTTGAGTGGGGTGGTCACGAGGGACCATCATCGGTGATCGGTCCCCTCGCCGCGCCAGTGGGTCAGCTCGGCGGTCAGGTTCGATCCGGCGGCGCTCGCCCAGCGTGTCCGCGCGGCTTCGCTCCGGTAGAGCTGCCGGGCGAGCATGCCTTCGAGGACGGCGATGCGGCCTTCGCGCCAGACGTCGTCGGGGTACTTCGCGTACTCCTCGCGTACCCCGCGGGCGTACACGGCGTACAGCTCCTTCGGCGCGCCGAGGATGGCGAGGTCGGCGTCGAGGAGCGCGGTCGCGAGGCGGTCGTCCGGCGGGGCGTCGTGCTTGATGGTGGCGAGGATGAGGCCCTCGACGCGGTCCTGGTGGCGTTCGGCGATGTCCAGTGCGTCGCGGGCCCATCGCGCGCTGGCGCGTTCGTCTTCGCCGGGGTTCGCGTCGTAGACGACGTCGTGCGCCCAAGCGGCGATAGTGAGGATTGCGCGTTCGGTGGTGCCGAGGTCGCCGGCCAGCCAGGCGGAGTCGCGGACGACGGCGGCCGCGTGGGTGAGCGTGTGGTAGCGGCGGTGGGGTTCGCCGTAGCGGGCCCGCAGTTCCGGCCAGGCGTCGGAGGTGCCGCCGAGGACGGCGACCGCTTCGGCCCACTTCACGGGAACGTCCAGCGCGTCGGGGTGCGGGTGAAGTCCTTTTCCCGCAGGCCGATCGCCTTCTCGGGCAGCAGCCGCATCGACGCGTTGGCGGCGTGCGGCCTCGACGGAGCGCAGGCATCGCGGTCGGCGGTTCCGACGGTCGTCGGCTCGGCTCCGGCGATCACTCCACCCCGGGGCGCGGTGTGCGCGAGCTCGGCCGGCCGCACCGCAGAAGCTTCCGGCGCCCGCAGGCCCCGTGCCGTGCGCTGCTCGTCGGCCCAGGACCACGGCAGCGGCCCGGCGGGACCGGCCGTGACGCCGTAGCCCGGCATGTGCGGCCGGCCGGCGCGGGGCCCGTCCATCAGTCGAAGATCCCGCGCGGCCGGGCGACCTGGTCGAGCCAGTCGTCGAGCTGCTTCTCCCAGTTCACGTCCGGCTTCATGGTGAACATCCCGAGGAAGTCCTGCCCGCGGCCGCCGAAGCCGCCGGTCTTGCTCACCCGGACCCGCTTGGTGACTTCCAGGACGACGTCCGTGCGGTCCGACGACGCCAGGAAGGTCACCGCGAGCTGCGAGAACACGCTCGCGAAGCGCGGCGAAGGCGTGAAGCGGACCTCCTGGAAGAACGGCAGCTGCTGCTGGGCGCCGTTGATCCGGCCCTGCTCGAGGATCGCCTCGCGGAAGGTGAAGCCGATGCGGCTCAGGGCGTCGAGGACGCGCTTCTGCGCCGGGAGGGGCTCGATCGCGACGGCGTCGGCGTCGAACGGGTCGGACACCGAGGTCGCGAGGTCGAGTTCGGCTCGCACGCCGACCGCCATGCCGGTGAGCGGCTTGCCGTAGACGCTGGTCACCGGCGTCTCCCAGGGCAGCGGCACCTCGAAGGGCACCTTGACCTGCTGGCCGGCCCGGATGACTTCGCGCCCGACGAGCTGCTGGGTGCCGAAGGGGAGGTCTTCGGTCTTGTCCGCGCCGGGGACCTGGACGCGGGCGAGCAGCGTCACCGCGAGGCCCTTGATCTCCTGGTCGACGTCGCCGCCGGCCAGCAGGACCTCGCCGTGCAGGGGCCGGCCGGGGAGTGCGGTCCGGTCGAGGAGGCGGGCGTCGATCTTCGCCCCGCCCGAGCCGAACGTCGCGAGCACCTTCTGGAACATGCCGTGGATCCTGCCAGGCCGAGGACCCATCGCGGTGGGTCTCGGGCACAATGGACGGGTGAGCACCGAGACGCTGACGAAGCCGGAAACCACGCCCGAGGGCACGGACACCACCGACGACGACACCCCGAAGATGTTCCACTACGTGAAGAAGAACAAGATCGCCGAAAGCGCGGTCATGGGCAATCACGTGGTGGCGCTCTGCGGCGAGGTCTTCCCGGTGACGAAGTCGCCGAAGCCCGGGTCGCCGGTCTGCCCGGCCTGCAAGGAGATCTTCGACGGGCTGCGCCCGGGGGAGTGACCCCGGCTTGAACCCCGGCGGGTGTTCCCGCCGGGTCTTCGGGCTGTCCGGAAACGGACAAGTCGTCGAACAAACGTGAAAAACCTTCATTCGGCGGGTGTGCCGGGTGCGGGAGTCCTGGTAAATCCAGCTGGCCAGGTTCCCTCACCCACCGGAGTCGCACATGCGCAGAACCGGGATCGTGCTCACCCTCGCCGCCCTGCTCGCCGTGGTTTCGCCCGCGCTGGCCCAGGCCGTCACCGGCTGGACGGAGGTCGGCCGGGACTCCGCCCGCGCCCTCGACGAGAGCCAGGGGCTCGCCACGATCGTGCGGCCGTCGGGCACCACCATCCGCTACACCGGGATCGGCACCATCCCGGCGGACCTCGGCACGCAGGGCTGGAACCACGTCGGCGACCCGGGCTCGGCCCAGGGCTGGTACGTCGAGCCCTACCAGCGTGACGACCGCGGCGCGAAGCTCTTCCGCGTCCAGGCCCCGGACGGCTCGTGGAAGAACTACCAGCACGCCCTCGAGTCGTGGGAAGCGAACAACAACTCCTTCGCCGCGGTGTCGCCCGACGCGCGCTGGCTGGTGGCGGGGGAGTGGGGCACCATGGACCGGCTCCTGGTCCACCCGATGCCCGGCGTGGTGGCGACCGACCCGGCGGCGAACCTGCCCCTCGCGAGCACGATCCGCCTCGACCACCCGGTCCGCGACGTCCAGGGCTGCGACTTCCAGACGGCGACCCGCCTGCTCTGCGCGTCCGACGACCCGGACGGCAGCCTCTTCGGCACGACGAAGCCGCTCCTGCAGGTGGACCTGGCCGGGGCGCTCAACGGCTCCGACGTCGGCGGGCACGTGACGTCGCTGGGGCAACTGCCGTTGCGCAGCGGCTGCAGCGGGAACTTCGAGGTCGAGGGCATCGACTTCGACGAGCGGGACAGCACGCTGCGCGTGATCGTGATGTCGCCGAGCATCTGCATCCTCTTCGACTCGATGACCTACCGCTTCAAGCAGTGAACGCCGAAGGCCCGGCACTTTCACGTGAATGGGCCGCTTGTCCCCAACCCGGGCCCGGCACTTTCACGTGTAAGTGCCGCTTGGCCCCAACCCGGGCCCGGCACTTTCACGTGTAAGTGCCGCTTGGCCCCAACCCGGGCCCGGCACTTTCACGTGTAAGTGCCGCTTGGCCCCAACCCGGGCCCGGCACTTTCACGGGACAGTGCCGGGCCCGGGTTGGGGACAAGCGGCACTTTCACGTGAAAGTGCCGCTTGGGTCAGGCGGTCGGGGCCGGGTCCAGGGACTCCGACTCCGGTGCCTTCGCCGGGGTCCGCTTGGCTTCGCGACGCGCGCGCCGCCGTTCCTTGCGGGTCTCGACCATCGTGTAGAGCGTCGGGACCAGCACCAGCGTCAGCAGCGTGGAGCTGACCAGGCCGCCGATCACCACGATGGCGAGGGGCTGGCCGATGAACCCGCCCTGACCGGTGATGCCCAGCGCCATCGGGACGAGCGCGAAGATCGTCGCCGCCGCGGTCATCAGGATCGGGCGCAGCCGGCGCCGGCCGCCCTCGGTGACCGCTTGCGCGACGCTCATGCCCTCCGCCCGGTACTGGTTGATCAGGTCGATCAGCACGATCGCGTTCGTCACCACGATCCCGACCAGCATCAGCATGCCGATCAGCGCCGGCAGGCCGAGCGCGGTGCCGGTGGCCAGCAGCAGCCCGATCGCGCCGGTCGCCGCGAACGGGATCGACACCAGCAGGATCAGCGGCTGGACCAGGCTCCGGAACGTCGCCACCATGATCAGGAACACGATCGCGATCGCCGCCAGCAGCGCCAGGAACAGGTTCGAGAACGCCTCCTGCTGGTCCTGGCTCACGCCGCCGAGCGAGTACGACGCGCCACCGGTGAACGTCAGACCGTCCAGCTTGGACTTGATGTCCGCGGTCGTCTTGGTCAGGTCGTCGCCGGTGTTCTTGGCCGTCACCGTGGTGCTGAGGTCCCCGCCGGTGCGGTGCACCGACGCCGGGCCGTCCACAGTGGACACCTTCGCGACCTCGTCGAGCCGGACGACCCCGGTCGGACCCGGGATCGGCAGGCCCTTCACCTGGTCGACCGTGACCGGCGCGGTGCCGGCGCGCAGCACGATGTCCGTGCGCTGGCCGTCTACCGGCAGCTGCGTCACCGTGCGGCCGGCGATCGCCTGGTTGGCGACCTGGCCGATGGTGCTCGCCGACAGCCCGCGCGCGGCGGCCGCGGCGTCGTCCACCTCGACCTGCACCCGCGGCGAACCGACGGCCAGGTCACTGCTCACCTCGGTCAGCCCGGAAACCCCGCCCAGCGCCCGCACGACCTGGTCGGACGCGGGCTTGAGCGCGGCCTCCGACGGCGCGGTCACCGTCACCGAGACCTGGTCGGAGTTGAACCCGGACGCGTCCGCGCCGATCTTGACCTCGCCCAGTTCCGGCCGCGACGTCAGCTTCGCGCGCAGCCGGTCCGACAGCGCGTCGAGGTCGGTGTCCTTCGCGACGGTGACCGAGATGCTCGTGCTGGTCCCGCCGCCGAAGCCGAACGTGCCGCCCCCGCCGATGCTGACCTGGTAGGTCCGCACCGCGGGCTCGGCCGCGAGGGCCTGCTCGACCGCCGTCGCCGCCTGCTCCTTCGCCTCGACGCTCGTGCCCGCGGGCAGCTTCTGCGTCATGTTCAGCGTGGTGCCGCCGGAGGAGTCCAGGAAGTTCGTGTTCAGCCGCGTCGCGAGCCCGACCGTGCCGGCGAAGATCAGCAACGCCAGCAGGACGACGGTCAGCCGCCGCTTGGTCGCGAACCGGATCACCGGCAGGTAGGCGCGCTGCAGGAAGCTGCGGCGCTCCTTCTCGACGGCGGCTTCGCGCGCCCGCTCGGCTTCGATGGCGTCCGCCGGGACCTCCGGCCGCTTCAGGAACCAGTACGCCAGCACGGGAACCACGGTCAGCGACACGAGCAGCGAGGCCAGCAGCGCCACCGTGACGGTGACCGCGAACGGCGAGAACAGCTCGCCGACGAACCCGCCGACGAACGCGATCGGCAGGAACACCGCGACGGTCGTCAGCGTGGACGACGTCACCGCGCCCGCCACCTCACGGACGCCGTCGAGCACCGCCCGCTGTTTCTCCTCGCCGTAACCCAAGTGCCGCTTGATGTTCTCCAGCACGACGATCGAGTCGTCGACCACCCGGCCGATCGCGATGGTCAGCGCGCCGAGGGTGAGCAGGTTGAGCGACAGGTCGCCGGTCCACAGCGCGATCAGCGCGACCACCACCGACAGCGGGATCGACACCGCGGTCACCAGCGTCGAGCGCACCGACAGCAGGAACAGCAGGATGACGAGGACGGCGAACGCCAGGCCCAGCAGGCCTTCGGTGGTCAGGCCGCTGATCGCGTCCTTCACCGGCGTGCCCTGGTCGAACACGACGCTCATCTCGGAGCCGGTCTTCTTCGCCAGGTCCGGCAGCTTGTCGCGGACGGCGTCGGAGATCGCGACGGCGTTCCCGTTGTCCACCATGGTGATCGAGAGACCGAGGCTCGGCTTCCCGTTGGTGCGCGTGATCGACGTCGTCGGCGCGAAGCCGGCCTGGACGTCGGCGACGTCGCCCAGCTTCACCGGTCCCCGCGCCGGGGTGCGGGACGCGCCCGCGGCGGCGCTCGGCGTCAGGTACAGGTTGCGGAGGGTGTCCACAGTGGTCTGCCCGCCGCCGACCTGGACGCTCAGCGTCTTGCCGCCCTCGGTCAGCGTGCCGGCCGGCACCGCGGCGCCGGCGGTCTGCAGCGTGGTCGCGATCGACGCCGGGTCGACGCCGGCGGCGGCCAGCTTCGCGTAGTCGAGCGTGATCGTGACGCGCGGCTGCCGCACCCCGGTGACGGTCACCGTGCGGACGCCGTCGATCTTGCGCAGCTCCGGCGCGACCTGGTCGGTCAGCGCGGGCGCGAGCTGCTGCGGGTCACCGGCGGTGCCCGCGGCGACCAGCACGACCGGCAGGTCGTCGGTGCTGCCGGCGGACACGGACGGCTCGGAGTTCTGCGGCAGCCGCGGCCGGACCTGGTTCACCGCCTGCTGGATCTGCGAGACCGCGGCGTCGAGGTCGGTGCCGAACTCGAACTGCGTGACGACCCGCGAAACGCCGTCCGACGACGTCGAATTGATCTCCTCCAGGCCTTTCAGCCCCTGCAGCGCCCCTTCGAGGGGCTCGGTGACCTGCCGGTCGACCGCGTCCGGCGACGCGCCGGCGTACGAGGTGACGATCTGGGCCTGCGGGAACTGCAGCGACGGGAACAGCTGCTGCTTGATCTGCGGCAGCGCGAAAGCGCCGAAGCCGACGACCACCAGCGCGAGCAGGCCGATCAGGCTTCGGTTGCGCAGGCTCAATCTGGCCAGCACGGACATGACTGTGGAAACCCCCTCGGGAATGACGCGGCGACCGGCGCCTGCGTCAGCGGTGGGGGAAGCGTGCCATGTCCGACCTGAGGAGCGACTCAGTCTGGGGGTGGATTCCGGGTCGTCCCTCGGGAGGAGACGCGACCCTGAGGAGCGCTGGGTGCCGGTTCGGGCGCGCTCGGTGACGGCTCGTCCTCTTCGGACGGTGCTTCTCCGGCCGGTGCGTCGCCGTTGGGGGAGACGTCTTCGGCGCGCGGGCGGCGCAGCGGCGTGGTCGTGCGCTCCCACAGCTTGCGGCCCTCTTCCGAGCGCAGCCGCTCGGAAGCGCGTTCCATCTCCAGCCGCCGCCACTTGCGCCGCTGCCGCCGGGTCGCCTTCGCCGGCCACAGCTCCTGGATCGCGCTGTTGAAGTAGGCACCGCCGACGACGGCCAGGCCGATGAAGAACATCAGCAGCAGGAACGCGATCGGCGCGGCGAGCGCGCCGTAGGTGTAGCCGGTCTTGGTGATCCAGTTGAGGTAGATGCGCAGGCCGACCGAGGAGAGCAGGAACACGACCATCGCGAGCACCGCGCCCGGCAGCCCGCGGTGCCACGGCAGCTTGCGCGGCAGGGCCAGTTTGTACAGCGTGGTCAGGGCGAGGGTGATCATCACCCCGAGGGTCGGGAAGTACAGCGCGCTCACCCAGGACGCCACGGTCGGGCGCCAGTCGGCCGGGAAGAACTCCGGCAGCAGGTCCGGGCCGATCGCCAGCAGCGGCAGCCCGACGACCAGGATGACCAAGCCGCACAGATAGAGCAGCAGCGCGAAGATCCGCTGCCAGACGTCGTTGCGGACGCCGTACTGGTCGTGCGCGACGGTGATCGCGTCCACGAAGGACGACATCGCCGACGACCCCGCCCACAGCGAGATCAGGAAACCCACCGAGACGATCTCGCCCTTGCCGACGGTGAGGATGCTGTTCACGGTCGGTTCGATGATGTCGTGCACGGCGTTGGCGCTGAAGACGGTCTTGCAGAAGCCGATGATCCGGTCGTGCACCTGGGTGACGACGTCCTGGCCGAACCACTCGCCGACGAAGCCGAGGCTGCCGAGCAGCCCGAGCAGCAGCGGGGGCAGCGACAGCGTCTGCCAGAAGGCCGCTTCGGCGGCCTCGGAGAAGATGTTGCCGTCCCAGGCCTTGGCGAGCGTGCGCGTGAGGAGGCGCCACGGCCCCTTGCGGGCCACCTTCGTCGCTGCGGACGGCTGTACCTCACCCATGACGTGTCCAGCATGGTCCATCGGTGCTGATTTGGCTCGTCACACCCCCTGCGGCCGGGCGTGTCGGGGGACATCACCCGTGCCGGTGCCCGGAACTGTCGGACCCGGCCGGTAGACTCGGTCCAGTGCCCTCACCGCAGTCGCCGATACTGAAGTCGGTACCACAGTGAGGGTTTTCGCACGTCAAAGGCATGAGCGAGGGGGAGGACCGGCATGACGGAGACGCAGCTCGGGGCGCCTCCCGCGGAGAAGGACTCGACCGCGCGCCCGCTGCGGGCGTGGCAGCGGCGGGCGCTCACCAAGTACCTGACGCAGAAGCCGAAGGACTTCCTCGCGGTGGCGACACCCGGCGCCGGCAAGACGGTGTTCGGCCTGCGGATCGCCGCGGAGCTGCTGAGCGACCGCACGGTCGAGGCGATCACCATCGTGACCCCGACCGAGCACCTCAAGCACCAGTGGGCGGCGTCGGCCGCGGCGGCCGGCATCGCCATCGACTCGAACTTCCGCAACACCACCGGCGTCACGTCGTCGGACTACAACGGCGTCGCGCTGACGTACGCGCAGGTGGCGGCGCACCCGACGCTGCACCGCGTGCGCACGGAGAACCGCAAGACGCTGGTGATCCTCGACGAGATCCACCACGGCGGCGACGCGAAGTCCTGGGGTGACGCGATCCGCGAGGCCTTCACCCCGGCCGTGCGGCGGCTGTCGCTGACCGGGACGCCGTTCCGGTCCGACGACTCGGCCATCCCGTTCGTCACGTACGAGCCGGACGCGGGCGGGTTCCAGCGCAGCAAGGCCGACCATTCGTACGGCTACGCGGACGCGCTGGCCGACGGCGTGGTCCGGCCGGTCGTCTTCCTTGCGTACTCGGGCGAGGCCTCCTGGCGCACGAGCGCGGGGGAGGAGTTCACCGCGCGGCTCGGCGAGCCGCTGACGGCGGAGCAGAACGCGCGTGCGTGGCGCACGGCGCTCGACCCGGCGGGCGAGTGGATCCCGGCGGTGCTGCAGGCGGCCGACACGCGGTTGTCGCAGGTCCGCCAGCACGTCCCGGACGCCGGCGGCCTGGTGATCGCGACCGACCAGGAGTCCGCGCGGGCGTACGCGAAGATCCTGGAGCGCATTTCGGGCGAGACGCCGACGCTGGTGCTCTCGGACGACCCGAAGGCGTCGGGCCGGATCAAGGAGTTCTCCGAGACGAACGAGCGCTGGATCGTGGCGGTTCGCATGGTCTCGGAGGGCGTCGACGTCCCGCGGCTGGGGGTCGGCGTGTACGCGACGAGCGCGTCGACGCCGCTGTTCTTCGCCCAGGCGATCGGCCGGTACGTGCGCGCCCGCAAGAAGGGCGAGACGGCGAGCGTGTTCCTGCCGTCGGTGCCGGTGCTGCTGGAGCTGGCCAGCGAGCTGGAGGCGCAGCGCGACCACGTGCTGGGCAAGCCGCACCGCGAGAAGGAGGGCTGGGAGGACGAGCTCCTGGCCCAGGCCAACCGCACCGAGGACGAGCCGGGCGAGGAGGAGAAGGCGTTCACGTCCCTGGGCGCCTCGGCCGAGCTCGACCAGGTCATCTACGACGGCAACTCGTTCGGCACGGCGGTGTTCTCCGGGTCCGACGAGGAGCAGGAGTACCTGGGGCTGCCGGGGCTGCTGGAGCCGGACCAGGTCCGCGCGCTGCTGCGGAAGCGCCAGCAAGAGCAGGTCGCGGACGAGAAGCGCCGCAAGCCGGCCAAGGAGGAGGCCCCGCCCCCGGCGGCGCGCCCCCAGTCGGTGAGCGAGCGGTTGGGTGCGCTGCGCAAAGAGCTGAACGCGCTGGTGGGCATGTACCACCACCGCACGAAGAAGCCGCACGGCGCGATCCACAACGAGCTGCGGCGGGTGTGCGGCGGCCCGGTGACCGCGATGGCGACGGTCGAGCAGCTGGAAGAGCGGATCGTGACGCTGCGGTCCTGGTAGCCGCGGTCCGCCCGCCGGGGCCGGTCAGTGGGGGCGGTTCGGTCGGCTGCGGTTGGCCGCCGGGGGTGTCAATGGGGGCGGTTCGGCCGGGGTGCGGGCGGCCGCCGGGGGCGTCGATGGGGGCGGTTCGGTCGGGTGCAGTTGGCCGCCGGAGAGGGTTCGGCCGGGCTGGCTGAGCTGATCGCCGCCGGAACCGGCTGAGCGGGATTGCCGCCGCCGCTCGTTCCCTGTCCCGCCCCGCCGGGCAAGCGCCCCAAGGTGGCCTTCGGTGCGTCAGACGCACCCAAGGCGGCCTTCGGTGCGTCTGACGCACCCAATGTGGCCTTGGGGCGCTTCCCGACCGGACCTCACCTGCGCCCCGGACCGCCTGCTCGAGCGCCCGGCCGGGCAGCCTCGCCAGTCTGCCGGGGGTCGCCCAGCCGGCTGAACTCCGCCGTCACCGTCCGTTCCTGGTAAGTACCAGCCGGCCCGTGACCGTCCGTACGACCTCCGTCACCCCTCGTCTGCCCGCGCGTCCCCCACCGGCTGCCCCTCCGGGCACCGCCGCTCCGAAGTTCGCAAGTCGGCGACCAATCAGCGGCCCGTCACGTGGGTTCACCACCACTTCGCGGCGGATCTCGCTCAGTACACCCCGGCGGAGTACCTTCAAGCCGTCAAGAAACCTGGATGTAACAGAGTGTGAGTGCCGGCGATCACATCGTCAGCGGATCTACTCTTTCCGGGCGAGGTTCAGCGCGTGTTGCCGAACCGTGTCCAATTGGTGTCATTTAATCGATCCAGCTATCTTCCCCGCAGCCGCTCAGCGGCATATGTTGTCGCCCACAACATATGCGCGTCGGTGCGCCGGGACCCTCCGGATCACCGCCTCGCAGGGCCCGAGACGACGTCGACGGCCCGCTCGTCACCAATGCTTGGATCCGGAAGGAACGAGGATGCGCAGCAGAACCCTTACCCTCCTCGCCGCCACGGTGAGCACCGGCCTGGTGCTGACCGCTTGCGGTGCCAACAGTTCAGACAGCGGGGGCACGGGGAGCAACTCCGCCTCCTCGTCCGCGCCGGCCGCCGGCGGCGGTGCCAACGGCAAGGTCGGCGTCATCCTCCCGGAGACCGCCACCTCGGCGCGCTGGGAGGCCTTCGACAAGCCGATGCTGACGGCCGCGCTGACGGCTCAGGGCTTCGAGGTCGACGTCCAGAACGCCCAGGGCGACAACCAGAAGTTCTCGACGCTGGCCGACGGCTTCATCAGCTCCGGCGTCAAGGTCCTGATCATCGCCCCCGGTGACCCGGCCGTCGGCTCGGCGGTCGAGGCCAAGGCCAAGGCCGCGGGCATCCCGGTCATCGACTACGACCGCCCGAGCCTCGGTGGCTCCGCCGACTACTACGTCTCGTTCGACAACGAGAAGGTCGGCCAGCTGCAGGGCCAGGCCATGGCGGACGCGCTGAAGTCCAAGGCCGGCGCGGGTGTCGTCCAGATCGAGGGCGCCCCGACCGACAACAACGCCACGCTGTTCACCAAGGGCCAGGACTCCGTCCTCGACCCGCTGTTCGCGGCGGGCACGCTGAAGCGGCTCCAGAAGCAGCCGATCAACGACTGGGACAACCAGCTCGGCGGCACGACGTTCGAGCAGATCTTCACCGCCAACGGCGGCAAGGTCGACGGCGTCGTCGCGGCGAACGACGGCCTGGCCGGCGCGGTCATCACCATCCTCAAGAAGAACGGCCTCAACGGCAAGGTCCCGGTCACCGGCCAGGACGCCACCGCCGACGGCCTGATGGCGGTCATGCGCGGCGACCAGTACATGACGGTCTTCAAGCCGATCAAGGAAGAGGCCGAGTCCACCGCCAAGCTGGCCGCCGCCCTCGCCAAGGGTGACACCGCCGCCGCGGACGCGATCGCCACGGGCAAGCTGCACGACCCGAAGAACAACCGCGACATCAAGTCCGTGCTGCTCACCCCGACGACGATCCTGGAGAAGGACGTCAAGACCGTCGTCACCCAGGGCTACGTGAAGGCCGCCGAGATCTGCGGTGGCGACCTCGCCGCCAAGTGCACCTCGCTCGGCATCTCCTGAGCCCCCGCAGTACCCCATGAACAGCCGGGCCGGGACGCGCACCCCGACGGCGCGTCCCGGCCCGGTCCCCACCCAGGAGAAACCATCCAGCCATGAGTGAGCCCATCCTCGAGATCAAGGGCCTGAACAAGAGCTTCGGCCCCGTCCACGTCCTTCACGACGTGGACTTCGACGTGCGTGCGGGCGAAGTGACCGCCCTGGTCGGCGACAACGGCGCCGGCAAGTCGACCCTCGTCAAGTGCATCGCCGGCATCCACCCGTACGACTCGGGGGCCGTGCGGTTCAACGGGCAGGACGCCCACATCCGGGGTCCGAAGGACGCCGCCGACCTCGGCATCGAGGTCGTCTACCAGGACCTCGCGCTCGCCGACAACCTCGACATCGTGCAGAACATGTTCCTCGGGCGCGAGCGCGGGAGCAGCTGGAAGCTGGACGAAGCCAGCATGGAGAAGGCCGCTCGCGAGACGCTGGCCTCCCTGTCGGTGCGGACCGTCAAGTCGGTCCGGACCCCGGTCTCCTCGCTTTCCGGTGGTCAGCGCCAGACGGTGGCCATCGCGAAGTCGGTCCTGTGGAACAGCAAGGTCGTCGTCCTGGACGAGCCGACCGCCGCCCTCGGTGTCGCGCAGACCAGGCAGGTGCTGGACCTCGTCCGCCGCCTGGCCGAGCAGGGCCTCGGGGTCGTGCTGATCAGCCACAACATGGCCGACGTCTTCGAGGTCGCCGACCGCATCTCGGTCCTCTACCTCGGCCGCCTCGTCGCCGAGGTGCACACGAAGGACGTATCCCACGGCCAGGTCGTGGAGCTGATCACGGCGGGTCGCTCCGGTGACCTCGGCCTGGCCCGGCCCGAAGCCGTGGTCCTGTGAGCGGGAAGAAAGAACCGGAAATGACTGAAACCCCTGCGAAGCACGAGGTCGACACCCCGGCCGCGGAAGCGCTCGCGCAGACCCAGAACCCCTCCGCGGCGATCACCGACTTCGGCATCGACACGACATCGATGTCAACCGGCGAAGCCGTCCGCGACTACTTCGCCCGGCTGCGGGCCGGCGAGCTCGGCTCGCTGCCGTCGCTGTTCGGCCTGCTCGTGCTGGTCATCCTGTTCAGCGCGCTGTCGGACAACTTCTTCACGCTGGCCAACATCGCCAACGTCTTCCCGCAGGGCGCGGGCGTGATCATCATCGCGATGGGCATCGTCTTCGTGCTGCTGCTCGGTGAGATCGACCTCGCCGCCGGTGTGGCCTCCGGCACCGCCGCGTCGGTGATGGCCCTGCACTACGTCCACGCGGGCAACTTGCTGGGCTCCATGGGTTCCGGCGTGTTCATCACGTTCATCGCGGTCCTCGCCGCGGCCATGCTGCTGTCGGCCTACCAGCGGATCTGGGCCGGCGCCGCGCTGTCGCTGGTCGGCCTGCTGATCGTCGCGATCGGCGTCCCGGCCAACGCCTGGCTGGAGATCCTGCTGGCCATCTGCGTCGGCACCGCGATCGGCTGCATCACCGGCTTCCTGGTGTCGAAGATCGGCATGCCGTCCTTCGTCGTGACGCTGGCGCTGTTCATCGTCTGGCAGGGTGTCCTGCTGCAGTTCATCGGTGAGGGCGGCACGATCGGCATCACCAACTCCGACATCCTGTACAAGATCGCCAACGGCAACCTGAACGTCCTCGGCAGCTGGATCTTCTTCCTCGTCGCCGCGGGCGGGTTCGCGGTGATCACACTGCTCGGTCACTTCCGGCGGCTCCAGCGCGGCCTGGTCGTCCAGCCGACCGCGCTGGTGATGATCAAGGTCGGCGCGCTCGTCGTGCTGTCGGCGCTGGGCACCTGGCTGCTCACGGTCAACCGCTCGCCGAACAAGGCGGTCGTCACGATCGAGGGCGTCCCGTACGTCATCCCGATCATGCTGGCGCTGCTGGTGGCCGGGACCTACGTGCTCAACCGGACCAAGTACGGCCGGTACGTGTACGCGGTCGGCGGCAACAAGGAAGCCGCCCGCCGTGCCGGTATCGACGTGCCGAAGATCCGGGCGAGCGTGTTCGTCATCGGCTCGGCGGTCGCGGCCATCGGCGGCATCGTCGCCGCGTCGAAGGTCGGCTCGGTCAGCCCGCAGTCCGGTGGCCTCAACACGCTGCTGTACTCGGTCGGCGCGGCCGTCATCGGCGGCACGTCGCTGTTCGGCGGCAAGGGCCGGGTGGCCGACGCCGTCGTCGGTGGCCTGGTGATCGCCGTGGTCATCAACGGCCTGGGCCTGCTCAAGCAGCCGGCCGCGGTGGTCAACATCGTCACCGGCCTGGTCCTCCTGCTCGCCGCCACGGTCGACGCGCTGTCGCGGCGCCGCGCGGCTGCGTCGACGCGCTGAACCAGCATGGAATGATCAGACCCGTGACCAGCACACCCGTTGCACGACCGGACGAGGTGCGCCGGCACAACCGCACGACCCTGCTCCGCCTGCTGCACGTCGGCGGGCCGAGCACCCGGGCGACCCTGGCCGCGGAGCTGGGGCTCAACCGGAGCACGATCAAGACCCTCGTCGACGGGCTGGCCGAAGCCGGCGTCGTCGAGGAGAAGGTGCCGAGGCCGGGACGAGGGGCGGGCCGCCCCTCGCTCCTGGTCCTGCCCCAGCCGCACGCGGCGGTCGTGCTCGCGGTCGACCTGCAGGTCGAGCACGTCGCGATCGCGCTGGTCGGGCTGGGCGGGCAGATCCTGGGCCGCAACAGCTGGAACCTGCGCGGCCGGATGGGCCAGCCCGACGAGGTCATCACGCACGTCATCGAGTCGACGGCCATCCTGGCCGGCGACCTCGACGTGACCCCGGTGGCGGCCGGGGTGTCGGTGCCGGGCGTCATCCGGCGGGCGGACGGGTACGTGCACGAGGCCCCGAACCTGCGCTGGACCGACGTCGCCCTGGGCGAGCGGCTCGGCTCGGTGCTGCAGATCCCGATCCTGGTCGGCAACGACGCCGAGTTCGGCGCGGTGGCCGAGCACCTGCGCGGGGCCGCCCGCGGGGCGTCCGACATCGTGTACATCTCAGCGGACGTCGGCGTCGGCGGCGGCGTCATCGCCGAAGGCTCGCCGCTGCGCGGCGGCTCGGGGTACGTCGGCGAGATCGGGCACATGGTGATCCGCCCGGACGGCCGGCCCTGCTACTGCGGCAGCAGTGGCTGCTGGGAGACCGAGGTCGGCGAAGCGGCGCTGTGCCGGGCGCTCGGGCTGCCGGAGGACACGCCGCGCGGCGCGATCCTGTTCGAGCTGCGCGAGCTGGGCCGCGACTCGGAGGCGGCGCTGACGCGGCTCGCGGAGTTCGCCGAGTGGCTGACCCTGGGGCTGATCAACGTCGTCAACCTGCTCGGGCCGCAGCTGGTGATCCTCGGCGACCTGCTGACGGTGCTACCGGAGGCGGTCCTGCGGCACGTCGGCACGGAGGTGCGGCGGCGCAGCCTGGTGAGTCGCGCGGTCGGCGGCACCCGGATCGTCAGCTCCGCGTTGGGAGCCGACGTGAAGCTGTTGGGCGCCGCGGAAGTGGCGTTCGAAGTAGTGCTGGATTCTGTCTGATTTTCTGTCCGCTTTCGTGTCCGTAATCACTGCGGTTCGCGGCCTTGCCGTGATAAAGACCACGCACTCTGCAAGATGCAGAAAGGCGGCCGGTGCCTGTGCGCACCGACCGCCTTTCGCGTCTGTGTGGTTACCGCTGGATGTCGGCGGACAGTTCCTTGAGCTTGGCCTCGTGCGCGCGGGCGTGGTGCCCGCAGAAGAGCAGTTCGCCGCCTCCGGAGAGGACAGCGCGTACCTGAGCTGCTGCTCCGCACCGGTCACAGCGGTCGGCGGCGGTCAGTTCGGGGCGGGTGAGCGTCGGCGTTGTCATGGGGGTCTCCCTCCGTCCCGGCACCGGTTGCCCGGTGCCATCGATCCAGCTACGCCCACTTCGGAACACTGCCGGTGGCGGCGATCGCCTTCGGCTCCGCGGTGTTCGTGCTTCCACTCTTCCAGACGTTTCGCGGCTCGCAAGTGTTCCCGCGCCGGTGGGACCTGAGTCACGCCGATTTACCCCGGATGCCGTAACCGCGTCCCGCAATGCAGGAGACGAATACCCGGAGAGTTACGTTTTCCGTGGTCAGGCACCATGGGGTGGTGAGTACGGTGACTTCGCCTCGAAGGGTTTCCGGGGTACCCGCTCCGCTCTTGTTCGTTCTCAGCGGAATTTCCATGTACGCGGGCGCGGCCATCGCGGTCGACCTTTTCGGCCACGCGACCCCGGCGGGGGTGGCGTGGCTTCGTTGTCTCGGGGCGGCGGTGGTGTTGCTGGCGTGGCGCCGCCCGGGGAGGGCGGCGTGGCGCGGCCGCGGGCTGTGGCTGGCGATCGCGTTCGGCGTGGTGACGGCGGGCATGAACGTGCTCTTCTACGAGGCGATCGCGCGCCTCCCGCTGGGCACGGTGGTGGCGATGGAGTTCGCGGGCCCGGTCCTGGTGGCGGCGTTCGGGACGCGCTCGCTGCGGGACGTGCTGGCGGTGGGCCTGGTGGCGTGCGGCGTGGTGGCGATAGCGGACGTCCAGTTGTCGGGATCGGTCCTGGGGGTGCTGTTCGCCCTGGGCGCGGCGGCGGCTTGGGCCGGGTACATCGTGCTGGGCAAGCGGGTGGCTTCGTCGTCTTCCTCGGGTTTGGACAGCCTGGCGATCGGCTTCACGGCGGCGACGGTGGTGCTGTCGCCGTTGGCGATCGGGACGGGCTCGGTGTGGTCTTCGCCACGGATGCTGCTGCTGGGGATCGGGGTGGGGGTGTTGTCGACGGTGGTGCCGTACGCGCTGGACCAGGTCGTTTTGCGGCGGTTGGGGCAGGCGCGGTTTGCCGTGTTGCTGGCTTTGCTGCCGGTGACCGCGGGGGTGATGGGGTTCGTGTTGCTGGGGCAGGTGCCCTCGGTGCCGGAGGCTGTGGGGACGTTGGCTGTGGTGGCGGGGGTTGCGCTGCGGAGCCGGGAGGAGTCCGCGGGGCCCGCGCCGGAGCCACCGGGATGAGGCAACCCGCCGACTTCCGGGAGTGCCTGCTGGGCGTGGTCGGGGACGCCGAGCGGTCGGCGCTCAACGCCGTGGGCCTGCACGTCGGGTCCGTCGTCGGGCAGCTGCAAGCCTCCCTGCGCGCCCGCCGGACCGCGCTCGCCCACCCGAGCCGTCCGCCGCGCTCGTCGCGGAACGGACGAAACCACGGTGAAGCAGCCCTGCCGCTGTTCGCCGCCGGGGTGCTGCCGGCCGGCCGCGCGTCGGCGACGGCCACCGGCCCGCCGCGGAGTTGTCCACAGCCCGCCCGTGATGTGGACTACCCGGCCCGCCACCCCCTTTTCCCGCGCCTGTCGTCGGACCCTCCCGATACGCTGAAGCGGGGCTCGTCCCCCGGGATGGGCGGGGTCTGGTCGGGCCGGAGGAGGCGGGTGCCATGACCAAAGCGGCGTCGGCGGCGGCGAAGGACTTCGCGGCCGCCGGAGTGGGTGGCGTGCACCTCGCCTGGGCGGACAACAACGGCATCCCGCGCTCGCGGATCGTCCCCGTCGCCGGGCTTGCCGAGGCCGCCACCCGGGGTGTCGGGGCCACCTCGCTCTTCGCCGTCTTCGACAGCCACGACGCCATCACCTACGGCCACGCCGGCCTCGGCACACCCTCCGGCGACATCCGGCTCGTGCCCGTCGTCGAGCGGCTGCGGCGGCTCGCCGGGCAGCCCGCGCTCGCCTGGGCGCCCGTGCGGCAGGTCACCCAGAGCGGCGACCCCTGGCCGTACTGCCAGCGGGCCGTCCTCGAAGCGCAGGTCGCCGAGGGCGCGCGGCGCGGGCTGGAGTTCCGGGCCGGTTATGAGCTCGAGTTCGCCGTCGCGCCCGCGGGCAGCGCCGACGTCGTCACCTCGCCCGGGCACCCCGGGCCCGCCTACAGCCCGCACGCCCTCGTCGGGCTCGACGGCTTCGTCGCCGCCCTGCTGCACGACTTCGCCGCCAACGGCCTGCGGATCGGCCAGCTGCACGCCGAGTACGGCGTCGCCCAGCTCGAGCTCTCGCTCGCCGCCACCGATCCCGTCTCCGCCGCCGACGACCAGCTCCTCGCCCGCCAGACCATCCACGCCGCCGCCCGGACGCACGGCCTCGTCGCCAGCTTCGCGCCGCTGATCGGGCTCGGCGCCGCCGGCAACGGCTGGCACCTGCACACCTCCGTCCGCCGCAAGGGCCGCAATCTCCTCGAGACCGGCGGTGACGGCAAACCGGGCGACGGCGGCTACCTCGCCGGGCTCCTGCGCGACCTCCCGGCGCTGACCGCGATCACCGCGCCGAGCGTCCCGTCGACCCTGCGGCTGCGTCCCGGCTACTTCGCGGGCGCGTACGCCTTCTGGGGCGTCGAGAACCGCGAAGCACCGCTGCGGTACGTCCCGGGCTCGCCGCTGCTGGGCGCCGACCACGCGAACGTCGAGCTCAAGACGTCGGACGCCTCCGCCAACCCCTACCTCGCGCTGGCCGTCGTGCTCGCCGCCGGGATGGCCGGCATCGAAGACGCGGCCGCGCTGCCCGACCCGATCGCCGAGGACCCCGGCGGCTGGACCGAAGGCGAACGCGAGACGCGCGGCGTGCGCCGGCTGCCTGCCGACACCGCCGAACAGGACGCCGCGCTGCTCGCTTCGCCCCGGATCGCCGGCGTGCTCGGCGAGGACCTCCTGGGTGCCTTCCGCGCGGTCCGGGCGTCCGACGCGGCGTGGGCGGCCGAGCGGAGCGTCGAGGAAATCGTCGCCGCACACCTGTGGCGCTATTGAGGACCTGAGGGGACCGATGTCTTCGGGGATCGACGGCGGGCAGCTCGACCTGTCCGGGGTGCGGTGGCTGCCGGGCGGCGCCCGGCTGGCCGCAGTGGCCCAGGCGGAGCTGCCGCAGAAGGACGGCCTGGCCGCGGCGTTCTGCGGCCTCGCGGCGCTGCGCGCGGCCGGGCTCGACGTGCCCGACCAGGACGCCGTCGCGGTGGCCGCGGGCACCGTCCGGGGGCCGGTCGTGCGCCCGCCGGGCGAGGTGGGGCGGCCGGGCTTCCGCCTGCCGGTGCCGCGGGTCGACGACCCGGCCGCCGCGGGAACGCGGGTTTCCGGGCTGGCCACGGCGATCGGCGCGCTGTCCGGTGGCGCCCTCGCGGCCGTGCCGGTGACGGGGGAGTGGACCACCGAGCGGCTCTTCGACCTGCTGGCCGGCCTCTGGGACGTCCCGCGCGTCGCGGTGATCGCCCGGATCGACGCCGCCGAGCTCGGCGCCCACGACACCCCGGAACGCGCGCTGCTCGACTACCTCGACACCGGCGTCCCACCACTGTGGACGTCACGCTGGCGCCCACCCGGCGGCCACTTCGTGCTCGTGGCGGGTATCCGCATCGGCGCCGAAGGGACCCTGCTGTCCGTTGTGGACACTTATCCGTCCTTCGGGGACAACGGGATCCACGACCAGCCCGTCGAGTGGATGACGGCGGCGCTGGCCGGGCTGGGCGTGCTGGTGGTCGTCGACGCGGACCAGGTGACGGCGACGCGCGAGGCGGTCCGCGTCGCCGGTCTCAGTCCGTCCTACTGGGACTGACTTCCGCGCCGGTCGCGAAGCGGGAATGCCTGCGGCCGTAGGCGAAGTAGATCACCAGGCCGATCGCCAGCCACACGGCGAACCGGATCCAGGTCAGCACGTTCAGGTTGAGCATCAGGTACAGGCAGGCCAGCGCCGCCAGGATCGGGACCACCGGCGAGAACGGCACGGAGAACGGCCGCTCCAGGTCGGGACGGCGGCGGCGCAGCACCGGGACCGCCACCGCGACGATGATCATGGCCGACAGCGCGCCGATGCTGACCATGTCCGCCAGCTCGGAGATCGGGATGAACGCGGCCAGCACGGCGATCAGCGCGGCGCCGCCGATGGTCATCCGGTGCGGGGTGCCCCACTTCGGATGCGCGGTGCCGAGCGCCTTCGGCAGCAGGCCGTCGCGGCCCATCGCGAAGCCGATGCGGCCGATCGTCACCAGCTCGACCATCATCACCGACGTCAGGCCGGTCACCGCGCCGAGGGAGATGAGCGCGCCGACCCAGTGCTGGCCGACCCGGTCGAACGCGTCGGCCAGCGGCGCGCCCGTGTCGATGTCGGTGAACGGGATCATGCCGGTCAGCACGATCGACACGCCGATGTAGAGCAGCGCGCACACGCCGAGCGCGCCGAGGATGCCGACGCGGAGGTCCTTGCGCGGGTTGAGCGTCTCCTCGCCGAGGTTCGCGAGCGCCTCGAAACCGGTGTAGGCGAAGAACACGATCGCGGCGGCGGTGACCATGCCGGCGATGCCGTAGACCGACTGCTCCAGGCCGAGCGCGGCCTGCACGATCGGCTGCTCCAGCACCGTCGACCCGTTCGCGGGCGCCTGGGCCGGCGGGATGAACGGCGTCAGGTTCGCGCCCTTGACGAAGAACAGGCCGACCGCCAGCACCAGCACGCACACGGCGACCTTCACGCAGACGAGCAGGTTGGTCAGCCAGGCCGACTCCTTGATGCCCAGCACGGCGACGACGGTCAGCACGGCGATGATCAGCACCGCGCCGACGTTGACCTTCGCGTCCTCGCCGAACCACTCCGGCGACAGGCCGAGCAGGTTCGCCAGGTAGCCGGACCAGCCGCGCGACACCACGGCGGCGCCGAGCGCGAACTCCAGCAGCAGGTCCCAGCCGATGATCCAGGCGAAGACCTCGCCGAGGGTGGCGAAGGCGTAGGTGTAGGCGCTGCCGGCGGTCGGCACGCTGGAAGCGAGCTCGGCGTAACAGAGCGCCGCGAGGCCGGCGACGATAGCGCCGAGCACGAACGACAGCGTCACCGACGGCCCGGCGTGGGTCTTCGCCTCGACGCCGGCGAGGGTGAAGATGCCGGTGCCGATGATGATCCCCACGCCGAACCCGACCAGGTCGCGCCCGCGCAGCCGCCGCTTGAGCTCCCCGGAGTCCTGGCGCTTCAGGACGTCGTCCACGTTCAAGGTTCTCCGCACACCCATGAGGAGAAGTTAGAAGGTCACGGGGGTTCCCGCAGATCGGCGGCGGCGAGGCCGTTCTCCTGGGCGATGATCGCCGCCTGGACGCGGGAGCGCAGGTCCAGTTTGGTCAGGACGCGGGAGACGTGCGTCTTCACCGTCGTCTCGCCGATGTACAGCCGGGTGGCGATCTGGGCGTTGGACAGGCCGGCGCCGAGGCAGCCGAGCACCTCGCGTTCGCGCTCGGTGAGGGTGTCGAGGCCGTGCGGGACGGGCGCCGGCCCTCGCCCGGCGGCATATGCGGTGATCAGCCGCCGCGTGACCTCGGGGGCGAGGACGCCTTCTCCGGCCGCCACGCGCTTGACGGCCTCGATCAGCCGGGGCGCCTCGACCGACTTGAGCAGGAAGCCGGCCGCGCCCGCCTGGAGCGCGCCGTCGACGTACTCGTCGAGGTCGAAGGTGGTGAGCACGAGGACTTCGGACAGCCCTTCGGCGAGCAGCTGGCGGGTGGCGGTGATGCCGTCGGTGCCCGGCATGCGGACGTCCATGAGCGTGACGTCGGGTCGGAGGGCACGGGCTTGCCGCACGGCGGCGGCGCCGTCCGCGGCTTGGCCGACGACCCGGACGCCCTCGGCGTTGTCCAGGATCATGGCGAGGCCGTCGCGGATGGCGGTGTGGTCGTCGGCCACGAGCACGGTGATGGTCATCGGGTGGTGCCTGCCGCAGGTTCGGGGTCGAGGAGCCGACGTTGGCTGGTGGGGCCGTGGGGCAGGTCGTGGGTATGCCGCGCGGCCGCGGTGCCGACGGTGGTCATCCGGTGGGGCTTGCCGGGGGTTCGGCGCGGGTCGGCCGGCGTTGGCAGGTGGGTGCGCGGGGCCGGGTGCGGGCTTGCCAATCGGGGGTGCTGCCGGTGTCGGCTGCGTGTGTGGTGGAGGTTGTCGGTGGTGGGCTCGGTTGGGTCCAGGGGCGGGTTTCGTCGGAGGGGCCGGTGGTCGGCGGGCTGGCTTGCCGCTCGGCGGCGCTGCCCGCGTCGGTCACGAGGACGGTGATGGTCGTCGTGGGTAGGGCCGACTGGCGGCTTTCGTTGGAGGGTCTGGTGGTCAGCGGGCCGGTTCGCGGTTCGGGGGCGCTGCCGGTGTCGGCCACGAGGACGGTGATGGTCGTCGGTGGTGGGTTCGGTTGGGCCCACTGGCGGGTTTCGCTGGAGGGGCCGGTGGTGCGGGCTTGCCGCTCGGCGGCGCAACAGGCGTCGGCCACGAGGACCGGGATGGTCTCCGGGTGGCGCCTGTCGGGGGCTCGGTGCGGAGCATCCGGCGTCGGCCGGACGGGGTCGGTCGGTGGTGTGTGAGCTCAGGCTGGGCTCGCCGAGGGCTCGATGCGAGGCCAGCCGGCCCTGGCCGGTGGAGTCGTCGGTGCGGATGCGGGCGTGGTTGCCGGCCACCAGCTCGGTGATCGTCATCGCGGCGCGCCTTCGGTCGGGCCCACCGGAAGCTCCGCGCGGACCAGCCAACCTTCACCCGACGGGCCGGCCGTCAGCGTGCCGCCCACCGCGTCCGCCCTTTCGCGCATGTTCAGCAAACCCGTCCCGGAGCCGTCGGCCGGAGCGGGCGGGTGGTGGACCTCGTTGTGGATCTTGACCTCCAAGACGCCGTCGAAGTGCCTGATGTCCACGTCGACCTGGCCGCCCGGCGCGTGCTTCACCGCGTTCGTCAACGCCTCCTGGGCGATCCGGTACGCCGTCAGGTCGACCGCCGTCGGCAGCGGGACCTGCTTGTCCACAGTGGACTCGACCGTCACCTCCAGGCCGCTCGCCCGGGCCGACTCGACCAGCCGGGACAGCTCGGCCAGCCGGGCGGGCGCCGTCGTCTCCGCGCTCGCGCCCTCGGCCTTCAGCAGCCCGATCATCGCCCGCATCTCCGCCAGCGCGCTGACACTGTTCTCCCGCACCGACTCCAGCACCCTCTTCGCCAGCTTCGCGTCCGACAGCGACAACGCCGCCTCCGACTGGATCGCGATGGCCGAGAGGTGCCCGGCGATCACGTCGTGCAGGTCGCGCGCCATCCGGCCGCGCTCGGCGGCCACCGCCGCCCGGCGGTCCAGCTCCGCGATCTTCGCCAGCTGCGCCGCGTTCGCCCGCTCCGCGTCCGCGATGTCGCGCTGCTGGCGGATGTTCGCCGCCCACCACACCGGGGTCAGGACGAACGGCAGCGTGCTCACCGCGGCCAGCACCGCCGTGCGCCACTCCTGGCCGAGCAGCAGCACCCCGGCCAGCACGGTCACCACCGACAGCGCCGCGACGCCGATCATCACCCGGCTCGTGCGCCGCGAGCCGTACAGCGTCGCCGCGTACAGGAAGTCCGTGTAGATGATCACCACCGGCAGCGACGGGCTCAGCCGGATGTCGACCGCCAGCACCACCGTCGCCAGCAGCAGCGCGCCCGGCACCCACCGGCGGAGCAGCTCCAGACCGCACAGCGCGGTCAGCTCCAGCAGCCGCACCCACAGGGGCGCGTGGTCGTACGCGGTCAGCAGCCGGTGGATGCCGGCCGCGTAGACCAGGACGCCGGCCACCCACGTGGTCAGCGCGATCACCGCGTCCTGCTGCCACGCCGGCCGTGAGCGGAGGCGGAGGAAGGACATGTGACCATCCCAGCACACGGGGTGAGGAGAGCGCGTCCTACGAAGTGATGACCCCCGGTCGTGCTTTCCGACGACGCGCCCGAGCCGGTCCGGGCGCGAGCCTGGAAACGTGAACGAGATCGGGAAGTTCCTCGCGGAGAATCCGACGGCCGCCGTGATCGCGGCGGGCGAAATCGGGTTCTGGGTGCTGATCGCGGCCGGGCTCGCGGTGCGGTACCTGCTGCGCGCCCGGCGCGCCTCCATGATCCTGCTGGCCATGGTGCCGCTGATCGACGTCGTGGTGCTGGCGGCGACCGTGGTCGACCTGGCCGGTGGGGCGAAGGCGAACTTCACCCACGGCCTGGCCGCCGTGTACCTGGGGTTCAGCGTCGTGTTCGGGCCGAGCATGGTCCGGTGGGCGGACGTGCGGTTCGCGCACCGGTTCGCCCACGGGCCGCCACCGCCGCCCAAACGGCAGGGGAGGGAGAAAACACAGCACGAGTGGCGCGAGTTCGGGAAGTGCCTGCTCGCCTGCGGGCTCGCGGCCGTGGCCCTGCTGGCGGCGATCTTCGCCATCGGCAACCCGGAGCAGACCGGGCCGTTGTGGGAGTGGTTCCCGCGGCTGGGCACCGTCACGGCGATCTGGTTCGTCACCGGCCCGCTCTGGCAGGAGCTGGCCGGCCGGGCGGAGGTGCGGTCGTGATCGAGCTGCTCGGGATCCTGCTGGTCGTCCAGGGCGCCGGCGGCCTGCTCAACCGGCTGCTGGAGGCGGACTCGCCGAGCTGGTTCGTCCAGCTGCACCTGCTGCCGGCGTCGCTGCACGTCGCGGCCAGCGTCGTGATGGTCCTGGCCGGCGCGGCGGTGCTGGTGGCGACCCGGCGGCCCAAGAGGCGGGGGTGACGTCGAGCCGTGTCGATCGGGGCTTCGCCCCAGGCCGAGGGCTCCGCCCCGGGCCGAGGGCTCCGCCACCCGGACCCCCGAAAAGCGGGCGTGCGGATGGCGGGAACGGCCCGGCACCGGAATGCTGGTCCCCGTGCCCGACGAGATCCCCACCAGCGCCCTGCACCAGCTCGCCGACCGCCACGGCGTCGCCACCCGGTACGAGAACGCCGACCAGGAATGGGTCGAAGTCGAAGACGACGTCGTCGTCGCCGTACTGGGACAGTTCGGGGTCGACGCCTCCAGCGACGCCGCCATCGCCGAAGCACTGGCGGCGCGGGCCCCCGACGAGCTACCGCCGACGATCGTGCTGAAGGAGGGCACCGGACGGCCGCTGCCCGGCGACGCCGAAGTGATCTTGGAGGACGGGACGCACCGCCCAGTCCACGGCGCGCTGCCGGACGACCTGCCGCTGGGCTGGCACCGGGTGGTCACCGACGGGCAGGACGTCGTGCTCGCCGTCGTGCCCGCGAAGCTGCCGGACGTCCCGCCCGCCTGGGGCTGGATGCTGCAGCTCTACGCCCTGCACTCGACCGGGTCGTGGGGCATCGGCGACTACGCCGACCTCGCCACCTTCGCCGCCCGCTCGGCCTCGGAGCTGGACGCCGGCGTCCTGCTGGTCAACCCCGTGCAGGCCTTCAGCCCGGCTCACCCGGTCGAACGGTCGCCGTACTCGCCCGCGAGCCGGCGCTTCGCCAACCCGATCTACCTGCGCGTCACGGCCACCGAGACGTTCGAGCGGGCCGACGCGGCGACGCGGGAGGCGGTCGAGTCGCTGGTCCCGGACCGGGACGGCGAGCTCATCGACTACGACAAGGTCTGGACGGCGAAGCGCGCCGCCCTCGAGCTGCTGTGGCCGCACCGCGTCGAAGAGCTGCCCGAAGACCAGGACCTGCTGGACTTCGCCCTCTTCTGCGCCCTCGCCGAACAGCACGGCGCCGACTGGCGGGACTGGCCCGAGGCCCTGCGCGACCCGGCCGGCCCCGAAGTCGAGAAGGCCCGCGAGGAGCTGAAGGAGCGCGTCGGCTTCCACGCGTGGCTGCAGCACCTCTGCCGGACGCAGCTGGAGACGGCGCGAAAACGAGCCCGCGAGGCCGGGATGACCGTCGGGATCGTGCACGACCTGCCGGTCGGCGTGCACCCCGGCGGGGCCGATACCTGGGCGGTGCGGGACGTCTTCGCCGCCGACGTCCGCGTCGGCGCGCCGCCGGACGCCTTCAACCAGCAGGGCCAGGACTGGAACCTGCCGCCGTGGCGGCCGGACCGGCTGGCCGCGGCCGGGTACGCGCCGTTCCGGGACGTCATCCGCGGCGTGCTGCGGTACGCCGACGGCATCCGCGTCGACCACATCGCCGGCCTCTGGCGGCTCTGGTGGATCCCGCCGGGCGAGCCGGCGCACCGCGGCACGTACGTCCACTACGACGCCGAGGCCATGGTCGGCGTGCTCGCGCTCGAGGCGCACCAGGCCGGGGCGGTCGTCGTGGGGGAGGACCTCGGCACGGTCGAGGAGACGGTCACCGAGACCATGCACGAGCGCGGCATGCTCAGCTCGGCCGTGCTGTGGTTCGAACGCGACTGGGACGCGCCGGGCAAGCCGTTCACGCGCCCGGACACCTGGGACCCGGAAGCCATGGCCAGCATCTCGACGCACGACCTGCCGACGGTCGCCGGCTGGCTGGCGGGCGAGCACGTCCGGGTCCGGGCCGAACTGGGCCTGCTGGACCGGGGCGTCGAAGCCGAGGAAGAAGCGGCCGCCGCCGAGCGGCAAGCCCTGCGGGAACTCCTTGCCCGCGAAGGGATTCCGGACGACGACATGGTCGTCGCCTTGCACAGTCTCCTCGCGCGGGCCGCGTCCCGGCTGGTGCTGACGTCGCCGGCGGACGTCGCGGGCCAGGTGCGGCAGCCGAATCTGCCCGGGACGGTCGACCAGTACCCTAACTGGCGGATTCCCCTTCCCGTCAGCGTCGACGGCTTCTTCACCGCGAAGGGGGTGCGCGCCGCGGTGGCGCCGCTGGCAGCAGCGCGTCCGTTGCCCGGGTAACGGGTACCCCCCGGCGTACGACCCCCGCAGTGATGCGCGTCCGCGAGCGCGGACGCGCCCGGTACAACCCTGTGAAAGCTCGAGGAGACACCAGTGCGGCCCTGGCCTGGAACGCCCTACCCGCTCGGCGCGACCTACGACGGAGTCGGGACGAACTTCGCCCTGTTCTCCGAGGTCGCCGAGCGGGTCGAACTGTGCCTGTTCGACGCCGAGGGCAACGAGACGCGCTACGCGCTCGAAGAGGTGGACGGCTTCGTCCACCACGGCTACCTGCTCAACGTCGGCCCGGGACAGCGGTACGGCTTCCGCGTGCACGGCCCGTACGACCCGGCCCGCGGCCTGCGCTGCAACCCGAACAAGCTGCTCATCGACCCGTACGCGAAGGCCGTCTCGCACGGCGTGAAATGGGACGAATCGCTGTTCGGCTACCAGTTCGCCAACCCGGAGGAGCGCAACGACGACGACTCCGCCGGCCGGGTGCCGTACTCGCTGGTCGCGAACCCGTTCTTCGACTGGGGCAACGACCGCCAGCCGAAGCGGCCGTACAACGAGACGGTCATCTACGAGGCCCACGTCAAGGGCATGACGGTGAACCACCCGTTCGTGCCGGAGGCGCTGCGGGGCACGTACGCCGGCCTGGCGCACCCCGCGGTCGTCGAGCACCTGCAGAAGCTCGGCGTGACGGCGGTGGAGCTGCTGCCGGTGCACCAGTTCGTCTCCGACCACGGGCTGGAGGAGAAGGGGCTCACGAACTACTGGGGCTACAACACGATCGGCTACTTCGCCCCGCACGACGCCTACGCCGCGATGCCCGGCGAGGGCGGTCAGGTCCAGGAGTTCAAGGGGATGGTGAAGGCCTTCCACGAGGCCGGCATCGAAGTGATCCTCGACGTGGTTTACAACCACACCGCCGAGGGCAACCACCTCGGGCCGACGTTGTCGATGCGGGGCATCGACAACGAGGCCTACTACCGGCTGGTGGAGGGGGAGCCCGAGTACTACATGGACTACACCGGCACCGGGAACTCCCTCAACGTGCGCAACCCGCACACGCTGCAGCTGATCATGGACTCGCTGCGGTACTGGGTGACGGAGATGCACGTCGACGGCTTCCGTTTCGACCTCGCCTCGGCGCTGGCGCGCGAGTTCTACGACGTCGACCGGCTGTCGACGTTCTTCGACCTCGTGCAGCAGGACCCGATCGTGAGCCAGGTGAAGCTGATCGCCGAGCCGTGGGACGTCGGCCCCGGTGGCTACCAGGTCGGCAACTTCCCGCCGCTGTGGACGGAGTGGAACGGGCAGTACCGCGACACCGTCCGCGACTTCTGGCGCGGCGAGCCCTCGACGCTGGGCGAGTTCGCGTCGCGGATCACCGGCTCGTCGGACCTCTACCAGGACGACGGCCGCCGCCCGTTCGCGTCGATCAACTTCGTCACCGCGCACGACGGCTTCACGTTGCGGGACCTGGTGTCCTACAACGAAAAGCACAACGAGGCCAACGGCGAGGACGGCCGCGACGGCGCCGACGACAACCGGTCGTGGAACTGCGGGGTCGAGGGCGAGACCGACGACCCGGAGGTCAACGAGCTGCGCGCCCGCCAGCAGCGCAACATGCTGGCGACGGTGATGCTGTCGCAGGGCGTGCCGATGATCCTGCACGGCGACGAGTTCGGCCGGACCCAGCAGGGCAACAACAACGTCTACTGCCAGGACTCCGAGCTGTCCTGGATGGACTGGGAGCTGGCCACCGAGCACGCCGACCTGGTCCGGTTCACCAGCGGGGTGAGCGCGTTCCGGCACCAGCACCCCGTGTTCCGCCGCCGCCGGTTCTTCCAGGGCGGCCCGGTCGGCAAGGGCGACAAGCTCGGCGACATCGCCTGGTTCACCCCGGCCGGCGAGGAGATGACCGAGCAGAACTGGGACGACGGCTTCGGCAAGGCGGTCGTCGTCTTCCTCAACGGCCAGGCCATCCCGGACCTCGACCCGCGCGGGATGCACGTCGAGGACGACTCGTTCCTGCTCGCGTTCAACGCGCACTACGAGGACATCGACGCCAAGCTCCCGGGCAACGGCTACGGCCAGGCCTGGACCGTCGTGATCGACACCGCGGCCGGCGAAGTCGAGCCCCACGACGCGAAACCCATCGAAGGGGGCGGGCAGCTCACCCTGCCCGCCCGGTCCCTGATCGTGCTGCAGCGGACGGAGCCCGCATGACGGTGCCGGAGTCGACCTACCGGGTGCAGCTGCGCCCGGAGTTCCCGTTCGGCGACGCCGCCGGCATCGCCGGCTACCTGCGCGACCTGGGCATCGGCGCGCTCTACGCGTCGCCGGTGCTGGACGCGGCACCCGGCTCGACGCACGGCTACGACGTCGTCGACCCGACGCGCGCGCGGCCCGAGCTGGGCGGCGAGTCGGCCCGGGCCGAGCTCAGCGCGCTGCTGAAGGAGCTCGGGCTCGGCTTCGTGGTCGACATCGTGCCGAACCACATGTCGGTCGAGGTGCCGAAGGCCAACAAGTGGTGGTGGGACGTGCTCGAGCACGGCCGCGACTCGGAGTACGCGGCGTTCTTCGACATCGACTGGGAGCGCGGCCCGCTCCTGCTGCCCGTGCTCGGTGACGACGACGCCATCGCGCAGCTGAAAGTCGAGGACGGCGAGCTGGCCTACTACGACCACCGCTTCCCGATCGCGCCCGGCACCGAAGGCGGGACGCCGCAGGAGGTCCACGAGCGCCAGCACTACCGCCTGATCGGCTGGCGCCGCGGCAACGCGGAGCTGGGCTACCGCCGGTTCTTCGACATCACGAACCTGGCCGCGGTCCGCGTCGAAGACCCGAAGGTGTTCGCCGAGACGCACGGCGAAGTGCTGCGCTGGGTCGCCGACGGCGACGTCACCGGCCTGCGCGTCGACCACCCGGACGGCCTCGCCGACCCCGGCGGCTACTTCCGGCGGCTGCGGGAGAACGCGCCGAACGCGTGGATCGTCGCGGAGAAGATCCTGCACCCGGGCGAGCCGCTGCCGCAGAGCTGGCCGGTCGACGGCACCACCGGCTACGACGCCCTGCGCGAGATCGCCGGCGTCTTCGTCGACCCGGCGGGCGAGCCCGGTTTCACCGAGCTGGCCACCGAACTGGGCGTGAAGACCGGCTACCACCGCGTCGAAGCCGAGGCCCGGCGGCTGGTCACCGACCGCATCCTCGTCGCCGAGGTCCGGCGGATCGCCGCGCTGCTGCGCGGGGTGGACCAGGACGCGGCGCGCGAGGCCGTCGCCGAGACCATGATCGCGTTCCCCGTCTACCGCTCCTACCTGCCCGAAGGCGCGGCGCACTGGGCGGCCGCGATCGCCGGGGCGCGGCAAGCCCGGCCCGACCTCGGCGCCGCGCTGGACACCCTCGACGCGCAGGTCCGCGCCGAGCCGGACGGCGAGCTGGCCACCCGGCTGCAGCAGACGTCCGGCATGGTCGTGGCCAAGGGCACCGAGGACACGACGTTCTACCGCTACACCCGCTTCGCCGCGCTCAACGAGGTCGGCGGCAACCCGGACCGGTTCGGCCTGGCCGTCGAGGAGTTCCACCGCCTGGCGGCCGCGCGCGAAGCCGGGCACCCGGCCGCGATGACGACGCTGACCACGCACGACACCAAGCGCTCGGAGGACACCCGCGCGCGGATGGCCGTGCTGGCGGAGCTGCCCGGCGAGTTCGCCGACGCCGTCCGCCGGTGGACCGTGCGCCGCGGGATCGCCGAGCCGGCGCTGAACCTCCTCGCCTGGCAGACACTGGTTTCGACCTGGCCGATCGAGCCGGACCGGCTGCGGGACTACCTCGACAAGGCGGCCAAGGAGGCCAAGCTCCGGACCAGCTGGACCGACCACGACGAGACGTTCGAGGCCGACGTCGCCGCGTGGCCGGCGGACGTCATGGGCGACGCCGAGCTGGCCGCGGACGTCGAAGCGTTCGTCGCGCGGATCGAGCGGCCCGGCTACGTGAACTCGCTCGGCCAGAAGCTGGTCCAGCTGACCGCGCCCGGCGTCCCCGACGTCTACCAGGGCACCGAGCTGTGGGACTTCTCGCTGGTCGACCCGGACAACCGCCGTCCGGTCGACTACGCGGTCCGCCGCGAGATCCTGGCGCGGATCGCCGACGGCGAGCAACCGGAGATCGACGCGTCCGGCGCGGCGAAGCTGCTGGTCGTGCACAAGGCGCTGCGGTTGCGCCGCGAGCACCCGGCGCTGTTCCGCGGCTACCGGCCGCTGCGGGCCGAGGGGCCCGCGGCGGAGCACGTCCTGGCCTTCACGCGGTCCGCGGACCTGGCTGTCGCGGTCACCCGGCTGCCGATCGGCCTCGAGGCCGGCGGCGGCTGGCGCGGCACCGTGCTGCCGCTGCCCGACGGCGTCTGGACCGACGTCCTGACCGGCCGCGACGCGACTTCGGACGTGGCCACGTTGTTCGACCGGTACCCCGTCGCGTTGCTGGTGCGAGGAGACGCATGAGGTTCAGCGTGTGGGCGCCGTCCGCCGGGCGGGTCCGGGTGAGCGTCGACGCCGGCGTCCACGAGATGACCGCCGGCGACGGCGGCTGGTGGCACGCCGAAGCCGACGGCCTCAACTACGCCTTCCTGCTCGACGACGACGAGAAGCCGCTGCCCGACCCGCGGTCGCGGTGGCAGCCCCACGGCGTCCACGCGGAGTCGCGCGTCTACGACCACGCCGAGTTCGAGTGGACGGACGACGCGTGGCACGGCCGCCAGCTGCCCGGCGCGGTCCTCTACGAGCTGCACATCGGGACGTTCACCGAGGGCGGCACGTTCGACGCGGCGATCGACCGGCTCGACCACCTCGTCGACCTCGGCATCACCCACGTCGAGCTGCTGCCGGTCAACTCCTTCGACGGCACCGCGGGCTGGGGCTACGACGGCGTGCTCTGGGGCGCGGTCCACGAGCCCTACGGCGGGCCCGACGGCTTCAAGCGGTTCGTCGACGCGGCGCACGCGCGCGGGCTGGCCGTCGTGCTCGACGTCGTCTACAACCACCTCGGTCCGTCCGGGGCCTACCTCGACCGGTTCGGGCCGTACTTCGCCGGGCAGAACGACTGGGGTCCCGGCCTGAACCTCGACGGTGCCGGCTCGGACGAGGTCCGCCGGTACGTGATCGACAACGCGCTGAGCTGGTTCCGCGACTTCCACGTCGACGCGCTGCGCCTGGACGCGGTGCACGCGCTGCTCGACCGGCGCGCGGTCCACCTGCTCGAACAGCTCGCCACCGAGACCGAGGCGCTGTCGGCGGCGCTGAACCGGCCGCTGACGCTGATCGCCGAGTCCGACCTGAACGACCCGCGGCTGGTGACGCCCCGCGAGCGCGGCGGGTACGGCCTGCACGCCCAGTGGTCGGACGACTTCCACCACGCCCTGCACGTCAAGCTCACCGGCGAGACGTCCGGCTACTACACGGACTTCGCCGCGCAGGACGCCGTCGAGCGGGTCCTGCGCGAGGTGTTCTTCCACGCCGGCACCTGGTCGTCGTTCCGGGAGCGGACCCACGGCCGCCCGGTGGACACCCGGACCGTGCCCGGCCACCGCTTCCTCGCCTACCTGCAGAACCACGACCAGATCGGCAACCGCGCGACCGGCGACCGGCTGTCCGCGACGGTGTCGGAGGGCCGGCTGGCCTGCGGCGCGGCGATCCTGTTCTGCTCGCCGTTCACGCCGATGGTGTTCATGGGGGAGGAGTGGGCGGCGAGCACGCCGTGGCAGTTCTTCGCCTCCTTCCCGGACCCGGAGCTGGCCGAGGCCGTCCGCACCGGCCGGCGTCGCGAGTTCGCCCGGCACGGCTGGGGCGAGTCCGAGGTGCCCGACCCGATGGACCCGGCGACGGTCGACCGCTCGCGGCTCGACTGGGCCGAGGCCGAGCGGCCCGGTCACCGGGAGGTGCTGGACCTGTACCGCGCGTTGATCCGGCTGCGCCGCGAGCACCCCGAGCTGGCGAGCCCCTGGACGGCCGACGTGCGCGTCGACGCCGCGCCGGACGGCTCCTGGCTCGTGCTGCACCGCGGCGCGCTGCGGCTGGCCGTCAACTTCGGCGAGGGTCCGGTCACGCTCCCGCTCGGGGCCACGACGTCCCTGCTGACCTGGGCGGAAGCCACTGTGGACGGGGGCGCCGCGCAGCTGCCGCCGGACACCTTCGTCCTCGTCGAAACGGCGGCGGCCCGGTAACCGTCCCGGTATAGGGGCGCGGCCGACGGGCATGATCTGGGACGATTCAGGAATGGCCACACGACCCTCGACCCAGCACGTCCGCGCCGGACGCCCGTTCCCGCTCGGGGCCCACCCCGAGGCGGGCGGGGTCCGGTTCGCGATCACCTCCGCCGTCGCGGACGCGGTCGACCTGTGCCTGATCGACGCCGACGGGTCGGAACGCCGGATCGCGCTCACCGAGCGCACGTTCGGCGTCTGGCACGGCCTGGTGCCCGGGGTGACGCCGGGGCAGCGCTACGGCTACCGGATCCACGGCCCGTACGACCCGGCCCGCGGCCTGCGCTGCAACCCGCACAAGCTGCTCGTCGACCCCTACGCCCGGCAGATCACCGGCGGCCTCACCGACCTGGGCGCGGCCCAGGGCTTCACCGGCGACCCCGAGCGCGGCCCGATGTCCACAGTGGACTCCCTGGGCAGCGTGCCGCTGTCGGTGGTGTCCTCGCCCGGCGGGCCGGACACCGGGGTCAAGCCGGAGGTCCCGTTCGAAGAGGCGGTGATCTACGAGCTGCACGTCAAGGGGTTCACCCAGCAGCACCCGTTCATCCCGGAGGCGCTGCGCGGCACCTACCTCGGCCTGGCCCACCCGGTGGCCATCGAGTACCTGACCCGGCTCGGCGTCACGTCGGTGGAGCTGCTGCCGGTGCACTCGTTCCTCGACGAGCCGTCGCTGGTGCGGGCCGGGCGGCACAACTACTGGGGGTACTCGCCGCTCGGCTTCTTCGCGCCGCACGCGGCCTACGCCAGCGAGCCCGGCCACGAGGTCGAGGAGTTCCGGCTGATGGTGGCCGCGCTGCACGCCGCCGGCATCGAGGTGATCGTCGACGTCGTGTTCAACCACACCTGCGAAGGCGGGCCGGACGGGCCGACGCTGAGCTTCCGCGGGCTGAACGCGCCCGCGTACTACCTGCACACCGACCGCGGGCACATGGCCGACATCACCGGCTGCGGCAACACCCTGGAGGCGGGCTCGCCGACGGTGGTCCGGCTGGTCACCGACTCGCTGCGGTACTGGACGCAGGAGCTGGGCGTCGACGGCTTCCGGTTCGACCTGGCCAGCACGCTCGGCCGGGCCCGCGGCGGCCCGTTCGACCCCGCGTCGACGCTGCTCACCGCGATCACCGCAGACCCGGTGCTCTCGCGCTGCAAGCTCATCGCCGAGCCGTGGGACGCCACCGGCGAGGGCTACCGCGTCGGCGGCTTCGGTGCCCAGTGGGCGGAGTGGAACGGCCGCTACCGCGACACCGTGCGTGACTTCTGGCGCGGCGCGACCGGTGTCCGCGACCTCGCCTACCGGCTGTCCGGTTCGTCGGACCTGTACGACCACAACCTGCGCCGGCCGTGGCAGTCGATCAACTTCGTCACCGCCCACGACGGCTTCACGCTGCGGGACCTGGTGTCCTACAACGAAAAGCACAACGAGGCCAACGGCGAGGACAACCGCGACGGCGGCAACGACAACCGCTCGTGGAACCACGGCGCCGAGGGCGACACCGCCGACCCCGGGATCCGTCAGCTGCGCGCGCGGCAGGTGCGGAACATGTTCGCGACGCTGCTGCTGTCCACCGGCACCCCGATGATCACCGCGGGCGACGAGTTCTGGCGGACCCAGGGCGGCAACAACAACGCGTACTGCCTCGACGACGAGACGTCCTGGTTGGACTGGACCCCGGAAGACCCTGAGGCCGAGGCCATGTTGACCTTCGCCCGCCGGGTCGTGCGGCTGCGGGCGAACAGCCCGGCGCTGCGGCAGCCGGAGTTCTTCGAGGGCCGGACGACGCCGACCGGCCAGCCGGACCTGGTCTGGTTCCGCCCGGACGGCGAAGAGTTCGGCGAGACCGACTGGTTCGAGGACCGGCACACGCTCGGCATGTGGATCGACGGCTCGAACAGCCAGGCCCGCAACCGTGACGGCGAGCTGGTGCCCGACCACTCGTGGCTGCTGTGGCTGCACGCGGGCGACGAGCCGGCCGAGGTGGTGCTGCCGGGCCGCGAGTACGGCGAGACGTTCAAGCCGACGCTCGACACGAGCACCGCCGACGGCAGCCCGGCCAACCCCGGGACGCTGGAGGCCAAGAGCCGGGTGACGCTGCAGTCGCGGTCGTTGCTCCTCCTGCGCGCCCCCCGCCTGGCGCCCGACGCCCCCTGACCCCTCCTCGCACTTTCACGTGAAAGTGCGAGGCCCAGGTCGCCGCTTTCACGTGAAAGCTCCGCGTTCGTCCATTCGGGTACGGGTGTTCAACGTTCGGGTCCGCGTGTCGGCCCGCCGCCCGGGCGCGCGATCTTAACGTCCCGGTCATCCGCCGGAAATTCGTTGCGGGGAAAGCGTTTCGCCCGCCGCCGCGTGGGTACACCGAAGACAACCCTGCCTCCCAGGCGCTTGATCGAGTCAGGCAGACTGGCGTCGCCTGCGTCCAACCGACACACCGAGGGGCGTTGCCCATGACCGGCCGGCTCGGCATCGACGACGTCTCCCCCAACGTGAGCTGCGGCCGGTATCCGGCCAAAGCCGTTGTGGGGGAACACATCCCGGTCACCGCGACCGTCTGGCGGGAGGGCCACGACGCCGTCGCGGCGACCGTCGCCTGGCGCGGTCCCGGCGACCGGCTCACCCGCCAGACGCGGATGGTGCCGCGCGGTCCGGACCATCCCGACTCCTTCGCCGCGGTGATCGTCCCGGACACCACCGGCCTGTGGACCTACCGGATCGACGCGTGGGGCGACCCCTGGGCGACGTGGGAGCACGCCGTCGAGGTGAAGGTCGCGGCCGGGCAGGGGCCCGAGGACCTCGCGAACGACCTCGAGAACGGCGCCCGGCTGCTGGAGCGCGTCTCGCGCCGCCCCGACCGCCGCGCCGAGAAAGCGCTTTTGACCGGCGCGGTGGCGGCGTTGCGCGACGAAGGGCGCGCCCTCGCCGAGCGCGTCGGGCCCGCGCTCTCGCCCGAGGTCCGCCAGCTCATGCGCGAGTTCCCCGTGCGCGAGCTGATCACCAAGGGCAAGCCGCACAAGGTCTGGGTCGACCGCCGCCGGGCCGCGTTCGGCTCCTGGTACGAGCTGTTCCCCCGCTCCACCGGCGGCCTCGACGCCGAGGGCAAGCCGGTGCACGGCACCTTCACCACCGCCGCGGCCGCGCTCGACCGGGTCGCGAAGATGGGTTTCGACGTCGTCTACCTGCCGCCGATCCACCCGATCGGGCGGGTCAACCGCAAGGGCCCCAACAACACCCTCGACGCGAAGCCCGACGACGTCGGCTCGCCGTGGGCCATCGGCGCCGACGAGGGCGGGCACGACGCGATCCACCCCGATCTCGGCACCTTCGAGGACTTCGACGCCTTCGTCGCCCGGTCCGAAGAGCTCGGCATGGAGGTCGCGCTCGACTTCGCGCTGCAGGCCGCGCCCGACCACCCGTGGGTCCTGAAGAACCCGGAGTTCTTCACCACCCGCCCGGACGGTTCGATCGCCTACGCCGAGAACCCGCCGAAGAAGTACCAGGACATCTACCCGATCAACTTCGACAACGACCCCAAGGCCGTCTACGAGGAGATGCTGCGGGTCATCACGGTCTGGATCGACCACGGGGTCAAGATCTTCCGGGTCGACAACCCGCACACCAAGCCGCCGGACTTCTGGGCCTGGCTGATCCAGTCGGTCAAGGACGCCCACCCGGACGTGCTGTTCCTGGCCGAGGCGTTCACCCGCCCGGCGCGGCTGTGGGGCCTGGCCCGGCTGGGCTTCACCCAGAGCTACACGTACTTCACGTGGCGGACGGGCAAGCAGGAACTGATCGACTTCGCCATCGACCTGCGCGAGCACTGGAACGAGGGCCGGCCGAACCTGTTCGTCAACACCCCGGACATCCTCCACGAGTCGCTGCAGCGCGGCGGGCCCGGCATGTTCGCGCTGCGGGCGGCGCTCGCGGCGACGATCTCGCCGACGTGGGGCGTCTACTCCGGGTACGAGCTGTTCGAGCACGTCCCGGTCCGCGACGGCAGCGAGGAGTACCTCGACTCCGAGAAGTACCAGCTGCGCCCGCGCGACTTCGAGCGCGCGCTCGCCGAAGGCCGCTCGCTGGAGCCGTGGATCGCGAAGCTGAACGCCGTCCGCCGCGCGCACCCGGCGCTGCAGCAGATGCGCACCCTGCACTTCCACCACGTCGACAACGACGCGCTGCTGGCCTACTCCAAACAGGACCCGGCCACCGGCGACACCGTGGTCACCGTCGTGACGCTCGACCCGTACGGGCCCCAGGAGGGCACGCTCTGGCTCGACACCGGGGCGCTCGGGTTCGAGGCGCACGAGCGGCTGATCGCCCACGACGAGGTCACCGGCGACACCTGGGACTGGGGTCAGGCGAACTTCGTCCGGCTCGAACCCTGGCGGGCCGTGGCGCACGTCGTGTCGGTGAGACGCCGGCTGGCCGGCTGAAGCGGAAGGACAGGGACTCGAGGGACGAGGTGGAGCTCATGGCGGAAGAAGCCCGGCCCGACGCCGCGTTGGGGCTGGAAGGTGTGCCGCACACCGGTGAGGCGATGACCGCCGACGGCATGCTCGTGGAACCCCAGGCCGGGGACTTCCGGTCGGCGCAGCAGGCGCCCAGCAACCCGGAGTGGTTCAAGGGCGCGGTGTTCTACGAAGTGCTGGTGCGCGCGTTCGCCGACTCCAACGGCGACGGCACCGGCGACCTGAGAGGCCTGGCCGGCCGGCTGGACTACCTGGCCTGGCTCGGCATCGACTGCCTGTGGCTGCCGCCGTTCTACGCGTCGCCGCTGCGCGACGGCGGGTACGACATCAGCGACTTCCGCGCGGTGCTGCCGGAGTTCGGCAGCGTCGAGGACTTCGTCTTCCTGCTCAACGAGGCCCACCGGCGCGGCATCCGGGTGATCACGGACCTGGTGCTCAACCACACCTCGGACGCGCACCCGTGGTTCCAGCAGTCCCGCAGCGACCCCGACGGCCCGTACGGCGACTACTACGTGTGGAGCGACGACGACTCCCGCTACGCCGACGCGCGGATCATCTTCGTCGACACCGAGACGTCGAACTGGACCTACGACCCGGTGCGCGGCCAGTTCTACTGGCACCGGTTCTTCTCCCACCAGCCCGACCTGAACTTCGAGAACCCCGACGTCCAGAACGCGATGATCGACACCCTGCGCTTCTGGCTCGACCTGGGCATCGACGGGTTCCGCCTGGACGCGGTGCCGTACCTGTTCGAGCAGGAGGGCACCAACTGCGAGAACCTGCCGCGCACGCACGAGTTCCTCAAGCGCTGCCGCAAGGTCGTCGACGACGAGTACCCGGGCCGGATCCTGCTGGCCGAGGCCAACCAGTGGCCATCGGACGTCGTCGAGTACTTCGGCGACCCGGCGGTCGGCGGCGACGAGTGCCACATGGCGTTCCACTTCCCGCTGATGCCGCGGATCTTCATGGCGGTGCGCCGCGAATCCCGGTTCCCGATCTCGGAGATCCTCACCCAGACCCCGACCATCCCCAGCGGGTCCCAGTGGGGCATCTTCCTGCGCAACCACGACGAGCTGACCCTCGAGATGGTCACCGACGACGAGCGCGACTACATGTACGCGGAGTACGCCAAGGACCCGCGGATGAAGGCCAACATCGGCATCCGCCGGAGGCTGGCCCCGCTGCTGGACAACGACCGCAACCAGCAGGAGCTGTTCACCGCGATGCTGCTGTCCCTCCCCGGTTCGCCCGTTCTGTACTACGGTGACGAGATCGGCATGGGAGACAACATCTGGCTCGGCGACCGCGACGCGGTCCGCACCCCCATGCAGTGGACCCCGGACCGCAACGCCGGGTTCTCGTCCTGCGATCCCGGCCGGATCTACCTGCCGGTGATCATGGACCCGGTGTACGGCTACCAGGGCCTGAACGTCGAGGCGCAGTCGAACAACGACGCCTCGCTGCTCAACTGGACCCGGCGGATGATCGAGGTGCGCAAGCAGCACCACGCGTTCGCCGAAGGCGAGTTCGTCGACCTCGGCGGGTCCAACCCGAGCGTGCTGGCGTACAAGCGCCAGTGGCGGCGCCCGGACGGCGGCGAGGACGTCGTGCTCTGCGTGAACAACCTCTCCCGGTTCCCGCAACCGGTGGAGCTGGATCTGTCCGCGCACCGCGGGTGCACGCCGGTGGAGCTCACCGGCGGCGTGCGGTTCCCCAGCATCGGGGACCTGTCGTACCTGCTGACGCTGCCGGGGCACGGCTTCTACTGGTTCCAGCTGACGAGCCCGGGAGACGAAGGCGAAGCGAGGTGAGTCCCTTGTCCGACCCGCGCGAGCTGGTCGACGACCTGACCGAGGACCTGAAGCGCTGGCTGCCGGAGCAGCGCTGGTTCGCCGGCAAGGACCGGCCGGTGACCGGCGTCCGCCCGCTCGGCGTGACCGAGCTGGTTTCCGGCGATCCGCAGTTGCTGCACGTCGTCATCGAGGTCGCCCAGGACGACCGGCGCGAGCCGTACCAGCTGCTCGTGGGCCGGCGGACGCACCCGCCGGAGATCGCGTCCACCAGCTGGATCGGCGCCGTCGGCGACCTCAACGCCTACGAGGCGTCCGGCGACCTCGACGTCACCGGCGTGCTGCTGGACCTGATGGCCCGCGAAGAGCAGGTCGGCTCGCTGGTCTTCGAGCACGAGCCGGGCGTCGAGCTGGACACCGGCCTGCGCGCGCGGCCGATCACGTCGGAGCAGAGCAACACCTCCCTGGTCTACGGCGGGCAGTACATCCTCAAGCTGTTCCGGAAGCTGACGCCGGGCAAGAACAAGGACCTGCTGCTGCACCGGGCGCTGCAGGGCGTCGGCAGCAAGCACATCGCGCAGGTGCTCGGCTCGATCACCGGCGACCTGGACGGCGAGCCGACCACGGTCGGCATGCTCCAGCAGTTCGTCTCCGACGCGGTCGACGGCTGGGCGATGGCCACCACCAGCGTCCGCGACCTGATGGCGGCGCCGGAACTGCACGCCGGGGAGGTCGGCGGCGACTTCGCCGGCGAAGCCGAGCGGCTCGGGCGCGCGGTCGCCGAGGTGCACGCCGACCTGGCCGAGGCGCTCGGCACCGAACCGGTCGACGCCGACGAGCTGGAACGCTCGGCGAAGGCGATGCTCGACCGGCTCGACACGATCGCCGGCCGCGTTCCCGAGCTGGCCGCGCACGCCCCGTCGCTGCGGGCGGCGTTCGAGAAGCTGCGCACGCAGCCCCCCGGCTCGGTCACCATGCAGTACGTCCACGGCGACCTGCACCTCGGCCAGGTGCTGCGGACGGTCACCGGCTGGCTGCTCATCGACTTCGAGGGCGAGCCCGCGGCCCCGGTCGAGGAGCGGCACGCGCTGCGGTCGCCGTTGCGCGACGTGGCGGGCATGCTGAGGTCGTTCGACTACGCGGCCCAGCAGATGCTGGTCGGCCAGCCGGACGAGCCGGCGCTCGCCGAGCGCGCGCTGGAGTGGTCGGACCGCAACCGGGCGGCGTTCTGCGAGGGCTACGCCGCCGTCGCGGCCGACCCGCGCGACCAGGGCGAGCTGCTGCGCGCCTTCGAACTGGACAAGGCGGTCTACGAAGTGGGCTACGAGCACGCGAACCGGCCGGACTGGCTGGGCGTGCCGCTCGCCTCGATCGCCCGGATCACCGACGGAGAGGGATGACACCGTGAACGCGGTTCCGGAAGGCCTCCCGGCCGCGGCCCCGCCGGCCGCGGACATCGACCGGCTGCTCGCCGGCTCGCACCACGACCCGCACTCGGTGCTGGGCGTGCACGCGGTGGGCAAGGGCTTCGCGGCCCGGGCGCTGCTGCCCGGCGCCAAGGGTGTCACGCTGCTCGCGGGCGAGCACCGGTACCCGCTGGAGCCGGTCATCGACGCGCTGTTCGCCGCCCGAGTGCCGGAGCACCCGGGCGACTACCGGCTGGAAGTCGAGTACGACGGGCACACCGTCACCGCCGACGACCCCTACCGCTGGCTGCCGACGGTCGGCGAGCTGGACCTGCACCTGATCGGCGAAGGGCGGCACGAGCGGCTCTGGGAGGCGCTTGGGGCGCACGTCCGCTCGTACGAGACGCCGAACGGCGTCGTCGAGGGGACGTCGTTCGCGGTGTGGGCGCCGAACGCCCGCGGCATCCGCGTGATCGGCGACTTCAACGGCTGGGACGGGCGCGGCCACGCGATGCGCTCGCTCGGCTCGTCCGGGATCTGGGAGCTGTTCGTCCCCGGCGTCGGGGCGGGCACCTGCTACAAGTTCCGCATCCTCGGCGCCGACGGGAACTGGCACGAGAAGGCCGACCCGATGGCGTTCGGCACCGAGCAGCCGCCCGCGACGGCGTCGGTCGTCACCACCTCCGGGCACCTGTGGGACGACGACGCGTGGGTCGCGCAGCGCGAGGCGACCGACTGGTCCGCGGCGCCGATGAGCGTCTACGAAGTCCACCTCGGCTCGTGGCGGCCCGGGCTCGACTACCGCGAGCTGGCCGACCAGCTCGGCGACTACCTGGTCGAGACCGGCTTCACGCACGTGGAGCTGCTGCCGGTGTCGGAGCACCCGTTCGGCGGTTCGTGGGGCTACCAGGTCACGTCGTACTACGCGCCGACGTCCCGCTTCGGCTCCCCGGACGACTTCCGCTACTTCGTCGACCGCCTGCACCAGCGGGGGATCGGCGTCCTCGTGGACTGGGTGCCCGCGCACTTCCCGCGCGATGCCTGGGCGCTGGCCAAGTTCGACGGCACGGCCCTGTACGAGCACGCGGACCCGCGCCGCGGTGAGCAGCCCGACTGGGGCACGCTCGTGTTCGACTTCGGCCGCAACGAGGTCCGCAACTTCCTGGTCGCCAACGCGCTGTACTGGATCGAGGAGTTCCACCTCGACGGCCTGCGCGTCGACGCCGTTGCCTCGATGCTCTACCTGGACTACTCCCGCAAGGAAGGGGAGTGGCTGCCGAACCAGTACGGCGGCCGCGAAAACCTGGACGCGGTGAAGTTCCTGCAGGAGCTGAACGCGACCGTCTACAAGCGACACCCCGGCATCGTCATGGTGGCCGAGGAGTCGACGGCGTGGCCGGGTGTCACGCGCCCGACCCACCTGGGCGGCCTCGGGTTCGGCTTCAAGTGGAACATGGGCTGGATGCACGACACGCTCCGGTACCTGTCCCACGAGCCGATCCACCGCGCCTACCACCACAACGAGATGACGTTCTCGCTCGTGTACGCGTGGAGCGAAAACTTCGTGCTGCCGCTCTCGCACGACGAAGTGGTGCACGGCAAGGGATCCCTGTGGGGCCGGATGCCGGGCGACGCGTGGAACAAGGCGGCCGGGCTGCGCTCGCTGCTGGCGTTCATGTGGGCGCACCCGGGCAAGCAGCTGCTGTTCATGGGCGGCGAGTTCGGCCAGCCCGCGGAGTGGTCGGAGCAGCGGTCGCTGGACTGGCACCTGCTGGACGAGCCGCTGCACCGCGGCGTGCGGGACCTGCTGCGGTCGCTGAACTCGATCTACCGGTCCACGCCGGCGTTGTTCAGCCAGGACACGTCACCGGACGGTTTCCGCTGGATCGACGCGAACGACTCCAGCGGCAACGTGCTCAGCTTCCTGCGCATCGGCGCGGACGGCTCGCGGCTGGCGTGCGTGGCGAACTTCGCGGGGGTCCCGCACCACGACTACCGGGTGGGGTTGCCGTCGGCGGGTCGCTGGCTCGAGGTGGTCAACACCGACGCGGAGGCCTACGGCGGTTCGGGCGTCGGGAACCTGGGCGCGGTGGAGGCCACGGAGGACGCGTGGCACGGCCAGCCCGCCTCGGCGGTCCTCCAGCTGCCGCCCGCGGGTGTGCTGTGGCTGGTGGAGGAGAACCCGGAGACGCTGGAATCCCCGGAGACCCCCGAGCTCCCCTGAGGCACTCGCCGGGGGCGGCACTTTCACGTGAAAGTGCCGCCCCCGGCGCTCAAAAAGATTCCGCCCGCGGCCCCGCGCGGGCTTACTATCGGTGCATGACCGGCGCCGGCGGCGTCCTCGTGAACTTGATCCTGTTCGCCGTGGTCTGCATCGCTCCCACGGTCCTGTTCTGGTGCGCACTGCGCCTCCCCAAGCTGGTCCACCGGATCCGCGAGAAGCGCGCGCTGCCGCAGCCGGAGGGTCCGCCGATCGAGCGCGTCGCCGCGGACCTGCGGCGGGTGCACCGGCTGCTGGCCGGCTACCCGTCCGGCACCCCGGCCGCCCGCCGGATCGGTACCCGCCAGGCGTACGACGAGCTGCTCACCCAGGCGTGCCGCCAGGTAGGCGTCCCGCACCGGCTCGCCGAGCTGCCCGAGGGCATGGACCGCGAGATCGAACGCCTGCGCGTCGAGGAATCCTTGCGGGAGCGCGGGCTGGCCGTGCCGTGACGTCAGTCCTCAGATGGAGGCCACGTTTGGCGATGGGGAACGCTCTTCACTCGATCGGGTGGAGCGTATGTGGCCGCGAGCAGGTCGAGGGCAATCGCTGCTGTCCGTTCTGACCTGCGTAAATCGGTCGACACCTGAACTCGAGTACAGGTGGAGTGCGTCGTTGAGGGAGCTCGAGTCGTGCTCTAGCGCTTGACCCTACGCCCTCGCTACGCAACTATTGCGGCCATACTTGAGGGAAGCAGGAGCTCGTGCTCGTTCCGAAGACAATTACTGGAATTCGTCGCAATGAGTTCCACTTCACGACCGTCGTGCCGTTGAACTGGGTTATCGAGCACCATGTTTCAGGTCTCGTGCTCGAGCAGGCGATTCGAGACATTGCCGAGGGTAATTCCGTCGATCCGCGCGCGAAGAAGCTAGCTCGGATGCGGCAGCGCATGCAGCGGCCGTTCCAGAAAAAAGCTCTCGAGCGTCGCAGCGTGGCCGGCGAGTCGAAACAGGTGGAAAAATTGGTCCCCACGGCCAAGATGCGGAACAGTCTTGGGCCCTTGCGTGCTTACTTGCTCGAGCAGTTCGCGGTGAGCCCGGAGGAGGCGTTCGGTGTTCTTCCTGGATTTGTCTCCGTCTGGCCTGAGCGCATGAAGGAACTGGAAGACCCGGTCACCGTCGATGGTCTGCCGAGTCCGTGGTTCAGCTACGACTACGGACAGCTCGGGCGGGGGGCGCTGGCCGACGGGGAATGCCGCCATCTCGCCTGCCTCAACATCAACGCCGACCAGAGCGTTCCCGCCGCACTGAAGGACAAGCTGCTCAACCAGTTGGTCACCGTGGAGATCTACCACGGGGTGACCGAGGACCAAGCCGCGCAGATGTTTGTCGATCTGAACTACGAAGGTACGCCGGTCGACACCATCACCAAAGCGAATATCGATCCGCGCAACAAGTGGATAACAGCGACCAAGAAGATTTTCGATGAGCTGGGCATCAAGTACGCGACATCTGGCCGGCAGCTGACTGCCACGCACCAGAACCTGGGCGAGTGGATCTTGCTCACCCATGCCGAGCAGATGGTCAAGGCCATCGTTCTCGGTCCGAACAAGGCGCTGATCAAGTCGAAGCGAGCCGAATCCTGGGACGGCGTCGATTTCGACCGGCTGCATGAGGCGGGTGTTGCGTGGTTTGGTGAGATCTTCAAGCACTTCGGCGGGCACGAGGTCCTCGCCGATCGGTCGCGTGTCGTCAGGACGATCGCCGTCAGGGTGGCGCTCGCCAGCCTTGGGTCGGCGTTCTACCGCAACGACCTGCCCGCGATGGAAGCGGCACGAGCAACCTTGACCGAGGTCGACTGGCTCGTTTCGGAGGCATGGCAGGGCATTGGCGGCAAGGTCACGGTCAAGGACCAGGTCGCCACTATGTCCGCGGGCTCGGGCAAGGAGTCCATCACGCGCGCCGTCCAGGCGGTCACGAAGCCGGAGACAAAGGCGGGTAGGGCTGTCCGTGGCAACGTCGTGGACGGCGACGACTAACTCCCTCGCTTTCTTGAACCCTCATTCTCATCAGTGCCCGCTGTTGTGGCGATACCCCCTGGGAAAGCTTGCTCTTCCTCAGTCACGCGGCGGACCCGGACACCCACCTCAGGGGGTTGCGTGGTCAGGTATCACAAACACAAGGCGATCAATCGCGCCATTGAGGAGGCGGTAAAAACCGGGTGGGCCGTGCAGAGCGGGGGTCACGCGGTCCTGCTCCGCTGTCCGTGCCCGCCTTCGTTGAGCACGAGGATCTCGGTCAGCGGCACACCGCCCAATCCGGAGGGAGAAGCGAGCCGCGTCCGGCGGATGGTCAGGCACTGCCCCGATCGCCATGCCCTGGACAAGCAGCCGAAGGTCCAGAACCGGTGATCACTCTGCTCGAGGCTCGAGCAGCGATGGTAACTTGACGCTTCCGTTGCAGTCGGGAAGGCGGAGAATGGGCCAGTTCGAGTTGCTCTTTGCCGTGAATGACCTGCCTGACGAGACCGTGTTGCGCATCCACGAGGACCTTGCCGTGTTCACGGCCGCGTTCGGCGGTCTGACAGTGGTCACGGTGACCGCGGAAGGCGACGACGTGATGGATGTCGCCAGGCAGGTCGTGACCGGCTTGGAGAGGATCCCCGGCGTCCACGTAGAGAGGTGCTGCGAGGATCTCGTGACCCTCGCCGACATCGCGGACCGTGCGGAAGTGACAGAGGACGTCGTGCGGCAATGGATGCAGGCACCTGGTGCACCGGACCGATCCTTCCCGAAACCATACCTCCTCGCCGATGGCGGGTTGTGGCTGTGGGCGGATGTAAACGATTGGCTCCGCGAAACGGGTACGAGATCCAGCTTCGTCCGGCACCCGGCTCAGACCGAACTCCTGCAGATCAATTACTGGTTGGCGCAGCGCGCACGCGCAAACCCCTGAACCGGGCTGAAACGCGGAAGAACCCCGCCACCGAAGTGACGGGGTTCTTCCGTTGTCCGGTAAGGAAACTCAGTCGAGGTAGTCGCGCAGAACCTGCGACCGCGACGGGTGGCGCAGCTTCGACATCGTCTTCGACTCGATCTGCCGGATGCGCTCCCGGGTCACCCCGTACACCTGGCCGATCTCGTCGAGCGTGCGCGGCTGGCCGTCCGTGAGGCCGAAGCGCAGCCGGACCACGCCCGCCTCGCGCTCGGACAGCGTCTGCAGCACCGACTGGAGCTGGTCCTGCAGCAGCGTGAACGACACCGCGTCCACCGCGACGACCGCTTCGGAGTCTTCGATGAAGTCACCGAGCTGCGAGTCGCCCTCGTCGCCGATCGTCTGGTCGAGCGAGATCGGCTCGCGCGCGTACTGCTGGATCTCCAGGACCTTCTCCGGGGAGATGTCCATTTCCTTGGCGAGCTCTTCCGGGGTCGGCTCGCGGCCGAGGTCCTGGAGCAGTTCACGCTGTATGCGGCCGAGCTTGTTGATGACCTCGACCATGTGCACCGGGATGCGGATGGTGCGGGCCTGGTCGGCCATCGCGCGGGTGATCGCCTGGCGGATCCACCACGTGGCGTACGTCGAGAACTTGTAGCCCTTGGTGTAGTCGAACTTCTCCACCGCGCGGATCAGGCCGAGGTTGCCCTCCTGGATCAGGTCCAGGAACGCCATGCCGCGGCCGGTGTAGCGCTTGGCCAGCGACACCACGAGCCGGAGGTTCGCCTCGAGCAGGTGGTTCTTGGCGCGCTCGCCGTCACGCACGATCCACTTGAGATCGCGGCGCATCTGGGTGACGAGCTTCTCGCCCTCCTCCTCGGCGGTGCGCACGCGCTCGGCGGCGTAGAGCCCGGCCTCGATCCGCTTGGCCAGCTCCACCTCCTCCTCCGCGTTCAGCAGCGCGACCTTGCCGATCTGCTTGAGGTAGGCGCGGACGGAGTCGGCGGACGCGGTGAGCTCGGCGTCCTTGCGCGCCTGACGCAGCGCCTCGGACTCCTCCTCGTCCCAGACGAAGTCCGGGTTGTCGGAGCTCTTGGCGGCCGCCGCCTTGTCGGCGGCAGCGCCCCGGCGGCGCTGCGCCGGGGTCTCCTCGTCCGACTCGTCGTCGTCATCGTCGTCGTCGGCCGAGTCGGCGTCCGGCTCGTCGTTGACCGTCTCGTCGACGACGTCGACCTCGACCTCTTCCAGGTCCGACAGGTCGGGCGAGTCGAGTTCGGCCTCGTCGAGCTCGCCGGGACCGTCCGGCTCGCCGTCTTCGGTCTTCGCGCCCTTGGTCGCGGGCTTCTTCGCCGGCGCCTTCTTGGCCGGCGCTTTCTTGGCGGTGGTGGTCTTGCGCGCCGCTGGCTTCGCCGTCCCGGTGGCTGCCTCTTCGGCCGGCTCGCCGGCTGCGGTCGCGGTCTTCGTCCCGCCTCGGGTTGCGGTTCTTGCGGCTGCCACTTACGCCCTTTCGCAGCGGTCGATCATGACGAGCAACGGCACGGGTGCCACTGCTGCCTCACATTCGGGGATCACGCCTCGGCCTGCGGTTTTGACCTCCGCAGCCGTGGGCCGTGTTCCATTGTAACGACGGTACGCGCATGCGTCGCGAAGCGATCACCCTCCGGCCCGGTTTCGGGCCGGATTCAGTGCTGGATGCCCTCCGCGGCGGCCGCCGCGGCCCCCACGATCCCGGCGTTGTTCTGCAGCGTCGCGACCAGCACCGGAGTGCGGATGTCCAGCAGCGGCACCCATTTCTCGGCCTTCTTGCTGACCCCGCCGCCGACGATGAACAGGTCGGGCCAGATCAGGTTTTCGAGCACGGTCAGATAACGGTGCACGCGCTTGGCCCATTCGGGGTAGGAGAGCCCCTCGTTGTCCTTCACGGAGGCGGCCGCGCGCTTCTCCGCGTCGTGGCCGTCGATCTCCAGGTGGCCGAACTCGGTGTTCGGGACGAGCTTGCCGTCCTGGAACACCGCGCTGCCGATGCCGGTGCCGAAGGTGAGCAGCGCGGTGACGCCCTTGCGCGCGACGGGGTCGCCGAAGCGGATTTCGGCCATGCCCGCCGCGTCGGCGTCGTTGAGCATCGCGACCTGGTCGACGCCGCGGCCGAGCCGCTTGGCGAACAGGGCGTCGGCGTCGGTGCCGATCCACTGCTTGTCGATGTTGGCCGCGGTGTGCGCGACGCCCTTCTTGACGACCGCGGGGAGCGTGACGCCGACCGGGCCGTCCCAGCCCGCCTGCGTGACGATGTCGTGCACGACGTCCGCCACCGCCGAGGGGGTGGACGGCTTCGGCGTCTCGATCCGGATCCGGTCGCCGATGAGCTGCCCCTTGTCCAGGTCGACCAAGGCCCCCTTGATCCCGCTGCCGCCGATGTCGATGCCGAAACCTCGGCGGGTCGCCTCCACCACGGACGTGGTCCCTTCTCGCACGATTCAGAAGCCTGCCTCGGAGACTTTAACCGGATGTGGTGACATGTCGGACGTGGGAGTTGACGAGTCGTTGCTGAAAAGCGTCGCGGTGCAGGTCGCGACGGACGCCGCCGAGCTGGTCTGCGAGGCCTGGGAGGGGATGGCGAACGGTCGTTCGGTGGCCGTCGGCACCAAGTCCGGGGCCACCGACGTGGTGACCGCGGTAGACCACGAGTCCGAGCGCCTGGTGCGCTCACGGCTGGCCGCGTTGCGGCCGGGTGAGCCGGTGCTGGGCGAGGAGGGCGGCGGCGCCGCCGGCGACGGCGTGACCTGGGTCGTCGACCCGATCGACGGGACGGTCAACTTCCTCTACGGCCTGCCCTGGTTCGCGGTGTCGGTGGCGGCGCAGGTCGGCGGCGAGTCGGTGGCCGGCGCGGTGGTCGAGCCGGCGAGCGGGCGCGTCTGGTCGGCCGCGCGCGGGCAGGGCGCGTTCCTGGACGGCCGCCGGCTGGCGGTGTCGGCGCCGGCGGGGCTGGAGCTGACGCTCGTCGGGACCGGTTTCGCGTATTCGGCCGAGCGCCGGACGCGCCAGTCGCGCTTCGCGGCGGAGCTGCTGGGGCGGGTACGGGACATCCGGCGCAACGGTGCCGCGTCGCTGGACCTGTGCGCGGTGGCTGCGGGCTGGCTCGACGCGTACGTCGAGCACGGGCTGCACCGCTGGGACTGGGCGGCGGGGGCGCTGATCGCGGCGGAGGCGGGCGCCCGGGTGCAGCTGCCGGGGTCGGCGCCGGAGCTGGGCGCGGACGTCACGTACGCGGCGGCGCCGTCGATCGCGGACCCGCTGCGGAAGGTGCTGGCCGACTGCGGCGCGGCGGAGGTCTGAGCCGGTCCGGTTGGTCTGGTTCGCGCGGGCCGAGATGACGTGAATGACTCATTCATGTCGCCAGGCGACATGAATGAGTCATTCACTACGCGACACGACGCCCGGCCGCCTTGAACGACCTCGCCAGGACCTGCGGGCAGCCGAAACTGTCGGTGCCTGCCGGTAACGTGAAATCCGGGGGTCCCCCCACGCGCGCGGGTTGCGCCACAACTCGCGGGTTACGGGGCGCTCGCATCCCGGGGTGCGCGCGGATTTGAGGTGCCGTCAGCAGGGCGATGCAGCGCCCGCTCAGCAGGCGACGTCGCGCGCGGACGCCAGCAGGGTCTGGTCGATGACGGGGGCCTGCCCGCCCGCGGACTGCTCGTTCGAGCCGCCGCCCTGGTGGGCCTTCGACCAGTCGGCGAGCTGCGTGAGGACCTGGCGGGCCTCCTCGCGCGGCCGGATGTCGCCGAACAGCGTGCCGGTGACCAGATCGACGCTCGCGTCCTTGCGGTTGTCCTGGACCAGCTCGGCGCACGGCACCACCAGGCTGAGCGTCCGGGCCGCCGCGCTGCCGTTCTCGCCGAAGCGGATTTGGCCGCGGCACTTGGCCTCGCGGCCCTCGTACGCCGGGTCGTTGGCCGGTTCACCCGCTCCGGTGAATCCCAGCTCCTTGAGCGCGGTGGTGGCGATGCCGCCCTGGCCGCGCGTGCTGGACGCGTTGAGCACCTTCACCGCGACCTTGTCCGGCGGCACCGGCGCGCGGTCGTCGAGGGCGGTGTGGGGCAGCGAGCTGAACGTGACCCCCGGCGGCGGGCTCGCGGGCGGGTCGCACTTCACGGCCTCGTCGACGTCGCCCTTGCCGACGGCCGCGTTGATCCAGACGATGATCGCGCCGAGGGCGAGCACGCCGATGACGATCAGCGCCGGCAGCGGCTTGTGCTTGCGATACGGCCGCGCCCCACGGTCCCCGATGCCGTTCCCCGACGCCACCTGCCCGTCCCTTCCCGAACACCGAACCCGGCCGGTGCGAACCCGGCACCGTCGTGGCCGCTCAGCCTAGGCGCTGCGGCCGGCGCGCACGGTCCCGGGTCACCGCGGGCGGAAACACCGTGCCCGCCCGTCGCCGCGTGCCCCGCCCGCGGCCGATCCCCGTGCGGCGATCGCACCACGGCGGGGCCGGCCGGGGCAAGCGGACACGGGCCGTCGGTGAAGTTCTCCACCCCCGGGCAACCCGAATGGACGACACCGCGTCTTACCTGCGGGTTCCCCCTGTCGGGTGACGATTCCCCGGCAATGTCTGACTCGTTGCAGAACCGTCGCGGGCGTGAGCTACCCTTCCCGGGCTCCGGCCGCAGGAAGAGGCCCATAAAGAAGAGACCTCGGTCACTTCGGCCGTCGGGCACAAACGAGGGCCCTGGAACGTTGACCAGCGGCACGGCGGACTCACGGGCGCACCCGGGGGTCCGGGAAAACGACTACACAAGCTGATCGCAGGGGTGAGGGACACATGGCTACCGACTACGACGCTCCGCGCCGCAGCGAAGCCGACGAGCTGGCCGAAGACTCGTTGGAGGAGCTCAAGGCCCGGCGGAACGAGAACCAGTCCGGCGTCGTCGACGTCGACGAGGACGCGACCGCCGAGAACTTCGAGCTGCCGGGTGCCGACCTCTCCGGGCTTTCCGGTGAGGACATGACCGTGAAGGTGGTGCCGAAGCAGGCGGACGAGTTCACCTGCTCCGTGTGCTTCCTGGTGCACCACCGCAGCCGGCTGGCCGAGGACAACGGCGGACGCCTGATCTGCCGCGACTGCGCCTGACAAGCGCGGGATCTCGGACACAGGGGACGAACAGACGCGACGAGGAGCCTCGAGGGCACCAAGGGGGAGGCTCTGAGCGCGCTGGGGACAAGGGGGCCGGCCGGCAGGCCGGCCCCCTTCCACATGTCTTGGCGTGGTCAGGCGCCCTTGACCAGCTCGGCGACGCGCTCGGGGTGGCGGGTGCTGAACAGCCAGTACGGCGTCGGGTCGGCCGGGTCGGTCAGCCGGATCCGCACGACCGGGCCCACCCAGCCGCGGTGCAGCACGTAGGCCGCGGGGTCGCCGTCGCGGCCCAGCGCCTTGCGCTTGGCCTCCTTGTCGAAGATCTCGACCTCGCCCGCGTAGCGCAGCGGCAGGTGCGCGTCACCGACCCACAGCTCCGGCTCGTCACCGCCGGTGACGCGGACCTTGGACCGGCCGAGCGACAGCATCAGCCCGACGACGACCGGCAGCGCGATCACGTACGGCAGCCACGCCCGGACACCCGGGTAGCCCATGTCGACCTCGGCCGCGAGCAGGATCGCGCCCAGCACCGGCAGCGGCCAGCCCCACCACGGGACGTAGAGCCGCTCGGAGTGCCGGACCGCGGCACTCGCGGCCGTCTTCGCAGATTCACCCACGGGTAGAGAGTAATCTCGCCGCCCGTGTCCAGCGTTCAGGTACTCCTCTCCCGGCTCGACCCGGATGTCCCGCTGCCCGCCTACGCCCGCCCGGGCGACGCGGGCGCCGATCTCGTCACGACCTCGGATATCGTGCTGAAACCCGGGGAACGCGGCGTCGTCGGCACCGGCGTCGCCATCGCCCTCCCGCCCGGGTACGCGGGCTTCGTCCACCCCAGGTCGGGCCTGGCCGCCCGGGTCGGCCTCTCGGTGGTCAACACGCCGGGCACGATCGACGCGGGCTACCGCGGGGAGATCAAGGTCTGCCTGATCAACCACGACCCGCGGCACCCGGTGGAGCTCGCGCGCGGCGACCGCATCGCCCAGCTGGTCGTGCAGCGGGTCGAGCACGCGGTGTTCGTCGAGGTCGCCGAGCTCGACACGACCGAGCGGGGCGACGGAGGCTACGGCTCCACGGGTGGACACGCCACACTGGGAGCACCGGCGCTCGCCGCGAGCGCCGGCACGGGGGAAGGAACGGAGAAGTAGTGGGGATTTTCGGACGCAAGCGGCGGACCGAGGGCGGGTCCGCCGGACGGCACGCCGCGCCCGAGGCCGACGACACGATCGAGGACGAGGCGTACGACGAGGACTCGGAGCTTTCGGACGTCTCCGACGGCCCGTTCGACGTCGCGGACTTCGAGGACGACGGCGTCCCGCGGATCGACCTCGGCTCGGTGAAGGTGCCGGTGCCGGACGGTTCCCAGGTGCAGGTCGAGATGGACCCCGAAACGCAGGGCGTGCGCGCCGTGCACGTCGTCACCGAGCAGGGCCAGATCACGGTCAGCGCCTACGCCGCGCCGCGCTCGGGCGGGCTGTGGCGCGAGGTCAGCACCGAGCTGGCCGAGCAGCTGCGGGCCGACGGCGCGAAGGTCAACATCGGCCGCGGCGTGTGGGGCCTGGAGATCTCGGCCATCGTCGGCGACGTCGCGCTGCGCTTCGTCGGCGTCGACCGGCCGCGCTGGATGCTGCGCGGCGTCATCGCCGGGCCGCAGTCGGAGGCCGCGGCGGCGGTCGAGGTGCTGCGGGGGATCGTGCGGCGCACGATCGTCGACCGCGGCGACGCGCCGATGCCGGTCCGCACCCCGCTCACCATCACGCTGCCCGACGCGGTCGCCGAGCACATCGCGGCCCAGCAGCAACAGGGCTGACGCTCGAGTCCGTGAAGGCCTCCGTACCGGCTTTATGACCGGTACGGAGGCCTTCACGGCGTTTCGAGGGCCCGCAGGAAGGCCAGGACGGTCGCCCGGCCCAGGGACTCGCGGTCCGCGCCCAGCGCCGTGAGCGTCGTCTCGCCGAGGACGGCGCGGGGGAGTGCGCGAGCCCACTCCGATGCGACTTTCGTCGGGTGGATCGGGTCGTCGGTGCACGTGCCGATGCCGGCCGGGACGTCGAGGGCCGCCAGCTCCCCGAGGGTGGGGGAGGGACGGCCCGCCGCGACGCGCAGGCTCATCGCCAATCCGTCGCCGTGCCGGCGCCACGCCCGGTCGAGTTCGGCCCGCAGCCAGTCCGGGCTGCCCGCCGTCTGCGCCAGTGCCGCGTCGACCCCGGAGCCGGCCACCAGATCGGCGGACAGCGTCGCGGCCAGCGACGCGGGTGCTGGGCCCGGGACGCCGTTCCAGGCCGGGAGCGCGGCCAGCAGGCCCCCGCAACGCCCCCGGTTGGCGACCGCCCACTCCGCGGCGAGGTGGGCACCGAACGAAATGCCGCCTACGAGCAGTTCGCCGTGTTCGTCCGCGAGCGCGTCGAGGGTGGCCAGGTAGCCGTCGGCGAGGGCCGCGCCGGGCGGCGGGGGTGGCGCGATGAGCGGGACACCGAGGGCGCGCAGCGGCCCGCCGAAGACGGCCCGGACGAACACCTCGTCCGAGCCGGTGCCGGGCAGCAGCACCGCGGCGGGAACTCTGATTGCGGACGTCACGTTGCGATCTTTGCGCAAAGGCGTTTCCCTGGCGGGGACCGCAGTACGCTGGAATCGCACGGGCCGCAAGCAGTTTGTCGGGGGCCCCGGAGCACAGGAGCACCTATGTCCGCCAAAGACGGCGGCTACTTCAGCCGGCTGGTACGCAAGCTGACCAGCGACGTCGACGAGCTCGACGCCGACGAGATGTCCATGAGGTCCGGCGCCGAAGGGGCGCAGCGGGCCTGCGACTGCCGTTCCGGCGAAGAGGTCACCGTGATGGGGAGACTCCGCAGCGTGGAGCTCTGCCCGACGAACGAGGCCGCCACGCTGGAGGCGGAGCTGTTCGACGGAACACAGGGCGTGACGCTAATCTGGCTCGGCCGCCGCCGGATCCCGGGCATCGAGCCTGGCCGGACGATCAAGGTGCGCGGCCGGATGGCCGAGCGTGACGGCCAGAAGGTGCTGTACAACCCCTATTACGAGCTCCAGAGCCCAGTGAGTTGATCACCCATCGTGACTGAACCCGCCCCGAGCGAGAAGAAGACCGACTCCGGCGATGAACCGCAGCCGACCCTCCTGGAGCAGATGGGCGGCGTGTCCGGCCTGATCTACTCCTCGGTGCCGGTGATCGTGTTCGTGCTGGCGAACGCGTTCTTCGGGCTGACCGCGGCCATCTGGACGTCGGTGGGCAGCGCGGTGGCGATCACCGTGCTGCGGGTGGTCCGCAAGGAGCCCCTCCAGCCGGCGATCTCCGGCTTCTTCGGTGTCGCGATCGCGGCGTTCATCGCCTACCGGACGGGGTCGGCGAAGGGGTTCTTCCTCTTCGGGATCTACGCGAGCCTGGTTTATTGCGGCATCTTCGTGCTGTCGGTGGTGGTGCGGTGGCCGATCGCGGGCGTGGTGTGGAACGTGCTGAACGGCACCGGCCAGGCGTGGCGCAAGGACAAGCCGTCCCGCTACGGCTACGACATCGCGACGCTGGCGCTGGCGCTCGTGTTCGCCGCGCGGTTCGTCGTGCAGCGATGGCTGTATCAGGAGGACTACACCGGCTGGCTGGCCTTCGCGAAGATCGCGATGGGGTATCCGCTGTACGCGCTGGGCCTGCTGGTGGTCGTGTGGGCGGTGCGGCGGTCGGACAAGCGGCTGAAGGCGCTGGAGGAGACGACGCCGAAGCCGGAGACGGACGCCGAGATCGAAGCCCGGCTGCGCGAGAAGTACGCGGCTCCCGAAGCCTGACGACCCGCACAACCCGCGCGCGTAGGGGCGCCCCCGGATTTCACGTTACCCGCAGGCACCGACAGTTTCGGCCGCCCGGAAGCGCAGGTAGGCCGCCGGTCACGACGTGAATGAGTCATTCACGTCGCCAGACGACAGGGTCCCGGCAAAGTCAGGTCAGCGCGGTCGATCCGGTCGCCCGCACGTCATGAACGGGTCGTTCACCTCGTCAGACGACATGAACGACCCTTTCATGACATCGCCGCGACGCCGGGCAGACCGCGCGGCCACGACTTTGCCGGGACCCTGTCGCCAGACGACATGAATGACTCATTCATGTCGTCCGAACGGCCCCGTCACCCACCCCGGGGCACGTCCGAACGACCCTCAGTACCCCAACGCCGTCCGAATCTCCGGCTCCACATCCGCCGTCGCGACGAACAGCAACTCGTCCCCCGGCTCGAGCGGGTCCTCCGGCTGCGGCACGATCACCCGGTCGCCCCGCAGGATCGTCACCAAAGCGGCATCCCGGGGCAACGTCAGCTCGCTCACCGGCTTGCCGGCCAGCGGCGTCTCCGCCGGCAGCGTCAGCTCGACCAGGTTCGCGTTGCTCTGCCGGAACGTCATCAACCGGACCAGGTCGCCGACGCTGACCGCCTCCTCGACCATCGCCGCGAGCATCCGCGGGGTGGAGACCGCCACGTCGACGCCCCACGCGTCGGTGAACAGCCACTCGTTGGCCGGGTTGTTCACCCGGGCCACCACGCGCCGCACCGCGAACTCCGTCTTCGCCAGCAGCGAGACGACCAGGTTCGCCTTGTCGTCGCCCGTCGCGGCGATCACGACGTCGCACTGCTCGATCCCGGACTCCTCCAGGATCGACACCTCGCACGCGTCCCCGAGGACCCAGTCGGCCTGCTCGACGGTGTGCGGCTCGAACTGGTCGGCCTCGCGCTCGATGAGCATCACCTGGTGGCGCCCGTCGATGAGCTCGTTGGCGATGGAACGGCCGACGGCACCCGCGCCGGCAATCGCGACCCGCATCAGTTCTCGTCCTCCGGTTCGCGCTGCGCCACGCTGGTCACGTCGCTGACGGTGCCGGAGCGCGCGGCGACCCACACGTCGTCGCCGTCCTGGACCACGGTCTTGTTGTCGGGCAGCACCGGGGTGCCGAAGCGCATGATGAACGCCACCCGCGCGCCGGACGCCTCCTGCAGGGACTTCACCGAGTGCCCGACCCAGCCCTCGTGCAGCGGCAGCTGCAGCAGCGCGACGTTGCCCGACGGGTCCCGCCACGCCGACGCCACGCCGTCCGGCAGCAGCGTCCGCAGGAACCGGTCGGTGGTCCACGGGACCGTCGCCACGGTCGGGATGCCCAGCCGCTCGTACACGGCCGCGCGCTTGTGGTCGTAGATCCGCGCGACGACGTGCTCGATGTTGAAGTTCTCGCGCGCGACCCGCGCCGAGATGATGTTCGAGTTGTCGCCGCTGGACACCGCGGCGAACGCGCCGGCCCGCTCGATACCCGCTTCGATCAGCACCTTGCGGTCGAACCCGACGCCGACGACCTGCTGGCCGTGGAAGTCGCTGCCGAGCCGGCGGAACGCCTGCTGGCTCTTGTCGATGACGGCCACCTCGTGGCCGAGCCGCTCCAGCGCAGCGGCCAGGGACGCGCCTACCCGGCCGCACCCCATGATCACCACGTGCACGCCCTGCCTCCTCATTCGGCGGTTACCCGTCCGTTCCTACCCCGACATGCCAGCGCCGAACCTACCGTGCCCGGGTGCCGTTAGGCTTTCGTGGTGTCGAAGTTCCCGACCGTGCTGAAACGCCTGGTCCTCGGACGTCCGTTCCGCAGTGACAGGCTCGCTCACACGCTCCTGCCCAAGCGCATCGCGCTGCCGATCTTCGCGTCCGACGCGCTCTCGAGCGTGGCGTACGCACCCGAAGAGATCTTCCTGACGCTGAGCGTCGCGGGCCTGTCCGCGTACGCGCTGGCGCCGTGGATCGGCATCATGGTCGCCCTGGTCATGCTCGTCGTCGTCGCGTCCTACCGGCAGAACGTGCACGCCTACCCGAGCGGCGGCGGCGACTACGAGGTCGCCAACACCAACCTCGGCGGCAAGTTCGGCCTCACCGTGGCCAGCGCGCTGCTCGTCGACTACGTGCTGACCGTCGCAGTGTCCACTTCGTCCGGTGTGGCCAACATCGGGTCCGCCGTGCCGTGGGTGGCGCAGCACAAGGTGCTCGCCTCGATCGTCATCGTCGTCGTGCTGACGTCGCTGAACCTGCGCGGCATCCGGGAGTCGGGGAAGGCCTTCGCGATCCCGACGTACGGGTTCATCCTGGGCATTCTGGTCATGGTCGCGTGGGGCCTGGTCCAAGCGGCCACCGGCACCGAGATGAAGGCCGAGAGCGCCGGCTTCACGCTGAACGCCGAGGGGACTTTCGCGGGCGTCGCGTACGCGTTCTTGGTGTTGCGGGCGTTCTCGTCCGGCGCGGCGGCGCTGACCGGGGTCGAGGCGATCAGCAACGGCGTCCCGGCGTTCCAGAAGCCCAAGTCGAAGAACGCGGCGACGACGCTGCTGATGATGGGCCTGCTCGCGGTCACCATGCTGGTCGGCATCATCACGCTCGCGTCGATCACCGACGTCAAGTTCGCCGAGGACCCGGCGCGGCAGCTCGCCGGCGCGCCCGCGGGCTACGAGCAGAAGACGATCGTCGCGCAGATCGCGCACGCGGTGTTCGCCGACTTCCCGCCGGCGTTCTACTACATCTCCTTCTCCACCGGCATCATCCTGCTGCTGGCCGCGAACACCGCGTTCAACGGCTTCCCGGTGCTGGGCTCGATCCTCGCGCAGGACCGCTACCTGCCGCGGCAGCTGCACACCCGCGGCGACCGGCTCGCGTTCTCCAACGGCATCCTGTTCCTGGCGGCGTTCGCGCTGGTCCTGATCATCGCGTTCGACGCCGAGGTCACCCGGCTCATCCAGCTCTACATCGTGGGCGTGTTCGTGTCGTTCACGGTGAGCCAGGCCGGCATGATCCGGCACTGGAACCGGTTGCTGGCCAAGGAAACCGACCCGGGCGTGCGGCGGCGGATGCGGCGCTCGCAGACGGTCAACGCCATCGGCCTGACCATGACCGCGACCGTCCTGGTGATCGTGCTGATCACCAAGTTCCTGCTGGGCGCGTGGATCGCGATCGCCGCGATGGTGGCCATCTTCGCGTTGATGACGGCGATCCGGCGGCACTACGACCGCGTCGCCGACGAGCTGAAGGAGCTCGGCGACACCCCGACCGTGCTGCCGTCGCGCAACCACGCGATCGTCCTGGTGTCCAAACTGCACCGGCCGACGCTGCGCGCGCTGGCCTACGCGAAGGCGATGCGCCCGGACGTCCTCGAGGCCGTGACGGTCAATGTGGACGACGCGGACACCCGCCGGCTCACCGCCGAGTGGGACGCGCACAACTTCAAGGTGCCGCTGAAGGTCGTCGAGTCGCCCTACCGCGAGATCACGAAGCCGGTCCTCGACTACGTGAAGCGCGTGCGCGGCGACAACCCGCGCAACGTGGTCACCGTGTTCATCCCGGAGTACGTGGTCGGGCACTGGTGGGAGCAGGTGCTGCACAACCAGAGCGCGCTGCGGCTCAAGGGCCGCCTGCTGTTCCAGTCCGGCGTGATCGTGGCGAGCGTGCCGTGGCAGCTGGAGTCGTCGGCCAAGGCGGCCGCGCGCGTCCGGAACGAGCGGCCCGCGGCCGGCGACGTCCGCCGCGGCTTCTCGCCCAACGGCAAGCCGGTCGCGGCGCCGAAGCCCAAGGAGCCCGCCGAATGACGAGCTGGCTGGGCCGGGTCCTCGAGGTGGAGGTCGGCGCGGTGGCGCACGGCGGCCACTGCGTCGCCCGCGCCGAAGGCCGCGTCGTGTTCGTCCGGCACGCGCTGCCGGGCGAGCGCGTCCGCGTCGAGGTGACCGAGGACAACGGCGGGTCGTTCTGCCGCGGCGACGCCGTCGAGGTGCTCTCGGCCTCGGAGTTCCGGGTCGAGCCGCCGTGCCCGCTCGCGGTGCCCGGCGGCTGCGGCGGCTGCGACTGGCAGCACGCCGACCCGGAGTACCAGCGTTCGCTCAAGGCGGCGGTGGTGGCGGAGCAGCTGCAGCGGCTGGCCGGCATCGAACGCGAGGTCGTCGTCGAGGCCTTCGAGGGCGGGCCGCTGGACTGGCGCAGCCGCGTGCGGCTGGTCGCCGACCGGGAGGGGCGCGCGGGGCTGCGCGCGCACCACAGCCACCGGGTGGTGGCCCTGGACGACTGCCCGATCGCGGTGCCCGGCGCGCTCGACGACGTCCTGGCGCGGCGCTGGCGGCCGGGCAGCGAGCTGGAGGTCACCAGCGACGGCGACGGCGCCGTGCACGTGCGGGAGCTGTCGACCGTGCGCGGCAAGGTCCGGGCGCGGCAGCTGGCCGGTGGGGTGGCGGTGCAGCACGCGGCGGGCCGCGACTGGCACCTCGACGCGCACGGTTTCTGGCAGGTCCACCCGGACGCGGCGCCCACGCTGGCGGCGGTCGTGGGGGAGTGGGCCGAGGCCCCGGCCGGCGGCACGGCCTGGGACCTCTACGCGGGTGTCGGGCTGTTCGCGTCGGTGCTGGCCGCGCAGGTCGGCTCGGCGGGCCGGGTGCTGGCGGTCGAGTCCGGGCGGCGTGCGGTCGCCGACGGGGAGAAGAACCTCGCGGACCTGCCCCAGGTGTCCTGGCAGGCGGGGCGGGTGGAGCACGTGCTGGCGTCGGCGGCCAAGCCGGTCGACGTCGTGGTGCTGGACCCGCCGCGCAAGGGCGCGGGCAAGGCGGTCGTGGAGTCCATCGTGGCGGGTTCACCCGATCGGATTGTGTACGTCGCCTGCGATCCGGCGGCTCTGGCCCGTGACCTGGCGTTCTTCTCTTCGCACGGGTACTCGCTGACGGATCTGCGGGCGTTCGACGCCTTCCCGATGACCCACCACGTGGAGTGCGTGGCGCTGCTGTCCTGAGGTTTTGTCGGTGGTGGCCGTCACACTGCTCGCATGACTCCACTCGAGGAATTCGACCTGGCGGCTTCGACGGTGACCGGCTTGGTTTCCGGCATCTCGGTTTGGGACGCGCCCACGGCGTGCGCGGACTGGGACGTGCGCGCGGTGGTGAACCACTTGGCGCACGGCAACGCGAAAGTGGCGTTCTGGGCGGGCATGGGCCCACCGGCCCCGGACGGCGACTACCTGGGTTCCGCGCCGGTCGAGGCGTTCACGGCCTCGGTGGCGGCGGCTCGGTCCGTGCTGGCGTCGCCCGGGTTGTTCGAGCGGAAGGTGACGACTCCGCTCGGCGAAGTGCCCGGGGTGTTCCTGGTGCACATGCGGGTCAACGAGTACGTCGTCCACGGCTGGGACATCGCCGACGCGACGGGCGCTTCGACGGACTTGCTGCCGGAATTGGCGTCGCGGGCGCTGGCGCAGTGGCGGGCGCGGTTCGGTGACACGCCACGGCAGCCGGGCGGGCCCTTCGGGCCGGAGGTGGACGCTCCGGAGGGAGCCACGGCGGCGGACCGGCTGGCGGCGTTCCTGGGCCGGAAGGCGGTGAGCGCTTAGCGCCTGGCGAAGAAATCCCGCGACGGCCGCGGCGCCCACACCAGGACGACGACGGCGAGTTGCGCGACGGCGACCACCGGGATGACCGCGTGGAACATCGGCGACGACGACCACGAGAAGAAGCCGAAGGCGACGGACAGCAACTGGGAGACGGTGGTGAGCCGGCGCGTCCACGGCCGGCCCGACGCCGGCTTGACGGCGAGGAGGGCGCAGAGCAGGAGCAGCAGGCCGTGGAAGACGGCGCCGGAGACCACGGCGATGTCGGCCGACCGGGCGACCTCCGCCGTGCCGAAGTCCGGGTGTTGCGCGGCGATCTCGTCGCGCAGCGCGTCCTCGCGGGCGCCCATGACGACCGCGACGACGAGGTGGCTGATCCCGACCAGGGCCAGCAGCGTCCGGGCGGCTCGGACGGGCTTCGGCGCGCTCGTCGTCCGGGCGGTCGTGTCCACGGTCAGTCCTCCTTCCCGCGGGCTCGCTGCCAGCGCGGGCCGGCCGGTGCGGCGGGGGCGTCGTCGCGGCGGGTCCAGGCTTCGTTGAGGCGGGTGATCAGGACGCGCGCGGTGGCGACGTCCTCGTCCGGCCAGTCCGCGATGACCCGCGCGAACACCGCGGCGCCGGCTTCGACGGTGGCGTCGATCTCGGCCTGACCGTCCGCGGCGACCCGGACCAGGAACGTGCGCGAGTCGGCCGGGTCCGCGTCGACGACCACGCGGCCTTCCCGTTCGAGCGCGGTCAGGTGCCGGCTGGTGGCGGAGGCGGTGAGGCCGAGTTCGGCGGCGATCTCCCGCGGCCGCAGCGGACCGCGGGCGGAGACGAGCCCGAGCACGCGGACGCGGGTCAGGTCGATCCGCCGTGAGATCCGCCGGTGCCCTTGGTCGATGAGCTCCATGACGGCCTGGGCCAGCGCGGCGGTCTCGTTTCGTTGCGGCATGAAACGACTTTACCGTGGCTGGGAATGTTTCGACCAGAGACTCGACTGGGGAGAGGAGGTCAGCGCGGTGGGTTCACGTGGCCCGGCGCACCGCGAACGCCGCCGCCAGACCGGCGGCCGTCATCGCGATGCCCGACACCAGCAGCACCCACGCCCCGGCGCCCGGCACCACGCGTGCCGCCGGCTGGATGCGGGTCACGCCCGGCAGCGTCACCACCAGGTGGCGCAGGACCACGCCGGTCACCACCAGCCCCGGCAGGCATGCCATCGCCAGGGGCTCGTCCTGGCGGCGGGCGAACGTCAGGTACGCCAGCGTGCCCGTGATCAGGACCGCCGCCGCGCAGACCAGGCGCAGGCCGAGGTCCAGTTCGGGGTCCGGCGTGCCCGGGGGCAGCATCCCCGGGTAGTCCGCCGTGCGCAGGGTCAGCCCGGCGATCACCCCGAGGCCGGCGATCCCCGCCGCCACCGCCCGTGGAACCCGCCAAGCACGCGTCACGCACGCAGCATAATTCGCCGGAAACGGCTTTCCGATCACCTTTTCCGCGCTGGGCCGTTCGGGGGATCCCGATCGGAGGACCGCTCAGCCGGCGAACCAGCGCTGCGGCGCCGGCCGGAGGTTCTGGTAGATGTGCTTGACCTCGGTGTACTCGGCCAGCCCCGTCGGCCCCAGCTCGCGGCCGAACCCGGACTGCTTGTACCCGCCCCACTCGGCCTGCGGCAGGTACGGGTGGAAGTCGTTGATCCAGACCGTCCCGTGGCGCAGCCGCCCGGCGACCCGCTGCGCCCGCGACGCGTCCTGCGTGAACACCGCCCCGGCCAGGCCGTAGTGGGTGTCGTTGGCGATGCGGACGGCATCGTCCTCGTCGGTGAACGTCTCGACCGTGAGCACCGGCCCGAAGGACTCTTCGACCACCGCCGACGACCCCTGTTTCACCTGGTCCAGGATGGTAGGGAGGTAGTAGAAGCCGTCGGCCAGAGCGGGATCTTCGGGCCGGCGCCCGCCGGTCCGCAGCACCGCGCCCTCGGCCAGCGCCGCCGCCACGTACGCCTCGACCTTCTCCCGGTGGGCCGCCGAGATCAGCGGCCCGGTCTCCGCCTGGGGGTCGAACGGGCCGCCCAAGCGGATCCGCTCCGCCCGGCGCACCAGCTCGGCGACGAAGTCGTCGTGCCACTCGCGCTGCACGATCAGCCGCGCGCCCGCCGAGCACACCTGGCCCGAGTGCAGGAACACCGCCGTCAGCGCGTAGTCGACGGCCGTCTCGAAATCGGCGTCGGCGAACACCACGTTCGGGTTCTTCCCGCCCAGCTCCAGGGCCACTTTCTTGACCGTCGCGGCGGCCGCGGCGGCGATCACCCGGCCGGTCGCGAGCCCACCGGTGAACGACACGAGGTCGACGTCCGGGTGGGACGCCAGCGGCGCGCCGGCCTCGGCACCCGCGCCGAGCACGAGGTTGGCGACGCCGGGCGGCAGGCCCGCCTCGGTGAGCAGCTTCATGAACAGGATCGCGGTGTGCGGTGTCAGCTCGCTGGGCTTGAGCACGAACGTGTTGCCCGCCGCCAGCGCCGGCGCGATCTTCCACACGGTCTGCAGCAGCGGGTAGTTCCACGGCGTGATCAGCCCGCAGACGCCGACCGGTTCGTGCACGATCCGGCTGATCGCGTCCGGGTTGCCGGTGTCGACGACGCGCCCGGCGTCCTGGGCCGCGAGCTTGCCGAAGTAACGCAGGCACGCCGCGATGTCGGCCATGTCGTAACGGCTCTCGACCAGCCGCTTGCCGGTGTCGAGCGACTCCGCGCGGGCGAACGCCTCGGCGTCGCGGTCCAGCAGGTCCGCGGTGCGCAGCAGCAGGTCGCCGCGCAGGTGGGCGGGCGTGCCGGGCCACGGTCCGTCGTCGAACGCCCGGCGCGCCGCGGCGATCGCGGCCTCGGTGTCCTTGGCGGTGCCTTCGGCGACCGTCGCGACGGGGGAGCCGTCGGCCGGGCAGCGGATCTCCCGGCGCCCGCCGTCGATCGCGTCCACCCAGTCGCCGCCGATGAAGAAGTCCGCCATGCCCCCATTCTCGTGGCCACGCGGCGTGACTGCCACAGCGACGGACGGAGACGAGGTTCACCCCGCGTGATGACGCCTGGTCGCGCTCCGCCTGTGACGCCGGACGCGGCGGGCGGAACCACCCTGGCGGGTCTCCGTAGACTGGGCCGGACGCGGGGCGTGCCGTGTCTTCCGGGGCCTGGCCCCGGACCCCGGCCGGGGGCAAGCCCCCTGGACCCCCGACCGCGGGCGACAAGCGAGGTGGAGACGAGTGACGTTGCTGGAGTCCTTGGAAGGACCGGCGGACCTGAAGCGCATGAGTGTCGAGGACCTCGGCGAACTGGCTGCCGAGATCCGGGACTTCCTCGTCGACAAGGTTCGCCGCGCCGGCGGCCACCTGGGACCGAACCTCGGCGTCGTCGAGCTCACCCTGGCGCTGCACCGCGTGTTCGACTCGCCGCGCGACGCGATCGTCTGGGACGTCGGGCACCAGGCCTACGTGCACAAGATCGTCACCGGCCGCGCGGAGGGCTTCGACCTGCTGCGCCAGACCGGCGGCGTCACCGGTTACCCGTCGCGCGCGGAGAGTGAGCACGACTGGGTCGAAAGCAGCCACGCGTCGTCCGGTCTGTCCTATGTGGACGGCCTGGCGAAGGCGTTCGCCCTGGACGGTGCCGGGCGGCACGCGATCGCCGTCGTCGGCGACGGCGCGCTCACCGGCGGCATGTGCTGGGAGGCGCTCAACAACATCGCCGCGCACCGCGAGCGCCCGGTCGTCATCGTCATCAACGACAACGGCCGCTCGTACTCGCCGACCATCGGCGGCCTCGCCGACCACCTCGCGGCGCTGCGCCTGCAGCCGGGCTACGAGCGGCTGCTCGACGGCGGCCGCGAGATCCTCAAGCACACCCCGGTCGTCGGCAAGCCGATCTACGCCGCGCTGCACGCCGCGAAGGCCGGGCTGAAGGACGCGCTGAGCCCGCAGGCGATGTTCTCCGACCTCGGCCTGAAGTACCTCGGCCCGGTCGACGGCCACGACCAGGTGGCGCTGGAGAAGGCACTGCAGAGCGCGAAGTCGTTCGGCGGCGCGGTGATCGTGCACGTGGTGACCGAGAAGGGCCACGGCTACGCGCCCGCGGTCAACAACGAGCACGACCAGATGCACCAGACCGACCCGATCGACCCGGAGACCGGCCTGCCGCCGGTGAAGGGCCCGAGCTGGACCGGCGTGTTCGGCGACGAGCTGGCGAAGATCGGCGCCGAGCGCGAGGACGTCGTCGCGATCACGGCGGCGATGCTGCGCTCGACCGGGCTCGACAAGTTCGCCGAGGCGTTCCCGGACCGCTGGTACGACGTCGGCATCGCCGAACAGCACGCGGTGACGTCGGCGGCCGGGCTGGCGATGGGCGGGCTGCACCCGGTGGTCGCGATCTACTCGACGTTCCTGAACCGCGCGTTCGACCAGGTGCTGATGGACGTGGCGCTGCACCGCCAGCCGGTGACGCTGGTGCTGGACCGGGCCGGCATCACCGGGCCGGACGGGCCGAGCCACCACGGCATGTGGGACCTGTCGCTGCTGGGCATGGTCCCGGGCATGCGCGTGGCGGCCCCGCGCGACCCGGCGACGCTGCGGGAAGAGCTGCGCGAGGCGGTGGCGGTGTCCGACGGCCCGACGGCGCTGCGCTTCTCGAAGGGCAAGGTCGGCACGGACGTGACGGCGGTGGAGCGCCTGGGCACGGTGGACGTGCTGCGCCGCCCGACGGAGGGCGCGGACGTCCTGCTGGTGACGGTCGGCCCGTTCGCGACGCTGGGGCTGGCGGCCGCGGACCGGCTCGCCGACCAGGGCATCGGCGTGACGGTGGTGGACCCGCGCTGGGTGCTCCCGGTCCCGGCCGAGCTGGTGGCCCTGGCATCGCAGCACAAGCTGGTGGTGACGGTGGAGGACAGCGGCCGCCACGGCGGCTTCGGCTCAGCGCTGGCGGCGATGTTCCGCGACGCCGAGTGCAACGTGCCGCTGCGGGATTTGGCGGTACCGCAGGCATTCCACGACTTGGGCAGCCGCGACGAGGTGCTGGGGCGGATCGGGTTGACGGCCCAGGACGTGGCCCGCCGGGTGACGGAATGGGCTTCCCGCCTGGGGTCTTCGGAAGCCTCGGCTCCGGAGAAGAAGGACGCCAACCGAAGCTAGACCAGAGCGCCCCAAGGCGGCCTTGGTTGCGTGTGACGCACCCAAGGCCGCCTTGGTTGCGTCTGACGCACCCAAGGCCACATTGGGTGCTCCTCCCATGCCCCACCACCACCCTCAACGGAGGCGCTCCGCGCCGCAGTGCGGATTCAACGCACCCGAAGGCCACATGGGGGCGCTTGGGGCTTGCACTGGGCCGGCGCTGCGATCTCGGGCGCCGAAACTGTCGGTGCCCGCCGGTAGAGTGGAAAACGGGGGGCGCCCCCGCGCGGGCTCGGGTGGGGCGGTGGTCAGGCCTCCGCCGGGAGCGCGGCGGTGACCGGAAGCGGAGCCGAGGCGAAGACCTCCGGTGGCTCCGGGAACAGCTTCACCAGCACCGGATACGCCACCGCCGCGGTCACCAAAGTCACCAGCAAGCTGATGTCCACCCCGCCCGCCACATCGCGCAGCGGCCCCGCGATCATCGGCGTGTTGGCGCACAACAACCCCAGCGTCGTCGCCGGGATCCATGCCGCCATCGCTCGCCAGTTCACTCCGTGCGCGAACCAGTACCGGCCACCGCGACGCCCTTCGTTGAACACCTGCAGGTCGTCGACGTCGTAGAAACCCCGGCGCTGGACGAAGCCGATCATCATGATCACCATCCAGGGCGACGTGCACAGCACGATCAGCGTCGCGAACGCGTTGATGCTCGACACCATGTCCAGCACGAAATTACCCACGAAGATGAAGGCCACGCTCAGCGTCCCGATCAGCAGCGTCGCCTGCACTCGGGACAGCCTCGGGAAGATCGAACTGAAGTCCAGACCCGTCCCGTACAACGACGTCGTGCCCGTCGACAGGCCGCCGATCAACGCCACCACGATCAGCGGGATCGCGTACCACAACGGGGAAATCGCCGTCAGGCCCGTGATGTAGTCGGCCGGGTCCGCGACCAGCGTCGCCGTCGCGATGCCGAAACCGAACGGCAGCAATGTTGCCACCTGCGCGAGGAACGGCGCCGTCAGCAGAGAGCGCTTGCTGTACCGCGCGGGGATGTAACGGGCCCAGTCGCCGAGGAACGCGCCGAACGAGATCGGGTTGGCCAGGGCCGTCAACGCCGCCAGCGTGAACGTCGGCCAGAACGTGCCCAGCGCGTACGTCCCCGTGCCCGCGTACGCCGGGTCGAACGTGCCGCCGTAGGCCAAGATGCCCAGCAGCATGATCAGCGTGCCCAGGACCACCGCGATCCGGTTGACCAGCAGCATGAACCGGTAGCCGTAGATGCAGACCACCAGCGTCGCGATCGCGATCACGCCGTACGCGACGCCGCGCAGCACCGCGCCGCCGTCGAAGCCGAACAGCCGCTGCGCCGCGCCGGCCACCGCGTCGCCGCTTACCCACACCGAAATCGCGAAGAACGTGATCGCCGTCAGCAGCGAAAGGAACGAGCCGACGCAGCGGCCGACCACGCCGAAGTGCGCGCCCGACGACACCGCGTTGTTCGTCCGTGTCCGCGGTCCGAACAACGCCATCGGCGCCAGGACCAGGCCGCCGACGACGACGCCGAGCGCCGTCGCCAGCGCCGCGTCGCGGAAGCTCAGCCCGTACGCGATCGGCAACGTGCCCAGGATGATCGTGGCGAACGTGTTCGCGCCGCCGAACGCCATCCGGAACAGGTCGCGCGGCCTCGACGTCTGCTCCTCCGGCGGGATCGGGGCGATGCCGTGCTGTTCGACCTCGGTGATCTTCTCGCTCATGCGAACCTCGTCATGACGTGCTTGACGCGCGTGTACTCGGCGAACGCGTACGCCGAGAGGTCCTTGCCGTGGCCGGAGTGGCCGAACCCGCCGTGGGGCATCTCGGCGACCAGTGGCCCGTGCGTGTTGACCCACACGCACCCGAAGTCCAGCTCCGCCGACACCCGCGCGGCGACGCCGAGGTCGCGAGTCCACACCGACGACGCCAGTCCATAGGGGACGCCGTTGGCCAGCGAAACCGCCTGAGGCTCGTCCGAAAAGGACTGGACCGTGATGACCGGCCCGAAGATCTCCTCCTGGACGATCTCGTCGTCCTGGCGCACCCCCGAGATCACCGTGGGGGAGAAGTGGAACCCCGGCGAGCCGAACCGCGTGCCGCCGGTCTCGATCCGCGCGTGCGACGGCAGCCGCGAGACGAGACCCTCCACGCGCGAGAACTGCGCCGCGCTGTTCAACGGCCCGTAGTCGACGCCCGGCGTCTGTGCCGAAGCGGCCTTCGCGAGCGAAGCGACGAAGTCGTCGTGGATCGACGCGTGCACCAGCACCCGGCTGCCCGCGGTGCAGTCCTGACCCGCGTTGTAGAACGCGGCGCCCACGATGCCTTCCACCGTCGCAGCGAGATCGGCGTCCGGGAAGACCAGCAACGGCGCGTTGCCACCGAGTTCCAGGTGCGTGCGCTTGAGGTCGGCGGCCGCCACGGTGGCGACGTCGATGCCCGCCCGCGTCGACCCGGTGATCGAGACCAGGTCCGTAAGGGGATGGCGTACCAGCGCCCGGCCGGTGTCGCGGTCGCCGGTCAGCACGGTGAACGCCCCCGGAGGCAGGAACTCCGCGGCCACCTCGGCCAGCAGCACGGCCGTCGACGGGGTCGTCTCGGCCGGCTTGAGCACCACCGTGTTGCCCGCCCCCAAGGCCGGCGCGATCTTCCAGACCGCCATCATCAGCGGGTAGTTCCACGGCGCTATCTGCGCGCAGACGCCGACCGGCTCGCGGCGGATCACCGACGTGTGGCCCGGCGCGTACTCGCCGGCCGCGGTGCCCTCCAGGTGCCGCGCGGCGCCGGCGAAGAACCGCAGCGCGCTCACGCACTCCGGGATCTCCTCGTCCAGGACGACCGACCGGATCTTGCCGGTCTCGCGCACCTCCAGGTCGGCGAACTCCGACGCCCGGACCTCCAGCGCGTCGGCGATCTTCAGCAGCGCCAGCTGCCGCTGCGCCGGGGTGCTTCGGCGCCACACCGCAAACGCTTGCGCAGCCGATTCGAGCGCGTTGTCCACATCGGACTGCGACGCGACGGCGCTGGTGCCGAAGACCTCGCCGGTCGCCGGGTCGGTCAGGTCGAGCGTGCGGGTCATGCCTGCTCCAGGTGGGTCGGCGCGAACAGCTTCAGCAACGCGGGGAGGACGACGACGGACGGACCCGGCGTGCGCAGCGCCTCGGCGAGGTCCGTGCCCACGGTGTCCAAAGAGGAGAGACGCGCGGGGACGCCGAACGAAGAGGCCAGCGCCACGAAGTCGGGCCGGGCCAGCTCGGTCGCCGTCGTCTGGCCGAACGCGTCCGTGAGGTACTCGCGCAGCACGCCGTAGCCGCCGTCGTCGATGATCAGCCACGTGACGTCGAGGCCGTGCTGCACCGCCGTGGCCAGCTCGGCGACGCCGTACATCGCGCCGCCGTCACCCGACACGGCGAGCGCCGGACCGCCGGCCGCCGCGCCGCCGAGCGCGCCCGGCAGGCCGTAGCCCAGCCCGCCCGCGCCCTGCGCCGTGTGGATCGGCGCGCCCTCGGGGTTCCACGCCGACCAGGCCCAGTACGCGGCGATCGTCATGTCCCAGAACGTCTGCGTCCCCTCGGGCAGCGCCGCGCGGATGTCGTCGATCAGCTTCCGTTCGGTGGCCAGGTCCTGACTGTCCAAACGCGACTCGACGCGCACGAGCAGCCCGGAGACCGCCTTCTCGGCCCGGCCGTCGGACGCCCGCATCGGCACCTGCTCCAGCAGCGCCTGCAGCGTGAGCCGCACGTCGGCGTGGATGCCCAGGCCCGGGTAGTTCGACTCCAGCTTGCCGAGGTCGGCCTCGACCTGGATCACCCGGCCGCGCGGCGCGAACTCACGGTAGTTGCTGGACAGCTCGCCGAGCCCGGAACCGAGCACGAGCAGCACGTCGGCGTCCGCCAGGAATGCCGTGGTGTGCCAGTCTTCCAGCCACGACCGCCCGGACAGCTCGTGGTCCCAGCCGAAGACGCCCTTGCCGCCGAACGTCGAGATCACCGGCGCCCGCAGCGCTTCCGCGAGGGCGGTCAGCTCGGCGTGTGCCCCGGACCGCAGCGCGCCACCCCCGGCGAGGATCACCGGGTTCGACGCCTCGCCCAGCAGCTCCGCCGCCGCGGTGACCAGCTCGGGCAGCGGTTCCAACGGCGGGGGAGAGGCCGACACCGACGTGATCGGCGGGACTCCGGCCGGGCCGAGCAGCACGTCCTGGGGGATCTCGACCCACACCGGGCCGTAGGGCGCGGTCGCGGCCGACGTCCACGCTTCCCGCAACGCCGAAGGAATCTGGCTCGCCCGCCGTACGACGTGCACCGACTTGACGACGTCCCGGAAGCTCGCCTGCTGGTCGGTCAGCTCGTGCAGGTAGCCGTGCCGCCCGCCGCCGAGCCCGGCGACCGGGATCTGGCTGGAGATCCCGAGCACCGGCACCGAAGCGGCGCGGGATTCCTGCAGCGAAGCCAACGTCAGCAATGCACCAGGGCCGGTCGACACGACCAGGGGCGTCACCGGCACCGGCCCGTCCGGGTTCGCCGCGAGCCGGGCGCGGGCGTGCCCGTCGGCGGCGAACGCGAGGTTGTTCTCGACGCGCCCGCTGATCACGCGCAGGTCGTCGGCCCGCCGCAACGCTTCGAACAGGCCCAGCGCGTGCTGGCCGGGCAGGCCGAACACCGTGTCGGCGCCCAGCGCCCGCAGCGTTTCGACGACGACGTCCCCGCCGATGCGCGTCATTCGCCCTTCCCGAGGGTCAGCAGGCTCACCAGGTCGTAGGCGACGTGGGAGGCCGCGATGGCGGTGATCTCGGCGTGGTCGTAGGCCGGGGCCAGCTCGACGACGTCCGCGCCGACCAGGTTGAGGTCGCGCAGCCCGCGCAGGATCTCCAGCAGCTCGCGGCTGGTCATCCCGCCCGCTTCCGGGGTGCCGGTGCCGGGCGCGTGGGCCGGGTCGAGGACGTCGATGTCGACCGAGACGTACAGCGGCCGGTCGCCGATTCGCTGGCGCAGCGCGTCGACGGTCTCGGCGACGCCGCGGCGCAGGACGTCGCCGGAGGTGACGATGCCGAAGCCGAGCCGGCGGTCCTCTTCGAGGTCCCGCTTGCCGTACAGCGGGCCGCGCGTGCCGACGTGCGACAGCGCGCTCGTGTCGAGGATCCCTTCCTCGGACGCCCGCCGGAACGGGGTGCCGTGGGTGTACGGCTCGCCGAAGTAGGTGTCCCAGGTGTCGAGGTGGGCGTCGAAGTGCAGCAGGGCAACGGGTCCGTGCTTCTTGGCCGCGGCGCGCAGCAGCGGCAGCGCGATGGTGTGGTCGCCGCCGACGGTCACCAGCCGCGTCCCGTCCGCCTGCAGCGCTTCGGCTTCCTGCTGCAGCGTCTCGATCGCTTCGCCGATGTTGAACGGGTTGACCGCGATGTCCCCGGCGTCGACGACCTGCTTTTCGGCGAACGGCGAGACGTCCAGTTCCGGGTGGTACGGCCGCAGCAGCCGGCTCGCCTCGCGGACGGCCGCCGGCCCGAACCGCGCGCCGGGCCGGTAGGACACCCCGGAGTCGAAGGGCACCCCGACGACGGCGACGTCGGCGCGCTCGACCTGGTCGATCCGCGGCAGCCGCGCGAAGGTCGCGAAGCCGGCGAACCGGGGGACGCGCGACGAGTCGAGGGGTCCGATGTTAGGCACTGGTGGGCTCCTGTTCCCGGTTTTCGATGGGTGTTTCCTGGCCGGCGAGGCGGCGGGTCCAGACGGAGAGGATGGTCTCGGAAGTGCGGGGCGTCGCGAAGCTGACGGCCAGGTAGACGACCAGGCTCGCGCCGAGGCCCCAGTAGATCGGGGTGTTGGCGTCGACGCCGTCGATGATCATGAACGCGATCACGGACACCGTGCCGGCCACCATCGACGCGTATGCGCCCTGCCGCGTGCCGCGCTTCCAGAACAGCGCGCCGACGATCGCGACGAGCAGGCCGCCGACCAGGATGTCGTAGGCGATGGTGAGCGCGTTGACGACGTCGTCGACGACCATCGCGATGCCGATGGCCAGCAGGCCGAGCACCAGCGTGGCGATCCGGTTGCGGCTGACCTCGCCGCCCTTCTTCAGGCCCAGCTTGGTGAGCAGGTCGGACGTCGTCGTGGTGGAGCAGGCGATCAGCGCGCCGCTCGCCGTGGACATCATCGCCGAGAGCGCGGCGGCCAGGACCAGGCCGCGGACGCCGGTCGGCAGCAGCCGCTCGACGATCGTCGCGAAGGCGTCCTGGGCACTGGCGATGTCCGGGTAGAGCGTGTGCGCGGCGGTGCCGATCAGGGCACCGGCCAGGCCGTAGACCAGGCAGTAGACGCCGGAGGTGATGCCGCCGGACGTCGCGATCGCCGGCGTGCGGGCGGTGAACACGCGCTGCCAGATGTCCTGGCCGATCAGCAGGCCGAAGGTGTAGATGACGAAGTAGGTGATGATCGTGTCGGTGCCGATCGAGGTGAAGCTGAAGAAGCTCGCGTCGAGCTTCTCGCTCATGCCGTCGAAGCCGCCGGCCGAGGTGATCGCCACCGGCAGCAGGATGGCCAGGATGCCGATCGTCTTGATGACGAACTGGGCGATGTCGGTGAGCGTGATCGACCACATGCCGCCGAGCACCGAGTAGAGGACGACGATCGAGCCGCCGACCGCGATGCCGGCCCAGTTCGGCAGGTCGAACAGCACCTTGAAGATGGTCGCGAACGCCAGCGTCGAGGTGACCGTCAGCATCAGCGTGTAGCCCCACATGACGACGCCGGACACCGCGCTGGTGCGGCCGCCGTAGCGCAGGTCGAGCATCTCGCCGACGGTGTAGACCTTCAGCCGGACCAGCCGCCGCGCGAACAGCGCGTGCAGCACGAGGATGCCGACGCCGATGCTGACGACCAGCCACATGCCGGAGATGCCGTAGGTGTAGCCGAGCTTGACGCCGCCGACGGTCGACGCGCCGCCGAGCACGACGGCCGACATCGTGCCGGAGTACATGAACCACCCCAGCCGCCGGCCGGCCACCAGGTAGTCGGACTTCGTCTTGGCGAGCCGGAGGCCGTACCAGCCGACCCCGAGCATCCCCGCGATGTACAGCGCGATCACCGCGTAGTCGCCGGTCACGGTGTCCTCCTCACGTCGTTTCGGGTCACCGTAGGTTCGCCCGCCACCCTCTCGGCATGGGATGATTCATCCCCATGTCGACATCGATGGGGATGAAATGACCCTGATCACGGATTCGCTGTCCACGGAGGTGAATGTCCCGTTACGGGACGTGGTCGGCAACCGGGAGCTCGCGCTCGACGTCGTCCCCGAAACGCTGCGGCCGGGCGCGCTGGACGCCCCGGTGCGCTGGGCGCACGTGAGCGAGCTGCAGGATCCCGCGCCCTACCTGCTGGGCGGCGAGCTGATCCTCACCGCCGGGGTCAACCTGCCGGAGCGGATCGACCGGTACGTGCGCGGGCTGCGCGACGCCGGGGTGACGGCGCTGGGGTTCGGGCTCACCCCGACGGTGCACGAGACCCTGCCGGAACCCCTGCGCCGGGCGTGCGCGCGGCGCGGGCTGCCGTTGCTGGTGGTGCCGTCGCGGACGCCGTTCCTGGCGGTCAACCGGGCGGTCTCGGTGGCGTTGACCGAAGCCGGCCAGCGGGAGCAGCGGCGGATCACGGCGGCGCGCGAGACGCTCACGCGCGCGGCGGGTGGCGGGCTCGGCGAACTGACGTCGTCGCTGGCGGCGGTGCTGGGGTCCTGGGTCGCCCTGGTCGGTGCGGGTGACGTGCTGGCCTCGGCGCACGACGCGCCCACGCCGCTGCCGACGGCGGTGCGGGAGCTGATGGCGACCGTGCGGGCGGGCAGCGGGATCCGGAGCGCGACCACCGAGCTGGCCGGCGGGTTCGTCGTCGTCCAGCCGGTGTACCCGCAGGCCACGGCGTCGCACCTGGTGGTCGTCGGCCGGTCCCGGCGGCTCGACGGCGCCGAGCGGGCGATCCTCGCCGTCGGCGCGGCCCTGCTGGGCCTGGTGGGCCGCGCGGGCTCGGACGCGGCCGAACTGGGCGCGGCGGCCACCGGGCTCCTGTTGGGCCGGGTTTCCCCCGGGGACGCGGCCCGGTCGTTGCTGGGGACGGAGGTCGTCCGGCTGGTCGCGGGGGCGGCCCACCGGCGCGGCCCGGACGAGGTGGCCCGGCGCCCGGACTGGCTGCGCGCGCGGCTGGACACGCCGCTGGTCTCGGTGCGGCCCGGGCCGTCGTTCGTGGCGGTGGCCGGCTCGGTCCCGCGGCTGGACGACCTGCGCGCGTCCGGCTGGCTCGCGGCCGTGGGCTCGCCGGTGCCCGCTGCCGGGGTGGCCGCGGCTGCGGCGGAAGTGGATCTGCTGCTTTCCCGGGCCCGTGCCCTGGGGCGCCCGGTGGTGGCGGGAGACTCGCCCCTGGATTTCGACGCTTTGGTGGATTCGGGTGCTTCCCGGGGGTTCGCCGCGAAGGCCCTGGAGCCGCTGGTCGCGCTCGACCAGGCGGGGGACCGGTCGCTGGTGCTGACGCTGCGGACGTGGCTGGCCCACCACGGCGCGTGGGAGCCGACGGCGGCGGAGCTGGGTGTGCACCGCAACAGCGTCCGGCATCGGATCGCCCAGGTGGAGAAGGCGTTGGGGGTCGATCTGGCGGACCCGGAGATCCGGATGCGGCTGTGGTTCGCCCTCCGCTGGTCGGCACAGCGTCCTTAAAGGGCACTCTCAGGAAAATATGGGATTGTGGGCTCGTGCGAGTTTTGGTAGTCGAGGACGAAGAACCCCTGGCCGACGCGATCGCCCGCGGCCTCCGCCGCGAAGGCATGGCGGTGGACGTCGCGCTCACCGGGGACGACGGGCACGAAAAGGCCGCCGTCACGCGGTACGACGTCGTGTTGCTGGACCGGGACCTGCCCGGGATGTCCGGGGACGAGCTGTGCCGGGAGATCGTCGCCTCCGGGGAACTCACCCGGGTGCTGATGCTCACCGCGAGCAGCTCGGTGTCCGACCGCGTCGACGGGCTTTCGCTCGGCGCCGACGACTACCTCGCCAAGCCCTTCGCCTTCCCCGAGCTCGTCGCGCGCGTGCGGGCGCTGGGACGCCGGGCCACGCCGGCCGCGCCGCCGCTGCTCACCGCCGGGGACGTCGAGCTGGACCCGGCCAAGCGGACCGTGCGGCGGGCGAGCGGGCCGGTCGAGCTGACGCGCAAGGAGTTCGGCGTCCTCGAGGTCCTGCTGCAGGCCGCCGGATCCGTGGTCAGCAGCGAGGAACTCCTCGAGCGCGTCTGGGACGAGAACGCCGACCCCTTCACCACGACCGTCCGGGTCACCGTCATGACGCTGCGCAAGAAGCTCGGCGAGCCGGGGATCATCGAAACGGTCGTCGGATCGGGGTACCGGGTGCCGGAACCCGGCGCGCAGCGCGCGTGAACCTGCCGGGCACCCGCAGCCTCCGCGCCCGGATCACCCTGCTGGCGACCGTGCTGGTCGCCGCCGTCAGCCTGCTGCTGCTCTGGCTCGCCTGGACGCTGGTGCGCGACTCGCTGGACACCGTGCCGCAGATGCCGCCGGGCAGCACGGTCGTCGTCGACGGCGTCACGGTCGACGCCTCGACGCTCGCCGAGCACCTGCGCGTGCACGCCCGCAACCGGATGCTGCTGTTCGGGTCGATCGCGTTCCTGCTGGTGGTGGCGGCCGCGGCGATCCTCGCCTGGACGTTCACCTCCCGCGTCCTGCTGCCGCTGCGCGAGATCACCGGCACCGCGCGGCGGCTGTCGGTCGAGTCGCTGGGGGAGCGGATCGGCGCGGTGCGCCCGCGCGACGAGCTGGCCGTGCTGGCGGAGACGTTCGACGACATGCTCGACCGGCTCCAGGCCGCCTTCGACGCCCAACGCCACTTCGTCGCGAACGCGAGCCACGAGCTGCGGACACCGTTGTCGGTGATCCGCACCGAACTCGACGTCACCCTCGCCGACGACGACGCCGACGAAGCCGAGCTGCGCCGGATGGGCGGGGTGGTCCGCGACGCCACCGAACGCGCCGGGCAGCTGGTGAACTCGCTGCTGCTGCTGGCCCGCACCGACGGCGCCGGGCTGGGCGTCCGCGAGCCGGTCGACCTGGCGGTGGTGATCGACCGCGCCTGGCGCGCCGTCCGGCTCGAAGCCGAGAAGCGCGGGATCCGGGCGACGTTCGCGGTCGTGCCGGCGCCCGCGTTCGGCGACCCGGCGCTGCTGGAGCGGATCGCGGGCAACCTGCTGGAGAACGGCGTCCGCCACAACGTCGAGGGCGGCTGGCTGGAGGTCGTGACGCAGCCGGGGCCGCGGTGGTCGACGCTGCGGGTCCGCTCGTCGGGCGGCCTGGTGGACCCGGCGACGGTGGCGGAGCTGTTCGAGCCGTTCCGCCGGGCCGGGGTGGCGCGCACGGCCCGGTCGGGCGCGGGGCTGGGGTTGTCGATCGTCCGCGCGGCGGTGGCGGCGCACGGCGGAAGCGTGACGGCGGAACCGATCGTGGGCGGCGGTCTCGGGGTGACGGTCCACCTTCCCGTCCGGTAGGTGCTCAGCCGAGGGCGAGACCCGCGCGAAGCACGCCCGCCGCGTGGACCATGGCCGCGCGGGCGTCCGGGTCGATGCCCACCCGGTTCGCGAAACCGTGGAGCTGGCCCTCGTGACGTCGGTGCACGAGAGGGACCCCGGCCGCAGCCAAGCGGGCCGCGTAGGCCTCGCCTTCGTCGCGGAGCAGGTCGAAGCCGCACGTGGCCACGAACGTCGGCGGCAGACCCTCGAGGGCGGCGTCGTACAGCACCGACGCCCGCGGGTCCGTGTACAGCGCCGGATCTCCCACGTACTGCTCGCGGTACCAGGCCCATTCGTCCCGGTCCAGGCGGAAGCCCGAGCCGAACTGCCGGTGCGACTCCGACGCGCCGAGCGCGTCCGTCGCCGGGGTCAGCAGCAGGCTGAACGCCGGCCGGGGCAGCTCGCCGCGGGCCGCCGCGTGGGCCACCACCGCCGCCAGGTTGCCGCCGCTGCTGTCGCCGCCCACCGCGAGCCGCGCCGGGTCGATGCCGAACTCCGCCGCGTGGGAAGACACGTGAGCGAACGCCGCCACGGCGTCCGCGGCCGCCGCCGGGAACGGGTGTTCCGGCGCCAGCCGGTAGCCGATCGACACCACCCGCACCCCGGCTTCCTCGGCCAGCAGCCGGCACGCGCCTTCGTGCGTGTCGAGACTGCCGAGGACGAACCCGCCGCCGTGGAAGTACACGATCGCCGGCCCGGGAGCCGGGAGCCCGGCCGGCTCGTACCACCGCAGCGGCAGCGGGCCGCCCGGCCCGGGCCACGTCGAGTCGCGCGTCCGGACGCCCGGGCAGATCCCGGCCCCGGCCAGCGCCCCCGCCAGGTTCAGCTCCGCCCGCGCCCGCGCGAGGCTGCCGTTCCGGTGCGGCGCGTCGAACGGCGCGAACCGCGACACCCGCATCAGCATCCGCGCGGTCGGCACCGGCTGCCGCCCGTCGACGACCACCGGCCGGCCCGCGAGGACGCGCAGCACCGGCGAAGGCAAGCTCAGCAGCCACCGCAACCCGGTCATGATCGACCGGACGAGCAGCACTCTTCCGTTCAGCACACGTCCACGAAAATCGGGTTCGCGTACATCCACAAGTCCTCGAACGGGTTCGCCTGGCCGACGACGTCCGGCGTGGGCTCGGAATCCCCGTTCGACCCGCGGACCCGCAGAACGGCGAGCGCGCGTTCCGGACGGTGTGCCGGAAGACCACCCGCCGCCCGGGCGCCCACCGCGGCTCGAACGACTCGACGACCCGCGTGCCGGGCGCCGTCATCGTGTCGGGGTCGGCCACCGGGCCGGTCACCGGGCCCGCGATGACGTCCAGCCGCGCCAGCCGTGGCACCGAGCCGCCGCCGTTGGGGCGCGAAGCCAGCCGGGGCGTCGCGGTAGGCCCGCAGCTCGTGCGGCGCTACGCGGCCGTTGCGCAGCGGGTGGTTGATCAGCGCGACCGGCGCGTGGATCCGCCGCGCGCGTTCTTCGTCGGAGAGCCAGCGCAACGCCCGCAGCGCGAGGGCCTCGTTCGCCGGGCTGGACGCCTCGGAGTTCGTCAGCCGCCAGTCGAAGGTCCGCTCGAACTCGCGCAGCTTGGCCGTCTGCCGGTCGCCGGCCTGGAAGAACCGGCGCCCTTGAGGAACCGGCGTCTGTCGGTGGTCACGCGCGGACGTTGAGCCGCCGGGGTGAACGGGCGGTGTCCCGGCGGTCAACGTGTGCTGTGATCTTGGGCGTGGAGGAGAAGCCGCTGGTCCGCGTGGTCGCCCCGGCCGTCGCGCTCGCCTTGGCCGCGGGGGTGGGACTGGCCCTCTACGTCGCCGCGCTGGTCCGGCCGCCCGAGCTGCCGGTGGACACGAACCCCGCGCCCCTGTCCGGCCACACGCTGTGCGCGGCCGTCGTCGTGGTCTTCCCCGCCGACGCCGAGCTACGGGCGGCGATGCCGTCCCTCCGCGACGATCCGAAGACGCGGCGGGTGTTCGTGGACTCGCCGTCGGTCTCGCTGCTCGCCATCCCCGGCACCGATCTGAAGAACTGGGCACAGGAGCTGCACGCCCGCTTCCGGAAGGCGGAGCGGGTGACGGTCATCGACTCCGACGCGACGGCGGCGCAGCTGAAACTCACTGCGCCGCCGCCGAAGTGCCCACGTGAGGGCGAGTACTAGCGCGCCGGAACCGAGGCGACACCCGGGGCGAGGAACGGCTTGCCGTTCACCCGCTCGGAGACGCCGGAGCGGTCCAGGTACGGCGTGATGCCGCCGTTCCAGAACGGCCAGCCCGCGCCGAGGATCAGGCACAGGTCGATGTCCTGCGCCTCGGCGACCACGCCCTCGTCGAGCATGATCCGGATCTCCTCGGCGATGGCCGAGAGCGCGCGGTCGCGCACCTGCTCCGAAGTGGACGGAGAATCTCCCTGCGTCCACAGCGAAACGACCTCGGGGTCGGCCGACTGGTTGCCCTGGTCGTCCCAGACCCAGACGCCCTTCTTGCCCGCCTTGACGAACTTCGCGAGGTTCTCGGACACGGTGAACCGGTCCGGGAAGGCCTCGTGCAGCGTCTCGCCGACGTGCAGCGCGATGGCCGGGCCGACGAGCTGCATCAGCGTCAGCGGCGTCATCGGCAGGCCCAGCGGTTCCAGGGCCTTGTCGGCGACCTCGAACGGCGTGCCCTCGTCGACGGTCACCAGCACCTCGCCGAGGAAGCGCAGCAGGAGCCGGTTGACGACGAACGCCGAAGCGTCCTTCACCAGCACGCTGGACTTCTTCAGCTGCTTGCCGACCGAGAACGCCGTCGCCAGCGAAGCGTCGTCGGTCCGCTCGCCGCGGACGATCTCCAGCAGCGGCAGCACGGCCACCGGGTTGAAGAAGTGGAAGCCGACCACGCGCTCGGGGTGCTGCAGCTTCGACGCCATCGCGGTGATCGACAGCGACGAGGTGTTCGTCGCGAGGATCGCCTCGGGGGAGACGTGCTGTTCCAGCTCGGCGAACACCTGCTGCTTGACGCCCAGCTCCTCGAAGACGGCTTCGATGACGAAGTCGGCGTCGGAGAACGCGGCCTTGTCGAGCGAGCCGGAGACCAGTGCCTTGAGCCGGTTGGCGCCGTCGGGGGAGACGCGCTTCTTGCTCAGGAGCTTGTCGATCTCGGCGTGGACGTAGCCGACGCCCTTGTCGACGCGCTCCTGATCGACGTCGGTCAGCACGACCGGCACCTTGAGGCGGCGCACGAACAGCAGCGCGAGCTGGCTGGCCATCAGACCGGCGCCGACGATGCCGACCTTGTTCACCTTGCGGGCCAACGACTTGTCCGGCGCGCCGGCCGGGCGCTTGGCGCGCTTGTTGACCAGGTTGAACGAGTACAGCCCGGCGCGCAGGACGTCGGACATGAGCAGCTCGGCGAGGCCGTCGGTCTCGGCGGCATAACCGCGGTCGAGGTCGTTCTCGCGCGCCAGCTCCAGCAGCTCGACGGCCTTGGCCGCACCCGGCGACGCGCCGTGCGTGCGACCGTCCACAAGGGACTTGGCGCGGGCGATGGCGGCGTCCCAGCCGGAACCGCGGTCGATCTCGCGGCGAACCGGGGTGATCTCGCCGTTGACCACGCGAGCCAGCCACAGCAGCGACTGCTCGAGGTAGTCGGCCGAGCCGAAGACGGCGTCGACGATACCGAGTTCGGCCGCCTGCTTGACGTTGAGCATCTTGTTCTGCGCCAGGGCGTTCTCGATGATCACCGTGACGGCGGCGTCCGCGCCGATGAGGTTCGGCAGCAGCTGCGTGCCGCCCCAGCCCGGGAACAGGCCGAGGAATACCTCGGGGAACGCGATGGCGGCGGTGTTCTCCGACAGCGTCCGGTAGTGGCAGGACAGCGCCAGCTCGAGGCCGCCGCCCATGACCGCGCCGTTGACGAATCCGAAGGTCGGGATCGAGGACTCGGTGAGGCGGCGGAACACGTCGTGCCCGGTCTGGGCGATCTCGCGCGCCAGCTTCGGGTCGCTCACGGACTCGACGCCCGAGAGGTCCGCGCCGACGGCGAAGATGAACGGCTTGCCGGTGACGGCGATCGCGGCCGGCTCGGCCTCGAACGCCTTGTCCAGCGCGGCGTTGAGGGACACGAGCCCCTGCGGGCCGAAGGTGTTCGGCCGGGTGTGGTCGTGGCCGTTGTCGAGCGTGATCAGCGCGACGGGCTTCTCGAGCCCGGGCACCTTCACCAGCCGCGTCACGGCGTTGGTGACGACCTCGTCCGGGAAGGCGGCCTTCGCTTCTTCAGCGGTGAAAGTCATTACTTCGCCCCCTCGAAGGCCGGGTTCTCCCAGATCACGGTGCCGCCCATGCCGATGCCGATGCACATCGTCGTCATGCCGTACCGAACGTCGGGCCGCTCGGCGAACTGGCGGGCCAGCTGCGTCATGAGCCGGACGCCGGACGAGGCCAGCGGGTGGCCGCACGCGATCGCGCCGCCCCACTGGTTGACGCGCGGGTCTTCGTCGTCGATGCCGAAGTGGTCGAGGAAGGCCAGCACCTGCACGGCGAAGGCCTCGTTGATCTCGAACAGGCCGATGTCGTCGATGGACAGGCCGGTGCGCTTGAACAGCTTCTCGGTGGCCGGCACCGGGCCGATGCCCATGACCTCCGGCTCGACGCCGGCGAAGGAGTAGCCGACCAGCCGCATGGCGACGGGCAGGCCCAGCTCGCGGGCGGTTTCTTCGTCGGCGAGGATCGAGGCGGTGGCGCCGTCGTTGAGGCCGGCCGCGTTGCCCGCGGTGATCCGGCCGTGCGGGCGGAACGGCGTCTTCAGCCCGGCGAGCTGCTCGACCGTCGTGCCCGGGCGGGGCGGCTCGTCCTCGGTGGCGAGGCCCCAGCCCAGCTCCTTCGAACGGGTGGCGACCGGGACCAGCTCGGGGCCGATCTTGCCGGTCTTGACGGCCTCGGCGTAGCGCTCCTGGCTGCGCGCGGCGTAGGCGTCGGTGCGCTGCTTGGTGATCGCGGGGAACCGGTCGTGCAGGTTCTCGGCGGTCTGGCCCATGACGAGCGCCGTCGGGTCGACGAGCTTGTCGGCGATGATCCGCGGGTTCGGGTCGACGCCTTCCCCCATCGGGTGGCGGCCCATGTGCTCGACGCCGCCGGCGATGGCGATGTCGTAGGCGCCGAAGCCGATGCCGGACGCGACGCTGGTGACGGCGGTCATCGCGCCGGCGCACATGCGGTCGATGGCGAAACCGGGGACGGACTTCGGCAGGCCGGCCAGCAGCGCGGCGGTGCGGCCGATGGTCAGGCCCTGGTCGCCGATCTGCGTGGTGGCCGCGATGGCCACCTCGTCGACGCGCTCGGGCGGCAGTTCGGGGTGCCGCCGCAGCAGCTCACGGATGGCGTTGACGACGAGGTCGTCGGCGCGGGTCCCGGCGTAGATGCCCTTGTCGCCGGCCTTGCCGAAGGGGGTCCGTACCCCCTCGACGAAGGCGACGTTTCGCACGCCCCGCGCGTTCGGCGCGAGCGGCGTTGCTGGTGCGGCCACAGATGCTCCATGAAGTAGAGGTCTTTGACCGCACGATAGCCCTTGTTACCCGTCGGTAACCAGGGGAGTGGCCCGGTCGAGTGGGCTACGGCACACTCTTGGGCGTCAACGTCTGGCCTTTGAGCAGCCACGCCACGCCGAACGCCCAGACGGCGACGCTCTCCAGCCACAGCGCCGGGTGCCACTCCGGCACCAGCCGCAGCCAGCTCGTCAGGGCGATCAGCACCAGCGCGGCCAGGATCACCACGCCGCAGACGCGGTAGACGACTCCGAAGCCCGGGGGCTGTTCGCCGTCGTGGGGGAACAGGTGCAGGCAGAAGTAGGCCAGCATCAGGAAGAACACCGCGGCGAACGTCAGGTGCAGCACGCCCGAGGTGCGGTCCCACGCCGTCACGTCGTGGTCCGGCGTCGTCGGGAACAGCGCGAGCCCGATCGCGCCGAGCCCGGCCACGCTGCTGGCGACGTTGTCGACGAAGTCGTGGCCGTAGTAGGCGAGCAGGAACACCCCGACGGCGCACATGGCGCCGACGAAGACGTTGCGCAGGTCGGTGTAGTAGTAGCCGCTGAGGGACCCGATGAGGTCGCCGCCCTGGACCAGCTGCTTGCCGAAGATCAGGACGACCGGCAGCGCCAGCCCGATCAGGCCGATCGCGCGGCGGAGGAACAGGTACGAGTGGACGAGCGTGGTCTGCGGGGATCGGGTTGCCGTGGTCATCGCCGCCTCCGGGGTCTCACCGAGGTCATCGGCGGTTTCGTGCCCCGGGAGGAGCGTTGTTATCCGACGGGTGCCCAGATCCTCAGCTGATCGTTACGGAGTTCGGCGAAGGTGCCATCGCGGTGGGCGGTCGGCGCGAAGCCTTCGAGGAGCCCGATCCGGGCGCCGTCGGCCGGGTCCCAGACCTCGAGCCCGGCTTCGGCGGCGACGTACAGCAGGCCGCCATGGCCCCACATCCGGCCTTTCGGCCCGGCGAACATCCCGGTGCGGCGCCCGGTCGCGGGGTCGCGCAGGTCGACACCGTCGAGGAGCGGGTCGTCGGTGCCGATGCCCTGCAGTGCCACGGTGTTTTCGTCCAGCCAGGCGATCGGGGTGTCCCAGGTGTCGCCGCGGTCGGCGAGGTGCCGTCCGTGTTCGGCGGCGTGCCGGTCGCCGCCCAGCCAGGCGGCGAGGTCGACGGCCAGCGGGATGCCGACGGGGTGCCAGGCCCAGCCGTCGGTGACGAGCCACCGCTCGGCAGGGCTCGGGTGGAGCGCGCCCTGGAAGTAGCCCAGGTAGTGCTCGGGTGCCGGTTGCCCGCGTTCCCGCGGCGCGGTTTCGCGATCGGTCAGCAGCTCCCCGCCGGGCAGGGCGAACACGTCCAGGCGGTTCCAGTCCGTCGCGGCGACGACCTTGGCCGTTTCGCCTTCGCCGAGGAAGGCCAGCGGGAACCGGGTGAGCTCGTTGTCGTTCCAGTCCCGGTCGAGGGCGAGCACGGTGAGCCACTCGTCGAGATCGACGACCGTGGCGAACTGCCCGTAGTCGGAGACGACCGCCGCGAACCGCCCGTCGCGCGAGGTGTGCAGGCCGCGGCGGGGGCGGTCCGGGATGTCGCGGATGTCTTCATAGGTCTCTGCGGGCAGCTCGACCGGCCCGACGAGCCACTGGTCGTCGTCGGTGATCCGGACGAAGCCCGCCGCGGTGAGCGCGAGCCAGTGGCCGGGCATCGGGGCCAGGCAGCCGTCGTTCAGCGGCCGCACCGGGCAGGGGCGCGCCGACCAGGTGCCGCCGAGTTCCCGGTCCCGCAGGACGACTTCCGGCTCGCCGTGCCGGCCCGCGGGGAAGCTCTGCTGATCCGCCCGATCGGCGCAGCTTTCGCAGACAGCCAGGTGCGGGCAGAGGCGCAAGGTGCCGATGCGGCCCGGATGGCCGCAAGGCAAGGTGTTCACGGGCCCAGTGTGCGACGCGCGGCACCCGGCGCGCACGCGATTATCCGAGGTGCGCCAGCCAGCCGCCCTTCGCCGAGATGTCTTCCGCGCCCTCGGTCGCCGCCGGTTCGCACAAGAACCCGGACACCCGGGAGCCGTCGGCCAGCTCCACCTTGCCGATCGCCAGCGGGGCGGGAATCCGGGAGACGAACTCGCCGAACCCGCGCGCCGGCAGGTCCCACACCTCCGCCGCGATCGCGACTCCGCCGGACGCGACCCGCACCAGCCCCGGCTTCGGTGGGACCGTGTCCAACGCGAACAGCCGGTACGAAGCCGCTGTCGAAACCGTGGACACGAACCGCCCGCCCCGCGAAGTCAGCTCGTGGTTCAGCGGCTGCCCCCGCAGGTGCGCGCCGACCACCACGATCGGCACCCGCTCGCCGCGCAGGCTCGCCAGTGCCGCCAGCTTCAGGTCGTCGTGCGGGGCGCCGACCAGCATCACGCCGAACGGGCGGCCGGCCACCGTGCCCGCCGGGACCGCCAGCGCCGACAGCCCGAACAGGTTGGTCGAATTGGTGAACCGGCCCAGGCGCGCGTTGACCGCGACCGGGTCCGCGGCGACCTCCGCGAGCGTCGGGTGCTCGGTCGTCGTCGGGAACAGCAGCGCGTCGACGCCGGCCAGCGTCGCCAGCGCTTCCGCCCGCAGCCCGGCCAGTTTCGCCTGGTCGGCGAACAGCCGGTGCGCGGGGATGTCGCGGGCCGGCCCGATGATCGACCGCACGACCGGGTCGACGGAATCCGGATGGGCGTCGATGAACTCGCCGACCGCCGTGTACCGCTCGGCCACGAACGCGCCGCCGTACAACAGTTCCGCCGCCTCCAGGAACGACCTGGTGTCCACAGTGGTCACGTCGGCGCCTGCCGCGGCGTAGTCCTCGACGGCCGCCTCGAACGCCTCCGCCCACCCCGCCGCCAAGGGGCCCAGCCCGGCCGGCACGCCGAGCCGGAACCGTCCCGTGTGGACCCGCGCGGGCTCGGCCAGGCAGGTCAGTGCGAACGACGCCTCCTCGACCGTCCGCGCGAACAGCGACACGCAGTCGATGCTCGCGCACGCCGGGACGACCCCGTCCGTCGGCAGCAGCCCGGGTGTGGGCTTGAGCCCGACGATCCCGTTGAACGCCGCCGGCACCCGCCCGGAGCCCGCGGTGTCCGTGCCCAGCGCCAGGTCGGCGATGCCCAGCGCGACTGCCACCGCCGAACCCGAGCTGGAGCCGCCGGAGACGTACGCGGGGTCGACGGCGTTGCGCACCGCGCCGTAGGGACTGCGCGTCCCGACCAGGCCGGTCGCGAACTGGTCGAGGTTGGTCGTGCCGAGCACCAGCGCCCCGGCCGCCCGCAGCCGCGCGACGACCGGCGCGTCGGCCTCCGGCTTGTACGCGTACGCCGGGCATCCCGCGGTCGTCGGCAGCCCGGCGACGTCGATGTTGCCCTTGACCGCGGCGAGCTTCCCGTAGAGCGGGAGCCCGCGCTCTTCCAGCGCGGCGGCTTCGGCGAGCACCTCCGCTTCCGGCCGGAGGTCGATCCAGATCTCCGGCCGGTCCACCTGCTCGATCCGCCGGTACGCGGCCCGGACGCGTTCCACCGCGGTGTTCGATGCCGCCTCCGCGGGAAAGCGTGCGTCGGCGGTCATCCCAGCACCACCAACGGCGTGCCGGGCGCGACCTGGTCGCCGGGGGACACGAGCACTTCGACCACCTCACCGCCGGCCGGCGCGGGGATCCGCGCCTCCGTCTTCATCGCTTCCAGCGTCACCAGCGACTGCGCGTCCTCGACGCGCTCGCCCGCCGTGACGTCCACCCGCCACACCGTCGCCGCGAACGGCGCCTCGACGACGTGCCCGCCCTGCGGGGCTTCGACCCGCTTCGGCGGCCGCGTCACCGGTTCCGGCTTCGGGTCGAACTCGCCCGCCGCGGCCCAGGCCCGCCGTTCCGCCTCGAACGCCGCCGACTGCGTCGCCCGGAAGCCGGCGATGCTGTCGGCGTTGTCCGCCAGGAACTTCTGGTACTCGGCCAGTTTGAAGGTGCCGTCGGTGGTGTCCAGCGCCAGCTGCCCGGACGAGCTCTGCGCCCGCAGGTCGAGGAGCTCTTCGGCCGACACCGGGTACCAGGAGATCCGGTCGAAGAACCGCAGGTTCCACGGCTGGTCCCCGCCGTGCCAGCTGTTCCACACCTGCACGGTCCGGCCGACGAACTGGTAGCCGCCGGGGCCTTCCATGCCGTAGATGCAGAGGTAGGCGCCGCCGATGCCGACGGAGTTCTCCGCGGTCCACGTCCGCGCCGGGTTGTACTTCGTCGTGACGAGCCGGTGCCGCGGGTCCAGCGGTGTCGCGACCGGCGCGCCGAGGTAGACGTCGCCGAGGCCGAGCACCAGGTACTCCGCGTCGAACACCGTGCGGTACACATCGTCCACAGTGGATAGTCCGTTGACGCGCCGGATGAACTCGATGTTCCACGGGCACCACGGCGCGTCGTCGCGCACACCGGTCATGTACCGCTCGATCGCCTCGCGCGTCGCCGGGTCGTCCCACGACAGCGGCAGCCGGACGCTGCGGCTCGGCACCTCGAGGGCGTGCGTCGGCGGCAGGTCCCGCTCCAGCTCCCGCACCAGCCCCAGCGCCTTGCCGACCGGCAGCGCGTCCGGGTCGACGTGCACCTGCAGCGACCGGATGCCCGGCGTCAGGTCGACGATCCCCGGCACGCCTTCGGCCGCCAGCCGTTCCGCGAGCGCGTGCACCCGCATCCGCAGCGCCAGGTCGAGTTTCATCTCGCCGTACTCGACGAGCAGGTTGTCGTCCCCGCTGCGGCGGTAGGTGACCGACGGCTCGTCGCCGGTGGACGTCTGCCGGCCCAGGACACCGCCGTCGTGGCGAGTGTCCCTAGTGGACGTCACCGTCGTCGCCGGCCGCCGCCGCAGCACGGCCGCGTGGTCGGTGTCGATCGGCACGAACCGCACGGTGTCGCCCGGCCGCAGCTGCCCGAGCTTCCACCGCTCGCCGGTGGCGACCGTCGCCGGGCAGACGAACCCGCCCAGGCTGGGCCCGTCCGGGCCGAGCAGGATCGGCAGGTCGCCGGTGTAGTCGACGGCGCCGGTCGCGTACGGCGTGTCGTGGATGTTCGACGGGTGCAGGCCCGCCTCGCCGCCGTCGGCCCGCGCCCAGTTCGGCCGCGGCCCGACGAGCCGGACGCCGGTGCGGGCGGAGTTGAAGTGCACCTGCCAGTCGGTGGCGTAGAACGTGTCGACGTCCTCGGGGGTGAAGAACTCCGGTGCCGCGTGGGGGCCTTCGAGCGCCCCGATCGTCCAGTGCGACGCGAAGGCCGGACGGTCGGCCACCGGCCCGACAGCCGGGTCCGCGGGCTCGGGCCCGGTCCGCAGGACGTCGCCGACGGCCAGCGCGCGGCCGCCGTGCCCGCCGAACTTGCCCAGGGTGAACGTCGCGGCGCTGCCGAGGAACTCCGGCACGTCGACGCCGCCGCGGACGAGCACGTAGCTGCGCAGCCCGGCCGTGCACGCCCGGACGTCGAGCGTGCTTCCCGCGGGCACCTCGATCGGCGTCCACAACGGAACTTCCGAGCCGTCGAGCAGCACGGTGGTGGGCGCGCCGGTGACGCACACCTCGGTGGCGTGCGAGAACCGCAGCGTCACACCGTCCACAGTGCACTCCAGGCCGGGCGCGCCCTCGGGGTTGCCGAGGGCGAGGTTGCCCAGCCGCAGCGAGCGGTCGTCCATCGGGCCGCTCGGCGGCACGCCGACGTGCCAGAACCCGGTGCGGCCCGGCCAGTCCTGCACGGTGGTCATCGTCCCGCCGCGCACGACGTCGATCCGCGGTTCGGCGTCCTCGATTCCGTCCAAAGTGGACGTTTCGTGCGCCGCCGCACCGAACGCCGCGTCGGCGGCCGCCGCGCGCAGCTGCCCGAGGTTGGTGCGGACGCCGTCGACGCGGGTCGTGGCGAGCGCTTCCCGCAGGCGCGCGAGGGCGTCGCCGCGGTCGGTGCCGGTGCAGATCACCTTGGCCAGCAACGGGTCGTAGTGCGTCGTGACGGTGGTGCCGGGTTCGACCCAGGTGTCCACGCGGACGTCCGCGGGCAGCGTGACCCGCGTGACGAGACCCGCGCTCGGCCGGTGCCCGGCACTCGGGTCCTCGGCGTACACCCGGGCCTCCACGGCGTGCCCGCGCGCGACCGGCACCGCGCGGAACATCGCGCGGTCGCCCTGGGCCAGGCGCAGCATCCAGGCGACGAGGTCGACACCGTACACCGCCTCGGTGACCGGGTGCTCGACCTGCAGCCGGGTGTTGACTTCGAGGAACGCCGCCTCTTCGCGCTCGGGGTCGTAGACGTATTCGACCGTGCCCGCCGAGCGGTACCGCACCGACGAGCACAGCGCGACGGCAGAGTCGACGAGCTGCTTGCGGACGGCGGCGGGCAGGTCCGGCGCCGGGCACTCCTCGACGACCTTCTGGTTGCGCCGCTGCAGCGAGCAGTCGCGCGTGCCCAGCGCCAGCACCTCGCCGAAGCCGTCGCCGAACACCTGGACCTCGACGTGCCGGGCGCGGCGCACCAGCCGTTCGAGGAACACGCCGGTGTTCGCGAAGCTCTTGGCCGCGACGCTGCGGACGCCGTCCCACGCCTCGCGCAGCTCCCCGGGGGTCGCGCAGGCACGCATGCCGATCCCGCCGCCGCCCCCGGTCGCCTTGAGCATCACCGGGTAGCCGATGTCGTCCGCCCGCGCCAGTGCCTCGTCCACATCGGACAGCAGGCCGGTGCCGGCCAGCAGCGGCACGCCGGCCGCGATCGCCGCCTCGCGCGCGGTGTGCTTGCTGCCGAACACCTCCAAGTGCGCCGGCGCCGGGCCGGCGAACGCGAGCCCGGCGTCTTCGCAGGCCCGGGCGAACGCCGCGTCCTCGGACAGGAAGCCGTAGCCGGGATGGACGGCGTCGCAGCTGGTGTCGAGGGCCGCCCGGACGATGGCGTCGGCCCGCAGGTAGCTTTCGGCGGCGGGTGCCGGGCCGAGCCGCACGGCCCGGTCGGCGAGCCGCACGTGCGGGGCGAGGCCGTCGGCGTCGGAGTACACCGCGACGGTCTCGAGACCCAGTTCCTTGGCAGTGCGCAGGATCCGGACCGCGATCTCGCCGCGGTTGGCGACGAGCAGCCTCACTCGCTACCCCCGGGGGACGTCACGAACATGCGGACCGGCGTCGGGTCGAACCCGTTGCAGGGGTTGTTGATCTGCGGGCAGTTCGACACGAGCACGAGGACGTCGGTCTCGGCGCGCAGCCGGACTTCCAGGCCCGGCGCGGAGATCCCGTCGACGATGCCGAGCGTGCCGTCCTCTTCGACCGGCACGTTCATGTACCAGTTGACGTTGCTCACCAGGTCGCGCTTGCCCAGGCCCCACTTGGCGCCCTCGATGAGGAAGTTCTCGACGCAGGCGTGCTGGTGGCGGGTGTGCTGGCCGTAGCGGAGGCTGTTGGACTCCTTGCTGCACGCGCCGCCGAGCGTGTCGTGGCGGCCGCAGGTGTCGGCGACGACGGTCAGCAGCGGCGCGCCTTCCTGGGTGCGCAGGACGCTGCCCGTGGTCAGGAAGATGTTGCGCTGCGCGGCGATCGTCGCCGCCGCGCTGTAGCGCTTGGCCGTGTCGTCGGCGTCGTAGCAGAGGAAGTCGACGGCCTGGTTGCCGCCCAGGTCGACGATCGCCAGCTCGCTGCCGCGCTTCAGCACGGTCGAGAACGGGGCGCGCGCGGCGACGTCGAACGTCAGCTCCAGCCGGGATTCGTACGCCGTGCTCATGCGATCCCCCGTGCGGTCAGGTAGTCGGCGGTGTTCTCGAACGCTCGCTGCGCCTCCGGCGAGTGCGTCCACTCCGGACTGTCCGGAGTGGACGGCTGGTCGCGCCACGCGAGGACCTGGAGGTTCGTCACGGTGTAGTCCGGACGCGGGTCGACCGGGTGCGGCACGTTGGCGAGCAGCACGATCGACGGGACCTCGATCCGCAGCTCGACCGACTGCCCGGCGCCCGCGGAGCCGGTGAACTCCAGGCCGCCGTCCGGCTGGACCCGCACGCCCTGGAAGAACGCCAGGCTCGGCGGCAGGTCGCGCGGCCCGAGGCCGTTTTTGGCCGCGGCCAAGGTGAACAGCGGCAGTCCGGCGGGGGAGGGGCCCTGCGGGGCGCCGTCGCCGTAGTGCTCGGTGTTGCCGTCCACAGTGGACGTCCCGCAGAGGGCGTCGTGGTGCCCGCTCGAGTCCGCGACGATCGTCGCGAGCACCCGCGCCTGGTCCGACAGCAGCGCCACCTTCTCGCCGAGGTAGGCGTTCCACTGCACCTTCACCGTGTCCGCGACGTTCAGCCGCTCCCACGGCTGGTCGGCGTTGAACAGCAGCAGGTGCGCGCACGCGTCGCCCTCGACGTCGGTGAGCCGCAGCCGCGTGCCGCGGGCCAGCACCTTGTGCGTGTAGCCGCCCCCGGCCACGGTCTCCGCCCAGGTCAGCGCCTCGGGTGCCACCCCGGGCGGGGGAGCGGGGAAGGTGCTCGCCGGGATCGACGGCATCGTTTCGACCACGGTGCCGGCCTGGGCCCTGGCGTGGTCGCGGGCGCCGTAGGTGGTGGCGGTGGTGCTCATGGACGTCCTCTCTCAGATCGCGGGTTCGAGGGCGGGAGCGGGGCGCAGCCGCTGCCAGCAGAGCCAGCCGATCACCAGTGCGCCGCCGACGAACTCTATCGGGAACAGGAGCATCCAGGGGGCGCCCGAACCGGTCACGTCGTAGATCTCCGCGCGCGGCCACGCGATGTTGACGATCATCGCGATGCCGTAGAGGACCGCTGCCCCGTTCAGCGGAACGCCCCACCGGCCCAGCGAGAACCGGCCGGGCTCCGCGGGGAATCTCCCGCGCAGCCGCTGGACCAGCAGGGGGCCGGTGACCAGCAGATACGCCAGGTAGACGACCACGACGGACGTCCCGGTGATCGTGCTGAACAGCGTCGGGTTGCCGAAGTTGAGCAGCAGCAGCCCGATCGCGAGCCCGCCGGAGAGCAGGGCCGGCGCGACCGGTGTCCCGGTGCGCGGATTGACCGACGAAAGTCGGGCGGACGCGGGGAGCGCGCCGTCGCGGGCCATCGCGTAGATCAGCCGCACGGTGCCGGTCTGGATGGTGAGGGTGCAGACGACGACGGCGATCGCGACGTCGGCCAGGAAGACGCGGCCGAGGGTGTCGCCGAAGACGGCGGTGATCACGTACGGCAGGCCGTGGCCGGCGAGCTGCCCGTCGGTCAGGCTCGGCGCGGCCATCAGCGCGGTGACCACGACGGCCAGCCCGCCGATCCCGGACACGAGCACGGCCCGCAGCACCGCGCGCGGCGCCGTCTTCCGCGCGTTCTTCGTTTCCTCCGCGACCGACGCGGCGGTGTCGAAGCCGTAGAGCACGTACGCCGCCATGAGCGCCGAAGCGAGCACGCCGCCGATCCCGGCGCTCGCGCCCGGGGCGTCGTGCAGCACGACCTGCGGGCCGCGGACGGCGAACAGCCCGAGCCCGGTGACGAGCACGACGACGCCGAGCAGTTCGGCCGCGACGCCGACGTCGTTGATCCGGGCCATCAGCCGGACGCCGCCGGCGTTGACGAGCGTGGTGAAGACGAGCAGCAGGGCGCCGAGCAGCACGGCGTTGGCCGCGCCGGACGGCGACGTCACCGACGGGTCGCCGCCGAGGAGCTGGAAGCCGTCCCACACCGACGGCAGCACGATCTGCAGCGCGATCGCGGCGGCCGCGAGCGCGACGACGCAGCCGAGCAGCATCATCCAGCCGGCGAGCCAGCCGAGGAACCCGCGGGTGAGCTGTTTCGCCCACTGGTACACGGATCCGGCGAGCGGGTAGCGCGCGGCGAGCTCGGCGAAGTTCAGGGCCACGAGCAGCTGGCCGGCGAGGACGACCGGCCACGTCCAGAAGAAGAGCGGGCCGCCGAAGGAGTAGCCGAAGCCGAAGAGCTGGAAGACGGTGGTGAGGATGGAGACGAAGGAGAACCCGGCGGCGAAGGCGGAGAACCCGCCCAGCGACCGGCGGAGCTCCTGGCGGTAACCGAAGGCGGCGAGTTCGTCGGGCATGCGCTCTCCTTTTTTCGATCGCACGACAGAAATTAGGGCCGCGTCAGGACTTCCCGATCTCCGGCGCGTTAGGGGCTCGTTAACGCCCCGGTCGACGGGACGTCAACGGCGACATGTGGGTGTAACCGCACCTCGGTGCGGGTGCGCGGGCGCCGGACCTGGCAAGATCACCGCCGTGGTCAAAGGGGCGGGGGTCGGCAGGCCCAGGGCGAGCGGCGCGGCGGCGAACCGGCCGGACGCGCGGCAGGCAGTGCTCGACGCCGCGGGCGAGCTGTTCACGGGAGCCGGCTACGCGGCGACGACGACGCGCGCGATCGCCGAACGCGCGGGCCTGCGCCAGGCGTCGCTCTACTACCACTTCCCGGCCAAGGAGGACATCCTCGCGGCGCTGCTGGCGGAGACGGTCCGTCCGTCGCTGGACCTGGCCGCCCGCCTCGTCGCGGGCCCGGCCCCGGCGGCGGTCCGGCTGTGGGCGCTGGCGTACGCGGACATCGGCCTGCTCGGCGGAGCCCGCCACAACCTGGGCGCGCTGTACCTGCTGCCGGAGGTCGCCTCGCCCAACCTGGCCCGCTTCCGCGCGGAGCGGGCGGAGCTGAAGGCGGCGTACGGCCGGCTGGTGGCGGCGGCCGGGGTCGCGGCGGAGGCGGTGGGGATCCGGACGGACCTGGTGTTCGGGCTGGTGGAGAGCATCGCGGTGATCCGCCGCGACGACCCGGACCTGGACGTCGAGGCCCACGTGCGGGAAGGGGCCGACGGAGTGGTCCGGCTGGTGGGGCCGGCCGAGCCGACGGACGAACTGCGCGCCGAGGCCCACACCCTGCTGGCGACGCTCGCCGACTAACGCGGTGCGGGCCGCCCGTTCAGCTGCACCGCCCGCCCGGGACGGCCGGCAGGTTGCTGATGGTCCGCGACAGCTCGCGCCTCGTGCGCATGCCCAGCCGGATCGACTGGGCGCCGACGCGCAACGGCCGGATGGCCGCGCGCAGGGGAGCGTTGATCGCTTCGAGCGGGCTGCCGGAACTGTCCGGGGATTGTCCGTTCAGGACGCCGTCGTCTGCAGCGCCTTGCTCAGCGCCGTCACCGTCAGCTCGATCTGCCACGGCCGGGCCCCGCCCGCGCGGAGCACCGAAGCCACCGACTCCTCGTCGGTCTCCGCGGGCGGGCGCCAGCACGTGCGCCGCACGAGGTCCGGCAGCAGCAGGTTCTCCACCGGCAGCCGGCGGTCCTCCGCGATCGCCGCCAGGCCCGCCCGGGCCGCCGACAGCCGGGCCGCCGCGTCCGGGTCCTTGTCCGCCCAGCGGTTCACCGGGGGCGGGCCGTCCGTCGGCTGCGACGGCGACGGCAGCTCACTCGCCGGCAGCGCGCGGGCCGCCTGCAGGTGCCGCAGCCAGCTCGCCGTGTACTTGCGCTGGACCCGGCCGCTGAACACCGGGAGCGCCTGCAGCTCCTCGACCGTCTTCGGGTCGGCCGTCACCGCGTTGATGATCGCGCTGTCGGGGAGGATGCGGCTCGGGGCGCGGTCGCGCTTGCGGGCCAGCTCGTCGCGCGCCTGCCACAGCTCGCGGACCGCCGCCAGCCCGCGCGGGCTGCGGATCTTGTGCACGCCGGACGTCCGGCGCCACGGCTCGGCCCGCGGCGCGGGCGGCGGGGCCAGCCGGACGTTCTCGAACTCCTGCTGCGCCCACTCGAGCTTGCCCTGGGCGCCCAGCTCCGCCTCCAGCTTTTCGCGCAGCTGGACGAGCAGCTCGACGTCGAGGGCCGCGTAGTTGAGCCAGTCGACGGGCAGCGGCCGCTTCGACCAGTCCGCCGCGCTGTGCCCCTTTTCGAGGGTGTAGCCGAGCAGCAGCTCGACGAGGGTCCCCAGCGCCACGCGTTCGTAGCCCGCCAGCCGACCGGCCAGCTCGGTGTCGAACAGCGCCGCCGGGCGCAGGTCCAGCTCGGCAAGGCAGGGGAGGTCCTGGGAGGCGGCGTGCAGCACCCACTCCAGGTCGTTGAGGACGTCGCGCAGCGGCTGGAGGTCGTCGGCCAGGGCGATCGGGTCGATCAGCACCGTGCCGGAACCCTCGCGGCGCAGCTGCACGAGGTAGGCCTTGGGCCAGTACCGGTAGCCGGACGCGCGTTCGGTGTCGACGGCGACCGCGCCGGTGCCCGCGGCGAGCCTGGCGCACGCTTCGGCGAGCGCGTCCGGATCGGTGATCACCGGGGGCGTGCCCTCGGCGGGTTCGCGCAGCAGCACAGGGCCGCCCGTGGACTCGATCTCCATCCCGGTGTCCTCGGCCTCTGCACTTCCCATAACCGACGACCCTACGGGACGGGCATACCGCGCCTGGTCTGCCCGCCCCGCAGGGCTGTTCGCTTGCGTCAGCGGATCACGCCGGCCCGCATGGCCAGCGCCACCATCTGGGCCCGGTCGCCCGTGCCGAGCTTGCGCCCGATCCGGGACAGGTGGGACTTGACGGTGAGAGCGGAGAGCGAAAGCTCTTCGCCGATCTCCTTGTTGGACTGCCCGTCGGCGACCAGCTGGAGCACCTCCACCTCACGAGCGGACAGCTCGCGCGGGGTGTTGTCGGTGCCCGCGACGCGGGTCCCGGTGGCGAGCACCGGAGCCACGCTCGGGTCGGCGTAGACGCCGCCTTCGAGCACGCGCCGCACGCCGTCGGTCACGACGACCGGCGACGCGGACTTCAGCAGGTACGCCTGGGCCCCGGCCTGGAAGGCCGAGCGGACCGCGTACGGGTCGTCCGAGGATGCGAGTACGACCACGCGCGGCCAGCCGTGGCTACGGAGTTCCGTAACCAGCTCGATGCCGCTGCCGTCCGGCAGTCCGAGATCGAGGATCGCCAGGTCACAAGGCCCGGTGGCCTGTGCTCGCGCCCTCGCCTCGGCCACCGTGGCGGCTTCGTGGACGGTTCCCGCACCCATCTGTGCGAGTCTTGCTGCGATTGCCTCCCTCAACAGCGGGTGGTCGTCGACCACCAGTACCGAAAAGAGCTCTTCCCGCGGGTGCGGAACCATGCTCGCCGGCAACGCGCCGGCTGGCGTGGATCGGACGGCCTGAGAAATGCCGACGGTAGCCACGTCACTACCTCCCTGGAGTCGGTCGTGCCCCCCGACCGGCACCGGGACCTTCGGCCGTTCAGCCGCGCCAGCTTTAGACCGAAAGTGGTGTCGTCGAAGGCACTGTAGCCGCCCTGAGGCCGTTGCGGGGGGATCGAATGGGTATCTATCTCAAACGAACAGTCACTCAGTGGGTTCGTAGTAACACGATCGGGCTAGTACACGGCCGGTTGTTAACGGATAGCCCAGCGAACACGATGCAAAGAAGTTACCGGCGCCCAAATGGCCGTGCAGATGAGGTGTGCAGCTGCCGGTGCGCCTAGTGACGGGGGTCCGGATGGGGGTCTCCAGGGGTCGGAAAGTGGCTCCGGCCGGGGCATGATCAACACCACGACCCGGCTCCGGCGGCCCTCCCGGCCGGACGTTCCGGTGACTGTCCGTGGCGCTGGTGGGCGATCTCCGGCGCCGGGACCGCAAGTTGATCTTGTTGCGGTGCGTGACGGCGTGCGGTCACTAACGGGGAGACGTGAATCGGCCTCAGGGACGTTCGGGGGAGCGCGGAGGGCTCGGGTGCCGGTCTGAGTGGTTTCGCCCGTCCGGGGGTGCTTCAGGCGGCCGTTCGGGGTGAACGGCGTTCAGCGGACGTGAGATTTGCTCACATCCGTACAAGGGGCTCCTGACGGACCGGACGGCGGTGGCCGCCGTTGCCGATTCGTTGCCGGCGATCGCCCGAACGCCGGGCAGGTCGGCCGCCGGAGACGTCATGAACGACTCTTTCAGCGCGCCGGGCGACAGGAACGACTCGTTCATGTCATCCGGTGCGGCGGGTCAGGAGCTTTGGCGCTGCCCGAAGAGCGTCACGCCGACCGGCGGCAGGCCCACGACGCTGGCCATCACCTGGCAGAACGCCTGCCCGTGCGGCAGCAGGCCGGCGTCGGCCGGGGTCCAGGACGCCCGCAGCTCCAGGTCGTCGGTCCGCGCCGGACCGGAGATGTCGCCGAAGCGGGCCGAAGACGTCTCCGTCACCGTGCCGCCCAGCGCCTTCCAGTTCGCGCCCGACACCTCCAGCGCGTCGGTCAGCCACGACCAGCCGACCGCCGGCAGGAACGGGTCGGTCGCCAGCTCGCGGTCCAGCTCCGCGCGCACGTACATGACGAGCCGCAGGACGCCGTCCCAGCCGTCCTGGCCGTCGGGGTCGTGCAGCAGGACCAGCCGGCCCGAGGCCAGCACGTCCGCGGGTCCCGAGACCTCGCAGCTGACCGCGTACGACCACGGCGCGAGCCGCTGCGGCGGGCGCATCGGCTCCAGCAGCACCTCGCGGCGGGGCCGGACGGACTGCAGCGCCGCGACTGCTTCGCGGAAGAGTTCGGGCACTGGCGTCATCGCGGTCACGCACCGACTTTAGGGCGGGCACGCCCTGTTGCGGGCGCAGGCGCGCCGATGGAAGCACCGTCGCCGGCTCGTGGCACGATTGACGGCGATGTCTCCGACCACGCCCCTGCCGCAGCAGGCCGCCCCGTCCGGCCGCCGCGAGCTGCCCGAAGCCCCGTTCCTGGCCGCCGCGCGCGGCGAACGCCCGGCCCGCACGCCCGTCTGGTTCATGCGCCAGGCGGGCCGCTCGCTGCCCGAGTACCGCGCGCTGCGCGAGGGCGTGCCGATGCTCGACTCCTGTTTCGACCCCGAGATGCTCGCCGAGATCACGCTGCAGCCGGTCCGGCGCCACGGCGTCGACGCGGCGATCCTCTACAGCGACATCGTCGTGCCGCTCAAGGCCGCGGGCGTCGACCTCGACATCGTCCCCGGCACCGGGCCGGTGGTGGCCGAGCCGGTGCGCGACCTCGGCGCGGTCAAGGCGCTGCCGGAACTGGCCGCCGAGCAGGTCTCGCAGGTCGCGGACGGCGTCAAGCTGCTGGTCGAGCGGCTCGGTGAGACACCGCTGATCGGGTTCGCCGGCGCGCCGTTCACCTTGGCCAGTTACCTGATCGAGGGCGGCCCGAGCCGCAACCTCGAGCACACCAAGGCACTGATGCACTCCGAGCCGGAAGTGTGGCACGAGCTGGCCGGCCGCCTGGCCGACATCGCCCTGACCTTCCTGCGCGCGCAGCTCGACGCCGGCGTCGACGCGATCCAGCTGTTCGACTCGTGGGCGGGCTCGCTGTCCGAGCGCGACTACCGCCGGTTCGTCCTGCCGCACTCGGCGAAGGTCCTCGAAGGCGTCGCCGCCCACGGCGTGCCGCGCATCCACTTCGGGGTCGGCACCGGCGAGCTGCTGGTCGCGATGCGCGACGCGGGCGCGGACGTCGTCGGCGTCGACTGGCGCATCCCCCTGGACGAGGCCGTCCGCCGGCTGGGCGGGCACGCCGTCGTGCAGGGCAACCTCGACCCGGCGCTGCTGCACGCGTCCTGGCCGGTGCTCGAAGCCGAGGTCCGCCGGATCGTCGAGGAGGGCAAGGCGGCCGACGGCCACATCTTCAACCTGGGCCACGGCGTGCTGCCGGGCGTCGACCCGGACGTGCTGACCCGCGTGGTCGGGCTGGTGCACGAGCTGTGAAGCGCGTCGCGGTCGTCGGCGGCGGCGTTTCCGGGCTGACCGCGGCGTACCGACTGCGGCGCCTGCTCGGCGAGAGCGCCGAGATCGTCGTGTTCGAGAAGACGAAGACGCCGGGCGGCAAGCTGCGCACGGCCGAGCTGGCCGGCGTCCCCTACGACGTCGGCGCGGAGGCGTTCCTCGTCCGCCGTCCCGAGATGCTCGCGCTGGTCCGCGAGCTCGGGCTCGACGTCGTGAACCCGACGAAGGCGCGCGCGAAGATCCACGCCGGCGGCAGCGTCACCGGCCTGCCGCCGGGCACCGTCATGGGCGTCCCGGCGTCGGCCGAGTCGGTCGCCGGAGTGCTGTCGGAGGCCGGACGGCGGGCCGTCGAGGCCGAGCCGTCGCTGCCCGAGCTGCGGCTGCCGAGCGGCGACCTGCCGCTCGGGCCGCTGCTGCGCGAGCGGTTCGGCGACGAGCTGGTCGACCGGCTCGTCGACCCGCTGCTCGGCGGCGTCTACGCGGGCGGCGCGGACGGCCTCGGCCTGCGCGCGACCATGCCGGGCCTGGCCGCGGCGGTGGCCGCGGGCGCCGGTTCGCTGACGGCGGCGGCCAAGGCGCAGCTGCCCGCTTCGCCGGGGACGGCGCCGGTGTTCGGCACGGTCCCGGGCGGCCTCGGCACGGTGATCGACCGGCTGACCGAGCTGTCCGGCGCCGAGCTGCGGACCGGGCTGCCGGTCTGCGACATCGAACGCCACGGCCCGGGCTGGCGGCTGCGGATCGGCGCGAACCCGACCGCGCACGCGCCCGCGGACAACACGATCGAAGCGGACGCGGTGCTGCTCGCGGTCCCGGCGCCCTCGGCCCGGCGGCTGCTGGCCGACCTGGTGCCCGCGGCGTCGGCGGCGTTCGGCGAGGTCGAACTGGCGTCGATGGCGGTGGTGGCGCTGGCACTGCCGCCGGGGACACCGCTGCCCGACGCGTCGGGGATCCTGATCGGCCAGGGCGAACGGGACGCATCGGGCGTGCCGTACGCGGCGAAGGCGTTCACCTTCTCTTCGCGCAAGTGGGCGCACTTCGGCTCGGGGCCGGTGCTGGTCCGCGGTTCGGTGGGCCGGTTCGGCGAGCTGGGCGCGTTGCAGGCCGACGACGTCGAGCTGGTCCGCGTGGTCCGCGACGACCTCGCGCGGCTGACGGGCGTGACGGCGGCGCCGATCGAGACCCTGGTGACGCGCTGGGGCGGCGGCCTGCCGCAGTACGGCGCGGGTCACCTCGAGCGCGTGGAGCGGATCGAGAAGGCCGTCGCGGAGATCCCGGGGCTGGCGGTGGCGGGGGCGACCCTGCACGGCGTCGGGCTGCCGGCCTGCGTCGCGACGGCCGAGGCGGCGGCGCACCGGATCGCGGCGCAGCTTTCCGCGTGAGTGCGCTCACCCGGCCCCGTGGCAGCGTCCGGCGGGCGGCGGTGACAGGATGGAAGCATGGCGCGGGTCAACTACAACGAGCTCAACGACACCATCCGCTACACCACCTGGTCGGTCTTCCGGATCGAGCCCGGCCGGCTGGGTGAGGACCGCGGGGCGGCCGGTCGCGAGACGACCGAGTACCTCGACGGCCTGGAGGCCAAGGGCGTCGTCGTCCGGGGTGTCTACGACCTTTCGGGCCTGCGCGCGGACGCCGACTACATGATCTGGTGGCACGCCGAGGAGATCGAGCAGGTCCAGGCCGCCTACTCCGGCTTCCGGCGGACCCCGCTCGGCCGCGCGTCGACGCCGGTCTGGAGCCAGACCGCGCTGCACCGGCCGGCCGAGTTCAACAAGAGCCACATCCCCGCGTTCCTCGCGGGTGAAGAGGCGCGCAAGTACATCTGCGTGTACCCGTTCGTGCGGTCCTACGAGTGGTACCTGCTGCCGGACGCCGACCGCCGCAAGATGCTGGCCGACCACGGCAAGGAAGCCCGCGACTACCCGGACGTCCGCGCGAACACCGTCGCGTCGTTCGCGCTGGGCGACTACGAGTGGATCCTCGCCTTCGAGGCCGACGAGCTGCACCGGATCGTCGACCTGATGCGCCACCTGCGTGGCACCGAGGCGCGGTTGCACGTCCGCGAAGAGGTCCCGTTCTACACGGGCACGCGCGTGCCGCCGGCCGAGCTCGTCGCGGCTCTGCCGTAGTGCGCGAGGCAGTGGAGGGCGTCTGGCACGCCCTCACCGAGTCGAAGCCGGGCCCCTTCGAGCTGACCGGCACCGAAGACGTCCTGCCCGGCCCGTACCGGGTGGCGGCGGCCGCAACGGCGTCGATCGCCGCGGCGACGCTGGCCGCCGGCGAAATGCTCCGGGCGCGTGAGATCGAACCGGGCGTGGTCACGGCGGACACGCGCCACGCGGCGGCGGCGTTCCACAGCGAGCAGCTGCTACGGGTGGACGGCGCCGGCGCGGAGTCGATGTGGGCACCGCTGTCGGGCAACTACCGCGCGGCCGACGGCTGGGTCCGCCTGCACTGCAACTACCCGCGGCACGAAGCGGCGGTGTGCTGGGGCCTCGGCGTGCCGGGCAGCCGGGAGGCGGTCGCGAAGGCAGTGGCCGGGCGGAGCGCGCGCGAGATCGAGCACGCCGTGGTGTCCGCCGGGGGAGCGGCCGCCGAGCTGCGCTCACCATCGGACTGGGCCGTGCATCCCCAAGGGGCGGCCGTGGCTTCGCTGCCGCTGGTTTCGGCTTCGCCGGTCGGTGACGCGCCCAAACGGACGTTGTTCTATTCGGACCGGCCGCTGGGCGGGGTCCGGGTGCTGGAGCTGACGCACGTGCTGGCGGGTCCGGTGGCCGGCCGGGTACTGGCGGCCCACGGCGCCGACGTGCTGCACGTCGGCGCGGCGCACCTCCCGCGGGTCGAGGCGCTGGTGCGCGACACGAACCAGGGCAAGCGTTCGGCGTTCGTCGCGCTCGACACCGAAGGCGGGCGGGCGCGGTTGAAGAAGCTGATCAGCCGGGCGGACGTGCTGCTGCAGTCGTTCCGTCCGGGTGCCTTGGAGCGGATCGGCTTCGGTGCTTCGGAGCTGGCTGAGCTGCGGCCGGGGTTGGTGATCGCGGACCTGAGCGCGTACGGGTGGGAAGGCCCGTGGGCGCGCCGACGCGGGTTCGACAGCCTGGTCCAGATGTCGAACGGCATGGCTTTCGGTGCGGACGGGCCTTCGCCGTTGCCGGTCCAGGCGCTGGACCACGCGACGGGCTGGCTCGCGGCGGCGGCGATCATGACGGCGTTGCGGCGGCAGGTGACGGACGGTGGGACGTGGCGGGTCCGGTTGTCGTTGGCCGGGACGGCGCGGTGGCTGGATTCGCTGGGCCGCAAGGATCCTGCCGCGGTTGAGGTGGACTACTCGGATCTCCTGGAAGAAGCGGACAGCGGTTACGGCCGGCTGACCCGGGTCCGGATGGCGGGCGGGTTGCCGGGGGCGGAACCGCACTGGGACTTCGGGACGCGGCTGCCGGGTGTCGACAAACCGACCTGGACCCCGTAGACGGCAGCGACAAACCAACCTGGCCCCTCAGCGGCGGCCGAGCGCGGCCCGCCCTTCCCGGGGGGTGCCCCCGCATCCATTTTACCGGTGGTGCCCGACGGAATCGCCGCGCCGGGCACGGTTGTCCACAAGGCGGCAGGCTTGTGGATTAGCGGCGCCGAGGCCGGGATATCAAGCTCCGCGCCGGTCTGTGGGTTACCGGCGCCGGAGTCGGGACACCAAGCCCCGCCGCGGTTTCGGCAGGTGCCCTTCCGCGATCAGCCACGTCACGAACTCGTCCGCGTACGCCCCCGAGCGCTCGGTGTCCCGCTTCGGCCGTCCCGCGGTGAACTCCGCGAACAGCGGCCCGAACCGGTCCCCGAGTGCCTCCGCCACCTCCGGCCGCTGGTACGCCAGCACCCGCCCGTGCTTGCGGCGCAACACGGACGCCTCCACCCGCAACCGCGCGGCGTCGAAGCCCGCCGGGGCCGGGCCGGAAGCCAGCAACGCCCGCAGCAGCTCCGCCTGCCGCGCCGCCAGCTCCGACCGGCTCACACCGTCACCGCCGCGCGCAGCGCCGCCAATTCCGCGGCCAGCTCCTCGTCCGTCGGGTAGTCGTCGTCGCGCTCCAGCAGCACTCCCGGCGGGTCCGTCCGGCGGCGCAGTTCCGCCAGCAGCGCCAGCACCTCCGGCAGCACCGGGTGGGCGTGCGTGTCGTGGTAGACGCCGTCGCGCTCGATGCCGCCCGCCATGTGCACGTACGCCAGCCGCTCCCACGGGATCCCGTCCAGGAACCGCACCGGGTCCGTGCCGATGTTGCGCGCGTTCGCGTACAGGTTCGCGACGTCGATGATCAGCCGGCAGTCCGTGCGTTCGGTCAGCTCGGTGAGGAACTGCTCTTCGGTCAGCTCGTTGTCCGGCCAGTCCAGCACCGCCGCGATGTTCTCCAGCGCGAACGGCACGTCCACAATGGACTGTGCGAGCCGGACGTTCGCCACCAGCACGTCCAGCGCCTCGCGCGTGCGGGGGAGCGGCATCAGGTGGCCCGAGTCGAGCCCGCCCGCGCGCACGAAGCACACGTGGTCGCTGACCAGCGGCGCGTCCACGGCCCGCGCGATCTCCGCGAGGTGCTGGACGCGCCCGGTGTCGAGCGGCTCGGCGCCGCCCAGCGACAGCGAAACCGCGTGCGGCAGCACCGGCATGCCCCGCTTGCGCAGCGCGACGAGGGTCTCGGGGAGGTGGTCGGCGTGCAGGTTCTCGGCGACCACCTCCACCCAGTCGACACCGGGCAGCCGGGCGATCGACAGGTCCAGCTCGTGCCGCCAGCCGATCCCGATGCCGAGCTCACCCACCGCACCCACCCCCACCGCACGAGGAACCGCACGACGAGCCGCTGCTGCACGACGAGCTCGAGCACGACGACCCGCTGCTGCACGAAGACCCACCGGACGAACCGCCGCCGCCGAAGGACGTCACCGGCGGGGCCAGCGCCGCGCTGAGCTCCTCGTCCGGGTACATCGCCCAGCCGCCGAGCGCGACCGCCGCCGCGGCGCCGCCGAGCAGCACGCCGCCCGCCAGCATCCCCGCCGGCAGCGGACCGCTCGACGCGGCCCGGGCCTGGCCGAGCACGTGGTGCCCCGCCGCCGAGGGCTGCCGCGGCCCGGTCTTGGACCGCCGGACCGCCGCCACGATCGTCAGCACGGCCGCGACCAGCACCAGGAACACCAGGATGCCGACCGGGCGGCCCAGCGAGATGCCGTTGACCAGCCGTGCCACGCCGAGCACCAGCACGGCCAGCTGCAGCACGAGCCCGAACGTCCGGGACTGGCGCTTCGCGGCCGCCGACGCCAGCAGCCCGCGCTGGTCGAGCCCCTCTTCCAGCGCCCGCATCGCCGCCGACTGACGGCCGTACGCCCGCAGCGTCGCCGTCGTCTTCAGCTGCGCCGCGTCGAAGACCGCCCGCTCCAGCGGTTCGGACGGCCGCGTCCCGGCCTGGCTGACCTGCTTGTAGCTGTTGACCCGCAGCTGGCCGCGCTCGACCAGCGCCGCGATCGCCGCGTCCACGGCCCGGTCGGGGCCGCCGGCGAGGAAGGCGAGCTGGTAGACGGTCGGCGGCGGGCCGGGCCGCTCGGTGTTCCCCCGCAACGCGCGGCTCGCGACGACCCCGGCCACGATGACCCGGACGAGCAGCACGGCGACGAGCAGTCCGATGTAGAGGACCACGAAATCCGGTCCGGAGATGCCCCACGGGTCGTCCATCGCCCGTCTCCCCTCAGTGAGTTGCGGTTACCGTAGCTGTGAGACGCGGCTGCTCGCGTCGGCGTTTCAACCGCCGCAGCCCCCGCCGCCACCCCCTCCGCAGCCGCCGCCCCCACCGCCACCGCAGGAGCTGCTGCCGCCACCGCACGAGCTGCCGCCGTAGTAGCCGACGGCGGCCCCGCCACCGGCGCCGGCGAAGCGGGTGCGGCGGCTGTGCGCCCGCGCGGCCGAGTGCCGCGCGGCCTGAGCGGCGGCCTGGGTGGCGGCCCGCCGGATGTCTTTGTCGGGGTGACCGCTGAGCCCGTGCGCCGCGACGGTGCCGGCCGGACCGGTCGTGAGCGTTCCGGCCCGGCGGGCCGCTTCGGCAGCCGCCGTGCCCGCGGCGGTGGCCTGCACCGCCGGCCGGTTGCGGGCCTTGACGGTGACGGCGATCGCGACGACGCTGCCCACGGCGAGCAGGCCCAGCAGGATCCCCACCGGGTGCCCGGTGCTCGACCCGGCGATCAGCCGAACCACGCCGACGACGAGTACGAGCCAATACGCCACCGCGGTGGCGACCCAAGTCGAACGCACCTTCCGCGGGTCGGCGAGCAGCCCGCGGCCGATCAGCGCGGCCTCGAGCTCGCGTGCGGTCTCGTGCTCGGCGGCGGCGTCGCACACCCGCTCGACCGACGTGCCGTGCTTGCCGATCCGGCTCACCGCTTCGCGGCCCACGGTGCCGGCGGTGGTGCCCTTGACCCGGCTCAGCCAGCCGTTGCCCGCCAGCCGGACGACCTGCTCGTCCAGCAGGTTGGCCACGACGTACTCGCCGAAGCGCCGCCGCCCGCCGGTCAGCACCGCCAGCTCTTCGGGTCCTTCCGGCGCTCCGCCCGCGCGGCCCCGCCGCAGGAGCGCCAGCCGGATCGCGGCGGACAGCGCCGGCAGGAGCAGCAGGCCCAGGTACAGGCCCGCGAACGCCGGTCCGGGAATGCCCCAGGTGTCGGTCATGAGTCCGCCCTCCCTCGTCCGTGTGCGGAGACTACGTTCGAGGAAGGGCGGCGGGTTGCTTGCTTAAGGAGGATTTAGGCTGCCGGCTTTTACTGCTCGGGCACCAGTTTCAGCGAAATCGAGTTGATGCAGTACCGCTGGTCGGTCGGGGTCGGGTAGCCCTCGCCCTCGAAGACGTGCCCGAGGTGGCTGTGACAGGAGGCGCAGAGGACCTCGATGCGCTTCATGCCCATGGTCCGGTCCTCACGCAGCAGCACGGCGTCGGAGTCGGCGGGGTCGTAGAACGATGGCCAGCCGCAGTGGCTGTCGAACTTCGTGTCGCTGCGGAACAGCTCGGCACCGCACGCGCGGCACTCGTAGACGCCGGTGGTCTTGGTGTCGGTGTACTCACCGGTGAACGGCCGTTCGGTGCCGGCCTGGCGGAGCACGGCGTACTCTTCCGGGCCCAGCTTCTCCCGCCATTCCTGCTCGGACTTCACGACGCGCGGGGTGGCTCCGACAACGGGTTTCATACCTTTCACCCGTTCCACGTTACGCCGCGAGCCACGCGAGGGCGTGCACGACGATGTCCCATGCGGCGACGATCACGCCGAGCACGATGAGCACGACGATGAGCGCCGACACCCAGTAGCGCAGCCCGCCGAGCCGGTTGCTGGAGTCGGCGAAGTCGGCCACGCCGTCCAGCGCGGCTTCGATCGTGTAGTTCGGCCCGGAACGTTCGATCCGGTCGAGGTGCTCGGCGAACGCGCGCGCCTCGGGGTCGTACGGGTCCAGGCCGACCAGGTCCTCGTGGAAGCGAGGATTCTGGCCCGGCAGCGCAGCTCCGTCGTCGGCCATACCTCCACGGTAGGCCATCGGTGCCCGCGAACCCACCAGCGGCGCGTTAAGTCTCAGTAGCCCGACCCGGGCGAACCCTGCGCGCCGAGGCGGGTGTCGGCGTCGATGAGCATCTGGCCTCCGACCATCACGATCCGGTAGCCATTGCGCGTGCCGTTGACCGTGAGGTTCATGGTGATCGAACCGTCGGCGTTCGAGCCGCCGCTGTCGGCACGGGCGCTCTGGTAGCTCGAGACCTTGTTGTTCGCCCAGTACTCGGCGAACTGCTGCTCGCTGCCGTACACCTGCTGCGCCGCCGGGGTCAGCTTCGACCAGCCGCCCGCGGGGTTGTCGTAGAAGGCCGTGATCGCCCGGCCGGCGGCACCGAAATCGGTGATCTTGCCTTCGGGGACGGTCCTGCCGAGGCCCGCGGGCACGTTCGAGGCACTGCCCGAACCGGTGGCCTTGGGCGTGCTCTGCCCCGCGGTCGGCTGGTTGCCCGAAGACTGGGCGTTCGAGGTGCCGCCCGTGCCGCCGCTGCCCGAGTTCAGCACCAGGAAGACGATGACCGCGACCACGACGACCGCGGCGCCGCCCCCGGCGAGCAGCGCGTACTTGCGCTTGTTGTCCGGCTTCGGGGCGTTCGACGAGTACTGGGGTGCCCTGGCCGTCGGCGCGGCCGCGGGCATCGGTCTGGGCGGGGTGTTCGGCGGCGCGGCGGGCGAGCGCATCGGCATGAACGCCGCGGTCGGGCGCGGCGGGTTGGACGCCGCCTTGTTCGCCGGCACCGGCGTGCCGACCGGCGGCGACGAGGGCGCCTTCTGGTCGGTGCGCTGCCACGGCGGGCGCTCGCCGCCGTCGGCGGGCGCGGCGGGCTTGCGGCCCCCGCCGCCCGACAGCAGCGGCGGCGACGCCGACATGCCGCCCGGCTCGGTGCGGGCCAGCGCGGCCAGCCGCTCGCGCGCCTCGGCCATGCTGGGCCGCTCGCCCGGCTCGCTGCGCAGCAGGCTCATCAGCAGCGCGGTGGCCGCGCCCGCCTGCACCGGCGGGTTGATCTGGCCGTTCGCGGCCGCGTAGAGCAGCGCGAGCTGATTGGTCGTGTTGCCGTACGGCGTGGTGCCCTCGATCGCCTGGTAGAGGGTCGCGCCGAGGGCGAAGACGTCGGAGCTGGGTACCGGGTCGGCGCCGCGGGCCAGCTCGGGCGCCAGGTAGGCGGGGGTGCCGCCGATCAGTCCGGTGGCGGTGAGCGTCATGTCGCCCGCCGCGCGCGAGATGCCGAAGTCGGTGATCTTCGCGGTGCCGGTCTCGTCGATCAGGATGTTGCCCGGCTTGACGTCGCGGTGGACGATCCCGGCGCGGTGCGCGGCCACCAGCGCGGACGCGACCTGCTCGCCGATCCGGGCGACGCGCCCGAGCGGGAGCGTGCCCTCCTCGGCGAGGATCGTGGAGAGGCTGGGCCCGTCGAGGTACTCCATCACCAGGCACGGGTCGCCGTTGTGCTCGGCGATGTCGAACACGACGATCGCGTTCGGGTGCTGGAACCGGGCCGCGTTCTTCGCCTCGCGCATGGCGCGCTGGCGCATGTTGTCGCGTTCGGTCTCGGAGACGCCCGGCTGCGGGAGGATCTGCTTGATCGCGACGGTGCGCTCGAGGCGCACGTCGGTCGCGCGCCACACGACTCCCATGGCACCGCTACCAATGTGCTCGACGAGGCGGTAGTGCCCCGCGATCAGCTGACCGGTGTCGATGGCGGCTGCTCCTGACGAAATTCCCGGTGATGGTGGCCCTGCTCAGCGCGTTTACGCTTCGCGCACCCGATCGAGTGTAGCGGTCGGCCCTGTGCTGTTCGCGTCAGCCAGCAGGTCCGGCGGACCCGGTTCGGCCGGTGCCCGCTTCTTGAACACCTTGACCAGCCCGATCGCCCCGGCCAGCGCGAACACGCCGTAGCAGGCGAGCAGCGCGGGCGGCGTGTCGCCGGTCAGGGCGTCGCCGAGGACGACCACGGCGACGGTGCCGGGCACGCTCCCGAGCAGCGTACCGGCCAGGTAGGGGACGAGCCGCACCGAGGACACCCCGCAGAGGTAGCTGAAGGGCGCGAACGGCACGATCGGGATCAGCCGCAGCGACGTGATCGCGAGGACGCCGCCGCCGGAGAGCCGGTCGTTCACGGTCCGCACGGCCGACCGGTGCAGGTGCCGGGTGACCAGGTCCCGGCCGAGCAGCCGCGCCAGCCCGAAGGAGAGGCCGGCCGCGACGGTGGTGGCGGCCAGGCCGATGGCGATCCCGGCGGCGGTGCCGACCAGCAGGCCGGCGGCGAGGTTGAAGACGGTGCGCGGGATCGGCGCGACGGTGAGCAGCGAGTAGGCGGCGAAGAGCACGAGCGGGGTGGCGGGCCCGGTGGCGGCGGCCCAGGCGCGCAGCTCGGCAGGCCCGGGGATCGGCAGCAGCACCGCGGCGGCCGCGAAGAGGGCGACGACGGCGAGCGCGACGATCAGCTTGGTGCGGCCGGACACCCGCTCCAGCCTACCGGTCGGGTCCGCCGCGCTCGCCGGGTGCCGGGAGGGGGTCATCCACGCGCCGGGACGACGTGAATGACTCATTCATGTCGTCCGGTGACAGGGTCCCGGCAAAGTCGGGTCAGCGCGGCCGATCCGGTCGCCCGCATGTCATGAACGGGTCGTTCACCTCGTCAGACGACATGAACGACCCTTTCATGACATTGCCGCGACGCCGGGCAGACCGCGCGGCCACGACTTTGCCGGGACGCTGTCGTCCGGTGACGTGAATGACTCATTCATGTCACCGGGCGGGCATGTTCGCGGGCGCTCCGGTGCGCGATCACCGCTAGCGTGGCCGCATGCCCAAGCACGGTGACCCGGTCGAGTACGAGGTGGGCGGGCGCACCGTCCGCGTCTCGAGCCCGGACAAGGTGTACTTCCCCCAGCGCGGCATCACCAAGCGGCAGGTCGTCGAGCACTACATCGCGGTCGGCGGGCCGCTGCTGCGCGCGATCGGCGAGCGGCCGACGACGCTGAAGCGCTACGTCGACGGCGTCGAGGGCGAGTGGTTCTACGCCAAGCGAGTCCCGAAGGGGGCGCCGGCGTGGCTGGAGACGGCCGAGATCACGTTCCCGTCGGGCCGCAAGGCGGCCGAGGTGTGCCCGACCGAGCCGGCGGTGTTCGCGTGGGCGGCCAACCTGGGGACGTTCGACTTCCACCCGTGGCCGGTCCGCCGTCCCGACGTCGACCACCCGGACGAGCTGCGCATCGACGTCGACCCGCCGGACCGCGCCGGCTTCGCGGACGCGGTCGAGGTGGCGCTGGTGGTCCGCGAGGTACTGGCGGACGCGGGGCTGACGAGCTACCCGAAGACGTCCGGCGGCCGCGGGGTCCACGTGCTGGTCCGGATCCGCCCGGAGTGGGACTTCGTCGAGGTCCGCCACGCGGTGATCGCGCTGGGCCGCGAGGTGGCGCGGCGCATCCCGGACAAGGCGACGATCGCGTGGTGGAAGGAGGAGCGGGAGGGGCGCGTGTTCCTGGACTACAACCAGGCGGCGCGCGACCGGACGGTGGCGTCGAGCTGGTCGGTCCGCGGCACCCCGCGCGCGACGGTGTCGACGCCGCTGACGTGGGACCTGCTGCCGGAGGTCGACGCGGACGACTTCGACGTGCTGACGATCCCGGCGTTCCTGGAGTCCCACGGCGACCTGCACGCGGGGATGGACGCCGAGGCGTTCGGCCTGGAGACGGCGCTGGAGTGGTACGAGCGGGACCTGCGCGACCACGGGCTGGGGGACATGCCGTACCCGCCGGACTATCCCAAGATGCCGGGGGAGCCCAAGCGGGTCCAGCCCAGCAAGGCGCGCCCGGAGGCCTGACCGTCACGGCTTGCGGCAGCTCACCGAGGTCACGGTCGCCTTCGGCGCGACCTTGGTGTTCTTGGTGCTCATCGCCGTGCGGTCGACGCGGTACGACGTGCCGCCCTGCGCGTAGGCCGTCTCGATCAGTTCTCCGGAGCTGTCGCCGGAGATGCTGTAGGTGATGTCGCACTCCCAGAGCAGGGTGCTCGCGCCGAGGGCGTTCAGCTTCGGTTCGACGACGACGTTGCACCCGGCCGAGCCGAAGCACTGCTTGGAGACGACCGCCAGGTCGACGGAGTAGTCCTTCGCCGTCGGCTCGGGGAGGGCCGGCTCGGTCGTGGTCGGTGCGACGAGGGCCGGGATCGAGGGGCTGGTGGTCGCGGGCGCGGCGGCGTCGCGCGGCCGGACCGCGCCGTCTGCGGAGACCCAGGTCCCGCCGGGGCCGACGCACGGGGCGGTCTGCGACTTGTCGACGCACGGGCTCGAGGCCGCCTTGCCCACGGCGATCGCCAGCACGACACCCGCCGCGACCGCGGAGACGACGAGCGCCGCGCCGAGCACCCACGGCCACTTCCGGCGCGGCGGCGCGGGCGCGGGCAGCGGGGCGTAGGGCATCGGCGGGCCGGGCGGGACGGGAACGGACATGGCTGCCTCCGTGGCTCTTGTGCCCGGGACAGACGCCACGACCGGGTTCGGTGTTACTCAGCGGCAGCGGGATTCCCTCGATCGGGACCCCGTGTAATCACCGCCACAACCGTGCCGCGCGCCACTTCCGGGGGCCCGGAAACCAATCGGAACGTCACCACGGAAAACGGGGAGTGATCACGCCGCTGCCCGCTGTCGCCTTTCGGGTCACAAATCCCGCACGGCCGCTCCTGTGGTCTCGACCACCGCCACGATCGGCGTAACGTGCGGTCCCGAATCGACGACTCCTCGACGACATGTCCTGGGGCGAGTTCGAGGGAGGCCCTTCGTGGACGACCTGATCGCATTCCTCGCCGCGCGCGTCGGCGCGCGGCAGGCGTTGATCATGCAGGCCGTCAACAAGGCGAAGGCCGGCGAGGCGATGAACCGCGGCGAGACCAAGGTCGCCGTCGAGCAGAAGATTCGTGGGATGACCGATCTGGAGCTCGACGTCGTCAACCAGATGATCAACGAGATCGAGGCCACGCGTCGGATCCTGCTCGCCCACCGCACCACCGTGTCGGAGAAGGTCCCCGGTTTTCCGCTCTACGGCAGCGAATACTGGTGTGAGACCTGCCACGTGCCCGCCGACGAGGCCGGCTCCAACTGGTGCCTCACCCTGCGCCTGCTGGCCCTGCCCTACGCCGACCACCCGGAGTACAGCGAGCGCTGGCGTCCCTGACGGGAATCCCGGCGCACGGCGGGCGTTGCACCCGGCGTGAGGTTTTCCGTGCTCGATCGCTCGCCCGTCCGCACGCACGGCGGGACCGCGCGGGCGCTGCGGGACACCGTCGCCTTCGCCGGCGACGTCGAACGGCTGGGCTACCACCGGTTCTGGGTTTCCGAACACCACAGCGTGCCCGGGGTCGCCGGGTCCGCGCCGACCGTCCTGGCCGCCGCCGTCGCGAGCGCGACGAGCCGGATCCGCGTCGGCACCGGGGGCGTCATGCTGCCGAACCACCGGCCGCTGGTCGTCGCCGAGCAGTTCGGCGTCTTGGAAGCGCTGTACCCCGGCCGGATCGACATGGGACTGGGCCGGTCGGTCGGCTTCACCGCCGGCGTCCGCGACGCGCTCGGCCACGGCAAGGAAGCGGCTGACGACTTCGGCGCCCAGGTGCGGGAACTGCTCGGGTTCTTCTCGGGCGAGCGCCCCGGCGTCCACGCCTACCCGGCCGAGGGGCTGCGCGTGCCGCCGTTCCTGCTGGCCACCGGGTCCGGCGCCGACCTCGCCGCCGAGCTCGGGCTGCCGCTGGTGATCGCGCCCGTCCGTGGCGAACGCGCGCTCGCCGAAGCCGTGACGCGCTACCGCGACGGCTTCCGGCCGTCCGGGTGGGCGCGCGAGCCGTACGTCGTGGTGTCGTCGGCGATCGCCGTGGCGGACTCGGCGGCCGACGCGCGCCGCCTGCTCGTGTCGGAGGCCTGGGCGACGGTGTATTCGCGCTCCCACGGCGTCTTCCCACCGCTGTCGCCGCCCGCGGAGGTCCTGGCGCTGCCGATGACCGACCGCGAGCGAAGGCGCCTCGAGGAGACCTTGGACGGTCAGATTTCCGGCACCCCGGCCGAAGTCGGGGACCGGCTCGGCGCATTGATCGACGCCGCGGGCGCCGACGAGGTTTTGGTGACGACGGCCGCCTACGACCAATCCGCGCGCCTGGATTCGCTCGTGCGGTTGGCCGATCTGCACGCCCTTGTGTGAGCCGATTTCCCGATAGCCGGATATCGCGTCGGAGAATTACCGGTGGTGCAATTCCGCGTTTCGGCGATACGGTTTCCGGTATGACTGCCGGGTCGGCCTCGAGCCGTGAGCAGACGGGGTACCCGGCTGTGCCGTGACCTCCGGGCGGGCCCGTGGCCCGCCGCCTCCCGCACGTTCGCCAAGTCCGGAACGTGCGCGGGAAGGAGGTGAAACCGCATGTCCCCTTGGCAGGAGTTCGTCGCCGCCCACCGCGAGGGCGGGGTGCTCGACGGCGTCGTGGCGCGGGCGGTGCCGTTCGGCGCGTTCGTCGAAGTGGCGCCGGGCGTGCACGGCCTGCTCGTGACCGACCGCGTCCCCGAGCAGGGCAGCCGGGTGACGGTCCGCATCGAAGCCATCGACGTGGAACGGCGCCGGTTCAGCCTGGTGCGGGCCTGAGGTGAGCCGGGTGGGGCAGGGCGCCCTGCCTCACCCGAGCACGAATGGCACCCGCGCGGCCAGGTCGCCCAGCGCGTCGCGCTCGGCGTCCGTGGGGGCGCGGCGGCCGGTCGCCACCAGTAGCACGTCCGTGTCCGGGAACGACGCCGGGAACGCCGTGCCCGCGATCTTCTCCACCAGCGAACGCGTCTCCGCCAGGCCCTCCGCCGGCGGCCCCGGAACCGAGGTCACGTGGGCCACCAGGTCGAGGTGGTGCAGCGTCCACTCCAGCACGTACGCCGACAGGTAGTCGCCCGCCGTCAGCACCATGTCCTGCGTCGACACCCGCATCCCGGGGTCCGCCAGCCCGGCCGCGCGGCCCGCCGCCGCGCCCACGTCGTCGAGGTGGAACTTCAGCAGCGCCGGATCCTCGTACGCCGCCGCCAGGCGGACGATCAGCGCGTCCAGGGGATCGTCGCCGGTGGGCGGTTCGGACGACACCGCCCAGTACGTCACCGCGTCGTGCGTGACCGCCGCCGACGCGGGCGTCACCAGCGTGATCAGCACGTCCTGCGCGTCGATCACCAGGTGGCACACCAGGTCCCGGACCAGCCACCCTCGGCAGCCCGACGGCTTCGCGAAGTCGGAGTCGGGAAGAGCGGCGACCGCGGCACGCAGCGCCGCCCACGTGCGCGAAAAGAGATCCACGCCGGCGAAGCTAGCAGGGTCACAGCCTCAGCTGCAGCTGAGTAAGAATCCGCTGGGCCGGGTCGTCGAAGTCCACTCCGGACACTTCGGCCGCCCGCCGGACGCGGTAGCGGACCGTGTTCGGGTGGATGTTCAGCACCCGGGCCGCCGCGCGGACGTCGCCGAACGCGTCGAGCCAGGCCAGGACCGCCGGGACCAGGATGCCGCCGTGCTCGGTGTCGTGCGCCACGAGCGAAACCAGCCGCGGGTCGCGGATGCGGGGCTGCCCGCCCAGGAACGCCAGCACCTCCGACAGCAGGACTTCGGCGCGGACGTCGGCCAGTGAGGCGACGTCGGCGGCCCAGTGCCCGCGGGCCATCGCCGCCAGGACGCGGTCGGCGTCGCCCCGGGACGCGGCCGCGTCGGACAGGCGCGGTACGACGCCGCCCAGCGCCGCCCGCACCGGGACGTCCAGGTGGCGGCGCGCGGTGCCGGTGATTTCGCGCGCCAGGGCCAGCACCGCCGCGTCCGAGTGCTCGGGCAGGTCCGGCAGCAGCGCGTAGACGCGGCCGCCGATCACGCTCACCAGCGCGCTGCGCCGGTAGGCCGCCGTGTGCACCGCGATCAGGTGCACCAGCTCGGCGCGCCGTAGCTGCCGGTTGTCCGAGCGCCCCACCGGCTTTTGGGGGGTCCAGGGGGGCTTGCCCCCCGGCTGGGGGCCGGGGCTCGGCCCCGGAAAACTCAGCGAGAACGCCAGCACCTGGGCCGGCCGCGCGGGGTCGGCGCCGATGTCGTCCGCGACGGACTCCGCGTCCAGCCGCCCTTCCAGGAGGCTCGCGAGGAGGTCCTCCCGCAGCCGCAGTTCCGGGCTCGGCAGCGTGCGGGCGCGGATCAGCTGCGGCGCCAGGGCGCGGCTGGCGCCGAGCAGGGCCGTCTCGGCGCGTTCGGTGAGCGGCTGTGCGCCCTCCTGGACCCAGATCGTGCCGAGCGGCTGCTTGCCCGCGTGGATGCCGGCCGCGATGCGCCGGCGGATGCCCAGCTCGGGGCGCTCGTCGATCCGCACGATCCCTTCGCCGGCGCGAAGCCGCTGGTAGACGCCCCATTCGCGCAGCATCGCCAGGTACCGTTCCGGGCCTTCGCGGCCGAGGATGGACAGCCGCCGCAGCTCGTCGACCTCGTCGCCGGCGCGCGAATACGCGAGGACGCGGTTCGCGGTGTCCTCGATGCTGACCAGGCCGCCGGTGAGCGTCGCGATGGTCTGGGCGAGGGCGAACAGGTCGCCGAGGACCTCGCCGCTGGCCGCCTCGCCGCCCGCGCGGGCCGCGTCGACGACCCCGCGGGCCAGCGACTCCACCTGCTCCCAGCGCGCCTCCGCGCCGACCGTCAGCAGCGCGACCCCCGCGTCGGCGGCGACGTCGGCGCCCGTCGCGCCCTTGACCGCCACGGCGGCCGCGCCGCCGCGCCCGGCCGCGCGGATCGCGGGGGCCGCCGCCCGGCCGCGCGCGCCGATCACCAGCACGAGGTCGCCGGGGGAGGCCTCCAGGGGGTCCTCGGGGTCGAGGATCACGACGTCGGCGACCGGGACGCCGAGCCCGTGCGGGGCCACGACGACCTCGACGAGCGGCTCGCCGAGCGTTGCCAGGACATGGCGCAGCGAGGTCACGGCGGGGTTATCCGATCGGCCAAGATCATACGAGCGATTTTAGCCGTTCGAACAAGCCGCCACGACGTGTCCGGAGTTACCGTTCGGGGCATCAAGGACGTAGAGGAAAGGCAGAGGAGCCGCCGTGGACGCCGTGACCCAGACCCCCGCCCCGAAGAACGAGCCGGTGCTCACGTACGCGCCGGGCAGCGCTGAGCGCGCCGAACTCGAGGGTGCGCTCAAGCGGCTGGGCCAGGCGGAACCCGTCGACCTCACGGTCACCGTCGGGGGCGAGCAGCGCCCCGGCGGAGGCGAGAAGATCGACGTCGTCCAGCCGCACAACCACCGGCACGTCCTCGGCACCATCCGCAGCGCCACCCAGCAGGACGCGACCGACGCCATCGCGGCCGCCGCGAAGGCCGCGCCCGAGTGGCGCGCGCTGTCCTACGACGACCGCGCCGCGATCCTGCTGCGCGCCGCCGACCTGCTCACCGGCAAGTGGCGCGCCACCCTCAACGCCGCCACCATGCTCGGCCAGTCCAAGACCGCGACCCAGGCCGAGATCGACTCCGCCTGCGAGCTCGCCGACTTCTGGCGCTTCAACGTCGAGTTCGGCCGCCGCGTGCTCACCGAGCAGCCGGTCAGCTCGCCGGGCGTGTGGAACCGAATGGAGCACCGGCCCCTCGAGGGCTTCGTCTACGCGATCACGCCGTTCAACTTCACCGCGATCGCCGGCAACCTGCCGACCGCGCCCGCGCTGATGGGCAACACGGTCCTGTGGAAGCCGTCGCCGACGCAGTCGTTCGCCGCGCACCTGACCATGCGGCTGCTGGAAGAGGCGGGCATGCCGCCGGGCGTCATCAACCTGCTGCCGGGCGACGGCAAGGCCGTCTCCGAGGTCGCCCTGACCCACCGCGACCTGGCCGGCATCCACTTCACCGGCTCGACCGCGACGTTCCAGCACCTGTGGGCCACGGTCGGCGCGAACATCGCGGGCTACCGCTCGTACCCGCGGCTGGTCGGCGAGACCGGCGGCAAGGACTTCGTGCTCGCGCACCCGTCGGCCGACGTCGACGTCCTGCGCACCGCGCTGGTCCGCGGCGCCTTCGAGTACCAGGGCCAGAAGTGCTCCGCCGCTTCGCGTGCGTACATCCCGCGCAGCGTGTGGGCGAAGCTGAAGGACGGCCTGGTTTCCGAGACCGAGGCGCTGTCCTACGGCGACGTCACCGACCTGTCGCACTTCGGCGGCGCGGTCATCGACGCCCGGGCGTTCGCGAAGCACACCAACCTCTTCGAGAGCGTGAAGAACGACGCCTCGGTCGAGGTCCTCACCGGTGGCACCGCCGACGACAGCGTCGGGTACTTCGTCAAGCCGACCATCCTCGTCTCGGACAACCCGAAGCACGAGATCTTCTCGACCGAGTACTTCGGCCCGATCCTGTCGGTGCACGTCTACGAGGACAGCGGTAGTGACACCGCCTTCGACTCCGTTTTGCGGCTCGTCGACGAGACCGCCGCGTACGCGCTGACCGGCGCGGTCATCGCCAACGACCGCACGGCCGTCGCGAAGGCGGCCGAAGCGCTGCGGTTCGCCGCCGGCAACTTCTACGTCAACGACAAGCCGACCGGCGCCGTCGTCGGCCAGCAGCCGTTCGGCGGCGCGCGGGCCTCGGGCACCAACGACAAGGCGGGCTCGATCTTCAACCTGCAGCGCTGGACGAGCCCCCGCTCGATCAAGGAGACGTTCGTGCCGCCGACCTCCGTGCGCTACCCGCACCAGGGCTGAGGAGGACCCGCCATGTTGCGTGCCCCGTTGCTCGCCGCCGCTCGCTCCCGCAGGATCCGGGCGCTCGTCGAAGCCGTGCCCGCCACGCGGTCCGTGGTGCGCCGGTTCGTGGCCGGGTCCGAGACCGCCGACGCCGTCCGCGTGGCCCGGGAACTGGCCGCGGACGGCCGGCGGATCACCCTCGACCACCTCGGTGAGGACACCACCGACGCCGCGCAGGCGGCGGCGACCGTCGCGGCCTACGAAGCCGTGTTGTCGGCGCTGGCGGCCGAAGGGCTGGCCGAAGGTGCCGACGTCTCGGTGAAGCTGTCGGCGGTCGGACAGTTCCTGCCGTCGAACGGCGAGGACGTCGCCTTGGAGAACGCGCGGAAGATCTGCGCGGCGGCCGAGGCGGTCGGCGCCACCGTGACGCTGGACATGGAGGACCACACCACGACGGACTCGACGCTCGGCATCCTGCGCGAGCTGCGCGGCGAGTACCCGTGGGTGGGCGCGGTGCTGCAGGCGTACCTGCGGCGCACCGAGCAGGACTGCCGGGAGCTGTCCGGCCCGGGCTCGCGCGTGCGGCTGTGCAAGGGCGCGTACGCCGAGCCGGAGTCGGTGGCGTTCCAGGGGAAGTCCGAAGTGGACAAGTCTTACGTCCGCTGCCTGCGTGTCCTGATGGCCGGCCAGGGCTATCCGATGGTGGCCTCGCACGACCCGCGGATGATCGAGATCGCCGCCGCGCTCGCCGAGGAGAACGGCCGCAAGGACGACGACCACGAGTTCCAGATGCTCTACGGCATCCGGCCGGAGGAGCAGGCGCGGATCGCGGCGTCGGGTGCGCGCATGCGCGTCTACGTGCCCTACGGCGACGAGTGGTACGGCTACTTCATGAGGCGGCTGGCCGAGCGGCCGGCGAACCTGGCGTTCTTCCTGCGCGGGCTCGCGACTCGCTCCTGAACACGACGAAGGCCGCCCCGCGGGGCGGCCTTCGTCATGTGGTGGTGGTCAGGCCTGTTCGGCCTCGGCTTCGGCGGCCTTGCGCTTGACCTCGGCCATGTCGACCTCGCGAGCCTGCTTGATGAGCTCTTCGAGGGCGGGCTCGGGCAGCGCGCCGGGCTGGGCGTAGATCAGCGTCTTGTCGCGGATGATGGCCAGCGTCGGGATGGAGCGGACGTCGAAGGCGGCGGCGAGCTGCTGCTGCGCTTCGGTGTCGACGCTCGCGAACACGATGTCGTCGTGCTTCTCGGACGCCTTCTCGTAGACCGGCGCGAACTGGCGGCACGGCCCGCACCAGCTCGCCCAGAAGTCGATCAGGACGAAATCATGGTCGTCAACCGTCTGGTCGAAGTTCTCGGCAGTCAGCTCAACGGTGCTCATGCCCTGGTCAACGACGTGGCCCCGGCGGGAATTCCCGGGGCCGGGGTAGCGTCTGCACCCGAGCACCCGTGAAGAGGAGGAACAGATGGCCGACGGCGAAATCCTGGGCCGGATCGACGAGCTGATCGCGGAGGAGCACGAACTCCGGTCGCGCTCGGTCGGCGTGGGGCTGAGCGGCGGCGACAAGGACCGCCTCACCGCGGTCGAGCAGCAGCTCGACCAGTGCTGGGACCTGCTCCGCCAGCGGCGCGCGAAGTCGGAGTTCCACGAGAACCCGGACGACGCGCAGGCCCGCCCGGTCTCCGAAGTGGAGTCCTACCGCCAGTGACCGGCTGAAGGGGCACCTTCCTTGCCTGTGGGGTGAGGAAGGTGCCCTTCAGCATGCCGTGGGGTCAGGCGGGGCAGAGGGTGCCGTCCACCGGGACCTTGCCGTCCACCAGGAACGCGCGCGCCGCCTCCGTGACGCACGGGGAGGTCCCCACCGCGCCGTGACCCGCGCCCTGCCACGTGATCGTCACCGCCGTCGGCATCTGGTCCGCCGCCCGGGTGCTGCCCACCTGCGGGGTCAGCGGGTCGGCCGCGGTGGCCGTCACCAGGATCGGGGGCGCTCCCGTCGCGCCCGCCGGGGGCAGCGGCTCGGTGCGGACCGGCCACGGCCCGCACCACGCCAGCTGCTGCGCGACGACCGTGCCGAACTGCGGGTACTTCGCCCGCATCCCGGCCGCGACCTGGTCGAGCTGGTCGGCCGAGAGCCGCGTCTGGCTGTCGTTGCAGCGGGTCGCGATCGTCGCGTCGAGGCGGGACGGCTGTGCGCGCGTGTCGTGCAGCGCCGGTGACGCGAACGCCGCCAACGGCGTGATGTTCCCGCCCCGCGCCGCCGTGATCGCGTCGGCCAGCTCCGGCCAACGCGAGCGCTGCGAAAGCCCCGAGTAGACCGCGTACATCGCCACTCCCGGCCCGAACGCGACGGCGTCTTCGGTCATCGGGGGCGCGGCCCGCAGCTGCTGGGTGAGCGCCGTCAGGGCCGCCTTCGGGTCGCCGAGGGCGCACTTGCGGGCCGCGCAGTCCGCGGCGAACGCGTCCAACGTCGTCTGGGCGCCGGCGGCGACCGCGTCCAGCACCGCCGCGGTGTCCGGGCCCGGGTCCGGGACGCCGTCGAGCACCATCCGGCCGACCTGGCCGGGGAAGCGCACCGCGTACTCGGACAGCAGCTTCGAGCCGTCGCCGCGGCCGAGCGCGTTGAGCCGGTCCGAGCCCAGCGCCTTCCGCAGCTCCTCCAGGTCGCCCGCGCCGCGCCAGCTGTCCAGCGCGGTCTGGGAGTCGTCCAGCTCGATCGCGCACTGCTGCCCGGCCTTGCGCGCCGCGTCCAGGACGTCCTGCAGGTCGCCCTGGCCCGGGTCGGCGTCGATCAGGTCGTGCCGGATGTCCGGCGGCACGCACTGGACGGGAGCCGAGAGCCCGGTGCCGCGGCGGTCCAGGCCGATCAGCGAGAACTTCGCCAGGAACGCCGGCGGCAGCGTCGCGGCCAGCCGCGCGGCGTACACCGTGCCGGGGTCGCCGTCGACGTCGTTGACCACGACCAGCGGGATCGGCCCGGTGCCGACCTTCAGCGCCAGCAGCCGCACCACCGACCGCCGGGCCTCGCCGGGCGCGTCGAGCGGCGTGGTGACCCGGGCGCAGGTGAAGTGCAGGCTGTCCGGCACGGGCGGGGTGCCGATCCGCTGCCGGGTGTCGTCGTCGCAGTCGGCCCACCGCAGCGACGGCGACTGCGGCTCGGCCAGCGGCGGCAGCGGCACCGGCGGGGTGCCGGTGGGCGACGCGGCCGTCGTCTTGCCGTCGTTCTCGACCAGCGCCGGGCGGACCGACGGCCCCGCGGCGCAGCCCGCGGCGGAGGCCAGGGCGAGCAGCGCGACCAGGAGACGGGTACGGCGGCGGCGCACGGGCGAGGTCCTCACGTCGATCAAGGGCACGGTAGGAGCCGAGCTTCGCACGGCCGGTGTGGGACGCGGGTTAGCGGGTCCGCACCACCTGGCCGCGGAACACGGCGTCGAGGTCGTAGCGGGCGGGCTCGTCGAGCTGGCCGTAGTCGCACGACGCGGGTTCGCGGTCCGGGCGCCATCGCACGAACCGCGCGTTGTGCCGGAAGCGCGACGGCATCCCGCCTTCGGTGTTCTCGTAGGCGACTTCGACGACGCGCTCGGGCCGTAGCGGCACCCATTCGTGTTCGGTGGCGCGCCACCGCGTGACCCCGCCGGGGATTCGCTGGGCCTCGCCGGTCGCGCGCCCGCCCCAGGGGTGGTCTTCGCCGTCGGTCACGAGCGGCGCCAGCTCCTCGGCGAGCTCGCGACGGCGGTCCTTGGGGAACGACCCGACCGTGCCGACGTGGTGCAGCACGCCCTTTTCGTCGTGCAGGCCCAGCAGGAACGAGCCGACGAGCTCGCCGGGGCCGCCGTCGACGTGCCAGCGCAGCCCGGCGAGGACGCAGTCCGCGGTGCGCAGGTGCTTGTACTTGACCATCACGCGCTTGCCCGGCGTGTACGGCTCGTCGAGGGGCTTGCCGATGACGCCGTCGAGACCGGCGCCCTCGAAGAGCTCGAACCAGTGCCGCGCGGTGTCCGGGTCGGTGGTCGCCGGGGTCAGCGGGAAGCGGTCGCCGGCCAGCTCGACGAGCCGTTCGCGGCGGGCCGACGTCGGCTCGTCGAGCAGGGACTCGTCGTCGAGGGCGAGGACGTCGAAGGCGACGAACTCGGCCGGCTGCTCGGCCGCCAGCAGCGTGATCCGGCTTTCGGCGGGGTGGATGCGCTCGGTCAGGGCGTCGAAGTCCAGCCGCCCGCCGCGCGCGACGACCAGCTCGCCGTCCAGCACGACCCGCGGGGGCAGCGTCTCCAGCAGCCGCGCGACGGCTTCCGGGAAGTACCGGTTGAGCGGCTTTTCCGCGCGGGACTGCAGGTACAGCTCGTCGCCGTCCTTGAAGACGATGCAGCGGAAGCCGTCCCACTTCGGTTCGAACAGCAGGCCCCCGGAGTCCGGGATGGCCTTCGCGGGCTTGGCGAGCATCGGCTTCAGCGGCGGCTGCAGCGGTAGGGGCATGCGGGCATTCTGCGGAAAGACGCGGTTCAGCGCACGCGTTTCGCCGGGCTCGTGTCGAGTTCCAGGCGGACGGCGGTGGGCAGGACGTCGAGGCCGAGCGACTCCCGCGCCCTGGTCAGCACGCGGCCGTCCAGCTCCGCCCAGACGCTCTTGAGGTCGGTGCCCTCGTGCAGCCACAGCGTGACGCGCAACGCGGGAGACGTCCGGGAGCCGACGGCGCGGACCCGGGCGCGGCTCACGCCGTCGAGCTGTTCCGCGTCGGCCTGGACCGCGCCGGAGAGCGCGGCGGCGGTGACCACCAGTTCGGCGCCCTCGGTGCGGTCGAGGTCCAGGTCGGGGCGTGGTTCCGGGCGCAGCGACCGCAGCGTGCCGCGCAAGCCGAGCACGACCAGCAGGAGCCCGAGCACGATGGCGGCGATCCGCGCGGGCGTGGCGTGGCCGCCGAGCCAGTCGAGCGCCATCGGGTCGAGCAGCGGCCGGCGCCCGCGGAACTCGCCGAGCACGCCGAAGCCGACCACCAGGGCCAGCGCCCCGCCGAGCAGGGCCAGCAGGCCGACGAGGAACACGCCGGTGCGTTCGCCCGCATACGACCGGGAAAGCGCCTTCGCGGCCACGGACTTACTCATCGGCGGTCCTTCGGGGAGTCGACGACGACCGACACCTTCGGCCGTCGCGCGAGCGGGACGTCGTCGAGCAGCGCGGTCACGGTCTCGAGCAGCCGCGGCCGCAGCTCGCCCTCGGTTTCGAGGGTGCTCTTCGCCCGGACCCGGACGCGGCGGGCGCTCGCGGTGACCGTCGCGCCGGCGACGTTGTCCTGCGCGCGCACGGTGAGCCCGACCAGCCGGGCCAGCGAGCGCGGCGACGTCGAGACGCTCACCTCGTCGGCCGGGTCGGTGAGCCGGACCGCGCGGTTCCCGGCGGCCAGCGCGCACAGCACCAAGACGAGTCCCGCGGCGGCCAGCACGCCGGCGCCCACGCGCACCGCGTAGGCGTCCCAGCCCAGCGAAGCGAGCTGAGCCTGCCAACGCGGCCACGGCACGAGCAGCGGGTCCGAAGCCGGACGCCACCAGTGCCAGCCGACTTCCAGGGCGAGCAGCGCCCCGGCGGCGGCGAAGGCCAGCCCGAGCAGGGTGGCGAGGAGGCGGACGAACAGGCGCACGGCTACCGCACCCTCGGCGTCACGGCGGGCCGCAGCGCGGACACCGTCACGGCGAGGGTCCGCACGTGGTAGCCGGTGAGCAGCTCGACCTCTTCGGTGACCTTCTCGCGCACGACACCGACGACGGTCCGCACCGGCGCCGGGTACTGCAGGGCCAGGTCGAGCGCGAGGTCGACGTCGTTGTCGAGGCCGCCGACCTTCGCCTTGGCGCCCTTCTTGCCGTCGCTCGCGGTGCCGGGGACCTGGTCCGCGGCGTGCTGGGCGACCTTGCGGACCACAGCGTGCCCGACGGTGAGCGTGCCGCGCTCGGCGGGCTCGGCCAGCTCGCGCGGCACGTCCAGGACGCGGCTCACTTGTCGCGGCCCTTGCCGAAGAGCTCGCCGAGGTCGAGCTCGCCGTCGAGGACCCGGCCGGCGACCAGGCCGATGATCCCGACGGCCAGGGTCACCAGGAACGCGGTGAACCCCTGGGACGCGGCGAGGCCGAGGATCAGCCCGGCCAGGAGCCCGGTCTGCGTTGCGTTCACTTGTCCTCCTTGGACGGTCGTGCGAAAGGTGCGCGTCACCGCACCCGGGGTGGCCGGCGGCGGAAGCGGGCGAGCAGCGCGGCGATCCCGCGCCGGCGGGCGGTGAAGCTCACCGGGGCGTCGAAGCGGGAGTCCACTTCGGACTCGCCGGCGCGGAACCGGGCGAGCCCTTCGGCGAACACGGCCGGATCGCCGCCCACATCGGGGTGGTGGGTGCGCACGAACTCCCGGAAGGCCGCCCGGTCGCGCCCGGTCATTCCACCCGCGTCGATTCGGCTTCTTCCTCGCCGGGCAGGTGGATGTCGTTGACGGCGATGTTCACCTCGATCACCTCGAGGCCGGTGATCTGCTCGACCGCGGTGATCACGTTGCGCCGCACCGCGCGGGCGACGTCGACGATGCGCGCGCCGTACTCGACGATCACGTCGAGGTCGATCGCCGTCTGCTTCTCGCCGACCTCCACGGCCACGCCGGTGGTGCTCACCGTGCCGGAGCCGGGGATGCGTTCGCGCAGCGCGCCGATCGCGCGGGACACCCCGCCGCCGCCCAGGGCGTGCACCCCGGCGACCTCGCGGGTGGCCAGGCCGGCGACCTTCTGCACGACCAGCGAGGAGATCGTGGTGCGGCCGGCGGTGCCCTCCTCGTTGAGCGGGGTCACCGTGCCGGGGCTTTCGGTCCGTTCCGGGTGCATACGTGCGGGCTCCTCTCGGGCGGTCTCTCGCCCGTACGATGCCCGCGCGGGCGCAAACCTCACGCAGACTCACCCGATCGGGGGAACGTCACTCGCGGTGGACGTCCACGACGTGCACGTTCACCGTCGCCTCGCTCCCGAGCTGGCGCGCCAGCTCGGCGGTGACCTCCCGCCGCAGCGCCTCGGCGGCCTCGTCGGCGGCGACGCCGAACCGGACGGACACGAGCACCTGCACGGCGTCGTCCTCGACGGCGACGGCCGAAACCCGCACCCCGGCCGGCGCCCGCTCGCCGGCGATCGCCCTGGCCAGCCGCGTGACGACGGTCTCCGCGACCCGCAGGTCGCCGTCGTCCCCGGGCACCTCGACCACGGTCCGGCGGCTGCGCGCGACGGCCCGCAGGACCCGTTCGACCAGGCCGGGCGGGGTCGGCACCCGGCGTGCGGCCGCCCGGCGCACGGCGTCCCAGCGGGGGTCCCGCTCGGGGTCGGACTGCTCGGCCATCACCGCTCCCTCAACTCGGCGAGCAGCGCCACCCTGGCCCGGTGCAGCCGGGAACGCAAGGCTCCGACGTTCACGTCGAGCACTTCGGCGACCTCTTCGTAGCTGAGCCCTTCCAGTTCGCGCAGCACCAGCGGCACCCGCTGCGAGACCTCCAGCCTGCCGATCGCGCGCAGCACCGCGTCGACCTCTTCGGCCCGCACGACGCGGCCTTCGGGGCCCGGGACCGCGGCGGCGAGCAACGCCGTGTCCACAGTGGACCGGTCGGCGGGCTCGTCGAGGGAGACCGTGGGCCGGCGGCGGCGCAGCAGCGCGAGCGCGCTGTTGGTGACGACGCGGTAGAGCCACGTCGAGACCGCGGATTCGTGCCGGAAGCCGGGGAGGGCGCGCCAGGCGGCGAGCCACGAGTCCTGCACGACGTCCTCGGCCTCGCCCGCGCTGCCGGTGATCCGCAGCGCGACGCGGTACATCCGGGGCGTGTGCCGCCGCACGAGCGCGCCGAACGCGGCGTCGTCACCGGCCGCGGCCCGGCAGACCAGGTCGGCGTCGTCGCTCACCCGGCGTCCCGGCGGTAGCGCAGGAGCGTGAAGCCCTCCTCGACCAGGATCGACGCCAGCGCGAGCCGGCGCGGCACGGCGACCGGCCCCGCCGCGATCCGCGACGCGCTCCCGGCGACGAGCAACGGCGCGACCGTGAGGCACAGCTGGTCCACCAGGTCGGCTTCGACGAGCTGCCCGAACAGCCGCGGCCCGCCCTCGCACGCGACGCGGCGCAGACCGCGCGCGGCCAGCAGGTCGAGCGCGCGCCGGACGTCGACTTCGGTGTCCCCGGCGCGCAGGACCTCCGCCCCGGCCGCTTCCAGCCGCTGGGTCTCGGCGGTTTCCGTGGTCACCACGATCGGGGGTACGACGGTTTCGGTGAACAACCGGGACGCGGGGTCGAGGTCCGCGGTGCGCGTCACGACGGCGATCGGCGGGACGGTCTCGAAGCCGAGCCGGCGCCGGCGTTCGAGGCGCTTCGGGCCCGCGACGACCCCGCGGTAGTCCTCGGCGCGGGCGGTGCCGGCGCCGACCAGGATCACGTCGGCGAGGTCGCGCCCGAGCAGGAAGACCTTGCGGTCGGCGGCGTGCGAAAGGCCGGCGGAGGTCGTGTCGACCTCGACGGCGCCGTCGGCGGACGCGACGAAGTTGACCTGCACCCAGGGGCGGTCGAGGTCCGCCGGGTAGGCGTAGATCGACTCCAGGTCGGTCCCGGTCAGCTCGTCCGTCGAAGAAGGCCACACGCTCCGCACGCCGACAATCCCAGCACGGGCGTGAAGTGCGTCTCGACCGGGGGACATCGCCGCCTGCCGGGTCGCGTCACGCCGTTAGGCTCTGCGACCATGCCCGCGCACCTCACCGACCGCCGTCCCGAGCTGTCCTCCGACGAGCTGATCGGTGCGCTGGTGCCGCCGCCGCGCTTCGACGCGGTCCGGTTCGAGACCTACCTCCCGAACCCGGACGAGCCGAGCCAGGCCGCCGCGGTGGCGGCGTGTTCGGCGTTCGCGGCCAAAGTCGGCGCGCGCAAGGAGAAGAAGCGCTTCAAGCTCTTCGGCGGGTCGTCCGAGCCGGCCGGCCCGATGGGGCTCTACCTCGACGGCGGGTTCGGCGTCGGCAAGACCCACCTGCTCGCCTCGACGTGGCACGCGGCGCCGTCGCCCAAGGCGTACGGCACGTTCGTCGAGCTGACCCACCTGGTCGGAGCGCTGGGCTTCGCCGAGGCCGTGCGTCGCCTGTCGGAGCACCGGATCCTGGCCATCGACGAGTTCGAGCTGGACGACCCCGGCGACACCACGCTGGTCACGCGGCTGCTGCAGGAGCTGATGGACGCGGGCGTGTACGTCGCGGCGACGTCGAACACGCTGCCGGAGAAGCTTGGCGAAGGCCGGTTCGCCGCCGAGGACTTCCTGCGCGAGATCCAGACGCTGTCGGCCCGGTTCGGCGTCGTGCGCGTCGACGGCCCGGACTACCGCCATCGCGGCCTGCCGGACGCGCCGCCGCCGGTCACGCCGGACGTCCTCGAAGAATCCGTCGCCGCGCACGAGGGGTCCACTGTGGACGACTTCGACGCGTTGGTCGAGCACCTGGCGTCGCTGCACCCCTCGCGCTACGGGCGGCTGCTGGACGGCGTCACCCGGGTGCACCTGCGGGACATCCACCCGGCGCCGGACCAGAACGTGGCGCTGCGGCTGGTCGCGTTCGCCGACCGGCTCTACGACCGGGCCATCCCGGTGGTCGTCTCGGGCGAGCCGCTGCCGGCGCTGTTCACCGAGGAGATGGTGAACGGCGGCTACCGCAAGAAGTACCTGCGCGCGGTCAGCCGGCTGACGGCGCTGGCGCGGGACGCGGCACCGGCCACGTGAGCAGCACGACAGCCACGGCGAACAGCGTCCCGCCGGCGACGTCGGTGAGGTAGTGGTAGCCGAGGCCGACCAGCCCGGCCGTGGCGGCCAGCAGCGCCAGCGCGCTCAGCACCACCACGAAAACCTTGCGCGTGACGAGCACGAGCACGGTCAGCACCGCGACCAGGCTCACGGTGTGGCCGCTCGGGTAGACGAGGGTGTCGTTCTTCCACCGGTCGTACAGGGGTTTGAGCAGGACGGCGGTCAGCAGGATCGCCAGCAGCGGCGCCGCGAGCGCGAGCCCGGCTTCCAGCTTCCGGCCCGCGCGCAGGCACAGGACGACGCCGAGGACGCCGAGGGCGAACACGACGTACGGCTCGGTCGGGAAGACCAGCGCGCGCAACACGCCGGGGCTCAAGTGCGCCGTCCAGCCGGCGGCCACGGCGTCGACGGCGCCCGGGGTCGTCCCGCCGGCGAACGGCAGTCCCAGCAACAGCGCGAGCGGCCCGCAGACCGCGGCCGGCACCCACATCGTCCTCACCCGCGCGAGGGTAGCCGCGGCGGCGTGGGACGGCCGTCTGCCACGATGCGGGCATGCACATCACGGTGGCGGGGGCCGGGATCATCGGCCTGAGCTGCGCGTACCGGCTGGCCGGTGCGGGCCACGACGTGACGGTCGTCGCGGCGGCCGGCCCGGGGGAGTCGACGTCGGCGGTGGCGGGCGGGGTGCTGTACCCGCCGGTGCGCCGCCCGGACAAGCGGATCGCGCGGTGGACGGCGGAGACCTTGGCGGTGCTGCGGGCGCAGGAGGCGCCCGGGGTGCGGTTCCGCCGCGGCCGCGTCCTGCTGGCCTCGGGCGAGCCGGAGCCGCAGTGGCTGCGCGCGATGATCGACCCGGTCCGCGACGGCGACCAATTGGTGTTCACGACGGCGCTGGTCGACACGCCGGTGTACCTGGAGTGGCTGCTGGCCCAGGTGGTTTCGCTGGGCGTGCGCGTCGAATACCGGTCGTTGACGTCGTTGTCGGGCCTGGGCCCGGTGGTCAACGCGGCGGGCCTGGGCGCGGGTCCGTTGGCGGGCGACGGTTCGATGGTCCCGATCGGCGGGCAGGTCGTGCACCTGGCCGACCCGGGCCTGCGCGAGTTCGTGGTGGACGAGACGGGCCCGGGCGTGACGTACGCCATCCCGCACGGCACGCACGTGGTGTGCGGCGGAACGGAGGAGCCGGGCCGCGGCGACACGATCCCGAACCCGGGCGTGACGGCGGACATCGTGCGGCGGTGCCGCGAGCTGGTCCCGGCGTTGGCGGGGGCGGAGGTGCTGCGGTCGGCGGTGGGGCTGCGCCCGTTCCGGCCGGTGGTGCGGCTGGAGCGAACCGGTGACGTCGTCCACTGCTACGGCCACGGCGGCTCGGGGATCACGCTCGCGTGGGGTTGTGCGGCTGACGTCCTCGACCTCGTCGGCTAGTCCGATCAGGTTGGCGAATCACGTTCTCGCTTCAGTTGTCGCCAGTCGGTAAACTGGACGAAAATTGGCCAAAGCACAAGATTGTAATTCCGGAAAAACCGCCTGTTCGGCGGTTCCGTCATGTATCCGTAGCCTGCTCAAGGCTCAGCTGTGATCTTCGCGAACTCTTAGTGATCAAATCCGTTCGTGATCAGACCCTTTAGGCCGAAGACAATCCGGTGGAGAGGAGGTGAATTTGATCTGTCGGGTTGCCTTCTTGGTGGGAGGGTGAATGCCTCGAAACCGCACTGTGGGGCTGAAGATCGGTACCACTACGGTCGACATGGTCATTGCCGAGTTCGGCCGGGAAGTTACCAGCAAACTCCGCACTGGGCACGGCTCGAAAGAAGATCATTTGCGAGGCCCGTTTGAACGCATGCTCGCGGCGATAGCCGGTAGTTTGGGTTTGAAGATCACGATGATCGGTGAGACTCGCCTGCCGGAACTCTCGATCCGACCTGACTACGCCATCGATGTCGCCGGGGCGCGAGCGGGATACGTAGAGTTGAAGAAGCCCGGTCACGGGGTTCCGGACACCTGGACGAGGGCGAGCAAGCACGACCTCGAGCAATGGGAGAAGTTCAAGCGATTGCCGAACGTCCTCTACTCCGACGGAGAACAGTTCGCGCGCTTCAACTTCGGCAAGCTTCAGGGAGTGGTCGCCAAGCTCGAGCCGGGCCTCGATCGCGCCGGCAGCAAGTTTCACGCGGTCGGCACGGACTTCGCTCGCGTCCTCACCGACTTCCTGCTGTGGGAGCCTGAACGTCCGCGTACATTGGACGAACTCGTCCGCTTGATCGCCAACCTCTGCGGCCTGCTGCGCGATGATGTCGTCGCAGAGATCGTGCGAGAGGAGTCTGGTAAGTCGAAAGCGCAGACCTTCCGCAGTCTCGCCGAGGACTGGAGGAGAGTTCTCTTTCCGAACCTGACGGGCATGGAGTTCGCGGATCAGTACGCGCAAACGATCACCTTCGCGCTCCTGCTGGCTCGGGTCGAAGGTGTCAGCTTCCCCGGACGGTCCATCGGGGAGATCGCACGCTTGCTGGGAAAGAAGCATTCATTGATGGGCCGTGCGCTGACTGTTCTCACCGATCAGCCGGAGGAGGAGCAGAGTGTTGCTCTGACGACCATGGTGCGAGTGCTCAGTGTGGTTGATTGGGCAGAGTTTCCTGACGACACCTACGCAATGCTGTACGAGCGCTTCCTTACCGAGTACGACCCGGCTCTACGTCGGAAGAGCGGCATTTACTACACGCCTGCGTCGCTGGTGTCGTTCATTACCGGCTTCGTGGACGACATCCTACGGTCGCGGTTGGGTCGAAGTCTGGGCTTCGCGGATCCGGATGTGATCGTCGTCGATCCGGCGATGGGGACGGGGAGCTTTTTGGCGGAGGTCGTGGACAAGGTCGCGGTTACCGTCGCGGAGGAGGAAGGGTCAGGTGCCGTTCCCGCCAGCCTGCGGGAGTTGTCGAAGAGGTTGATCGGCTTCGAGAACCAGGCAGCTCCGTACGCGGTCGCGGAACTCCGTATCCACAGCTTGCTGAAAAAGCGGCACCGCGCGGACATTCCGGCTTCGGAGCGAAGGTTTCTCACGGACACCCTCGATGACCCCGACATTCAACATCTCCCCTTGGGACGGATGTACGAAGCCATCGAGCGGTCCCGCAAAGGTGCGAACAGGGTCAAGCGCGAAGAGCCGGTCATGGTGGTGATCGGCAACCCGCCCTTCGTCGACAAGGTAAAGGGCAGTTCCCCGTGGATCGAGGACCCGAGTTCGACGGGCGCGGCACCGAGTATCCACGCCTTCAAGAAGCCCGGAAATGGTCGTCTGGAGTACGTGCTTTGGAATAAGTACATCTACTTTTGGCGATGGGCGACGTGGAAGGCCTTCGATGCGCACCCCGCCGATCCGGCAGGTGTCGTCGCCCTGGTCTGCTCCGCGAGTTTTGCGACTGGCGCCGGGTTCGCAGGCATGCGGGAGTACCTTCGCAGAACCGCAGATGAGGGCTGGTTCATCGACCTGACACCGGAGGGTCATCAGCCGCCGATGTCCACCCGGTTCTTCAAGCCGAATCAACAACCCATTTGCGTGGCGGTCTTTATTCGGCGAGGTACGCCGAACCCGGCTGTTCCGGCTGTGATCCATCGGGTGGAAGTTTCCGGGAGTGTCGCCGAGAAGGAGGTCGGACTAAGTAACCTGCAGGTAGATGGTGGGTGGGAAACCTGCGTGAGCGGCTGGTCTGCTCCTTTCCGCTCGGTCGGAGACGGACGCTGGGACTCGATGCCCTCTCTGCCGGAGCTCATGCCTTGGCAATCGCCGGGGGTCAAGCCGAACCGCACTTGGGTGTACGCGCCGGATCGGAACTCTCTGAACGAGCGCTGGCGTACCATTGTGAGGGCGTCGCCGGACGAAAAATCCGCGCTGTTCTGCGAAAGTCGAGACGCGAACTTGCGGCGTGTCAATCCGCCTCTCCCTGGCTGCGTCGCGTCGAGTACACCGTTCCTCGAAGAGCGCGGCGATCCGCCGCAGATGATTCGTGTCGGTTTCCGGTCCTTCGACCGGCAGTGGGTGGTTCCGGATTCGCGGCTGCTGGCCACCCCGCGTCCCGCGCTCTGGGCCGTTGTGGGAGACCGGCAGATCTTCGTGGTCGAGCAGCATCTTCACGACATCGGTACGGGACCGGGGTTGGTTTTCTCTGGTCTCATCCCCGACATGCACCACTTCGCCGGTCGTGGCGGCAGGGTTGCACCGCTTTACCGCGACTCAGCGGGCCACGATCCGAACCTCTCGCCTGGACTACGGCAGCTGCTATCCGATCGGCTCGGCCTTGAGGTGACGTCTGACGATTTCGTCGCATACTTGGCCGCCGTCGTCGCCCATCCGGCGTTCACCACTCGGTTCGCGGTGAACCTCAGAACCCCCGGCATCAGAGTGCCGCTTACATGTCACCCGAAGTTGTGGACCGAAGCGGTCCGGCTCGGCCGCGAAGTAGTGTGGTTGCACACGTACGGAGAACGGTTCGCCGATGCCTCAGCCGGGCGCAGACCCGGTCCGCCGAAGATGCCGGCTGATCGTCCCGCTGTGCGTGCCGGGATTCCGGACACCGAGGAGAGCATGCCCGACGGCATCACGTATGACGAGAAGACCCGGACGTTGCATGTCGGGGATGGTCGTATCTCTCCGGTTTCGCCGGCGGTCTGGAGCTACCAGGTGGCCGGGATGTCGGTCGTCAAGCACTGGTTCGGGTACCGGAAGAAGAACCCATCCGGAAACCGGAAGTCGCAGCTCGACGACCTGGTCGCGACCACTTGGACGCCCGCCATGACGACCGAGTTGCTCGAACTGCTGAACGTCCTCGAGCTTTGTGTCGCGCTCGAGCCACGTCAGGCTGCGCTGCTGGACGAGATCATGGCGGGACGGCTGCTCACAGTCGACGATCTGACTGCGGCGAACGTCCTGCCGGTGCGGCCCGCGGCCAAAGCCGCCCCCAAAGCAGGAACCGAAACCGACCTGTTCTCTCAGGAGGAGACCAAAGATGCGTGAATTTGGTGCTGGTCGCATCCGAGCGTGGCGGTACCGGGATCACGGCCGGCCTGAGAAAGCGGCGTGGTCGGCCTCGGTCCGGTCGGCGTACCGGACGGCGTAGGCGCCCATCGCCTCGTCCAATTCGGAGTCGTCGGCGAAGTAGCCCGCCAGCAGCTTCGGGTGCAGTGACCGCGTGTGCGCGCGGGCCAGCAGGGCGCCGGCCAGCCGGCCGTAGTCGTCGAGGTGGTCCTTCTCCAGCTCCGCCGGGTCGATATCGCCCTTGAGGTTGCGGAACTGGCGGACGATGTACGGCACTCCGTCGATCGTCGTCCAGCCGAGCAGGATGTCCGTCTCCGCCTGCACCAGGCGGGCGCCGTCGACGATCCGGCGGCCTTCGTGGTCCGCCGCCGGCAGGGCGAGGTACGGCGCCAGTGCGGGCTTCGCCGCCTGCTTCACCTGCAGGACGAGGTCTTCGTCGTCGTTTCCGTGCAGCAGGGCGACGTAGCTGCGCAAGCCCACGCTGCCGGTGCCCACCACGCGGAAGGCGACGTCGGCGATGCGGTACCGCTCGATCAGCGTCCGCCGCGACTCGCGCAGAGTGTCCACATAGGACACCAACCCGGCGGCGACGGCTTCGGCCGCCCGGTCGTCGACGTGCGTGAGGACCGGCGGGTCCTCGACGAACCGGTGGCGCGCCAGGCCCGTCTCGTGGTCGTCGACGCGCTCGGTCCACTTCGCGGAGATCTTCGCGCTGTCGTTCTTGCGGGCCTTCTCGGCGGCGTCGGCGAAGTCGTCGATCAGCTCGTCGGCGCGGGCCTTGGACAGCACCGACGAGTCCGGCAGGGCGTTCCAGCTGCGCAGGAACGGCAGGTCCGCCAGCGCGCGGATGGTGCGGCGGTAGGACTTCACGGCGTCTTCGGCGGCTTCGCGGCAACCGGACTCGCCGATGCCGCCCTCGCGCCCGGCGAGCACGAGGCTGGCGGCGAGCCGCTTGAGGTCCCACTCCCACGGGCCCGGGACGGTCTCGTCGAAGTCGTTGATGTCCATCACGATCTTGCCTTCGGGCGTGCCGTAGAGCCCGAAGTTGGCGGCGTGGGCGTCGCCGCAGAGCTGGGCGGTCAGCCCGGAGTCCGGCGTGCCGGCGAGGTCGGCGCCCATCAGCCCGGCGGCGCCGCGGAAGAAGGTGAACGGGGACGCGAGCATGCGCTCACGGCGGAGTTCGGCCAGCTCGGGAAGCCGCCCGGCGTTGCTGGCCTCGAAGTACTGCTTCGCGCTCGGCCGGCCCGCACCGGCGGCCTCGTGGTCGTGCGCGGTGGCCGGGACTTTCTCCCGGAGCCGTTTCCCCTGCTCGTACAGCTCGCCCGGTGTGACGCTGTTCGTGCCCACCAGCGGGCGCTCCCCGAATCCCATACCGGGCACAACGCTCCAACCCGGACGAACGCTCCCGATTGACTGCGTACGGGTGAAAACCGCGCGGCCACCTGGGACGACCGCCGGTTCCGGACCTAACCTGGATCGTCACCCTGGGGAGGGGCCATGATCGATGGTGGGATAGTCGCCGCGTACGCGGGTGCGGCGTTCGCTCGGGGCGTCGCGAGGTTCGCCGACAGCAAGATCGACGAGCTGCTCAAGGCGATCGCCTTGCGCGTGACAGCCAAGCTGGGCAGACGGGCCGAGGAGGACCTGTCGCGTGCGCCCACCGACCGGGCCGTCCAGGAACGGGTCGCGCGGGCCGTGGAAAACCTCGCCGCCGCCGACCAGCGGTTCGCCCGTGAGCTGGACGCGCTCGTGCGGCGGCTCGACCAGGCCGGCGGCAGGCGGATCATCAACCAGGTCGTCGCGGAGACCAACGCGCAGCACTTCGGCCAGGGGAACATCGAGGTCGCGACGCACGGCGGCCTCATTTCCAAGGTCCATGCGCCGTCGCCGGCGAACTACTCCGGCGCGCCGGCGTGGGTGCGGGTCGCCGTCTGGCTGGGAGCGCTGCTCGCGGTCGGCGGGTTCGGCCTGACCGTGGTCGAGGTGGCCACCGTGATGTCCACCCGCACCGACGAGTTCGGGCGCCCCGCGTTCCCGGCGTTCGCCGACATCCGGCTCGGCGTCGTGCTCTTCGGGCTCGGCCTGGTGCTTTCCCTGGTCGCGTCCCTGGGGCGCGCCACCTCCCGGCGGGGCTGGTGACGGGCCCGCCGCTCGTTGTGCTCCGGATGCCGCCGGGGCGGGAGGTTCACCCGGCGGCATCCGGACGTCTTACGGGCGGATGACCTCGGCGATCGCGTCGATGCCGCGGTCCAGCTCCTCGCGCGTGATCACCAGCGGCGGCGCCACGCGCAGTGTGCGTTCGTGCGTCTCCTTGCACAGCACGCCGCGCCCGGCCAGCGCCTCCGACGCCTCGCGTCCCGACGGCCCGCCCGGGGCGATGTCGATGCCCGCCCACAGGCCGCGGCCGCGGACCTCGGACAGCCCGCTTCCGATCAGCGAGTTCAGCCGCCCGTGCAGGTGTGCGCCCAGCTCCGTCGAGCGCTGCTGGAACTCGCCCGTCGCCAGCAGCTTGACCACCGCGCGGCCGATCGCGCAGGCCAGCGGGTTGCCGCCGAACGTCGAGCCGTGCTCGCCCGGCTTCAGCACGCCCAGCACGTCGCGGCGGCCGACGACCGCGGACACCGGCATGATGCCGCCGCCGAGCGCCTTGCCCAGCGTGTACACGTCGGCGCGGACGCCTTCGTGGTCCAGCGCCAGCACCGTGCCCGTGCGGGCCAGCCCGGACTGGATCTCGTCGGCGATCAGCAGCACGCCGTGCTCGTCGCAGGCCGCGCGGACGTCGGCGAAGTAGCCCTCCGGCGGCACGATCACGCCGGCCTCGCCCTGCACCGGCTCCAGCAGCACCGCGGCGGTGCGCGGGGTGATCGCGTCGCGCAGGGCGGCCGCGTCGCCGTACTTCACCGTGACGAAGCCCGGGGTGAACGGGCCGAAGTCGGCGCGCGCGGTCTCGTCGGTCGAGAACGACACGATCGTGGTCGTCCGGCCGTGGAAGTTGGACCCGGCGACGATGATCTCGGCGGTGCCGTCCGGCACGCCCTTGACCCGGTGCGCCCACTTGCGGGCGATCTTGACCGCGGACTCGACGGCTTCGGCGCCCGAGTTCATCGGCAGCACCAGCTCGGTGCCGGTCAGCTCGGCCAGCTCGCGGCAGAACCGGCCCAGCTGGTCGTGGTGGAACGCCCGCGACGTCAGCGTGACGCGGCCGAGCTGCTCCACGGCGGCGGCGATCAGGTCCGGGTGGCGGTGGCCGAAGTTCAGGGCCGAGTAGCCGGACAGGAAGTCCAGGTAGGAACGGCCTTCGACGTCGGTCACCGAAGCACCGGAAGCTTCGGCGATCACGACGGGCAGGGGGTGGTAGTTGTGCGTGCTCCACCGCTCGTCGAGCTCGATGAAGCTCGCGGCGGTGGGGGCGGCGGTCTCCCGGCCGGCGAACGTCGTCATGTGTTCAGGTTAAGGGCAGAAGACGCAGAGTTCAGCCGGGAATCATTGCTTTCACCCGTCGTTCGTTGCGCAATCCGCCCGCAACACCCTCGAAACACTGCGCAACCGTTGACGACGGCATCGGTAAGCCGTAACTTACCGTTCGTGGCGACTTACGGAAGCGACCAGCTGGCCGCCCTCGCCGACCCTTCGCGCCGCGCGATCTTCGAGGCGCTGCGCGACGGGCCGCGCGCGGTCGGCGAGCTGGCCGCGGACCTGCCGATCAGCCGCCCCGCCGTCTCGCAGCACCTCAAGGTGCTCAAGGCGGCCGGCCTGGTCACCGACCGGGCCGTCGGCACCAAGCGGCTCTACCGGCTGGAACCGGCCGGGATCGCCGCCCTGCGCGCCTGGCTCGACGGGATGTGGTCGGACGCGCTGAAGGCCTTCGCCGAGCTGGCGGAATCCACCGAAGAGGAGCAGTCATGACCACCCTGGAACCGATCCGCAAGACGATCACCGTCGCCTGCTCGCGCGAGCACGCGTTCAAGACCTACACCGAGGCCTTCGACAGCTGGTGGCCGCGGCAGCACCACATCGGGGCGGGTGACCTCGCCGAAGCCGTCCTGGAGCCGAAGCCGGGCGGCCGCTGGTACGAGAGGACCGTGGACGGCGCCGAGTGCCAGTGGGGCGAGGTGCTCGTCTGGGAGCCGCCCGCCCGGGTGGTGCTGTCGTGGCGGATCGACGGCGACTGGCGGATCAACCCCGACCCGGCGTACGCCAGCGAGATCGAAGTCAGATTCGTCGAAGAAGGACCGCGCTCGACCCGCGTCGAACTGGAGCACCGCAACTTCGAGCGGCACGGCGAAACCGGCGCCAAGGTCCGCGAAGGCGTCTCCGGTGACGGCGGGCACGGTGCGCTGCTGGAACTCTTCGCCGCGAAAGCTGCCGCTTGAGTCGTTATCGTCAGCGGATGGCGAAGAACGACGGAAGCCGGGTCCGGGACGCGCTGCGCGTCGGCGCGGAGCTGCCGGACCCGGGTTCGACCCCGGTCGGCCCCGGCAAGAAGCCCAAGGCGCTGGCCAAGCTCGAGGGCGCCGGCGAGCGGTTGTCGGCGCTGCAGGAGGCGCTCTACGCCGAGGGCGTCGGCGGCGGCACCCGCAGCGTGCTGCTCGTGCTGCAGGGCATGGACACCTCCGGCAAGGGCGGCACGGTCTCGCACGTGCTCGGCCTGGTCAACCCGATGGGCGTCCGGTACGCGGCGTTCAAGAAGCCCACCGCGGCCGAACGGCGCCACGACTACCTGTGGCGGATCCGCAAGCAGCTGCCCGCGCCCGGCCAGATCGGCGTCTTCGACCGCTCGCACTACGAGGACATCCTGGTCCCGCGGGTGAGCAAGCTGCTCACCGCCGCCGAGCGGCGCCGCCGCTACAGCGAGATCAACGCCTTCGAGGAGGAGCTGGCCGAGGCGGGCACCACCGTAGTCAAGGTGTTCCTGCACATCTCGCCGAAGGAGCAGCTCAAGCGGCTCAAGGCCCGGCTCGTCACGCCGGAGAAGCGCTGGAAGTTCAACCCCGGCGACCTCGAGGCCCGGTCGCACTGGCCCGCCTACGCCGAGGCCTACGCCGACATCTTCGAGAAGACGTCGACCGGGCACGCGCCCTGGTACGCGGTGCCCGCCGACCACAAGTGGTACCGCAACTGGGCCGTCGCCGAGCTGCTGATCGAGACGCTCGCGGACCTGAAGCCGCGGTTCCCCGAACCGGACTACGACGTCGACGCGGAGCTGGCGAAGCTCAAGGGCGTTGGCGTATCCGCGTGATCGTCTGAAAGAGTGCGGGCGTGACCGATGTCGACGACCTCCCGTTCCTCCGCAAGCAGGCCCGGACCCAGCGCTTCACCCTCGGCGCGCCGAAGGAGTTCCGGGTCGCCCCGGACGCTTCGCGCGTGCTGTTCCTGCGCGCGGAGTCGGGCACCGACCCCCGGCACAGCCTCTGGTCGGCCGACCTGGCGACCGGCGCCGAGACGAAGCTGGTCGACGCCGCCGAGCTGCTGCCCGGCGAGGAGGAGCTGCCCGCCGAGGAGCGCGCGCGCCGCGAACGCGCCCGCGAGACCGGTGGCGGCGTCGTCCACTACGGCGTCGACGCGGGCTTCACGGTCGCCGCGTTCTCGCTCTCGGGCAAGCTGTACACCTTGGACCTCGCGTCCGGCGAGGTGACGCTGCGCGTCGACGGCTCGGTGATCGACCCGCGGCCGGACCCGACCGGGACGCACGTGGCGTACGTGCAGAACCGGCGGCTGCACGTCATGGAGCTGGCCACCGGCGACGACCGCGTGCTGGTCGAGGAGGACGGCGAGGACATCGCCTGGGGCCTCGCCGAGTTCATCGCCGCCGAGGAGATGGACCGCACGCGCGGCTACTGGTGGGCCCCGGACGGCCGCAGCATCCTCGCCGAGCGCTCCGACCGCGGCCCGGTGCCGCGCTGGACCATCGCCGACCCGGCCAACCCGCAGAACCCGGCCAACGTCGTCGCATACCCGGCGGCGGGCACGACGAACGCGCTGGTTTCGCTTTCCGTGCTCGGCCTGGACGGCTCCCGTGTGGACGTCGCGCCGGGCGAGTGGGAGTACCTGGCCTCGGTGCACTGGTCGGCCGGCGGCGTGCCGCTGCTCGCCGTGCAGCCGCGCGACCAGAAGCGGATGGACGTCCTGGGGCTGGACGTCGCCGACGGCTCGACGTCGGTGCTGCACACCGCCACCGACCAGCACTGGATCGACATCGTCGGCGGCGTCCCGGCGTGGACGCCGGACGGCCGCCTGGTCGTCGAAGGCATGGTGGACGGCGACCACCGGCTGTTCGTCGGCGGCGAGGCCGTCACCCCGGCCGGGCTGCAGCTGCGCGCCGTCCTCGACGTCGGCGACGAGATCCTCTTCAGCGCGTCCGAAGCCGACCCGACGCAGATCCACGTGTTCCGGACCGAGGGTGGCTCGGTGCGCCGGCTGTCCACTGTGGACGGCGTGCACCACGGCTCCGGCAGTGCCGCGGTAACGGTGCTCTCGTCGTGGAGCCTGGAGCACAGCGGGCCGCGGGTTTCGGTGCTGCGGGACGGTTCGCCGGTAGCCTCCATCGAGGCGTCCACCGTGGACCCGGACATCGTGCCCAACCTGACCTGGCTGACGCTGGGGGAGCGTGGGTTGCGCGCGGCGCTGCTCCTGCCACGCGGGTACGAGCCGAGCGAGGGCAAGCTGCCGGTGCTGCTCGACCCGTACGGCGGGCCGCACGCGCAGCGCGTCCTGCAGAGCCGCAACGCCTTCCTGACGTCGCAGTGGCTGGCCGACCAGGGTTTCGCGGTGCTCGTCGCGGACGGCCGCGGCACGCCGGGCCGCGGCGCGGTGTGGGAGCGCGAGATCGCCGGCCGCCTCGCCGACGTGACGCTGCAGGACCAGGTCGACGCGCTGCAGGCGGCGACCGCGTCTTGTCCCGAGCTGGACTTGGAACGCGTGGCGATCCGCGGGTGGTCGTACGGCGGCTACCTGTCGGCGCTGGCGGTGCTGCGCCGGCCGGACGTGTTCCACGCGGCGGTCGCGGGCGCGCCGGTCACCGACTGGTCGCTGTACGACACGCACTACACCGAGCGGTATCTGGGGAAGCCGCAGGACGAGTCCGAAAGCTACGCGCACAACTCGCTGATCGAGAGCGCGGGCGAGCTGAGCCGCGCGCTGCTGATCGTGCACGGGCTGGCCGACGACAACGTGTTCGTCGCGCACGCGCTGCGGTTGTCGTCGGCGTTGCTGGCGAAGGGGCGGCCGCACGTGTTCCTCCCGCTGGCGGGCGCGACCCACATGACGCCGCAGGCCGAAGAGGTCGCGGAGAACCTGATGCGCACGCAGGTGGACTGGCTGCTGCGTGAACTGTCCAGTGTCGAGAAGGAGACCGCATGAGCCGCTGGGGCCTCACGATCCCGTTGACCGGGGTGCCGCTGACGGCGCACCGCGAACTGGTCGAGCAGCTGCCGGACCTGGGCTACACCGACGCGTGGACGGCGGAGACGGCGGGCACCGACGCGTTCACGCCGCTGGTCCTGGCCTCGCAGTGGGCGCCGCAGCTGCGCCTGGGCACGGCGATCGTGCCGGTGTACACGCGTGGCCCGGGTCTGCTGGCGATGCAGGCGGCGACGGTTGCGGAGCTGGCGCCCGGCCGGTTCGTGCTGGGCATCGGCGCGTCGTCCCCGGTGATCGTCTCCCAGTGGAACGCGGCCTCCTTCGAGGAGCCGTTCGCGCGGTCCCGTGACACGCTGCGGTTCCTGCGTTCGGCGCTGGCGGGGGAGAAGGTCAGCGAAAAGTACGACACGTTCGCGGTGTCGAAGTTCCGGCTGGAGCGCCCGGCCGACCCGCCGCCGTCGATCATGCTGGCGGCGCTCCGTCCGGGCATGTTGCGCCTCGCGGCGCGTGAAGCGGACGGCGCGATCACCAACTGGCTGGCGGCTTCGGACGTCCCTCGCGTGCGCGCCGAGATCGGCCCGGACGTCGAGCTGGCGGCCCGGATCTTCGTCTGCCCCACGGAGGACGCCGACGCGGCGCGAGGTCTGGGGCGGATGCTGATCTCGAGTTACCTGACGGTCCCGGTGTACGCGGCGTTCCACGAATGGCTGGGCCGCGGCGAGGCGCTGGCCCCGATGCACGAGGCGTGGGCGGCGGGAGACCGGCAGAAGGCGAACCAGGTGATCCCGGACTCGGTCGTGGACGAGCTGGTCGTCCACGGGAGCGTGGAGTCGTGCCGGGAGCAGGTGCGGTCCTATGTGGACAAGGGGTTGACGACGCCGATCATCGCGCTGCTGCCGACTGGTGGGGATCCGTTCGAGCAGGTGCGCGGGCTGGCACCGCGCTGATATTCCGTTGCTCTCCTCCGGCGCCCGGTGTTTCCTGGGCGCCGGAGGAGGACGGATGAGACGGAAGACGCCGCCGGAGAAGAAGCGGCTCAGCTACCTCAAGGACCGGCGCGACGCGTACGGCGAGAACGACAAGTCGTCGCGCAAGAACCTGGCGCGCAGCAAGGCGTTCGCGCGCCGCACCAACCGCGCGCGGGAAAGCCTGGCGTTGCGGGCGGCGACCGGCAACCCGGACGAGGTCCGCGCCGAAGCGGCCGAGCTGCGGCTGCTGGGAAAGCGCCGCCGGGTGAAGCGCAAGTGGCCGGACATCCCGCTCGTCGAGTACGTCGAGTGGAAGGTCGAACGCCGCGCCGAGCGGGAAGCCGGCCGGGCCGGCCGGCTCGAGGAGGCGCTCGGCCGCGTGCAGCGGCGGCTGGGCCGTCCCGACCGCGGCTAGGACTGCGCGCGAGCACCGCGGTGACGGCTTTGATCGGGCCGGAGACGTGACCGTTGCGGACCTCGGGAAGGTCGGGGCTCTGCTGTAACGCGGTGCCACTGGCGTTCGACTTTTCATGACTGGCATTGGAGGACGAGTGGCGAGTACGCGCGATCGGCGTATGCGCAGCTCGCGCGGATTCTCCTCCGGTTCGGCGAAACCGTCCCTGGCTTCGAACCGCCCACTGGTGAGGCGGACTGACCGATCAGCCCTAGCCGAAGACCGCCGTGGCGAGGAGCAGGCCGAGAGCGCCTGAAGCGAGGCCCGCGACCACCGTCACCAGCACGTTGACCACCGCGTACAGCCGCGTCTTCTCCATGAACAGCCGCACGGTCTCGTAGCCGAACGTCGAGAACGTCGTCAACCCGCCGCAGAAACCCACGGCCACCAGCGAACGCACCGACGACGGCTCCGCGCCGTGCAGGAGCCAGCCGCTCAGGAACCCCAAGACGAACGATCCCACGATGTTCACCGTCAGCGTCCCGAACGGGAACGGCGAGTCGCGCCACGACTGGACCCGGCGGTCGGTCAGGTAGCGCAGGATCGACCCCGCCGCTCCGCCGACGGCCACCAGGACCAGCGTCACTCCGTCCGTCCCACGTAGCGGACCACCTCGACCTGGTCGAGCGTCACCAGGCCTTCGCCGATCAGCTCGTCCAGCTGCGGCAGGAACGCCCGCAGCTTCTCCTCGCGGTCGACGATCACGATGACCACCGGCAGGTCCTCCGACAGCGACAGGATCCGCGTCGTGTGGATCAGCGACGACGCGCCGTAGCCCTCGACCCCGCGAAGCACCGATGCGCCCGCGAGACCCGCGTCGCGGGCTCGCCGGACGATCTCGTGGTACAGCGGCTTGTGGTGCCAGTGGTCGTCTTCGCCGAGGTAGATCGTGAGGCGGGTGGCCGGTCCTTCCATCAGCGTCCCTTCCGGATCGCGCGGGTCGCCGTCAGGCCGGCGGTCACCGCCGCCAGGCAGAAGACCACCGACGCCAGCGCGTAGGCCAGCGACGCCAGTATCCGCCCGGTCGTCACCGCGTCGAGGGTGTCGGTCACGAACGTGGAAAACGTCGTGAACCCGCCGAGGATCCCGACGCCGAGGAACGGCCGGAGCAGGTGGTGGGGGCGCGCGGTGGTGGTCAGCAACGCCATCAGGACGCCGATGAGCAGGCAGCCCAGGACGTTGGTGAGCAGCGTCGCGACGGCGAACTCGCCGCGGGCGTGCGGGATCGCCACGGACAGGCCGTAACGGGCGAGGCTGCCCAGCGCGCCGCCGGCGCCGATGGCCGTCAGGACGTCCCACCGGGGCACGTGATCACCTCCTCGGAGGTGAACCTACCCCGGGCGGCCGGACCCCCGCCCCGGCCGCCCGCGCCGAGCGTCAGGCGGGACGGATGTTCTGGTTGACGTGGAACGCGTTGTCCGGGTCGTACCGCCGCTTCACCTCCGCCAGCCGGTCGTAATTCCCTCCGTAGGAGGCGCGAACCCGGTCCTGGCCCTCCTCCATCATGAAGTTGACGTACGCCCCGCCCGCCGACGTCGGGTGCAGCTCCTCCCAGTACTCCCGCGTCCACTGCGAAATCGCCTCGGCCCGCGAAGGTGACGGGTCCACTCCGACGATCACGCCCGACCAGCCGCCCGACCGGTGCGGGAACGCCGTCGCGTCCGGTGCCACCCGGCTCGCCGCGCCGTCGATCGGGTACAGGTGCATCGACGAATGCATCGTCGGCAGGTCCGCGCCGTGCTTGACGTGGACCTCGATCGCCGCGTCGGAGATCTCGTGGAACACGTCCGCGCGCCAGTACCACTGCAGCCCCGCCGGGTACAGCGCGTCGAACGCTCCCTGCAACGCCGTGTACGGCATCTCCTGCAGCCCCACCAGCAACGGCGACCCGAACGAGCGGACCGGCGCCAGCACTTCGTCCGCCTTGTCGTGCGCGCCCGTGTAGCACCAGACGATGCCGCACGCCTTGCGGCCCCACAGCTCTTCCGGGAACGGTGGTGCCGGCGGGATCGTCAGCAGGCCGAACCAGCCGTTCAGCTCCTCGGGCAGCGACGGCAGCAGCTCGCGGTACCAGCGCAGCACGTCGGGCGTGTCGGCGATGTCGTACAGCACCGGCCCGCCGATCACCACGCCGCGCTCGCCGATGTCGTGGCAGCGGAACGTGAACGACGTGACGACGCCGAAGTTGCCGCCCCCGCCGCGCAGGGCCCAGAACAGGTCGGCGTGCGAAGACTCCGAAGCGTGCACGAACGAGCCGTCCGCGAGCACGACGTCCGCGCCGAGCAGGTTGTCGACCGTCAGGCCGAAGCGGCGGGCCAGGTAGCCGATGCCGCCACCGAGCGTCAGGCCCGCGACGCCGGTCGAGGCCACGATGCCCGACGGCGTCGCCATCCCGAACGCGACCGTCGCGTGGTCGACGTCGCCCCACGTGCACCCCGCGTCGGCGCGGACGGTGTGGTTGACCGGGTCGACCGTGGTGCTGCGCAGCCCGGACAGGTCGACGACCAGGGCGCCGTCGGCGACGCCGAGGCCGCCCGCGTTGTGGCCGCCGCCGCGCACGGCCAGGTCCAGGCCCTGTTCGCGGCCGTAGCGGACGCAGGTGACGACGTCGGCGGCGTCGCGGCAGTAGGCGATCGCCGCCGGGCGCTTGTCGATCATGGCGTTGTAGACCGCGCGGGCGTCGTCGTAGCCCGGGTCGGCCGGCGTGATGAGGTCGCCGCGCAGCGCGGTGGCCAGTTCCTCGTGCGGCAGTGCGGTGGTGGTCATGGTGCCCCTCTCGGATTTCCGTACGGGAGGGAACGTAGGCAGCCGGCGTTCGCACAGCGTTCGGTCCGTTCGCCGGAGTCAGGACGGGAGCCGAACGCCCAGGTCCGCCTCCGCCCGCCGGCGCAGGGCGACGCTGCCCTGGACGCGGGCCAGCTCGGCGGCCGCCCGCAGGCGGGGGACCGGGTCGGCGTCGTGAGCCGCCCGCAGCCGCAGCACCTCCGGCAGCCACCAGCGGTCGTCGCGGGCCTCCCCGGCGGCGAGGGCCGCGTCCAGCGTCGCGCGGGCCGCGGCCGGGTCCGCCAGCTCGGCGACGAGCGTCAGCCAGTACGGCATCCGGGCGAACGCCCCCTCGGCCTTGAGGTTCGCGACGCCCTCCTGCGCCGCGGCCAGCCCGGCCGCGCCGCCGCGGGCCCAGCCGCCCAGCACCAGCGCCCACTCGCGGTAGTAGGCGAAGCCGTACCGGTCGCACAGCGCGTGCAGCTCCGAGACCGCCGTCCACAGCGCCGCCCGGTCCCGGCGCAGCTGGTGGGTGATCCCGGCGTACGCCAGCGCGATGGCCAGGCTGTACGGCTGCTCGATCCGGCGGGCCAGCGCGATCGCGCCGGCGCCGCTGGCCACGGCCGCGTCGTCGTGGCCGAGCAGCCAGTGGGCGTGCGCCGCCCAGGCCGGCCCGTGCACGTCCGGCCGGGTGCCGATCGGCCACGACGACGCCCCGCGGGTGCGCTCGGCGCCCAGCTCGAAGTGCCGCAGCGCCTCGGCCGGGTCGTGCCCGAGGGTCAGCGACGAGCCCGCGACGATGAAGTGCGCCGAGCCGCCCTGCTCGGCGCTGGTGCCGGGGACGAGCAGCGTGAGGGCCCGCTCGGCGGCTTCGTGCGCCTCCGCCGTCCGGCCCTGGACGAACCGCGACGACCACAGTTCCAGCAGCGCGGTCAGCGCGGACTCCTTGCTGCCCGAGGACTCCGCGAGCGCGAGCGACCGTTCCAGGACGTGCTGCAGCTCGGGGGAGGAGTACCCGCGGTGGGCGTTGAGCGGCCCGGCGAGCGCTTCGAGGACGTCGAGCTCGGCGCGGTCGCGGTTGCCGCTCGCCGGGCGCGCGCGGACGAGCGTCAGCGCCTCCTTCAGCAGCCGGATCGCCTCGGCGTGCGCGAACGTCCGGGCGGCGACGGCGGCGGCACGCCGGTAGTGCTCGACGGCGCGGTCCGGGCGCCCGCCGCGGGCGTACTGCTCGGCCAATTGCGCCGCCACGGCGTCGGTGTCCTCGGCGTGCAGCAGCTCCAGGCCCTGGGCCAGCCGCCGGTGCAGCAGCCACCGCCGCGGCGGGCTGACCTGCTGGTAGGCGGCTTCGCGCAGGAGGTCGTGGGTGAAGTCGTAGCCGCCGCCGACCTCGCGCACGATCCGGCGCCGCCACAGCTCGTCCACGGCCTCGACGACGGTGTCGGCGTCGAGGTCGCTCGCCTCGGTGAGCAACTCGAGGGTGACGTCCCGGCCCGCCGCGGCGGCCAGCCCGGCGACTTCCCGGGCCGCCGGGCCGGGCTGTTCGAGGCGCGCTCGCAGCACGCCGTCCAGCCGCCCGGACGGCGGGGAAGCGCTGGTGCGCAACGCTTCCACGACGTACAGCGGGAACCCGCCGGTGGCCGCGTGCAGCAGGGTCCGGTCCGACGCGGACAACGGGCGCCCGGCCACCGCTTCGCCGAGCTGCGCGGTGCCGTCGGCGTCGAACGGGCGCAGCGGCAGCTCGGTCAGCTTGCCGTCGTCGCGCAGCCGCGCGGTCCAGGCGGCCACGCCGGGGTCGAGGTCGCCGTCGCGCAGCGTCCCGGCGACCAGCAGTGGCGCGTCCGGCAGGAGACCGAGGCAGAAGGCGAGGAACGCGCCCGTCTCTTCGTCGCACCATTGCACGTTGTCGAGCACCAGCAGCACGGGCCGCCCGCCGGCGGTGAGCGCGCGGGCGAGCCCCTCGAAGAAGCGCAGGCGCTGCCACGCGTCGACGGTCGGGTGACCACCCGCGGCCGGCCGCGCGGCCGGCCGCAGCCGGTCGACCTCGGCGCGCCACCCCCGGTCGAGGGCAGCGGCCGCCCGCTGCACGGCGGGGGTGCGCAGCCAGTCGGCCACCGGCGCGAGCGGGAGCCGCCCGGCCGAGCCGAAGCAGCGGCCGGTGGCCACGACGGCGCCTTCCGCGCGCGCCAGCCCGGCGAGCTCGGTGACGAGCCGCGTCTTGCCGACCCCGGCGTCGCCGCGCACGAGGACGATCCCGGCCCGGCCCGCGGCGGCCGCGTGCCACCGCTCGCCGAGCCGCGCCAGCTCCGCCGCCCGGCCGACGAGCCCCGGAGCCGCCGCGCGCCGGACCTCGGGGCCGGGCCGGTCGAGCAGCCGGCGCAGCGCCGCGCGGGTCGGTTCGGCCGGGACGACGCCGAGCTCGCGTTCGAGGACCGACGCGCACCGGTGGTACGTGCTGACCGCGCCCGCGCGGTCGCCGGCGTCGGCCTGCAGCCCCATCAGCGTCCGGTAACCGGTCTCTTCGAGGGGACGCAGGCGGATCCGGCGGCGGGCCGCGGCGAGCGCGGCGGCCGGGTCGCCCGCCGGGGTCCGGCAGATCAGGTCGCACAGCTCGACGCACTGGCGGTCGAGCTCGGCGCGGGCCGCCAGGACCCAGTCGTCGGCCAGGCCCGGCAGCAGCTCGCCGCGGTGGGCCGCGAGCGCGGCCTGCGCGTGGGCGACGGCTTCACCGGGGTCCTCGGCGGCCAGCGCGGCCCGGTAGGCGACGTCGAACTCCCGCACGTCCACCCGGCTCGACGGCGTGTCCCGCCAGCACAGGTCCCGCCCGGTGACGGCGAGGGAGGGCAGGTCGCCGAGCACGCGGCGCAGCTGGTGCAGCTCGCGGCGGAGGTTGGTCAGGGCCTGCGCGTCGGTGGAGTCCGGCCAGAACAGCCCCGCGAGCAGGCGCCGGGGCTGGGCGAGCCCGGCGTGCACGACGAGGTGGGCCACCAGCGCGACCGACCGCGGCGACCGCGTCAGCACGGTGCCGGTCGTGTCGTCGGCGATGACCTGCTCGCCCAGCAGCGAGACGCGCAGCACCCGGCCACGCTAGCCCGGAAACCGATCCGCGCGCGGATCTTCACCGGCGAGGGGTTGCGCGGGGCCGCCCGGGTGCGCAGGCTCGACACGTGAGCGAGCACGAGTACGACCTCATCGTCATCGGTTCGGGCCCCGGCGGCCAGAAGGCCGCCATCGCCGCGGCGAAGCTCGGCAAGCGGGTGGCGGTCGTGGACCGGCACGACATGGTCGGCGGGGTGTGCGTCAACACCGGCACGATCCCGTCCAAGACGCTGCGCGAAGCCGTGCTCTACCTGACCGGCATGAACCAGCGCGAGCTGTACGGCGCCAGCTACCGCGTCAAGCAGGACATCACGATCGCCGACCTGCTGGCGCGCACGCAGCACGTCGTCGGGCGCGAGGTGCAGGTCGTGCGGGCGCAGCTGATGCGCAACCACGTCGACCTGGTCTCCGGCACGGGCTCGTTCGCCGACCCGCACACGGTGGTCGTCGAGAGCAAGCACCCCGGCGACCGCCGGACGCTGAGCGCGGACTACGTCGTGATCGCCACCGGCACCCGCCCGGCGCGCCCGGCCCAGGTGGACTTCGACGCCGCGCGCGTGCTCGACTCCGACGAGATCCTGCGGCTCGAGCAGATCCCGTCGTCCCTGGTCGTGGTGGGCGCCGGGGTGATCGGGATCGAGTACGCGTCGATGTTCGCCGCGCTCGGCTCCCGCGTCACGGTGGTCGAGCAGCGCGACCACATGCTCGACTTCTGCGACCCGGAGATCGTGGAGTCGCTGAAGTTCCAGCTGCGCGACCTCGGCGTGACGTTCCGCTTCGGCGAGAAGGTCGCGGACGTGGCGGTGTCCGACGACGCGACGATCACGACGCTGGTCAGCGGCAAGCGCATCCCGGCCGACGGCGTCATGTACTCCGCGGGGCGCCAGGGCATGACCGGCGAGCTGGCCCTCGACGCGGCGGGACTGGCGGCCGACGAGCGGGGCCGGCTGGTGGTCGACGAGAACTACCGCACGGAGGTGCCGCACATCTACGCGGTCGGCGACGTGATCGGCTTCCCGGCGCTCGCGGCGACGTCGATGGACCAAGGCAGGCTCGCGGCGTACCACGCGTTCGGCGAACCGGCGAACGGCCTGGGCGCGCTGCAGCCGATCGGTATCTACACGATCCCGGAGATCTCGTACGTGGGCGCGACGGAGGCCCAGCTGACGTCGTCGTCGGTGCCGTACGAAGTCGGCATCGCGCGCTACCGCGAGCTGGCGCGCGGCCAGATCACCGGCGACAGCTACGGGATGCTGAAGCTGCTGGTGTCCACCAAGGACCGCAAGTTGCTCGGGGTGCACGTGTTCGGCACGGGCGCGACGGACCTGGTCCACATCGGACAGGCGGTGATGGGCTGCGGCGGCACCGTCGATTACCTGGTGGACGCGGTGTTCAACTACCCGACGCTGTCCGAGGCGTACAAGGTGGCCGCGTTGGACGCGACCAACAAGATCCGGGCCCTGGACCGCTTCTCGTCCTGACCTGGCGCGGTGCCGGTGTGTAGTGAATGACTCATTCATGTCGTCAGGCGACATGAATGAGTCATTCACGACATCGGCAGCCGCGCAGACCCAGCCCGAAGCGCCCCAGGAGTCACACCGGCACCACGCGGATTCGCCTGCGGCGAACCGGTTTGACACCCGACTAGAACATATGTTCGACTGACGCGGTGCGATGGGATCGGCAGCGAGCGGGGGAGGGTGAGCCGGCACTGCCCGGGCTGGAGGGCCTGGTGCGGTCCGTGCGGTCACCGGAGTTCGACGGCGTCACCTTTCACGAGGTGCACGCGCGCTCCGTGCTGAACAAGGTGCCCTCGGGCTCGGGCGTCCCCTTCAACTGGACCGTGAACCCGTACCGCGGCTGTTCCCACGCCTGCACGTACTGCCTCGAAGGCGGCACGAAGATCCTCATGGCGGACGGCCGCACCCGGGCGCTGTCCGAGCTGAAGGTCGGCGACGAGATCTACGGCACCCGCGGCCACGGCGCGTCCCGGCGGCTGGTGCCCACCCGCGTCGAAGCGCACTGGACGACCCTGCGCGCCGCCTACCGCGTGACCCTGGACGACGGCACCCGGCTCGTCGCCGGCGGCGATCACCGGTTCCTCACGAGCAAGGGCTGGAAGCACGTCACCGGCAGCAAGTTCGGCGCCGCGCAGCGGCCGCACCTCGAGCCCGGCGCCGAGCTCATCGGCGTCGGCCGGTTCGAGCCGACGCCGGACGAGACGCTCGGCTACCGGGCCGGCTACCTGTGCGGGATGCTGCGTTCCGGCGGGTTCGCGGCGGAACCGGACGCGGCCGGCCGCGCCCTCGGGTACCTGCCCGACTTCGGCGCGTCCGTCGGGTTCCTCCAGGTGCCGCCGGACCCGGACGCGCACTGGCAGCGCGGGTTCCTCGCCGGCGTCTTCGACCTGGCGGGCGACTACGGCCGGGGCGTCCTCGCCGTGGCGCACGACGAACCCGAGATCATCGAGGCCTTCGCCGCCGCGCTCACCCGGTTCGGCTTCGCGCACCAGATCGACGAAGTGCCGAAGTTCCCCGCGCGGCAGGAGGTCCGGCTGCTCGGCGGGACCGCGGAGGTGCTGCGGTTCCTGCACGTGGGCAACCCGGCGGTGGCGTGGAAGCGGTCGCTGGACGGCGCGGTGATCGGCGCGAGCCGCCGCAGCGTCGAGACGATCGAGCCGCTGGGCCTGCAGCTGCCGCTGTTCGACATCACCACCGGCACCGGCGACTTCATCGCCGACGGCATGGTGTCCCACAACTGCTTCGCCCGGAACACCCACACGTACCTCGACTTCGACGCGGGCCACGACTTCGACACGCAGGTGGTCGTGAAGGTCAACGCGCCGGAGGTTCTGGCGGCGCAGCTGAAGCGGCCGTCGTGGCAGCGGGAGCCGGTGGCGATGGGCACGAACACCGACCCGTACCAGCGCGCGGAGGGCCGCTACCGGCTGATGCCGGGGATCATCACGGCGCTGGCCCGCTCGGGGACGCCGCTGTCGGTGCTGACGAAGGGCACGGTCCTGGCGCGCGACCTGCCGCTGCTGCAGGAGGTGGCCCGGGACGTGCCGGTGTCGCTCGCGGTCTCGCTGGCGTTGCTGGACGGCGAGCTGCAGCACCGTCTCGAACCGGGCACGCCGAGCCCCCGGGCGCGGCTCGAGCTGATCCGCAAGGCCCGCGACGCGGGGTTGCCGTGCTCGGTGCTGGTGGCGCCGGTGCTGCCGTGGTTGACGGACTCGGCCGAGGCGCTGGACGCGTTGTTCGCGAAGTTGGCCGAAGCGGGTGCGACGAGCGCGACGGTGATTCCGCTGCATTTGCGCCCGGGCGCGCGGGAGTGGTTCGGCCGGTGGCTGGCGGGGACGTATCCGGAGCTGGTGCCGCGGTACCGCGAGTTGTACGCGCGGGGGAGTTACGTGCGGAAGGCGTATCGGGAGCGGCTGGGGCAGCGGGTGGCGCCGCTGCTCCGGCGGCACGGGTTGATGCGGAGGGCGGGGGAGGATTCCCGGGGGATGGAGGCGGTGCCCGAGCCGCGGATCGAGGTGCCGGCGGCGGAGCAGCTACGGCTGCTCTGAGCCTGGCGGCGGGGCAGTTGTGGCGGCTTCGGGCCCGCGCCGGGGTTTCGGGTTGAGGCGGCTGGCGGCCGATCCCGCTCTCCGGCGGGGCAGCTGCGGCTGCCGAGGCCACGCCCGGGCTTCGGGTTGCGGCGGCCGGTCGAGTTCGCCAACCGGCGGCGAAGCGGTGCAGCTGCTCTGAGCCCGCCTGCGGTCCCGCGGCGCCCAGCCGCCGCCTGTTGCCCTGCATGGCCGAAAGCCGCGAAGCGAGCCGAGTCGTCCGTCCGCCCGCCGTCCTGCCGTCCTTTGTGGACGACCGCCGCTTGCGGTACGTGATCACCCGCCTCGCCGCCGTGTGGGTGAAGGCGTCACCCCCATCGTCCCCGGAGCCGTGCGAACTGCGCCGTTCGCCGTAGTCCTCACCCGATTGCGCGGCCGAGTCGGGGGCTTGCGGAAAAATGTCCGATCGTGTCGTTGTCGCTCCGGCTCGCCGACGCCTAACGTCGAAGGGATCGATGCGGAAGGGAGAGCGGCGAATGACGACCTCGCAGACCGACCGGGTCGCGGCCGCCCGGCTCGCGTGGGCCGCCCTGAAGCTGACCCGGGCCGGGCGGCACCCCGTCAGCGTCGAGCGGCTGGCCGCCACCGTCGGCGTCACCCCCGCCGAAGCGCGCCGGCTCGTCGAACTGATCGGCTTCACCCTGCACCGCGACCTCGTCAGCACCGGCCCCGCGCCGCGCGGCGCCCACCACCGCCTCGAACCCGCCGAAGGCACTCTCGGCGCCGGCCCGGACGGCACCGTCGACATGTTCCTGCTGGCCATCGCCACCGGCGAGCGCGTGCACGCGGCCGCGACCTGCCCGGTCACCGGCACCCGCATCCGGATCGACCTCACCCCGCACGCGATCGTGCAGGCCGACCCGTCGTCGGCCGTCGTCGCCGCCGTCGACCTGGGCTTCGGCCTCGAGCACGCCGACGCCATGGCCTGCGCCGGCCAGCCGTTCTTCTCCTCCGCCTCGGCGGCCGCCAGCTGGCTGGTCGCCCACCCCGGCGGACGCATCTACCGGGTCGCCGCCTATCTCGCCCAGGCCCACCGGCTGGTCGCCGCACTCGAGACCCGGCCGAAGTTCGTGCTCTGACCACCGCGCAACCCAAGCCTGCCGACGTCGTACGCTGGGTGGTTCGTTAGCCTTTCCAGGCAGCGATAACCCCAGGTCGAAGGAGAGCAGTCGCAGTGCTCCGCACTCACAACGCCGGCACCCTGCGTGCCGGACAGGCCGGACAGACCGTCACCCTCACCGGATGGGTGGCCCGGCGGCGCGATCACGGCGGCGTCATCTTCATCGACCTGCGCGATGCCAGCGGCGTCGCCCAGGTCGTCTTCCGCGAAGGCGAGATGGCCGAGCGCGCGCACGCCCTGCGCTCCGAGTTCTGCGTCAAGATCGTCGGCGAGGTCGCGAAGCGCCCCGAAGGCAACGCGAACGCCGAGATCCCCACCGGCGAGATCGAGGTCCTCGCGACCCAGCTCGAGGTGCTCTCCGAAGCCGCGCCGCTGCCGTTCCCGATCGACGACCGCGTCGACGTCGGCGAAGAGATCCGCCTCAAGCACCGCTACCTCGACCTGCGCCGCAGCGGCCCGGCCGCGGCCATGCGCCTGCGCAGCGAGGTCAGCCGCGCCGCGCGCGAGGTGCTGCACGCCCAGGACTTCGTCGAGATCGAGACCCCGACGATGACCCGTTCGACGCCCGAAGGCGCGCGCGACTTCCTGGTGCCCGCCCGGCTCAAGCCCGGCTCCTGGTACGCGCTGCCGCAGTCGCCGCAGCTGTTCAAGCAGCTGCTCATGGTCGGCGGCATGGAGCGGTACTACCAGATCGCCCGCTGCTACCGCGACGAAGACTTCCGCGCCGACCGCCAGCCCGAGTTCACCCAGCTCGACATCGAGATGAGCTTCGTCGAGCAGGACGACGTCATCGACATCGGCGAGCAGATCGTCTCGGCGCTGTGGAAGCTGATCGGGCACGAGATCCCGCGGCCGATCCCGCGCATCACCTACCACGAGGCGATGGCCAAGTACGGCTCGGACAAGCCGGATCTGCGCTTCGACCTCGAGATCACCGACATGACGGAGTTCTTCGCCGACACGCCGTTCCGCGTGTTCCAGGCGCCGTACGTCGGCGCGGTCGTGATGGCCGGCGGCGCCGGCCAGCCGCGTCGCCAGCTCGACGCCTGGCAGGAGTGGGCGAAGCAGCGCGGCGCCAAGGGCCTCGCGTACATCCTCGTCAACGAGGACGGCACGCTCGGCGGCCCGGTCGCCAAGAACCTGTCCGAGACCGAGCGCGAGAACGTCGCCGCCGCGGCGGGCGCCAAGCCGGGCGACTGCATCTTCTTCTCCGCGGGCAAGGCGTCGAGCACGCAGCCGCTGCTGGGCGCCGCGCGTGACGAGATCGGCAAGCGGCTCGGCCTGATCGACGAGGACGCCTGGTCGTTCGTGTGGGTCGTCGACGCGCCGCTGTTCGCGCCGGTCGAGGACATCGGCGACGACGTCGCCGTCGGCTCCGGCAAGTGGACGGCGGTGCACCACGCGTTCACCTCGCCGACCCCGGAGTGGATCGACAAGTTCGAGCAGGACCCGGGCAACGCCCTGGCTTACGCCTACGACATCGTCTGCAACGGCAACGAAATCGGCGGCGGCTCGATCCGTATCCACCGCGGCGACGTCCAGAAGCGCGTCTTCAGCCTGATGGGCCTCGGCGAGGAGGAAGCGCAGGAGAAGTTCGGCTTCCTGCTCGACGCCTTCGCCTTCGGCCCGCCGCCGCACGGCGGCATCGCCTTCGGCTGGGACCGCATCGTCATGCTGCTGGCCAAGGCCGACTCGCTGCGGGACGTGATCGCGTTCCCGAAGACCGGTGGCGGGTACGACCCGCTGACCGCGGCGCCGGCGCCGATCACGGCGCAGCAGCGCAAGGAAGCCGGCATCGACGCGAAGCCGGCCCCCGCCCCGCAGAACTAGTGCTGCACCTCAGGGCCGTGTGCCCGCCGGAAGTCACCGCGCAAGCGCTGGACATCCTGCGGGCCCACGCCGGGACGGCGCACCTGATCGCGCACCGCGGCGCCGCCGTGGAGCCGCCGGGTGACCTGGTCGAGGCCGACATCGCGCGCGAGGCGGCCGACGAGATCGTCGACGCGCTGTGCGGCCTGGGCCTCGACCACACCGGCGGCATCACGCTCGAAGCCCTCGACACCGCGCTGTCCGACGCCGCCGACCGGGCGGAGGAGGCGGCGCCGGGCGAGGGCGCGGACGCCGTCGTGTGGGAGGAGCTGGTCGCCCGCACGGGCGAGGAGTCGCGGACGAACGTGACGTTCCTGGCGTTCCTCACCATCGCCTGCCTGCTCGCCGCGGTCGGTGTGCTGACGAACTCCGCGGTGACGATCGTCGGCGCGATGGTCGTCGGCCCCGAGTTCGGGCCGCTGGCCGCGCTCGCGGTCGGGCTCGTGCTGCGCCGCGGGGACCTGCTCCGCCGGGCGAGCGCGGCGTTGGGCGTCGGCTTCCCGCTGGCGATGGTCGTGACGCTGGGTGGCGCGCTGCTCGTGCGCGCGACCGACGTCTTCGGCGAAAAGGCCTTCCAGCTGGACCAGAACCACGAAGTCGACTTCGTTTTCTCCGTCGGTGTGCCGTCCCTGGTCGTCGCGATGCTCGCCGGCGCCGCCGGGATGCTCGCCATGACGTCGGCGAAGTCCGCCGCGCTGGTGGGCGTCTTCATCTCCGTGACGACGGTGCCGGCCGCGGGGTACGCGGTCGTCGCGGCCGTGGCGGGGGAGTGGAGCCGGTGCCTCCAGTCGGTCGGCCAGCTGCTGGTCAACCTTCTCGGAATCGTTGCAGCTGCGGCCATTGTGTTGACTCTGCGCCGGAATGGGCAACGTTCACGGGTGGGAACGCGTCCGCTTTCACGGGGATGACCGGTCCGGACCGGGGGCTTCTTCTTGTCCGGATGTCAGTAGTCATGGTTGCTCAGTCACGAGTAGGGTCGGTGACAATGACAGTCGACACCTCCTCCTCCGGCGACGCTGGGGTCGGGGCAGGAGCCGAGCACCTCGCCGTGGCCGCGGCGGTCGCGGCGGGCGAGTCCGTTCTTTCGCGCCGGTTCGGCAGTGCGATCACGCTGGTCGCGCCCGAGGACCTCGCGGGGAGCGGACCGGCGACAGTCGTCCGGGCGCGGGTGGTGTCGTCGTCCTTCGCGCTGCCGCGCACACTGGTCATCAAGCACTACCCGGAGTCACCGGCGGCGGGGGACGCCGACCCGTTCGCGCAAGAGGCGGTCAGCTACCAGCTGTTCACCGCGCTGGCGCCGGACGAGCGGATGTGCCCGGAGCTGCTGGCCCACGACGGCCGCGACCGGGTCCTGGTGCTGGAGGACCTCGGCCGCACACCGACGCTGGAGGACAAGCTCTACGCCCGCGACTCCCGCGCGGCCGAGCGCGCCCTGCTGTCGTGGGCGCGGTCGCTGGGTAGGCTGCACGCGAGCACGGCGGGGCGCGAGGCGGACTTCAACGCGTTGCTGCGGCGCCTGGGCGGCCCGGCGAAGAACGACGCTCGCACCGACGACGAGCTGGGTGCGCGAGTGGCGGCGGTGATCCAGGAGCGCCTCGGCATCCCGGCGCCGGACGAGGTGCTGACCCAGGTGGCGGAGGCGCTGGAGCAGTCGCGGTCGGCGGGGTTCCGCGCGTTCAGCCCGGTGGAGCTGAGCCCGGACAACAACCTGGTGACGGGCGAAAGCGTCCGGTTCCTGGACTTCGAGTACGGCTGCGTCCGGTCGGCCCTGGTCGACGCGGCGCACTTGAGGCTGCCGTTCGCGAGCTGGCCGGACGCGCTGGCCCTGCCGGCGGGCATGAGCGAGGCGATGATCGCGGCGTGGCGAGCGGAGGTGGTCGGGGTGTGGCCGGCCTTCGCCGACGACGACGTGCTGGCCACGCACCTGACGACCAGCGAGCTGCTGCGGGTGTGGGTGATCACGGGCGAGGAGCTGGGGTCGTTGGATCTGTCCCGGCACGCCGCTCCGGTCAGCCGCGAGGCGGCGTTGGTGACGTGGTGGCGGGACTTGGCCAAGCACGCGGGGTACGTACGGATGACGGCGGTGTCGGAGTTCGCGGCCCGGGTAGCGGCGGCTTTGGCGGCGCGGTTGGGGCCGCACGCGGATTTGGCGTTCTACCCGGCTTTCCGGTGACGGCGGGCAGGGCGGGGTTGTCCCCAAGGCGGCCGTGATGTGGACAGGTCGGGCCGCTGGGGCTTTTCCGCGCGGTTTTGCCGGCCCCTCCCGATACGCCGGAAGCGGGTTCGCCCCCAGGGCGGACGGGGGCCCGGCAAATTCAGATCAGCGCGGCCGATCTGGCCGCCCGCACGTCATGAATGGGTCGTTCATCTCGTCAGACGACATGAACGACCCTTTCATGACATCGCCGCGACGCCGGGCAGACCGCGCGGCCACGACTTTGCCGGAACCCTGCCAGGGAGGGCGGGGGCTACTTTTCGGGCGGGGGAGGGGCGGCTCTGCCGCCGGAAAGTCGCAGTCCGAGGCTCCGGGCATGGCGGCGGTCCCGCTCGGTGCCCTATCGTCGCGAGCCCCGGCCCGGACGACGTGAATGACTCATTCATGTCGTCAGGCGACATGAATGAGTCATTCACGTCGTCCGGTGAGGCGCCAACCACCGCCCGAACTGGACATTTCCGGCTCCTGTGAGGTGAGCGTCAAGAATTAGGCGCTCCGTCCCAGGCGCGTTACCTCGTCCTCACCGGGTGTGAGTCTCCGTGGCCGATGGTCGTGGACGTGACCGTGATCAGTGTCGAAGTCACCCCCGAACCTCCCCGGCCCGCCCGCCCGGCACTCGCGGCCGTGCCCACCGCACCCGCGACCGCGCTCAGGCACGCCGAGCGGCTCGTCGTGCTCGGGGACTCCACCGCCGTCGGGCTCGGGGATCCGCTGCCCAAGCGGGGCGGCTGGCGGGGTGTCGGCCCGCTCGTCGCCGCCGCGCTCGGGGTCGGTCCCGGCGGCTACCTCAACCCCGCCTTCACCGGGGCCCGGATGCGGTGCGTGCTCACCGAGCAGGTGCCCGCCGCCGTCGCGCACCGGCCTGATGTCGCGCTGCTCGTCGCCGGGATGAACGACACCCTGCGGCCGGACTTCGACGCCGCCCGGATCGCCGCCGACCTCACCGAGGTCATCCGCCGGCTCCGCGCAGTGAACACCACCGTCGTCCCGGTCCGGTTCCACGACCACAGCAAGGTCTTCCGCCTCCCGCCCTCGCTCAAGCGCGCCCTCAGCGCCCGCGTCGCCGAGCTGAACGCCGCCATCGACGAAGTCGTCGCCCGCGAAGGCGTCCCCTGTCTCGACCTCGACCGCCTGCCCGGCGCCTACGACCTCACCGTCTGGAGCGTCGACCGGCTGCACCCCTCCGAACTCGGCCACCGCCTGCTCGCCGACGGCTTCACCACCCTGCTCGCCGAAGCCGGCTTCGCCGTGCCGGAACCGGTCAGCCTCACCTGCGGCGGCGGGGTCGAGCCGAGCGCCGCGGGGCACGTGGGGTGGCTGGTGCTCAAGGGAATCCCGTGGCTCTGGCGCCGCGGCCGCGAGTTCCTGCCCTACGCCGCCGTCATCATGTGGAACTCGTTCCGCGCCCGCTGAACACCCGCAACGCCTCCGCGTCCGAAGCCGGGTCGCGGACGAAGTAGTCCGCCCACTCCTCGATGCCGGGATAGCCCGACCGCGCGGCCAGGAAAGCGACACGCCTCCTCGATGTCGTACGACGTCCGCCGCAGCTGGACGCCGTCGCCGAGCAACGCCCAGTGCGCGCCCCGGGCACCGTAGGGCATCCCTACGCTGCCGGGGTTGACGACCAGCCGCCGGTCGGCGAGCCGGACGAACGGCATGTGCGTGTGCCCGCAGACGACCACGTCCTCCGCCACGCCGTCGAGGACTTCCGCCCAGCGCTCCGGCGGACTGTCGACGAGCGCGATTTCCGTGTCGTCGCGCGGGGTCGCGTGGCAGTACAGCACACCGTCCAGTGACACGGTCAGCGGCAGCGCGTCCAAGATCGGCAGATCCGCCGGACGCAGCTGCCGCGCCGCCCACGGGAAGATCGGGTCCGGGACGAACTGCCCGGTCCCGCGCGCCGACGCCGCCAGCTCGCGGTCCGCGTTGCCGCGCACCCACACCGCCCGTGAGCCCAGCACAAGGAGCCGGTCGAGGGTCTCCACCGGCATCGGGCCGGCGAGCATGTCCCCGAGCAGCACGATCTTCTCCGCCGCCACGACGTCCGGCTCCGCCAGCACGGCCTCCAGCGCGGGGAGGACGCCGTGGATGTCCGCCAGCACCGCCACCTTCATCGCCCCACCCTGGGGCACGGAAACGCCCTGGGCGAGGGAGTTCGCCCAGGGCGCAACCGGTTCACGCCGTGGTGAGCGGCAGCTCCCGCACCCCCGTCATGTTCGGGTTGATCTGGAACTTCGGCGGCTCGCCCGGGATCGTGCGCAGCGCGGGATAGCGGTCGAACAGGATGTTCAGCGCCACCCGGCCTTCGAGCCGCGCGAGCGGCGCCCCGATGCAGAAGTGGATCCCCCGGCCGAACGCGAGGTGCGGGTTCGGGTCCCGCAGCGGGTTGAACGTGTCCGGGTCGGTGAACACCCGGTCGTCGCGGTTGGCCGCCGCGACCCAGACCATCAGCATCTGGTCCGCGGGCACGGTCGTCTCGCCCAGCTCGACCTCGCGGTTCGTCGCGCGGGCCACCGCCGCGAACGGCGACAGGTACCGCAGCGACTCCTCGATCGTCGGTGGCACGAGCGACCGGTCGGCGCGCACGCGCTCGTCCCACTCCGGGTGGGTGTCCAGGCACAGCACCGCGTTGCCGAGCAGCATCGTGGTGGTGATGTGCCCGGCCAGCAGCAGGACGTTCGCGAAGTTGACGACTTCGTTGCGCGTCAGCCGTTCCCCGTCGAGCTCGGCCTCGACGAGCTTCGTCAGCAGGTCCTCCCGCGGCTGCTTGCGCCGTTCGTCGACGTGCGTGCCGAGGTAGTCCGTAAGCGCTTTCTGGCCCTCCAGGGACTTCTTGACCGCTTCCTGGCGCCCCTCGGTCTGCTCCTTCAGCGAGAACTGCTCCGAGGAGTCGAACAGCTTGTCCACCCAGCCCTTGAACAGGTTCCGGTCGCTCGCGGGGACCCCCAGCAGCTCCGCGATGACGATCACCGGCAACGGGTAGGCCAGGTCCTCGACCAGCTCGAGCCGGTCCGACGACCCCGCCGCGTCGAGCAGTTCGTGCGTCACCGCGGCGATGCGCGGCTCGAGGTCCGCGACGACCTTCGGCGTGAACGCCCGGCTGACGAGCTTGCGCATCTTGTTGTGCAGCGGCGGGTCCAGCTGCAGCAGGTTCCCCGCCTGCATCTCCTCGAAGTCGACGTCGATGTCCTGGCCGGCCATCATGTCCTTCGGCACCAGCCGGGTGGTGTCCGAGGAGTACGTCGCCGGGTCGCGCAGGACCTCTTCGGCTTCCGGGTGCCCGTAGACGTTCCAGAACCCGAGGTCGGCCGCGTGGTGGACGCGCTCCTCGGGCTGCTTCCCCCGCAGCCAGAACTGGGCTTCGTGGAGTCCCCAGAGGTCCGCTTGTGTGGTGGTCATGTCCGCCCCTTTTCTTTCCCCTGTGTGGCCCCCGGGTCAGCCGGGAGCCCTGGTGGGATCGTGTGCGTAGATCCCTTTCCGGTAGCCCGAGACGAGCTCCTCGAGCGCCGAACCCAATTCCGCCGCCACGTCCGCGACCGCCGCGGGATCGGGCTCCCCGGCCGGCTCGAACGCGGTGCGGATGATGTGCGCGAGGACCGCCGCCTTCTCCTCCAGCGCGATGCCGTCGAACTCGTCCGACAGCGTGTCGCCGAGGTAGAAGCCGAGCGTCGCCGCGTGCAGCGCGTAGGTCACGTTCGGGACGTCCGCGCGGATCAGCCCGCGCCGGAGCATCGCGTCCTCGAACTGCCCGCGCAGCTCGTCCTGCTGCTTGCGCAGGGCGAGGTCGCCGAGCGAACCGAACATCTCGGCGTTGCCGCGCAGCATCGCCATCACCAGTGGACGGCGGTGCGTGGTGAGGAACGACGCCGAGATCATCCGGTGCGGGAGGATCATCGCCGGATCGGCCTTGATCGCCTGCAGGATCTCGTCGGTCAGGTCGGCCGACTCGCGCATCATCAGCGCCTGGAACAGCAGTTCCTTGTTGCGCCAGTGCAGGTAGACGGTGCCCTTGCCGATGCCGACCGCGCGCGCGATGTCGTCGACCGCCACCTTCCGGTAGCCCATGCGCAGCAGCAGCTCGCCCGCCGCGTCCAGGATGCGGTCGGCGCGCTCGCGGTTGGGATGGCTCATGCGTTCGTCCACCTGCTGGTTCGTTGAGAGTTTGACCTGTTGACCGGAATCGCACTTTTGGTCAACCGGTCATAACGACCGTAGCGCCGATCGCCGGGCCGGGGCAAGTGGTTCTGTCGGTGCCGTCGGTTAACGTCATCGGTGTGGCACAGGACGAACTCTTCACCGGCGACGCACTCTTCTCCGCGGAGCCGGCATCCAACGCCGTGAACGCCGACGTGGCGCCGCCGCCGGAGCGCACGACGTCGAACGCGGGCGAACCGCAGGCGGATCCGGCCAGCTCGCCGCTGGCCGTGCGGATGCGGCCGCGTTCGCTCGAGGAGGTCGTCGGCCAGCAGCACCTGCTGCGCGAAGGCGCCCCGCTGCGGCGGCTCGTCGAAGGCGCCGCGCCGGCGTCGGTGCTGCTCTACGGCCCGCCCGGCACGGGCAAGACGACGCTGGCCAACCTCGTCTCGATCGCCACCGGCCGCCGGTTCGTCGCGATGTCGGCGCTTTCGGCGGGCGTCAAGGAGGTCCGCGGCGTCATCGAGGAAGCGCGGCGGCGCCGGCAGTACAATGCCGAGAACACCGTGCTGTTCATCGACGAGGTGCACCGCTTCTCCAAGACCCAGCAGGACGCGCTGCTCGGCGCGGTCGAGGACCGCACCGTGCTGCTGGTCGCGGCGACCACCGAGAACCCGTCGTTCTCCGTGGTCTCACCGCTGTTGTCGCGGTCGCTCGTGCTGCAGCTGCGTCCGCTGACCGACGAAGACATCACCGAGCTGATCGAGCGCGCGCTCGCCGACGAACGCGGCCTCGGCGGCGAGCTGACGCTGACCGAGGACGCGCGCGCCCACCTCGTCCGGCTCGCGGGCGGGGACGCGCGCCGCGCGCTCACCGCGCTGGAGGCGGCGGCGGACGCGGCGTCGGCCACCGAGGCGAAGACGATCGACCTCGCCATCGTCGAGTCCACTGTGGACAAGGCGGCGGTGCGCTACGACCGTGACGGCGACCAGCACTACGACGTCATCAGCGCGTTCATCAAGTCGATCCGCGGGTCCGATGTGGACGCCGCGCTGCACTACCTCGCCCGGATGATCGAAGCGGGGGAGGACCCGCGGTTCCTCGCGCGGCGGCTGGTCGTGCACGCCAGCGAGGACGTCGGCCTCGCCGACCCGACCGCGCTGCAGGCGGCGGTCGCGGCCGCGCACGCCGTGCAGTTCATCGGCATGCCGGAGGGCAGGCTGGCGCTGGCCCAGGCGACGATCCACCTGGCCACCGCGCCGAAGTCGAACGCGGTCGTCACGAGCATCGACGCGGCCTTGGCGGACGTCCGGGCCGGGCTGGCCGGCGCGGTTCCGCCGCCGCTGCGCGACGGGCACTACGCGGGCGCCAAGAAGCTGGGCAACGCGCAGGGTTACCGGTACCCGCACAACGTCCCGGAAGGCGTGCTGGCGCAGCAGTACCCGCCCGACGAGCTGGTCGGCCGGGACTACTACGAGCCCACCCAGCGCGGCGCCGAGCGCACCCTAGCCGAGCGCGTCCCCAAGCTGCGCCGGACGATCCGCGGCGAACGGTGAGCCGGGCGGACGATTCTCCGGACCCTGATCATCTTCGCGGCCCGAGGCGGTCAAGATCATCGGGTTTCGTAAGCTGCTGCCCTCGAAGGTGACCCGATCCCCGCAGGAGGCGTGCCCGTGCCCGCGACGCTGCAGTGCATCGTCCTGGACTGTCCGGAACCGGTCGTGCTCGCCCGCTTCTACCAGGCCCTGCTCGGCGGCGAGGTGGACCGGCCGGACCCGCGCTGGCGGGTCGACGAGGACTGGTCGACGCTGCACGTGGGCGGGATGGTCCTCGGGTTCCAGCGGGCGCTGGACCACCAGCCGCCGCGCTGGCCGGACCCGGCGCACCCGCAGCAGTTCCACCTCGACTTCGAGGTGGACGATTTCCGGGAGTCGCACCACGTCGTCCTGGCCAACGGCGGCCGGCTGCTCGACCCCGACCTCGGCGGCCGCGGCTGGCGCGTCTACGCCGACCCGGCCGGGCACCCGTTCTGCCTGCTGGGCGATTACTGAGCGCGTTCCGTGGGCACGTGGAGAGCATGAGCGTCGCGTTTCTCGGAACCGGAATCATGGGCGCCCCGATGGCGGCCAACATCGCGAAGGCGGGCCTCGGCGTCCGGGTCTGGAACCGGACCCGGGCGAAGGCCGAGCCCCTCGCCGACGTCGCGACGGTCGCGGATTCGGCGGCCGCGGCGGCCGAGGGCGCGGACACCCTCGTGACGATGCTCGCCGACGGACCCGCGGTGGCCGAAGCGTTCGAGGCGGCTTCGCCCGCTTCGGGCACGTTGTGGCTGCAGATGAGCACGGTCGGCCTCGACTGGACCGACCGGCTCGCCGCGCTGGCGGAGAAGGCGGGCGTGGTGTTCGTCGACGCGCCGGTGCTCGGCACCCGGCAGCCGGCGGAGCTGGCGCAGCTGCAGGTGCTGGCGTCCGGCCCGGAAGAGGCCCGTCCCAAGGCCACGCCGGTGTTCGACGCGGTCGCCGTCAAGACGCAGTGGCTCGGCCCGGCGGGCAACGGCAGCCGGCTGAAGCTGGTGCTGAACGCGTGGGTGCTGGCGCTGACCAACGGCACGGCGGAGAGCCTCGGCCTGGCCCGGGCGCTGGGCCTGGACCCGGCGCTGTTCCTGGAGACGATCGAGGGCGGCGGCCTCGACGTCGGCTACGCGCACGTGAAGGGCGGCGCGATGCTGTCGGGCGAGTACCCGCCGTCGTTCCCGGCGGGCCTGGCGGCGAAGGACGCGCGGCTGGTGGTGGAGGCGGCGGGCGAGGACGTCGACGTGGCAGGGGCCCGTGCGGTCCTCTCGCACCTGGAAGCGGTGGTGGACGCGGGCCACGGCGACGAAGACATGGCGGCGCTCTACCGCGCGGTGCTCAAGTCCTCTTGACCGTGGGTCTCAAGCGCCCGAAGGCCGCCTCGGGGCGCTTCAGGCCGGGAGGAGTGTCGCGAGCCGGTCCACGCCCAGGGCGCTGGTCAGGAAGCGTTCCTTCGCGTTGCCCAGCAACTTCCGCGTCCACGACGTGAAGCCGCCGTCGCCCACTTCGGCGAGCTCACCGCCGCCAAAGGACGCGTACACCTTGAAGCAGAGGCCGGTGTAGTACCCACCTCGGCCGCTTTCGCGCTCCGGGAACGGGCGGACGGGCACGTCCGGCACCGCGTCGAGCAGGCCCTCGAACCGGGGGTCCAGCACGGTCACGGCGAGCGAAACCTCCGTCGCGCCCAGCGCCCGGCAGGCGGCGGCCAGCAATCCGGCGTGCTCGGCCAGGTGCTGCCGCTCGAAGGTCAGATCGCCGGAGTCCCGCCCGGCCGTCACCGCGCCGAAAAGGGAGAAGTGCGCGAACAGCCCGGCCGCGACCTGCTGGGCCCGCACCACGCGCTGCACCGTGGCCAGGCGGACGACGTCCTCCGCCGAGCGCCGGACCGCCGCCTCCAGGGCCAAGCCGGTGGTGGGGTCCGCGGCGACCTCGGTGCCGCGGCCGGTCGGCACCACCCGGTGCTGGGCCACTCCGGCCACCGCCGAATGGGTGCCCAGCGGGACGAGCGGCGAGAGGGCCACCAGGTCGAAGTCCGCGGCCGCGCCGAGCACGGCGTCTTCGACCCGGCGCAGCCGGGCGAACGGCAGCGGGCTCGGCGCCGCGAACCGGTCGGTCCGGTGCCGGCGCAGCACGTCGGGTCCGGACAGCCGGGCCGCGCGCCGGCGCGCCACCTCGAGCTGGACCGTCGTCAGGTCGGCGCCGGGCAACGCGGCCAGCACGTCGGCCGCGCCGCCGCCCGGCCCGGAAAGCACCCGGCGACCGGGTCCGTCGTCGTGTCCCATCGCTCAGGTGTACCGCCCCGCGAGCGCCCGGGGCGACGCGTTTTCCGGCCCGCGCGGGGTGACACGGTCGGGAACCCGGCCAGGCGGTAACCTCACCAGCACCCGAAACCCGTGAACCGAGGAGGGCCCGTGTCGGCAGGGCAGATCGCCGCGTTGATCGCCGCAGGAGCATTCGTGGTGCTGGTCGTCCTGCTGGCGATCCCGCTGATCAAGCTCGGCAAGACGCTGGACGCGGCCACCGAGGCGATCGAGCGCACCAACAGCAACACCGACCCGCTGCTGATCGGCGCGAACCAGACGATCACCCACGTCAACGCCCAGCTCGAGCGGGTGGACGGGATCACGTCGAACGCGCAGGCGGTCACCGGCAACGTCTCCGCGCTGGCGTCGGTGTTCACCGCGACGCTGGGCGGCCCGCTGGTCAAGACCGCGGCGCTGTCCTACGGCCTGTCCAAGGCGATCAAGGCGCGCAAGAAGAAGAGCGCGCTGAAGGCCGCGAAGAAGGCCGCGAAGTGAAGCGGCTGTTCTGGCTCGGCGTCGGCGTGGTCACCGGCGTCGTGCTGTCCCGCAAGGCCGCCGAAACCGCTCGTCAGGCCACTCCGGCCGGGTTAGCATCGAACCTGGGCGAGGCCGTGCGCGAGCTGGCCGGCGCCGTGGGTTCGTTCGGCGCCGAGGTGCGCGCGGGCATGAACGAGCGGGAGCAGGAGTTGCACGACATGGTCGAGGAGCGGGCGGGCGTGACCACGCCCCGCGCCGAGGGGCGCCACGCGGCCGCCGCCCGGCGCCCGGTCCGGCGAGCTCGCCGGGCGGAGGGCTGATCCGGGCCTGCCCGGAACCCTTCCGCCGTCGACGCCGACCACCTCTTCGTCACCAGCAACAAGGAATGACCCCGTGGACACACACGAAATCACCGATCGATTCCTGCGCCATTTCGAGAGCAAGGGTCACACGCGCGTGCCCAGCGCGCCGCTGATCCTCGACGACCCGAACCTGCTGTTCGTCAACGCCGGCATGGTGCAGTTCAAGCCGTACTTCCTCGGTGAGGCGCCGCCGCCGTACCCGCGCGCGACCTCCGTGCAGAAGTGCGTGCGCACGCCGGACATCGACGAGGTCGGCAAGACCACCCGGCACAACACGTTCTTCCAGATGGCCGGCAACTTCTCCTTCGGCGACTACTTCAAGGAAGGCGCCATCGAGTACGCCTGGGAGCTGATCACCAAGCCCCAGAGCGAAGGCGGCTACGGCCTCGACCCGGATCGCCTCTGGGCGACCGTCTACGAAGACGACGCCGAAGCGGCGGGGCTGTGGCGGAAGATCACCGGCCTGCCCGGCGAGCGCATCCAGGCGCGCGACATGGTCGACAACTTCTGGTCGATGGGCATCCCCGGCCCGTGCGGCCCGTGCTCGGAGATCTACTACGACCGCGGCCCGGAGTACGGCCGCGAGGGCGGCCCGGTCGTCGACGAGGACCGCTACATCGAGATCTGGAACCTGGTGTTCATGCAGAACATCCGGGGCGAGGGCAGCGGCAAGAAGGACTTCCCGATCCTCGGCGAGCTGCCCGCGAAGAACATCGACACCGGCATGGGCGTCGAGCGCGTGGCGACGATCCTGCAGGGCGTCGAGAACGTCTACGAGACCGACCTCGTCCGCCCGGTCATCGGTCGCGCGGAGGAGTTCTCGGGCCGCCGCTACGGCGCCAACCACGCCGACGACGTCCGCTTCCGCGTCATCGCCGACCACGCCCGCACCGGCGTCCTGCTGATCGGCGACGGCGTGACCCCGGGCAACGACGGCCGCGGCTACGTGCTGCGCCGCCTCCTTCGCCGCATCGTCCGCTCCACGCGCCTGCTGGGCGTGCAGGAGCCGGTGCTGCAGGAGTTCGCGAAGGTCGTGCGCGACACGATGGGCCCGACCTACCCCGAGCTCGTCGACGGCTTCGACCGGATCAACGAGGTCGTCCGGATCGAGGAGGAGGCCTTCCTCTCGACCCTGACCTCCGGCTCGCGCATCTTCGACATGGCGGCCGAGGAGACCAAGCGCGGCGGCGGGGACGTGCTGGCCGGCGACAAGGCGTTCCAGCTGCACGACACCTACGGCTTCCCGATCGACCTGACCCTCGAGATGGCGGCCGAGCAGGGCCTGACCGTCGACGAAGAGGGTTTCCGCACGCTCATGAGCGAGCAGCGGACCCGCGCGAAGGCGGACGCGGCGGCCCGCAAGACCGGCCACGGCGACCTCTCGGAGTACCGCAAGGTCCTGGAGCAGCACGGCGAGACCGAGTTCCTCGGCTACACCGACCTGCAGGCCGAGGCGAAGGTCGTCGCGCTGCTCGAAGACGGGCAGCCGGTCCGCAGCGTCGCCGCGGGCAAGAAGGCGGAGCTGGTCCTGGACCGGACGCCGTTCTACGCCGAGAGCGGCGGCCAGGTCGCCGACACCGGCGTGCTGCTGGGCGACGGCGTCGAGCTGAAGGTCCTCGACGTCCAGAAGATCGTGCCCGGCCTGTACGTGCACCGCGTCGAGGTCACCGACGGCGAGGTCGGCCTGGACACCAGGCTCACCGGCTCGGTCGACGCGCACCGCCGCCTGTCCATCGAGCGCTCGCACTCCGCGACGCACCTGGTGCACGCGGCCGTCCGCGGCGCGTACGGCAAGCGCGCGGCGCAGGCGGGCTCGCTGAACTCGCCGGGCCGGATGCGGTTCGACTTCACCACCCCCGGCTCGGTGTCGGCGGACGTGCTGACCGAGGTCGAGCAGGAGGTCAACGACTACCTGCAGACCAACGTCGAGGTCCGGAGCTTCACCACGACCAAGGACAAGGCCCTCGAGCTGGGCGCGGTCGCGCTGTTCGGCGAGAAGTACGGCAACGACGTCCGCGTGGTCGACATGGGCGACTACTCCCGCGAGCTCTGCGGTGGCACGCACGTCGAGCGGATCGGCCAGCTCGGCCTGGTCAAGCTCGTCTCCGACGCCTCCATCGGCTCGGGTGTCCACCGCGTCGAGGCACTGGTCGGCAGCGACGCGCTGAAGTACGTCCGCAAGGAGCAGCTGCTGGTCTCGCAGCTGGCGAACACGTTCAAGGTGCCGTCGGACCAGCTACCCGGCCGCATCGAGGACGTCCTGAGCCGGCTGAAGAACGCCGAAAAGGAGATCGCGCAGCTCAAGACCCAGCAGGTGCTGGGTTCGGCGGGCTCGCTGGTCGACAAGGCGCAGGAGATCGGCGGCGTGACCGTGGTGGCCGAGGTCGTCCCGGACGTCGACGGCAACGGCCTGCGCGCGCTCGCCTCCGACATCCGCGGCCGGCTCGGCTCGCGGCCCGGCGTGGTGGCGCTGTTCTCGCCCGCCGGCGAGAAGCTGAGCTTCGTCGTCGCGACGACCAAGGCGGCCCAGGACAAGGGCATCGCCGCGGGCAAGCTCGTCCCCTCGTTCGCCGAGCAGATCGGCGGCCGGGGCGGCGGCAAGCCCGACATGGCCCAGGGCGGTGGCACGAACCCGGCCGGCGCGGCCGACGCGGTCACGGCCCTGCGTTCGGCGATTGCCGGCATTGGTTAACCGCGGAAACCGTGGCCCGGACCGGCCGGGAGAGGCCGATCCGGGGCGCGGCCGCCGCCTCGGCGTGGACGTCGGATCCGTCCGGGTCGGGGTGGCGCTGAGCGATCCGGCCCCCGTGCTGGCGTCGCCATTGGTTACCCTCTCCCGCGATGCGACCGACGACAGTGATCTGGACCAGCTGGCCGCCCTCGTCACCGAGCACGAGGTGGTCGAGGTGATCGTGGGCCTGCCCCGAACGCTCGCCAACCGCCAGGGTCCGGCGGCCGAGCTGGCGATCGCGTATTCTGAACGCCTGGCCGGGCGGATAGCGCCCGTGCCGGTCCGGCTGGGCGACGAGCGGCTGACCACGGTCACCGCATCCCGCATCCTCTCCCAGCGCGGGGTCAAAGGCCGCAAGCAGCGTGCGGTGGTCGACCAGGCCGCCGCCGTGGAGATCCTGCAGGCCTGGATCGACGCCGCCGCTGCGCACCGCGCCCGGGAGGGAGACCGATGAACGAGCAGCCACCTGAGCCCCCTCGCGGGCGCAGGCGACTCCGCGAACCGGGACCGGCCACCCCGCCGCCGTCCCGCCCCGATCCCCGCGCGAGCGGGTACCAGGAGCTCCCGCAGCCGTCGCGGCACAGCGGGTCCCACGAGCTGCCCCAGCCGTCGCGCCGGGCGCGCCCCGAGCCGGGCTACGACCCGCGCCGCGACGCGCCGCCGTCCGGCCGCCGTCGCCGCCTCGAACCGCCGGGCACGCTGCCCCCGGCCGACGACGACTTCGACCCCCGGGAAGCCGAGCGCTCGGCCCCCGTCCGCGCCCGCCACGGGCTCGACGACGGTGCTGACGGCCCGCCCCCGCGTCGCGCGGCTCCCGAGCCAGGGCGCCGCCGCGCGGCCCCCGAGGAGCCGCCGCGCCGCCGCCGTCCCGCGCCGAGCCCGGACGAAGGGGCGGATGCCCGCCGGCGCCGCCCGAGTCCCGAAGAGCTGGCCGAAGCCGACGCGGCCCGCCGCCACCAGGCGATGCTCGACCTGGAAGAGGCCGCCGAAGCGCAGGCCGCCCGGCTCCGGGGTGCCCCGGACGAAGGCCCTCGGCGGCGTCGCCGGGCCGAGCCCGAGCCGGTCGAGGCCGTCGAGCCGCCCGCCGGCCGCCGGCGGGCCGCGCCGGACCCGAACGAAGCCGAGTCGCACCGGCGTCGCGCGGCGCCCGACCCCGACGCCGACCCCCGTCGCGGCGCGCCGGAACCCCCGCGGCGGCCCGTCCAGCCGGGTGACCGGTCTGTCGGCGTGCCCGAACCCGGCCTGGAGCCGCCGCGGCGCCGCCGCCCGCCGCCCCCGCCGGTCCGCGAGGACCCGCCGACCGACATCATCCCCGCCCAGGCCCCGGCGGAACCGGCCCGCGATGAGCCCGAAGAGTTCTTCGCCGAGGGCGACGAGTACGCGGAGTACGACGACTACGACGAGTACGCCGAAGGCTACGAGGACTACGACGACGCCGAGTACGACGAGTACGAGGACGAGCCGGAGCAGCCGCGCAAGAAGAAGAAAAAGGGCAAGCGCGCCCTCGGCTGGGTCGCCGCGCTCGTCGTGATCGTGCTGCTCGCCGGCGGCGCCTACTACGGCTTCAACAAGATCTTCGGCTACGACGACTTCGAGGGCGCCGGCGACGGGGACGTGCTGTTCCAGGTCGACGACGGCGATTCGACGTCGGCGATCGGCGCGAAGCTCGCCACGGCGGGCGTCGTCGCCAGCGGCAAGGCGTTCGTCAAGGCCGGTGAGGACAACCCGAAGCTCGCCCGGATCCAGCACGGCTTCTACGTGATGAAGTCGCACATGTCGGGCGCCAGCGCGGTCGACCGGATCACCGACGCGGCCTCGCGGGTCGGCCAGCTGGAGATCCGGCCGTACACGCAGTTCGACGACATCACCCAGCCCGACGGCAAGGTCACGCCCGGCGTGTACAGCCTGATGGCGAAGGCGTCCTGCGCGCAGATCAACGGCAAGAGCACCTGCGTGACCGCCGACGACCTGCGCAAGGTGGTCGACGGCGCCGACCTGAAGACGCTCGGCGTGCCCGACTGGGCCATCGAGCCGGCGAACAAGGCCGACCGCAAGGACCGGCGGCTCGAAGGCCTCATCGCGCCCGGCCTCTACGACGTCCGGCCGGGCGCGTCCCCGCAGGAGATCATCGGGCAGCTGGTGCGCAGCTCCACCGAGGCGATCCAGAACGCCGGGCTGAGCCCGCAGTCGACCGGTCCGGGGATGACGCCGTACCAGACGCTGATCATCGCCTCGATCATCGAGCGCGAGGCGGTGAAGGCCGACTTCGGCAAGCTGTCGCGGGTGATCTACAACCGGCTGGCGAGCAACATGCGGCTGCAGATGGACTCCACGGTCAACTACGTGCTGGACCGCCCGACGCTGGCGACCAACGACGACGACCGGAACCGGGCCGGGGCGTACAACACCTACAAGAACACGGGCCTGACCCCGACCCCGATCTCGGTGCCCAGCGCCGACGCCATCCAGGCGGCGGTGCACCCGACGGCCGGGGAGTGGGTCTACTTCGTCAAGTGCGAGAAGAACGGCCTCTCCTGCTTCGGGGTCACGTTCGACGAGCACAAGGCCAACGTCAAGCTGGCCCAGCAACGTGGTGTCTTCTGAGCCGCGCCGCGCCGCCGTGCTCGGCAAGCCGGTGGCGCACTCGCTGTCCCCGGTGCTGCACGGCGCCGCGTTCGCCGCGCTCGGCCTGACCGGCTGGACGTACGAGCGCATCGAGACGAGCGCCGAGGAGCTGCCGGGCCTGGTCGACGGCCTCGGCCCGGAGTGGGCCGGGCTCTCGGTCACCATGCCGGGCAAGCGCGCGGCGCTGGACCACGCGGACGAGGTGACCCCGCGCGCGACCGCGGTCGGCGCGGCCAACACCCTGGTCCGCACGGCGAAGGGCTGGCTCGCGGACTGCACCGACGTCGACGGCGTCACGGGCGCGCTGCGGGCGGCGGGCGGCTACGAGCCGGCGCCGTCGGACACCGCGGTGGTGCTCGGCGCTGGCGGCACGGCGGCCGCGGCGGTCGTCGGGCTCGCGGCGCTCGGCGTGCGGCAGGTGCGGCTCGTCGTGCGAGAACCCGCGCGCGCCGGCGAAACCCTCGACGCGGCGAAGCGGGCTTCGCTCGATGTCGACGTGCTTCGCTGGGCTGACGCGGACTTCGCCTCTCTGGGGTCCTCCGCGGTGCTGGTGAACACCGTGCCGCCGGACGCGGTCGCCCCGCACGCGGCCGAGCTGGCGGGCGTCGCGCACGTCCTCGACGTCATCTACCACCCGTGGCCGACGCCGCTGGCCGAGGCCGTCGCGGCGCGGGGCGGCCGGCTCGCGACCGGGCTGGACATGCTGCTGCACCAGGCGTTCGGGCAGGCCGAGCACTTCACCGGGCGGCCGGCCCCGCGCGCGGCGATGCGGGACGCGCTGCGCGAAGCGACCGGGAACCTGCTGCCGCTGCCGATCTCCTGAAAACCGGTTGCGCCGGCCGATATTCTGGCGGACTGCCTTGAAGAAGGGGGTCAACCGGAATGACCAGCCAAGAAGCGTTGCGCGAGACCGAGATCGAGTCGGGGTGGGTGGGCGGCGACGCGCCGCAGCTCAACTCCACGGTCCTGCTCGTCGACTACGACCCGGAGTGGCCGAAGCTCTTCGAGCGCGAGGCCGAGCGGATCCGGGGCGTGCTCGGCGACCAGGTGCTCGTTCTCGAGCACGTCGGGTCGACCTCGGTGCCGGGCCTGTGCGCCAAGCCGTGCGTCGACATCCTCCTCGAGGTGCCGGACTCCGGTGCCGAGGACACCTACGTCCCCGCGCTGGAGGCGGCGGGCTACCGGCTCGTCATCCGCGAGCCGGACTGGGAGAAGCACCGCTGCTTCAAGGGCCCGGACACCAACGTCAACCTGCACGTGTACTCGCCCGGCAACGGCCAGGCCGAGCGCTACCGGCTCCTGCGCGACCGGATGCGCGCGCACCCGGAGGAGCGTGACCTGTACGCGGCGAAGAAGCGTGAACTCGCCGCGAAGGAGTGGAAGTACATCCAGCACTACGCCGACGCGAAGACCGAGGTGATCGAAGAAATCCTCGGCCGGGCGCGGGCGGCGCAGTACGACGCGTTCAGCCAGGACTACGCGTCGCACGCGGAGAAGTCCGTGACGAACGCTCTCTACGACCGCCCGGCGATCCTCGACCTGGCCGGCGACGTGTCGGGCCGGCGCGTCCTGGACGTCGGCTGCGCGGCGGGGCACCTGAGCGCGTTGCTGGCCGAGCGCGGCGCGGACGTCCTGGGCGTCGACGCGAGCGCGGCGCTGGTTTCCCTGGCCCGGCGGAAGTTCGGCGACGTGGCGCGCTTCGAGGTCGCGGACGTGACCCGCCCCCTCGACCTCGAAGAGGGCTCGATCGACGTGATCACGGCGTCGCTCGTCCTGCACTACCTGAAGGACTGGGGACCGGCGCTCGCCGAATTCCGCCGGATCCTCAAGCCCGGGGGAGCGCTGGCGTTTTCGGTGCACCACCCGGGTGAGGACTGGCGCTGGTTCGGCAAGGAGAACTACTTCGAGCTGGAACTGCTCGAAGACGAGTTCCCGCCCGGTCGGCGGGTCCGCTTCTACCGGCGCCCGCTGAGCTGGACGTTCCAGGCGGTGCGTGACGCGGGTTTCGCCGTCGACAAGCTGGTCGAGCCGATGCCGGCCCCGGAGGCGGCCGAAGCCGACCCGAAGTGGGACGCGAACCTGCGGACCAAGCCGCGGTTCCTCTACTTCCGGGCGGTCAGTCCCGCTTAGCGAGGTCCTGGATCAGGTCCACGATCTCCCGGCTGACCGGGCGGAACACCCGCAGCCGGGAGAGCGCGGCCAGCCGCGCGATCAGCGGAACGCTGCGCTCCACCAGCATCCGGCTGCGCTTCGTGCCGGCCGAGCGGTCGTGGACCCAGTACAGCACCACGCCCATCTGGTAGAGCCACAGCAGTTCCGGCAGCTGGGTGCGAAGCTCCGGATCGAGCTTGACGTCGGATCCGTCGACGACGTCGCGCATGAGGCCGATCGACGCTTCGCGGGCGGCCGAGGAGTCGTCGCTGAACGGGCTCAGCGGCGACTCCGGGTCGGCCGCGTTGACGAAGAACTGCGTGCCGAAGCGGTGATAGGGCGCGGCGACGTCCAGCCAGCACAGCAGCACGGTCTTCAGCCGGGCCGCGAAGGCGCTTTCGCCGTCGATCCGGGCGTGGGCGGCGTCGAGGTGCTGCCGGGCGATCTCGTCGTAGAAACCCTGGATGAGCTGTTCTTTCGACGAGAAGTAGTAGTACGCGTTCCCGACCGAGACGCCCGCTTCGGCGGCGATCGCGCGCATGGTCGTGCGGTCGTAGCCGTTCTCGATGAACAGCCGCATCGCGGTCGTGACGATCAGGGACCGCGTTTCCTCGCTCTTGGCCACGTGCGGCACGGTAGCCGGTTTCGAACGTGTTCAAGAAGGGGATTCGTTCACCTGGTGCTCACCCGGACGGGCGGAATCCGGCATAGGGTGACCGCCGACTGGGAGGTAAGACCGTGAAACGCTTCGCCGCCGGCCTGTCCGTGGCCGTGCTCGTCGCCCTGCTCGTCCCCGCCACCGCTTCCGCCGGCTTCGGGCAGAACGTCCGCTTCGCCACCTTCAACGCTTCGCTGAACCGCGCCGCCGCCGGGCAGCTGGTGACCGACCTCTCGACGCCGGACGACGCCCAGGCGCGCGAAGTCGCCGAGGTCGTCCAGCGCAACCGCGCCGACGTCCAGCTGATCAACGAGTTCGACTACGTGCCGGGCAACGCCGCCGCGGACCTGTTCCGGAAGAACTACCTGGCCGTCGGGCAGAACGGCGCCAAGCCGATCGACTACCCGTACGCCTACACCGCGCCGGTCAACACGGGCGTCCCGACGGGCTTCGACCTCGACCGCAGCGGCACGGTCGGCGGCGGCAACGACGCCCAGGGCTTCGGCACCTTCGAGGGCCAGTACGGCCTGCTCGTCCTGTCGAAGTATCCCATCGACCTCGCGCACGTCCGGACGTTCCAGAAGTTCCTCTGGAAGGACATGCCGGGCGCGCTGCTGCCGGACGACCCGGCCACGCCGGCGCCGCACGACTGGTACGACGCCGCGGAGCTGAACGTGCTGCGGCTGTCGTCGAAGTCGCACTGGGACCTGCCGCTGAAGATCGGCCGCTCGACCGTGCACTTCCTCGTCTCGCACCCGACGCCGCCGAGCTTCGACGGCCCGGAAGACCGCAACGGCACCCGCAACAACGACGAGATCCGCTTCTGGGGGGACTACGTGACGCCGGGTAAGGGCGGATACATCCACGACGACCGCGGCCACCACGGCGGCCTGGGAGCGTCGGAGCGGTTCGTGGTCGCGGGCGACAACAACTCCGACCCGCTCGACGGCGACAGCGTCCCGGGCGCGATCGACCAGCTGCTCAACGCGCGCCGCGTGATCCAGACGCACCCGGGCAGCCGCGGCGCGGTGCTGGCCGCGCAGGCCCAGGGCGGCGCGAACGTGGGGCAGCAGAGCGACCCGTTCTACGACACGGGCGACTTCAACGACGTCGCGCCGGGCAACCTGCGGACCGACTACGTGCTGCCGTCGAAGGGCCTGCTGCCCTGGCACGCGGAGGTGTTCTGGCCGGTGCCGGCCGACCCGCTGGCCCGGCTGAACGACGCCTCCGACCACCACTTGGTCCGCGTGGACGTCTTCGTCCCGCGCGGCTGATCGGCCGGGCTCCCCAAGTGACGTGAATGACTCATTCCTGTCGTCAGGCGACATGAATGAGTCATTCACGTCATCCCAGGCGGTGGCACGAAGGACGCGTGGACGCACTGGTGCCACTACGGTGAGATCATGCGCATCGCGATCCTCGACGACTACCAGGACGTCGCTCTGACCTTCGGTGACTGGGACTCGTTGAAGGCCGACATAACGGTCTTCACCGAGCCCCTCACCGACGTCGTCGAGCAGCTGCGGGGCTTCGAAGTGGTCGTCGCGATGCGTGAGCGCACCCGCTTCCCGGCCGCGGTGCTCGACCGGCTGCCCGACCTCAAGCTGCTGGTCAGCACCGGCCCGCGCAACGCCGCCATCGACGTCCCGGCGGCCAAGCGCAACGGCGTCGTCGTGTCGAAGACCGGGTACCTCGGCCAGCCGACCGCCGAGCACACGTGGGCGCTCATCCTGGCCGCGTCGCGGAACCTGCCGCAGGAGTTCCGGTCCATGCGGGAAGGCGGGTGGCAGACGACCGTCGGGACCATGCTGCACGGCAAGACGCTCGGCCTGCTCGGCCTCGGCCGCCTCGGGGCCGGCGCGGCGAAGATCGGGCAGGCCTTCGGCATGGAAACCATCGCCTGGAGCCAGAACCTCACGCCGGAGAAGGCGGATCCGCACGGCGTGACGGCGGTGTCCAAAGAGGACCTGTTCGCCCGCTCGGACGTGCTGTCGATCCACCTGGTGCTCAGCGGACGCACCCGCGGTCTGGTCGGCGCGGCCGAGCTCGCCGCGATGAAGTCCAGCGCGCTCCTGGTGAACACCTCGCGCGGCCCGATCGTCGACGAAGCCGCGCTGGTGGACGCCTTGCGGCGCAAGGAGATCCGGGCGGCGGCGCTGGACGTCTACGACGTCGAGCCGTTCCCCGCCGACCATCCACTGAGGACGCTCGACAACGCCGTCCTGACGCCGCACCTGGGGTTCGTCGCCCGCGAGACGTACGAAATCTTCTACGGCGACGCGGTCGAGGACATCGCGGCCTACCAGGCGGGGGAACCGATCCGGCTGATGGAGTAGGCGTGCGGCCCGCCGGGGCCCGAGGTCCCCGCACCGGCCCGGCGGCGGGCCCGCACGAGAACCATGACACCACCCGGAACCCCCGCCGGGCAGGGTCCAAAGACCCTGGTGAGGCGTCCGTTCGGCTGAACCGCCCGCCCCCGCTGGTCGTGAGTGAGAAACAGGGTTGGAACACTGTTTCTTACTCACGAGAACGGGACGACGTCCGGCGCGCAGGTCGTCCCTTCGGCCGGCGCCGCCAGGTCCGTCAGGTACCGCGTCACGGCCGCCGAGGCGCACGCGCTCGGCGCGTCCAGTGACGTGTGGCCGAACCCGTCGACGACGAGCACCCTGCCGTCGCCCAGCTCGGCCGCCGTCGCTTGGGCGTTGTGCAACGGCGTAGCCGGGTCGAACCGGTTGTTCAGCACCAGGACCGGGTTCTTCCGTGCCCGGTTCCACGGCCCCGTGTACCGGTCGGCGTCGTGCGCCGGCCAGCCCACGCACTGGGCCATCGAGAACACCGACCCCAGCCCGAAGTACGGCTGACGCACGCTTTCGCGAGCCGCCAGCGCCGCATAGTCCGCCGGCGACGACGGGTTGTCGCTGTCGACGCACTGGACCGCCAGGAACGCCGCGGAGTGCGTCGGCACGTAGGGGTCGAGCACCGGCGAGGCGGGGCCGGAGTCCGCCGGCATCGCGGAAAGGGTCTGCGCGAGCCGTTTCCACCGGCCGGACTGGTACAGCGCGCTGTCGACCGTCCGCATCAGCGAGCCGACGCCCGTGGTGCGCGAGGCCCGCGCGAAGATCCCGGCGAACTTCGCCTTCGGGTCACCGCCGGAGAACGCGCACTTCGGCCCGGCCGCCGCGCACACGGCGAAGAACTGGTCCAGTTCCTGCTGCTGCGCCCCGGCGACGTCGGCGCGGACGTCGACGGGTTCCTTCTCCTGCCCCGGCTTGCCGGTGGCGTTCGCGACCAGGTCGAGCGTGCCGTCGAGGACCAGGGCGCGCACCTTGTCCGGGAACAGGTTCGCGTACGTGCCGCCCAGGTAGGTGCCGTAGGAGTAGCCGTAGAAGTTCAGCGTCGCGTCGCCGACGGCTTGGCGCAGCAGCTCCAGGTCGCGGGCCACGTTCGCCGTCGACAGGTGACTCAGCAAGGCACCCGACGCGGCGCAGGCCCGGCCCGTCGCGGCGCTCGCCGCGAAGAACGCGTCCGGCTGCCGCAGCGGCGAGCCCGGCGCGGGCGCGTGGTCGGCGCCGGGACAGCTGACCGGCGCGGACCCGCCGATCCCGCGCGGGTCGAAGCTCACCAGGTCGAACCGGGCCCGGACCTCGGCGGGGTAGCGGTCGGCGAACCGCGTCAGCTCGCCGACGCCGTCGGTGCCCGGGCCGCCGAAGTTGAAGAACAGCGAGCCGAGCCGCCGCGCCGGGTCGCCCGCCGGCAACCGGATCACCGAGAGCGTGATCGCCGGACCGCGGGGCTCGCGGTAGCTCAGCGGCACGGCCGCGGCCGCGCACTGGAACTTCCCGTGGCACGGCGTCCAGCGCAGCACCGGCACGGCGGCGCCGTTCGTCCCGAGCGCCGGCGGAGCGGTCTCGGCGGCCGGTGAAGGAGGCGGGGGAGCGGGTGCCGTCGCAGGGGCGCTGCAGGCGGCGAGCAGGAGCAGCAGCGCGGCGAGGAGCGGCTTCACGCGCTCAATTCCGCCAGCACGGCGTCGGTGTAGCGCGGCCAGACCTCGGCGGCCCACGGGCCGAACGCGCGGTCGGTCAGCGCGACGCAGGCCGCGCCCGCGTCCGGGTCGACCCAGAGGAACGTGCCCGACTGGCCGAAGTGCCCGAAGGTGCGCGGCGAGCTGTTCGCGCCGGTCCAGTGCGGGCTCTTGTGGTCGCGGATCTCGAAGCCGAGGCCCCAGTCGTTCGGCTTCTGGTGCCCGAACCCGGGCAGCACCCCGGACAGGCCGGGGAACACGACGTTCGTCGCCCCGGCGACGGTGGCCGGGTCGAGCAGCTTGGGGGACTGCAGCTCGGCGGCGAACGCGGCCAGGTCGTCCACAGTGGACACGACGTCGGCGGCGGGCGACCCGTCGAGCGTGGTGCTCGTCATACCGAGCGGCGCGAAGAGCGCTTCGGCCTGGTACTGCGCGAAGGGGATGCCGGAGTGCTCGGCCAGCGCGTCGGCGAGTTCTTCGAACCCGGCGTTGGAGTAGAGCCGCCGCGTACCGGGCGCGGCCATGGCCTTGTGCGCGTCGAACCCGAGGCCGGAGGTGTGGGCCAGCAGGTGCCGCACGGTCGAGCCCTCGGGCCCGGCCGGGGTGTCCAGCTCGACGACGCCTTCTTCGACCGCGATGAGCGCGGCGTAGGCGGTGAGCGGCTTGCTGACCGAGGCCAGCCGGAACTTCCGGGCGGTGTCGCCGTGGCTGCCCACGACGGTTCCGTCCGCGGAAACCACGGCCGTCGCGGCGTTGTCCACCGGCCAGTCCCCGACCAAGCGCACGCTTTCCATGCGTCCAGCCTACGAAACGCCGCGAAGGCCCCCGCACCGGTGTCGGGGACCGGTGCGAAGGCCTTCGCGGGGTACTGCTCAGGCGTCGAGGTCGGTGGCGACCAGCTGGGCGACCGCTTCCACGGCCTCCTCGGCGCCCTCGCCCTCGGCGCTGATGACGACCTCGTCGCCGTACCCGGCGGCGAGCGTCATCAGGTTGAGCACGCTGCCGGCGGCCACCGGGCTCCCGCCGGCCTTGGCGATCTGCACCGCGACGGGCTGCGCCGCGGCCGCCTTCGCCACCAGCGCGGCCGGCCTGGCGTGCAGGCCCACCTTGCTCGCCACGGCGACGCGTTTCTCCGGCATGTTCGTCCTCTCGTCAAACAGGGGTTACGTCGGTGCTGATGTTACTTCGCGGAAGTCCGCTCGAGGTCCGCCTCGATCGAGTCGTCCTCGCGGCCCGGCGTCCGCAGGTTCCACTTCGTGATGACGAACCGGAACACGAAGTAGTAGATCACCGCGAGGACGAGGCCGATCGGGATGAGCAGCCAGGCCTTGTGCGCGGTGTCCAGGCTCGAGTTGAGCGCGAAGTCGATCGCGCCACCGGAGAACGAGAACCCGAGCTTGATGCCCAGGGCGTTGACCACGGCGAGCGTGATGCCGGTCATGATCGCGTGGAAGATGTACAGCGGCCACGCGACGAACATGAACGAGAACTCGATCGGCTCGGTGACACCCGTGATGAACGAGGTCAGCGCGGCCGCGATCATCACACCGCCGACGACCTTCTTCTGCGCCGGGCGCGCGGTCTGCCAGATGGCGAGCGCCGCGGCGGGCAGGGCGAACATGAAGACCGGGAAGAACCCGGTCATGAACGTGCCCGAGCCCTGCACGTGGTTGAAGAAGTTGGTCAGGTCGCCGCCGTTGAAGATGAACCACACCGGGACGTTCAGCAGCTGGTGCAGACCGACCGGGATGAGCAGGCGGTTGAAGAAGCCGTAGATGCCGCCACCGACGACCGGAGCGCCGACGATCGCCTCGCCGAGGTTCTGGATACCGGCGTCGACGTACTTGAAGACCAGGCCGAAGAGCACGCCGAGGATGATCATGGTGAACGCGGTGATGATCGGGACGAACCGCCGTCCGCCGAAGAACGCCAGCCAGGCGGGAAGCTTGATCCGGTGGTACCGCTGCCAAAGCAGGGCGGCGACGATGCCGGCCACGATGCCCGTCAGGACGCTGTAGGGCCAGTGCAGCGGCGAGCCGTCCCAGCTCGGCTTGTAGCCGGTCTGGCTGCTGATCGGGGCGATCGCCTGGATCACCCGGTTGAAGACGACCCAGCCGACCGCCGCGGCGACCGCGGTCGAGCCGTCGCCCTTGCGGGCGAAACCGACGGCGATACCGATCGCGAAGAGCAGCGGCAGCCAGTCGAAGAGCGCGTTGCCCGCGGCGCCGATGACCGCGGCGACCTTGTCCCAGCCCAGGCCGTCCTTGCCGAGCAGGTCGTCCTGACCGAACCGGTTCAGCAGGCCGGCCGCCGGGAGGGTGGCGATCGGAAGCATGAGGCTACGGCCGAAGCGCTGAAGACCGGCGAGGCCGCCGCCGCTCTTCTTCGCCCCCTCCGCGGTGGTGGAGCTCATCTGGAACCTCCATAGTGGGGTGGTTGACCGGGTTCCGGGGTGTTCCGGTCCAACTGCATGGTCACCTGGTAGTGATCTCCCCGGTACCAGGACGTGATGTCTTCGATCGGGTCCCCGCCTGCGCTGGAGACCCGGCGGAACACGAGCAGGGGGCTGCCGGCGCGCATGCCGAGCAACCGGGCCGTCTCGCGGTCCGCTCCTTCGGCCCAGACCGTCTGCCACGCCTGGTCGGGACGCACGTCGTACGTCTCGGCCAGCTGCGCGTAGATGGACTGGGTCAGGTCGAGCTCGAGCAGGCCGGGAGCCCGGCCCGCGTGGTACCAGCCCCGTTCGACGGCCAGGGGCACGCCGTCGGCGTGGCGCAACCGCACCAGGTGGTGCGCGGGGGCGCCCTCGGCGAGGCCGAGGGCGTGCGCCGACGCGGTGGGCGGGACCTCGGTGGCCGCGGAGACCACCTCGGTCGTCGGGGTCAGCCCCCGCCGCCGCATGTCGTCGGTGAACGACATCAGGTACAGCTGCAGCTCCATCCGCCGGGCGGCGGTGAAGGTGCCCTTGCCGCGCACCCGGGCGAGCAGGCCCTCCTCGACCAGCTTGCCGATCGCCGATCTGACCGTGAGCCGCGACACGCCGTAGCGCTGTGCGAGCTCGCGTTCCGACGGGATCGGCGCGCCGGGCGGGAGCTCCCGTTCCACCGTGCGGCGGAGGATCTCGCGCAGCTGGGCGTGCTTGGGCGTGGGCCCGTTGACGACCCGGTCGGGTGGCGGGACGTGCGCGGCCGCGCTCATCGGCGTCACCCTCCTCGTTTCTGTCGCACCGGGGACCGGTGCTCGCGTCCGGCCGGGAACATTGGTACGTTCCGGTCTAGACCAATGATCTGATGGGGCAGGATGCTCCGCCGTGCGGACGGGTGTCAACCACCGTTATCCGTTCGTGGCCCGCGGCGGGGTGCATGCCGACGAACGGCGTAGTACAGGTGGACACGCGGTTCGCGTCAGGTTGGGAACAAACAGTGATCAAGGAGACCGCGATGGCGGATGACAGGCCCGAAAAGATCCTCGCCGCACTCGGCGGCACGGGGAACCTCACCGAGATCGAGGGCTGCATCACGCGGCTGCGCTGCGAGGTCGAGGACATGAGCCTCGTCGACGAGGCGGCGCTGAAGAAGGCCGGCGCGATGGGGGTCGTCAAGATGGGGTCGACGGCGCTGCAGGTGATCGTCGGGCCGGAGGCGGACACGATCGCCAGCGACATCGAGGACCTGCTGTGAGCCTGGAGATCCTCAGCCCGGTCGCCGGGCGCGTGGTGCCGATCACCGAGGTCCCGGACCCGGTGTTCGCGCAGGCCATGGTGGGTCCGGGCATCGCGGTGCAGCCCTCGGGCGGGCGGTCGGACGCGGTCGCGCCGGTCGACGGCACGGTCGCGACGCTGCACCCACACGCCTACGTGGTCGCGACCGAGGACGGCAAGGCCGTGCTGGTCCACCTCGGGATCGACACGGTCAAGGAGAAGGGCGAGGGCTTCACGCTGCACGTCGTCAAGGGCGAGCAGGTGCGGGCCGGCCAGCCGATCGTCAGCTGGGACCCGGAAGCGGTGACCGCCGCGGGCTATTCGGCGATCGTGCCGGTCGTAGCGCTGGACGCCTCGGCGGACGTGCTGTCCGGTTTGGACGCCGAACGCGACGTCGCGGCCGGCGAGAAGCTCTTCGGCTGGGACGCCTGAGTTCCTTCTGTCACACGGAGAGCCCTTGTGGACGGTGTCCGTCCACAAGGGCTCTCCGGCGTTGCCGGCTCGTCAGCCGGCGACGACCTTCCCGTTCTCGACCTTGACCGGCACGCTCGGCAGCGGCTTGTTCGCCGGGCCCTGCTTGACCTCCCCGGTGAGGGCGTTGAACACCGAGCCGTGGCACGGGCAGACGAGGTCGGCGCCCTTCGGCGTGACCGTGCAGCCCTGGTGCGTGCAGATCGCGCTGAAGGCGGCGCAGGCGGACTCGGACGTCCGGGCCACGATCACGTCGGAGCCGTCCGGGGCCTTGGCGGCCTTCGCCTGCCCGACCGGGACGTCGGCGAGCGCGACCAGCGGCGTCCCGGCGGCGATCGGCGCCTGCGCGGTCCCGGACTTGGCGTCGTCCGACGAGCAGGCGGTGAGCGCGACGGCGCCGACGGCGGCACCGGCGACGGCGGCACCCGTGGTCAGGACGGTGCGGCGGGAGTGCAGTTCGGCAGTCATGCCCTTATGAACGAGATCGGCACCGCATCGGTTCAATCCGCGGTGAACCCGAACGGCCCCTGTTCCGTGTATGTACCCGAGTGGGTGTGGAGTGGAGGAACGATCATGGTGGGTTGGGTTCTGCGCATCGTCGTGGCGGCCGCGCTGCTGGGCTCGGCGGGCGTGCACTACTTCTTGTGGACCGAGGACTACCCGGGGATCGTCGGGCCGTTGTTCCTGCTCGACGCGATCGGCGGCCTGGTCATCGCGATCGCGGTGCTGGCCTGGCGGCACTGGCTGCCGGCGCTGGGCGCGGTCGGGTTCGGCGTCCTGACGCTCGGCGCGTACGTGCTGGCCGCGACGGTCGGGTTCGCCGGGAACCACGACCAGTTCAACAGCCAGCCGGAGTACTGGGGCGTGATCACGGAGGCGGTCTGCATCGTCGGCGGCCTCGCGCTGCTGTTCGTGAAGGACCGGCGCCGGGTCTCGGCCTGAGTTCGTGGGGGAAGTCGCCGAAGACGCGCTGATGCGCGCGCTCCACGAGGAGCACGCGGCCGCGCTGTGGTCGTACGCGCTCCACCTGACGTCCGGGGACCGGATCCGGGCCGAGGACGTCGTCCAGGAGACGCTGCTGCGTGCGTGGCGGTCGACGACGGTGCTGGACCAGTCGACGGGCTCGGCGCGGGCGTGGCTGTTCACGGTCGCGCGGCGCATCGCGATCGACGGCTGGCGCTCGGCGTCGGCCCGCTCGGAGGTCGTGACCGACCAACCGCCGGAACGGGCGGTCGCGGACGGGACCGACCGCGCGGTCCAGGGCTGGCTGGTGGCCGAGGCGCTCGCGGAGCTGTCGGAGCGGCACCGCGAGGTGCTGGTGCTGTGTTACTTCCAGGGCTATTCCGTGGCGGACGCGGCACAGCGGCTGGGAGTGGCCGAAGGGACGGTCAAGTCGCGCACGCACTACGCGTTGCGCGCCCTGCGCCTGGTGCTCGAGGAGAGGGGGGTGACCCAGTGAGCGAGGACCCGTTCGCGACGTTCGACGCGGCGTACGTCCTCGGGGCGCTGTCCCCCGAGGACCGCCGGCGCTTCGAGGAGCATTTGAGGACGTGCGACCGCTGCGCGGCCTCGGTGCGCGACCTGGCGGGGCTGCCGGGGCTGCTGGCCAGGGTCGACGCACCGGCGGTCGCGCCCGAGCTGTCGCCGCCCCCGCCGGACCTGCTGCCGAGGGTGCTCCGCCGCGTCCGCCGGGGTCGCCGGATCCGCTTGGCGGTGACGTCCGCGTCGGCGGCGCTGGCGGTCTCGGCGTGCGTGGCGCTGGCGGTGGTGGCGTCGGCGCCTTCCCCGTCCCCGGGGATCGCGATGACGGCGCTGGGCCAGTTCCCGGTCCGCGCGGACGCCCGCCTGGACGCGTTCGAGTGGGGCACGCAGGTCGACATGTCGTGCAGCTACACGGGCGGCCGCAGCGGCGGCGACTACGTGCTGGTGGCGATCTCGCATTCCGGGGCGGAGACGCAGCTGGCGACGTGGAAGGCGGTCCCGGACAACACGGCCCGGATCGTGATCGGGACAGCGTTGAAGCGGACGGATTTGGCGGCGTTGGAGGTGCGCGGGGGGAGTGGGCGCCCGTTGCTGCGGTTGACGTTGTGACCGGGGTGGGGCTCGTCCGGGACGCAGGGGGTCCCGGACGAGCCCCTTGCTTTTCCGCCTCTCCGCGGCTTGGCCGGGTCTGCCACCCGCGGGCCGTTCGTGGCGGTTGTCGCCCATGCTGCCTCGGCTTGGGCGGGTCCGTCACCCGTGTGCCGCCTGCCGCGGTTGTCGCCCACAGGAGTGAAACGCGGCGCGGAACGTCGCGAACGGTCCTTTCGCGACGCTCGACATTTGCCCTGGTCAGCCGGTTCGCGGCAGCCTGGGTTCATGCCTTTTCCGATCTTGCTCGTCGCCGCCGCGGCGGCCACCGCACCCGTCACCGCCCGTGCGCTCAACCGAGCCCGGGCCCCGATCCCGCGCAAGCTAGCGGCCGTCGTGACCGCGCTCGCGACGGCCGTGACCGCCGTCCGCTGGGCGTCCGGGGCTTGGCCGGCGTGGTGGCTGCCGATCCCCGTCGTCCTCACGATCGTCGCCGTCCCCCTCGTCCTTGCCGATCTACGTCACCTGCGCCTCCCCGATGTGCTCACCTTGCCCGCGTATCCGCTCTTCGGCGCCGCGATCGGAGCGGCGGCTCTGGGTGGTGGCGGCCCCTCGTTGGCGGTGCGCGCGGCCGCGGGAGCCCTCCTGTTCGGCGGCGCGCATGCGCTGGTGGCCCGTCTGGCACCGGGCAGCCTCGGCGCCGGCGACGTCAAGCTGTCCGGCAGCCTGGGGATGGTCCTGGGAGCGGCCGGCTGGCCCGCCCTCGCGCTGGCGGCGGTCCTGGCCGCGGTGTTCAGCTTGGCCCTCGCGATCGCGATGAGCGCGCGCCAACGGCGGGCAACCGCCCGAGCACGCCGGGCAACGGCCCTGCACCCCGCGGTAGTCGACCCGCGACCGGTGCCCGATCCGCGCCCCGCCGAGCCCGCTGCGTCGGCCGACCTGCACCGCCCCAGGCCCACACCCGCCTCCCGACCAGCGCCCACCCCACGCCCCGCTGCTCCCTTCAGCGGCCCCCGCGTGCCGCACGGCCCCGGCCTCCTCGCCGCCACCTGGCTGTGCGCCCTCTTCCCGGGTGCGCCATGACCGGAACACTCTTCGGGCGGCCCCGGCCCCCGTGACAGGATTGAGCCCATGTTGCGCTGGATCACCGCAGGTGAATCGCACGGACCCGCGCTGGCCGCCGTGCTCGAAGGCATGCCCGCCGGCGTCGGCGTCACCACCGCCGACGTCACCGAGCAGCTCGCCCGGCGCCGCCTCGGCTTCGGGCGCAGCCCGCGGATGGGCTTCGAGACCGACCACATCGACTTCCTCGGCGGCGTCCGCCACGGTCTCACCCAGGGCGGCCCGGTCGCGATCCAGATCGAGAACGCCGAGTGGCCCAAGTGGGAGCAGGTCATGGCGGCCGACCCCGTCGACCCGCAGATCCTCGAAGGCCTCGCGCGCAACGAACCGCTCACCCGTCCCCGCCCCGGCCACGCCGACCTGCCCGGCATGCAGAAGTACGGCTTCGACGAGGCCCGCCCCGTCCTCGAGCGCGCCAGCGCCCGCGAGACGGCGTCGCGGACCGCGCTCGGCACCGTCGCGCGGAACTTCCTCAAGCAGCTGCTCGACGTCGAGATCCTCAGCCACGTCGTCTCGATCGGCGGCGCGGACGCGCCCGAGGGGCCCCTCCCGAAGCCGGGCGACCTCGCCGCCATCGACGAAAGCCCGGTGCGCGCCTTCAGCCAGGAGGGCACCGACGCCATGGTCGCCGAGGTCGACGCCGTGCGGAAGGCGGGCGACACCGTCGGCGGCGTGATCGAGGTCCTCGCCTACGGCCTCCCGCCCGGCCTCGGCTCCCACGTCCACTGGGACCGCCGGCTCGACGCCCGCCTCGCCGGCGCTCTGATGGGCGTCCAGGCCATGAAGGGCGTCGAGGTCGGCGACGGCTTCACCACCGCCCGCCGCTGGGGCAGCCAGGCCCACGACGAGATCGACCGCGGCACCGGCCCGGTCGGCGTCACCCGCCGGTCCAACCGCGCTGGCGGCCTCGAAGGCGGCATCACCAACGGCGAGCCGCTGCGGGTGCGCGTCGCGATGAAACCGATCTCGACCGTCCCCAAAGCACTGTCCACAGTGGACGTCAAGACCGGCGAGCCCGCCGTCGCGATCCACCAGCGGTCGGACGTCTGCGCCGTGCCGCGCGCCGGTGTCGTGCTCGAGTCGGTCGTGGCGCTCGTCCTCGCCGACGCCGCGCTCGAGAAGTTCGGCGGCGACTCCCTCGCCGAGAGCAAGCGCAACGCCGAGGCGTACCTGAAGGCCCTCGAGGAGCGGTGGTGAGCCCTCGCGCGGTGGTCGTCGGCCCGCCCGGCTCGGGCAAGAGCACCGTCGGCCCGCTGCTCGCCAAGGCGCTCGGCGTCGAATTCCGCGACAGCGACGACGACATCGTCGCGCGCACCGGGCGCAGCATCGCCGACATCTTCGCGGAAGACGGCGAACCCGCTTTCCGCGCGCTGGAAGAAGCAGCGGTCACGACGGCGCTGGCGGAGCACGAGGGCGTGCTGTCCCTCGGCGGCGGCGCCCCGCTCACCCCGGGCACCCGCGCGCGGCTGGCCGAGCACACCGTCGTGTTCCTCAACGTCGGCCTCGCCGCCGGCGTGCAGCGCACCGGGTTGTCTAGTGCGCGGCCCCTGCTGGCCGGGGTGAACCCCCGCGCCACGTTCAAGAAACTGCTCGACGAGCGGGTGCCCGTCTACCGCGAGGTCGCCACCGTCGAGGTCGTCACCGACGACCGGACGCCCGCCGAGATCGTCGCGGACCTCGCCGCGCGGCTCGCCCCCGCCGAAGCCAAGGAGTGATCTTCCCCGTGTCCGATCCGGTGCGCATCCCGGTCGCCACTGCCCATCCCTACGACGTCGTGGTCGGCCGCGGCCTGCTCGGTGACCTCACCACGCAGCTGGCCGACGCCTCGAAGATCGCTTTGATTCACCCGCCGACGCTGACCACCACGGCCGAGGCCATCCGCGAGGAGCTGATCGCGGCCGGCCTCGACGCGCACCGCGTCGAAATCCCGGACGCCGAGGACGGCAAGGCGCTGACGGTCGCCAGCTTCTGCTGGGAGGTGCTCGGCCGGATCGGGCTGGACCGGCGCGGGGTCGTCGTCGGGCTCGGCGGCGGCGCCGTCACCGACCTCGCCGGGTTCGTCGCGGGCACGTGGATGCGTGGGGTGCGGCTGATCAACGTGCCGACGACGCTGCTCGGCATGGTCGACGCCGCGGTCGGCGGCAAGACCGGCATCAACACCGAGGCGGGGAAGAACCTCGTCGGGGTGTTCCACGAGCCGAGCGCGGTCTTCGTCGACCTCGCGACGCTGGAGACGCTGCCGCCGAACGAGCTCGTCGCCGGGATGGCCGAGGTCGTGAAGACGGGCTTCATCGCCGACCCGCGGATCCTCGAGCTGATCGAGGCCGACCCGGCCGCCGCGCTCGACCCGGCCGGTGAGGTGCTGGGTGAGCTGGTCCGCCGCTCGATCCAGGTCAAGGCCGACGTCGTCGCCGCCGACCTGCGCGAGTCGGACCTGCGGGAGATCCTGAACTACGGCCACACGCTCGGCCACGCGATCGAGCGCCGCGAGCGGTACCGGTGGCGTCACGGCGCCGCGGTGAGCGTCGGCCTGGTGTTCGCCGCCGAGCTGGCGCGCCTCGCCGGGAGGCTCGACGACGCGACGGCCGAACGCCACGCGGCCGTGCTGAAGCTGCTCGGCCTGCCGACGACGTACGACGCCGACGCGTTGCCGCAGCTGCTGGAAACCATGAAGGGCGACAAGAAGACCCGCTCGGGGGTGCTGCGGTTCGTCGTCCTCGACGGTCTCGGCAAGCCCGGCCGGCTCGAGGGCCCGGACCCGTCGCTGCTGGCGGCCGCGTACTCGGCGATCGCGGCTGATACGCCCAAGAGCGGCGGGAGCGTGCTGCTGTGAAGGCGTTCGTGTTCAACGGCCCCAACCTCGGGCGGCTCGGCAAGCGCGAGCCGTCGGTGTACGGCTCGACCACCCACGACGACCTCGCGGCGCTGTGCGTCAAGACGGGGGAGGAACTGGGCATCGAGGTCGAGGTCCGGCAGACCGACCACGAGGGCGAGATGGTCGGCTGGCTGCACGAAGCGGCCGACGGCGGCAACCCGGTGGTGCTGAACGCGGGAGCGTGGACGCACTATTCGATCGCGGTGCGCGACGCCGCGGCGCAGCTGTCCGCGCCGCTGATCGAGCTGCACATCTCGAACGTGCACAAGCGGGAGGCGTTCCGGCACCACAGCGTGCTGTCGGACATCGCGACCGCGGTGATCGCGGGCCTGGGCGTCGATGGCTACCCGCTGGCCCTGCGGTGGCTCGCCGCGCACCCGGGATGACGCTCCCGACGCTGACGACGGCGCGCCTGACGCTGCGCCGGCTGGTCGAGGCCGACCGCGAAGCCGCCGTGAAGGTGTTCTCCGACCCGGAGATGAGCCGGTTCTTCGCGGCGGACTTTTCCGACCCGGCCGCGGCGAGCGCGATGGTGGATCGCCGCCTGGCCTACCGCGGCCCGGCGGGCCAAGGCCACTGGGTGATCGCGCGCGACGGCGAGGTGATCGGCGTCGCGCACCTGCGCCCGTCGTCGGAATTGCCGGGCGGAGTGGCCGAGCTGGGCTACTACATCGCGAGCGCGCACGCGGGTCAGGGCCTGGCGACCGAGGCGGCGCGGGCGGTGCTGGACCACGGCCTCGACGCGCTCGGGCTCCCGGCGGTCTGGGCGTTGGTGCACGAGAGCAACGCGGCGAGCCGGAAGGTGGCCGCGCGCTTGGGTTTCCTCGACGTGGGCAGCGGCATCCACTACGGCGACCTGCATCGGGTATTGGTCGCCCTGGCGCCGGTGGCCGGGCGGCCGCACCACATCGAGCTGTGGGTGCCGGACTTGGCGGAGGCGGAGCGAAGCTGGGGCTGGCTGCTGACCGAGCTCGGCTGGCGCGAGTTCCAGCGTTGGCCGGCGGGCATCAGCTGGCGCCGCGGCGGCACATATCTGGTGGTCGAGGCGTCCCCCGCGATGAGCGCGCAGAACCACGAGCGCACGCGGCCGGGGTTGAACCACTTGGCACTCCACGTGGCGACCCGCGCCGAGGTGGACGACTTGGCCGAGCGAGCGCGGGACAAGGGCTGGCGCCCGATGTTCGCCGACCGCTACCCGTACGCGGGCGGCGAAGCGCATTACGCGGCGTATCTCGAGAACGAGGCCGGTTTCGAGGTCGAGCTGGTGGCGCTCGAAGGCCCACCGGCGAAGAGCTGACCCTCACCGGCTTCGCGATCGAGGGTCGGTACTTGCTCTGCGGCGGCTCGTCGTGAGTGGGAAACAGTGTTCCAACCCTGTTTCTCGCCCACGACCGGCTGACCGGCGCCTTTCCGGAAACCCTTGCCCCGCCCGCGATCTTGAGCCCGACCGGGGGACCGTCGAGCAGGCGTGCCGTCACCCGATCGATTCAGCTCTCGCTACACTCCGGTGTCGTGCGCCCGTCTTGTCGTGCCTTGCTCGCCAGTGTTCTGGCCGGGCTGCTCGTCGCGGGGTGCACCGAGGGTTACGCCCAGCCCCAAGCCGCGGGGGAGAAGCCCGCCATCGCGGGCGGCAAGACCACCTCCCCGCCGCGGCCCGTCGATGTCAAGCTCGGTTCGGGTGACCCCCGGCAGAGTGGTGGCGTGATCGCCGCTGGTGGGGCGGACGCCGTCTACAACTACGGGCCGTCGGTCATGCTCGACCGGGGGCAGACCCGGATGTGGTGGTGCAGCCAGTACGGCGGCGCCGGACCCGCCGGCGACGACATCCTCTACGCCCAGGCCCAGTCGATCGACGGGCCGTTCGCCGGGCCCGGGGGCGGGATCCCGGCCGCCGTCTTCTCCGGGGCGCCCGGGCAGTTCGACGGCATGCACACCTGCGACCCGTCCGTCCTGCGCGTCGGCACGACCTACTACCTCTACTACACCGGCGCGGCAGGCGACCACGCGCTCGGCAACGCCGTCGGGCTCGCCACCAGCCAGGACGGCGTCCACTGGACGCGCGCCGCCGGCGGGAAACCGATCCTCGGGCCGTCGCACGACGTGCACCGCGCCAACGTCTACGGCGCCGGCCAGCCCTCGGCCGTCTACCTCGACGGCTGGTTCTACCTCATGTTCACCGACACCACCGGCCGCGCCGCGGCGTGGAACGGGGCCGGGCAGTTCGTGCTCCGGTCGCGCGATCCCGCGTTCGGCTCGGGGGTGCAGGCGCTCGACGTCGGCGGGTTCGTGCCGGTCGCGACGACTTCGGCGCCGCGCGGCCGTTCGGTCGTCGAAGGGTTCAGCGCCGACCTGATGTGGGTGGGCGCGCTGGACGCGTTCGTCATCGCGCACGAGACCGACACCGGGACGACGCTGACGTTCTGGACCGCCGACTTCACCGAGAACCCGTACCGGCCGGTGGTCGTCCCGGGGCCGTGGAAGGAAGGGCCGGGGCTGGTGCGCCGCGCGGACGGGCACGCGCCGCTGTCGTCGGCCGCGCCGTGCGACCGGGTGCCGCTCGACGTCGTGCGCGCGACCGTGATCGGCTCCGCCGGTGCGCCGACCGACCTGCGGCACTACGGGCTCGACCTGCTGGGCAGCCAGGCCTGCGCGAGCCCGGGCCGGGTGGCGGCGACGTTCGACGGCGTGACGATGCCTTCGCCCGACCGCACGATGGACCTGGTCCGCGCCGGGCAAAAGGTGCGAGTCGACCGGCGTGGGGTGGCGGCGGCCCTGGCCGGAGAGCTGCTGGAGAAGGAGCCGCCCGAGGTGGCGGCGCTCCCGGTGGCGACGCGGCTGCGCTCCGGCGCGGAGGCGGTGCAAGCGCCGGGCCGCGGGCTGGCGCTGGTCCTCGACGACCGCCGCCTGTGGCGCATCCCGGACGGCGGGATCGCGGCGGGCAACGGCTCGGCGGCCAAGCCGCTGACGGACGCCCAGTGGGACGGCTCCCCGCAAGGCCCCTCGCTGGTCGGCTGACGCAAGCGGCCACCAGCGCCCGCGGGCACCACGCCGAACACCCGGAGGAGTGCTAGGCGCGGGGTTTCTCGCTGCGAGGCCGGATCCGCGGAGACGGCCGGGGCGCGAGTTCTCCGCCGGCCGACCGGACCCGGGCGTGCGGCCGGGTGGCGGGCTCCTGGTCCGTCACCGCCGGCTGCGGCCGGGTGGCGGGTTCCTCGTCCGCGGCCCGGCGGGGTGGCCGGGCCGGCGAGCCTTCCCCGTCCGCGGTCCGAACCCGGCGGCGCGGCCGCGGTGACGGCGAAGGCGCCGCCGCCTCGTCGTCCTCCTCCGCGGAATCCGCCGGCCGAGCTCGCCCGATCCGCCCGCCGACGAACAACCCGAGCCCCGCCGGGATCAGCACCAGCAACGCCGAAAACGCCGCTCCGCCGGTCAACGCGCCGCCCAGTTCCGAAACCCCGGTCTGGTCGACGAACACCGCCCGGCCGATCACGTACAGGATCCCCGACACGACTCCCGCCACCAGCGCCGCGATGAACCACGCGCGGCCGCGATCGACCAGCCCCCGCCACGCGTCCAAGGCGCTCCACAGCGCCGCCGCGCCGACCAGGACCGCCAGGGCCACCGAGGTCATCAGCGTCTGGTCCGTCGGGTGGTAGACGGCGTACTTGGCCAGCAGCGTCAACGCCACGCCGTGCAGCAGCGCCATCCCGAGTCCGCGGATCACCCAAGCGCTCATCCTGCGGAGTGTAGGCCAGGTTACCGACGAGTTGCCCGGCAAGCGCCCACTAGGCTGGGCCCGTGCCTGAAACCCATGGACGACGCCGGGCGGCGCTGCGCGGGCTTCTGACCGAAGCCGGCCTGGACGCGCTGCTGGTCACCGATCTGCTCAACATCCGCTACCTCACCGGGTTCACCGGGTCGAACGCCGCCGTGCTGCTGCACGCCGAGGGTGACGCCAACACGCTCTTCTGCACCGACGGCCGCTACACGACCCAGTCGGCCGCCGAGGTGCCCGATCTCGACACGGTCGTCGACCGGGCCAGCGCCGCCGCCCTCGTCGCCAAGGCCGCGAAGGACGCCAAGACCTACGGGCGCGTCGGCTTCGAGAGCCAGCACGTCAGCGTCGAGGAGTACGAGGCCCTCAAGAAGGACGTGCCCCTCGAGCGGACCCCCGGCCTGGTCGAGCAGCTGCGCCTGGTCAAGGACGAAGCCGAGGTCGACGCGCTGCGCCAGGCGTGCGCCGCCGCCGACCGGGCGCTCGACGACCTGCTCGCCGCCGGGGGCCTGCGGCCCGGGCGGACCGAGCTCGAAATCGCCCGTGACCTGGAGAACCGGATGCTGGAGCACGGCTCGTCCGCGCCCAGCTTCGCCTCCATCATCGCCGCCGGCGCGCACTCGGCCATCCCGCACCACCAGCCGACGCACGCCGAGCTCAAGCGCGGCGACTTCGTGAAGCTGGACTTCGGCGCGACCGTCGACGGCTACCACTCCGACATGACCCGCACCTTCGTCCTCGGCGAGCCCGCGGACTGGCAGCGGGAGGTGTACGACCTCGTGCACGCCGCCCAGGCGGCCGGGGTCGACGCCGTCGTGCCGGGCGCCGAGGTGTCCGATGTGGACGCCGCGGCGCGGGAGGTGATCGCGGACGCGGGCCACGGCGAGCACTTCGCGCACGGCCTCGGGCACGGCGTCGGCCTGCAGATCCACGAGGCGCCCAGCTTCGCCGCCACGGGCGTCGGTACACTGTCCGCCGGTATGGCGGTCACCGTCGAGCCCGGCGTCTACCTCGCGGGGCGCGGTGGCGTGCGCATCGAGGACACGCTCGTCGTGCGGGCTGGGGAGCCCGAACTCCTCACCCTGAGCACCAAGAACCTCGTGGTCGTCTGACGGCGGCCCCGAACCGTAGATCGACACAGGAGACTGCAAGCTCGTGGCCACGACCAACGACCTGAAGAACGGGCTCGTCCTCAACCTCGAGGGCCAGCTGTGGACCGTCACCGCGTTCCAGCACGTCAAGCCGGGCAAGGGCGGCGCCTTCGTGCGCACGACCCTCAAGCACGTGCTCACCGGCAAGGTGGTCGACAAGACGTTCAACGCGGGCACGAAGGTCGACACGGCCACGGTGGACCGCCGCAACATGACGTACCTGTACAAGGACGGCGCCGACTTCGTGTTCATGGACGGCGACACCTACGACCAGATCACGGTCCCGGCCGAGGTCGTCGGCGACAACGCCAACTACATGCTCGAGAACACCGAGGTCCAGGTCGCGGTGCACGAGAACGAGCCGCTGTACGTCGAGCTGCCGACGTCGGTCGAGATCGTCATCCAGCACACCGACCCGGGCCTGCAGGGCGACCGCTCGACCGGCGGCACCAAGCCGGCGACGCTGGAGACCGGCGCGGAGATCCAGGTCCCGCTGTTCCTGTCCACCGGCGAGAAGATCAAGGTCGACACCCGCGACGGCCGTTACCTGGGCCGCGTCTCCAGCTGATGCCGACGTCGAAACCCCACCCGAACCGCGGCGGCGCGATCAGCCGCAGGCAGGCGCGCCGCCGCGCGGTGGAAATGCTGTACGAGGCCGCGCAGCGCGACACCGACGCGGTGACGCTGCTGGCCGACCGCGTGGGCGCGACCGAGGTCGACCCGATCGCGGACTACACGATCAGCCTGGTCGAGGGCGTTACCGGGCGGAAGCCGCAGATCGACGAGCTGCTGGCCGAGCACGCGCAGGGCTGGACCCTGGAGCGGATGCCGAAGGTCGACCTCGCGGTGCTGCGGGTCGGGGTCTACGAGCTGCTCTGGGCCGAGGACGTGCCGGACCCGGTCGCGATCGACGAGGCCGTCGGCCTCGCGAAGGAACTGTCCACGGACGACTCGCCGCGGTTCGTCAACGGCGTGCTGGGCCGGATCGGCACGATCGCCGACCGCCTCCGCGCCGTGCTCTGAGACGTACTGCAAGCCCCCCGACGAGTCAGTGAGCGGTCTCCGGTGCCCCACCGGGGAGCGCTCACCTCGTCGGTGCAGCACATCGTGCGATCAGTCTTCCTTGGAAGGACGCGCCTCCGGCGGCAGGACGCCCCAGTCGATGAGCTGCTCGGTCAGCTCGCCCGGGGTCATGTCGTAGATGATCGCCAGGGACCGCAGGTCCTCGGTGCGGATCGAGAGCACCTTGCCGTTGTAGTCGCCGCGCTGGCTCTGGATCGTCGCCGCGTAGCGGGCCAGCGGGCCCACCTTCTCGGCCGGCAGCTGCTGCAGGCGCTCGAGGTTGATGACGATCTTGGTGGCGGGCTCGGCACCGGAGGGGACCCGGCCCTCGGGCAGCAGCTCGACCACCGGCACACCGTAGAAGTCGGCCAGCTCGGCCAGCTTCTGCACGGTGACGGCACGGTCGCCACGCTCGTACGAGCCGACGACGACGGCCTTCCAGCGCCCACCGGACTTCTGCTCGACCCCGTGCAGGGACAGGCCCTGCTGCTGGCGGATCCCGCGGAGCTTGGCCCCGAGCGCCTTGGCGTAATCGCCCATCTGGTCGTTCTCCGTTCTCCACCCCCTCCCGGTCGGGGTGACCGGTCCAGGGGACTCTTCGAGTCGAATACTCAGAGTAATGGTTACGCATTGTTGTCACCAGGTCAAGCGCGAGCTTGCCGCGAATCACCTCACACCACCCGTAAGACTGAGCAAAGTGCCTGCTACTGTCGGTGCGAAAGCCCCGACCAGCAGGGGAACAGACGTCCTTTAAGGACCCGTCCGGTGAGGCGGGGAAGGAGTCCGAAGTGTCGTCACGTCCGCGTGGCGCGGCTGGTTCGGCCGGGGAGCGCGAGCTCCTGACGGCCGGCGATGTCGCGCGCACGATCGCCCGAATGGCCCATCAGGTCATCGAAAAGACCGCGAACGGTGCGGAAAGCACTACCCCGCCCGTGTTGCTCGGGATCCCGTCCCGCGGCACCCCGCTCGCCGTCCGGCTGGCCGACAAGATCGGCGAGTTCTCCGGAGTCCGGCCGCCCGCCGGCGCCCTCGACGTCACCCTCTACCGGGACGACCTCCGCCGCCGCCCGCCGCGCGCGCTCGAGCAGACGCAGCTGCCGCCGGACGGCATCGACGACCGGGTGGTGATCCTGGTCGACGACGTGCTCTTCTCCGGCCGGACGATCCGGGCCGCGCTCGATGCCCTCCGTGATCACGGCCGTCCCCGCGCGGTGCAGCTGGCCGTGCTGGTCGACCGCGGTCACCGGGAGCTGCCGATCCGCGCCGACTACGTGGGCAAGAACGTCCCGACCGCGCGCTCCGAGGGCGTGTCCGTCCTGCTGGCCGAGATCGACGGCCGCGACGCGGTCCTGCTGCGCCCATCGGAAAACGGCCCGTCGGGCGCCGCGGAAGCCCCTGGAGAGGACTCGTGAAGCACCTGCTCGCCACCGACGGCCTGGACCCGGCGGTCGCCACGGCCGTGCTCGACACCGCCGACGAGCTGAAGCACACGCTGCTCGGCCGCGAGGTCAAGAAGCTGCCGACGCTGCGCGGCCGCACGGTGATCACCCTGTTCTACGAGAACTCGACCCGCACGCGGGTGTCGTTCGAGATCGCCGGGAAGTGGATGAGCGCCGACGTGATCAACGTCTCCGCGTCCAGCTCCTCGGTCAACAAGGGCGAATCCCTGCGCGACACGGCTCTGACGCTGGCCGCCGCGGGCGCCGACTGCGTGATCGTCCGCCACCCGGCCAGCGGTGCCGCCCAGCGGCTCTCGGAGTGGCTGGCCGAGCCCGGCACCTCGGTGGTCAACGCCGGCGACGGCACCCACGAGCACCCGACGCAGGCGCTGCTCGACGCGGCCACGCTGCGGGAGCGGCTCGGTTCGCTCAAGGACCGCCGGGTCGCCATCGTCGGGGACGTCCTGCACAGCCGGGTCGCCCGCTCGAACATCCACCTGCTCTCCGCGCTCGGTGCGGAGGTGGTGCTGGTCGCGCCGCCGACGCTGCTGCCCTACGGCGTCGAGAGCCTGCCGGTGACGGTGTCGCACGACCTGGACGCCGAGCTGCCGGCGGTCGATGCGGTCATGATGCTGAGGGTCCAGGCCGAGCGCATGCACGGCGGGTTCTTCCCGAGCGCCCGCGAGTACTCCATCGCGTACGGCCTCTCGGAACGGCGGCAGAAGCTGCTGCCGGACCACGCGGTCGTGCTGCACCCCGGCCCGATGCTGCGCGGGATGGAGATCGCGAGCGCGGTCGCCGACTCCCCGGCCTCGGCCATCACCGAACAGGTCCGCAACGGTGTCCACGTGCGCATGGCGGTCCTCTACCACCTCCTGGCCAGCGAAGGAGCCGCCGCGTGAGCACCGTGATCAAGGGCGCCCGCCCCTACGGCGAAGGTGACCCGGTCGACGTCCTCATCGAGGACGGCGTGATCACCGCGATCGGCGCGGTCGACGTCCCGGAAGACGCCGAAGTGATCGACTCGGGCGGCCAAGTATTGCTCCCGGGCTTCGTCGACCTGCACACCCACCTGCGCGAACCCGGCCGCGAGGACACCGAGACCATCGACACCGGCTCGGCCGCGGCCGCGCTCGGCGGCTACACCGCCGTGTTCGCCATGGCCAACACCGATCCGGTCGCCGACAACGCCGTAGTCGTCGACCACGTGTGGCGGCGCGGCCAGGAGGTCGGCCTGGTCGACGTCCACCCGGTCGGCGCGGTCACCGTCGGGCTCAAGGGCGAGAAGCTCGCCGAGCTGGGCACCATGGCGAACGCCCAGGCGCGGGTCACGGTGTTCTCCGACGACGGCCTCTGCGTCGCCGACCCGCTGCTCATGCGCCGCGCGCTGGAGTACTCGACGGCCCTGGACGTCGTCATCGCGCAGCACGCCGAAGAGCCGCGGCTGACCGTCGGCGCCCAGGCCCACGAGGGCGAGCGCGCGGCCCGGCTCGGCTACACCGGCTGGCCCGCCGCCGCGGAAGAGTCCATCGTGGCCCGCGACTGCCTCCTCGCGCTGCACGCCAACGCGCGGCTGCACGTCTGCCACGTCTCGACGTCGGGCACCGCGGACGTGCTGCGCTGGGCGAAGGACCGCGGCACGAAGGTGTCGGCCGAGGTCACGCCGCACCACCTGCTGCTCACCGACGAACGTCTGGCCACCTACGACCCGGTCAACAAGGTGAACCCGCCGCTGCGCACGGAGTCCGACGCCGAGAAGCTCCGGGCCGCGCTGGCCGAGGGCGTGATCGATTGCGTCGCCACCGACCACGCGCCGCACGCCGTGCAGGACAAGGACACCGAGTGGAGCGCGGCCCGGCCGGGCATGCTCGGGCTTCAGACGGCCCTTTCGATCGTCGCCGAAACGATGGTCCGCACCGGGCTGCTCGACTGGCGCGGCGTCGCCCGCGTCATGAGCGAGCGGCCGGCCGAGATCGGCAACCTGGCCGACCAGGGCCGGCCGATCGCGGTGGGCGAGCCGGCGAACCTGGCCCTGGTCGACCCGGACGCCGAGTGGACGGTCCGGGGCGCCGAGCTGGCCAGCATCGCGGCCAACACCCCGTACGAGGGAATGCGGCTGCCCGGCGTGGTGACCGCCACGCTGCTGCGCGGGCGGGTCACCGCCCGGGACGGGAAGATCTGCTGATGGAACGCCTTTGGCTGGTGCTGGCGATCGTCGCCTTCTTCCTGCTCTGCCTCTGGGGCATGTACGTGGGCTGGCGGCGCAAGTCCCGTTCGCAGAGCGCCCAGGTGCCGCCGTTCCCCGCCATCCCCGCGGACGCCGGCGAGGTGCTGCTGGAATCGACCGGCGTCTACCTGGCGACGACGGTCGCGGGGGAGTGGCAGAACCGGATCGTCACCCGCGGCGCGGGGCTGCGCACCGGCGCGGTTTGGCGCCTGCACGACGCGGGTATCGCGGTCGAACGCGGCGGTGCGCCCGACTTCTGGATCCCGCGGGAGGCGATCACCGGCGTCCGGCGCGACACGAAGATCGCCGGGAAGGTGATGGGCACCGACGCGCTGCTCGTCGTCACCTGGCGGCTCGGCGACGCCGAGCTCGACACCGGCTTCCGCGGCGACGACCTCGACGACTATCCACAGTGGATCGAACAGCTCAAGATCAAGGGAGGTGCCCAGTGAACGCGCGCGCTCAGGCCGCACTGGTACTCGAAGACGGCCGGGTGTTCCGCGGCGCTGCCTACGGCGCGCAGGGGCGAACCCTCGGCGAGGCGGTGTTCTGCACCGGCATGACCGGTTACCAGGAGACGCTGACCGACCCGTCCTACCACGGCCAGATCGTGGTCCAGACGGCGCCGCAGATCGGCAACACCGGCTGGAACGACGAGGACGACGAGTCATCCAAGATCTGGGTCAACGGCTACGTGGTGCGCGACCCCGCCCGCACGCCGTCCAACTGGCGCTCCAAGCGCACGCTGGACGAGGAGCTGGTGCGCCAGGGCATCGTCGGCATCGCCGAGGTGGACACCCGGTCGCTGACCCGCCACCTGCGGGAGCTGGGCGCGATGCGCGCCGGCGTCTTCTCCGGCGACGCGCTGGGCACGGTCGACGACATGGTCGCCGAGGTCCTGGCGAGCCCGAAGATGGAGGGCGCGGACCTGGCCGGCCAGGTCACCACGCCTCGCCCCTACGTGGTTCCCGCGGAGGGTGAGACGCGCTTCCGCGTCGTCGCGCTGGACCTGGGCATCAAGTCCAACACCCCGCGCCAGATGGTCAAGCGCGGCATCGAAGTGCACGTCCTGCCCTCTTCCGCTTCGCTGGACGAGGTGCTGGCGGTCGAGCCGGACGGGGTGTTCCTGTCCAACGGCCCGGGCGACCCGGCCACGACGACGCACGCCACCGAGCTGACCAAGCAGGTCCTCGGCCGCGAGATCCCGCTGTTCGGCATCTGCTTCGGCAACCAGGTCCTGGGCCGCGCGCTCGGCCTGGGGACGTACAAGATGCGCTACGGCCACCGCGGCATCAACATCCCGGTGATCGACGTGGCCACGCGCCAGGTGGCGATCACGGCCCAGAACCACGGGTTCGCGCTGGAAGGCGAGCCGGGTCAGCGCTTCGAGTCGCCGTTCGGCGCGGCCCAGGTCAGCCACTACTGCGCCAACGACGGCGCGGTCGAGGGCCTGCGGGCGTTCGACGTCCCGGCGTTCTCGGTCCAGTACCACCCCGAAGCCGCGGCCGGCCCGCACGACGCGGCCCCCCTGTTCGACGATTTCGTTTCGCTCATGGAGAAGAAGGCCTGATGCCGAAGAGGACGGACATCCAGCACGTGCTGGTGATCGGCTCCGGGCCGATCGTGATCGGGCAGGCCGCGGAGTTCGACTACTCCGGTACCCAGGCCTGCCGGGTGCTGCGCAGCGAAGGCCTGCGCGTCTCCCTGGTGAACTCGAACCCGGCCACTATCATGACCGACCCCGAGTTCGCCGACGCCACCTACATCGAGCCGGTCACCCCCGACTTCGTCGAGAAGGTCATCGCCGAAGAGCGCCCGGACGCGATCCTCGCGACCCTAGGCGGGCAGACCGCGCTCAACTGCGCCGTCGCCCTGCACGAGCGTGGCGTGCTCGACAAGTACGGTGTCGAGCTGATCGGCGCCGACATCGACGCCATCCAGCGCGGTGAGGACCGGCAGAAGTTCAAGGACATCGTCCGCACGGTCGGCGCCGACGTCCCGCGTTCCCGCGTCTGCCACGACATGGACGAGGTCCGCGAGACGGTCAAGGACCTCGGGCTGCCGGTCGTCATCCGGCCGAGCTTCACCATGGGCGGGCTCGGGTCCGGCATGGCGCACACGCCCGAGGACCTGGAGCGGCTCGCGTCGACCGGGCTCGCGGAGTCGCCGGTCACCGAGGTGCTCATCGAGGAGAGCGTGCTCGGCTGGAAGGAGTACGAGCTCGAGCTGATGCGCGACAAGAGCGACAACGTCGTGGTCGTCTGCTCGATCGAGAACATCGACGCGATGGGCGTGCACACCGGCGACTCGGTCACCGTCGCGCCGACCATGACGCTCACCGACCGCGAGTACCAGGTGATGCGCGACGTCGGCATCGCCGTGCTGCGCGAGGTCGGCGTCGACACCGGCGGCTGCAACATCCAGTTCGCGATCAACCCGCGCGACGGCCGGATGGTCGTCATCGAGATGAACCCGCGCGTGTCCCGCTCCAGCGCGCTGGCGTCGAAGGCCACCGGCTTCCCGATCGCCAAGATCGCCGCGAAGCTCGCCATCGGCTACACCCTCGACGAGATCCAGAACGACATCACCGGCGAGACGCCGGCGTCGTTCGAGCCCGCGCTGGACTACGTCGTCGTGAAGATGCCGCGGTTCGCCTTCGAGAAGTTCCCGGGCGCGGACCCGACGCTGACCACGACGATGAAGAGCGTCGGCGAGGCGATGTCGTTCGGCCGCAGCTTCCCCGAGGCGCTCGGCAAGGTGATGCGGTCGATCGAGACCAAGGCGACCGGCTTCTGGACGCTGCCCGACCCCGAGGGCGTCACGCTGGAGTCCACTTTGGACGACCTGCGCACGCCGCACGAGGGCCGGCTGTACGAAGTGGAGCGTGCGCTGCGGCTCGGTGCCACCATCGAGCAGGTGCACGAAGCGTCGGGCATCGACCCGTGGTTCATCGACCAGATCGCCTACATCGGCGAGGTCGGCGCCGAGGTCCGCGACGCGCCCGTGCTGGACGGCGATCTGCTGCGCCGCGCCAAGCGCACGGGGCTCTCGGACCGCCAGATCGCCGCCCTGCGGCCGGAACTGGCCGGCGAGGACGGCGTCCGTACCCTCCGCCACCGCCTCGGTGTGCGGCCGGTGTTCAAGACCGTCGACACCTGCGCGGCCGAGTTCGCGGCCAAAACCCCTTACCACTACTCGGCTTACGAGTCCGACCCCGACGCCCAGTCCGAAGTGGCCGTCCAGTCGGACAAGCCGAAGGTGCTCATCCTCGGCTCCGGCCCGAACCGGATCGGCCAGGGCATCGAGTTCGACTACTCCTGCGTGCACGCGGCGATCGCGTTGCGGGAGGCCGGGTTCGAGGCCGTCATGGTCAACTGCAACCCGGAAACCGTGTCCACCGACTACGACACGTCCGACCGGCTGTACTTCGAGCCGCTGTCCTTCGAGGACGTGCTCGAGGTCGTGCACGCCGAGCAGGCGTCCGGCACGGTCGCCGGTGTCATCGTCCAGCTCGGCGGCCAGACCCCGCTGGGCCTGGCGAAGAAGCTCGCCGACGCCGGTGTCCCGGTGGTCGGGACGCCGCCGGAGGCCATCCACCTGGCCGAGGACCGCGGCGCGTTCGGCGAGGTCCTGACCGACGCCGGGCTGCCCGCGCCGCGCTACGGCACGGCGACGTCCTTCGAGGGCGCCAAGCGGATCGCCGACGAGATCGGCTACCCGGTCCTCGTCCGGCCGTCCTACGTCCTCGGCGGGCGCGGCATGGAGATCGTCTACGACGAGGAGACCCTGGCCGGCTACATCAGCCGCGCCACGGAGATCACCCCCGAGCACCCGGTGCTCGTCGACCGCTTCCTCGACGACGCCATCGAAATCGACGTCGACGCGCTGTTCGACGGCGAGGAGCTCTACCTCGGCGGCGTCATGGAGCACATCGAGGAGGCCGGGATCCACTCCGGCGACTCCTCGTGCGCGCTGCCGCCGATCACGCTCGGCCACACGGACCTGCAGGCCGTCCGGCGCTCCACCGAGGCGATCGCGCGCGGGGTGGGCGTCCGGGGGCTCCTGAACGTCCAGTACGCGCTCAAGGACGACGTCCTGTACGTCCTGGAGGCCAACCCGCGCGCGTCACGCACGGTGCCGTTCGTGTCCAAGGCGACGGCCGTGCCGCTGGCCAAGGCCGCCGCGCTGATCATGACCGGCTCGACGATCAAGGACCTGCGCGAGAGCGGCGTCCTCCCGGCCGAAGGCGACGGCGGGCAGCTGCCGGCCGACTCGCCGGTCGCGGTCAAGGAAGCCGTGCTGCCGTTCCACCGCTTCCGCACGCCGGAAGGTCACGGCGTGGATTCCTTGCTGGGCCCGGAGATGAAGTCCACCGGCGAGGTGATGGGCGTCGACGTCTCCTTCGGCAAGGCGTTCGCCAAGTCGCAGAGCGGCGCGTACGGCTCGCTGCCGACGTCCGGGCGCGTGTTCGTCTCGGTCGCCAACCGCGACAAGCGCTCGCTGGTGTTCCCGGTGAAGCGGCTGGCGGACCTCGGGTTCGAGATCCTCGCCACGTCCGGCACCGCGGAAGTGCTGCGGCGCAACGGGGTCGCGTGCACGGTGGTGCGCAAGCACTACGAGGGGTCGACCGAAGCCGAGCCGAACATCGTGGACGTCATCCTCGCCGGCGACGTCGACATGGTGATCAACACCCCGTACGGCAACAGCGGTCCGCGCGTCGACGGCTACGAAATCCGCACCGCCGCGGTCTCGCGCGACATCCCGTGCGTGACGACCGTGCAGGGCGCCGCGGCGGCCGTGCACGGCATCGAAGCGCTGATCCGGGGCGACATCGGGGTCAAGTCCCTGCAGGAGCTGCAGGCGGCGCTGAAGGCGAAGTCGTGACGGCGGGAGAGCGGTTCGGGGCGCGGCTGGCGAAAGCCGTCGCGGCCCGGGGCCCGCTGTGCGCCGGGATCGACCCCCACCCGGGCCTCCTCGAGGCCTGGGGGCTCCCGGTGGACGCTTCGGGCCTGGAACGGTTCGCGCTGTCCGCCACGGAGGTCCTGGCGGCCCGCGCGGCGGTCGTGAAGCCGCAGTCGGCGTTCTTCGAAAGTTTCGGAGCGGCCGGCATCCGCGTGCTCGAGCGGGTCGTCGAGACGGCCCGCGAGGCGGGCGCGCTGGTGCTGCTGGACGTCAAGCGCGGCGACATCGGCTCGACGATGGCGGCGTACACGGCCGCGTACGTGGCCGACGGGGCGGCGATCGCGGCCGACGCGATCACCGTTTCGCCGTACCTCGGGTTCGGCTCTTTGGCCCAATGCGCCGAAACGGCGGTCTCCGCGGGGCGCGGCATCTTCGTGCTTGCGCGGACTTCGAACCCGGAAGCGGCCGCCGTGCAGAACGCGAAGCTGCCCGACGGGCGCACGGTGGGGCAGTCGATCGTCGATTCCGCGGCGGCGCTCAACGCAGCCGCGGCACCGCTCGGCGATGTGGGGGTCGTCGTCGGCGCCACCGTCGCGCCGGGGGACCTGGATCTCTCCGGGCTGAACGGTCCGGTGCTGGCACCCGGTTTCGGGGCCCAGGGAGCCACTGTGGCCGATCTGAAGGCGCTTTTCGGACCGGGACTGCTGGGCGTGCTGCCCGCGTCGTCCCGGGACATCCTGAAGCACGGTCCGGAGCAAGCGGCTTTGCGCCAAGCGGTCGAACGGGTCGCCGAACTGCTGGCCGACCCGCAGGAAAACGGCCAATAGCAGGGCCCGGAACCGGGTCCCACCAGGCACCCCCGCATTGTGGCCGGTGCTCACGGGTGGGTACCGTCGCGTCACCCACCCAGATTTGAGAACTACCGGAGGAAAACGTGGCACTTCCCCAGCTGACAGAGGAACAGCGCGCTGCGGCGCTGGAGAAGGCCGCCGCCGCTCGCAAGATCCGTGCTGAGCTGAAGGAGCGGCTGAAGCGGGGCGGTACCACTCTGGTCGACGTGCTGAAGCAGGCCGAGGAGAACGAAGTCCTCGGCAAGATGAAGGTTTCGGCTCTGCTCGAGGCCCTCCCGGGCGTCGGCAAGGTCCGCGCGCAGCAGACCATGGAACGACTGGAGATCGCCCCCAGCCGTCGCCTTCGCGGCCTCGGCGACCGGCAGCGCAAGGCGCTGCTGGCCGAGTTCAGCGGCGAGTGAACGGCGCCGGTCGTGACTACCCGGTGAACCCGGGGACCGACCGCGGCAGTGAGCCGGTGGCGGGGGACATCCCCCGGCACCGGCTCACCGTCGTATCGGGGCCTTCGGGGGTCGGGAAGTCGAGCGTGGTGGGCGAGCTGCGGAAGCTGGAGCCCGACGTCTGGTTCAGCGTCTCGGTCACCACGCGCAAGGCACGCCCCGGCGAGGTCGACGGGGCGCACTACCACTTCGTCGACCGGGCGGAGTTCGACGCCATGGTCGCCGACGGCAGGCTGCTGGAGTGGGCCGAGTTCGCGGGCAACCGCTACGGCACCCCGCGCGAGCCCGTCGAGAAGGCCCTCGCCGAGGGCCGCCCGGCCGTCCTGGAGATCGAGCTGCAGGGCGCCCGCCAGGTCCGCGCGGCGATGCCGGAGGCCCGGCTGGTGATGCTGATGCCGCCGTCCTGGGAGGAACTGGTCGGCCGGCTCACCGGGCGCGGCACCGAAAGCGAGGCCGCGGTGCAGGCCCGGCTGGCCGAAGCGGAGCGCGAGCTGGCGGCGGCGGGGGAGTTCGACCACCGCCTCGTCAACGCCGACGTGCGGGAGGCCGCCGAGCACTTGCTAAACTTGATAACTGATCAGTCTTCCGACGAATCGGAGCACCACGCGTGACCACCCAGGTAACCCTGACCGAAGAGCTCGAGGGCATCACCAACCCCCCGATCGACGACCTGCTCGAGAAGGTCAGCTCGAAGTACGCGCTGGTGATCTACTCGGCCAAGCGCGCCCGCCAGATCAACGACTACTACGCCCAGCTGGGCGAGGGCCTGCTCGAGTACGTCGGCCCCCTCGTCGAGCCGGGCCCGCGCGAGAAGCCGCTCTCGATCGCGCTGCGCGAGATCCACGGCGGCCTGCTCGAGCACACCGAGGGTGAGTAAACCCAAGGTCGTCCTGGGCGTGGGCGGCGGGATCGCCGCCTACAAGGCCTGTGAGGTCCTGCGCGGGCTGACCGAGTCCGGTCACGACGTCCGCGTGGTCCCCACGGAAGCCGCGCTGAACTTCGTCGGCGCGGCCACCTTCGAAGCCCTCTCCGGCCACCCCGTGCACACGGGCGTGTTCACCGAGGTACCGGAGGTCCAGCACGTCCGCGTCGGCAAGGAAGCCGACCTCGTCCTGGTCGTCCCGGCCACGGCGAACCTCCTCGCCAAGGCCGCCCACGGCCTCGCCGACGACCTGCTGACGAACACCCTGCTCACCGCCCGGTGCCCGGTCGCCTTCTTCCCGGCGATGCACACGGAGATGTGGGAGCACCCCGCGACCCGCGACAACGTGGCCCTGCTGCGCTCGCGCGGAGCGATCGTCACCGAGCCCGACTCCGGCCGGTTGACCGGCGTCGACACCGGCAAGGGCCGCCTGGCGAACCCCGCCGAGATCGTCGACCTCGCCAAGTTGCTGCTGGCCCGGCCGGACGCCCTCCCGCGCGACCTCGAAGGCGTCCGCGTCGTCGTGTCGGCCGGCGGGACGCGCGAGCCGCTCGACCCGGTCCGCTACCTCGGCAACCGCTCGTCCGGCAAGCAGGGCTACGCGCTGGCGCGCGTCGCCGCCCAGCGCGGCGCCGAGGTCACGCTGGTCACCGCGCACACGGTCGCGCTGCCCGACCCGGCGGGCGCGGCCGTGGAGCACGTCTCGACGGCCGAGGAGCTGCGTCAGGCCGTGCACGCGGCGTCCGAGAGCGCAGACGTCGTCGTGATGGCCGCCGCCGTCGCCGACTTCCGGCCGGCGAACCGGGCCGATCACAAGATCAAGAAGTCGGACGACCAGCCCGATCCGGTGATCACGCTCGACCGCAACGCCGACATCCTCGCGGAACTGGTGCGCAACCGGCGTCCCGGTCAGGTCGTCGTGGGGTTCGCCGCGGAAACCGGCGACGAACACGGTGACGTCCTCGACCACGCCCGCGTCAAGCTCAAGCGCAAGGGCGCGGACCTGCTGGTCGTGAACGCCGTCGGCGACGGCAAGGCGTTCGGCACGGAGGACAATTCGGGCTGGCTGCTCGGGTCCGACGGCACGGAAATCCCCATACCTCTCGGCGCGAAGGCTGAACTGGCGTCCACTCTGTGGGACGCTGTTGTGAGCTTCATGAAGCGTTGACCGTCCCCCGAGCGATAGTCAGTACGCTTGCACAGGTAAGGGGTGCCTAACTTTCGGGGCATCCGACGACAAGGTGAGGAAGTGACGGCCACCGTGACCGCGTCTAGCAGCAGATTGTTCACCTCGGAGTCGGTGACCGAAGGGCACCCCGACAAGATTTGCGACGCCATCAGCGACTCGATCCTCGACGGCCTGCTGTCGAAGGACCCGCGCAGCCGCGTCGCGGTCGAAACCCTGATCACCACCGGCCAGGTGCACGTCGCCGGCGAGGTCACCACGGAGGCCTACGCCGACATCCCCACGATCGTCCGCGACGTCATCCTGAAGATCGGCTACGACTCCTCGGCCAAGGGCTTCGACGGCAACTCCTGCGGCGTCAACGTCGCGATCGGCTCCCAGTCGGCCGACATCGCGCAGGGCGTCGACACCGCCTACGAGTCGCGGGTCGAGTCCGACGAGGACGAGATCAACCGCCAGGGCGCCGGCGACCAGGGCCTGATGTTCGGCTACGCCTGCTCGGACACCCCCGAGCTGATGCCGCTGCCGATCGCGCTCGCGCACCGCCTGTCGAAGCGGCTGACCGCGGTCCGCAAGGACGGCGTGCTGCCGTACCTGCGTCCGGACGGCAAGACCCAGGTCACCATCGAGTACGCCGGCGACCAGCCGGTGCGGCTCGACACGGTCGTCGTGTCCTCGCAGCACGCCGACGGCATCGACCTCGACCGGATGCTCAGCGTCGACGTCAAGGAGCACGTCGTCGGCCCCGAGCTCGAGGGCCTGGGCATCGACACCTCCGGCGCGCGGCTGCTGGTCAACCCGACCGGCCGGTTCGTCATCGGCGGCCCGATGGGCGACGCGGGCCTGACCGGCCGCAAGATCATCGTCGACACCTACGGCGGCATGGCCCGCCACGGTGGCGGCGCGTTCTCCGGCAAGGACCCGTCCAAGGTCGACCGGTCCGCCGCGTACGCGATGCGCTGGGTGGCCAAGAACGTCGTCGCCGCGGGCCTGGCCCAGCGGACCGAGGTGCAGGTCGCGTACGCGATCGGCAAGGCGGCCCCGGTCGGCCTGTTCGTCGAGACGTTCGGCACCGAGACGGTCGACCCGTCGAAGATCCAGCAGGCCATCACCGAGGTCTTCGACCTCCGGCCGGCGGCGATCATCCGCGACCTCGACCTGCTGCGCCCGATCTACGCCCCGACGGCGGCGTACGGCCACTTCGGCCGTCCCGAGCTCGACCTGCCGTGGGAGAGCACGGCCCGCGCCGAGGCCCTCAAGGCCGCGGCCGGCGCCTGACGCACGATCCGGTGAAGGGCACCCCGCGTACGTCGCGGGGTGCCCTTCCTCGTGTCCGGGGTGTCGGAGGGTTCTGGTAGAGATCGTGGCGTGAGTAGCTCCGAGCCCGCCGCTCTCTGGGACCTCCCGGAGACGCCGCCCGCACCCAAGGCGGCCCCCTCGCGTGCCCGGAAACCGCCGAAGCCGGGCGCGAAGGCCAAGGGCGCGCAGAAGCCCGCGCCCGAGCGGCCGGTCGCGCGGATCGTCGTCGACATCCCGCTCGCCCACCTGGACCGCACGTTCGACTACCTCGTGCCGGAGAAGCTGCACGAGACCGCCGTGCCCGGCTGCCGGGTGCGCGTCCGGTTCGCCGGGCAGCTCGTCGACGGCTACCTGATCGAGCGCGGCGAGACCAGCGACTACGGCAGCAAACTGGCCTTCCTCGACCGCGTCACCTCGCCGGAGCCGGTGCTGCCGCCGTCGTTGCACGCGGTCTGCCGGGCGGTCGCCGACCGCTACGGCGGCACGCTGTCCGACGTCCTGCGCCTGGCCATCCCGCCCCGGCACGCGAAGGCCGAAGGGGAGCCGGCCGTGGCGCCCGCGGCGCCTCCGGACGCGCCCGACACGGCGGCCTGGGCGCGCTACCAGCGTGGCCCGGCGTTCCTGGAGGCGCTGGGGGAGGGGAAGCCCGCGAACGCCGTCTGGCAGGCCCTGCCGGGCGAGGACTGGCCGCGCCGGCTGGCCGAGGCGGCCGGCGTCGTGGCCGCGGCCGGCCGGGGCGCGGTGCTGGTGGTGCCGGACCACCGCGACCTGACCCGCGTCCACGAGGCGTGCGCGGCGGTCGTCGGGGAGGACGCCGTCGTGGCGCTGATCGCCGGCCTCGGGCCCGCCGAGCGCTACCGCCGCTGGCTGGCGGTGCTGCGCGGCGCGGTCCGGGTGGTGGTCGGCACGCGGGCGGCGATGTTCGCCCCGGTCCACGACCCGGGCCTGTTCGTCGTCTGGGACGACGGCGACGACCTGCACCTCGACCAGCACGCGCCGTACCCGCACGTCCGGGACGTGCTGATGGACCGCGCGCACGCGGCGAAGGCGTCCCTGCTGGTCGGCGGGTTCGCCCGGACGGCCGAGGCGCAGCTGCTGGTCGAGTCCGGCTGGGCCGCGCCGGTGCTGGCGGACCGCACGGTGCTGCGGGCCGCGGCGCCCCGCGTGACGCCGGTCGGCGAGGACTTCGACGTGGCCCGCGACGAGGCGGCGCGGGTGGCGCGCCTGCCGGCGGTGGCGTTCGAAGCGGCGCGACAGGCGTTCGCGGCGGGCCACCCGGCGCTGGTCCAGGTCCCGCGGCGCGGGTACGTCCCGGGCCTGGCCTGCGGAAACTGCCGCACGCCGGCCCACTGCCGCCGGTGCGCGGGTCCGTTGGCGTTGCCGGGCGGGTCGGTGGACGGGCAGCCGAAGCCCCCGGCGTGCCGCTGGTGCGGCGTCCCGGAGACGGCGTTCCGCTGCACGGCGTGCGGTTCGGTGCGGTTGCGCGCGGTGATCGTGGGCGCGAAGAGGACGGCGGAGGAACTGGGGCGCGCGTTCCCGGGCATCCCGGTCCGCACGTCGGGGGCGGCGGAGGTGCTGGCGTCGGTGCCGGGCAAGCCGGCGCTCGTCGTCTGCACACCGGGGGCGGAGCCGGTGGCCGAGGGCGGCTACGGCGCGGCGCTGCTGTTGGACGGCTGGGCCTTGTTGGGGCGTCAGGATTTGCGGGCGGGCGAGGAGACGCTGCGTCGTTGGATGGCGGCGGCGGCCTTGGTGCGGCCGGGTTCGTCCGGTGGCCGGGTGATCGTGGGGGCCGAGGCGGGGTTGGCGGTGGTTCAGGCACTGGTCCGCTGGGACCCGGCTTGGCACGCGGGTCAGGAGCTGGCCGAGCGGCGGGAACTGGGCTTTCCGCCGGCGATGCGGATGGCGAGCGTGGAGGGGAGCCCGGACGCGGTGGCCGGGCTGTTGGCGGACTTGCCGTTGCCTGATTCGGGTGAGGTGCTCGGGCCGGTACCGCTGGGCGAAGTGGACGAAGAGGGCAACGCGGAGCGGGAGCGGGCGCTGGTCCGGGTGTCACGTGCTGACGGAAAGGCGTTGTCGTCGGCGATCCACGCGGCGGCCGCTCGGCGGGACGCGAAGAAGGCGACCGAGCCGATCCGCATCCAGGTGGATCCGCTGGACCTCATCTAGCGGCCTCGCCCGCACGTCGGAAACTGCTGGCGTGCGGGCGATTCCGCCGGATCAGCGGTCCAGCACCGTGCTCGGCAAGGATTCCGTCGCCGCCCGCGCGGATTCCGTTGCCTGCGGCCGGGAACGAGCGCTTGGCTCGGCTTCAAGGCATCAGCGCAAGGCGCGCGCGAAGTTCGACGAGCTCCTTGATCAGGAACTACGAACCAGGCAACGGGGGGAGCGGCGGCCGCAGGGAGGCGGGCGGTGGCCCGACCTTGCCTGAGACGAGCCGGAGGATCGCGGTGCCGTCTCGCAGGTCGGCGATCTGCAAGGCGAGCACGCCGTCCACGGGTTTCGGCTGCTGCGGTGCACCGCTGCTGCAACTGGAGCCGCTCCCGTTCTCGTACAAGGTGAGCACGCATCCGGGTGTCAGGGTGCCGGTGGCGCCGCTGTCGGTGGCGAAGCCGATCCCATCGGCGGTCACGGAGTCGACGGAGATCCGGTGCAGCCCGCCCTGACCGGTCAGCGGGATGTCGACCGGGCCCCTTACCCGCACCTCGCAGGTGCCGTCGGCGCATGCGGCGTAGTCACTGCCGTCGGCGGCGGTCGGTGCCGCGGACGACGACGCAGTGACGGCCGGCGTCGGCACCTCGGCCGGCGGTGCCTCGCCGCCGCACCCGGCGGTGAGAACCACCAAGGGAACGACACAGATTCCTCGTTTCACCGTTGCCAGCGCCGCGCCGGCGGGGGCCGCGGCGCGGATCACGTGATCGCCCCGGGCTGAAGCACCAACGCCGGCTTGCCGCCTGCTTGCGTCAAGCCGACCTCGATCGACGGGGAGCCGCGGAACCCGAAGCTCGCCCCGCCGAGACCCGGGCCGATGCTCGACTCGGCGCCACCGCCCTGCGGGTAGGCGACGCTGAACGTGAGGCTGTCGGCGCTGATCGCCGTCACCCGCAGCGAGGAGTAATGGAACTTGGCCGCATCCAGGGGAATCGTGGTGGGCTTGGCCAGCGGCAGCGTGCAGTCGCCGTCGAAGCAGTCTCGCACCTTGGTGCTGGGCGGTGCGGGCGGATTCGGGTTCCGGGAACTGGAAGTCGTCGTGGGGGTGGCCGTGGTCGAGGGGACGGCCGAAGATGTCGTCGCGGGTCGGGTCGTCGATACCGAAGGCACGGACGGTGGCTGTGCCACCGGTGCGCTGCCGCAACCGGCCAAACCGACGGAAACCACTGCCAGAACGGGAATGTTTCGACGCATGGAACAGTGATAACACCCGTTTCCCGGCGGTGACGGCACTTGTCCGGTTCCTGCCGGTCCTCCGGCCCGCGGGCCGGAGGACCGGGACGTCAAGTCCGCCGGCCGGCGATGATGTCGCCGATCGTGAGCAAGGACGGGCTGCGCTGCTCCCAATATTCGCTGTGTGCCGCGGCGCTCACTCCGCCGAACCAGCCCGGGGTGCCCGGCGCCGACGCGAAGACCTCGCCACCGAAGGCCGGGTCCGCCGGGTCCGGGCCCAGCGCGATGTCCTGGCCGGGGTCGAGCGGGCCACCCGCCACGTAGGGTTCGGTGTTCACCTTGATGTTCGTGATGTGGATCATGTCGTTCGCCGCGGTCGTCGAGTGGACGTGCTCGGCGACGTGCGCTTGGTCGACGCCGTCGAGGTGCAGCTGGTCCGCGTGGTCGACGCCGACGCCCGGGCTGGCCACGAAGACCACGTCGTCGGCGTTCAGGCCGCCGTCGCGGGCGGCGTGCCCGATCGTGGTGGTGCCGTAGCTGTGGCCCAGCACCGTGTTGTGCGAAGCGGGGCCGGCGTGCGTGGCGCGCAGGCCGTCCTGGAACGTTTGCAGGTCGGCCTTCCCGCCGTCGGCGTAGGATTCGCTCGCGGCGTTGTAGAGCTCGTCCGGTGCGTCGTAGCCGACCCACGTGATGACCGAAGTGGACGGTGAGCCCGCGGCCTGCGCGGCGTCGTACATCACGTCGGCGCGCTGGATGTCCGCGGCGATGCTGTTGAGGTCGGCCATCGTCCCCGGGACGTAGGTGGTGACGTTCGCCGCGGTGTCGGGGTTCCCGGTCGCGACGACGCCCTTGCCGTCCGCGGTCGTGTCGAGCTCCAGCAGGAATGCCGGTGGCCCGTCCCCGTTGAGCCGGTCGCGCAGGGCGGTCAGGCCGCGCACCCGCTCCTGCAGAGCGCTGTCGCCGCCGTCCGGAACGCCGCCTCCGCCACCGGTGTAGGGGTTGTAGCCCCGGTTCCGGTCGGCTTGGAGCGCGGCGTTCGCGGTGTCGATCTCCCGGTCGAGCGCGGCCCGGTTGAGCGAGTCGCGGACGGTCGCGGGGATGCCGTCGCGGTTGCGGATCGAGTCCGGGGCGTCCTGCATGACCTTCGCCCGGTCGGCGTCGGACAGGCCGTCCCACCAGGCTTTGACCGCTGCCGGGTCGCCGGGCGGTGGCGTCGCCGGTGGCGGGCCGTGGTCGGGCGCCGTCAGCGGAGCACCGGCGCCCTTCGAAATCCGGCCCGCGCTGTCCGCCAGCACTCGTTGCGCCAGCGTGGCGACCTGGCTCGCGAACTGCGCCCGGTAGGAGTCGGCGGCCCCGGCGGGCAGCTTGGCGAGATTCTGGTAAGTGGGCGCGTTCTTCGCGACCAGGTCCACAAGGGACTGTTTCGCGGCGGCGACCTCGTCGGCGAACGCCGTCACCCGGGCCGCGACTTGCCGCATCGCCTGGCCGTTGTCCCCGGCCTGGGTCAGCACCCGGTGAGCGCGGGTGAACATCGCGACGCCGGCGGTGTCGGTCCACGAGGTCGTCAGGTCGGCGGTGTTCGTCGCCGCGGCCCGGTCGAACGCCCCGGCCGCCGACTCCCAGGAGCCGGCGAGCGTGCGCACGGAGTCTTCGTTCGTGTCGGGCCACGGGACCTTGGCTTTCACCGCGCTCCACAGGGCGTCGGTGGGTTCGGCGATGGGCATGGCGCCAGGATTCCGCTCGTGCGAACGGAAGCGCGCGCGGTGGCCGAAAGCGGCCAACGCCGGTTCAGCGCCGCGCGCACCCCGGAAACTGGGTGGGTGACCACAGCAGCGGGCGATCAGATGGGTATGGACACCGACACCGTCGACCGCGGCGCGCAGGCCCTCGCCGACAGCGGCACGGCTCTGCGGACCGCTTGGCGTGACGGCGATGCGGCCATCACGGCGGGGGAGCCGGCGATCGGCACCGGGGTGCTGGGCGCGGCCTTCCGCGACGGCTACACGAAAACGAGCGACGCGGTGCGCCAGGCCGCCGGGCTCATCGCGCCGGACTTCGCCGCGACCGCCGAAGCCGGCCGGGCGTCCGCCGCGGACTACGCGGCGGCCGACCAGCGGGCCCGGGCCACGATGGCGGCCGGCCGGTGACCGAAAAGGTGTCTCCCGACGGCACCGTCGGCGCCACGGTCGGCGAACGGGGCGAACTGGTGCGGCTGTGGCTCGATCCCCGCGTCCTGCGGGCGCCGGACCGGCTGGCCGCGAGGGTGCTCGACACGCTGGCCTCGGAAGCCGAGTTCGATTTCGAGCCCGTGCTCCAGGAGCTCGCCGGCTTTCCCGCGCTGCGCGACAGCCTGGCGCGGTTCCGCGACGAACTGCCGGGTGTCCGGGAGACGGCGATCTCGGACGACGGCCTGATCAGCGCCACCGTGACCGGCGAAGGCCGGCTCGCGGACCTCGCGGTGAGCCCACGCGCCTGCCACGACTCGAAAGCGCTGGCGGCGGCGATCGCCGATACCGTGCGGCAGGCGGCAAAGGCGGTCGAGCGTCGCAACTTCGCCACCGCGCACGAGCTCACGGCGCCAGCCGGTAGCCCACGCGATGCTCGGTGTGGATGAGCGAGGGCGGCCGGAGCTTGCGCCGTAGCTGCGCGATGACGACGTCGAGGACGTTGGTCGCCGGGGCGGCCAGCTCGTCCCAGCCGTGCGCGAGCAGCTCGGCCCTCGGGACCGCCTCGCCCGCGCGCCGCGCCAGCAGCTCCAGAACCGCGAACTCCGTGCGCGTCAACGTCAGCAGCACGCCGCCGCGGCGCACTTGACGGCTGCCGAGGTCCATTTCGAGGTCGCCGCAGCGCAGCACCACCGGCTCGGCGGCACGCGGCGCCCGGCGGCACAGACTGCGGACGCGGGCCACGAGCTCGTCCACCGCGAAGGGTTTCACGAGGTAGTCGTCCCCGTGGGCGAGCCCGGCGATGCGGTCGGCGACGGCGTCGCGCGCGGTGAGGAACAGGACCGGCGTCAGCAGGCCGGCCGTGCGCTTCGCCGCGAGGAATCCGACGGAGTCGCCGCTGGGCAGCATCCGGTCCAGGACCGCGCAGTCGTAGCTGTTCACCCAGAGCGCCTCGTCGGCGGCGGGCAGGTCGTCGACCGCGTCGACGGCGAATCCGGCCCCGCGCAGCGCGGCGCCTACCGCGAGCCGGAGGTCGGGGTCGTCTTCGACGATCAGCACACGCACACCTCCGGACAGTAATACCCGGCACCTGGTCAGCCCGCTTCGGCCAGCAGCCAGCCACGGTCGGCGGCCTTGACCCCGGCCTGGAACCGGCTGCGCGCGCCGAGGCGCCGCATGATGTCGGCGACCATGCGGCGCACGGTGCGGACCGACACACCGAGCTCGGCCGCGGCGGACTCGTCGGTGTGGCCGGTGGTGAGCAGCTCCAGCAGCCGGACCTGGCGCTGGTCGAGCTCTTCGTCGTGGCCGCCCTCGATCAGCGGGGTCGCCGCCGGCCACAGCCGGTCGAACAGCTCGACCGTCGTCGTCACCACGCCGGGCAGCCGGAACGCGAGCACGCCGGAAGAGCTGATCGCGCGGTCGGCGGGCAGGACGACGAGCGAGCGGTCGAGCACGAGCGCGTCGGTCGGGACCGTGGGCAGGGTGCGCACGGACGCCCCGGCCAGCGCGAGGGTGCCGAGCCGCCGGCTCAGCGCCGGAGCCGTCCGGGCCGTGTCGGGCACCAGGATCCGGTAGCTGACGCCGCGGCCCAGGTGGACGTGGTCGTTCGGCCGGACGGCGCCGAGCGGCGCGCGGGCCGCCGGGCCCGAGGTGCTCATGACGAGAACTTCGCGGCGGGCGTCCGCCAGCAGATCGTCGCGGGGCGTGGTCATTCTGAGGTCCCTCCGATCGGGAGCGTGGCGGTGACGCCCGTGAGGTGGTGGCCGTCGAGGCGGTGGAGCCGCAGGCCGTGGCCCGCGCACCAGCGGGTGAGCCCGGGCAACGCGGCGTCGAGCGCGGTGGGGGAGCGGGCGGCCAGGCGCAGGGCGGCGCTGGCCGTGCTGCCGCGCGGGGTGCGCCGGGCCCGGGCCGCCAAGGTGACGGCGACGCCGGCCGGCCGGCCGAGCAGCCCGGCGACCAGGCGTTCGGTGACCGGGCCGGGCAAGGCGTTCCAGCCGTCGAGCCGGAAGCACACCTGGGAGACCGGTCCGGTGCGCCAGCGGCTCCACTCTTCGCGCAGCTCCGTCCGGCCGCCGGTGACGTGCGCGAGCGCGGCGATGGTGGCGAGCCCGGCTTCGCGGCCGAGCGGTTCGGCGGGCACGCCGTGCTGGGCGAGGCCACGCAGCACGCGGCGCAGGGTGTTGCGCAGAACGAGGGTGAGCAGCTCGTCGTCGGCGTGCTCGGCGGTGCGGACGGCGTGCACGCCGAACCACCGCCGCGGCGGCGAGCCGGGTTCCCCGCCCGCGTGGAAGATCCCCTGCACACCGGGGTAGGGCCCGTCGGGCCCGGCCTCGGGCAGCAGGACGGCGGGCGAAACCCACCGCGGCCCGGTGGTGGTGGGTTCGGTGACGGCCGCGACGCCGCCCGCATGCCGGATCACCAGGACGGGGACACCGGCGAGCTCGGTGGCCCCGAAGCTGACGGCGGGCAGCAGGTGGCCCAGCAGCGCGGCGGCCCGTTCGTGCGGTGGCAGGGTGAGGTCGCGGGGGCGGCCCCAGTAGCCGAGACCGCGTGCGGCGAGTTCGGCGAGGCCGCGGTTCCGGACGCGAATGGTGCTGCCGCCGAGCCCGGCGGCGGCGAGTGCCGCGGCCACGGTGACGGGCCAGGGCTGGGTGAGGGATGCGGCGACCAGCGCGGCGGCGCATTCCCAGCGGACGAAGGCGCCGGGGCGGGGAAGCGGTCGCGGAGGTTCGGCGGGCGGTCGGGCGACGGCGGCCGGTGGTGCGGGCCTGTTCGCGGGCAGCGACAGCGGCGCGGAGTACGGAAGGGGACCGCGGACGGCGGCCGCGACCACCGGCGGCGGGGTGGCCGAGGTGTGGGTGGCGGCCGGGGCTACCGCACCGTCCACCGCCGGGTTGATCGCCGCCAGGACCGTCGGCCGCTTCCCGGGCTCAGCGCCGGCCATCGCGCACCTCACCTTCGACCGCCTTCCGGAACGCCGTCGTCAGCTCGGGCCCCGGCTCGACCCCCAGGTCGCTCCGGAGCGCCGCGCGGGCCCGGCGGTACAGCGCTATCGCGTCACCCGGTCGGCCCCGGTCGCACAGCAGCCCCATCCAGCAGACCCACGGCTGCTCCCACCACGGGTCCTCGTCCACCAGCCCCCTCAGCAGCGTCTCGGCTTCGCGAAACCGCCCGAGTGAGCCGGACAGCTCCGCCAGTTCCAGCCGCAGGTTGCGGTGTACGCCCTCCAGCCACGTCACTGTGCCCAGGCCGGAGTCCGCGCGGAGCCCGTCGAACGGCCGGCCGCGCCACAGCTTCAACGCCGAGCCGAACAGGGCCGCGGCCCGCGCACGAGAGCCCTCATCCCGTGCGCGACGGCCCTGCCCGGCCAGCAGCTCGACGTGGTCGACGTCGAGGTCGCCCGGCTCCACCCGAAGCCGGTAGGCGTGTTCGCCGCGCTCGATGCGGGGGCCGCCGAGGGCGTCCGGGAGTGTCCGGCGCCAGTGCCAGATGTAGGTCTTGAGGTTTGCCTCGGCGGACGCCGGCGCGTCCTGTTCCTGCCAAGTCGCCGCGATCAGCTGCTCGACGTCCACCCATTCGTTAGCGTGGAGCAGCAGTGCGGTCAGCACCGCCAGCGGCTTCCGGGCGCCGCGGACCCCGCGCACCCGGACCGGTCCGAGCACCGAGAACAGCGCGGGAAGGGACACTGTGGACAATGGCCCGGTGGACACCTCGGGCAGCGTGGTCGCCGGCATCGCTGGCACCCCCCTCGTGGTCTGCTGTGCTCAGCCTGCGCGACCGGACATGAGGATTCGATGACAACGACCCGGGTGCTGGTCGTCGAGGACGACGAGAACCTGCGCTTCGCGGTGGCCACCGAGCTCACCGCCGGGGGCCTCGTCGTCGTGACCGCCGCCGACCTGGCCGGCGCGGACGCCGCCCTGCGTGCGGGCGACGTCGCCTGTGTCGTCTTCGACCGGATGCTGCCCGACGGCGACTCGCTGCACTTCGTCGAACGCCGGCGCCGACGCGGCTGGGCCGTGCCGGTCCTGTTCCTCACCGCCCGCGACAGCACACAGGACCGCGTGGACGGCTTCGCCCACGGTGGCGACGACTACCTCGTCAAGCCGTTCTCCCCGGCCGAGCTGGCAGCTCGGGTGCACGTCCTGTGCCGGCGCGGCGGCACGCCCCGGCCGTCCGTGCTGAGCCTCGCCGACCTGGAGCTGGACAGTGCCCGCCGCGAGGTCCGCCGGAGCGGGGTGCTGCTGACGTTGTCGGACAAGGAGTTCGCCGTGCTCGAGGTGCTGCTGATCCGCGCCGGGCAGGTGGTGAGCCGCGAAGACCTGCTCGAACACTGCTGGGACGGCTCGGCCGACCCGGTCGCCAACGTCGTCGACGCCGTCGTCAAGCGGCTGCGCGCCAAGCTGCGCGCACCCGGCCTGATCCACTCGGTGCGCGGCGCCGGCTACCGGCTGGCGGCGGAGTGACGCGCTCCTCGGCCGACCGCCTGCGCCGCCTGCGCGTGCTGCTCACCATCCTGTTCACCGCGATGAACACGATCGGCCTGGTCGTGGTCGCCTGGCTCGTCCTCGCGGCCGACTCCCGCCAGCGCGACGAGCACCTCGACGACGAGCTCTACCGCGTCACGTCCGTGGTCAAGCGGCTGCTGCGCGCCGACGGCCCGGACGGCATCAGCACCGCCGGCGTCGACCGCGACGAGGTCAACGACGCCTGCCCGCAGTTCGCCGTGCTGCCCGGCGGGTCCGGGACGTTCCCGGCGAAGCTGAGCGGCCGCTCGTGCGTGGCGGTCGACGTCAACGTGCTCAACGGCTACGCGCAGCAGGCGGTCGAGCAGGGCAAGTTCCTCTACGGCGAGATCGACGCCCCGGACGGCAGCCCGCTGCGGATGCGCGTCGACCCCGTCCGCGCGCAGTCCGGCCGCTACGCCGGGGCCGTCGTCGCGGTGGCCGATGCCCGCGCCGAGGCCGACGCCCACGAGCGCCAGGTGCTCTGGGTGGTCGGCGGCGCCGTGGTGCTCGCCGGGGCGCTCGGCCTGGCCGGCTGGCTGCTGTCCGGCCGTGCGATCCGGCCCGCGGCGAGCGCCCTCGAGCAGCAGGAACAGCTGCTCGCCGAGACCGCGCACGACCTGCGCACCCCGGTGGCCGCGTTGCGCGCCCTCGCCGAGACGGCGCAGCGGCACCCGGCCGAGTCCGCCGAGCTGCTGCCCCGCACGGTGGCACTGTCCGCCCAGATGGGCGAGATCATCGACGGTCTGCTCGTGCGCGCCCGGCTCGCGGCCGGGGTCGACCGGCTCACCGTCCAGCCGGTCTGGCTCGACCAGCTGGTTTCCGGGCTGGTCGAGGACACCCCGGCCGAGGGCGCCCGCGTCACGCTCACCGCCGCGCCGTGCACCGTGCTCGTCGACCCGGTGCTGGTCCGCCGCGCGATCGGCAACCTCCTGGACAACGCGCTGCGCTACGGACGGCGGCCGGGGGAGCAGGCTGTCGTGCACATCACCGTGGCCGGCGGCCGGGTCACCGTGGCCGACCACGGCCCCGGCGTCGACAGCACGACGGCGGAGGAGCTGTTCGACCGGTTCCGGACCGGCAGCGGCTCGTCCGGCCTGGGCCTGTCGATCGTTCGCTGGGTCGCCCAGGCCCACGGCGGCCGCCTCAACCTGTACAACGCCGACGAGGGCGGCGCGATCTTCGAGCTGGAACTGCCGCCGGCCCCCGAGCGCCACTGAGCGTCACCGGGTCTTTCGCCTGCTCCCGCGCGTGATCACACTGCTGGGGTGCGGAAATGGACCGGGAATGTATCCGGTGTCGTACACTCCGTCACGTGAAGCTGGGGATCAAACTGCGGATGCCGGGGGGCAAGAAGCTGCGTTCCCGGATCCCGCTGGTGCTCGTCGTGGCGTTGTGCGCCGGAGGCGCCGTCGTCGCGCTGTCGGGCAAGACACCGTCGGCCGGGGCCGACTTCGTGCCCGCCGGGCACTGGTTCTACGACTCGGAGACGCAGTCCGCGCTGCACATCGACGGCTCGACCGCGCAGATCGACTCCGCGGGTCAGGTGCCCGGGCGCCCCGGCAGCCAGGTGCTGCAGGGCGACACCAGCGGCTACGTCGTGGGGCAGGACGGCGGCATCACGATGTTCGACCAGTCCACCCTCGCCGCGCAGCCGCCGCAGCCGGCTCCCGACGACGAGCGCGGGCTCGCGATCGAAGCCGCCGGCGGCCCGTACCTCGCCTACCGCAACGCGGGCAAGATCGCGCGGCTCGGCGGTGCGGTCCAGCTGATCGACGTCGAGGGGCCCTTCGGCGACCCGGTCGCGACCGCCGACGGCACACTTTGGCTCAACCGCACCGACACCGGGCAGCTGTGCCGGCTGCGCAAGGACGACTCGTCGGTCTCCTGCCCGGCCTCGGCCCAGCCCGGCGACACCGGCGGCATGACCCTCGTCGGCGGCAAACCCGTCTTCGTCAACACCCACGACCGCACGCTGCGCACCGTCGGTGACGACGGCGAGGGCGCCGCGGTGCCGCTGGACGTCCCGGTCTCGGCCGCGACCCGCCCGGCCGCGGCCGACGTGCGCGGCCGGATCGCGCTGTTCGATCCGGAGAGCAAACGCCTGTACCTGGTGGACCCGGCCGGGTTCGACCCGGCGAAACAGCGGGAACGGCCGATCTCCGCGCAGCTGCCGCCGGGTGACTACGACGGCCCGGCCTCGACCGGCGACGTCGTCGCCCTGGTCGACAAGGCGGGCGACAAGCTGCTGACCTACGACCACACCGGTGCGATCCGCGACGCCAGGCCGATCCCGCCCGAGCCCGGCACGCCGAAACTGGTGCAGGGCGGCGACGCCCGCGTCTACGTCGAAGGCGACCAGGGCCGGCACGTCCTGGTCCTCGACCACGACGGGCGGGTGTCCGACGTCCCGGCCGCGGGCCGCCCGGCGGCGACGAGCCCCCCGCCCAGCCCGCCGCCGCCGGAAACCCCGGTCGTCGGCAGCTCGCCGCCGGCGCCGCCGCAGCAGCCGGAGCGGACGGTGGTGCGCACGGAACGGCCGAAGCCCGCGCCGACGCCGAAGTCGACGCCGAAACCGCCGCCCGCGCCGCCGCCCACGGTCGCGGCGAGCCCGCCGAGCGCGCCCACGCAGGTCTCCGCGAAGGCGGGCGACGGATCCGCGACGGTCAGCTGGGGCGCGGCCGCGGCCAACGGCTCGCCGGTGACCGCGTACAAGGTCACGTGGAGCGGGGGCAGCAGCGGCTCGGTGACGATGATCGCTTCGGCGCGCTCGACCACCGTGCAGGGCCTGGCGAACCGGAAGGCGTACACGTTCACCGTGAAGGCGGTCAACGAGGTCGGCGACGGGCCCGGCGCGTCGTCGGGTTCGGTGACGCCGGTCGGCACGGAGAAGCTGACGCTCTCGCGCGGCGGGAAGTGCGACCCCGAGTGGGACCGCGACGGCTGCGCGAAGATGCACGTGGTGCTCAGCGGGTTCGCGCCCAACGCGCACTTCGACATTTATCCGCACTCGACGGATTCCGGCTACGACAACGAAGGTCACGGGGTGGAAACCGACTCGAGCGGGCGTGCGTCGTTCAGCGCGTTCGACTACTTCGGGGTCGGCCACACCGTGTGGGTCACCACGACCAGCGACGGCGCGACGATCACGTCGAACCGTCTCAAGTGGACAGGGGGATGAGCGTGCCGACACCGGCCGAGGTGTACCAGCGGATCGCGGCGAACGTGCAGACGGTGCTGCGCGGGAAGCCGCAGGTGGTGCGGCTGGCCGTCGCCGCGGTGCTCGCCGAGGGCCATCTGCTGGTCGAGGACGTGCCCGGGCTCGGCAAGACGACGCTGGCCCGGTGCCTGGCGCGCAGCATCGGCGGCAGCTACCACCGGATCCAGTTCACCCCGGACCTGCTGCCCGGCGACATCACCGGCGTCCAGATCTACCACCAGGGCGAAGAGGCGTTCCGCTTCCACCCCGGCGGCATCTTCGCCAACGTCGTGGTGGCCGACGAGATCAACCGGGGCACGCCGAAGACCCAGTCGGCGCTGCTGGAGGTGATGTCCGAGCGCACCGTCACCGTCGACTCGGAACGCCACGAGGTGCCGGCGCCGTTCGTCGTCGTCGCCACTCAGAACCCGATCGAGATGGAGGGCACCTACCGGCTGCCCGAAGCCCAGCTCGACCGATTCCTCATGCGCCTGACCGTCGGCTATCCCGACCTGGCGACCGAGGTACTGGTGATCATGAGCGACCGGGCCGGCATCGGGCCCGACGAGCTGTCGCCGGTCGTCGACCTGGAGACGCTGCGCGCCGCGATCGCGCAGGTGCGGGCGATCCACGTCGACACCGCGGTCTGCGAGTACGCCGCCCGCATCGCCGCCGCGACGCGCACGCACGTCGCGCTTCGGCACGGCGCGAGCCCGCGTGGCAGCATCGCGCTGATCCGGACCGCGCAGGCGATCGCCGCCACCCACGGCCGCGGGTACGTGACCCCGGACGACGTCAAGGAGGTCGCGCAGCCGGTGCTGGCCCACCGGCTGATCCTGACCTCCGACGCCGAGCTGGCCCAGCGCAAACCCGCGGACATCCTCGACGAGGTGCTGGCCGCGACCCCGGCTCCGACCATGCGCACCCCGGCCGCCGGGACCCCGGTCGGCTGATGACGCGCCCGACCGCGCGGGGCACCGGACTGGCGGTGACCTCGGTGGCCCTGCTCGCCACCGGCCTGGCCGGAGGCTGGCCGCTGCCGCGCGCGCTCGGCGCGGCCGGGCTGCTGGCCGTCCTCGGCGCCTTGCTCGCCGGCGCCCGCCGCGTGCGCGTCTCGGTGTCCCGGGACGTCTACCCGGACCGCGTCGGCCGCGGCCGTCCGGCGTTCGCGCAGGTGCGGGTCCGCAACGCCGGGAGCCGGCGCCAGAGCCCGTTCACCGCGGGCGACCGCGTCGGCGCCGGGACACGCGAGGTGCGCGTCCGCGCGCTGCCGCCGGGAACGGAGTCGGTGCAGCACTACGAGCTGCCCACCGAAGTCCGCGGCCGGCACCAGGTCGGGCCGCTGACCCTGGAACGCCGTGACCCGCTCGGACTCGGCCGGGTCCGGCTCACCACCGGGGACACCGCGACGCTGTGGGTGCACCCGAAGGTGCGCCCGGTGCGGCTGCCGGTCGGCGGGCACCCGCGCCACCACCACGAGGGCGTCACCACCGAGCTGTCCCCGCACGGTTCGCACGACCTTCGCGATGTCCGCGAGTACGTGCCCGGCGACGAGGTCCGGCACCTGCACTGGCGAGCGACGGCCCGGACCGGACGGCTGATGGTGCGCGACTTCGTCGACCCGGAGCAGCCGCGGTTCACCGTCGTGCTGGACACCCGGTGCCCGCCGGGCCCGCTGTTCGAGGAAGCCGTCGACGTCGCCGCCTCGCTGCTGGCGGCGGCCGCCGCGGCCGGGCAACGCTGCCGGCTGGTGACCTCGGGCGGCGTCGACGTCGCGACGCCGTCCGGCCCGCAGGCGGTGCGGCGCCTGCTGGACGAGCTGTGCGTGCTGAGCGCAGGTGCCCCGCCGGACGCGCCTCTGCTGCCGGAGAGCCGCGAGCGCGGCGGCATCCTGACCGTCGTGGCCACCGGCGCGCCGGACCTGGCGCCCGTGGCGGCGGTGCGACTGCGCTACGCGAGCACGGTCGCCGTGGTCCTGGGGTCGTCGGCGCCGCCCGCGGGCGCGATCCGCGTGCTGCTCGCGCCGGACGCTGTCACCGCGTTGCGGCGGTGGACCGAGGTGGTGGCGTCGTGACGCGGGCCGTGGTCCTGCTCCTGACCGTGCTGCCCGGCCTGTTGTTCGCGCCGGTGTTCGGGTTCTGGGCGCTGTGCCCGCCGGTGCTCGCGGCCGGGGTCGTGTGCTTCGGCGTCGCGGAGCTGTGCGCCCGGCGGCCGGTACTGCTGCCCTGGCGGCCGGTCCTCGCGGTCGTGCTCGGACTGACCGCCGTGGTCGAGATCGTGGTGGGCGGAACCGCTTCACCCGGGGAGGTGCTGCGTGTCCTCACCGCCGGGGTCACCGACTCCTGGCGGCTCACCCTGCAGACGACGTGGCCCGCGCCGGCGGACCCGGCGCTGGTGCTGTTCGTGCCGCTGCTCGTGCTGGCCGCGTCGGTCCTGGCCGTCGAGCTGCTCGGGCGACGGCCGCTGCTCGCGTTGCTGCCTTCGCTGCCGATCCTGGTGCTCAGCCAGGCATACGGCGCCCTGACCGGGGTGACCGCGCTGGTGGTCGGGGCCGGTTACGTCGCACTGGTGGCGCTGCTGCTGGTGCTGACCGGACCCGACCGGCCGGCGACGCAGTCGCCACTGCCGCACGTGGGGACCCTGCTGCTCGCCGCGGTGCCCGTGGTCGTGCTCGGCTGCGCCGGAGTCGTCGCCGGCAGCGTCGCGAACCCGGCCGGGACGCCGGCGTTTTCGTTGCAGGAGAACCAGCCCGCGCCGCTGCCGCCGGGCCGCGTGGCCAACCCGCTGACCGAGATCGCGGGACGGCTGCTGCACCCCGAGGTGCCGGTGTTCCGGTACTCGAGCGTCACGGCGGTCGACCGGTGGCGCTTGGCCGTCCTCGACCGCTTCAACGGCGTCACGTGGTCGCCGGGCGGTGAACCGCGGCGGCTCGGCGCACCGCTGCCCGCCCCGGCGGCGCCACCGTCTGACCTGCGGACCGCCGACGTCACGGTGTTCGGCTCGCTCGGCCCGTGGCTGCCGAGCCAGCCGCTGGTGTCCGGAGTGGACGGAGTGGCTCCGTTCGTCGACGCCGCGTCCGGCCAGCTGCGGCTGCCGGGCCCGGCCGACGGCGCCGCGTACCGGTTGCGGTGGTGGGAACCGGGCGGCCAGGCCGGGCTGCTGGGACGCGGGGTCGACCCGGCCGCGGCCCGGGACGTCGGTGACGTCGGCGCGGTCCCACCGGAGGTCACGGCGCTGGCGCGGGCCGCCGTCCGCGACATGCGGCCGTCGTTCCAGACGGCGTTGCTGCTGGAGAAGTACTTCAGCGACCACTACCGCGTGGTGCGCGCGGGGGAGCGGTTGCCGACCGGCAGCGGCTGGCCGCAGCTGAAGCGGTTCCTGCTGGAGACACGAGTCGGGACGAGCGAGCAGTTCGCGGCGGCGTACGTGGCGATGGCGAAGCTCCTCGGCATACCGGCCCGCATCGCGGTCGGCTTCCGGTCGCCCGCGGGCGCGGGCCGGGACGTGGTGGTGCGCAACGCGGACGTGCTGGCGTGGCCGGAAGTCGCGGTCGACGGTGTCGGCTGGGTAGCCCTGGACCCGACCGGGGCCGCGGCGCCGTCAGGCGGCCTCGGTGACACGACGGCGCGCGCCCGGGCGGCGCTGCCCCCACCGGACCAGGTGGCCCCGCCCCGCCTGCCGGCCACCGGACCCGGCGGCACCTCGGGCCCGGATGTCGGTATATCGGTGCCGTGGCCGGTGTTCGCGGTGCCGGCGGCGGTGCTGCTGGTGCTGTGGCTGGCGGGAGTGCCGGTGGTGGGGCTGGTCCGCGGGTGGCGACGGCGGCGCCGGCCAGGGTACGAGTCGGTGGCGGGCGCGTGGGCGGAAGCGCGAGATCGGCTGCGCGCGCACGGCGTGGTGGTGACGGCCGGGATGACGGTGCGGGACACGCTTTCTGCGGTCGGGCATTCGGCACCGCCGGAAGTGCGGGAGGGGTTGTCGGAACTGGCCGACGCCCTGGACGCGGCGATGTGGGCCCCTGCCGCGGCGGGCGGTGAACGCGATCGGGCGTGGTCGGCGGTCCGGAAGCTGCGGCGCGGCCTGGCGAGGGCCAGGCCGGGCCGGCGGGTGCTGGCTTGGTTCGACCCGCGTTCGTTGCGGCCCTCCCGCGGTTAGCGGAGGCCGGGCGGCAGCGCACCGGTTCGGTGCGCGGCGCGCCGGAGTGCGATGGTGCCCGCCTGGCCGGTTCCGGCCAGTGCGCCCCGGCTGTCGGGCACCCCCGCGACCATGACCTGATGAGCCGAACCCTGCCCGCGTTGGCCGCCGTCGCCGCCGCGGTGCTCGTCAACGTCACCGTCGCGCCGCCCGCGCTCGCCGCACCGCCCGTCGGGGCCTGTGCCACCGCCGAAGGCGCCCACCCCGTCGTCGCCGAACTCCCGTGGGCTCAGCGCACCCTCGACCCCCGTCGCGTGTGGACCCACAGCACGGGTGCCGGGGTCACCGTCGCCGTCGTCGACTCCGGGGTCGACGCCGGCCATCCGCAGCTTGCCGGGAAAGTCCTTCCCGGCAAGGACTTCTTCCTCGCCGGTGATCTCCCCGGCGACTTCGACTGTGCCTCCCACGGCACGGCCGTCGCCGGGATCATCGCCGCCGCGCCCCAGGCTGGTGTCGGCTTCCAAGGGCTCGCCCCCGGAGTCACCGTGCTGCCCGTGCGGATCACCGACCGCGACCTCGCCGACGACGGCCGCCCGACCCCGATCGACCCAGTGGTGCTCGCCCGGGGGATCTGGTACGCGGCGGATTCCGGGGCGAAGGTGCTCAACCTCTCCCTCTCCGGGTACGCCGACGACCCCATGGTGCACGACGCGATCCGGCACGCCCAGCAGAACGACGTCCTCGTCGTCGCGGCCGTCGGGAACCGCAGCTCCGGCCCGTCCTACCCCGCGATGTACGACGGCGTCCTCGGTGTCGGCTCGATCGACATCGGCGGCCACCGGGCGCGGGGCTCGCAAGCCGGATCCTATGTGGACATAGTGGCGCCGGGGGCCGGCGTGCTGAGCACGACCCGCGCGGGCGGCCACGACTACTTCGACGGCACCAGTTTCGCCGCCCCCTTCGTCACCGCCACCGCCGCGCTCGTCCGCGCCGCCGCGCCGAACCTCAGCGCCGCCGAGGTCGCCGACCGGCTGATCGCGACGGCGACCCCGATGCCCGGCGGCGCGGGCAGCCTCGAGTACGGCGCCGGCCTGGTCGACCCCTACCGGGCGGTGACCGAAGGGCTGACCACCCGCCCGGCGGCCCTGCTGCCGTCCGTGGTGCCCACCACGCGCGACCACGAAGCCGAAAGCGTCGCGGCGTGGTGGGCGCGGCAGGGCATCGCGGCGCGGGCCGGAGTCGCCGTCGCGCTGGCCGCAACTCTGCTGGGCACCGCCCTGATCGTCGTCCTTCGCCGGGGGAGGCGCCGGCGGTGGACACCGGCCCGGACCCGGCCGCTGCCGCCGCGTCCCGACCGCGAACCGGTCGCCGCGGAGCCGTTCCTGCTGCCCGGCGGGCACTGTGCCGATCGTTACCAATCCGACCACAGTCACGGCCGATTGGCTTCGTAGCAACGGTTACGTGCCGGGTGAGGGGCGGCCTGCTTTTGGTCGGATTGGTAAAAGGGGCGGTCCCGAACCTCGGGACCGCCCCTCGTCATCAGCCTCAGATCGACGTGCTCCCGACCCGCGCCTTCGCCGACGCCAGCGCCTGCTGCAGCTCGGTGTTGGTGTTGTCGACGCCGCCGCGCAGCGCCTCCAGCATCTGCTGCTGCGCCTGCGAAACCTGCTGCCAGGCGGCACTCACCTCGGAGAACTGCCCGCCCGCCTGGTCCTGCCAGCCCTCGGCGGTCTGACCGGACATCGTCTGCCAGGTGCTCATCTCCTGGTCGACCCGCCCGATGGTGCTGCGGATCTGATCGGTGAGCCGGTGCAGCTCGCTGAAGTTTCCCTTGATCAGCACGAGAATCCCCTTCCGGAGTCAGGCCCGCAGCGCGCCGCCGAAGGGGCTGTGCCCCTGGGCGGATTCGATGCCGGCGCGCGCCGCGTCTTCGGCGCTGAGGTAGGTGTTGGCCGAGAACTGCGTGTTCTCACCGAGGTTGCCCAATGCCGCCGTCAGCCGGGTGATGCCCTGATCCCATTGCTCGTGGGCGCGCACGAACGCTTCGTACGACGTCCCGACCCACTGCCCGTGCATCGCGCCGACCACCGGCAGCAGCGAAGCCCGGTGCCCGTTGATGCTGTCCGCCACCGAACCGGCGGTCTTCGCCGATTGCTGGAGGACGTCCATTTCGCCGTGTAGCTGATCCTGCATGCTCGCCACGCGCGGCTCCTTTTCCGCCGGAGTAACCGTTTCCGCGTCGACGCTAGGTGCTGCGCGGCCCGCGTGGCCGGGTCACGGCACGTTCCTGCCACACCGCCCCACGCCGCCGCGCGAGGCCCGACGATGGCCGGGTGGCGACAACCTTGGTGCACCGCGGCGATCGGACGGCCGGGCCGGCGATGCCGTCCGGCGAGGTGGTGCTGGAGGCACCACCGGAGATCCCGCTGCCGTCGGGGCGGACGTGGGCCCAGGCCCTGATGGTCCTGCCGATGGTGGCGATCATGGGCGGCACGCTGCTCGGCTTCGGCGGGACGGCGAGCGCGCTGCGCTACGTCGTGCTCGGCCTGTTCGGCGTCGCGATCCTCGGCATGCTCTGCGCGGCGTTCCTCAACGGCGGCGGGGTCGGCAAGCGCGAGATGGCGCACGCCCGGCGGCTGTACCTGCGCGGTTTGGCCCAGCACCGGATGCGCGTGCTCCGCACCATCGATCGGCAACGCGCGGCGCTGGCCCACCTGCACCCCGAGCCGGCGACGCTGTGGTCGCTGGCCGCCGGACCGCGGCTGTGGGAACGACGGGCCGCCGACCCCGACTTCCTGGTCGCCCGGATCGGCCTGGGTCCGCAGGCCCTGGCCACCCCGATCGTCCCGCCGGACACCCTGCCCCTCGAACGGCTGGAGCCGCTTTCCGCGCTCGCGCTGCGCCGGTTCGTCACGGCGTACACCACGGTCGGCGGGCTCCCGCTCGCCGTCTCGATCAACGGGTTCGCTCGCCTCCACCTCACCGGCGACCGCGACCGCCGCACCGCGCTCACCCGGTCCCTGCTGGCCCAGCTGGCTGTCCTGCACGCACCCGACGACGTCCGGATCGCCGTCTGCGCCGCGCCCGACCGGCTGCCGGAATGGGACTGGGTCAAGTGGCTGCCGCACGCGCTGCACCCGGAACGCACCGACGCCGTCGGCCTGCTGCGGCTGGTCGCGCCGACCGCGACCGGGCTCGAGGCGATGCTCGACGACCTGCTCGCCGGCCGGCCGCGGTTCGACCCCGACGGCGCCGGGCGCGCCCCGGCCCCGCACCTGCTGGTCGTCCTCGACGGCGGCGACATCCTGGGCTCCGACCACCTGATGACCGGCGGCGGCGTCGAAGGCGTCACCGTGCTCGACCTCAGCTCACCGGTGCCCCGCGCGCTCGACCGCGGCACGGCCGAGCTTTCCGTCGGTCCCGACGGAAACCTCGGGGCCCGCACCGCCGGTGGCACCGAGGAGCTCGGCCGCGCCGACGAAATGGCGCTCAGCGCCGCCGAAGCGCTCGCGCGCACGCTGGCGCCGCTGCGGCTGCCCGGCGGGCCGCGGGGGGAGCAGCCGCTCAGCAGCGAACTCGGTCTGGAGGAGCTGCTCGACCTCGGCGACCCCTTCGCGTTCGACCCGGCCGACACCTGGCGGCCACGGCCCAGCCGCGACCGGCTTCGCGTGCGGTTCGGGATCACCCCCGACGGCACGCCGGTCGAGCTGGACCTCAAGGAGTCCGCGCAGGACGGCATGGGCCCGCACGGCCTGTTGATCGGCGCCACCGGGTCCGGCAAGAGCGAGCTGCTTCGCACCCTCGTGCTCGCGTTGGCGATCACGCACCCGCCGAACCAGCTCAACTTCGCGCTCATCGACTTCAAGGGTGGCGCGACCTTCACCCGCCTCGACGGGCTCCCGCACACCAGCGCGGTGATCACCAACCTCGCCGACGAGCTGCCGCTGGTCGACCGGATGGCCGACGCGATCAACGGCGAGCTGATCCGCCGTCAGGAGCTGCTGCGCGCGGCCGGGAACTTCGCGTCCCTGCGCGACTACGAGAAAGCCCGGCTCGCCGGAGCACCGCTGGCCGAAGTGCCGACGCTGCTGGTGGTCTGCGACGAGTTCAGCGAGCTGCTTTCGGCCCGGCCGGATTTCATCGACATGTTCGTCCAAATCGGACGGGTCGGGCGGTCGCTCGGCGTGCACCTGCTGCTGGCCAGTCAGCGCCTGGAGGAAGGCAGGCTGCGCGGGCTCGACGGCCACCTGTCCTACCGGATCGGCTTGCGCACGTTTTCCGACATGGAAAGCCGCGCGGTGCTGGGTGTCACCGCGGCGTTCACGCTGCCGCGCGCGCCCGGCCACGGCTTCCTCAAGTTCGGCACCGAGGTCATGACGCGGTTCCGTTCCGCCTACGTCTCCGGCGTCCACCGCCCGGGCACGACCGGCGCGGGTCCCCGCGAGCACCAGGCGGCGGTGCGCGAGTACACGACCGCCTACGTCGCACCGGAAGTCACCGAAGAGGCCGAAGCCGAGGACGACCTCGACGACGCCGTCGGCGAGAGCCTGCTCGACATCCTCGTCGACCGGTTCACCGGCAAAGGCACGCCGGCGCACCAGGTCTGGCTCCCGCCGCTGCGCGAGCCGTCCACGATGGATGGCCTGCTCGGGGTACCGGTCGTGGATCCGGTGCGCGGCCTCGTCGCCGGCGGGGCCGGGCGGCAGGGGAAGCTGCGCGCCGTCGCCGGGATCGTCGACCGGCCGCTCGACCAGCGCCGCGACCCCCTGGAGCTGGACTTCTCCGGCGCGGCCGGGCACGCCGTGGTCGTCGGCGCGCCGCGGTCGGGCAAGAGCGTCGCGCTGCGGGCGATCATCACGAGCCTGGCGCTGACGCATACGCCGCGCGAGACGCAGTTCTACTGCCTCGACTTCGGCGGTGGCACGCTCGCCACGCTGCGGGGCCTGCCCCACGTCGGGAGCGTCGCCGCGCGGCAGAACGCCGGCGCGGTCCGGCGCACGGTCGCCGAGGTGGCCGGCGTGCTCGCGGCCCGTGAACGCCGGTTCGCCGAGCTGGAGCTCGACGGCATGCCGGAGTACCGGCGCCGCCGTGCCGCGGGCGAGTTCGCCGAAGATCCGTACGGCGACGTCTTCCTCGTGGTGGACGGCTGGCTGACGCTGCGCAAGGACTTCGAAGACCTCGAGGAAGTCGTCGCGGGGATCGCCGCGCGCGGGCTCGCCTACGGCGTGCACCTGCTGGTGGCCTGCTCGCGGTCGTTCGACCTGCGCCCGGCCGTGCGCGACCTGTTCGGGGGGCGGCTGGAGCTGCGGCTCGGCGATCCGGTCGACACGATGGTCGACCGGGCCAGCCAGCTGCTCGTCCCGGAGAACGCGCCCGGTCGCGGCGTCACGACCGGGCGCCACCAGATGCTGACCGCGCTGCCCCGGATCGACGGGCGGGCCACCGCCGACGACCTGCCGGCCGGGTCCGCGGCACTCGTCGAAGCCGTCGCGGCGGCCTGGCCGGGGAAGCCCGCGCCGAGCGTGCGGCTTCTGCCGGGCGTGCTGCCGTACGCGGAACTGTCCGTGGTGGACGACCCGGCCACGCACCGGCTCGCGGTCGGGATCGCCGAGCAGGACCTGGGGCCGGTGCGGCTGGACTTCGCCGCCGACCCGCACCTGCTGCTGCTCGGCGACGGCGAGTCCGGGAAGACGGCGTTCCTGCGGCTGCTGGCCCATCGCATCGCCCGGGCGTACCGGCCGGAGCAGGCGCGGCTCATCGTCGTCGACCACCGGCGCGGACTGCTCGGGGACCTGTCCGAGCCGCACCTGCTCGGCTACGGCACCGACCCGGCGTCGACGGCGAACCTCCTGGCCGAGGCCGCCCGCGGGGTCGCCGAACGGCTGCCCGGCCCCGACGTCACCCCCGCCCAGCTGCGGACGCGGTCGTGGTGGCGCGGGCCGGAGCTGTTCGTGCTGGCCGACGACTACGACCTCGTCGTGAACCCCGCGGCGAACCCGTTTCTGCCGCTGCTGGACCACCTGGCCCAGGGCCGCGACATCGGCCTGCACGTCATCGTGACGCGGCGGACCGGCGGGGCCGGGCGCGCGCTGTTCGAGCCGTTCCTCACGCGGCTGCGCGACGTCGGCACGCCCGGGTTGCTGCTGTCCGGCGACAAGGAAGAAGGACCGCTGCTCGGCGGGGTCAAGGCCGAGCCGCTGCCTGCGGGGCGCGGCCGGCTGATCGGCCGCCGCGAGACGCCCAAGCTCCTGCAGCTGGCCTGGCTGCCACCCGGTGAAATGACCACAGTGGACGAAGGGAAACCCTGATGGGAGAAGACATCCACGGCCTGACCGACGGCCTGGAACAGTTCGCCCCGCAACCGCCCGACCCGGCCGTCGCGGCCGCACGCCCGGGCATCGCCGGCGGCGGCCTGCGCGAAACGGCCGACCTGGCGGCCGCGGACACGACATCCGCGACCGCGCTCGCCTCGTACGTCCGGCGCGCGCACGACGAGTTCGTCGCGCTGGCGCGAATCGCCCGCGGCTCGGCACAGGACTACCTCGCGGGCAACGCGGCCGGGGCCCGAGCCCTGGCCTCGGCAGGCACCGGACTGGGGGACTGAGCCATGGGGTACGGATCGCTGCCACTGGAGCAGCAGCTCGCGATGGTACAGGCGGAGCAGGGCAACATCGGCGCGTTCGGCGAGATCGGCCGCAAGTGGCAGGCCGCGCGGACCGCCCTGGAGACCGCGGAAGGGCAGCTGACCGAGCACGCGAGCCGGATCTCCGGCGCGTGGCAGGACGACGCCGGCAAGAGCTTCGTCCGCCGGACCACCGACGGCACGACGTCGTTGCGCACGCACGCTCAGCGGATCGCCGCGGCGGCCCCGTGGACGGCGCTCGACGCGGCCGCCCAAGCGGTGCCGGTGGTGGCGCAGTACGTCGCGCAGTGTCTCGAGCAGGCGCGGCGGATCCAGGCCGCGGCCGCGCAGGCGAGCGGTGCGCCGACGGAATCGCAGGTGAAGCAGCTGCAGGAAGCGGCCGGCGCGAAGATGGACGAGCTGGGCCGGCTGTACGTCGCGGCGGCCCAGCGGCTGCGCGCGGCGGCGGGTGAAAACGGCGTGGGCGGTGGCAGCCAGAGCGCCTCGAGCCGTGCTTCGGCCGGCGCGGATGGTGGCGGTGCTGCTTCCGGAGCTGGTGGTGGGGGCGGTGCTTCGGCTGACGCCGGGGGTGCTTCCGGTGGCGCGGATGCCGCGGGCGGTGCCGAGTCCGGTGGTGCCGGGCCGCAGGCGTCCGGTGGTGCCGAGCCCGGCGCGGTCCCGGCTCCCGAGGCGCCGCAGGTACCGGATCTGCCGTCCCCGGTCGCACCGACGTTGGCGGGGCTGGAGAGCGTCGCCCCGCCGGTGCCACCCTCGGTGACTCCGGTCGCGCCGACACTGCCCTCGGCGGCGGGAGCGTCCGCGATGCCGGGCACAGCACTGGGCGGACTCGCCGGACTGGCCGGCTCCGTCCGCCTGCCGGGCGCGGCAGCGATCCCGCAGGTGGCGGCGCCCCGGGCGACGACGGTCACCCCGGCAACGGCGGCCGCCCCCGTCGAACCGGCTTTCTCCGGCCCGGCCCAGGCGGCGTCCGCGCGTCCGGCCTCGGGTGGCTTCCCGGGCATGATGCCCCCGATGTCGGGCGCGCTCACGGGATCGGGCCAGCGCCCGGGACCGGGCCGCGCGGAGCACCCGTTCACCGGTCGCGGCCCGGCCCGGCGGCAGCCACCGGGAGTACCCGAGCGACTCGGCGGCCGGGCGCGCGGTGACCATCGCGGGGTTCCGGCGGAGGATTCCCGGTGGTCGCCGGGCGTGCCCCGTCTCGACGAGGAGCTGTGGGAGGTCGCACCGCCGCCGTCCGTGCTGCGCTCAGACCGCGCTTGAGCTGGGGAAGGCCCGTCCTCGTAGTCCGGGGGCGGGCCTTTCGCCGTGGAGGCTGGGCGCGCGGCGGCCATCGCGGGGTTCCGGCGGAGGAGCCCGGCAGGTCTCCGGGCGCGCCCGCCTCGACGAGGAGCTGTGGGAGGTGACACGGCCGCCGTTCGTGCTGCGCTCCGACCGCGCCTGAGCTGGGAAAGGCCCGCCCTCGTAGTCCGGGGGCGGGCCTTTCGCCGTGGAGGCGATGCCGAAGCGGCACGTTCACGGGACAGTGCCGGTTCGAGGGGGCGGCCCGAGCGTCGAGAAGGAGCCTTCCGCGACGCCGGCCGCGTGGCCGGGGCGGTACCGAAGCGGGCGCCGGTCAGCGGCCGAGGGCGGTGCTTTCCGCCAGGCCCGGCCCCTGCGGCACCCGGGCGAGCAACGCCGCCGGGATCCGTACCGGGGTCGCCGCGCCGTACCCCAGTACCTCGAGGGTCCGCCGGCTCGCCAACGGGTATGCCCGCCCCGCGTCCGTCACCAAGGCGAGCGTTCCCGCCGGCGCCGTCCGGCTCGGCATCGCCTCCACCAGCGCCGCCGTGCCCGGGGGCACCACCACGCGGTCGGCCAGGACCGTGCCCGCCGCGGTGCGGCCGGGCGTCGCGGTCATCGGGTCCGGTGGGTCGAGTGCGGGGTCGATCAGGATCGAAGGCGCTTCCGCGTCCGGGGTGAAGCCCAGGCACACCGTGGCGCCCATGGTGAATCCGGGCAGCTGCGCCGGAACGTCGCCCGGCTGCCGTGGCGGCGCCGGGGCCTGGCGGGCCTCCGCGAGGTCGAGCGGGCTCAGCGAAACGGCGTCCGGCTGGGCGTCCGGATAAGCGGCCGCGGTCGGCGGGTAGGCGCGCTGGATGTCGTACTGCACCGGGGTGATCGGGCGCAGGCGCTCGGCTTCCGCCAGGTAGTACTCCGTCGCACCGCTCGTCCGGACGGCCAGCAGCTGACCCGCGCGCAGCTGCGGCCGTCGGGGCACCGCCGTCGACGGCTTCCCCGCGTCCGGCACGGGGATCGGCGCGATCGCCGCTCCGGCCGGCAGCAGGTCGCCGGCCGCCGGGCTCAACCGGACCGGGGGCGCCGAGCGCAACGCCAGCCCGACCGTCACCGCGTCAGCCGCCGCGATCCGGTGCCGAAAGCCGCCTGCCACCACGTATCGCTCGCCGGTGTCCGCGGACTCGGCCAGCAGCGCACGGTCGCCCAGCGGCGTTCCGCCCGGCGGCACGCGTCCGGCGAGCAGCACCGAACGGCTCACCGCGCTGCCGTCGGTGCCGGTCTCGGGCCGCGAGCACAGCGACCACTCCGGCCCGAGCAGGTGATCGGCCGCCGGAAGGGCGTCGGGCGCGCCGGCGATGCCGATCACCGGTCCGCGTGGGACGCCGTCGAGAGAGTTCCGCGACACCTGGAGGGTCTTCGCGCTACCCACCGCGAGCACCGCCGACGTGTAGTTCGCCGCCGGGTGCAGGCGGCCGGCGATGTAGACGAACCGCGTCCCGGTCTCCTTTTCGACGATGACGGCGTCGCCGGCCCGCCAGGACGTGTTGCCGCCCGGGACGAGGAGGCCGAAGACGCCGAACCCGGCGAGCAGGACCAGGGACAGCCCGATCCCGGCGAACGCCGCGGTCGCCGGCCGCCGGAACCGCGGCCGCTCCGGGTCGGTTTCGCGGGCGGTCAGCGCGGAAACGGTGCGCTGGACGAGGAACTGGTGCGCGTGCAGCTGGTCGCGAGGGGAAGCCACGTCAGCCCGCCAGCCCGCGCAGCACGGCGTAGAGGCCGAGCACCCAGCACAGCAGCGGGACCACGGCCACGACGACGAGCACTTCGACGACCTCGCCCCACCGCGCGAGGTAGGGCGTCGGCGTCCTCTCCGCGTAGCGCAGGCCGGCGGGCACCGCGGCGACGGCGGCGGCCGCGCACACCGCGGTGATCGTCCACGGGCGCCCGCCGCCGAGCAAGGCGAGGCCGGCCAAGCCCGTCGCACCGGCCAGCAGCAGCGGCAGGCGGTGCCGCACGATCGGGTGCAGCCGTGCCCGCAGCAGGAACCCGGCGGTCAGCACCGCCGTGAAGACCAGGCCCGCGGTGCCGCCGTGGCCGGCCCACCACACCTGCGCCGGCACGGCGGCCACGGCGATCGCCCAGAGGAATCCGGTGAGGAGACCGTCGGCGCGCACGACGGACGCGTAGACCGCGCGCCGCGCCGGGTGCGGGGTGTCGCGCAGCAGGTCGGCCGTCCCGCGCGGGAGCACCGGCAGCGGCAGCCTGCCCAGCCGGACGGCCAGCGCGGGCAAAGCCGGCGAACCGACCAGGGCCGCGGCCGCGACGATCGCCGCGGCGTGCGGCCCGGGCACGACACGGGCCGTGGCGAGCCACGCCCCGAGCGTCCCGGCCAGCCCGGCGACCGCCGCGGCCGTGAAGACGGCTGCCCGGTCGGCCACGCCCACCAGCCCGGCGACGGCGGCGACCAGCACCGCCGCGCACCCGGCGAGCAGCTGGGGCGCGCCCAGCGGTTGGTCGGCCGCGAGCAGGAGGGCGCCACCCACGAAGGCGAACGGCCACGCCGTCACCGCCAGCACCGTGCCGGCCCCGCTGTCCCCGAACGCCCGGGCGAGGGCCGTCCCGCCCGCCACCAGCGCGATCGCCGCGAGCAGCGCCCCGACCGCCGGAGGAGTCCAGGCCGGACCCGCGGTGCCGAGCACGGCCAGCGCCAGCAGCGCCGCGAGCGAGCCGGCCGCCAGGCCCGCCGCCCGGGTGTGACGGGCCTGCCAGGTGCCGCCGAGACGGGCCGACCCGTCGGCGATCACGTCGGCCAGGTCGTCGTACTCCAGCTCGGGCCAGTCGACGTGGGCCGGCGCGAGGTGCAGGACCTCGCCGTCGCCGACGCGCTGCGCGGCGGCCGTGCGGGCGGGGTCGAGCCGGCCGCCGTCGCCGCGGCGCAGCAGCCACCCGCCGGGCGGCTCGTCGGCCGCGCCGGCGTGGCGGAGCAGGCCCGGCAGCAGCTCGGCGAGCGGCGCTCGTTCGGGCAGCGCGAGGTCGATGCGGCGGTGCGGCGTCGCGACAGTCACGCGGACCAGGCCGGTCGTGGTCATGGTGGCCTTCCTCGGTTCGGCTCGCGGCAGGTAGCTGCCGCGAGCACCCGCGGACTGGCGCGGGCGGACCTACTATGGATCGGCGGGGCCACGCGAAGGGTGTGGCGGCAGGTTGCGGACAGGCGGGGGTCATGACGGGAACGACGGCCGGAGACACGTACCCGGGGGGTTCGTCGCGAGTGCCCTTCGCCTACCGGCCGCTGCCGTCGAAGTTCGACAAGCGCACCAAGGCGGCCTTCGAACGTGAGCAGGCCGCGCTGCGGCACGTCCCGTCCGTGCTGGCGATCGACGCGGTCGAGACGCGGCTGGACGGCGGCCAGGTGCTGCGCCGCGAGCAGTGCCCGCAGTCGCTGGCCGGGCTGGTCGCCGACGGCGGCCCGTTGTCCGCGGCGGACGCGGTCGTCCTGGGCCGGACGCTGGCCACGGCGCTGGCCGGGATGCACGCGGCGGGCGTCGTCCACGGCGGGGTGAGCCCGCACAACGTGCTGTTCCGCGCCTCGGGTGAGCCGGTCCTGGCCGACGGTGGCCTGGTGCTGCGGCACACGTTCCCGCGCGATCCGCTGCACGCCATCGAGTTCCGTGCGCCCGAGGCCGCGCGCACGGAGGTGCTCGACGAGGCGAACGATCTGTACGGCTTGGGCGCGGTGGTGCACTTCGCGCTGACGGGCAGTTCGCCGCATCCGGGCAAGCTGGGGGAGCGGCAGGGTGAGCGGGTGCTGAGGGTGCTGCGCGAGCCGGTGCCGGCGATCCACCGCGAGGACGTCCCGGTGGCCCTGTCCACGACGATCGGCCGGTTGCTGGCGGCGGACCCGGCCCATCGGCTGACGGACGCGGCGGACGTGGCCCGGAGGCTGGCGACCGTGGGTTCGGTACCGCCGGGCTTCGACGACTTCGCTTCGGGACCGGCGCCTGCCGCGATGCCGGGCGGTGGGTACGGGATGGCCGCGCCGGTGTCCGGGGTGGCCTCCCCACCGCCGGCGCCGACTGCCGACCAGCCGGCGGGACCGCCGCCCGTGCCGCGCGTGCCCGCCGAGTACACCATGCCGCCGAGCCCCGTCGTCGTCGCGCTGCCCCCGGGCCCCGCCGCGTCGCCGCGGGCGCCGCAGGTTCCCGCACCCGCCCGCGTTCCCCTGGCCTCGTTCGACTTCCGCGGCGGCAAACCCGGAAAAGGCCGCAGCCGCCGGAAGATCCTCGTCGCCGGCGGGGCCACTCTCGCCACCGCGGCCGTTGTCGGTGGGCTGATCGTCGTGCTCGGCAACGGGTCCGTCGAGATGGCCCAGCCCCCCGAAACCCAACCCGCCGCCCCGCCGCCCTCCTCACCGGTTGCCGCGCCGGCCACCGCGCTCGAACTGCTGCCGCCGCGGGACTCCAGCGACAGCGTCGAACTCACCTGGCGGAGCTCGGCGCCCATGGACTACGCGATCGTCGTTGCCGCCGAAGGAGATCAGGCGCGGGTTTTCCCCGCCGGGCGGCAGCTCAGCCTCACCGTTCCCGTCGAGCCCGGGCGGCGTTACTGCTTCCTCGTCCGCGCCGCCACCGCGCGCGGGGTCTACGAAAGCCTGCCGAAGGCCATTCGCGGCGCCACCTGCAACCGCTGAACGCCCGTGGCCGGAAGCGGCCAGCCCGCCGTCGTGCACCTGCCGGACCGGCAGACTCCCCGTAGACGCACGAACCCGGGAGGCGCGGTGGAAACCCAGCGGATGGTCCTGACCTACGAGCCCGTGCGGTTCGAACAACTGGCCGGGGAGATCCGCGACATCCAACGGGAGCTCGCGGCCGTCCGGGCAACCGCCTTTTCAGCCGACGGCCTGATTTCCGTGACCGTCGACGCCCGCGGTGACCTGCTGGAGCTCGTGCTCGACCCGCGGATCCACCGCGACCCCGACTCGCGCCGGCTCGCCGACGCGATCGCCGAAACCCACCGTGCCGCGCGGGAAATGGCCGACGCGCGCGCATTCCAACTGACCGTGCGCCAGCTCGAACTCTGAACGGGAGGACCGCACCATGACCGACGGTGCCGACATGGACGTGGACGGCGTCACCAACGCTATGACGGGACTCGAGCAGACCGGTGCCGCGTTCCACACGGGATGGAGCAACGCGACCGCGGCCGGCACCGGCGGGCTGGGTCAGGGACCGATGGGCGCTGCCTTCCTGGCCGGTTTCCGGCCCGGCGCCGAAGCCCTCAGCGACGCCGCCGCGCGGATCGCCCGCGGGATCCAGGACACCGCCGCGTCCGGACACGGCTCGGCGGGCGACTACCGGGCCGCGGACGCCGCCGGCGGCGAAGCGCTCGGCGGCCGCTGATGGCCGTCGCGGAACCCGCCAACGAGCTGTGGACCGCCGTCAAGGCGATCGCGAACCCCTGGCCCCCGGACGACGAGGACCAGGTCGCCGACCTCGCCGACGACTGGCGCAAGGCCGGTGAGACAGCGAACCTGGCCGGCACCGAGCTGTCCGACCAGCGCCAAGCCGCGCAGCAAGCGTGGCGCGATCAGGCCGGGCAGGCGATGGGGCAGAACATCGGCAACGGAGCCGTGACGCTCGAAAGCCAGCGTCAGGGCGCCGAGCAGCAGGCGGCGATGGCCGACCGCTACGCGCAGGCGTTGACGAGCGTGAAGAACGCGATCGTCCAGGCGGTCACCGCGAATCTGCCGGCCTACTTGCAGCTGGGCAACCCGATGTACGGCGCGGCCGGGCAGGCCAGACAGCAGGAGTTCGCCCGGCAGGTCGCCGCGCAGCTGCAGGCCCTGGTGGCCGCCCAGACGCAGGGAATGCACGCGCCACCGGCCGCGCCGGACACCGACACCACGCTGGGCCAGGTCGGCGACATCGCGGGCGCGGTGTCCGCGGTCGCCGGCGGGCTCGCGCTGATCCCGGTGCTGGCGCCGTTCGCGGCGCCGGTGGCGCTGCTGGCGGGGGCGACGGCCTTGGCGGCCCACGGCGTCGACATGATCGCCACCGAGAGCTATGACGACCCGAACGCCTGGATCGGCCTCGGCGGCGACGCCGTCGGGCTCATCCCGGCCGGGCGCGCGGTGTGGGAGCTGGCGGAGCTCACCCCGGCGGCCACGGGAGCCGCGCAGGTCGCCGGCAGCGTTGTCGACGTCGGGCTGCAGGTACCGGGAATGGTGGACCTGGCGGTCGACAACGAGGGCTTGGACACCGCCAAGGACATCGCGGGCGGAGCCGGGCTCAACAAGACGCTGGGACTGGAAGCGCTGCGGCGGCTGCGTTGAGTTCCGGTCTGGCCGGTTGTGTCCATCCACCCCTTTCGCTCATACCGCGTATCTACGCTGGAGCAATGAAATGGACAACGGTCGTGGTAACGCTGATCGCTACCGCTCTGCTGAGCGGCTGCGACCATTCCGTGAACGAGCAAGCGCCTCCGGCGAGCGTCGAACCACTGCGGCCTCCGAGCCTGCGGGAAGCCGATCCCTGCTCGTTTCTGCCGGAATCCTCGACCGCGACGTACGGGCTGCACCCTGGACAGTTGTACAAGGGAGAAGTGGTCCGCAGCTGCATGTGGCCCGCCGAGACATTCTCGGTGGGAGTCTACATCAACTGGGATCCACAGGTCCTGGTCAATTTCAGCCAAGCTTATCCGTTACCGGCCGGAGAAGCAGTACTCGATGACGTGGCGGTCTTCCTGCAGAAGAGCAGCACCATTCCGGCCTGCGGCATGGCGTTCCTCGCAGAACGGGGAACCGTCATCGAGGTCGTTTCCGGTGATCAGCCTCCGGCCACGGCCGACCGCGCGTGCGACCGCGTCAAGAAAGTCGGCACGGAAGTGATACGCCGGATGCGTGAACAAGGCGTGCTGGACACGGCATCCACCGCGGCACCGACCACCCGGTGAGATTCGGGCGCCGAGGGAAAGGGAGCTACATGGCTGTGGCGGAAGAGCCATCCGACGAGGTCAAGCGGGTTCAGGTGTATGCGGGGCCTGCGGGCTTGTTGCTGGTGCTGTTGCTGTTCTTGGTCTTGCCCGCGGCCACGGCGTCGTGTTCGGCGCCCGCAGGCAATCCGGACGGCGCTGGGTCCGTCAGCGTGTCGGTGACGGGTGCCGATCTGGTCGTCGGCGGTGATCCCGGCTACAAGTCCAGCGGGGTGTTCGAACTGTCTCCCGGGGGGACCGCGGGCATGGCGGACGAGGTGTCGCCGCGGTCCGCGGTGAGAGGGTTCGGCATCGCGACGGTGGCCATCATGGGGCTGGGTCTGCTGACCGCGCTCATCCGGGTTCGGCGCCTGCGTGCGGTCGTCACGGCGGTGGTCGCGTCGGTGGCGGCCGTGCTGTTGGTGATCACCGAGTTCACGCTGGTCGGCCAGCTGGTTTCGGTGGCTGCGGACATCGCGCGATTTCTGATCTACCTCCCCTCGACCCAAGGTATCGACGTGGTGGGGAGAGCGGATGAAGTGGTCAGCACCGGATGGGGCTTCTGGCTGACACTCGCCGGACTGGTGCTGACGGCAGGCATCAACTTGGTCCTGCTCGTGCGTCCCCGTTCCAGGTCACGCACCTCGGGATGACACCGTCCGGCGCTGCCTCTGTCGTCCCCGACAGCGCCGTCGGCGGCGATGGTGAAGTGGCTGCCCGCGGCGATCGCCTCGGCGCGCTACCGCTGGCTGCCGACCCACCAAGCCGGACGCTCGACCGCCCGGTCGGCCGTGCCGGCGCCCTCGCCTGGCACCCGATGACCGACGCGCCGGCCGCGCAGCGCCCGCCGTGGAAGCCCGGCACCCGCCACGGCTACCACGCCCTCACCTACGGCTGGCTCGTCGGCGAAGTCGTGCGCCGGATCACCGGCCGCAGCCTCGGCACGACCTTGGACTGAGGCAGGATGCTGGTCGATGAACGCGGAAAGCGTTGTCTTCCGATTCGTGAGTCCGCATTTGATGCCTGCTCCGGAAGGTTGACCACGAATCGCCGGCCCCGCCGGCCGAGTCGCCGGGTCGAAGGAGTCCTCCGCACGGCCTCCCCGCCACTGGCGGCATACCGGTCGGGGTGAGGCTCCGCGACCCGCAGCTTCCCTCAAGGTCGCGCTCGGCGCGCAGGGTAACCAGCTCGGCACCGACATTGCCCGATGGGCCGGCTACCACCAACACCACACCACCATCCCACGTCCAGCCGCCGTCTGCAGGAACCCGGCTGACCGAGGCGCGGTCGCGCCCGCCGGAGCCCGGTGTCCGCCATCGTGCTGTCCCGTCCTCTCGCCTGCACCGATGCCGGACATGCATCGGTAGGCAACAGTGCCTCGCCGTTGTGTGGTCGCGACGCATTTGCCTGCGAGCCCCCGTGTGCCGCCGCCAGGGCCATTGGACCCCACTTGAGGACGGACGACCAACAGGACTCGATAGGGCCGAAGGACCCTATTGAACCGGTCCTTTATCGGGCCCTAATCCTCCATTCAGAGAGCATTTGATACGAATTTATAACATGGAGTAACAAGCGTCTTCGCGTGACCGACAGCCAGCGTGGCAGAGCGGCAAACCACCCGGCCCGGCGACGGATAGAGGATCAGGCGCGTGCACGCAATTTGCACACTCACCTCCCACCACTACGGCTCATCACCTTGCTTGCGACGACGGGTGGAGCAGTCGGAGCGCCACTACAGCGAATTCCGGCCGAAGAACTCGACTTCAAACGCGGCATCCCCGAGATACGCGAACTTCCGCTGATCTTCTCGCACTCACACACTTTTGGATGGTGACACTATGTCGAACCCAGCGGCCGGCGCCACGAGCGTCGTGCGGCACGCCAAGCGCCTTGCGCGCAGAGGTGAGAACCTGGTGCAGCGTGCCCTGACGACCGCGGGACTCCGCCAATCGGAGAAGAAGATCGCCAACGATGCGCAAGCCTACTGGCGGCGCCCCGGCGGTGACCGCTGGCGGGGGAATTCGCACTGGCGGGACGCCTCGGTCTTCGCCGGCAGCGACCTGTGGTCGGCCATCGGGCGTGAGCACCTCGAGTTGCTCGAACGGGGCGCGCGGATGGCCGGCTTCACTCGCAAATGGGACCGCATCGTCGACTGGGGCTGCGGTGGTGGGGCCAACGCGGTGGCGTTCGCGCCGCGCGCTCAGGAGTACTTCGGCGTCGACATCTCCAGCGAGTCGTTGCGGGAGTGTGAGCGCGAGGTCGCCGGTGTGTGCGATACCCCGTTCGTTTCAGTACCGATCGATGTCAACCGGCCGGAAAGCGCGCTGGCGCATGTCACCACGCCCTGCGATCTGTTCCTCAGCTTCTATGTTTTCGAGCTGATTCCGAGTCCCGAGTACGGTGAACGGCTGCTTCGGATCGCCCACCACATGCTGGCATCCGGCGGCTTGGCCCTGATTCAGATCAAGTACGACACCGGCAGCTGGTGGACCCGCTCGCGCGGTCGCGGCTACCGGTCCGGGCTGGCGGAGATGACCACCTACCGGATCGAGAGGTTCTGGGAGCTCGCAACCGAGAACGGCTTGATCCCGCAGGCCGTGTACCTGGTGCCGCAGAACCAACTCGATCAGCATTACGCGTATTTCTTCCTGTCAAAGACTTAGCTCTCAGCAGACAGGTCGGACCCGTGGTCGGCCGGCGCGATCAGCGGGGCTTTACCGTGCCTCACGGTGCTTCGCCGCGCAGTGGCGATCACTGACCCGTTGCTGGTGCGGCGGCCCCAGCTCGTCTATGCCACGACTGCCTGCTCTCGCGCCCGGGTGGTGGCCGGTCTGCTGGCGTGGGTGACGCGGTCGGGTCTTCCGCCGACCGCGCCACCCGCGTAACCCGCGGAGTCGGGATCAGCCGGTCGCCAGCACCTTCAACCGCGTGATGTCCGCGCTGAACTGGTCCTGGTCAATGGGCGAAGAGCTGTACTGCCAGAACGTGTAGAAGCCCCAGTTGTACGGCAAAGTCCCCGCCGATGACGCGTACCGCGCCACCCACAACGGGTTCGTCGAACTGAAGTCGCCCGTGTTGCCGGTGCACTGGCTCCACCAGCTCGTCGCCGTGTAGATCACCGGCCAGCGGGTCGTCTTCGCGTGGTACTCGTCGCTGAACGCCTTGATCCACGCCACCATCTGGGCCGGCGTCTTGCCGTAGCACGCGTTGTTCGGGCCCCACTCGATGTCGAGCGTGCCCGGGAGGGTCTTGCCGTCCTTCGACCAGCCGCCGCCGTGGGCGACGAAATAGTCCGCCTGGGCCGCGCCGCCCGACGTGTCCGGGCGGCCGTAGTGGTACGCGCCGCGGATCATGCCCACGTTGTACGAGCCCGTGTACTGCTGGCTGAAGTAGGCATTCTGGTAACTCGTGCCCTCGGTCGCCTTGACGTAGGCGAACTTCTTGCCCGCGCTCCAGTACGACGCCCAGTTGACGTTGCCCTGGTAGGAGCTGACGTCGATGCCGGGGACGCTCGCGTCGGCCGACGCCGGCAGAAGCCCCGCCGGGGCCACCCCGTCGTGGGCGCGGATCGACGCGCCCATCTCGTGGTTGTCCGGGTCCGGCGCCGCCGAAGCGCCGGGGGCGGTCACGGCCAGCAGGGAGGCCGAGACCGCGACAGCGGCGCCGAGCAGGCGGCGCCACCTCCGTGGTGCAGTCATCTTCGGTTGTTCCTTTCGGTTGCCCTCGCGATGCGCGGTGTGCAGGCCGCGCCGCATGATTCTGTTACAGCGAGTACCACAACGTCACTGCTCCATGTGAAGCAATTTCGAAGTCTGGGGAAATATGTGAAACATTGGCAAACCGGGCGAATCGGCCCGATCCGCGCCCTTTGGCGTCTTGAAGGCGCTTGATCCGAGGGGCAGACTCGCCCGCATGCCCGCGCACTGGAGCCGAACCACGCTCGTCCTGGCCGCTGCCGCCGCGCTCACCGCCGGCGTGGCCGCGCCCGCCGTCGCCGCCACCCCGACGCCGAAGTCCCCGGTCGCCGTCGGGTTCGGGGGCGCCGTGGCCAGCATCGACGCCGACGCCACCGCGATCGGCACGAAGGTCCTGCGCGACGGCGGCAACGCCGTCGACGCGGCCGTCGCGGTCGCCGCCGCCCTCGGCGTCACCGACCCGTTCTCCGCCGGCGTCGGCGGCGGCGGGTTCTTCGTCTACTACGACGCCAAGACCCACCGCGTCCACACGCTCGACGGCCGGGAGACCGCGCCGAAGACCGCCGACGCGAACCTCTTCGTCGAGAACGGCCAGCCGCTGCCGTTCAACGACGCCGTCACGAGCGGGCTCAGCGTCGGCGTCCCCGGCACGCCCGCGACGTGGTCCGAGGCCCTCCGCAAGTGGGGGACGCGCTCGCTGGCGAAGTCCCTGAAGCCCGCGGAAGACCTGGCGCGCAAGGGTTTCGTCGTCGACTCGACGTTCCAGACGCAGATCGCGAACAACGCCGCGCGGTTCTCCGCGTTCCCCTCGACGCGGTCGCTGTACCTGCCCGGCGGCGCGCCGCCGGTGCCCGGGACCGTCTTCCGCAACCCCGACCTCGCCGCGACGTACGCGCAGCTCGAGCGCCACGGCGTCGACGCGCTCTACGACGGCCCGATCGGCGCCGACATCGCGAAGACCGTCCAGCAGCCGCCGAAGGACCCGGCCTCGACGCTGAACGTGCGTCCCGGCAAGCTGACGACCGCGGACCTCGCCGCCTACCGCGCCATCGAGCGCACCCCGACCCACGCGACCTACGAGGGCCTGGACGTCTACGGCATGCCGGCGCCGTCGTCGGGCGGGCTCACCGTCGGCGAGGCGCTCAACATCCTCGAGAACTTCGACCTGAAGCACGCGAGCAAGGCCGACTACCTGCAGTACTTCCTGGAGTCGACGCGGTTCGCCTTCGCCGACCGCAACCGCTGGATCGGCGACCCGGCGTTCGTCGACGTCCCGGCCAAGCAGCTGCTGAGCCGGCGCTTCGCCGACTCACGGGCGTGCCTGATCTCGAAGGACAAGGCCGCGATCAGCCCGGTCGCGCCGGCCGACCCCCGCCATCCCGCACCGTGCGCCGCGGGCACGACCGCCGCGCCGACGCCGTACGAGGGCGAGAACACCACGCACCTGACGGTCGCCGACAAGTGGGGCAACGTCGTCGCCTACACGCTGACCATCGAGCAGGAGGGCGGCAGCGGGATCGTCGTGCCGGGCCGCGGGTTCCTGCTCAACAACGAGCTGACCGACTTCTCGTTCACGCCGGTGACGCCGGGCGTGCCCGACCCGAACCTGCCCGGCCCGGGCAAGCGGCCGCGCTCGTCGATGGCGCCGACGATCGTGCTCGACCACGGCCGCCCGTTCTTCGCGACCGGCTCGCCGGGTGGCGCGTCGATCATCACGACGGTGCTGCAGGTGATCCTCGGCCGCCTCGACCGCGGGCTGTCCCTGGAGGACGCGATCGCGGCGCCGCGGGCGTCGCAGCGGAACTCGGCGGCCGCCCAGGTCGAGCAGGCGTTCCTGGACCAGCCGGAGACGGCGGACCTGAAGGCGAGGGGCCAGGGCTTCTCGACGGCGCCGGCGGAGATCGGCGCGGCAACGGGGGTCGAGCACCTGCGCGACGGCCGCTGGCTGGCGGCGGCGGAACCGGTCCGCCGCGGCCAGGGCGCGGCCCAGGTGGTGTGGCCGACCCGCTGGTAGCAAGCGCCCCAAGGCGGCCTTGGTTGTGTCTAACGCACCCAAGGCGGCCTTCGGTGCGTGTGACGCACCGAAGGCCGCCTTGGGGCGCTCAGGTTTCCAGGGCCCAGCGGATGTAGCGCGCCTCCGGGACGAACCCGGCCCGCTCGAACACCCCGGAGGCGCCGGACGGGCTCGCGGGGTCCACGACCAGGCTCGCCCGGTCGTAACCCTGCTCGGCTGCGGCGCGCAACGCGTGGGCCAGCAGGGCCGTCGCGAACCCGCGCTTCCGGTGCTCGCGCAGCGTCCCGACGATCATGAAGTGCGCGTCGCGGATCCCGGTGGCCTCGGTGTCGGCGTCCCACGACATCGTCACCAGCAGGCCAGCCGCCGCCCCGGTCGCCTCCCGATGCAGAAAGCTGATCTCCGGCCGGAACGTCTGGTTGACGATCTTGTTCCGCCACAGGTCCGTGGGCATCGGTACCGCGCCCCAGTGGTCCTCGAACGCCGCGTTCCGGACCCGCCGGAAGTCGTCGTCGGACTCCTGCGACCACGGCTCGATCCGCGCTCGCACCGGCGAGACGTCCCGCAGCGTGTGCTCCATGCGCCGGAAGTACCGGACCGGCTCGAAGCCCTGCGAACGCATCAGCTCGGCCAGCCCGGCGATGTGCCCGGGCCGGTGGACGTCCACCACGAGCCGCCGACCGGGGTGGTGCCGGGCGTGCAGGACCTTCGCGGCGGCCACCCCGGCCTCGACGAGGCGGGCGCCGAACCCCCGGCGGCGATGCGCCGGGTGGACCCCGCCGTCCAGGAAGACCCGGTGGACCTCGTCGGCGGACGGCTTGAAGCGGATCTTCACGTAGCCGATCATCGTGTCGCCGTCGAAGGCCGCGAGGCTGCCGCGCTCCAGGTCCGCGTACCGGGCGCCGATCCGGCCCGCGACCTCGACCGCGCGAACGAGATCGCCCGCCGCGCCGCCGGGCCACCAACGCAGCCCCCACCCTCTCCCGGGGGGCGTCCCCAGTCCAGCGTATCGGTGGTCGCCGACGGAAGGCCGGGGAAGGCCCGGGGCGGGAGCCGTTTGTCCACACCACGGCAGCGGTGTGGACAACCACAGCGCGCCCTGCTGGAGTGGGCCTTCTAGACTCGGCTCCGATGTTCCAGCCACCTGAACCCTCCCCACCGGGGGTGGGCCGATGAAGCTCGTCTTCGCCGGCACCCCCGAGCCGGCCGTCCCCGCGCTGCGCGCCCTGCTCGACTCCGGCCGCCACGAGGTCGCCGCCGTCGTCACCCGCCCGGACGCGCAGGCCGGCCGCGGCCGCCGCGTCGTCCGCTCCCCGGTCGGCGCCCTCGCCGACGAGTACGGCATCGAGGTCCTGACGCCGGCGCGCGCCGGCGACCCGGCGTTCCTCGCGCGGCTGACCGAGCTGGCGCCGGACGCCTGCCCGGTCGTCGCCTACGGTGCGTTGCTGCCGCAGGCCGCCCTCGACATCCCGCGCCTCGGCTGGGTGAACCTGCACTTCTCGCTGCTGCCCGCGTGGCGGGGCGCGGCGCCGGTGCAGGCCGCCATCCGTGCCGGCGACGAGATCACCGGCGCGTCGACGTTCCGGATCGTCAAGGAGCTGGACGCGGGCCCGGTCTACGGCGTCGTCACCGAGGCGATCGGCGCGACCGACACCGCCGGCGGCCTGCTCGGGCGGCTCGCGGAGTCCGGGGCCAAGCTGCTGCTGTCCACCATGGACGGTCTGGCCGACGGCAGCCTGGTCGCCCGCGACCAGCCCGCCGAGGGCACCAGCTACGCGCCGAAGGTGACCGTCGAAGACGCGCGTGTGTCCTTCGCCGACCCGGCCTCGGCGGTCGACCGGCAGATCCGGTCGGTCACGCCGGACCCGGGCGCGTGGGCGGAGTTCCGCGGGGAACGGCTGAAGCTCGGCCCGGTCACGGTGCTCGACGAACCCGGCCCGCCGCCGGGCGAGATCGTGGTCGAACGCAAGCGGGTGCTGGTCGGGACGGCGACGAAGCCGTTGCGGCTCGGCGAGGTCCAGGCACCCGGCAAGAAACGGATGGCGGCCACCGACTGGGCTCGCGGATCACGCATCGAGCAGGGAGAACGCCTCCGGTGAACGACCACAGGGAACGACGTCCGTCGCGGCCGCAGCGGGGCCGCCCCGCGCCGCGCAAGGAAGGGCCCCGCCGCCCGCCGGAGGTGGACCCGCCCCGGCAGGCCGCGTTCGACGTCCTCGCGGCCGTGCGCACGAAGGACGCCTACGCCAACCTCGTCCTGCCCGACCTGCTGCGCGAGCGGCGGATCACCGGCCGCGACGCGGCGCTGGCCACCGAACTCGCCTACGGCGCGTCGCGGGCGCAGGGCCTGCTCGACGCCGTCATTGCCGCCTGCGCCGAGCGCCCGCTCTCGCAGACCGACCCGGCGGTGCTCGACGCGCTGCGCCTCGGCGCCTACCAGCTGCTGCGCACGCGCATCCCCGAGCACGCCGCCGTGACGTCCACTGTGGACCTCGTCCGCGCGGAAGCCGGTTCGTGGGCCACCGGGTTCGCCAACGCGATCATGCGCAAGGTGTCCGAAAAGGACGAAGCGGCGTGGCTGGACGAGCTCGCGCCGGACGAGGCCACCGACCCGATCGGCGCCTACGCGCTGCGCACCGCGCACCCGCGCTGGGTCGCCCGGTCGTTCGCCGAAGCGCTGGGGGACAAGGGCGCGGGCCTCAAGGCCGCGCTCGAAGCCGACGACGCCCGGCCCGAGGTGCACCTGGTCGCCCGGCCCGGCGAGATCAGCGCCGACGAGCTGGCCGCGATCACCGGCGGCGACCCGGCGCCGTACTCGCCCTACGGCGTGCGCCTGCCCGCGGGCGCCGGCGACCCGGCCGACGTCGAGCCGGTCCGCGAGCGGCTGGCCGCCGTCCAGGACGAGGGCAGCCAGCTGTGCGCGATCGCCGCGACGAAGGTGCCCGTGGCGGGTTCCGACGAGCGCTGGCTCGACCTGTGCGCGGGTCCCGGCGGCAAGGCCGCGCTGCTGGGCGCGCTGGCGGCGTTGAGCGGGGCGACCGTGGACGCCGTCGAGAAGGCGCCGCACCGCGCGAAGCTCGTCGAGAAGGCCACGAGCGGTCTTCCGGTGAAGGTGCACGTCGCCGACGGCCGCGAGTCCGGGCTGGAGCCGGGCTACGACCGGATCCTCGTCGACGCGCCGTGCAGCGGGCTCGGCGCGCTGCGGCGGCGGCCGGAGGCGCGCTGGCGCCGCAAGCCCTCGGACGTCGCGGACCTGACCAAGCTGCAGGGCGAGCTGATCACGGCGGCGTACGGGCTGTTGCGGCCGGGCGGCGCGCTCACCTACGTCGTCTGCTCGCCGCACCTGGCCGAGACCGAGGGCGTGATCGGCGAAACGGCGCGGCGGCTGAAGGCCGAGGTGCTGGACGCGCGCGAGCTGTTCCCGGGCGTGCCGGAGCTGGGCGACGGGCCGTACGTCCAGCTGTGGCCGCACCGCCACGGCACCGACGCGATGTTCTGCGCCGTGCTGCGCAAGCCGTGAGGGATCTCGGGCTGGTCGCCGGCTCGTGCGGCGGGCTGGACACCCGGTTCGCCGCCGAGCTGGTCCGGCCCGCGGCCGAGCGCGGCTGGCGCCCGGCGATCACGCTGACGCCGACGGCTCACCGCTGGCTGGAGTCGACCGGCGGTCTGGCCGAGGTCGCGGCGTCGGTGGAGCTGCCGGTCCGCAGCGTTTCGCGGTTGCCGGGGGAGCCGCGGCCGCACCCGGACCCGTCGGTGTTCCTGTTCGCGCCGGCGTCGGCCAATTCGGTGGCCAAGCTGGCGCTGGGGATCGCGGACAACCAGGCGCTGACGGTGCTCGGCGACGTGCTGGGCGCGCCGGGGATCACGATCGTGGTGGCGTACCAGATCCAGGACACGCGGGTGTTCCACCCGGCGTGGCAGCGCCACCTCGACACCCTCGCCGGCGCCGGCGTGACGCTGCACCGGCTGGATGTCGGCCGCCCGTGGACCGAGGCCCTGGACCTGCTGCCCTGAGCCCGCCCGCGGGGGCGCCCCCCGTTTTCCACGTTACCGGGTGGCACCGACAGTTCCGGGCCGCGAGCGGCGCACGCAGCCGGTAGCGCCGCTCGCGAACGGTGAACGGCGAACGGTGAACGCCGGCCGCCCGTGACCGCCGGGCTACGAGCACACCGCCGCGTCGGTCGCGGCCAGCAGGTGCGCGTTCGTCTCGGCCGGCGTGGGGTTCTGGTTCAGCACCACCGTCACCCGGCGGCCGCCCGGACCGGCTCCGGCCAGGTTGGTGAAGCCGATGATCCCGCCTTCGTGGCCCCAAAACTCGCCGCACGACACCGGGATGCTCCCGATGCCCAGTCCGTAACGAGCCCCGGGTACGCCCAGATCGGCCGGGACCGTGCGCTTCATCTCGGCCAGCTCCGCCGGGCGGATCAGGCGACCGCCCAGCAGCGCGCCGTAGAACCGGTCCAGGTCGGCCGGGGTGCTGACCAAACCGCCCGCCGCCCCGGCGATCGTCGCGTCGAAGTCGCTGAAATCCACCAGATCCGGCGTGTAGCCGACCGCGTGCGGGTCGGGCAGCTTCTCGTCGCCCCGGCGGGGCAAGTACGTGTCGCGCAGGCCGAGCGGCCGGGTGATCCGCTGGGCGATGAGGTCGCTCAGCCCGTGCCCGGTCACCTTCTCGGCGATCATCCCGGCGACGATGTAGTTCGTGTTGGAGTACGACCAGCCCGTCCCCGGCGGGAACAGCGCCGGGTGCTTCAGCGCCAACGCCACCAGCTCGGCCGGCTCGGCCCCGCGGTGGCGCAGCGATTCCGGGTCGCTCAGATCGAATTCCTGCAAGTAGTCGGGAATGCCGCTCGTGTGCTGCAGCAGCTGCCGCACGGTGATCCGCCGGTCCGGCAGCAGCCCCGGCAGGTACCGCTCGACCGGCGCGTCCAGCTTCACCCGGCCCTCGCCGGCCAGCTGCAGGACGACGGTCGCCACGAACGACTTGGTGACGCTGCCCGCCCGGAAGGAACCGTTGCGCGGGAACGGTTTCCCCGTCGTGACGTCACCCACGCCGCTGCGCACCACCCGCGTCCGGTGGCCGTCCTGGATCACCGCTTCGGCGCCCGGCACGCCGTCCTGGGCGGTGAGCACGTCCAAGCTCGCCTGCACCGAACCGGCCGCGAGCGCCGGTGCCGCCGTGGTCGCCGCGAGCAGCACGACCAGCGTGCCGGCGGCGATGATCCGCACTGACTTCCGCATGAAGAACCCCCTGGTGTCTCGGTGCTCCCACGCTAGGGAGCCGGCGCACCAGGGGGCATGGGGCAGGCCGCCGGAAACCTCCGGGGGCCTGCCCTACCGGGCTTCGATGTGACCCGGCCGGACGACGCCCGCTTCGTACGCGATCACCACCGCGTGGCTGCGATTGGCCGCACCGAGCTTGCCGAAGATGTTGCCCACATGGGTTTTCACGGTCTCGAGGCTGATCACCAGCTCGGCGGCGATGTCCTGGTTGGACGACCCGCGCGCGATCAGCCGGAGCACTTCGGCCTCGCGCCGGGTGAGCGCTTTCGCGGCCTTCGCGTAGGTCCCGCCCGGCGGCCGGGCCGTCACCAGGCGCCGGATCGCCTCGGGGAACAGCAGCGACTCCCCGGCCGCGACGGTCCGGACCGCGTGCGCGATCTCCTCCTTGCGCGCCCGCTTCAACAGGAACCCGCTCGCGCCGGCCAGCAGCGCTTCGTGCACGTAGTCGTCGTTGTCGAAGGTCGTGACGACGAGCACCTTCGGCGGGTCCTCGAGCGAAGCGAGCAGCAGCCGGGTGGCCTCGATGCCGTCCGTGCCGGGCATCCGGACGTCCATCAGCACGACGTCCGGCCGGGCGCGGCGCACCGCGGGCAGCACCTCGGCGCCGTCGGCCGCCTCGCCGACCACGGGGATGCCCTGCTGCTCCAACAGCGCCCGCAGGCCGGTACGGACCATCGGCTCGTCGTCGGCCAGGAGCACGGTGGGCGTCACGCCCGCGTCCGCAGCGGGATCGTCGCGGACAACCGCCACCGCGGCCCGTCCGGGCCCGCGTCCAGCTCGCCGCGCAGGGCTTCGACGCGCTCGGCGAGCCCGGTCAGCCCGCGCCGCCCCGGCCGCGGCTCCCCACCGGGCAGCGCGTTGACGACGGCGATCGCCAGGCGCTCGGGACCGGCCTCGACGCGGACGTCGACCGCGCCCGGGCCGGCGTGGCGCAGCGCGTTGGTCAGGCCTTCCTGGACGATCCGGTACCCCTCGCGCGACACCGCGGCGGGCAGCCCGGCGACCGGCCCGGTGACGGTCAGCCGGACGTCGAGCCCGGCTTCGCGGGCGCGCACGGCGAGGACGTCGACCTCGGTCAGCGTCCGGGTCGGCTCCTTCGCCGCGGGTTCCTCGCGCAGCAGGCCGAGAACGTGGTCGAGGTCCTCGAGGGCGCTTCGAGACGCTTCTTCGATCGTGCCGAGCGCGCGCCGCACCTGGGCCGGGTCGGCCTCGACCAGCTCGGCCGCGGCGGCGGCCTGGATGGTCGACGTCGTCAGCGTGTGCCCGATCGAGTCGTGCAGCTCGCGGGCCAGCCGGTTGCGCTGGGCCAGGACGGCCGCGCGGCGCTCGGCGAGCGCCGCGCGTTCGCTGTCGGACGGGCCCAGCAGCGCTTCCGCGCCGGTGCGGAACGCGCGGGTGGCGCCCGCGACCAGCACGAGCGTGCCGAAGAGCAGCACGAGGCCGAACGGGACCGTCCACGCGCCGAGCGGGACTTCGTCCCAGAACAGGCTGATCCGGTCCTGCCCGCCGGCCAGCCACACCGCGGGGACGAGCAGGCCGAGCCCGAGGAACGCGAGCACGGTGAGCAGCACCCCGCTGAGCAGCGTGTGCAGGGCGAGCCACAGGCCCGAGCGCAGCCGCGAGCCGGCGTCGGGGCGCCCGGCCGGGGCCGGGACGGTGGTCCCGAGCAGGAGGTTCGCCAGCCCGACGCCGGCGCGCCGCACCGGCCCCAGCAGGCCCAGCAGTCCCGTGAGCACCGCGATGGCCACCAGGGCGAGCAGCGCCCGCACCCGCGAGTCGGCTTCGACGGACACCGCCGCGGCGAAGGCGAACGGGGACACCGGCACCATCACGAGGGCACCCGCGACGGCGAACGGGAGGGCGCGGTAGCTGCCGAGCCGCGCCAGGGAACGGAGGAATCCGGACATGCGGCGACCCTATTGCCGCCGCAGTGGCGCACACCTCCCTCCGCGGAGCCAGATCCTGGTCACAACCGGTTAGTGAGCGTTAGCACGCTCCTCCTACACTCAGGACGTGGCAGACCGACCCCTGATCGCCCCCAGCATCCTGTCCGCGGACTTCGCCCGGCTCGGCGAGGAGATCGCCGCCGTGGCCGGCGCCGGGGAGACCCGCGCCGACTGGGTCCACGTCGACGTCATGGACGCGCACTTCGTGCCCAACCTGACCCTCGGCCTGCCCGTGGTCAAGGCGCTGCTCAAGAGCACCGACGTGCCGATCGACTGCCACCTGATGATCGACGACCCGGACCGCTGGGCGATCGGGTACGCCGAGGCCGGCGCCTACAACGTCACCGTGCACGCCGAGGCCGCGAAGGACCCGGTCGCGCTGGCGAAGAACCTGCGCGCCGCGGGTGCGAAGGCGGGCCTGTCGCTCAAGCCGGGCACCGCGCTCGAGCCGTGGCTGGACGCCCTCAAGCACTACGACACGCTGCTGGTCATGTCCGTCGAGCCGGGCTTCGGCGGGCAGTCGTTCATCGCCGACGTCCTGGAGAAGGTCCGCACCGCGCGGCGGCTGGTCGACACCGGGCACCTCAAGCTGGTCGTCGAGATCGACGGCGGGATCAACACCGACACCATCGAGCAGGCCGCCGAGGCGGGCGTCGACTGCTTCGTCGCGGGCTCGGCCGTCTACGGCGCCGGCGACCCGGGCAAGGCGGTCGCCGCGCTGCGCGAGCAGGCGGCCCGCGGCCGGGCGGGCTGACCCCGGGCGGCACCGGGGAAGCCCCGGGGCCGCGGCGGGTGTTGGATGGGAGGACCGGCTCACAAGGAGGCAGCGGACGTGTTCACCGGCATAGTCGAGGAGATCGGCGAGGTCACCGCGGTCGAACAGCTGACCAACGCGGCACGGCTGCGCGTACGCGGCCCGCTGGTCACCAGCGACGCCGGGCACGGCGACTCGATCGCGGTCAGCGGGGTGTGCCTCACGGTCGTCGAGGTCTCCGGCGGCGAGTTCACCGTCGACGTCGTGAACGAGACGCTGCAGCGCTCGAGCCTGGCCAAGGTCGCGACCGGCGACCGGGTCAACCTGGAACGCGCCACGCCCGCGGGCGGGCGGCTCGGCGGGCACATCATGCAGGGCCACGTCGACGGCACCGGGACGTTCCTCGGTCGCGACGAGGACGGCGTCACGACGTTCTCGCTGCCCGCGCACCTCGCGCGGTACGTCGTCGAAAAGGGCTCGATCGCGGTCGACGGGATCTCCCTCACCGTCGCCGCCGTCACCGACGACCGGTTCAAGGTGGCGTTGATCCCGACCACGCTCGAAGTGACGACCCTCGGCGCCCGTGAAGCCGGCGACCTGGTCAACCTCGAGGTCGACGTGGTCGCGAAGTACGTGGAAAAGCTGGCCGAGGCACATATCCGCGACCAGGTGCAGAATCGGGACGGCGGCACGGAGGAGCGGTCATGAGTGAGACGAGCGCGGCAGAACCCGAGGCGGGCTGGAGCCCGTGCGGCACCGGGGCGGTGTTCGACGCCGACGCCATCGAGCGGGCGATCGCCGACATCGCGGCGGGTCGTCCGGTCGTCGTGGTCGACGACGAAGACCGCGAGAACGAGGGCGATCTCATCTTCGCGGCCGAGAAGGCGACGCCGGAGCTGCTGGCCTTCATGGTCCGCTACACCTCGGGCTACATCTGCGTGCCGCTGACCGAGTCCGAGGCCGACCGGCTGGACCTGCCGCCGATGTTCCACACCAACCAGGACGCGCGCGGCACCGCCTACAGCGTCACGGTCGACGCCGCCGAAGGCATCAGCACCGGCATCTCCGCGGCCGACCGCGCGCACACCATCCGGCTGCTGGCCGACCCGGCGTCCTCCGCCAAGGACTTCCGCCGCCCCGGGCACGTCGTCCCGCTGCGGGCGAAGGAGGGCGGCGTGCTGCGGCGGCCGGGGCACACGGAGGCCGCGATCGACCTGGCCCGCCTGGCCGGGCTCCACCCCGCCGGCGTGCTCTGCGAGATCGTGTCGCAGAAGGACGAAGGCGACATGGCGCGCCGCGACGAGCTCGAGGTCTTCGCCGCCGACCACGACCTCGCGATCATCACCATCGCCGACCTGATCGCCTACCGCCGCCGCACCGAGAAGCAGGTCGAGCGCGTCGCCGAAGCGCGGATCCCCCTCTCCGCGGGCACGTTCCGCGCGGTCGGCTACGACTCCCTCCTGGACGGCATCGAGCACGTCGCGTTCGTCTACGGCGAGATCGGCGACGGCCAGGACATCCTGGTCCGCGTCCACTCCGAATGCCTGACCGGCGACGTCTTCGGCTCGCTGCGCTGCGACTGCGGCCCCCAGCTGGAAGCGGCCCTGGAAGCGGTGGCCGCCGAAGGCCGCGGCGTCGTGCTCTACATCCGCGGCCACGAGGGCCGCGGCATCGGGCTGCTGCACAAGCTGCAGGCCTACCAGCTGCAGGACGACGGCGCCGACACCGTCGACGCGAACCTCGCGCTGGGCGTCCCGGCCGACGCCCGCGACTACGGCACGGGCGCGCAGATCCTGTGCGACCTCGGCGTCCGCACCATGCGGCTGCTGTCGAACAACCCGGCCAAGCGGATCGGCCTGGAGGGCTACGGCCTGCGCGTCACCGGGCGGGTGCCGCTGCCGATCTCGCCGAACCCGGAGAACCTGCGCTACCTGCGGACCAAGCGCGACCGGATGGGCCACGACCTGGCCCAGCTGGAGCACTACGACCAGGTCGGCGCCGGCACCGAGCACCCTGACGGAGGAGCACTGTGAGCGGCGAAGGCCGTCCCGACGTTTCCCTGGACCTGACCGGCTGCAAGTCCCTCAAGCTCGGCATCGTCGCCACGAAGTGGAACGCGGACATCACCGACGTCCTGCTGGAGCGGGCGCTGGTCGCGGCCCGCGAGGCGGAGCTGGAGGAGGACCCGACGGTCGTCCACGTCGCGGGCGCGATCGAGCTGCCGGTGGTGGTGCAGGCGCTGGCCCGCAACCACGACGCGGTGGTGGCGCTGGGCGTGGTCATCCGCGGCGGCACCCCGCACTTCGAGTACGTGTGCGACGCGGTGACGGCGGGCCTGACCCGGGTGGCGCTCGACGAGGGCACTCCGGTCGGCAACGGCGTCTTGACGTGCGACACGCACGAGCAGGCAGTCGACCGCTCGGGCCGCCCGGGTGCCAAGGAGGACAAGGGCTACGAGGCGACGGTCGCGGCCCTGGACACCGCCCACGTGCTGAAGAGCCTGCGCCAGCCGTGGACCGAGCGGGGTTTCGTGTGACCGTGAAGACTCTCCTGGTGATCCGCCCGCGGCGTGCGCTGATCATGTGCAGCGTGCTGGCGGTGGCGCTGCTGGCGGTGTTCGTGGTGGTGGCGGTGCTGCTGCGCAACGGCAACACGGGCGTCCACTTCCAGCGCTCCGACCAGGCGGCGATGATCGGCATCGGCATCCTGCTGGCGTGCGGCGTGATGCTGTTCGCGATCGCCCGGGTGCGGGCGGACGAAGAGGGCATCGAGGTCCGGAACGTGCTGGTCACCCGGCGGTTCGCGTGGACTGAGGTGCTTTCGGTGAGCTTCCCGGACGGTGCCTCGTGGGCGCGGCTGGAGCTGCCGGACGACGAGTACCACGCGGTGATGGCGATCCAGGCGGTCGACCGGGCCCGCGCGGTGGAAGCGGTGCGGGCACTGCGAAAACTGCACCGAGCGGCCACCGGCGGCTGACCCGGCGTCCTGCGGCGGCGCCGGTCGCGGAGGCCGGCGCCCTGACGACGTGAATGACTCATTCATGTCGTCAGGCGTCAGGGCTCCGGCAAAGTCAGGTCAGCGCGGCCGATCCGGTCGCCCGCACGTCATGAACGGGTCGTTCACCTCGTCAGACGACATGAACGACCCTTTCATGACATCGCCGGGACGCCGGGCCGGCCGCGCGGCCACGAGTGTGCCGGGACCCTGTCGTCAGGCGTCAGGGCTCCGGCAAAGTCAGGTCAGCGCGGGCGATCCGGTCGCCCGCACGTAATGAACGGGACGTTCACCTCGTCAGACGACATGAACGACCCTTTCATGACATCGCCGCGACGCCGGGCAGGCCGCGCGGCCACGACTTTGCCGGGACCCTGTCGTCAGGCGTCATGAATGAGTCATTCACGTCATCTCGGCCGTGCCCGCGAGCGCCGGCCCGGCGGGTCAGAGGTCCAGGTCGACCACGATCGGCGCGTGGTCCGACGGGCCCTTTCCCTTGCGCGCGTTGCGGTCCACATAGGAATCCGTCACCGCGGAAGTGAACGCCTCGTTGCCGTACACCAGGTCGATCCGCATCCCCTTGTTGTTCGGGAAGTTCCCGGCCCGGTAATCCCAGTACGTGAACGGGTGATCGTACTTCAACGGCCGCGGGAAGACGTCCGACAGCCCCAGGTCCCGCAGCCGGGCCAGCGCGTCCCGCTCCGGCTTCGTCACGTGCGTCGACTCCGCGAACAACGCGATGTCCCAGACGTCCGCGTCCGTCGGTGCCACGTTGAAGTCACCCAGCACCGCGAACGGATCGGCCGTCAGCTCCGAAGAAACCAGCGACCGCAACGCCTCCAGCCACTCCAGCTTGTACGCGTAGTGCGGGTTGTCCGGCTCGCGCCCGTTCGGCACGTACACCGACCACACCCGCACGCCGCCGCAGGTGGCGCCCACCGCACGCGCCTCGGCGGCGTCTTCGAACTGCGGCTCGCCCGGCAACCCGCGCACCACGTCGGACAACCCCACGCGCGAGACGATCCCGACGCCGTTCCAGCGCCCGAGCCCGTACGCCGCCACCTCGTAGCCCAGCGCCTCGACCTCGGCCAGCGGGAACTTCTCCGTCGTGGTCTTCAGCTCCTGCAGGCACAGCACGTCCGGCGCCGTCTCCTCCAGGAAACCCAGCACACGCGGCAGGCGGGGGACGATCGAGTTCACGTTCCAGGTGGCGATCCGCATGCCCGCGAGCATCCCACACCCCACCGACAGAACCGGGGCGGCGCCGAAGCACCGCCCCGGGGACTCAAACGCCCGCGGTCGTCCGGATCCACGAGCGGCTCGCGGCCACGCTCGCGTAGTTGTTCGTGCCGCGCGTGTTCGAGCCGCTCTGGTTCTGGACCGTCGACGCGACGCCGACCTGGACCCCGCCCGACACCTCGGGGCCGCCCGAGTCGCCCTTCCATGCCGAGCCGTTGATGCCGACGCTCTGGATCGCGCGGCCGCCGTAGGCGTCCGTGGACCGGCCGGTCACCTGGACGTTCGCCGTCTTCAGCGACGTCGCCGGCGGGCCGGTCGGCGTCGTGCGGCCCCAGCCGTAGATCTGGTTGGTGCTGCCGGTGGCCGGGTCCGAGCTGCCCAGCGAGATCGGCGAAGCACTCGTCGCCGACGCGAGGTGCAGCAGCGCGATGTCGCCGTTCGGGGACTCGTACTCGTTGTCGACGGCGATCTTCGTGCCCGACAGCAGCGTGTTGCTGCCGACCCGGACGTACATGCCCGAGCCGTCCTGGTCGAGGCAGTGCACCGCGGTCAGCACCCAGCGCGAGGCGATGACCGTGCCCGAGCAGTTGAAGCCCTGGTAGTCGCGCCCGGGGGTGTTCACGTACACCTGGGCGCCCCACGACACGGTGGGGGCGGTGGAGCCGCCGACGATGTTCGGCTGGACGCCGGCGGAAGCCACGGCGCCACCCGCGAGAGTCAGCGCGACGGCGGCCGCGGAAGCGGCACCGAGGAGACGGAGAGAGGTCACGGCGGTGATCCTTTCGGAGGGGGACCGGAGCGGCCGGTCGGAAAGTAACCACCGCGTCACCCAGGGGGACACCGACGAAGGTCGCAACCGGACGAACACCCTACTTCCGGCGGTGCGAACGGGGGCCTGCCGAGAACTGTCGGTGCCGCCCCATAGTCTTGACAACGTGGCTGACCCGACCACCTACCGTCCCTCGCCGGGGAGCATCCCGGATGCCCCTGGCGTGTACAAGTTCCGTGACGCGACCAAGCGGGTCATCTACGTCGGCAAGGCGAAAAGCCTGCGCAGCAGGCTGAACTCCTACTTCGCCGACCTCTCCGGCCTGCACCCGCGCACGCGCCAGATGGTGACGACGGCGGCGAGCGTCGAATGGACCGTCGTCACCACCGAGGTCGAGGCCCTCCAGCTCGAGTACAACTGGATCAAGGAGTTCGACCCGCGGTTCAACGTCCGCTACCGCGACGACAAGAGCTACCCGATGCTCGCGGTGACGCTGAACGAGGAGTTCCCGCGCCTGCACGTCTACCGCGGCGCGCGCAAGAAGGGCGTCCGGTACTTCGGGCCGTACGCGCACGCGTGGGCCATCCGCGAGACGCTCGACCTGCTGCTGCGCGTCTTCCCGGCCCGCACCTGCTCGGCCGGGGTGTTCCGGCGCCACGGCCAGATCGGCAGGCCCTGCCTGCTCGGCTACATCGACAAGTGCTCCGCGCCGTGCGTGGGCCGGGTGTCGGCCGACGAGCACCGCGACATCGTCGAGGACTTCTGCGACTTCCTCGCCGGCAAGACCGACGTCATGATCAAGCGCCTCGAAGCCGAGATGGCGGCCGCGTCCGCGGAGCTCGAGTTCGAGCGGGCGGCCCGGCTGCGCGACGACCTCGGCGCGCTGCGCCGCGCCATGGAGAAGCAGGCCGTGGTGCTGGGCGACGGCACGGACGCCGACGTCGTGGCCTTCGCGCACGACGAGCTCGAGGCCGCCGTCCAGGTCTTCCACGTGCGCGGCGGCCGGGTCCGCGGCCAGCGCGGCTGGGTGATCGACAAGGCCGAGGAGATGGACGTCCCGGCGCTGGTCGACCACTTCCTCACCCAGTTCTACGGCGACGAGGCCGAGCTCGACGCCCGCGACGACGTCGACGCCGGGCCGGTCGTCCCGCGCGAGGTGCTGGTGCCGGAGCTGCCGGCCGACGCCGACGCGGTCGCGGAGTGGCTGAGCGGGCTGCGCGGCTCGCGGGTCCAGCTGCGGGTGCCGCAGCGCGGCGACAAGAAGGCCCTCGCGGAGACGGTCGAGCGCAACGCGGGGGAGGCGTTCACCCAGCACAAGCTGCGGCGCGCGGGCGACCTGACGGCCCGCTCGGCGGCGCTGACCGAGCTGCAGGAGTTCCTGGCCCTCGACACCGCGCCGCTGCGCATCGAGTGCATCGACATCAGCCACATCCAGGGCAGCGACGTCGTGGCGTCGCTCGTCGTGTTCGAGGACGGGCTCGCGCGCAAGTCCGAGTACCGGCGCTTCGCGCTGCGAGAGGCGGCCGAAGAGGGCGATGTGGCGTCGATCGCCGAGGTCGTGCGCCGGCGCTTCTACCGCTACCTCAAGGAAACGGCGGAGGACACGAGCAAGCCCGGCCTCGACCCGGAGACCGGCCGGCCGAAGAAGTTCGCCTACCCGCCGAACCTCCTGGTCGTCGACGGCGCGGGCCCGCAGGCCACGGCGGCCGCGGACGTGCTGGCCGAGCTCGGCATCACCGACATCGCCGTCGTCGGGCTGGCGAAGCGGCTGGAAGAGGTGTGGCTGCCGGCGGACCCGGACCCGGTGATCCTGCCGCGGACGTCGGAGGGGCTGTACCTGCTGCAGCGGCTGCGTGACGAGGCCCACCGCTTCGCCATCGCCTACCACCGCGAGAAGCGCTCCAAGCGGCTGGTGACGTCCGAATTGGACAGTGTGCCCGGGCTGGGGCAGGCTCGCCGCACCGCGCTGATCAAGCACTTCGGCTCGGTGAAGAAGCTCAAGCAGGCCAGGGTCGAGGAGATCGAGGCGGTGCCCGGCTTCGGCAGGCGTACCGCGGAGGCCGTGGTCGCCGCGCTGGCCGGGGAGTCCGGTGCGGGCAACGGCACACAAGCAGGGGAGTAGGGAAAGACAGTGAGTGCGCAAGAGGAGATCCGCGGGTCCGGCATGGAGGTCGCGGTCGTGTCCGGGCTGTCCGGGGCGGGCCGCAGCACGGCGGCCAAGTGCCTGGAGGACCTGGGCTGGTTCGTCGTCGACAACCTGCCCCCGGAGCTGATCGCGACGATGGTCGAGCTGGGCGCGCAGGCGCGCGGCGCGATCACGAAGGTGGCCGTCGTCATGGACGTGCGTTCGCGCGCGTTCACCGACGACCTCGCCTCGGTCATCAAGGATCTCGACGCGCGGGGCTACAAGCCGCGCGTGCTGTTCCTGGAGGCGACCGACGCCGTGCTGGTACGGCGCTTCGAGGCCGTTCGCCGCGGTCACCCGATGCAGGGTGACGGCCGGCTCGCCGACGGCATCACGGCGGAGCGGACGCTGCTGGAGCCGCTGCGCGAAGAGGCCGACCTGGTGCTCGACACGTCCTCGCTGTCGGTGCACGACCTGCGCGCCAAGATCGAGGACGCGTTCGGGTCCGAGGCGAGCACCCAGACCCGGGTCACCGTGCTGTCCTTCGGCTACAAGTACGGCCTGCCGATGGACGCCGACCTGGTGATGGACGTCCGGTTCCTGCCGAACCCGTTCTGGATCCCGGAGCTGCGCGAACACACGGGCCTCGACGGCGAGGTCCGCAACTACGTCCTCTCGCAGGAGGGCGCCGAGGAGTTCCTGGACCGCTACCACCAGCTGCTGCGGCTGATCGGCGCCGGCTACAAGCGCGAGGGCAAGCGGTACCTGACGCTCGCCGTCGGCTGCACCGGCGGCAAGCACCGCAGCGTGGCGCTGTCCGTGGAGCTCGCCCAGCGTCTGTCCAAAGAGGACGGTATGGCCGTGAAGGTGGTGCACCGCGACCTTGGTCGTGAATAACGTGCGCGCGGTCGCCCTCGGGGGCGGCCACGGGCTGCACGCCACGTTGTCCGCGGTGCGGCGGGTGACCCCCGACGTCACCGCGGTCGTGACCGTGGCCGACGACGGCGGATCGTCCGGCCGGCTGCGGCGCGAGCTCGGGCTGCTGCCGCCGGGCGACCTCCGGCAGGCCTTCGCCGCGTTCGCCGCGGAGGACGGCGGCACGCTGTGGGCCGAGGTGTTCCAGCACCGCTTCGGCGGCGACGGCGCGCTGGCCGGCCACGCGGTGGGGAACCTGCTGCTGGCGGGGCTCTTCGAGGTGCTCGGCGACCCGGTCGCCGCGCTCGACGAGGCGTGCCGGCTGATGGGCGTCTCGGGCCGCGTGCTGCCGATGTCGCCGGAGCCCCTCGACATCGAAGGTCAGGTCAGCGGCCTCGACAGCGAGGACCCGGCGGCGCTGCGCACGATCCGCGGCCAGGTCGCGGTGGCGTCGACGCCGGGTCAGGTCCAGCGCGTGAGCTTGCACTCGTCGGGCCGGGGCGGGCGGCCGCCGCTGGCGTGCGAAGAAGCGGTCGAGGCGGTGCTGAACGCCGACGTCGTCTTCCTCGGACCGGGGTCGTGGTTCACGAGCGTTCTGCCGCACCTGCTCGTGCCCGGGCTGCACGACGCGCTCGTGCGGACCGCCGCGACGAAGGTGCTCGTGCTCAACCTTGTCCCCCAGCCGGGGGAAACCGCGGGATTCTCACCGGAGCGGCACCTGGACGTACTCTTCGAGCACGCGCCCGATCTGCGGGTCGACGCGGTGATCGCGGACCGCGATTCCGTGCCCGACCCGGCGAATCTCCGGCGCGCGGCGGAACGGCTCGGCGGCCGGGCGCACCTGGGGGCGGTGGCCGACCCCGAAGTGGCGGGACGGCATGATCCTGATGCGCTCGCGTTGTGCATGCGGGAGGCTCTCGGTCTCGGCGGGGAGCACGGGGGAGGAGCGAAAGGCAGGGAGGGGCAGCAATGGCGATGACCGCCGCGGTCAAGGACGAGCTGAGCCGGCTGGAGATCACGAAGATCGGGCCGCGCCGGGCGGAGGTCGCGTCACTGCTCCGCTTCGCCGGCGGGCTGCACATCGTGGCCGGCCGGGTGGTCGTGGAGGCGGAGCTGGACACGGGCTCGGTCGCGCGACGGCTGCGCAAGGAGATCCACGAGCTGTACGGCCACCATTCGGACGTCCACGTCATCACCGCGAGCGGCGGCCTGCGCAAGGGCACCCGGTACGTCGTGCGCGTGGTCAAGGACGGTGAGGGCCTGGCCCGCCAGACCGGGCTGATCGACCAGCGCGGCCGCCCGGTGCGCGGGCTGCCCGCGGCCGTGGTGTCCGGGGGAGTGGCCGACGCGGAAGCGGCGTGGCGGGGCGCGTTCCTCGCGCACGGCTCCCTGACCGAACCGGGCCGGTCGTCGTCGCTCGAGGTGACGTGCCCGGGCCCGGAGGCTGCGCTGGCCCTGGTCGGCGCGGCGCGCCGGATGGGCATCCAGGCGAAGTCGCGCGAGGTGCGCGGAGCTGACCGGGTGGTGGTCCGCGACGGCGACGCGATCGGCGCGCTGCTGACCCGCCTGGGCGCGCACACGAGCGTCCTGCAGTGGGAAGAGCGCCGGATGCGCCGCGAAGTCCGCGCGACGGCCAACCGCCTGGCGAACTTCGACGACGCGAACCTGCGCCGTTCGGCCCGCGCGGCGGTCGCGGCGGCGGCCCGGGTGGAGCGGGCCCTGGAGATCCTCGGCGACACGGCCCCGGACCACCTGCTGGCGGCGGGCAAGCTCCGGCTGTCGAACCGCCAGGCGTCCCTGGAGGAGCTGGGCCAGCTGTCGGACCCGCAGATGACGAAGGACGCGGTCGCCGGACGGATCCGCCGGCTGCTGGCGATGGCGGACAAGCGGGCGAAGGACCTGAACATCCCGGACACGGAGTCCGCGGTCACGCCGGAGATGCTGGAAGAAGAGGACGCCTGACGGGTCAGCTGCCCGGCGACCCCGAGCGGGCGGCGGTGCGGCTCTTCCGGATCGCTTGGCACCACGCTCAGGTCCGAGGCGTTCGAAGAAGACGCCGGACGAGGTCCCGCAGCCACGGCTCGGAAATGGCCGGCTCGCGCTCGAGCACCCGGGCCAGCCGTTCGCGCACGGCCGGGGTGCGGCCGGCTTCGACGATCGCGACCGCTTCCGCCAGCGCCCGGCGGGTCCGGTCGTCGCGGGCCGGTTCGCGGACTTCCGCGGCGGCCCACAGGTACCGGCCGAACGACCGCGTGAGCTTGGGCTGGTAGTCGGCGAGGTAGCCGAACAACGCCGGCTCGACCGAGACGTTCCGGATCGGCACGGTCCGCGTCCAGTCCGCGTGCTGCTGCCACCGATAGGTGTTCGGGCTGGTTCGCCTGCGCCGCGTCAGGCCGACGATCCGGATGCGGCGGAGCACGGCGGGCCAGTCCGCGCGGTCGTCGGCGGCCCAGTCGCGCAAGACGTCCAGCAGCTGCTTCAGCGTCCGGCCCGTCGAGACGACGTCGACGAAGACGATCGGCCGGGAACCGTGAGCGAGAACGGCCGGGCTCAGCCCGTGCGCGCCCAGATTGGTCCGCAGCTGAGCCACTTCGGCCGGGTGCAGGCGGCCACCCGGCCAGTCGTCGATCGAGGCGGTCGACAGCGGCAGCAGGCGCAGCCGCCCCGGGTCCGGCAGCGCGCCGCCGAGCAGGTCGAACACCGAGTCCGCGGACCGGCCGACGAAGTACAGCTCGCCGTTGTCGGACCGGGCGAGCACCTTGGCCGCGCAGTCGACGAGGTCGTCGAGGAACCACAGGTCCGGCTCGGGCCCGCCGGCCGGCAGCGAGCCGAGGTGGTCGGGGCGCACGAGGTCCCAGCGGAACGGCCGGTTCGGCTCGATCACACCGGCATCGCGCGCTCGTGCCCGGCCATCAGCTCGGCGAGCCGGTCGGGCCCGGCCGCTCCGTCACCCGGGATGTCCCGGAACGACACCGCCGCCGGCCCGTTGAGAGCGGGCAGCGTGAGCCCGCCGCGGCGCGCCAGCACGGCCGCGGTCGCCGCGAATCCCTCCAAGAGCGCTCGCTGGATCGGGTGCGAGGTCGCGCGGTACTCGGTGATCAGCGCGTCGGTGAACTCCGCGAAGGTCGCGCCGTCGATCGGGTGGTCGTCGGGGTCGCCGGGCGTCACCCCGATCCCGGACGGCCCGGCCATCGGGACGAACGCCTCGGCGAGGCGCGTGAACAACGTGCCGGGGCCGGTGGACGGGTTCCACACGTCCGGGCCGTCGATGCTGAAGGAGTGGCTCATCGGCCGCGAGCCTAGGCCGCGCCGCCACGGCGGTCAGCCGGTTTTCGGCCCGTCGCGTTAACCGGACCCGCCACTTCGTAACACCGCGGTAGCACCCGGGCGCCACCGTCGAAACGCGGCACCTCGAACCTCGGAGACGACCGAGGGAAGGGGAAAGCATGCGCAACGCTCGCCTGCAGGTGACGCCGGAGGTCGGCACCTGGCTCGCCCGGCGCAGCAGCAAAGCCGGCGACTGGACCGTCGACGAGCTCGTCGCCGCGAAGCGGGGGACCACCGTCTCCGTCGTCATCCCGGCCCGCGACGAGGAAGCCACCGTCGGGGCGATCGTCACCGCCATCCGGGAGGAGCTGCACGGCCTGCTCGTCGACGAGATCCTCGTCGTCGACAGCCACTCCACCGATGCCACCGCCGAGGTCGCCGCCGCGGCCGGGGCCCGGGTCGTCGCGCAGGACGCCGTCTTCCCCGGCCTCCCCGCGCAGCAGGGCAAGGGCGAAGCGCTGTGGAAGGGCGTCGCCGCGACGACCGGCGACCTCGTCGTCTTCGTCGACGGCGACCTCCACGACTTCACCACCGACTACGTCACCGGGCTGCTCGGCCCGCTGCTCACCGACCCGGCGGTCGCCTACGTCAAGGGCTTCTACCACCGTCCGCTCGGCGACCAGGCCGACGGCGGCGGCCGCGTCACCGAGCTCGTCGCCCGGCCGCTGCTCAACATGTTCTGGCCGGAGCTGGCCGGGTTCGTGCAGCCCCTCGCCGGCGAGTACGCGGGCCGCCGCGAGGTGCTCGAGAGCATCCCGTTCGTCGTCAACTACGGCGTCGAGATCGGGCACCTCATCGACCTGCTGGAGCTGCGCGGCCTCGACGCGCTCGCCCAGGTCGACCTCGGCCACCGCGCCCACCGGCACCAGAGCACGCAGGCGCTGGGCCGGATGTCCGGGCAGATCATGCAGACGCTCTTCGACCGCCTGGAGCACTACGGCCGCCTGGTCACCGCGATCCCGCCGGCGACGCTGCTCGCGCAGTTCCGGCGCGGGGCGTCGGAGACCGGCGTCGAACGCGAACTCGTGCTGACCGACCTGACCTCCCCGCGGCGCCCGCCGCTGGCGAGCCTGCCGGCGACGATGCGCCCGGAGAACGCCCTCGACCTGCGCGACACGGCGTGACGTCCGCCGCCTGAGGAGCGCCGCGAAACAGCCGGGCAGGGGAGTCCCTGCCCGGCCGTTTCGGTCAGCGCGCCCGGTCGCTGCGCAGGAACAACGCGCTGGTCAGGAGACCGAGCAGCACGATGGCGGCGTTCACCGCGATCGCCGCCTTCAGGCCGCCGAGGATGGCCGTGGCTCCGGTGCCCGCCACCGCGGAAGTGACCACGACGCTCATGATCGGCGTGCCCATCGTGATGCCGACCTGCTGGGTCATCGTGGCGAGGCCGGTGGCCAGGCCCTGTTCGCGGTCGGCCAGCCCCGAGGTGGCGGTGACCATGAACCCGACGATGACGAGCATGTTGCCGACGCCGCCGGCGAAGCTGGCGATCAGCATCAGGACCATCCACGAGCGGTCGTCGCCGAGGCCGAGCAGCGCCGCGGTGAACACCGTCTGCAGGATCCCGCCGATGATCAGTGTCCGCTTGCTGCCGACCTTGCCGATGACCTTCGGGGCGAAGACGCCGCCGGTGACCGTGCCCAGGCCGAGGACGCCGAAGGACAGTCCCGCGGCGAGCGGGGAGAAGCCGAGCACATCCTGCAAGTACAGCGTCAGCGGGAAGACCAGCGAGCACTCGGTGAGGAACGCGATCAGGCCCGCGACGTTGCCCCAGGCCACCGACCGCCTGCGGAGCACGGTGAGCGGGACGAGCGGCGCGGACACCTTGCGCTCGACGGCGTAGAACACCAGCAGCAGCACCACACCCGCCGCCAGCGACCCGAGGACGGCCGGCGAACCCCAGCCCGCCTCGCTCGCCTGCGTGAGCCCGAAGATGACGGCCAGCAGGCCGAGCGTCACGGTGCCGGCGCCGGGCACGTCGAGCTTGGGGCGCTCGTCGGGCCGCGACTCCTTGATCACCGTCGGGGCGACGAGCAGCACGGCGAGGGCGACGGGCACGTTGATGAAGAACGCCCACCGCCACGACAGCAGGTCGGTCAGCACGCCGCCGAGGATGGCGCCGGCGGTGAAGCCGCTGGACATCAGCGCGCCGTTGAGGCCGAGCGCCTTCTGGCGCAACGGGCCCTCCGGGAACGACACCGTCATCAGCGACAGCGCGGCCGGCGTCACGGCGGCGGTGGCCAGGCCCTGGAAGACGCGGGCGACGATCAGCATCTCCGGGTTCCGCGCCAGCCCGCCCAGGATCGAGGCCGCGCCCAGGACGACCAGGCCGCCGAGGAACAGCCGGCGCCGGCCGAACAGGTCCGCGACCCGGCCGAAGAACAGCGTGAACCCCGCGGCGCACAGCGCGAACGCCGTCGCGATCCACTGCAGGTGCCCCAGCGGGAAGCCGAGGTTCCCGCCGATCACCGGCAGCGCGACGTTCAGGATGGCGAAGTCCACGGCGAGCATGAACTGCGTGGCGAGCAGCAGCACGAGCACCAGCCGCAGCCGGGGGCTGAGCCGGGCGGGCGCCTCGATTTCGGTGACGGACACGGGAGTCCTTTCCAGCGGGGTTCGTCGATCACCGAGAACGATCGTCGGCACCCGGAACCCCAGCCAGAACCCCGGTTCGCCCCGTCCACGCGAGGGTGGTCACGACAGCACCAGGCTCACCGCCTCCGGTCCGGGCATCATGGGGGTGAGTACCGGAGGTGTCCATGGCAGCCCCGTCCGAACTGGGCGACTTCCTCAAGTCGCGCCGCGCCGCGCTGCGTCCCGAGGACGTCGGCATCACGCCGCACCCGGCCCGCCGTCGCGTCACCGGCCTGCGCCGCGAGGAGCTGGCGACGCTCGCCAACGTCAGCATCACCCACTACACCCGCCTCGAGCAGGGGCGCGCGAGCAACGCGTCCGACAGCACGCTGGAGGCGATCGCGCGAACGCTGCGGCTCACCGACGACGAGACGGCCCACTTGAAGGATCTCGCGCGGCCGGTCACGTCGTCCCGCCGCCCGGCGCCGCCGCGGGTGGCGCACGCGAGCGCGTCGGCCAGGCAACTGCTGGGGGCGATGACCCACGTCCCGGCCGTGCTCATGGACCGGCGGGGCGACGTCCTCGCCTGGAACCAGCTGGGGCACGCGCTGCTCGCCGCGCACCTCGCGCCGGACAGCCCGGACGACCCCGCGACCCGGCCCAACCTGACCCGGATGCTGTTCCTGGACGAGCGGTACCGCGCGCTGTACCGGAACCGGGCCGAGCAGGCGGAGCTGGCGGTGGCGTCGCTGCGCCTGGTCGCCGGCCGCCACCACGACGACCGCGCGCTCGCCGAGCTCGTCGGCGGGCTCACGATGAACTCCGACGAGTTCGCGACGCTGTGGGCCCGGCACCCGGTGCGCACGTGCACGTCCGGGGTGAAGCTGCTGCGGCACCCGGTGGTCGGCGAAGTGGAGCTCAGCTTCGAGAACCTCGTCATCCCGGGCACGTCGGGCCAGCGCCTGATCGCCTACACGGCCGAGCCCGGTTCGCCGTCGGAGACCGCGCTGAAACTCCTGGGCAGCGCGTCCGCTCCGGCGCCGGCAGCGGTGCGGGGCGCCCACCCGGGCGGGCCGAGCACGTAACCCGCGCGCTCGCGCCACGTCTTCGCCGTGCGCAGGTCGCGCAGGATCGAGCCGTACTCGTGGAAGCCGACCTTGAGCAGGTGGTACGTGCCGATGTTCTTCGTCAGCCCGTACGTCGGCCGCTTGCCTTCCGGGACGAAGCTGCCGAACAGGCGGTCCCAGATGATCAGGATGCCGCCGTAGTTGGCGTCCAGGTACTCCTCGTCGCTGCCGTGGTGGACGCGGTGGTGCGACGGGGTGTTGAAGACGTACTCGAACCAGCGCGGCAGCTTCCCGACCTTCTCGGTGTGCACGAAGAACTGGTAGACGAGGTCGATCGAGAGCCCGGTCAGGATCATCCACGGCGGGATCCCGCACAGCGCCAGCACCGACCAGAAGGGGAGCTGGAAGTACGGCGTCCACTTCTGGCGCAGCGCGGTCGAGAAGTTGTAGTGCTCGCTGGAGTGGTGCACCTGGTGGCCGGCCCACAGCAGCCGCACGCGGTGGCTGGCGCGGTGGTAGGCGTAGAAGACCAGCTCCTGGCCGAGCAGCATGAGCACCCACGTCCACCAGTCGCGCGGGTCGAACTTCACCGGCGCCAGCTCGAACAGCGCGGCGAAGACGAAGAGCATCACCAGCCGGAACAGCGCGTTGACCCCGACCGCCACGGTGCCCATCAGCATGCTCGTGCGGGTGTCGGCGACGCTGTAGCCGATGACGTCGTCGTCGTGGCCGAGCACGTGCACCGCAACGATTTCGATCGCCACGAACAGCACGAACACCGGAATCGCGAACAACACGGGGTCGCGCAGGTGCGCCAGGAACTCGGCCACGTCGCCTCCTTGATCTGACCTGACGGTAACTTACCCTTGGGTCACTTTACGCACGGTAGGCTCTCGCGTGTGACGGAGTCAAGGGCGGTCGGGACCAAGGGGATGCCCCGCGAGGAGCGCGAGGCCCAGCTCGTCGTGGCGGGCACCGAGGAGTTCGGCCGGGTGGGCTACGCGGGCGCGTCGATGGTCGAGATCGCGCGCCGGGTCGGGGTCACGAAGCCGTTGCTGTACCAGTACTTCGGCTCGAAGGACGGGCTCTACCTGGCCTGCCTGCACCGAGCGGGCGACCGGCTGACCGAAGGCGTCGCGACGACCATGGCGGCCGGCGGCGAGCCCGACCAGATGCCGCTGAAGGTCCTCTCGGCGATCTTCACGACGTTCGACCACGACCGCTACGCGTGGCGCCTCCTGCGCGACGAAACCGTCCCGGCGACGGGCGACATCGCGGCGTCGGCGGCGGACTACCGGCACCGCCTGGACGCGTTCGCCCTGCTGGGCGCGACGCAGCTGATGACGTCCCGCGGGCTGGCCGACCCGGTCGACATCGAGGCGATCGCCCAGGTGTGGACGGGGGTGGTGGACTCGCTGATCAGCTGGTGGATCGACCGTCCGGACGAGGACGCGGCCGCGATGACGTCCCGGTGTGCGCGCATCATGGCGGGCCTGTTCGGCTGGTGAGTTCGGCGCGGGCTTCGGCGAAGAAGGCCGCCCGATCGGCCCCGAAGGTCACGGTCGCGGCCGAAAGTGCCTGACCCAGCGCCTTGTGGGGATCGATCTCCGCCGCGGCGAAGATCGCCGGAAAAGCCATGGCCTGCTGCAGCGCGTTGTCGTGGCGCCCGTCCGGCGTCCGGACCAGCGTGTGCGGCACCCCCGGGTCCGACAACAGGCGATCCCAGGCCGCCTGCCGGTCGTCGAACGGCGGGGGTAGCGGCCGGTCTTCCTCGAGCGCGCGCAGCCCGTCGGCGATCCAGCCGACGGCGTCCAGCCCGGCCCGTTCGCACGTCCGCCGCGCGACCCACCGGGCGAGCGCGCGCTGGATCTCCGGCGGCGCGGCCACGGCGGCACCGATGAGCGCACGGTCCTGCTTCGCGAGCTGCCGGAGCGCGCCCCGGAGCCGCAAGATCTCTTCGCCCGGCAGTTCGCCGTCCCACTCGCGGAGCAGCTGCTCGTGCTTCGCCTTCGCCCGCGCCTCCTCTTCGGTCCGCCGCCGCGCCTCCCGGGCCTCGGCGAGTTCCTCGGGCGTCGGCGGTGGCGGCAGCTTCCGCGCGAAGTCGTGCCAGTACGCGGCGGTCGCGCTGTGCCGCCGGAGCACCGCGTCCGGCGCCGGGGGAGCGGGCCAGAACTGCAGCAGGTATTGGTCCCGCGCGGGCTCGCCGTCGAGGCGCGTGTCCTGCTCGCGGCCCGCGTCCATCGCCGTGGCGCTGTAGCGGACGCGATAGTCGCCCGGCGCGAGTTCGAGATCCCACCAGTCCTCGCCGCCCCAGGTCACGAGCCTCGCGCGCCCCTCCGCCCGGAACGACGCCTCGACCACGTCCTGCGCGCCGGTGCCGGGCGGCTCGCTCTCGTGTACCTCGGCGGTGAACTCGACGTCGCCGGTGTGCAGGCCGGTGATCAGGAACAAGGTGCCCGCCACGGCGGCGCCGCACAGCCCGTTGCGCTGCCCGGCGAAGCACGCGGTCAGGTCGCCCTCGAACGGCTCGCCGCCCTCGCTGTGGACGTAGATCTGTCCATAATGGACAGGAACGTCGCCGTGGACCACGGTTCGCATGCCGGTCAGCATGGCAGGCAGCACCGACAGTCTCCCTTTGGCCGGTTTTGTCCGTTATCCTGCCCACGTAGAGTGGTGTTTGCCGAATGCTTGCCCGAACGGCGTAGCGAAACCGGTAGCGTTCGCGATTAATCAGGGAAGCCATCGCGTCGAGAGGTGTCCCATGCCCGAACCAGCCGCTCCCGTCCCGGCCGACCCCCGGCTCGCCGCGCGGTTCACCGAGGACCTGCTCGACGGCTGCCGGGTCCTGGCCAAGGACTACGGCTACCGGCCGGCCCAGTTCGAGCGCATGGTCCGCGAGCACGGCGGCGTCGAAGCGGCCCGGCTCCTGCTGCGCGGCGCCGGCACCGCCGGCGGGTTCACCGTCCTCTGGGAGAAGAACCAGCTCGGCCGCAGCTCGGAGGCCACGATGCTCCGCGCGGAGTACTCGGAGCTGTTCACCCCCGACGAGCTCCTGCTCGCCCGCCGCCGGCTGGAGGAACACGGCTTCGACGTCGACGCGCACCTGCGCACGCTCACCGAACAGCGGTGAGGGCGGCAGGGGTGACCGGCGCCGCTCCGGTCACCCCTGCCGCGGCTACTGGGCCGCCGCGCTGGACTTGCCGCGCAGCACCACGCTCGCCGTCGACGCGCCCTTGATCGCCGTCTCGATCTGAGCCATCGTCGAGGACGAGCTCAGGCCGGGGACCGTCGCGGTGTTCAGGGCGTAGAGGGTGAACGTGTACGGGTGGCTGGACCCGCCCGGGCAGGGGCCGAAGAACTTCTGCGCGTTCGCCCCGCTGCCCATCGCCTTCTGCTTGGCGCCACCCTGGTTCGGCACGGTGTAGCCCGCGCCGAGCCCCTCCGGGAGGGAGCGAGTGGCCGCCGGGACGTCCCAGATCGCCCAGTGCAGCTTGTTCCCGCTGTTGGCGACGTCGGCGAACACGATCGCGTACGCCTTCGCGCCGGTGGACGCGCCCCACGCGAGCGGCGGCGACGGGTCCTGGCCCGCCGTGCCGTCGCCGGCGCAGGTGTACTTGTCCGGGATGGTCGCGTTGTCGGCGAACGCGGAGCTGGTCAGCTTGAAGTCACCCGGCGTCGAACCGCCCGGGAACTTCAGCCGCACGATCACGTTGTCCAGCACCGACGGCGTGCCGCCGTTCTTGTCGTTGTTCGTCGACGTCAGCCACAGCCCGCCGTCCGGGGTCTTCGTGACCGAGCGCAGCCGGCCCCAGCGGCCGGAGAACAGCGTCGACACGGTGCCGACCCCGGTGCCCGCGGAGTTGATCTGCGTGGCGAACATCTGCTCGCCGGTGACGCCGGCGATGTAGATCCAGTCGTTGACGATCTCCAGCCCGCTCGGCCCGGCCTGCGACGTCGACCACGTCTTCTTCGGGGCGATGAAGCCGCTGCAGCTGCCTTGGGTGCCTTCGCAGCTGGGCCAGCCGAAGTTGCCGCCCTTCTGGATCAGGTTGAGCTCGTCCTGGCTGCTCTCGCCGAACTCCGCCGCCCACAGCTGGCCGCGCGAGTCCCAGGCCAGGCCCTGCGGGTTGCGATGGCCGTAGCTCCAGACGTACCGGGCGTTGCCGCCGGTGGCGTAGAACGGGTTGTCGCTCGGCGCCGAGCCGTCGGGGTTCAGCCGCAGGATCTTCCCGTTGAGCGAGCTCTTGTTCTGCGCGTTGTCGCTGTTCTTCGCGTCGCCCACGGTGGCGTAGAGCTTGCCGTCCGGACCGAACTTGATCCGGCCGCCGTTGTGGTAGCGGTTCTTCGCGATCCCGGTCAGCACCGGCGTCGACGTCGAGGACAGCGTGCTGCCGTCGTAGGTCATCTTGACGATCCGGTTGTCCCCGGATGCCGTGTGGTAGAGGTAGATCGCGTGGTCGGACGCCCAGTTCGGCGAGATCGCCAGGCCGAGGAGCCCGCCTTCACCGTTGGTCGTGACCGCGCCCGGCACCTTGCCCAGCGTCGTCTTCTGGCCGGACGGCGTCACGAGCACGATCTCGAACCGGTCCCGCTCGGTCACCAGCGCGTTGCCGTTCGGCAGGAAGTCCACCGACCAGCCGAGGTCGACCTTCGCGATGTCCTTGTCGTACTCCGGGATGCCCCCTGCGCCGCCCGGAGCGGACGTCTTGACGGTGACCGCGTTGCTGGCCGCGGAGCTGTTGCCGTCGGGGTCGCGCGCCTTGACCGTGAAGGTGTACGAGGTGTTCGGGTTCAGGTTCGTGACGGTCGTCCCGAGGGACGTCGTGGTCGCGACCTTGGTGGTGCCCTGGTAGACGTCGTAGCCGGCGACGGTGCCGCCGTTGTCGGTGGAAGCGTTCCACGCCAGGGAAACGCTGTTCGCGGTGACGCCGGTGGAGCGCAGGTTGCCCGGCACGGTGGGCGGGGTGGTGTCGTCGCTCGGCGGCGTGGTGAAGGTGACCACGTTGCTCTGCTGCGACGGGTTGCCCGCGGCGTCGAACGCGCCGACGGAGATGTCGTAGGCGGTGTTCGGGGTCAGGTTGTCCACGGTCGCCGTGGTGGTGTTGCCGTCGACGGTCTTGAGGATGTTGCCGCCGCGGTTGACTTCGTAGCGGACGACGCCGACGTTGTCGGTCGCGGCGGTCCAGGTGAACGTGGCCGCGGTCGGGAGGATGTTGCTCGCCTTGAGGTTCGACGGCGGCGACGGCGGCTCGGGGTCGACCGGCGCGACGAAGGTGTCGGTGAGCTTGTCGGCGTTCGGGCCGCCGTTCGCGGTGGTCGCGGTGGTGCGGATCTTGTTGACGCCGGCGGTCAGCTGGACGGTCGCGGTGGCGGTCTTCCAGGTCGTCCAGGCGCCGGTGCCGGGGAAGTCGACGGTGCCCTTGTCCCCGCCGTCGACGACGAGCTTGACCGGGCGGTTGTCGGCGGTTCCGTTGGCGTAGCGGAAGGTCAGGGTGTGCGTGCCCGCCTGCGCGGCGTTCACGGAGTATTCGACGTAGCTGCCGACGACGTTGTCGAAGTTGACGAACCCGGTGCCGGAGTAGCCGGCGTGGTTCGATTCGACGGCGCCTTGGGAGATCACGGCGTTCTCGGACTCGTAGTCGGTGTCCACCACCGCTTTTCGGGGGTCCAGGGGGGCTTGCCCCCCGGCCGGGGTCTGGGGCTCGGCCCCAGAGGACACTGCGAAAGCGCTTACCGGACTGAGCGCGGTGAGGCCGAGCGCCGCGACGGCGGTACCGGCCAGTACCACGCGCCACGGTGGACGGGGTGCCACTGGGAGCCTCCTGCGTGGGTCGGGGGACAGGGGGTGACCGGGGCGGAACTGGTCGGCGGACCACCGGAATCGGACCTAATAGTTAGGAAAGTTTCCTATCTATGGGACAGATCTCACACCCTCCGAGCGGGCCGTGTCAATACTCGACGGGACCGCTCACCCTTGGTGAAGAAGGGTTTCCCGCTCACCGGTGCGCGGGCGCGCGGCGTTCGGACCCGAGCTCTCAGCCGACCACCGCGGCGGTCTCGCCCGCCCAGTCGCGCGGCACGAGGAACGAAGCCAGCTCCGCTTCCGGGCTCCCCGGCTCGGGCGCGAAGCCCGCGTCCCACCGCACCAGCGGCGGCAGCGCCGTCAACACGGCCTCGGCGTCGGCGCGCGGGGCCGAGGCCGCGTGGAAGAGCGCGGACTCCACGAACCGGCCGCGGCGGTGCAGCTGCCACTGCCGTTCGCGCTCGCCGTGCGGGAGGTCCCGCCGCCGCCGGACGATCGGGAGGTACGCAGGCGCGATCGTCGCGATGCCCGCCGCCGTGAACGCCGCCCCGCGCCGCCACCCGTGCGGGCCGGACGGGCTCAGGTGGTCGAACGCGATGCCGCCGATCCCGTGCGGCTCGGCGCGGTGGGGGAGCCGGAACCGGTCGTCGGCGGCCCGCTTCGCCTGCGCGTGGAACGCCGGGTCGAGCGTGTCGCAGTAGTTCTTGAGCACCCGGTGGAAGTGGGTCGCGTCCTCGGCGAAGCCGTAGCACGGCAGGAGTTCCGCGGCCCCTTCGAACCACCACGCGTCCCCGGATTCGCAGTACCGGAAGGCGGCCCGGAACGCCGGGACCCACGGGTTGCGCGGGTGCAGCACGACCGACAGCCCGCTGGTGAAGAAGTCGCTGTCGTCCGCCGACGTCACGCAGACCCCGGCCCGCTCGAAGACGTCGCCGTCCTCCAGCAGGCGTACCCGGCCCCGGCCGAAGCGGGCCCCGCCGTCCAGCCGTTCCAGCTCGGCGACCAGCTCGCGCTGGCCTGAGCTCAGGATCGCCTTGACGGCGTCACGTCTGTCGTCCTCACCCGGAAGCATGACCCCCACCCCCGCCGGTGAGGGTACCAGCGAACCGAGGTCAGCCGGCGATTTCGGCCCGCGCGATCACCTTGGTGATCCTCGCCCGGACGAGCGATTCCTCCGGGACGGCGTTGCGCTTCCCGTACTCCTCGCCGCGCTCGGCACCCATGTACCGCGCTCCCAGACGGGTCGCCCACGCGAGCATGTCGTCGAAGTCGTGGGTCAGCCGCGCCTCGGCGGTGAACTGGACGTACGAATACGGCGGTTTCTGGTCGTCGACGGCGAGGGAAATGCGGCCGTCTCGGGCGATGGCCTTCCCTTTCAGTGTCTCCGTGCCGGTGGTGAAGATCAGCTCGTCGCCGTCGGGTCCCTCGTTCAGCAGGAACCACACCGGCGTCACGATCGGGGCGCCGTTGGCCCTCACCAGGCCCAGCATGCCGGTCCGGGTCCCCTCGGATGCGAACTTCCACCACTCGTCACGGCTCATCTCACGCATGCGGGGGACGTTAACCTGTCACCCGCGCGTGCGCAGAGGGTGGCCGACTAGCCTGGCCTGCTGTGCGAGACGACGCTGTGCCGATGAACAACGCGGCCGCCATGGGACTGGCCGACGAGGGGCTGACCCGCCGCCTCAAGGCGCTGGCCTGCACCGCGCCGCTGCACGACCTGGACGCGCGCAAGGCGAAGCTCGACTGGGCCGACGCCACGGTCTACCAGATGGCCGAGATCGCGCTGCACACGATCGACCAGGTCACCATCGCGATGGACTTCGACACCGGCGCCGGCCACGACGAGGTCATCGACCGCCTGCTGCCCTTCATCGCCCAGCAGGCGCCGTCGCGGATGCCCGAGGAGCACGTCCGCGTCGCCAAGTGGGTCCTCGACAACCTCATCAACGTCGGCACCACCGACCGCGGCTTCCGGCGCGTCTACGGCTCGATCGGCCCCGGCGGCTACCAGCGGCGCCAGTTCGACTTCAAGCTGCTGGTCGAGCTGGCCGCCCCGGACGGCGAGGTCTACCTGCGCGCCACCGACGAGGCCATCAACGTCCTCGTCGGCGCCCTCGACACCGACGTCGAGTCCGCCCAGATCGCCGCCGAGGTCAAGCTCGAGAACCTGATCAACCGCGGCCGGCTCGCCGACGCCAAGCTCGCCGCCGAGCAGGCCCGTTACCGGACCGTCCAGTACGGCGAGACGCTGCGCGCGAAGCTCGACGCGACCCGTCGCGACGTCCGCTCGGTCGACTGGGAGCGCGAGGTCCCGGAGCTGCTCGACAGCGCGCTCAGCCACATCGAGGCCCGCTTCCGCGCCGAGAACGCCATCCTCAAGAACATCACCACCGCCCGCGACGAGACCGAGGACCTCGACCGCAAGCGCCGGGCCGCCGAGCTCGTCGACATCGTCGGCGACTGCATCCGCCGGCACACGCGCCTGCAGTCCCGGCTCGCCGACGCGGGTGCGGTCTTCCGCGCCGAACAGGACCGCCAGCAGTTCTCCGGCCCGCCCCAGCGCGCCACCCTCGACCTGTTCGGCCAGCTCCTCGTCCCGACGCTCGGGCTGCCGCTGGCCGACGCCGTCGCGCCCGCCGAGCACTTCTTCCACGCCGCCGCCGGCATCACCGCACCCGTCGTGCCGTCGCTGTCGTCCCTCGTCTCACTGCTCCTGCGGCCGGCCCCCGAACGCGACCAGCTCGTCGGCGAGATCCCCGAGCCGGAGCTCATGCCCGCCGAGACCACCGACCGCTTCGGCGACGACGTCTGGCGCGCGGCCGACGAGCTCCTCGACCTCCCCGAAGTGCCGCGCCGGCTCTCCGGGCTCCTCGAAGAAGCCCGCCGCAGCCGCCAGCCGGGGCTCCCGGCCCTGGTCGCGCTGCGGGCCGTCCACGCCTACAGTCCCGGGGTCGGCGCGGCCCGCCGCCAGGGCGACCGGCAGGTGCTGCTCGCCGTCGACGACGGCACGCTCCTCGACGACCCGGAGTTCGGCGGCGCCGACCTGCTCCTGTCCACCGCCGCCGTAGAGCGGGCCGACGAAGAAGAGGAAGTCGCGTAATGGCGCTGTCCCACAGCAGCGTGGACGCCGAAGCGGCGGCCCGGCTGGTCGCCTTCGGCATGCGGCCGAAGCAGCTGCCCGCGCGTGACGTCGTGTACGGCGACCTCGTCCGCCGCTACGGCGAGGACAACGCGTTCAAGGCGCTCACCCACGCCGTCGCCGCCGGGCTCGGCCTCATGGTCCTCGAGGTCAACCAGCAGGCCGGCGCGGTCCTCGCGGCCACCGACGAGTCCGTCTTCGAGATCAAGATGGACTCCTACGCCCGCCAGGCCAAGATCCGCGAGCGCCGCGACACGGAGAAGGTCCTGCACGGCCTCATCCACCTCGCCACCGCCGCGCTCGGCTACCCGCGCCCGGACGACCTGGCCAACGACACCTACATCGGCCGCGTCAGCGTCGAGCAGGTCGACGCGATGGTCCGCGAAGCCGCCCGCATGCTCGACGAACGCGCCGCGGCGGCCGAGGCCAACAACGACCCCCTGGCCGACGCGCCCGAGCTGGAACAGGCCTGGCGCGCCTACACCCGCCGGCCCGCGGCCGCGGCCACCAAGGACGGCCGCCTCGCCGCCGACACCACCCGCGGCATGGTCTCCCGCGCCCTGCGCTTCCTCGCCGACCAGGGCTTCCTGGTCCCGGTGAGCGACGAGCAGGGCGGCACCTACCGGACCACGCCGCGCTACCAGATCCAGGTCCGCGAGCTCGCGGCCGACGCCGCCTTCGACGACCTGCTCGCGCTCGACGTCGTGGCCGTCGCGAACGCCGGGGGAACGCTGCGCGCGACCTCGTCGGACACGCTGTAAAAGGGGAGTAGATGTACGAGCTTTCGCGGGTCCGCCTGCACTCGGTGGGCCCGGCGGGTGCCCGCTACCAGGACGTCGTGCTCGACTTCAGCGGCGTCGGCGCCAAGATCACCGCGCCGCAGCAGGACGCGCTGTTCAGCGCCGGCATCCACGCGACCGGGCCGGCCGAGCTGCGCCGCCCGTCGCCGGCGAGCGTGCTGTTCCTCGAGAACGGCGGCGGCAAGTCCGTGCTCATCAAGCTGATCTTCTCGGTGATGCTGCCCGGCCGCCGCCAGGTCGTCGGCACCACCAGCACCAAGGTGCTCGAGAAGTTCGTCGCCGCCAAGGACGTCTCGCACGTCGTGCTGGAGTGGCTGCACGTCGAGAGCGGCCACCGGATCATCACCGGCAAGGTCTCCGAATGGCGCGGGCATGTCGTGTCCGCCGACTCCGAGAACCTCGCCGACTCCTGGTACTGCTTCCGCCCGACCGCCGCGCTCGGGCTCGATTCCCTGCCGATGACCCAGGACGGCCGGCTGCTCACCATGTCCGGCTTCCACGACAAGCTCGCCGCCGCGCAGCTGGCCGAGCCCGAGCTGGAGCTGTCCTGGACCCGCCGCCACCACGAGTGGACCGGCCGGCTCGACACCCTCGGCCTCGACACCGAGCTGTTCCGCTACCAGCGCGCGATGAACGCCGGCGAAGGCGAGGCGGCGGACGCGTTCGCCTTCGGCACCGACGACGCGTTCGTCGAGTTCCTGCTGCGCGCGGTGATCTCCGAGGAGGAGCCGAAGGACCTCGCCGAGGTCGTCGCCACGTACGCGCACAACCTGGCGCAGCGCGGGGATCTCCTCTCCGAACGCGACTTCGTGGCCGGCGCCCTCGACCTGCTGGGCCCGCTGGCCGCCGAAGAAGGCGTCGCCGCGGAGTCGCGGAAGATCGCCGAGTCCGCGAAGGCGGACATGGCCGCGCTCGCCGCCCGCGTCGTCGCGCGCAACGAACTCGAGAACGCGCGGCTGTCCGGGCTCGAGGACCACGTCACCGAGGTCAAGTCCGCGGAGAAGCTCGCCGAGGGCGATCACCGGCGGCTCGCCGCGGCCGTCACGGAGCTGCGTCGCCTGGTAGCCGTGCTGCGCCTGGACGAAGCCCAGGAGGCCCGCAAGCGCGTCGACGCCGAACTCGCTTCGGCCAAGACCGAGGCGGAGGCGTGGCGCGAGACGGCGACCGTGCTCAACTCCCTCAACGCGGCCCGCAAGGCGAAGGACCTGCGCGAGCTGGTCGGCAGCCGGGAGGAGAAGGCGCGCCCGGCCCTGAAGGCGCGCAACGACGCCGCTTCGGCGCTCGCTCGCGGGTTGCACGCCCTGGCGCAGGACGCCCAGCGCCAGGCCGACAAGGCCGAAGCGCACGCGGGCGCGTTGCGGGCCGAAGCCGAGAAGGCGCAGACCGATCGCGACGAAGCCGCGAACCTCGCGGCCGCCCGGCGTGCCGAAGCGCGCGGCCTCACCGCGCGGATCACCGAGCTGCGCGAAGAAGTCCAGAACGCCGTGCGAGCGGGATTGCTGCCTTCGGGGGCCGACGTCGCCGAAGCGTCCCGCGCCGCTCGGAGTGCCGCCGAAGCGGCCACCGCCGAACTCGCGCGGCGTGAGCAGGAACTCGACCGCGTCGCGGCGGATCTCCAAGCGGCGCAACGGGCCGTGAACGAGGCGCACCAGCTCGCGGGCACCACCCAGGACCGCTTCGAACGCGCCACCGAGGACCTCGACCGCGCCCACCGCCGCACCGACGCGCTGGCCGCCGAAAGCCGTCTCGTCGAGCTGCTCGGCGCCGACGACGTCGCGTTGGAGAGCGACTTGCCGGTGCTGCTGGAACGGCTGCGGGAGGCGAGCGCGGCGGTCGAGAAGGAGCAGACCGCGCTGCGGATGGAGGAGTCCGCCGACGAGCGGGCCCTGGCCGCGCTCGGGTCCGGCGGGCTGCTGCCGCCGCCGGAAGACGTCCAAGCCGCGCTCGATGCGCTGGAAGAAGCCGGGATCACGGCGTGGTCCGGCTGGCGCTATCTGTCCAAACTGGACGCTTCCCGCCGCGCCGAGGTATTGGAAAGCCTGCCGCAGCTGGTGTCCGGCGTGCTGCTGAACGACGCCGCGCACGTCGACCGGGCCCGCGAAGTGCTCACCAAGCGGCGGCTGCTGCCGTCCGCGACCATCGCCGTCGGCACCACCGAAGCGCTGCAGGCCGAGGTACCCGCGGCGCCCGGCGTCGAGTTCCTCGTGCCGCCGAACCCGGCGATGTACGACGAAGAAGCCGCCGACGCCGAGCGAGAAGCCGTGGCCCGGCGGCACACCGAGCGGCAGCGCCGGCTGGAGTCGTTGTCCGCCAAGCTGTCCGCGGACGGCGCGTTGACGTGGAAGCTCACCACCTGGCGCGAGGACTACCCGCCCGGCGCGGTCGCGACCCTGGCCGAGCAGGCCCAGGCCGCCCGCACCGCGCGCGAGACCGCGCGCACGGCGCTGGAGCAGGCCGACGCGGAGTTCGCGCGGCTGAGCGAGAAAGCGGCGTCGCTGCGCGAACGCGTCCCGGAACTCCGCGCGGCCGCGGCCGAGGCGGAGGAACGCGCGCGGCGGCTCGGCGAGCTGGGTGCCCGCAGCGCGCGGATCACCGAATGGACCGAAGACGTCGAGCGCGCCACCGAGGTCGCCGAACGCGCCGACCTGCAGGCCGCCGACGCGGCGGCCAAGGCCGCGCGGCTGCGCGAACAGGCGGGGGAGGAGCAGCGCACGGCCGACGGCCACCGCCGGACCGCCACGACCGCCCGCGCCGAACTCGCCGAGGTGCCCGGCGCGGCCGAGGCGGCCGACGGCCCGGTGCCGGCGGAGCCGGTCGACGCGCTGCGGCGGACGTACCTGTCGGCGTCCGAGTCGTACGCGAAGGTCGAGGTCGGCAGCGACCTGCGGGCCGAGCTGGAGCAGGCCGAGTCCGCCGAAGCGGCCGCGGGCTCGGCCGTCGAGTCCCTGGACGAAGCCGTCCGGGTCCGCGCGGCCGAGCTGCTGGAAACGCCCGACGGGTCCGACGCTTCCGCCCGCGCGGCCGCGTTGGCGCGCGCCCGCCGCGTCGTCGACGGCCTGGAGGACGAGCGCACCGAAGCGATCGGGCTCGTCTCGACGCGGCGCGCCGAGCTGGACGCGCTGCCGCTGCAGAACGGCGTCAACGGCGAGAAGCCGCGGGACATCGAGCACGGCCTGGAGCTGATCGACGCGGCCGGCCTGGAGGCGTCGGCGGCCGCGCGCAAGTGGGAAGAGCTGCAGGAACGCCGGGCGGCGGCGGAGGCGACGCTGGAGTCGGCCCGCAGTTCCGCCTCGGGGTTCGCGCTGCTGGCGGAGTCGATGGCCCACCTGGTCACCGACACCGACGCGGCGGCCTACGACGGCGACGTCGAGACGGCCCGCGCCCAGCACAGCCGTCTCAACGCGACGCTCGGCCAGGCGCAGGAAGCCGCCGACGCGGGCGACCGGCGGGTGCGCGCGGCCGCCGACCAGCTCGCGCAGTACGCGACGGAGAAGCGGTTCGAGAAGCTGAGCACGCCGGTGCGCCAGCAGGTCATCTCGGTCAAACGCGACCAGCTGCCCGCGCACGCCGCGGAGTGGGCGGAGGCGTTGCGGCCGCGGCTGCGGTCGCTCACCGACGACCTCGCGCAGATCGACCGGCACCGCGGCGGCATCATCACGCGCCTGCAGGGCATGGTCGACGGCGCGCTCCGGACGTTGCGTTCCGCCCAGCGCGTCTCCCGGCTGCCGGACGGCCTCGGCGACTGGTCCGGGCAGGAGTTCCTGCGCATCCGGTTCACCGAGCTGGAGGACAACGCGCTGACCGAGAAGCTCGGCGAGGTCGTCGACGAGGCCGCCGTGGGCAAGACCGCGGACGGCCGGGACGTCAAGCGCGACGGGCTTTCCCTGGTGCTGCGCGGGGTACGTGCCGCGGCGCCGAAGGGCTTCCGCGTCGACATGCTCAAGCCGGACTCGGTGCTGCGCACCGAACGCCAGCGCGTCTCCGAGATCCGCGACGTCTTCTCCGGCGGCCAGCAGCTGACCGCGGCGATCATCCTGTACTGCACCCTGGCGGCGCTGCGGGCCAACAACCGCGGCAAGGTCCGCAACCGGCACTCGGGCGTGCTGTTCCTCGACAACCCGATCGGCCGCGCCTCCGCGGGCTACCTGCTGGAGCTGCAGCGGGCGGTGGCCGAGGCACTGGGCGTGCAGCTCATCTACACGACCGGCCTGTTCGACGCGGGCGCGCTGGCGGAGTTCCCGCTGATCGTGCGGCTGCGCAACGACGCCGACCTGCGGGCGGGCCGCAAGTACCTGTCGGTGGACTCGACGATCCGCAACTCCCTGGAGGACCTGGGCGAGCCGGACGGCGTCGCGCGGCTTTCGGCGACCCGGATGTTCACGCGGGCGGCCGAGCAGGATTCCGCTGAGGACGAACAGACGGCCTGACGGGAACAACTCCCGCGGTTTCGTGGTTGCCCGGCGCATGACGAACCTGGGGGCGCTGGGCGCCACATTGGGCACGACCGGACCGGAGACCGTCGCGGCCGCCGCGGAGCTGGACGAGCTGGGGTACGCCACGCTCTGGCTGCCGGGCGGGCAGGGCAGCAACCTGCCGCTGATCACCGACGTGATCCACGGGACCGCGAAGATCCCGGTGGCGAGCGGCATCCTGCCGGTCGACCGGGTGCCGGCCGCCGACGTCGCCCGCGCGTACGCGGACCTGCCGGCCGGGCGGTTCGTCGTCGGCCTCGGCGGCGCCCACGGCCCGCGTCCGCTGGCCACGCTGAACGACTACCTCGACGAACTGGACGACACCGTCCCCGCGTCGGCGCGGATCCTTTCGGCGCTGGGCCCGAAGATGCTGGAGCTGGCGCGCGACCGCGCGGACGGCGCGTACCCGTTCCTGGTTACGACGGACTACGTCGCTTCGGCACGCGAGATCCTCGGCGTGGGCAAGCAGCTGATCGTGCTGCTGAACGTCGTCCCGGAGTCCGATGTGACGACGGCTCGCGAGCGCGCCCGCGAGGGTTCACTGCGGTTCCTGGCCGGGATGCCGGGCTACGCGAACAACTTCCGCCGCATGGGGTTCACCGACGCCGACATCGCGGACCTCTCGGACTCGCTCGTCGACGGGCTGACCGTGCGCGGCGACCTCGACGCGGTCGTCGCCCGCCTGCGCGAGTACCGGGCGGCGGGGGCGGACCAGGTCGTCGTCCCGGCCGGCGACCTGCCCCGCGAGTGGTGGCCGGCGCTGGCGGAGGCCCTGCGGTGACCTCGGCGCGGGCCCGCGGGCTGACGCACGGCGTCCCGGCGGAGGTGTCCCTGCAGGACGCCCTCGCCGCGGTCGCCGACCCCGTCCGCCGCAGCATCCTGCGCTCGCTCGCCGAAGTGCCGGAGTGGTCGAAGGCGTGCGGCACGTTCGACCTGCCGGTGGCGAAGGCGACGCTCAGCCACCACTTCGGGGTCCTGCGCGCGGCGGGCCTGATCGAGCAGCGCGACGAAGGCCCGCGGCGGTTGAACCGCTTGCGGCGCCCGGAGTTCGACGCGGCGTTCCCGGGGTTGCTGGACCTGGTGCTCAGTCACCCCGGCCGGTGAACGCGAGCCCGGTGCCGAGGCCGATCATGACGAGGCCGCCGGTGCCGCCGACCATCTCCAGGCGCTTCGGCGAGCGGGCGAACCACGCGCGGGCCGTGCCGGCGACGAGCGCCCACGCGCTGTCGGTGGCCAGCGCGATCGCCGGCAGGCACAGGCCGAGCACCAGCATCTGCGCGGGCACCGACCCGGCCGCGGGGTCGACGAACTGGGGCAGCAGCGCGGCGAGGAACACGATCGACTTCGGGTTCGCGAAGCCGACGACGAACCCGTCGCGCAGCACGGTCAGGACCCGGCCGGGCGTCGTGCGCACCTTGGCGGCCATGGCGTCGGTGAGCTTCCGGCGGTGCCGGAAGGCCTGCACGCCCAGGTAGACGAGGTAAAGCGCGCCGGCGATCTTGATGGCGGTGAAGACCGCGGCGGACGTCGTCACGAGCGCGCCGAGGCCGAACGCGACCGCGACGACCTGCGTGTAGACGCCCGCGGAGTTGCCCAGGACGGTGAGCAGCGCGTCGCGCCGCCCGACCGTGAGCGCGCGGCTGATGGTGAACAGCACGCTCGGCCCGGGGACGACGACCATGAGGAAAGTCAGCGCGGCGAAGGCCGCGAAGTGCGCACCGGAGACCATCCGGTGAGGCTATCCCCGGCCTGACCTGGCGACCAGCGGTTTTTGTCGGTGGGGGCTGGTATCAACAGCGGGTGCCTCCACCGACGATCAGCACCTCGCAGCGCCGGGCCCGCCTCGCGGTCCGCCACCACCTGGCCACGCCCGCGGCCACGGTCACCGACGCCGTGGCCGGGGTCGTCGCCCTGCACGCCACCGACCCGGCGACAGTGCACCTGTCGGCGTCCGCAAGGTTGGCGTCGCCGGGGATTCCCCTGGTGGAGCAGGCGTTGTACGACGACCGGACGCTGCTGCGGCTGCTCGGCATGCGCCGCACGGTGTTCGTGACGGACCTGGACACGGCGGCGCTCGTGCAGGCCGGGTGCTCGGCGGACATCGCCGTCAAGCAGCGGAAGCTCCTCGAACAGCACCTCGGGACGCAGGGCCATCCGGAGAACGTGCCGGAGCCGGCGAAGTGGCTGGCGGACGTCGAAGCGTCGGTCGAGGCGGCGTTGCGCGCCCGCGGGTCGGCGACGGCGCAGCAGCTGAGCGAGGACGAGCCGAGGTTGCGCCAGCAGCTGCTGATGGCGGCGGGGAAGCCGTACGAAGCGATCGGCAACGTGACGAGCCGGGTGCTGTTCCTGCTGGCGGCCGACGGCCGGATCGCCCGCGGCCGGCCCCGCGGCAGCTGGCTCAGCAGCCAGTACGTGTGGCATCCCTTGGATTCGTGGGTGCCGGGGTTGCGTGCCTGGGGCGCGGAGGAGGCGCGGGCGGAGCTGGCCCGCCGCTGGCTGCGCGCGTACGGCCCGGCGCCGGTGGCGGACCTGCGCTGGTGGACGGGCTGGACGGCCGGCCAGACGAAGAAGGCTCTCTCCGCGGTGTCCCCGGTGGAGGTCGACCTGGACGGCGTACCGGGCGTGGCGCTGGCGGACGACTTATCGCCGGTGCCTGAGCCTTCGCCATGGGTGGCGTTCCTGCCGGCTCTGGACCCGACCCCGATGGGCTGGCAAGAGCGCGACTGGTTCCTGGGCCCGCACCGGCAGGCGTTGTTCGACCGCAGCGGCAACATCGGCCCGACGATCTGGGCGTCCGGCCGGATCGTCGGTGGCTGGGGACAGCGGGCATCGGGCGAGATCGCGTACCGGTTGCTGGAGGACGTGGGATCGGAGGTCGCGGAGAGGGTCGAGAAGGAGGCGGACCGGTGCGCGAGCTGGTACGGCGAGGTCCGGGCCGTCCCGCGGTTCCGGACACCGCTCGAACGCGAGCTGACGGCGTAGGGGGGACTGCCAGGTCGTAGGGAAGATGCTTCCGGGGCCGGGGCCGGGGCCGGGGCCGGGGCCGGGGCCGGGGCTGGCCGAGCCGGGGCGAGCCGGAGGCCGAGTTCAGCTAAGCGCAGCTGAGCCAAGCCAAGCCAGCCGAGCCCAGCCCATCCCAGCTGAGCCAAGCCAAGCCAAGCTCAGCCGAGCCGAGCCGAGCCGAGCCGAGCCGAGCTCAGCCGAGCCGAGCCGAGCTCAGCCGAGCCGAGCCGAGCTCAGCCGAGCCGAGCCGAGCTCAGCCGAGCCGAGCCGAGCCGAGCTCAGCCGAGCCCAACGCAGCCGAGCCCAGCCGGCTCGCGCTCGATCGTGCCCCGCTCCCTGCCCGGCCTTCGCTGGATCGGTCGAGTCATCGACCTCACGCCGGCCCCAAGGCGGCCCGAGCACGTCTCCGAACCCGCCTTTCACAACCCGCCACCACTCCATCGGCTGAATCGTTACAGCGCCGAACCGGCCCACCTCCACCCACCCGGCCCACACCCGCCGCAGCCAGCCGGAACCGGTCCCGGCGCCCGGACCATCACCCCCGGTCGGTCCACCGTGGTCCGCCCCCGAAACCCCGCCCGCGCACCCCGCGCTTCTTAATCGATTCTTGACCCGTTCGCCAAGTGGTGGAAGTCTCGTCAGGGCAGTCAGGGACGCGCATGCCCGCACGCTAGGGTGACCGCGAGCCCGCAAGTCACGGCCGGGCCTCCCGGCCGATCCTCAGAGGAGTGGCAGCAGTGACCGTTCGCGTAGGTGTCAACGGCTTCGGCCGCATCGGCCGCAACTTCTTCCGCGCCGTGCAGGCCAGCGGCCACGACATCGAGGTCGTCGCGTTCAACGACCTCGGCGACGTCGCCACCATGGCCCACCTGCTGAAGTACGACTCCATCCTGGGCCGGTTCCCGGGTGAGGTCAGCGTCAGCGACGAGGGCATCGTCGTCGACGGCAAGACCATCAAGGCCCTCGCCGAGCGCGACCCGGCCAACCTGCCCTGGGGCGACCTGGGCGTGGACGTCGTCGTCGAGTCGACCGGCTTCTTCACCAACGCCGACGCCGCCAAGGCGCACATCGCCGGCGGTGCCAAGAAGGTCATCATCTCCGCGCCCGCCAAGGGCGAGGACCTCACCATCGTGCTCGGCGTCAACGACGACAAGTACGACGGCTCGCAGGTCATCATCTCCAACGCCTCCTGCACCACCAACTGCCTCGGCCCGCTGGCCAAGGTGCTGCACGACGCGTTCGGCATCGAGCAGGGCCTGATGACCACCGTGCACGCCTACACGCAGGACCAGAACCTGCAGGACGCGCCGCACAAGGACCTCCGCCGCGCCCGCGCCGCCGCCCTGAGCGTCGTCCCGACCTCGACCGGTGCCGCCAAGGCCATCGGCCTCGTGCTGCCGGAGCTGCAGGGCAAGCTGGACGGCTACGCGCTGCGCGTCCCGGTCCCGACCGGCTCGGCCACCGACCTCACCGTCACCCTCACCAAGGCCGCCACGGTCGAGGAGATCAACGCCGCCTACAAGGCCGCCGCCGAGGGCCCCCTGGCGGGCATCCTGCGCTACTCGGACGACCCGATCGTCTCGGCCGACATCGTCACCGACCCGGCGTCCTGCATCTACGACGCGCCGCTGACCAAGGTCATCGGCAACCAGGTCAAGGTCGTCGGCTGGTACGACAACGAGTGGGGCTACTCCAACCGCCTCGCCGACCTGGTCAAGCTCGTCGGTACGAAGATCTCCTGAACCCGATGAGCGTCAAGAACCTCGACGACCTGCTGGGCGAGGGCGTTCAGGGCCGGTACGTACTCGTGCGGTCCGACCTGAACGTCCCGCTCGACGGGGAGCGCATCACCGACGACGGCCGGGTCCGCGCGGCCCTGCCGACGATCAAGAAGCTCGCCGACGCGGGCGCGAAGGTCGTCGTCACCGCGCACCTCGGCCGCCCGAAGGGCGAGCCGGACCCGAAGTACACCCTCGCGCCCGTCGCCAAGCGGCTCTCCGAGCTGCTCGGCGCCGAGGTCGCGCTGGCCGGTGACCTGGTCGGCGAGTCCGCGAAGGCGCTGACCGGCGGCCTCGCCGACGGCGGTGTCGTCCTGCTGGAGAACGTGCGCTTCGACGCGCGCGAGACCAGCAAGGACGCCGCGGACCGCTCCGAGCTGGCCGCCGAGCTGGGCGCGCTCGTCCCCGGCGGCGCGTTCGTGTCCGACGGCTTCGGCGTCGTCCACCGCAAGCAGGCCTCGGTCTACGAGGTCGCTTCGGTGCTCCCGGCGTACGCGGGCGGCCTGGTGCTGGCCGAGCTGGACGTGCTGAAGAAGCTGACCGACGACGTCAAGCGGCCGTACGTGGTCGTGCTCGGCGGCGCGAAGGTGTCCGACAAGCTCGGCGTCATCGCGAACCTGCTGACCAAGGTCGACCGGCTGCTCGTCGGCGGCGGCATGGCGTACACGTTCCTCAAGGCCCAGGGCCACGAGGTCGGCCAGTCGCTGCTGCAGGCCGACCAGCTCGACCAGGTCAAGGGCTTCCTCGCCGAGGCCGAGAAGCGCGGCGTCGAACTGGTCCTGCCGGTCGACGTCCTGGCCGCGACGGAGTTCTCGGCCGACGCCGAGCACGAAGCCGTCGACGCCACGGCCATCCCGGCCGACCGTCAGGGTCTCGACATCGGCCCGCGCAGCCGCGAGCTGTTCGCGAGCAAGCTCGCCGACGCGCAGACGGTGTTCTGGAACGGCCCGATGGGCGTCTTCGAGTTCGAGGCCTTCTCCGGCGGCACCCGGGCCGTCGCGGAGGCGCTCGTGAAGAGCGACGCGTTCACCGTGGTCGGCGGCGGCGACTCGGCGGCCGCGGTGCGGCAGCTGGGCCTGCCCGAGGACGGCTTCTCGCACATCTCCACCGGCGGCGGTGCCTCGCTGGAGTACCTCGAAGGCAAGGAACTGCCGGGCGTGACGGCCCTGGAGGAGAAGAACTAGTGGCACGCAAGCCGTTCATCGCCGGCAACTGGAAGATGAACCAGAACCACCTCGAGGCGATCGCGCTCGTCCAGAAGATCGCGTTTGCGCTGCCGGAGAAGTACTACGCGAAGGTCGACGTGGCGGTGCTGCCGCCGTTCACCGACATCCGCAGCGTGCAGACCCTGGTCGACGGCGACAAGCTGTCGCTGACCTACGGCGCGCAGGACCTCGCGCCGCAGGACTCGGGCGCCTACACCGGTGACATCTCGGGCCTGATGCTGGCGAAGCTGGGCTGCAAGTTCGTCACCGTCGGCCACTCGGAGCGGCGCGAGTACCACGCCGAGACCGACGAGCTGGTCAACAAGAAGGTCAAGGCCGCGCTCAAGCACGGCATCACGCCGATCCTCTGCATCGGGGAGAAGCTCGAGGTCCGCGAGGCCGGCGAGCACATCCACCACACCACGACGCAGCTGATCGAGGGCCTGAAGGGCCTCAAGGCCGAACAGGTCAAGGACGTGGTGGTCGCGTACGAGCCGGTCTGGGCGATCGGCACCGGCAAGGTCGCGTCGTCCGCGGACGCCGAAGAGGTCTGCAAGGCCATCCGGGCGACCCTCCAGGAGAAGTACGGCGACGAGGTCGCTTCGTCCGTCCGGGTGCTCTACGGGGGGTCGGTGAAGTCGGGCAACATCAGCGAGCTGGTGGGCTGCGAGAACATCGACGGTGCCCTGGTCGGCGGAGCGAGCCTCGACGGCGAGGAGTTCACGAAACTCTGCGCACTCGCCGCGGGCGGGCCGCTGCCCTGATCGAGGCCACGACCGGGTAACCTGTGTATCCGGTCCGTCACACAGCAGTGGACGAGTCCAGGGGTACGGTGGTGGTCGGAAACGACCATGCCGTACCCCTGCATTCTCCTAGAGCCCAGAGGATGACATGAAGCTGTTCCTGCAAATCCTGTTGATCGTCACCAGCGTGTTCCTGGTGGTCGCGGTGCTGCTGCACCGGGGCCGGGGCGGTGGCCTGTCGTCGCTGTTCGGCGGCGGGATGCAGTCGAGCCTGGCCGGGTCGAGCGTGGCCGAGAAGAACCTCGACCGCATCACCCTGCTGCTGGGCGCGGTCTGGCTGATCAGCATCGTGGGCCTGGGTCTGCTGCTCAAGGTGTGAGGCGTCCGGCGCCCCGCCGTCGATCGCGACCGGGTCACGACGGCAGGGCGCAGCGATTCGGCGTGCCTATTGGGGGGCGCGCCGCCGATTCCTAGGTGTGAGGATTCATGGTTGGCGGTAACGCGATTCGAGGCACCCGGGTGGGTGCCGGTCCTACGGGCGAATCCGAGCGAGGTGAATCGGCGCCGCGGCGCCGGGTAGGCTACTGGTGCGCCAACGGCCACGAAGCCCGCCCGTCGTTCGCGCTCGACGCGGAGATCCCGGACGAGTGGGACTGCCCTCGCTGCGGTCTCCCCGGCGGGCAGGACGAGAAGAACCCGCCGGCCGCACCCCGGACAGAGCCGTACAAGACGCACCTGGCGTACGTGAAGGAGCGGCGCAGCGACGCCGACGGCGAGGCCATCCTGGCCGAAGCCCTCGAGCGCCTGCGCCAGCGCCGGGAGATCATCTAACTCCAGCGGGCCGAAAGCCGCCCCGGGACACCTCGGGGTGGCTTTTCGCGCGTTCCGGAGCTGAGCAGCCCCCGTTTTCCACGCTACCGGCGGGCACCGACAGTTCCGGGCCTTCACGGCATTACGCATGTGTGGGCGACGCCCAACTTTGCCGAGCCGCCGGCCGCGAGCGTCAGTTGAGTTCAGCGGCTACCGAGGGCGGGTCGGCCGCGCTCTGCGGGTCATGGGAAGTCCGGGGATGCAGACCCTTGCTGCCTGCTCGCAAGGTGAGCGCGACCGTTTCACCGGGGTGCCGATCCTCGCCGGAGCAGCCCCCGATTTCCACGCTACCGGGAACCACCGACAGTCCCGCACGGAAAAAGCCGCGAACGGCGAATCCCGGCCCGTTGCGTCCGGAATCCGCCGTTCACGGCTCCATCGAATCCGAAACCGTCGTACCCCGCCGGTAAACTGGATACCGGGGGCCGGCGGCCGCCCTCAGCGGTCCAGCGGATAGCGGGCCCGCACGCGGAACCCGCCGTCCTCCGTCCCGGACGTCTCGAAACTCCCGCCCAGCAGCCGCGCCCGCTCGGCCAGGCCCGTCAGTCCGTGCCCGCCCGAGGGCAGCGCCTCCGCCGTCCGGCGAGCGCGCTCGTTGCGGACCTCGATCTTGAGCGCTCCGTGCTCACCCTGGATGCGGATCGTCGCCGTCGCGCCCGGGGCGTGCTTGTGGACGTTCGTCAGGCACTCCTGCACCGTCCGGTACGCCGCCGCCGACACCTGGTTCGGCAGCGCCTCCGGCAGGTGCTCCACCGACAGGTGTACCGGCACCTCCGACGTCCGGATCAGCCGGTCGAGGTCGTTGATCCCGGGACGCGGGCCGTCGTCGTCGGCGCCCGCGCGCAGCACGCTCAGCAGCGACCGCAGCTCCTCCAGGGTCCGCTTCGACAGCGTCCGGATGACCTGCGCGGTCTCCTGCGCCCGGTCGTCGGTCGACTGGGCCTGCAGCGCGCCGGCCTGCATCGCGATCAGCGTGATCTGGTGCGAGACGACGTCGTGCATCTCGCGCGCCAGCCGGGCGCGTTCCTCGGCGCGGACGGCGTCGGCGTGGAAGCGGCGCTCGCGGTCGCGGCTCGTGGCCAGCTCGGCGAGCTTGTTCGAGACCTCCGACCGCGCCCCGATGAGCAGGCCGATCGCGATCGGCATGCCGGCGACGAGGACGCCGTAGATACCGTCGAGGATGTGTTCACGCCAGCTGAGCTCGGCGAAGTCCTCCAGCGGCCACTGCACGAACCGGCAGCACCACACCAGCGCCGCGCCGACCCACACCTGCCAGTGCAGCTGACGGCGGGTGGCGAGCATGCCGAGCGTGATCATCGACGCCAGCTGCGCCCAGCCGGCCAGGAAGCCGGGGACCGCGACGAGCACGGCGAGGAACGGGAACTTCCGGCGGAACACCACCGCGAGGCAGGCGGCGCCGGAGAGCCAGATCGAATAGGGCTGGGCCTTCTCGGGAATCACCAGCCACACGTCGAGCACGGCCAGGATGACCGCGGCCGCCTCGATGGCGAACGTGACCACAGCGGGGCGCGGCACCGAGCCGAACAGGCTCAACCCGCGCTTGCGCACCCGCTCGGCGGCCGATGGCCCCGAGCCGGCGATCGAGATGCCTGGAATCGAGAGTCCCTCTGTACTCATCGCTGGCGACCCCATTCGTCTTGTGGACTTGTTGGTGAGAGGTGCTCAGGGCCCGATCGGGACGCGCAGCAACGGACAAATGTGCGGATGCTAACGAGGTCGCGTACGAAGACGGTAAGTTTCACCCGTTGTCGGAGTTCCGGCGTCCGAATTCCGTAGTCGACTACTCCGTCCGGGGTATGACGGCAAAAGGGTGCTACCGAGAGTGGGAGTACTGCTCCGTACTGTGCACCGAGACGACCACATCGTGGGAATCATGTTACCCACGTGTGGTCGCCCGGCAAGGGTCATCAGGCCGCCATGGACCGGAGGTCGTCGCTGAGCAGGTCGTGCAGGCCGGTGGCGCACGCCTTCGCCGTCTCGATCGACCGCGGCAGCATCCCGGCCTCATAGGCGCGGACGGCCTCCCCGAGGCTCGCCGACGTGGCCAGCGCGGTGGCGAGCTCGGTGCCGTCCAGCAGCGCGAGGTTCGCGCCGACGCCCAGCGGCGGCATCAGGTGCGCGGCGTCGCCGAGCAGCGTGAGCCCGGGGGTGTGGGTCCACGCGTGCGGCACCGGGAGGACCTGCAGCGGCCGGTGCGTGAAGCCGCCGTCGACGTCGTGCAGGAACGCGAGCAGGCTCGGGTGCCAGCCGGCGTAGCGCTCCAGCAGGTTCGCGCGCACGGCCGCCGTGTCGGCGAAGTCGAGCCCGGTGGCCCAGTCTTCGGGCGCGTAGAACGTGGCGTAGCAGCGGATGTGGCCGGTGCTGGTGCGCTGCGCGACGAGCGCCTTGCCGTCGATCTTCGTCATCAGTGTGCCCTGGCCGGTCAGCGCGGCCAGGCCCGGGTGGCGGCGGTCGGCGTCGTCGAGGCCGAACTCGACGAACGTGACGCCGCTGTACTCGGGCCGGACGCCGGTGAGGGCGCGCCGGACGCGCGACCACGCGCCGTCCGCCCCGACGACCAGGTCGAAGTCCTGGTCCATGCCGTCGGCGAAGCTCAGGCGGGCGCCCTCGCCGGTCTTGGTGACGTCGGCGATCGGGCGCCCCCAGCGGACGGTGCCGGGGGAGAGGGAGTCGAGGAGCAGGCCGCGGAGCTGACCGCGGTCGATCTCGGGGCGGAAGTCGTCGCCTTCGGCCGGTACCTCGTCCATGACGACTTCGCCGCTGAGCGGGTCGATGGCCCGCATCTGCTGGCCTTCGGGGCGAGCCAAGGTACGAAACGGTTCGTACAGGTGCGCGGTGCGCATGGCGACCTGGCCCGTGTCGCCGTGGAGGTCGAGTGTGCCGCCCTGGGGCCGGAAGTCGGCCGAGGGTTCCTGTTCGAAGACGGTGACGTCGATGTCGTGGAGCTGCAGGACGCGGGCACACGCGAGCCCGCCGAGGCCGGCGCCGACGATCGCGATGGAGTTCATGGCTTCCCCCTGGAAGTTCGGTGCCGCCGGCTGGTCCGGCGGCCTGTTCCCAGAAAACCATAGTGACTCAAAAAGTGCAACGACTAAACTTTTGAAGTGAGTTCACCATCACGTAGGCTGGCGGGCATGACCGAAGTGATCGGGCGCCGCGAGCGCAAGAAGGCGCAGACCCGGCAGGCGCTGGCCGACGCGGCGCTGGAGCTGTTCCTGGCGCGCGGCTACGACGAGGTCGGGGTGAAGGAGGTGGCGGACGCCGCCGACGTCTCGGTGACGACGTTGTTCAAGTACTTCCCGAGCAAGGAAGCACTGCTGTTCGACCAGGACGACGACATCGAGGCGGCGCTGGTCCTGGCGGTCCGCGGCCGCCCGCCGGGCTTTTCGATCGTGGACGCGCTGCGCGAGCACATGCTCCGGGACAGCGCGGACGGCGGCCCGAGCGCGGAGTTCATCGGCCTGATCGAGAGCACCCCGGTGCTGCGCGACTACGCCCGCCGGATGTGGATGCGCCACGAGACGGCCCTGGCGAAGGCGATCGCGGCGGAGATGGAGGCACCGGAGGACGACGTGTCGTGTGCGTCGTTGGCGAGGTTCGCGCTGGCGTCACGAGAGCTGATCGTGGCGAACGAGAACCCGCGAAAGGCGGCGGAGGAGATCTTCGGCAACCTGGGCCGCGGCTGGCGGGTGAAGTAAGGCGCGGAGAGCGATAGCCGAAACCGGGAAACACGCCGCGGCGGAAGCCGGTGTGGGCACGGCGAAGCCGCCTGAGCAGGCCCCCGTTTTCCACGCTACCGCCGAGCCCCGACAGTTTCGGCGCGCCAACGGCGGAGGCCCCCTCGGCGCGAACCGAGGGGGCCTCCAAAAACCAACTCAAGCCGTGGGTGGCTGATAAACCTTCGTCAGCTTCCCCGCCGCGGCCCGATCCAACAGCCACAACGTCCGACGGTGCCCACGAGCCCCCGCCACCGGCAACTGGACCTCACCAGCCCCCGACAACGCCAACGCCACCGCGTCCGCCTTCGCCGACCCGGCCGTCATCAACCACACGTCCCGAGCCCGCCGGATAGCGGGCAGCGTCAACGAAACCCGCGTAGGCGGCGGCTTGGGGCAGTTCCGCACCGCCACGACCGACCGCTCGGTCTCGTACACCGCCGGCGACTCCGGGAACACCGAAGCCGTGTGCCCTTCGCCGCCCAGACCCAGCAGCATGATGTCGAACGACGGCACGTCCCCGTGGTCCTCCGGACCCGCCTGAGACGCCAGCACCGACGCGTAAGCCGCGGCCGCCGCGTCGACGTCGTCGCCGAACTCGCCGTCCGACGGTGCCATCGCATGGACGCGCGCGGGGTCCAGCGGGACGTGGTCCAGCAACGCCTCGCGGGCCTGCTTCTCGTTCCGCTCGTCCGAATCCGCCGGGACGAACCGCTCGTCGCCCCAGTAGATGTCCAGGCGGGACCAGTCGATCGCGTCGCGGGCCGACGAAGCACGCAGCTCCGACAGCACCGCGATGCCCGTTCCGCCGCCGGTCAGCACCAGCGAGGCCGATCCCTTGGCCGCCTGGACGTCCACCAGGCGCGTCACCAGGCGGGCCGCCGCCGCGGCCGCCAGGAGGTCCTGGTTCGCGTAGACGACAACTTCCGTCTTGCTCATTTCTTGGAACCGGAAGCAGCCGCCGCCGCGGCGGGCGAGGTGACGTCCGCCTTGGGCGGCGCCCCCGTCTTGCCGTTCGTGCCGGAGGTGATCTTCGAAAGCCCGTGCAGCGACGTCTCGTACACCTCGTCCGGGTCGAGCCGCCGCAGCTCCTCGATCAGGCAGTCCTGGTTGTCACGCCGCTGCAGCGCGATCCGGCGGGTGGGCTGGCCCGGCTGGGTCAGCGTGCCGACGCGGCCGTCCGGCCGGTGCAGCTCCACCGGGCCCGACCGGCGGTTCAGGGTCACCGAGATGATCCCGGCCGCGCCCGTGCTCTTGACCCGCTTGACCGGCACCTTGAGGTACTCGGCCAGCCAGCCGGCCAGCAGTTCGGTCGACGGCGAGTCGGCCTCGCCGGTCACCGTCGCGCCCGTCACCTTCTCGTACGGCGGCAGGTCCAGCGCCGACACCAGCTGCGCCCGCCAGCGGGTCAGCCGGGTCCACGCCAGGTCGGTGTCGCCGGCCGTGTACGCCTTCGCCCGCGTGGTCAGCGCCTTCACCGGGTGCTTCTCCGCGGCCGAGTCCGTGATCCGGCGCTGGGCCAGCTCGCCCAGCGGGTCCTTCGCCGGGTCCTTCGGACCGGCCCCGGGCCACCAGCAGACGATCGGCGCGTCCGGCAGCAGCAGCGGCACCACCGCGCTCTGGCCCTGCGCGGCCAGCGGGCCGTACAGGCGCAGCACGATGACCTCGCTCGCGCCGGCGTCGCCGCCGACCCGGATCTGGCCGTCGATGCGCGGGGCCGCCGTGCGGGCGCCCTTGGCCACCACGATCACCCGCGACGGGTGCTCGCGGCTCGCGCCGTTGGCCGCCTCGATGGCGTCCTCGAGCTTGGCGTCGTCGTCGGCCACGATCACCAGCGTCAGTACCCGCCCGAGCGCGACTTGCCCGCCCTGTTCGCGGATCTCCACCAGCTTCTTGTTGAGTGCCGAAGTCGTGGTGGACGGCAGGTCGATGATCACGGGCGCCTCCATTTCCGGCCGGTGCGCTCCAGCATTTCGTCGGCGGACGGCGGACCCCACGTGCCCGGCGGGTACTGCTCGGGCGCGCCTTCCTTCGCCCAGTGCGCCAGGATCGGGTCGAGGATCTTCCAGGACAGCTCGACCTCTTCGTTCACCGGGAACAGCGACGGCTCACCCAGCAGGACGTCGAGGATCAGGCGTTCGTAGGCCTCGGGGGAGGACTCGGTGAACGCGTGCCCGTAGCCGAAGTCCATCGTGACGTCGCGGACCTCCATCGTGGTCCCCGGCACCTTCGAGCCGAACCGCAGCGTGATGCCCTCGTCCGGCTGGACCCGGATGACCAGGGCGTTCTGCCCCAGCTCCTCGGTCGACGTCGAGTCGAACGGCAGGTGCGGCGCCCGCTTGAACACGACGGCGATCTCGGTGACGCGGCGGCCGAGCCGCTTGCCGGTGCGCAGGTAGAACGGCACCCCGGCCCAGCGGCGGCTCTGCACCTCCAGCGTCACGGCGGCGTAGGTCTCGGTCTTCGAGTCCTTCGCGAAGCCCTCTTCCTGCAGCAGGCCGGGCACCTTCGTGCCGCCCTGCCAGCCGCCCGCGTACTGGCCGCGCGCGGTCGTCTTGTCCAGCGGTCCCAGCGGCTTGGTGCCCGAGAGCACCTTGATCTTCTCCGCGCGCAGGGCCCGCGGGTCGAACGACAGCGGCTCCTCCATCGCGGTGAAGGCCAGCAGCTGCAGCAGGTGGTTCTGGATCACGTCGCGCGCCGCGCCGATGCCGTCGTAGTACCCCGCGCGGCCGCCGAGGCCGATGTCCTCGGCCATGGTGATCTGCACGTGGTCGACGTAGTTGGCGTTCCAGATCGGCTCGAACAGCTGGTTCGCGAAGCGCAGCGCCAGGATGTTCTGCACCGTCTCCTTGCCGAGGTAGTGGTCGATGCGGAACACCGACTCCTCGGGGAAGACGTCGTTGACGATCGCGTTCAGCTCTTCGGCGCTCTTCAGGTCGTGCCCGAAGGGCTTCTCGATGACGACCCGGCGCCAGGTGCTGGCGTCGGCGTTGGCCAGCCCGGAGCGGGCCAGCTGCTTGGTCACCACCGGGAACGCGCCGGGCGGGATCGACAGGTAGAACGCGGTGTTGCCGCCGGTGCCGCGTTCCTGGTCGAGGTCCTTGACCGTCTGCGCGAGCCGGTCGAACGCGTCGTCGTCGTCGAAGGTGCCCTGCACGAACCGGATGCCTTCGGCGAGCCGGTTCCACACCGACTCCTTGAACGGCGTCCGCGCGTGCTCCTTGACCGAGTCGTGCACGAGCTCGCCGAAGTCCTGGTGCTCCCAGTCGCGCCGGGCGAACCCGACGAGCGAGAAGCCGGCGGGCAGCAGCCCGCGGTTGGCCAGGTCGTAGATGGCGGGCATCAGCTTCTTGCGGGCCAGGTCGCCGGTGACCCCGAAGATCACCAGGCTGGACGGTCCGGCGATGCGCGGGAGCCGCTTGTCCCGCTCGTCGCGCAGCGGGTTCTTCCAGGTCATGCGTCCCCCTCCTGTACCGCGCGGACGACCGCCGCGAGCCCCGCGGCCCGGTCGGTCAGGTGCAGGCGCAGCACCGGACGGCCGTGCTCGGCGAGCACCTGCCCGTCGCCGAGGGCCTGGGCGTGCTGCAGCTGCCCCAGCGTGTACGGCCGGTCCGGGACGTCGAGGTCCTGCTCGACGGCGCCGGTGAGCTGCAGGAACACGCCGTTCTGGTGCCCGCCCTTGTGGTACTGGCCGGTGGAGTGCAGGAACCGCGGGCCCCAGCCGAACGTCGTCTGCTTCCCGGTGCGCTTGGCGATCTCGCCGCGCAGCAGCTCGGTCGACGCGTCGTCGAGGCGGTCGAGGTAGGCCTGCACCGCGATGTAGCCCGCGTCCGGCGCCGAAGCGAAGAACGCGCGCAGCACGTCGGTGAGGCTGCCGTCCGTGGAAACCCCTTCGCTGCCGAAGATCTCGACCGGGCCGTCCACATTGGACGCCGTCTCGCCGCCCTTCAGCTTCTCGGGGTCGTCCAGCAGCGCGCGGGCCGCCTTCTTCGCGGCTTCGACGTCGGGCTGGTCGAACGGGTTGATCCCAAGCAGCCGGCCGGCGAGCGCCGTGGCGAACTCCCAGAGCAGGAACTGAGCGCCCAGCGAGCCGGTGACCGAGATCTTCGCCGAACCCTGCGGGCTGCCGACCGCGGTGGCCGTGGCGTCGGACTTGGCGTCGGCGAAGCCGGCCGCCTCCGGGCCTTCGACCGCGACCGGCAGCAGGCCGGTGCCCTGCTTGCCGGTGGACTCCGCGATCAGCTGCTCGGCCCAGTCCGGGAAACCCTTGATGCCCGAACCGGTGTCGGCCAGCACGACCTTCTCCGCGCCCGTCTCGTGCGCGGCGGCCCAGGCGGCGGCCAGCTTGACCGCCGGGTTGTCCGCCGAGTCCGCGGCGAGTTCCTCGGCCGCCGAGGCGGCCTGGTCGAGCAGCCGGGCCACGTCCGCGCCGGCCAGGCCGGCCGGGACGAGCCCGAACGCCGTCAGCGCCGAGTAACGGCCGCCGACGTGCGGGTCGGCGAGGAAGGTCTTGCGGTAACCCTCCTTTTCGGACAGTTCCTGGAACGGCGAGCCCGGGTCGGTGACGACCACGATCCGCCGCGCCGCGTCGATCCCCGCGTCGGCGAACGCCTTCGCGAAGATCCGCCGGTGGCTGTCGGTCTCGACGGTGCCGCCCGACTTCGACGACACCACGATCACCGTGCGCTCGAGGTCGCCGGCCAGCGCGTCGGCGACCTGGCCCGGGTCGGTGGTGTCGAGGACGGTCAGCGCGACGCCGTCGGTCGCGGTGATCACCTCCGGCGCCAGCGACGAGCCGCCCATGCCGGCCAGCACGACGCGGTCGACGCCCTCGGACCGCAGTTCGGTCCGCAGCGCCTCGATCTCGCCGATGAGCGGCCGCGACGACTTGTGCAGCGTCGTCCACGACAGCCGGATCGACGCCTCGGATTCGGCGTCCGGCCCCCAGAGCGTCGCGTCCTGCGCCGCCAGCTTCGAAGCAGCCTGGTCGTTGACCAGCTGTTCGGCCAGCGGCGCGGCACGCTCCGCCAGTGCGGCGTCCACGATCTCGACGCCGGTCTTTTCGCCTGTCGTCATGTCGTGCTTCAGCCCTTCGCCTGCTCGAGCTGCCCGTTCACGGTGTCCAGAAGCTCGGTCCACGACTTCTCGAACTTCTCGACGCCCTCGTTCTCCAGCGTGAGGAACACGTCGCGGATGTCGATGCCGACGGCTTCGAGCTGGTCGAAGACCTGCTGGGCGTCCTTGCCGTGGCCGCTGACCCGGTCGCCCTGCAGGTCGGCGTGCTCGGCCACCGCGTCCAGGGTCTTCTCCGGCATCGTGTTGACGGTGTTCTTCACGACCAGGTCGTCGACGTAGAGCGTGGGGGAGTAGTCCGGGTTCTTCACACCGGTCGACGCCCACAGCGGGCGCTGCGCGTTCGCGCCGTCGGCCGCGAGGGCCTTCCAGCGGTCGGTGGCGAACAGCTCTTCGAAGGCCGCGTAGGCCAGCCGGGCGTTGGCGACGGCGGCCTTGCCGCGCAGGGCCAGGGCTTCGTCGGTGCCGATCGCTTCCAGGCGCTTGTCGATCTCGGTGTCCACCCGGGACACGAAGAACGACGCCACCGAGTGGATGCCCTTGAGGTCGTGGCCGTTGGCCTTCGCCTGCTCGAGGCCCGCGAAGAAGGCCTCGATGACCTTCTTGTAGCGCTCGACGGAGAAGATCAGCGTGACGTTGACGCTGATGCCCTCGGCGAGCGTGGCCGTGATCGCCGGCAGGCCCTCTTCGGTCGCCGGGATCTTGATCAGCACGTTCGGCCGGTCGACGGTCTTCCACAGGTCCTTCGCCTCGGCCACCGTCTTCTCGGTGTCCTTGGCCAGGCGCGGGTCGACCTCGATCGAGACGCGGCCGTCGACGCCGTTCGTGGCGGTGTAGACGTCGCGGAACAGGTCCGCGGCGTTGCGCACGTCGGTCGTGGTCAGGTCGCGGATGGTCGCCTCGACGTCGGCGCCCTGGGCGGCGAGCTCCCGCGTCCGCTCGTCGTAGGCGTCGCCCTTCGACATCGCGTTGGCGAAGATCGTCGGGTTGGTCGTCACGCCGACGACGTGCTTGTCGCGGATCAGGTCGGCGAGGTTGCCGGTGTTCAGGCGTTCACGCGAGAGGTCGTCGAGCCAGATCGAGACACCGGCCGTGGACAGCTGCGCGAGCTTGTCGTTGCTCATTTGCTGCGTCATCCCCTTCAGGAATTCTTGGTGTTCTGGATCGAGCGGCGCGCGGCCTCGACGACTGCTTCCGCGGTGAAACCGAACTCACGGAACAGTGTGGCGGCATCGGCGGAGGCGCCGAAGTGCTCGATCGAAACGTTCACCCCGGCGTCACCGGTGAAGCGGTGCCACGACTGGGCGATGCCCGCCTCGACGGACACGCGGGCCTTCACACCGGCCGGGATGACGGATTCGCGGTAGGCCGCGTCCTGCGCGTCGAACCACTCGACGCACGGCATGGACACGACACGCGCCTTGACGCCGTCGGCGTCCAGGGTCTTCTTCGCCTCGACGGCCAGCTGGACCTCGGAACCGGTGGCGATGAGGACCACGTCCGGGGTGCCGTCGGAATCGGCCAGGACGTACCCGCCCTTGGCGACGCCCTCGGCGCTGGTGCCCTCGAGCACCGGCACGTTCTGGCGGGTCAGCGCCAGGCCGGACGGGTGGTGGACGTCCTCGAGGACCGCCTTCCACGCGTACGCGGTCTCGTTGGCGTCCGCCGGGCGGACGACGTTGAGGCCCGGGATCGCGCGCAGCGCGGAGAGCTGCTCGATCGGCTGGTGCGTCGGCCCGTCCTCGCCGAGGCCGATCGAGTCGTGCGTCCACACGTAGGTGACCGGCGCCTTCATCAGCGCGGCCAGCCGGACCGGCGGGCGCATGTAGTCGGAGAAGATGAGGAACGTCGCGCCGTACGGGCGGGTGCCGCCGTGCAGCGCGATCCCGTTGAGGATCGAGCCCATGGCGTGCTCGCGGACGCCGAAGTGCAGCGTCCGGCCGTACGGGTTGGCCTGCCACATGTCGGTGGCGGCCTTCTCGGGACCGAACGAGTCGGCGCCCTTCATAGTCGTGTTGTTGCTCTCGGCCAGGTCGGCCGAGCCGCCCCACAGCTCCGGCAGCGGCTCGGCGAGGGCGTTGAGCACCTCACCGGAGGCCTTGCGGGTCGCGATGCCCTTGGCGTCCGGCTCCCACTTCGGCAGGTTGTCGGCGAAGCCCTCGGGCAGCGTGCGGGTGGCCAGCCGGTCGCCGAGCTTCTTGCGCTCCGGGTTGGCCCGGCCCCAGGCCTCGTACTTCTCCTGCCACTCGGCGTGCGCGGTCTTGCCCCGCTCGAGCGCCTGGCGGGTGTGCTTGAGCACGTCGTCCTCGACCTGGAACGACTGCTCCGGGTCGAAGCCGAGGATCTCCTTGACCGCGGCGACCTCTTCGGCGCCCAGCGCGGCGCCGTGCGCCTTGCCGGTGCCCATCTTCTTCGGCGCCGGGTAGCCGATGACGGTCCGCAGCGCGATGAACGACGGCCGCTGCGTCTCGGCCTTGGCTGCCTTGATGGCCTCCTCGATCGCGACGACGTCCTCGCCGCCCTCGACGACCTGGGTGTGCCACCCGTAGGCCTCGTAGCGCGCGACGGTGTCCTCGGACAGCGCGATGTTGGTGTCGTCCTCGATCGAGATCTTGTTGTCGTCGTAGAAGACGATCAGGTTCCCCAGCTCCTGGCGGCCCGCGATGGACGAGGCCTCGGAGGTGACGCCCTCTTCGATGTCGCCGTCGGAGGCGATCACGTAGATGTGGTGGTCGAAGATGCTCTCGCCGGGCGCGGCGTCCGGGTCGAGCAGGCCGCGCTCGCGGCGGGCGGCCATCGCCATGCCCACGGCGTTCGCCAGGCCCTGACCCAGCGGGCCGGTGGTGGTCTCGACGCCGTCGGTGTGGCGGTACTCCGGGTGCCCCGGGGTCTTGGAGCCCCACTTGCGCAGCTGCTTGAGGTCCTCGAGCTCGAGGCCGTAGCCGGCGAGGAACAGCTGGATGTAGAGCGTCAGGCTCGAGTGGCCGGCCGAGAGGACGAAGCGATCGCGGCCCGGCCAGTGCTGGTCCGCCGGGTCGTGACGCAGCGTGCGCTGGAAGAGCGTGTAGGCCAGCGGCGCGAGGCTCATCGCGGTGCCGGGGTGGCCGCTGCCACAGTTTTCGACCGCGTCCGCGGCCAGCACCCGGACGGTGTCCACGGCGCGGGTGTCGGTCTCGGTCCAGTCGGCGGGCACGTTGCGCCGGAGGAGTGGGTTGTTCTCGCTGGTAGTGGCGGTTTCGGACACTGAACTCCAACTCCCGGTCATGATGGTTGCGGCTGGTCTTCCTCGTTCCGGTTACCCGTGCGCGCGGCTACCTATCTCAATCGATCCCGAAGGGACGATATTCCTGCTCGCGGCCATGCGCAGGGGCAATCGCGGCCCGTCGCGGCCAGCCTAGTGCTTCGGCCGGTCGAGGACCCGCGATCACCCACGGGATTCACCACGTCTAACATCGTTCGAGGGTTCAGTAGGGCTGGTTCTTCGGCTACCCGGACTGGTCCCGCCCGAACCTGACGCAGGGAGTGAAATGTCGTTGGTGAACGCTGCGCACGGACGCAGTGACGACACCAGCGCCGTGCACCCGACCGGTGATCGACCGCACGGTGACCGGCGAAGCCTCCGCCGGGTCGTCGGCGCCTACGCGGCGCTCGCGAAGCCGCGGGTCATCGAGCTCCTCCTGGTGACCACCATCCCGGCGATGTTCCTCGCCGGCCGTCAGATCCCGTCGCCGTGGCTGGTGCTGGCCACGCTGGTCGGCGGGACGATGGCCGCGGGCAGCGCGAACGCGCTCAACTGCGTGATCGACGCGGACATCGACAAGGTGATGAACCGCACGAAGCGCCGCCCGCTGGTGAAGGACTCGGTGCCCCGCCGCGGCGCGCTGATCTTCGGCTTGGTGATGGGTGTCGCGTCGGCGGTGGTGTTGTACTTCACGGTCAACCTGCTGTCGGCGATCCTGGCGGTCGCGACGATCTTGTTCTACATCTTCGTCTACACGCTCGGCCTCAAGCGGCGCACGTCGCAGAACGTGGTCTGGGGCGGCGCGGCGGGCTGCATGCCGGTGGTCATCGGCTGGGCGGCCGTCACCGGCACCGTGCAGTGGCCGGCGTTCGTGATGTTCGGCGTCATCTTCTTCTGGACGCCCCCGCACACGTGGGCCCTGGGCATGAAGTACCGCGACGACTACGAGCGCGCGGGCGTCCCGATGCTGCCGGTGGTCGCCACCGCCCAGCACGTCGCCCGCCAGATCGTCATCTACTCGTGGGTGATGGTGGCGTGGACGCTGCTGCTGCTCCCGGTGACGTCGTGGCTGTACGGCACGTTCGCGATCCTCGCGGGCGGCTGGTTCCTCTTCTACGCGCACAGCCTGCAGGCGGCGGTGCGGCGTGGTGAAGAGACCAAGCCGATGGCGTTGTTCCACCGGTCGAACACGTACCTGATGATCGTGTTCGTGGCGCTGGCGGTCGACTCGGCCATCGGCCTGCCGACCCTCGGTCTCCCGTTCTGAGACGGATCGGGACCGCGGTAGCCGCGGTCGTCGTCCTCGGCCTGCTGGTCCTGCTCGGCCGCGGGAAGGTGCCGCTCGACCAGAACCAGCTGCTCGGAACCGGCTGCGCGATCCCGTCCCGGATCACCGCCGTCCCCGGCCCGGCCCCCGACGGCGGGACCGTCCGCGTCGCCGAGCTGGGCCCGGGTGTCGCGGTGCTGGAGAACACCGGCACCCTGGCCGCCTACCGGATCCCGGTGACGTCCGGCACCCGGACCGTCGAGGTACCGGTGCTCCCGCCCGGACAGCGGGCCGGCGTCGTCCTCGACCGGCCCGTGGTCGGCGCGGTGACCTGGCTCGCGCCCGAGGCCTTGGGCGGGTTCACCCCGGTGACCGCGTCCGCCGTACCGGGCGGCATCCGCTACCACTCGGCGAACTGCCGCGCCCTGACCAGCCGCGGCGCCGCCGTCCTCCACCGCGACCCCACCGGCCACCTGACCGGCGGCGACCGGCTGCCGCCGGCGAGCGTGTCGTGCGCGCCGGGTGACCACGTGCTTCCCGGCGCGGGCGCCGAGATCTACCCGTACTGCGCCCTCGGCGCGGAATGATCGCGCGGCGGTCGCCGTTAAACTCGGTTGGCTCTTTTCCTTGAGGCGAAAGCAGGATCTTTGTCTTCGGACGACTTCTCCGCCGAGCTCGCCCGCGAGCAGGCGTACGTCACCACTCTCTACGCGAAGCTCGACGCCGAGCGCGTCGACGCCCAGCGCCGCCTCGACGAGACGTTGCGGTTGACCGGCGGCACCCCGCAGGCCCGCACCGAGCGCGACGTCGCCACCACCCTCTACACCGACCGGCTCGCCCAGCTCGGCTCCGTCGAGCAGGGCCTCGCCTTCGGGCGGCTCGACTTCGTCCCCGAGAGCGCCGAGGAAACCACCTACATCGGCCGCCTCGGGCTCTTCGACGAGGACGACGACTACAAGCCGCTGCTCGTCGACTGGCGGGCGCCCGTCGCGCGGCCCTTCTACCTCGCCACCGCGGCTTCCCCCGAAGGGGTGCGCCGGCGGCGGCACCTGCGGTCGCTGACCCGCAAGGTCACCGGTTTCGACGACGAGATCCTCGACCTCACCGCCGCCGACCAGGGCCAGGACCTCGGGCTGGCCGGCGAGGCCGCGCTGCTGGCCGCGCTCGAACAGCGGCGCACCGGTGAGATGAGCGACATCGTCGCCACCATCCAGGCCGAGCAGGACCGCATCATCCGCGCCCCGCTCGGCGGCGTCATGGTCGTCCAGGGCGGTCCCGGCACCGGCAAGACCGCCGTCGCGCTGCACCGCGCCGCCTACCTGCTCTACACGCACCGCCAGCAGCTCACGACCCGCGGCGTGCTCGTCGTCGGGCCGAACAGCACGTTCCTGCGCTACATCGGCCAGGTGCTGCCCTCGCTCGGCGAGACCGGTGTGCTGCTCGCCACGATCGGGCAGCTCTACCCCGGCCTGGACGCCGACGGCGTCGAGTCCCGCGAAACGGCCGAGGTCAAGGGCCGGCTGGTGATGGCCGACGTGCTTGCCAACGCCGTCCGCGACCGCCAGCGCGTGCCCGAGCCGGTGATGGAGATCGAGTACGAGCACGACGTGCTGCGGCTGGACCGCAAGACCTGCACCGATGCCCGCACCCGCGCCCGCCGTTCGCGGCGCCCGCACAACCCGGCGCGGCGCCTGTTCGTCTCCGACGTCCTCGACGCGCTGACCCGCCAAGCCGCCCGCAAGCTGGGGGAGGACCTCCTCGACGGGCAGGACCTCGCCGACATCCGCGCCGAGCTGGCCGCGGACGAGAACATCGCCGCGGCCCTGAACGAACTGTGGCCGGTGCTGACCCCGGAAGGCGTGCTCGACGACCTGTTCGCCGACCGCGAACGGCTCTCGAGTGCGGCCCGGAAGCTGCTGTCCGCCGAAGATCGTGCCCTTCTGGAAAGCAGCCGCGACGCCCGCTGGACACCCGCCGACGTGCCGCTGCTCGACGAGCTGGCCGAGCTGATCGGCGTCGACGACACCGAGGCCCGCGTCGAGCGCAAACGCCGTGAGCGCGAGGACCGCGCGTACGCCGAGGGCGTGCTCGACATCCTCGAACAGGACGAGGAAATCATCGACGAGGAGCTGCTGCGCGTCTCCGACGTCCTCGACGCCGAGCTGTTCGCCGAGCGCCAGCAGGCGCGCAGCGAGCTGACCGCCGCCCAGCGGGCCGCGCAGGACCGGACCTGGACGTTCGGGCACGTGATCGTCGACGAGGCCCAGGAGCTGTCGGCGATGGACTGGCGGCTGCTCATGCGGCGCTCGCCGAACCGGTCGATGACGCTGGTCGGCGACGTCGCCCAGACCGGGGCGGCCGGGGGCGCGCGGTCGTGGGACGAGGTGCTCTCGCCGTACGTCGAGAACCGGTGGCGCCTCGAAGAGCTGACCGTGAACTACCGCACGCCCGCCGAGATCATGGCGGTCGCGGCGCGGGTCCTGGCGGAGGTTTCCCCGGAGCTGGCGGCGCCGTCTTCGGTGCGGGAGACCGGGGTGCCCCCGTGGTCGGCGCGGCCGGCGTCCCTGGCCGCGGAGCTGCCCGGGCTGGCCGAGCGTGAGCTGTCCGAAGTGGACGGTGGCACGGTGGCCGTCCTGGTGCCCGCCCGGCGGTTCGACGAGGTGTCTTCGTGGCTTTCCGGCCACGACGAACGGCTGAGCGTGCTGACCGTCGAGCGGTCGAAGGGCCTGGAGTTCGACTCGGTGGTGCTGGTCGCGCCGGACGAGGTCGTCTCGGGGTCGCCGCGCGGGCTCAACGACCTGTACGTGGCCCTGACGCGGGCTACGCGGCGGCTCGGCGTGGTCGCCACGGGTGACGACGTCCCGGCACTCTCCGTGCTTGGCTAGGGTGCCTCGCATGCAGAAGATCGGGAAGATCGTGGTCGCCGCCGCGGCGGCGCTGTCGCTGGCCGCGTGCGGTCAGCAGGCCAAGACCGAAACGGCCGCCCCCGCGGGGCCGTCGGTGCCGCCGTCGTCGGCCGCCGCCCAGGCGACCCAGAGCAAGGGCCGCGAGTGCACCGCGGACGACATCAAGACGACGGGCAAGTTCGGCGAGAAGCCGGCGATCACGATCCCCGACGACTGCGACCCGCCGAAGAAGCTGATCACCAAGGACCTGTCCGAGGGCACCGGCGGCGCGGCGAAGGCCGGCCAGCAGTTGAAGATGAACTACCTGCTGGTGACCTGGTCGGACAAGAAGGTCCTGGACAACTCCTACGACCGCGGCGAGACGTTCGACCTCAACCTGGGCGCGGGCGAGGTCATCCCGGGCTGGGACCAGGGCCTGGAAGGCATCAAGCAGGGCGGCCGCCGGCTGCTGATCATCCCGCCGGACCTGGCGTACGGCCAGGGCGGCCGCGGCATCCAGCCGAACGAGACGCTGGTCTTCGTCACCGACGCCGTTTCGGTCCCCGGCAACCAGGGCTGACAAGCGGCACTTTCACGTGAAAGTGCCGCCCCGAGGTGGGCACTTTCACGTGAAAGTGACAGTCAGGGGATGAGCAGGAGCTTGCCGGTGGTGCGGCGGCCCTGCAGGTCCTCGTGGGCCTGGCGGGCGTCGGCCAGGGGGTACTTGCCGCCGATCCGGACGGTCAGGTCGCCCGCCTGGACCGCGTCGAACAGCTCCTTCGACCGCCAGTCGATCTCCTCGCGGGTGCGCGTGTAGTGCGCCGACGTCGGGCGGGTCAGGTACAGCGAGCCGCCCGAGTTGAGGCGCTGCGGGTCGATCGGCGGCACCGGGCCGCTGGCCGCGCCGAACAGCGCGAGCAGGCCGCGGATCTTGAGGCTGGCGAGGCTGCCGTCGACGGTGTCCTTGCCGACGCCGTCGTAGACCACGTCGACGCCCTCGCCGTTCGTCAGCTCGCGGGTGAGCTTGGCGAAGTCGTCGCGGTCGTAGCGGATCACCTCGTCGGCGCCGGCTTCGCGCGCGAGCTTCTCCTTCTCTGCGGTCGACACCGTGCCGATCACGCGGGCGCCGCGCGCCTTGGCCAGCTGGATCAGCAGCAGCCCGACGCCGCCCGCGGCCGCGTGCACCAGCACGTCGTGGCCGGGCTTGACCTCGAACGTCGAGGCGACCAGGTAGTGCGCGGTCATGCCCTGCAGCATCGTCGCGGCGGCGGTTTCCAGGGAGACACCTTCGGGGACCTTGACGGCCATCGACGCGGGGACGAGCTTGCGCGCCGCGTAGCTGCCGAGCGACCCCTGCCAGGCGACGCGGTCACCTTCGTCGAAGCCCGTGTCGGCGCCGGCCTCGACGACCGTGCCCGCGCCCTCGAGGCCGAGGACGAACGGCAGGTCGATGGGGTAGATGCCCTGCCGCTGGTAGGTGTCGATGTAGTTGACCCCGGCCGCGGCGACGTCGACCAGCAGTTCGCCGGCCTGCGGGGCCGCGACGTCCACTTCGGCCGTTTCGAGCACTTCCGGGCCGCCGGTCTTCGTCACCTGCACTGCGGTGGGCATGCGTCCTCCTCGGGTCGGGTTCTCCCGGTAGCAACTATGGCCGACGCCACGCTGTTCCGCGTTCCGGCCGGTAGTTGGTTATCGTTCGGGACGTGGCTGAAACTTCTGAGACCGTGGTCGCGCCGACCAGCGCGCAGCTGGGCGCGGCCCGCAAGTTCGTGAAGGCGCACGGCAAGCCGTCCCGCGCGGTGGTGGAGAACATCGGCCGGGCGGGAGCGCGCGTGGTACTGGTCGGCGCGGACGGCGCGCTGGGTGACGTGGTGGTGCCCAGCGTCGAGACCGGTTCGGCGTTGATCGAGGCGGTCGAGGATCTCGACGCGGCTTCGTGGGACGCGGAGACGGTCAAGCAGACGAAGATCGGCCCGGAGCACCGCCGCAAGATGGCGGGCCGGTGAGCCCCACCGCGATCCTGGTCGGCTGCGCGGAGCTCCCTTCGGGTGACGGCGACGACGACGCCGTGGTGCCCGCGTTGGAGTCGCTGGGCTTCTCGGTGTCCTGGGCGGCGTGGGATTCGTCTTTCGACTTCGCTTCGGCTGACGCGGTGATCCTGCGCGCGACGTGGGACTACGCATCCCGGCGGGCGGAGTTCCTGTCGTGGTGCGAGTCGGTGCCGTCGCTGTACAACTCGGCCGACGTGGTGCGGTGGAACACGGACAAGTCGTACCTGGTGGAGCTGCTCGACGCGGGAGTCGCGGTGGTGCCCACCTCGCTGGTCGCGCCGGGCGAGTCGGCTCGGTTCCCGTCGTCGGACTTCGTGGTGAAGCCCTCGGTGGGCGCGGGTTCCCGAGGAGCGGCTCGGTTCGCTGCGGGTGCTGATGCTTCCGCGCACGTTTCGTCGTTGCACGCCGACGGCCACACGGTGCTGATCCAGCCGTACCAGTCCAGTGTGGACACCGCGGGCGAGCTGGCTTTGGTGTACCTGGGCGGAATCTACTCGCACGCGTTCTCGAAGGGCGCGATGCTGGGGTCCACGATGGACGCTTCCGGCTTGTACCTGTCGGAGACGCTGGCACCGGCGTCCCCGCCCGCGGACGCGGTGGCGTTGGCGGAGGACGTCCTGGACGCGGCGTCGGCGTTGCTGGGAATCCTGCGCGCGGAGCTGCTGTACGCGCGAGTGGACCTGGTCCGCGGCGCGGACGGCAAGCCGTTGCTGCTGGAGCTGGAGCTGACGGAGCCGTCGCTGGGCTTCCGCCAGACGGACCCGGCCGCGGCGCTGCGCTTCGCGTCGGCGGTGCGACAGCAGCTGGCGTAGTCACCGCACGGCGGCCAGCGCGAGGGCGACGATGGCGCCGATGGCGGTCACGGCCAGTGAGCCGGTGAGCAGGTAGAGCCCGCCGACCCCGCTCAGGCCGACTTTGATCGATTCCCGCAGGCGGTGGCTCCGCTTGCTTGTCCTTTCGTCGGTCACTGTGCTACCCCTTTATCGGTGTACTAGTACGCCCCAGGCAATGGTGACCGGTGCTGGGCCCGGCCGGAAGTGATCTTTTGTTTTCGGGCCGAGTTTTTCGTTGCCGGAGTTTTGTCGCCGCGTATCTCGCCGTTGCGGGGGAATTGTCGATCTTCGTCGCGGGGTAGCGGAGGCGTCATGACGATCGGGATGGGCAGCGAACCGGCCGACGAGGCGGCTTCGCGCGCGGAAGTCGAAGCCGCACTGCGCTGGCTGGCGAAGCGTCCGGACGGCGAGCCCCTGCGCTTCCTCCGTGAGGCGATCGACGATCCGGTGAGCGACTCGGCGGTGGTGCTCCGCTCCTTGGTGGCGCCGACCGCGTCGTTGGCGCGTGAAATACGCGCTTTCGCCGTGTGGGGCCTGATCGTCGACGAGATCGGCGCGGCCGGGAGCTCTCGCCGCCACAACACGTTGATGGCAGCGTTCCGGGTGCCGCCGGCGCCAGGCGGAACCGTGTGGAAGGCCACGCTCGGCGACCGCTTCCGGCAGTTGATGCTGCTGCCGGGCGTTTTCGGTGATCCGCCGCCCACCACCACGACGCCGATGCACCAAGCCTGGCGGGACGCGCTCAAGAGCTTGGCGGGCCGTCTGGCGGACAAGCTGGCCGCGGGCGTGGATTGGCGGCCCCGCATCGACATCGGCCGGGCGGCGGTGGAAGTCGTGGAGGAGCGCGTCGCCTGGCGGGCGCGGGCGGCCTCGAGAGGGGCGCAGCAGGTGTTCGTGGAGCGCATGCTCGTCACGGCGGTGATGTACCGCCGGACGATTTGGCGCCGCATCACCGAACGCGACATCATCGCTTGCGAAGACGGCGTCGACGGCTTCGACACGCATGCGGCTATCGGCTGGACGCACGACATGGCGGAGCTGCCGGTGACGGCACTGTGGGCGTGTCGGGTGGTGGCTTCACCCAGGGCGCACCCGGACGACCCGATTCTGGCCCGCTTGAGCTTTCGCCGGACTCTCCGGAAGGGCGAGCGCTACAGCTTCGTTTCCGAGGCGCTCGACGGGCAGCTCGAAGAGGAACGCAGATGGATCAACGTCGACATCGACCACCACGGCATCGCGCCCGGCGGCCTGACGATCCAGGTGAGCTTCGACGCGAAACACCTGCCCGAGGCGTGCTGGTGGTACGCGGAACAGCTGGAATACGAACGGACGCGGAAACCGCCGGAGGGTGATCCGCACCTGCTTCCCGTCGAGGACGGTTTCGTCCGGCACACCTTTGTTGAAGGGTGCCATCCGCGAGAGGACTACGGGATCGCCTTCAGGTGGAAATCCTCGTGACCGACGTTCCATCGGTCACGAGGGATCTCGGTATTCAGAAGTCAGTTCCCGGTATTGCCGCCACCTCCGCCACCCGCGATGACAACGGTGGTGGCCGGCTCCTGGCCGCTCAACGCCGGGGCGATCACCCCGGCCACGGTGAGGATCAGAGCAATCCCGGCGGCAACCCGCCGGATTTTTCCGCGCCTGCCGTTGTCGATGTGCTTGGCCACGATTCTCCTTCGGTGGGTGTGAAAGTTGGCTCACCGTAAGGGAACGCGAGCGACACGATCGAGCGAGTCATCTCTCGATCGTGTCAGCGTGCGCACGTTATGCTCATGCGCTTGAGCGCTTGGCGGCCAACCGGTCAGCCCGCGGCCACCGCACATCGGTCGCCCAACCAAGCTGTTCAAACGTCCGGATCACCCGCGCCGAAACGTCCACCTGACCCCGCAACACCCCGTGCCGCGCGCAAGTCGGATCGGCGTGGTGCGAATTGTGCCAAGACTCGCCCATGGACAAAAGGGCAAGCGGCCAAAAGTTCGCCGCCTTGTCACGCGAAGCGAACGGCCGTTCCCCGATCAGGTGACAAATCGAATTCACCGACCAGGACACGTGGTGCAGGAAAGCGATCCGCACCAACCCGGCCCAGAAGAACGCCGTCACGACACCCCACCACGACCACGACAGCAACCCGCCCAGCACCGCCGGCAGGGCCAGGCTCAACGTGATCCACAGCCAGAAGTACCGGTTCACCACCCGCAGATCGCGGTCCGCCACCAGGTCGGGCGCGAACCGGTCCGCGTTGGTCACCTCGCGCGAAAACATCCACCCCATGTGCGCGTGCCAGAACCCGCGCAGCAACGCCGAAGGGGACGTCCCGAACAGCCACGGCGAATGCGGATCACCCTCCCGGTCCGCGAACGCGTGGTGCCGCCGATGGCTCGCCACCCAGAAGATCACCGACCCCTGGACCGCCATGCTCCCCGCCACCGCCAACGCGATCCGCAGCGGCCGGGACGCCTTGAACGCCCCGTGCGTGAAATAGCGGTGGTAACCGACCGTCACGCCGAGCGTCGCGAACACGTAGAACGCCGCCGCCAAGGCCAGGTCGATCCAGGTCATTCCCCAGCCCCACACCAGCGGGACCGCGATCAGGAGCGCCGCGAACGGCACCAGCAGGAACGTCTTCAGCACCAGCATCTCGCCGGTGCCGCGGCGGTGGGAGATGAGCGGCTTGGGCGCGGAGCGCGTCGTCATGGGGCGGACCGTAGCCGCGGTGTGTTACGGCCGGGTGGCCGCCGGTTGCTCAGGCGGTGGCGAGTTCCTTAGGCGCCGCCGTCAGCGAGACCACCGGGCCGCGGTCGCGGCTGCCCACCCACAGCGACGCCGTCGCGATGATCACCGCCATCGCGCCGAGCACGTGGAACGACACCATCGCCTCCGGCACGCCCAGCGCGTACTGCAGCGAACCGAGCCCGCCCTGCGCCACCGCGACCACCCAGACCACGATGTAGCGCTGCCAGAGGCCCTTCGGCGCGCCGATGCGCATCAGCTGGAGGCCGAACACCGCGAGCAGCAGCAGGTAGAGCACCAGCAGGCCGCCGTGGACCTGGGCGAGCGACTCCACCGGGGCGTCGAGGCGGTGGGTGTTGATGTCGCCGCTGTGGGGGCCGGCGCCGGTCACCGTCGTGCCCGCCGCGAGGACCAGCCACATCACCACGGCCAGTGCCACCAGGATGCCCCGGCCGGACGCGGGGACCAGCGAGCGCGCGGGCTCGTCGCCTTCGCGGAACGCGCGCAGCAGCAGGACCGCGAGCCACACCAGGGGAGTGGTGGCGAGGAAGTGGATCGCGACGGTCCACCACTCGAGCTTCGCGAGCACAGTCATTCCGCCGACGACGGCCTGCAGCACGACGCCGCCGGGCATCGTCCAGGCCAGCTTCACCAGGCGCTTGCGGGAGGGGTGGTCGATCTGCACGCGCCACGCGGTGATGACGGCGATGGCGGCGACGACGATGACGACACCGGTCAGCAGCCGGTTGCCGAACTCGATCCACTGGTTGAGGGCGTCGATGCCGGAGTCGTGCTTGGGGACGAGGCTGCCGGCGACGCACTGCGGCCAGGTCGGGCAGCCGAGGCCCGAGCCGGTGACGCGCACGATGGAGCCGGTGACGCCGATCAGCGCCTGCGCGACGACGGCGGCGATCCCGACGGCCCGCTGCACGGCGGCGGACGGAAACGGCAGGCGGGCGACGAGGCTGGTGAACGGCACCCATCGATGGTAGAGCGCCGGGAAACGCGGCTTTCGGCAGGTCCCGGCGCCCAGAAACCCGCGAAGAGTGCAAGGGACCAAGGTCACGCAAAGGCCTCCGAACAGAGGTCCCGGCAAAGTCACAGCGCACCTTCAGGCGCAAAGGGACGTGAACGGCAGCCAAGGAGAGAACCGGCACCCCACCCAGACCCGGCCCACCGCCCCGATCCGAAGCCAGGACACGGACGGCAGTGCCGGGTCAAGGCACGCTTTCCCGCCTTGACGCGGTGCTGCCGTCCGTAGTCACAATCGGCGAGCGGGGTGGCGGGCCCCACGAGCGCAGAAACAAGAATTCGCCGAAAACGCTCAGGTGAGCTTGGTCGTCCGCGAAGCCAACGCGCCCGCGAGGACAGCCCACACCGCCAGCACCACCATCGGCCCCGGCGCGAAAGCCCCGTCCACCAAAGCGGACCGCATCCCCTCCGCCAGCGCCCCCGACGGCAGCAGCTCCACCACGCGAGCCAGCCCGGATGGCAACGACGACGGCGCCAGCAAGATCCCCCCGGCCAGCAACAACACGAACCACACGATGTTCGCCAAGGCCAGCACCGCTTCGGCCCGCAACGCGCCGCCCAAAAGAACGCCTAAAGCCCCGAAAGCAAGCGTCCCCAGCACCAGCAAGAGCACAGCCGAGAAGAGGCCGGACAGCGAGGGCGACCACCCCAGGAACGCCGCCACCACACCGATGATCACCGACTGCAGCACGACCACCACGAGCGCGGCGATCAGCCGTCCCGCCACCAGCAGCCACCGCGGCAACGCCGTCGCCGACAACCGCTTCAGCACTCCGTACCGGCGGTCGAAGCCCAGGGCGATCGCCTGGCCCGTGAACGCCGAGGACATCACCGCCAGCGCCAGGATGCGGGGCGTGATCCAGTCCACTTTGGACGTCGAACCAAGCTGCGCGGAAGGGAGGATGTCCAGCAGCGACAGCCCGATCAGCAACGCCAACGGAATCAACAGGGTGAGCAGCACCTGCTCGCCGTGGCGCAACGTCAAGCTCGCCTCGACGCGCGCGTGCGTGCGCAGCATGCGGCCGAGGGAGCCGCGCCCCGGGGCCGGGGTGAACGTGCCAGGAGCAAAAGTCACGCCCGCAGCTCCCGTCCGGTCAGCTCGAGGAAGACCTCTTCGAGCGTCCGCTTGCCGACCTGCAGCTCCTCCGGCAGGACGCCCTGCTGCGCGCACCACGCCGTGACCGTCGACACCACCTGCGGGTCGACCGACCCGACCACGACGTACGTTCCCGGCGCCGACTCGCGCACCGCGTAGCCCTCCGGCAACGCCGCCGTCAGCAACGCCGTGTCCAGCCGCGTGCGGGCCTTGAACCGCAGGCCCGCGTTGCCGCTCTCGTCCACCGTCAACGACTGCGGCGCACCCGAGACGACGACCTTGCCGTGGTCCACGATCACCACCGTGTCGGCCAGTGCCTCGGCCTCTTCCATCAGGTGCGTGGTCAGCAGCACCGAAACGCCGTCGCGGCGCAACGCCGACAGCAGGTCCCACACCAGGCGGCGGGCCTGGGGGTCCATGCCCGCGGTCGGCTCGTCGAGGAACACCAGCTCGGGCCGCCCGACCAGGGCGCACGCCAGCGAAAGCCGCTGCTGCTGCCCGCCGGACAGGCGCTTGAACGGAGTCCGCCGGACCGAAGCCAGCCCGAGGACCTCCAGCAGCCAGGCCGGGTCCAGCGGGGACGCCGCGCACGAGGCCACCAGGTTGAGCATCTCGTCGGCGCGGACGCCGGGGTACGCGCCGCCGCCCTGGGGCATGATCCCGACGCGGGGGCGCAGCTCCGCCGACTCGCGGACCGGGTCGAGGCCGAGCACGCGCACCGAACCGGCGTCAGCGCGGAGGAAGCCTTCGCAGACCTCGACGGTGGTGGTCTTGCCGGCCCCGTTCGGGCCGAGCAGGGCGAGCAGGCTGCCGCGCTCCATCCGCAGGTCGAGACCGTCGACCGCGCGGGTGGAGCCGTAGCTTTTCACCAGCCCGGTGATCTCGACGGCGGGGGCACTCACATCGGGTCACGATACGGGCTCGGCCCGCGCGGGCAGCCGCGGGGACGGCCTGGAGAGCAAGACGGGAGCGAGGCGCCGCACGATCAGCATCCCGCCGCCGCACACGACCACCGCCGCGCCGTAGGCGAACGGCAGCACGTACGGGCGGCCGTCGAACGTGCTGCCGGTGGGCGGCAGCAGGAACGGCAGCGCGGCGGACAGCACCGCCGCGGCCACCCGGAAGCGGGACGTCCCGGCCGCCGCGGCCAGCGGGATCACCGCCCACAGCACGTACCAGGGCTGCAGGTTGATCTGCAGGATCATCACCGCGCCGAGGGAGACGCCGAGGCCGATGATCGGCCGGTAGCGCCACTTGAAGCTGTCCCACAGGAACTTGAAGGTGATCGCGACGGCCACGAGGTAGCCGAGCGCGCCGAGGATCGGCACCAGGCCGTTGGTGTGGTTGCCGAGCCCGAGCGCGATGCCGAGGACGCCGGAGAGGTTGGCCAGCTCGGCGGTGGGGGAGATCCAGGAGCGCACCAGGCCGGGGGTGTTGAACGTCGCGCCGACCCAGCCGAAGCCGAGCCCGGTGCCGAAGCACACGGCGACCAGGACCAGGCCGAACCACGCCGCCATCGGCGCGCCCGCGTAGAAGAGGTCCTTGAGCCGGCCGTGCCAGCGCCGCGCCACCATCACGGCGAAGAAGGGCAGCGCGAACACCGCGGGCAGCTTCACCGCGACGCCGAGGGTGATGATCGCCACGCCGAGGCCGATGTACAGCAGCTCCCCGCGCGCGAGCGGTGGTGGCGTGTCGCCCTTCACCCGGATCGGCAGCCGCCGGATGCCGACCTCGAGGCCGGCGAGCATCAGGCCGACGGCGAGCGCGTCGTTGTGGGCGCCGGCGACGAAGTGGAAGATCAGCAGCGGGTTCAGCGCGCCGAGCCACAGCGCGGTCGCGGGCTGGACGCCGAAGCGGCGGGCCAGCCGGGGCAGCGCCCAGACGATGAGGACGACGCCGGCGAGCGCGAGCAGCCGCTGCAGCAGCACGCCGACGGCGATGCTGTTGCCGGCCAGCGGGGCCAGCCAGCCGCCGAGGCGCAGCACCAGCGGCCCGTACGGCGCCGGCGTCTCGCGCCACATGTTCGACACGCCCGCGGTGAACGGGTCGGCGACGCCGAGGGCCTGCGCCGGGCCGAGCACGTACGGGTCCATCCCGCGGTGCACGATCTCGCTCTGCGCGAGGTAGCTGTAGACGTCACGGGAGAACAGTGGCGGGATGACCAGCAGCGGCAGCACCCACAGCGCGATGGTCCGGGCGAGCTGGCCCTGGGAGGCGAGCCGGGTGCGGTCGGGGCGGGCGAACTTGCCGAGCATCAGCCAGCTCAGCACCAGGATGCCCATCCCGGAGATGGCGATGGCCAGCGACACCGTCGGGATCCGGGTGAACAGCCGCAGCACCGGGATCTCCTGCACCGGGTTGATCACCGGGGCGGCGCCGGCGCCCAGGGACCCCAGGGCGAGGAAGAGCGACCCGACCGTGCCGAAGCGGCGGACGACGTTCAGCCCGCGGCGCTCGTCGGCCTCGAGAGGCAGCGGCTCCAGGGGGTGGACGGGCGAAAGCGTGACGGGGTGCGCACTGTCGGTCGCGACGACCGCCGCCTGCTGGTCCTGTTCACCCACTGCCACGGGTGCAGGGTATCGGGGTCGCCGAGGAGTGAGTCGGGTCACTGCCGGAGACTCCGCCTTTGCGGGTCATCCGGAAATAAGACACACTTGTGTTGTGAAAAAGACGGAGGCGGGTGACCAGGCGGGCGGCGACATGCCCCGCGCCGCGCACCCGCACGTCCCGTCGCAGGTCAGCGCCGAGGGCAAGACCCGGCACGAGGTCGCCCGGCTGCTGCTGGAACAGGGTCCCATGACCGCCGTCGTGGTCGCCGAGCAGCTGGGGATCAGCCCGACGGCCGTTCGCCGGCACCTCGACGCGCTGCTCGCCGACGGCGAGGCCGAGACCCGCGACGCACCCCGCCGCGGACCCCGGGGCCGGGGTCGTCCGGCGAAGCTCTTCCTGCTCACCGAGCCCGGCCGCGCGCGGTTCGGGCACGCCTACGACGACCTGGCCGTGTCGGCCATCCGCTTCCTGGCCGAGCACGCCGGGGAGGACGCCGTCCGCGCCTTCGCCGAGCGCCGCATCGAGAAGCTGGTCGGCCCGCACCGCTCCGCGATCACCGGATCGAGTGATCCCGCGGCGCGCGCGGAGGCCCTGGCGACCGCGCTGACCAGGGAGGGCTACGCTGCGTCGACCCGTCAGGTCGGTGCTGGTGCCTCGGAAAAACCGGCACCGGGTCAGAACGTCGGGGCGCAGCTTTGCCAGCACCACTGCCCGGTCGCCCACGTGGCCGCGGAGTTCCCGCAGCTCTGCGAGGCCGAGACCGAGGCGTTCGCCGAGCTGCTGGGCACCCACGTCCAGCGGCTGGCGACCATCGCGCGCGGTGACTCCGCGTGCACCACCCACGTACCCGTCACGGCGGGTCAGCCGGCCCATCCCGAGCCGGTGAGAACGGTGTCCCCCGAGGGGCACACAGCACGGATCCCGAATGGAGGGAAACCCGCATGACTGCCGCTGCCGAGCAGCGCACTCCCACCACCGCGCCACTGAGCCAGGAAGAGACCATCGAGTCCCTTGGCAAGTACGCGTTCGGCTGGGCCGACTCCGACGAAGCGGGCGCCAGCGCCCGTCGCGGGCTGAACGAGGACGTCGTCACCGACATCTCCTCGAAGAAGTCCGAGCCGGAGTGGATGCGCGAAGCGCGACTGAAGGCGCTCAAGCTCTTCGAGAAGAAGCCTATGCCCAACTGGGGTGCGGACCTCTCCGGGATCGACTTCGAGAACATCAAGTACTTCGTGCGGTCCACGGAGAAGCAGGCCACCTCCTGGGAGGAACTGCCCGAGGACATCAAGAACACGTACGACAAGCTCGGCATCCCCGAGGCGGAGAAGCAGCGCCTCGTCGCCGGTGTCGCCGCGCAGTACGAGTCCGAGGTCGTCTACCACCAGATCCGCGAGGACCTGGAGGAGCAGGGCGTCCTGTTCCTGGACACCGACTCCGCGCTCAAGGAGCACCCGGAGCTGTTCCGGGAGTACTTCGGCTCGGTCATCCCGGCCGGCGACAACAAGTTCTCCGCGCTGAACACGGCGGTGTGGTCCGGCGGCTCGTTCATCTACGTGCCGAAGGGCGTGCACGTCGAGATCCCGCTGCAGGCCTACTTCCGGATCAACACCGAGAACATGGGCCAGTTCGAGCGCACCCTGATCATCGTCGACGAAGGTGCCTACGTGCACTACGTCGAGGGTTGCACGGCGCCGATCTACCAGTCCGACTCGCTGCACTCGGCGGTCGTGGAGATCATCGTCAAGAAGGGCGCCCGCTGCCGCTACACGACCATCCAGAACTGGTCGAACAACGTCTACAACCTGGTCACCAAGCGCGCCAAGTGCGAAGAGGGCGCGACCATGGAATGGATCGACGGCAACATCGGTTCCAAGGTGACGATGAAGTACCCGTCGGTGTTCCTCATGGGCGAGCACGCCAAGGGCGAGGTCCTGTCGGTCGCGTTCGCGGGCGAGGGCCAGCACCAGGACGCGGGCGCCAAGATGGAGCACCTCGCGCCGTACACCTCCTCGACCATCGTGTCGAAGTCGGTGGCGCGCGGCGGCGGCCGCACTTCGTACCGCGGCCTGGTCCGCGTGGCGAAGCGGGCGCACCACTCGCGCTCCAGCGTGGTCTGCGACGCGTTGCTGGTGGACACCATCTCGCGCTCGGACACGTACCCGTACGTGGACATCCGCAACGACGAGGTGTCCATGGGCCACGAGGCCACGGTGTCCAAGGTCAGCGAGGACCAGCTGTTCTACCTGATGTCGCGCGGTCTCGACGAGGCCGAGGCGATGGCGATGATCGTGCGCGGCTTCGTGGAGCCGATCGCCCGTGAGCTGCCGATGGAGTACGCGCTCGAGCTGAACCGCCTGATCGAGCTCCAGATGGAAGGGTCCGTCGGCTAGTCATGTCGGTTACCGAGAACAACGTTTCCGAAGCTCTCCGCGAGGGGGCGGTCATCCCGGCCGCCTCCCGCGCGGAGCGCTTCACCTCCTACGACGTCGAGGCCTTCGAGGTCCCCGGCGGCCGTGAGGAGAACTGGCGCTTCACGCCGATGAAGCGCCTCCGCGGCCTCCACGACGGCAGCGCCACCGCCACCGGCGAGATCACGCTCGAAGCCGAGGCCGCGCCCGAGCTGAAGATCGAGACCGTCGGCCGCGACGACGAGCGGCTCGGCGCCGCCGGCGTCCCGAGCGACCGGATCGCCGCGCAGGCGTACTCCGCGTTCCAGAAGGCCACCGTCGTGACGGTGCCGAAGGAGACGAAGGCGTCGAAGCCGTCCGTGCTGCGGATCCACGGCCCGGGCGAGGGCCAGGTCGCCTACGGGCACCTGCAGGTCCGCGCCGAGGCGTTCGCCGAAGCCGTGATCGTGCTCGACCACGTCGGCTCCGGCACCTACGCCGACAACGTCGAGTTCGTCATCGGCGACGGCGCCAAGGTCACCGTGGTCAGCGTCCAGGACTGGGCCGACGACGCCGTGCACGTCTCCGAACAGCACCTGAAGCTGGGCCGCGACGCCACGCTGCGGCACACCGTGATCACCCTCGGCGGTGACCTGGTCCGCGTCTCGCCGACGGCGACCTTCGCCGACAAGGGCGGCGACGTCGAGATGCTCGGCGTCTACTTCGCGGACAAGGGCCAGCACCAGGAGCACCGGCTCTTCGTCGACCACGCGGTGCCGAACTGCAAGTCGCGCGTGATGTACAAGGGCGCGCTGCAGGGCAGTGCAGGAGATGGGCCTGACGCGCACACCGTGTGGATTGGCGACGTCCTGATCCGCGCCGCGGCCGAGGCCACCGACACCTACGAGCTCAACCGCAACCTGGTGCTCACCCCGGGCGCCCGCGCGGACTCGGTGCCGAACCTCGAGATCGAGACCGGCGAGATCGAAGGCGCCGGCCACGCGAGCGCGACGGGAAGGTTCGACGACGAGCAGTTGTTCTACCTCCAGTCGCGCGGGATCGCCGAAGAAGCCGCGCGGCGCTTGGTCGTGCGCGGGTTCTTCCACGAGATCCTGGTGAAGATCGACGTCCCCGAGGTGCGCGAGCGCCTCGAAGCCGCGATCGAAGCCGAACTCGAAGCCGTCGGTGCCTGACCGCCCTCTCTGACTTAGGAAACGAAGAAATGGCTACCCTGGAAATCAAGGACCTCCACGCCTCGGTCACGACCGACGAGGGCGCCAAGGAGATCCTCAAGGGCGTCAACCTGACGATCAAGTCGGGCGAGACGCACGCGATCATGGGCCCGAACGGCTCGGGCAAGTCCACGCTGTCCTACGCGATCGCCGGGCACCCGAAGTACGAAGTCACCTCCGGTGAGGTGCTGCTCGACGGCGAGAACGTCCTCGAGATGAGCGTCGACGAGCGCGCCCGCGCGGGCCTGTTCCTCGCGATGCAGTACCCGGTCGAGGTCCCCGGCGTCTCCATGTCCAACTTCCTCCGCACCGCGGCCACCGCGGTCCGTGGCGAGGCCCCCAAGCTGCGCCACTGGGTCAAGGAGGTCAAGGAGGAGATGGGCAAGCTCGAGATCTCGCAGGAGTTCGCCGAGCGCTCGGTCAACGAGGGCTTCTCCGGCGGCGAGAAGAAGCGCCACGAGATCCTGCAGCTGGCGCTGCTCAAGCCGAAGTTCGCCATCCTCGACGAGACCGACTCCGGCCTGGACGTCGACGCCCTGCGCGTCGTGTCCGAGGGTGTCAACGCGTACAAGGCTTCGAGCGAGGTCGGCGTCATGCTGATCACGCACTACACCCGGATCCTCCGCCACATCACGCCGGACTTCGTGCACGTCTTCGCCGGCGGCAAGATCGTCGAGTCGGGCGGCAAGGAGCTGGCGGACGAGCTGGAGGAGCACGGCTACGTCAAGTACGCCGGCAAGCCCGAGCCGGCCGCGCTCTGACGCTTTTCCCAGTACACCGAGAATGAGAGGAGTCGGCCCGATGACCACCACCTCGGCCAGCTCTTTGCCACTGGACGTGGCGGCCCTGAGGGCCGACTTCCCCATCCTGTCGCGCACCGTCCGCGACGGGAAACCCTTGGTGTACCTGGACTCCGGGGCGACGTCGCAACGGCCGGAAGCGGTGCTCGACGCCGAACGGCACTACGTCGTCACGTCGAACGCCGCCGTCCACCGCGGCGCGCACCAGCTGTCCGAAGAGGCCACCGACGCCTACGAGTCCGCCCGGGCGAAGATCGCCGAGTTCGTCGGCGCCGACCCCGAGGAGCTGGTGTTCACCAAGAACGCCACCGAGGGCATCAACCTGGTCGCCTACTCGTTCGGCAACGCCGCCACCGCCGGCCCGGAAGCGGCGCGCTTCGTCGTCGGGCCGGGTGACGAGATCGTCGTCACCGAGATGGAGCACCACGCGAACCTCGTGCCGTGGCAGCAGCTGTGCCAGCGCACCGGGGCGACGCTGAAGTGGTTCAAGGTCACCGAAGACGGCCGCCTCGATCTGTCCGATGTGGACGAGCTGATCACCGACCGCACGAAGGTGGTCGCGTTCGCGCACCAGTCCAACGTGCTCGGCACGGTGAACCCGGTTTCGCTGTTGGTGGAGAAGGCCAAGGCCGTCGGCGCGTTCACCGTGCTCGACGCCTGTCAGTCGGTGCCGCACTTCCCGGTGGACTTCCACGCGCTGGGCGTCGACTTCGCCGCGTTCTCCGGGCACAAGATGCTCGGCCCGTCCGGCATCGGCGTCCTCTATGGACGGACTGAGCTGCTCGAAGCGATGCCGCCGTTCCTCACCGGCGGGTCGATGATCGAGATGGTCCGCATGGAGGGCTCGACCTTCGCGCCGCCGCCGCAGCGGTTCGAGGCAGGCGTCCCGATGACGTCGCAGGCCATCGGCCTCGGCGCGGCCGTCGACTACCTCTCGGCCATCGGCATGGACCGGATCGCGGCGCACGAGCACGAGCTCGCCGCGGCGGCCATCGAGGGCATCTCCGCGATCCCCGGCGTCCGGATCATCGGGCCGACGGACCTGAAGGACCGTGGCGCGACCGTGTCGTTCGTGATCGACGGCGTGCACCCGCACGACGCCGGCCAGGTGCTCGACAGCCTCGGCATCGCCGTCCGCGTCGGCCACCACTGCGCGTGGCCGCTGCACCGCGCCTGCAACGCGCAGGCGACCGTGCGCGCGTCGTTCTACCTCTACAACGAGCTGTCCGAAGTGGACGCGCTCGTCGCGGGCATCCGCGAGGCGCAGAAGTTCTTCGGGGTGGCGCAGTGAACCTGGAGAGCATGTACCAGGAGATCATCCTGGACCACTACAAGAACCCGCACGGGCGCGGCCTGCGCGACCCGTTCGACGCCGAGTCGTTCCAGGTCAACCCGACCTGTGGCGACGAGGTGACGCTGCGGGTCAAGGTCGACGACGGGAAGGTCGCCGACGTCTCCTACGACGGCCAGGGCTGTTCGATCAGCCAGGCTTCGACGTCGGTCTTGACGGATCTCGTCGTCGGCCACACGATCGAGGAGGCGTTCACCACCATGGACGCCTTCGTGGAACTGATGCAGGGCAAGGGAAAGGTCGAGCCGGACGAGGACGTGCTGGAGGACGGGGTCGCCTTCGCCGGCGTCGCCAAGTACCCCGCCCGCGTCAAGTGCGCCCTCCTCGGCTGGATGGCTTTCAAGGACGCCGTCGCCCGGACGACCAGTGGAGCTGAAAAGGCATGACCGAAGACACCGCGACCCGTGAGGGGCGGACCGCCGCCGACCTCGACGCCGAGACCACCGCGAAGCAGGACCTCGACCTCGCCAAGATCGAGGACGTCGAGGAAGCCATGCGCGACGTCGTCGACCCCGAGCTCGGCATCAACGTCGTCGACCTCGGCCTGGTCTACGACATCCGCGTCGAGCCGGACAACACGGCGACCCTCGACATGACCCTGACGTCCGCGGCCTGCCCGCTGACCGACGTCATCGAGGACCAGACGAACGCCGCGCTCACCAGCGGCGGCCTCGTCAAGGACTTCCGGATCAACTGGGTCTGGATGCCGCCGTGGGGCCCGGAGAAGATCACCGAGGACGGCCGCGAGCAGCTGCGCGCCCTCGGCTTCACCGTCTGACTTCTCGCGCATCGAGCGGGTCACCTTCCGAGGTGGCCCGCTTTGTGTATAACGCCCTATACCGCGCGTGCCAGATCAGCGCGTAGAGGCCGAGCGCGGCCAAGAACCCGCTGCAGGCGCCGGTGACCAGCAGGTACGTCGCGTTGCCGACCACGCCCGCGCGGGTCATCGGGTCGTGGTGGGCCAGGAACGGCAGCACCTGTGCCAGGACGCCGGTGAGTGCGCCGGCCGCCAGGAGTGCCGTGACGGCCTTGCGGTGCCGGGTGCCCGGCGGGACCGGCCGGGTGGGCGCGGCGCGGTACCAGCGGACGAGCCACCACGCGAGGACGGCGGCACCGGCGATCGTGCTGATCAGCTGGATCAGCCGTCCGACGTCGACGCCGGTGACGATCGGGATCTTGAGGAACGGCAGCCCGCCGCTTTCGTGGGTGAACATGTCCCAGCCGACGTGCGTGGCGGCGCCGAGGACCAGCGACAGGGCGATCCAGCCCGGCCGCCTCCAGCTGAACTGGCGGGGGAGCCGTTCGGCCAGGGGTTTCGGCGCCAGGGCCAGCAGCGGCCGCTTCAAAACGGTCTGGAAGACCGCGAGCAGGACGAGGGCGATCAGCGGGTCGAGCCACAGCACCGACGCGAATTCGTGCGTCTTCGTCAAGCCGACGCCGGGCAGCCGCGGCACGAACCAGAAGACGTCCGGCGCCACCGACCCGGCCACGAGCGCGGAGGGAACCAGGGGACGCCTGGCCAGCGGGAGCACGGCGGCCGGATGACTCAGCGTGAACGGCACGGGAGCTAGTATCCCGGGGTGGTCCTGCGCTCGATCGTCCTGTTCCTCGCCGCGGCGGTCTGCGAAATCGGCGGCGCGTGGCTGGTCTGGCAGGGCGTCCGCGAGCACCGCGGCTGGCTCTGGATCGGCGGCGGGATCCTGGCTCTGGGCGTGTACGGCTTCGTGGCGACACTCCAGCCGGACGCCCACTTCGGCCGCATCCTCGCGGCCTACGGCGGCGTGTTCGTCGCCGGTTCGCTGGCGAGGGGGATGGTCGCGGACGGTTACCGCCCGGACCGCTACGACGTCTTCGGCGCGCTGCTGTGCCTCGCCGGGGTCGCGGTGATCATGTACGCGCCCCGGGCGGGGTAACGAAGCCGAGGACGGCTCGATAGATCATCGTGACGGAAATGTCCTTCCCGCCCGCCCCGCCCGAGCCGGCGAAATCGCGCTCCAGCCTGCGCGTGGTGCTGCTGATGGTGGCCCTCATGGTGCTCGGCGTGGGCGCTGGTGCCTACGGCTTCGGCCGGCTGATGCTGGGCTATGAGGCCTACGTGACGCAGAGCGGGAACATGAGCCCGACCCTCGAGCCGGGCGATCGGCTGGTGGTGCACCGGACCGACGGTGCCGAGGTGCACCGTGGGGATCTCGTCGCCATCGACCTGAGCGCCTACGCCGATTCGAGCCGCGCCGGGGTCAGTGTCGTCCGCGTCGTCGGGGTCGCCGGGGACACGGTCGCCTGCTGCACCGAAGAGCACCTTTCGATCAACGGCAAGCCGATCACCGAGCCCTACATCACCCCCGGCTACGAAGGACTCTTCGAGTTCTCCACCAAGGTGCCCGAGGGCACGATCTTCGTCGAGGGTGACAACCGGGGCAACTCCGACGACTCGCGGTTCGGTGGCCCGGTGCGATCGTCCGGCGTCCTCGGGATCGTGGTCGCCACCGGCACGGTCGTCACGCCGGAGACCCTGGCCCCGGTCACGTCGTTCACCGACGCGGGCCTGCCGGGCGCGCCGCTGACCGACTCGACGCTGGGCTCGCTGCGCTGGTGGATCCTCGGCGGGTTCGTGCTGTTCGTCGCCGGCCTCACCGGGCTGATCGTGACCGCCGTCCGGAGCGCCGGAAGACGACGAAGAGCAGCCGCAGCCCCACCAGCGCGCTGATCACCAGCAGGTTGTAGCCGAACACCTGGTGCAGCGTCAGGCCGGCGGCGACGCGCGGGCCGCCGTCGCCGCCCAGCAGCAGGACGGCCATCAGCCCGGTCGCCGCGCCGACGAACGCCAGCAGGACCTCGTGCACCAGCGTCGTGACGACGTCGCGGTCGCGCTCGTCGGAGAACAGCCGGACGTTCACCGACAGCCTGCCCTCCTCCAGCGCGGCGCCGACGCGGTCGATGCGGCGGGGGAGGCGGCGCAGCACCGGCAGCAGCGCCATGACCTCGGTGAGCGCGGTGTGGCGCAGCGAGTCCGGCCGCAGCCGGGCGCCGACCTGCTCGGCGGCGAACGCGCGGGACTCGGCCAGGACGTCGAACCCGGGGTCGAGCGCCGACAGCGTCCCTTCGACGGTGGCGAGGGCCCGGACCACCGCGGCGACCGGCGGCGGCACGCTCAGCCGGAAGTCCGCGACGACCCGGAACAGGCTGGTGAACAGGTCGAGGCCGGGGGAGCGGCCGGGGCCGAAGTGGCGGGCGACGAGCGCGCCGAGCGCGCGGTCGAGGCGCTGCTCGTCGATGTCGCCGGTGCGGTCGACGATCTCCAGCAGGCCGTCGCGCAGGGCCGCCGGGTCGCCGCGGTCGAGGGCCAGGACGAGGTTCTGCAGGCCGCCGCGCAGCCCGGCGTCGAGGCGGCCGACCGAGCCGAAGTCGAGCAGGCCCAGGCGGCCGTCGGCGAGCAGCATGAGGTTGCCCGGGTGCGGGTCGGCGTGGAAGACGCCGCCGATCAGCACCTGGTCGAGCAGGCACCGCAGCAGCGCCCGCGCGAGCCGTTTGCGGTCGGCCGCCGGGGCCGTCTCCAAGGGCTTGCCGTCCAAACGGGACATGACGAGGACGCGCTCGGTGGACAGTTCTTTGTGGACGGTCGGTAAAGCGACGTCCGGGCACGAAGTGACGGCCACGGCGGCGATGTTGCGGGCTTCGATGGTGAAGTCGAGCTCCTCGGCCAGCGCTTCGGCGAACCCGTCGGCGAGTTCGGCGACCCCGAGCGAGCGCGCCCAGTCCGCGCGTTCCTCGAGGGCGGCGGCGACGCGGCGGACGATGTCGATGTCGCGTTCGGCCTGCTCCCGCACGCCCGGGCGCTGCACCTTGACCACGACGTCCTGGCCGCCGCGCAGCCGGGCCCGGTAGACCTGCGCGACCGACGCGGCGGCCAGGGGTTCCGGGTCGAACTCCGCGAAGACGTCGTCGGGCGAGCCGCCGAGCTCTTCGGTGAGCACCGCCCAGACGGCGTCGGCCTTCGCGGGCGCGACCCGGTCCTGCAGCTTCGCGAGCTCGTCGACGAACACCGGCGGCAGCAGGTCCGCGCGCGTCGAGAGCAGCTGGCCGAGCTTCACGAACGTCACGCCGCCCTCCTCGAGCGCGAGGCGCAGGGAGCGGGCGAGCTTGGCGTGCCGGACGCCGGAGTCGCGGCGGCCGGCGAGGTGGCGGCCGAGACCGTGCTTGATCGCGATCCGGCTGATCTGCGAGTACCGGCGGGCGCGCCGCACCTTGGCGCGCAGCGACCGCGGCCGGAACCCGCCCGGCAGGGCCAGCTCGGCGACGAAGAGGAAGATCAGCGTCGCCAGGAAAGCGCTGCCCGCCAACGGGATCAGCAGGCCGACCGCCGCACCGCCGTTGTGCAGCAGGGAAACCGGGAACGCCTGGCCGATACCGCCCGCGACGAGCCAGCCGAAGGCGGCGCCGCACAACGCGCGGACGGCGCCGATCCGCACGCCGAGCACGCGCCGGGAGGCGACCACGAGCGGCCACAGCACGAGCGCGTAGAGCGGCAGGGTCAGCAGGCCCAGCAGGATGTCCATGGGGCGAGCAGACCACGGCGGCGCGGTGGGGCGGCTCACGCGGCGGCGGGACCGGGCTCCCTCCGGCGAGGGAGCTACTTTCGGCCGTGGCCGCGGGGTCCGTGGACTTCTAACCTGATCGCTCGAACCACGGTGAAGTGTTCTCTGAATCGGACGAAGGAGACACGATGGACGCACGCGTGATCAGCCGGATCGCGGCCCTGGCCCTGGTGGCCCCGCTGGCCGTGGGCTTCGCGCCCACCGCATCGGCGGCCGCGGTCACGACGCTCTACTACAGCTCGTCGGGCGCGCCGGACTACCTCGCCCAGATCGACCGGGGCGCGGCCAACTGGAACGCCGCGGTCACCGACGTGAAGCTGGTCAAACGCACCACGGGCGCGACGATCAAGTTCCACGAGATCCACAGCGGCGGTTCGTACACGAACACCAACGGCCACGGCCGCGGCGACATCTACCTGGACACGAGCCAGGTGGCGGAGGGCTACGACCCGACCCGAATCGCGGCGCACGAGCTGGGCCACAATCTGGGCTTGCCGGACCACTACAGCGGGCCGTGCACGGAGTTGATGTCCGGCCACGGGCCGGGGACGTCGTGCAAGAACGCGAAGCCTTCGGCCGCCGAGGCGGCGAAGGTGCAGTCGTTGTGGGTGAACGGGTTGGCGGGGGCTGAGACTGCTCCGCGCAAGGTCGCTCACTAGGTCCTGAAGCGCCCCAATGTGGCCTTCGGTGCGTCCCACGCACCGAAGGCCACATTGGGTGCGTGGGACGCAACCAAGGCCGCCTTGGGGCGCTCGCCCTTACCCGGCGGGGACCCGGAAGCGGGGCCGGACCCCCGGAGAGGGCGGGGGCTGCCTCCACCGCGAGAGGGAGGCGCTCAACCCCGCCACCTGCGAAGATCGGCCCGTGCGCATCCTCCGCCCCCTGACGAGCAAGGCGACCTACCGTCGCTGGGTGTACCTCGTCCTCGGCGGGGCCATCAGCGTCCCCTACCTGCTCTTCTCCGCCGTCGCCGTGCCTTCCGTCCTGCCGTTCGTCACCACCGCCGAGCAGGCCGTCCTGGTCGGCGGCGTCATCACGCTGCTCGTCCTCGCCGGGACCGCCTTCCTGCCCGCCGTGCACGTCCTGGAATCCACCGCCGTCCGGGAGCTGCTCGACGACCCCGTCCCCGACGCGCCCGCGAAACCGCGCAGCCGGCCCGGGCGGCGGCGGGCCGCCGGCATGTTCGTGCTGCACGTCGTCGCCGGGTTCGTCGTCAGCTTCTTCAGCCTCGCCGCGCCCGTTGCCATCGGGGTCTCCGTCAGCGCCGTCTTCACCGGGCACCTCTTCCAGACCGACGGCGGTGGCGAGGTCACCGTGCCGCCCGGCTGGCCCTCGGTGTGGCTGCCCGTCGTCTTCGCCCTCGCCGCCGTGCTGCTCGTCTACGCCGTCTGGGCGGTCGGCGGCGTCCTGCGCCGGGTCGCGGCACGGCTGCTCGGGATGAGCGCCGCCGATCGGATCGCGCAGCTGGAACGGCGGACCGGGCAGCTCGCCGAGCGCAACCGCCTGGCCCGCGAACTGCACGACTCGGTCGGGCACGCCCTGAGCGTCGTCACCCTCCAGGCGGGCGCCGCCCGGCGGACGCTGCGCACCGACCCGGACTTCACGGAGCGCGCGCTCGGTGCGATCGAGGAGTCCGCCCGCACGGCCCTCGACGACCTCGACCACGTCCTCGGGCTGCTGCGCGACGAGGCGGCGGCTCGCACACCGCAGCCGGCGCTGACCGAGCTGCCGACCCTCCTGGACACCACTCGGCTGGCCGGCACCGACGTCACCGCGTCGATCGACGGCGACCTGGCCGCCGTGCCCGCGGTGGTGTCCCGCGAGGTGTACCGGATCCTGCAGGAATGCCTGACCAACGCGGTCCGGCACGCCGGTAGGGTCCCGGTGACGGTGGCCATCGACGTCGCCGCGCACGGCCTGCTCGCCCGGGTCGCCAATCCGCTCGGGAACGGCGCGGGGTGCGCCGGCGGCGGCCGTGGGGTGCGCGGGATGAGCGAGCGGGTCGCGGTGCTCGGCGGCGAGCTGTCGGCCGGGCGGGTGGACGAGCGGTGGGAGGTCGAGGTGCGGGTGCCGTGGGGGAGCTGAGCGTGCGGGTGCTGCTGGTCGACGACGAGCCGCTGATCCGCGCCGGGCTGCGGGCGATCGTCGAGAGCGAGCCCGGGTTGACGGTGATCGGCGAAGCCGCCGACGGCGCCGAGGTGCCCGGCCTGGTGGCTCGGCTGCGTCCGGACGTCGTCCTGATGGACGTGCGGATGCCCGCGGTGGACGGGATCCGCGCCACCACGCACCTGATGTCCACCGTGGACGAGCCGCCGAAGGTGATCGTGGTGACGACCTTCGAGAACGACGACTACGTGTACGACGCGCTGCTCGCGGGCGCGAGCGGGTTCCTGCTCAAGCGGGCGAGGCCGGAGGAGATCGTGGCGGCGATCCGCACGGTGGTCGCGGGGGAGTCGCTGCTGTTCCCGGCGGCGATCCGCCGGCTGGCGGCGAACCGCGCCCCGTCCGGTGACGGCCTGGCGGGGGCGAACCTGACCGAGCGCGAACGCGAAGTGCTGCGGCTGATGGCCGGTGGACTGTCCAATGTGGAGATAGCAGGCGAGCTGTACCTGGGGATCCAGACGGTGAAGACCCACGTGGGCAACGTGCTGGCGAAGCTCGGGGCGCGCGACCGGACCCAGGCGGTGATCCGGGCGTACGACTCGGGGTTCGTGGCGCCGGCGGGCTAGCGCGGGCACTATGGCCGCATGACCCCGGTTGCCGCGTACGACGAATTCGCCGAGGCCTACACGGCCGAAAACGAAACCAGCCTGATGAACGCCTACTACGAACGGCCCGCGACCCTGGCCCTCGCCGGGGACGTCGCCGGACGGCGGATCCTCGACGCCGGCTGCGGCTCGGGCCCGCTGTTCGCCGCGCTGCGCGAGCGGGGCGCCGTCGTGACCGGCTTCGACCAGAGCCCCGCGATGATCGAGCACGCCCGGCGGCGGCTCGGCGCCGACGCGGACCTGCGGGTCGCCGACCTGGCCGATCCGCTGCCCTTCCCCGATGACGCGTTCGACGACGTCGTCGCGTCCCTGGTGCTGCACTACCTGCGGGACTGGGAGCCGACGCTCGCCGAGTTCCGGCGGGTGCTCAAGACCGGCGGCCGGCTCATCGCGTCCGTCAACCACCCCTTCATGAACAACCTGATCCACCGCCAGACCGGGCCCCGGCCCGACTACTTCGAGCAGTACACCTGGACCGACGAGTTCGAGCTACGCGGCGGAACCGCGCGGATGACGTTCTGGCACAAGCCGCTGCACGCGATGACCGACGCCTTCACCGCGGCCGGGTTCCGGATCTCCGTGATCAGCGAACCCCATCCGGTGCCGGAAGCGCGTGAGCTGTTCCCGGACGACTTCCACCTGCTCGACACGTTCCCGAGCTTCCTGTTCTTCGCGCTCGAAGCCGGGTAGGAGCGCGTCTCACGCTAGTGCTGGTATGGCCCGCGCGGCGGCTGGTGACCCGGTGGCGGCTGCTGAAATCCCTGCGGCGGAGGGAATCCTTGCTGCGGCGGAGGGAAGCCCGGCTGCTGCGCCGGAAACCCCTGTTGCGCCGGAGAACCCTGCGCCGGAAAGCCCTGCTGCGCCGGAAAACCCTGTGCCGGGAATCCCGGCGTCGGACCGAAGCCGGTCTGCTGCCCGGGCACCGTCCGACCGGCCCGGCGCCGGATCGCGACGACCAGCCGCCAACCGCACAAGGCCCCGATCCCCGCGCCGATGCCGAACGTGACCCACCGGCCGCCGTTCTTGAAGGTGCTCGCCGAGTCGATCGCTTCCTGGCGCTTCTCTTCGTAGGTCTCGCTGCTCTTCTGGCCGTACTGGGTCCTTTCGCAGGTCTGCCCCGGTCGCATCTCTTCGCTCCCGCACAGCACCTTGGAGCTGGGCTCCCCGGAGCCGAACAGGCCGAGCGCCACCAGGCTCAGCCCGAACAGCAGGCCGATCGACCACCACACCACGCTTTTCACTGTTCTCCCTCGTCATCACCCCGGTCAGCGGAGATATCAGACCACAAACCGGGCGGCGAGGGTGCGGTGAACCAGCCGGAATGGCCGCCTTAGGACACATTCCGGTCGAGGTCGTCGAGAACGGCCTGGATCGCCGCGGCCATCGCCGCCGGGTCGCCGTCACCCGGGCGAAGCACCAGGTCGGGCGACGCGGGCCGCTCGTACGGCGCGTCGATGCCCGTGAACCCGGTGATCTCCCCGGCCCGCGCCTTCGCGTACATCCCCTTCGGATCGCGCGCCTCGCAGACCTCCAGCGGCGTGTCCACGAAGACCTCCACGAACGGCAAGTCCCCGGAGATCGCCCGCGCCGAAGCACGGTCCGCCGCATAAGGGCTGATCAGCGACGCGATCGCCACCACACCGGCGTCCGCGAACAGGCGGGCCACCTCCGCCACCCGCCGGACGTTCTCCGCGCGGTCCTCGGGGCTGAACCCCAGCCCGGCATTGAGCCCGTGGCGCAGGTTGTCGCCGTCGAGGAGGTACGCCGGGCGGCCCGCCGCCACCAGGCGGCGCTCCAGTTCCACCGCCACCGACGACTTGCCCGACGCCGACAGCCCGGTCAGCCACACCGTCGCGCCGCGGGTCGGGCGGTCCTCGCGGCGGACCGCCGCCGTGTGCCAGACGACCGGGGACGCCACCGTGCCCGTGATCATGCCCGCCGCGACCGTGTCGCCCGTGTGCTCGTCCACCAGCAGGAACCCGCCGGTGGCGCGGTTGCGGCGGTACGGGTCGAACAGCAGCGGCGCGCGCGTGCGCAGGCGGATCCGGCCGATGTCGTTCAACGACAGCGAATCCGCCGGGGAGCGGTGCAGCGTCGTGACGTCGAGGCGGTACTCCAGCCGTTCCACCGAACCCCGCGTCTCGGTGGTCGTGTGCCGGACGGCGTAGGAAGCACCCGGCGTCAACGAAGAACTCGAAGAGAACCAGCACACCAGCGCGTCGACTTCGCGGGCCGACTCCGCGCGGTTGCCCGGGCGGCACAGCATCGCGCCGCGCCCCAGGTCCAGGTCGTCGGCCAGCTCGACCGCGACCGCCTGCCCGGTGAAGGCTTCCGAAAGCGGTTTCCCGCCCGGGCCCCACACCGCGCGCACCCGCGAGGTGAACCCCGACGGCAGCGCCACGACCTCGTCGCCCGGCTTGAACACGCCGCCGGCGATGGTGCCCGCGTACCCGCGGAAGTCGGCGCGGCGGATGACGTACTGCACCGGGAACCGCGCGTCGATCAGGTTGCGGTCGGACGCGACGTGCACCTCCTCCAGCTGGTGCAGCAGCGAAGTCCCTTCGTACCAGGGCATGCTCGCGCTGCGGTGGACGACGTTGTCGCCGTGCAGCGCCGAGACCGGCACGAACGTCAGGTCGGCGACGTCGAGCTTCATCGCGAACCGGCGGAACTCTTCGCGGATTTCGCCGAACCGCTCCTGGGACCACCCGACGAGGTCCATCTTGTTGACGCACACCACGAGGTGCCCGATGCCGAGCAGCGACGCGAGGAACGCGTGCCGCCGCGACTGCTCCAGCACGCCCTTGCGCGCGTCCACCAGGATCAGCGCCAGGTCGGCCGTCGACGCGCCGGTCACCATGTTCCGCGTGTACTGCAGGTGCCCCGGCGTGTCCGCGACGATGAACTTGCGTTTGGGCGTGGCGAAGTAGCGGTGGGCGACGTCGATGGTGATGCCCTGCTCGCGCTCGGCGCGCAGACCGTCGGTGAGCAGCGCGAGGTCCGGGTAGTCCTCGCCGCGGTCGCGGCTGGCGCGTTCGACGGCGGCGAGCTGGTCGGTGAAGATCGCCTTCGAGTCGAACAGCAGCCGGCCGATCAACGTGGACTTCCCGTCGTCCACGCTCCCCGCCGTGGCGATCCGCAGCAGCTGCATCAGAAGTAGCCCTCCCGCTTGCGGTCTTCCATGCCTGCTTCGGAAATCCGGTCGTCGGCCCGCGTGGCGCCGCGTTCGGTGACGCGCGTGGCGGCCACCTCGGCGACCACTTCGGACGGTGTCGCCGCCGACGATTCGACGCAGCCGGTGCAGGTGGCGTCGCCGACGGTCCGGAACCGCACGGTCGCCTCGTACGGCGTCTCGCCGTCAACAAGGGACAGGAAACGCGTGGCCGCGAGCAGCATGCCGTCCCGCTGGACCACCGGGCGCTTGTGCGCGTAGTACAGCGGTGGCAGCGCGATCCGCTCGTCCCGGATGTACTGCCAGATGTCCAGCTCGGTCCAGTTCGACAGCGGGAAGACGCGGATGTGCTCGCCGCGCCGGTGCCGCCCGTTGTAGAGGTTCCACAGCTCCGGGCGCTGGCCGCGCGGATCCCACTGGCCGTGCTCGTCGCGGAAGCTGAACACGCGCTCCTTGGCGCGTGCCTTCTCCTCGTCGCGACGGGCGCCGCCGAACACGGCGTCGAAACCGCCTTCGCGGATCGCGCGCAGCAGCGTGACGGTCTGCAGCCGGTTGCGGCTGGCCCCCGGTCCCGTCTCCTCGACGACGCGCCCGGCGTCGATGTCGTCCTGCACGCTCGCGACGAGCAGCCGGAGGTTCAAGGAGGCGACGGTCTCGTCGCGGAACCGGATGACCTCGTCGAAGTTGTGGCCGGTGTCGACGTGCAGCACCGGGAACGGCAGCGGCGCCGGCCAGAACGCCTTCGCGGCGGCGTGCAGCATCACCACCGAGTCCTTGCCGCCGGAAAAGAGCAGCACCGGGCGTTCGAAGGTCGCCGCGACTTCGCGGAAGACGTGCACGGCCTCCGCTTCGAGCGCGGCCAGGTGGGACAGCTCATAGGCCACGGACACCGGAAAAAAGTAGAACATGTTCTTGTCATCGGTCAAGCGGTGCGGGACCCTGTGAGCATGGACCTGGTCGTACTCGAAGAGATCCGCCGGCTGAAGTACCGGTACCTGCGCGGGGTGGACCTGAAGCTGTGGGACGAGGTGGCCGACACGTTCACCGTCGACGCCACGGCCGACTACGGGACGCACGCAGTGGGCGGGGACGGGAAGAAGTTCGAGGGGCGCGACGCCATCCTCGAGTTCCTCACCAAGAGCCTCGGCAACGGCATCATCACCGTCCACCACGCAGGTCAGCCCGAGATCGAGGTCGACGGCGACACCGCGACCGGGCGGTGGTCGTTCACCGACAAGGTCATCGTCCCCGACCACAAGGTGATCATCGAGGGCGCCGCCTTCTACGAGGACACCTACCGCCGGGAGGCCGACGGCGCCTGGCGGATGTCGCACATCGGGTACGTCCGGACCTACGAGTCGATGCTCTCCTGGGCGGACAACCCGGGCTTCCGGCTGCTCGCGAACCGCTGGGCCGTTCCGGCATGATCGAGAACGAGTTCTCGTTGACCCGGTCGTTCGCGGACGCGATCGCCGAGGCCGAGAAGCTGATCGCCGAGGCGCCGCCGGCGCAGACCGAGCAGGGCCTGCTGGAGGGCTACGACTACCTCGCCGGGAGCATCCGCGCGTCGCTGCAGATGGCCTGGGCCTACCAGCGCGACTTCCCGTACTTCACCGCGTCCACCGGGCCGTACACCAAGATGGGGCTGGACAACCCGGACACGCTGTACTTCAACGCGAACATCCGCGCCGACCGCGAATACCTCGTCACCGGCGTCCGCGGGACCACCGCCGACCTGAGCTTCCAGATCCTCAACGGCGACTACTCGCCGGTCGTGGTGCCCGACAGCCTCGCCGCGTTCGACGACCGGGCCATCGAAATCGGCGAAGACGGCCGGTTCGAGCTGCGCTTCGGCCCGGCTCGCGAGAACCCGGGACCGAACTACTTCGTCCTCGGCGAAGGCTCGTCGATGCTCGTCGTCCGCGAAGTCCACAGTGACTGGGCGACCGAGAAGCGCGGCGAAATCCGCATCCAGTGCGTCGACACGGCGGGCCAGGCGCCGCCGGTGCCGGACCGGTCGGCGCTGGCCAAGCGCTACGGCGTGACCGGCAAGATCCTGCTGAGCCGGCTGAAGACGTTCCTCGCGTTCCCGAAGTGGTTCTACGACAACCTGCCGGTCAACACGATGACCGAGCCGCGGTCGACGCCGGGCGGGCTGACCACGCAGTTCTCGTCGGCCGGGCACTACGAGCTGGGCGACGAAGAGGCGATGATCGTCACCGTGCCGCGGTGCGCGGACGCGCCGTACCAGGGCATCCAGCTCGGCAGCCTCTGGTACGTCTCGCTCGACTACATCAACCACCAGACGAGCCTCACCGCGGACCAGGCGCGCGTCGACCCGGACGGCAAGCTCCGGTTCGTGATCAGCGAGCGCGACCCCGGCGTGGCGAACTGGCTGGAGCGCACGGGCCACGACCGCGGGTACGTCCAGATCCGCTGGCAGCGGCTCGCGCGGGACCTCGGCCCGGACGACGGCCCGGTCGTCGAGGTCGTCAAGGTGGACGAGCTGCCGGACCGGCTGCCCTTCCACGAGGAAGCGCGCGTGACGCCGGCCGAGTGGTCGGCGCGGATCGCGGCCCGGCAGGACGCCGTCGCCGCCCGGATGCTGGGGTGAGCTGTGCCTTCTGGGGCCGAGCCCCAGACCCCACCGGAGGGCTCCGCTCCCCGGACCCCTTGGAAGGAGCGATGGTGGCGGACCTGTTGCGGGACAAGGTGGTCGTCGTCTCCGGTATCGGCCCGGGACTCGGCCGGTCGATCGCCGTGCGCAGCGCGGAAGCGGGCGCGGACGTCGTGCTCGCCGCGCGCACCGAGTCGCGGCTCACCGAGGTCGCGAAAGAAGTCACGGATCTCGGGCGGCGCGCCGTCGCGGTCCGGACCGACATCGACGACGCCGACTCCGCCGCGAACCTGGTGAACGAGGCGCTCGAAGCGTTCGGCCGGGTGGACGCGGTGGTGCACAACGCCTTCGCCGTCCCGCCGCTGACCGATCTGGCCACTGTGGACCTCGATGCCGTCCGGGCCGGGTTCGAAACGGCCGGGATCTCGGTGCTGCGGCTGACCCGGTTGTTCCTGCCCGCGCTCAAGGAGAGCAAGGGCTCGCTGGTGATGATCAACTCGGCGGTGCTGCGGCATTCGCGACGCACGTTCGGTGCGTACAAGATGGCGAAGTCGGCGCTGCTGTCGCTCTCGCAGAGCCTCGCCAGCGAACTCGGGCCGGACGGGATCCGCGTCAACACCGTCGCGCCCGGCTACATCTGGGCGCCGAACCTCAAGTGGTACTTCAATTACCTCGCCAAGGAACGCGGTATCACGCCCGAAGAGGTCTACGCCGAAACCGCGTCCACAACAGACCTGCGCAAGCTGCCGGAACCGGACGAGATCGCCGACGCCGTGGTGTTCCTCGCCTCGCCGATGGCGCGGGCGATCACCGGGCAGTGCCTCGACGTCAACGGCGGCGAGTACCACCACTAGGAGGTTCCATGCGTCCCGGCCGGGAAGACGTCGGCACCGTCGAGGACCTGCACGCGTCGGCCACGAAGCTCACCGGCCTCGACGACTTCGGCCCGGACGAGTACGTCGAGGGCCTGCGCGTGCTGCTGGAGTCGTACGAGGCGGACGAGGACCTCACGCCGTACGGCAACAAGGTGCACCGCGCGATGCTGCGCGGCGCGCTCGTCGCCCGGCTGCTCAGTGAGGCGGGCTGGAAGCAGCATCCGGCCTCGGCGGAAGTGGCGATCGAACGGCCGATCTTCGTGACGGGCCTGCCCCGCACCGGCACGACCGCGCTGCACCGGCTGCTCGCCGAAGACCCGGGGCACCAGGGCCTGGAAGTCTGGCTCGCCGAGGTCCCGCAGCCGCGCCCGCCGCGGGAGACGTGGGCGGACAACCCGGTGTACCAGGGGATCCAGGCCGGCTACGAGCGCCACCACGTCGAGCACCCGGAGTTCATGGGTGTGCACCACATGTCCGCGGACCAGGTGGAGGAGTGCTGGCAGCTGCTGCGCCAGTCGATGCGGTCGATCTCCTTCGAGTGCCTGGCGCACGTGCCGCGGTACTCGCGCTGGCTCGCGAAGCAGGACTGGACGGACGCGTACGCCCGGCACCGGCGCAACCTGCAGCTCATCGGGCTGCCGGACGCGGGCAAGCGGTGGGTGCTCAAGAACCCGAGCCACCTGTTCGCGCTGGACGCGCTGATGGCGGCGTACCCGGACGCGCTGGTGATCCAGACCCACCGCGCGCCGAGCACGATCATGGGCTCGATGTGCAGCCTCGCCGAGAAGGCGGCCGACGGCTGGTCGGCGAAGTTCCGCGGCGAGGTGATCGGCAGGTCCCAGCTCGACCTCTGGGCCCGCGGCGCGGAAGAGTTCCGCACGGCGCGGGCGAAGTACGACGCAGCCCAGTTCTGCGACGTGGCGTACGAGGACTTCGTCGCCGACCCGATCGGCACGGTGTCCACTGTGTACGACCACTTCGGACTGTCCTTGACGGACGAGGCATGCGCGGCGATGACCGCGTTGCACTCGGAAAGCCGGTCGGGGGACCGGAAGCCGGCGCACCGCTACCGCCTGGAGGACTTCGGGTTGACGGCGGAGGAGGTCGACGAGCGGTTCAGCTCGTCGTGATCAGCTCGACCACCTCGGCCATCGACGGCCCGGCCGCCATCTCGGCGGCCAGCTCCTTCGCCCGGTCACGGTAGCGCGGCTCGTCCAGGACGGCGCGGACGTCCCGCCGCAGCGCCTTCGGCGAGGCCGAACTCCGGGCGCGGCCGATCCCCGCGCCGGACCAGGTGACGCGGGCGGCGACCTCGCGCTTGTCCTCGCTGGCGCCGACCACGACGAGCGGCACGCCGTAGCGGAGGGCGTGGTTGACGCCGCCGTAGCCGCCGTTCGTGACCACCGCGGCGCAGCGGGGGAGCAGGTCGTCGTAGGGCAGGAAATCGGCGACGCGGACGTTGGCCGGCAGCGGCCCGGGCCGCAGGGTGCCGCCGCACGTCGTCACGACGAGCAGCACGTTTTCGCCGGCCAGCGCCTCGATCGCGGGTTCGACGAGCCGGCTCAGGTCGTCGTTGGCCACCGTTCCCTGGGTCACGTGCACGATCGGCCGGGAGCCGTCGAGGTCGGCCCACCACGGCGGCAGCGGGTGCTCGTTCGCGGCGCTGACCGTCGTCGGGCCGATGAAGTGCAGCGGCGCGTTCGGGCGGGGATATTCGAAACCGGGGCACGTCATCTGCAGGACGCCGTCGCTGTGCAGGGGCCAGTCCGCGAAGAGCATGCCGGGGTCCTCGCCCAGCACCGCACGGGCCCGTCGCTGCGCCGGCCCGAGCACCCACGGTGCCAGCACCTTCAGGAACGCGCTGTTCGGGCCGCTCGGCACCGGGGGCATGAACGGCAGGAACCCCAGCACCAGCACGCGTGGCCGGCGCTCGCGGCGGACCAGCGCGAGACCGGCCATGAAGAGCGGGTCGCACAGGACGACGTCGACGTCGAGGTCCAGGACGCCCAGCTGGGCGGGCAGGGTGTTCACGAAGTTCGCGAGTTCGAACCGGGCGAGCCGCAGCCCGCGTTTCCCGGCGCGGCCGGGGATCGAGCCGTCGAGGTCGGTTTCGTCGAAGTCGGCTTCCGGTGGCAGGAGTTTCACGGTGGCTTTCCCGAAGGCCTCCCGGTAGCGCTCGCCGGTGACGACGGTGACGTCGTGGCCGTCGGCGAGCAGGGCTTCGACGATCGGCTTGGTCGGGCCGACGTGGCCGCGAGCGGGTTGGACGCAGACGAGTACGCGGGCCATGGCTCCCCCTTGATTGACCGATACGCTGTACTATCCAATTGATGACGATACCCGAACGACGGAACTACTCGTCGCCGGTGCGCTCGGCGCGAGCCCGGCAGACCCGCGCGAACGTGGTCGCGGCGGCGGGGCGGCTGTTCGCCGAGCGCGGGTACGCGGGCACGAGCATGCGGCAGATCGCGGCCGCGGCGGGGGTGAGCCTGGAGACGGTCACGCAGACCGGGCGCAAGGCGGACCTGCTGCTGGCCGCGTTCCGGGACGGCTTCGCGGGCAACCCGGACGCGGTGAACCTGGACGGCCTGGTGGGGCGCGGCAGGCTGGAGGAGCTGCCGGAGATGGTCGCGCGGCTGGCCGCGGGCGTCCGCCGGTCGCTGCCGATCTGGCGCGCGTTCACGACGGCGGCGATGGCCGACCCCGCGGTGGCGGCGGTCCGCGCGGAATTGGTGGTGGCCCGCCGCGCGGAGATCGTGGCACGGCTCGAGGAGGCGGGGGTGCCGGCTTCGGACCGGTTGGCTGATGCGATCGGGTTGCTGACGTCGCACGAGGCTTACGACCACTTGACCGGGGTGTGCGGCTGGCCGCACGAGGACTACGTGACCTGGGCGACCGAGGCAATCCGGACCCAGTTGGCAGGCGCCTTGGGTGCGTGAGACGCAACGAAGGCCGCATTGGGGCGCTTGGGCCCGTCCTAACCGGCGGCCGCCTGGAGACCTCGGGTGCCGATGCCGCGCAGCACTTCCACCCGGTCCGCGCCCGGCCGGCTCAGCACCCAGCTCGACCCCGGCACCGCCTTCGCGCGCTTCTTCAACGGCGCCAGCAGCCGGGAAACCTCCTGATAGGACCGGATCGACCCGCTCGCACACACCAGCGTCGCCAGCGACACCGTCACCGGCATCCCGTCCGCCGTCCAGTGGCGGTCCAGCAGCGCCCCCGCCACCGTCGCGATCTCGTCGACGTCGCAGACCACCAGGAAGTCGTCGCCGCCCACGTGGCTCACCCGCATCCGCCGCAGCTGCCCGGACAACGCCGTCAGCGCGCCGCCCAGTTCGCGGATCAGGTCGTCGCCCGCCGCGAAGCCCGCCGTGTCGTTGACCGCCTTGAACGCGTCGATGTCCAGCCACGCCGCCACGAACGGCTCGCCGATCGTGATCCGGCGGGCGACGTCGCGGGCCACCGTGTCACTGCCCGGGAGCCGGGTCAGCGGGTTCAGCGCCGCCGCGGCCTCGACCTTCGCCTCGGCCACCCCGCGCACCACCTCGGTCACCAGCACCACGCCGAGGCAGCGGCCGGCCTCGTCGACCACCACGACGTCGTCGCCGGTGCGGCCCCAGTCGGCGTCGGTGACCAGCTCGAGGAACTCCATCGCGCCCGCGCGGGCCTCGATCGTGTGTGGCGTGTCCGCGAGCCGCGCCGCCGGGCGCTTCGCGTGCAGCGCGTGCCCGTACGGGCCGGTGACCGCGACCAGGAACCGCGTCCGGTCGACCGACCAGCGCGGCCGGTTCAGCTCGTCGACCCCGACGACGCCCGAGGGCGCGTCGGCCGCCGCCAGCACCTCGCGGACCTCGTCGCAGGTCGCGGACTCCGGCAGCGTCGTGGCCGGCCGGAGGAAGTCGCCGACGCACTGCGCCGGACCCGGCGCGCGCGGGGCCTGCTGGGGCCGCGTGAGCAGCGCCGGGGCGGGACCGGCGGCGGTCGGCGGGGCCAGCAGGTTCCCCTGCGCGATCCGGACGCCGAGGCCGCGGACGGCGTCGAGCTGCGCGTCGGTCTCCACGCCGGTCGCGACCAGCCGCGTGCCGGTGCGGTTGGTGAAGTGCAGCAGCGCCTCGACGACGGCGACCGACGCCTGGTCGTCCGGCAGCCCGCGCAGCACCGTGCGGTCGAGCTTGACCAGGTCGACGGGCGCGTCGACGAGCAGGCCGAGCGGCAGGTCGCCGCGGCCGAGGCCGTCGAGCGCGAGCCGGAAGCCGAGCTCGGTGAGCGCGCGCATCCCGGCCAGCGCGCGGTCGGCCGGCAGCGGCGCGAACGGCGGCCCGATCTCGAGGACGACGTCGCGGGTGCGGCGCCCGGCGTTCCCGAGCTCGGCCAGCAGGTCGTCGTACATCGCCGCCGGCGCCGCGAGGGTCCGCGCGGAGAGGTTGAGGTGCAGGGGGAGCGCCGTCTCGTCCTGCCGGACGGCGGCGATCGCGAGGCCGAGGTCGACCTCGGCGAGGCGGCCTTCGCGGCGCGCCTCGGTGAGCAGCTCGGGGACGGTGCCCTGGCCCGGCCTGGCCAGCGCTTCGTGAGCCACGACGCCCCCCGTGTGGAGGCTGTACAGCGGCTGGAAGGCGAAGCGGACCGCGCGTGGCGACTTCACGCCCCGATCGTCGCGGGTCCGGCCGCGAAACGAAACGGATGTCGACTGATGTTCACCACCGTTACCCACATCGGAGTAACGCAGCGTGACGTCCGCCACTGGTTCACGCTTGACTTATATAAGTGGCTGCTTGTAGCTTGACGACGTGCACGCGTTCGACGTCCTCGGCGACCCGGTCCGCCGCCGGATCCTCGAGCTGCTGGCCGACGGCGAGCGGGCCGCCGGCGCGGTGACCGAGGTGATCCGGGCCGAGTTCGGCATCTCGCAGCCGGCGGTGTCGCAACATCTGAAGGTGTTGCGGGACAACGGCTTCGCGGTCGTCCGCCAGGACGGCACGCGGCGGCTGTACGCGGTCGGGCACGACCCGCTGCGCGACGTCGACGCCTGGCTGGACCGGTTCCGCCGGTTCTGGACCCCGCCGCTCGACGCACTGGCCACCGAAATCGCCCGCGGCAAGCGCGCCCGGCGAAACACCGAAGGAGAAAGTTCGTGATCGAGGTCAGCCACCAGATCAGCGCCGTCCGCCGGACGGTCGGCCGCCGCGCGCTCGAAGCGGGGGAGGCGCGCGTGATGACCATCAGCCAGGTCTACGACACCGACGTCGACGACATGTGGGACGCGGTGACCAACGCCGAGCGCATCCCGCGCTGGTTCCTGCCGGTCAGCGGCGAGCTCAAGCTCGGCGGGAAGTACCAGCTGGAGGGCAACGCGGGCGGCACGGTCGAGCGCTGCGACCCGCCGAAGAGCTTCGCCGCGACCTGGGAGATGCACGGCGGAGTCAGCTGGATCGAGGTCCGGCTCACCCCCGAGGGCTCGGGCACGCGCTTCGAGCTGGAGCACACGGCCCACGTCGACGACCACTGGGAGCAATTCGGCCCGGGCGCGGTCGGCGTCGGCTGGGACATGGCGCTGACCGCCCTGGTCCGGCACCTGGCCGCCGACCCCGGGTACGTGGTCGACCCGGCCGAGGCGATGGCCTGGATGGCGTCCCCGGAAGGGATCGGGTTCGTGACGGCGGCGAACGAAGCCTGGTACGAGGCCCACGTCGCGGGCGGCGAAGACCAGGCGAAGGCCCGCGCCCAGGCCGACCGCTGCCTGGCCGCCTACACGGCCCAGCCGGAGGCTTAGGGCCGGGCGGCGTTGGCGGCGGTCAGGAGGGTGGCGGCGTTTCGGTGGTGGCCGGGGCTCCGCGCTCGGCGGCCATGACGGCGGTCCGGGCCGGAAGCCTAACGCTCGCCGGCCTTGACCGCCGTCAGCGTGATCACCGCGTCGGCCGGGACCTCGGTGCCCGCGGCCGGGTCCTGGCCCGTCTGGACCCAGTTGCGGTCGACCACCAGCGCGCGGCCCTGGCCGGTGCCGTCGACTTCGCGCAGGTTGTAGAGGCCGGCGCGCTGCATCGCGTTCTGGGCGTCCTGGTGGTTCATGCCGGAGACGTCCGGGACCTTGATCAGCTTCGCCGAGGTCGACGACGGCTCCGGTGGCGAACTCGCGCCGGGTGCGGCTGGTGAGCCGCCGCAGGCGACCAGGGCGAACGAGAGTGCTGCCAGCGTGGTGACCATCGCTCGGGACATGACTGGGGGGTACCCACGCGCCTGCCCGCCGTTCGGGTGAAGCCGGATAAGGTCGGGCGCATGGATCAGGAGATCGACCCGCGGAGGCTGCGGCGCGACCCGGCGGCCGGTGCCGGCGGGTTCACCGACCTGGCGACCAGCCCGTTCCGGATCGACCGCGACCGCATCGCCGCCTCGCCGTTCTTCGCCCGTCTCGGCGGGGTGACGCAGGTGGTCAGCGCCGGCGGGGCCGGGCTGCTGCACAACCGGCTGACCCACAGCCTGAAGGTCGCGCAGGTCGCCCGCGCCGTCGCCGAGCGGATCACCACTGGCCCCGACGCCGGCCTGGCCGACAAGCTGGGCGGCTGCGACCCCGACGTCGCCGAAGCCGCCGCGCTCGCGCACGACCTCGGGCACCCGCCGTTCGGGCACCTCGGCGAGCAGACGCTGGACCGCATCGCCCGGCACCGCTTCGGCCTCGCCGACGGCTTCGAGGGCAACGCGCAGTCGTTCCGCATCATCACCACGACCGACGTGCGCGGGCCGTCGGCGATCGGGCTCGACCTCACCACGGCGGTGCGCGCCGCCGTCCTCAAGTACCCGTGGCTGCGGCTGCACCACCCGGCGCCGCACCCGTCGGCGATGGCCGTCCCGCCGCGCGGGGCCGGCGAGCCCGAGGACCTGCCCGGCACCGGCGCGGCCAAGTTCTCCGCCTACGCCACCGAACTCGACGACTTCGAGCAGGCGCGCGCGGCGTTCGCCGGGCGCGTCGAAGGCTGGCAGCAGACGGTCGAAGCGTCCGTGATGGACACCGCCGACGACATCGCCTACGCCATCCACGACCTGCAGGACTTCCACCGCATCGGCGTCCTGCAGCACGCGCCGGTGGCGGCGGAGCTGGGGGAGTGGCTGGAGCACGCGGGCGAGCTGGCCGCGCTCGACGACGAGACGCTGCACGCCGAACTGCGCCGTCCGGGCCGCTCGCTCGAGCGCGTCCGCCGCCGCATGCACGTCAAGGACGCGTGGATCGTCGACGACGACGCCTTCGCCGCGGCCGTCGCGCGGGTGCGCGCGGAACTGGTCGACGGCCTGCTCGGCGGGGAGTTCGACGGCTCGATCGAGGCCGAGCAGGCGACGGCGGCGTTCTCCGCGAACTGGACCGCCCGCCTGGTCGACGGCGTGTTCGTGCTGGCGAACCCGTCCACCCGCGCCGGCCACGTCTCGCTGCGGCCCGCGCAGTGGCACGAGGTCCAGGTGCTCAAGTTCGTGCACCGCCGGTTCGTGCTGCTGCGCCCGGACCTCGCGCTGCACCAGCGCGGCCAGGCCGGGCTGGTGACCAGCCTGGTCGACGCGCTCGACGCGTGGCTGTCGGACCGCGACGAGGTTTCGCGGCTGCCGCGGCGGTTGCACGACCTGGTCGAGCTGGCGCACGCGGAGTACACGGGGCTGGCGCGCACGGCGCCGGAGCTGCTGGTCGGCGCGACCGGGGAGCCGGTGTCCGGTCCGGACGCCGTGCGCGGCCTGGCGCGGGGCCGCGCGGTCGTGGACTTCGTGGCTTCGCTGACCGACAAGCAGGCGGTGACCCTTTTGGACGCGCTGTCGGGCCGGGCCACGCAGCCGTGGTCGGACTCGTTCGTGCTCTGAGCGCGCGGTAACGGGTTTCGCCGCCGCGGACGCCCGTTGCACGTGGCGAACCCGTTGTCCGGTGGTTGTCCGGTGATCGGCATCCGGTTGCGCTGAACGGCCTACGACCTGTGGCCGGTTCCGGAAATTATCCGTCCTTTGTCACTCCAACGGCCGCTTTTTACGATGCACTCACCGTACTTAGCTTGATCCCGCCGGTGATCACCGGCGATCGGTCAGCGTGAGTCGGGGCACGCGCCTGGAGATTCGGAGGGCGCCCGTGCGTCGTACCCGTTCCACGAGATCGAGATCCACCGTCCTCACCGCCGGAGCCGCGGCACTGCTCGCCGCGCTCGGCCTCGTGTCGCCGCCCGCCGCGGGCGCCGCCACCGCGTCCACACCGGACGCCTTCACCGAAACCGCCCAGCAGCAGATCGCCGCGCTGCAGGCGGTCAAGACCGGCCGCTCGGCCGCCGAATCCAAAGTGGACAGCAAGCTGCTCGTCGCCGAAAAGGGCGTCGCCAAGCAGCTGACCGCGCTGCAGTCGGGGGCCGCGGTGTCTTCGGCCGGGACCGTCCTGGTCGACATCCGCGCGAGCAAGGTCACCCCGGACCTCATCGGCTCGCTGACCAAGGCCGGGGCGGGCATCCGCGCGGTGTCCGACCGCTACGGCAGCGTCCGCGCCGAGGTCCCGCTCAACCAGGTCACCGCGATCGCCGCGCGCGGCGACGTCCGGCGCGTCGAGCAGGCCGACCAGGCCATGACCGCCCGCGAGCTGGCCACCCCGGCGACGACGCCGGCCAAGACGGAAACCAAGCAGCAGAAGGCCGACCGCATCGCGGGCGAGCTGCGGCAGGCGGTCGCCGCGAAGTCGCAGCGCAGCGCCGCCGCGGCCGCCACCCTGACCAGCGAGGGCGACCGCGCCCACAACGCCGACCTCGCCCGCCAGCAGTTCGGCGTCACCGGCGTCGGCGTCAAGGCGTGCGCGCTGTCCGACGGCGTCGACTCCCTCGCGGCCTCGCAGGCCAAGGGCGAGCTCCCGCCGAACGTCGACGTCATCGCCGGTCAGGAGGGCGAGGGCGACGAGGGCACCGCGATGCTCGAGATCATCCACGACCTCGCGCCCAACGCCGCGCTCGGCTTCGCCTCGGCGTTCAACTCCGACGCCAGCTTCGCGGACAACATCCGCAAGCTGCGCTTCGAGTCGCACTGCGACGTCATCGTCGACGACGTCATCTACTTCAAGGAATCCCCGTTCCAGGACTGGATCATCGCCCAGGCCGTGAACGACGTGACCGCGGACGGCGCGCTGTACTTCTCGTCGGCGGGCAACGAGGGCAACGTCGCCGACGGCACCGCCGGGCACTGGGAAGGCGACTTCGTCGACTCCGGCAAGTCGGTCGGCAAGTTCGCCGGTGTCGCGCACAACTTCGCCGGCGCCGCGGGCAACCAGATCTACGAGCCCGTCTCCGACGCCTCCTCGGCCGGGGTCCCGGTGACGCTGCACTGGTCCGACCCGATCGGGCACTCGGCCAACGACTACGACCTCTACCTGCTCAACGCCGCGGGGGCCGTGGTCAGCTTCAGCCAGAACGTCCAGGACGGCACCCAGGACCCGTACGAGATCCTGCAGACGCCGCTCTTCGGCGGCACCGGGCTGCGCCTGGCCGTCGTGAAGTTCTCCGGCCAGAACCGCTACCTGTCGCTGTCCGCGCTGCGCGGCCGGTTCAAGGACTCGGCGGACGGCCTCAAGGCCTACAACACCCCGGGTGTCACGGTCGGCCACTCGGCCGCGCGGGACGCCTTCAGCGTCGCGGCGGCTCCGGCGGCCAAGGCCTTCGGCCGCGCCCTCGAGCCCGGTGACCCGGCCAACCCGGCGGGCCCGTACCCCGGCGCGTTCAGCAGCACCACCAAGGCCGAGCGGTTCACCTCCGACGGCCCGCGCCGCGTGTTCTACGAAGCCGACGGCACGCCCATCACCCCGGGCAACGTGTCCTCGACCGGCGGCGAGGTCCGGAACAAGCCGGAGATCACCGCGGCCGACGGCGTGCAGACCAGCGTGACCGGGTTCAACCCGTTCTTCGGCACCTCGGCCGCCGCGCCGCACGCGGCCGCCATCGCCTCGCTGGTGCTGTCCGGCAACCCCGGCCTGCCGCCGTCCGAGGTGCGCGAGGCGCTGATCAACACCGCGATCGACATCGAAACCCCGGGCCGCGACAACTTCACCGGCGCCGGCGTCATCCTCGCGGACAAGGTGCTCGCCTACACTGGCGCCAGCCCGCAGCCCCTTGCCGTGGCGAAGCAGCCGACGGTCACCCCGGCCGACGGCGGCTCCGCGCTCGACCCGGGCGACACCGCCAAGGTGACGCTGCCGGTGACCAACGAAGGCGACGGCACCGCCGTGTCCACCAGCGTCGTGCTCAGCAGCCCGACCCCGGGTGTCACGGTGGCGCCGCGGTCCAAGTCCTACGGCACCATCAGCCCGGGACAGACCGGCGTCAACGACTTCACCATCACCGTCCCGGCGACACAGCAGCTCGGCGCGCCGGTCGTGCTGAACGCCCGCGTCACCTTCGCCGGGGCGCACTCGCCGACGACGACGTCGTTCTCGCTCCCGGTCGGCACCCCGTCGCCGGTCGCGCAGGACTTCGCTTACGCCGGCGCGCCGGTGGCGATCCCGGACAACAGCCCGGTCGGGGCGTCGGTGAGCATCCCGGTCACCGGGGTCGGCCGCGCGTCCAAGGTGACGTTCTCGGTGGACGGCACCACGTGCAGCACCGACCCGACCTCGACGACGGTGGGGCTCAACCACTCTTACGTCGGTGACCTGGTCGGCACGCTGACGGCGCCTTCGGGTGCCAAGGCGACGGTGTTCCAGCGCAACGGCGGCTCCGGCAAGAACCTGTGCCAGGTCGTCTTCGCGGACAACGCCGCGGCCGCGTTCAGCACGGTGACCTCGGCCAACGCGCCGTTCACCGGTTCGTGGCGGCCGACGCAGGCGCTGACCGGCGGCCTGACCGGCGCGGCGGTCGACGGCACGTGGACGTTCGGCGTGGTCGACGCGGCGGGCGGCGACGCCGGCTCGATCCGCTCGGTCGCTCTGCACATCAACGGGTTCGTGCAGCCCCCGGCGGCCGGCGCGCCGTCGAACGTGCGGGGCTACACGAACAACGGCCCGGTCCACCCGCTGTAAGCAGTAGTTCGTTGCGGGGCCGTCGCGGTGATCGCGGCGGCCCCGTACCGTTTTCCCCATGGCGAAAGCGCGGCAGGTCTCCGGTGGCGGACGCGCCGTCGAGGTACCGCCGGAGCGGCTCGCCGGCTGGTTCGAACGCTTCGCCGCCTCGCACGGCGGGATCGTCGCCACTTCGGGAGCACCGCGCGAAGTACGCGTGACCGCGGCCGACGGCGCCACCGCGACCGCGACCGTCCCTTTCGGACCCCTCGAAGAACCCTCCGTCGACACGCTCGTCGCGCACGCACTCCGGCCGCGGACGATCGCCCTCGTGCTGGTGCGCCGTGGCGGCCACAGCGTCGGCGTCGCGCGGGACGGCCGGATCGAGGTCTCCCGCACCGACCGGCACCTCGTCCAGGGCCGCTCCGCCGCGGGCGGCTGGTCGCAGCAGCGCTTCGCCCGCCGTCGCGCGGGTCAGGCGCGGCACGCGCTCCAGGACGCGGCCAAGGACGTCTTCGAAGTCCTGGTGCCGAGATTGTCCGAAGTGGACGCCGTCGTGCTCGGCGGCGACCGGCGGGCCCTCGACGAGCTGCGCGAGGACCGCCGGCTGACGCCGCTGTTCGCCCGTGCGGAACCACGGGTGCTGGACGTCGGCGAGCCGAGCTACGCCGTGCTCGAGGACGCCGCCGCGCGGGCGCTGTCGGTGCAGGTCACCCTGCGCGACGGGTGAGACCGCACACGTCCGGAAAACCGCTCGACCCCGGCCCGTACACTGGGGACCGTGGATATCCAGCTGGAGTGACGCCGCGGCCCCCGCGGCCGCCTGACGCTGTCCTCCGTTCACCCCCGTCCACGGGAGTTCCCCTTGATCACGGCCACCGGCCTTGAGCTGCGCGCGGGTTCGCGCATCCTGCTCAACGGCGTCACCGTCCGCATCCAGCCCGGCGACCGCATCGGCCTCGTCGGCCGCAACGGCGCGGGCAAGACCACCTCGCTGAAGGTCCTCGCCGGCGAAGGCGAGCCGCACGCCGGCGAGGTCCGCCGCAGCGGTGAGCTCGGCTACCTGCCGCAGGACCCGCGCGAAGGCGACCTCTCGGTCACGGCGAAGGACCGCGTGCTGTCCGCGCGCGGCCTCGACAAGCTGATGCGCGACATGGAAAAGGCGCAGGCCTCGATGGCCGAGCTCGTCGACGAAGCCGCGCGCGACAAGGCCATCAACCGCTACGCCCGGCTCGAAGAGCGCTTCGCGTCGCTCGGCGGGTACGCCGCCGAGAGCGAAGCCGCGCGGATCTGCTCGAACCTCGGCCTGGCCGACCGCATCCTCGCCCAGACGCTGCAGACGCTCTCCGGTGGGCAGCGCCGTCGCGTCGAGCTGGCGCGGATCCTGTTCGCCGCGGCCGAAGCGGGCGCCGGCGGCAAGTCCGAGACGATCCTGTTGCTCGACGAGCCGACCAACCACCTCGACGCCGACTCCATCAACTGGCTGCGCGGGTTCCTCAAGCAGCACGACGGCGGCCTGGTCGTGATCAGCCACGACGTCGAGCTACTGGCCGACGTCGTCAACAAGGTGTGGTTCCTCGACGCCACCCGCGGCGAGCTCGACCTGTACAACATGGGCTGGCAGCGCTACCTCGACGCCCGCGCCACCGACGAGAAGCGCCGCCGCCGCGAACGCGCCAACGCCGAGAAGAAGGCGTCGGCCCTGCAGCAGCAGGCCGCGAAGCTGGGCGCGAAGGCCACGAAGGCCGTGGCGGCCAAGAACATGGCGCGCCGCGCCGAGCAGATGCTGTCCGCGCTCGACGAGACCCGGCAGGCCGACAAGGTGGCCCGGATCAAGTTCCCGGACCCCGCCCCCTGCGGCCGCACGCCGCTCACCGCCGAAGGCCTCTCGAAGTCCTACGGCTCGCTGGAAATCTTCACCGGGGTCGACCTCGCGATCGATCGCGGTTCGAAGGTCGTCGTACTCGGGTTGAACGGCGCGGGAAAGACGACTTTGCTCCGGCTCCTCGGCGGAATGGAAACCCCGGACACCGGCGAGATCGTACCGGGTCACGGAATGCGTTTGGGCTATTACGCTCAGGAACACGAAACTCTTGATCATGATGCGTCGGTGTGGGAAAACATCCGACATCTCTCACCCGACACCGGTGCTCAGGAGTTGCGGAACCTGCTCGGCTCGTTCCTCTTCACCGGCGAACAACTCGACCAGCCCGCCGGGACGCTTTCCGGTGGTGAGAAGACCCGGCTCGCGCTGGCGGGCCTGGTCTCCAGCGCTGCCAACGTGTTGCTGCTCGACGAGCCGACGAACAACCTGGACCCGGCCAGCCGGGCCCAGGTCCTGGACGCTTTGCGCAGCTTCGCGGGCGCCGTCGTGCTGGTCACGCACGACCCCGGCGCGGTCGAGGCGCTCGAGCCCGAGCGGGTCATCCTGCTGCCCGACGGCACCGAGGACCACTGGTCGGCGGACTACCTGGAACTTGTCCAGCTCGCGTGATCGATGCGTCCATTCGGGTGCAAGATCACTCCCGCCCGGCACTGGAATGGCCCAATGTGATCGCAATTTCGGCTGTTTTGCGGCTGTCGTCTGGCAATCCGGCGCTCAGTGTTCGATCATTGCCCCGGCAGGGGCCGATATGTGGCCCAGAACACTCTCGGCGGGAAGGCGATCGACGTGGCTGATCTCAAGAAAGGCGCGCGGATCACCGGCAACACGCGCGACAAGCTGGCCGCTGACCTGAAGAAGAAATACGAGAAGGGCTCGAGCATCCGGGCCCTCGCGGAGTCGACGGGCCGGTCCTACGGGTTCGTCCACCGGGTGCTGTCGGAGTCCGGAGTCCAGCTGCGGGGGCGCGGCGGGGCCACCCGGGTCAAGAAGAAGTAGCCGAGGACTGCTGCGCGGGGGGCGCAGCGGGAGCTTCGGCCACGCGGAACACCAGGTGGGCCCCGAGCAGGACCAGCGGGTACACCAGGTAGCCGTAGCGGGTGGCCGGGGTGAGCAGGATCAACGCGCCGAGTCCGACGGCGATGCGCAGGACTGCGCCGGAGCCGTTCGCGGGGGGCCGGCGCACCAGCCAGACCAGCATGGCCACGGCCGCGGCGCCGACGAGCACGAACGCCGTCACCCGGCCGAAGGCGCCGAGTTCGGCGATCAGGTGGCCCGGCAACGGGCTCGCCGCGGGCGACCGCACGGCGCCCATCCCGAGGGGGAACCGGAAGACGTGCTCGACGAACGCCGCCGGATCCACCAGGTAGACGGGCAGGTGCAGCGCGGCCGTCGTCGCCACCAGCGCTGAGGCGAACCGCCCGGCCGCGGGCCAGTCGAGGCCCTCTCCGCGCCGTACCAGCACGAACACCACCAGCACCGCGGCCGCGGGCGCGACGATGAGCTTCGCGCTGACGACCAGCGCCAGCACCAGGCCCGACCACGCGGTCCGCCCGGTGGCGGCGAGCGCGCAGGCGAGCACCAGCAACCCGACGATCGCCAGGTCCGGCCCGGCGACGGCCCAGGTGAGCGCGGTCAGCGGGCAGGCCAGCGCGAGCTGCGCGGCGCCGACCGGCACCTTCGGCCACTTCAGCAGCTTCAACGTGCCCAGCACGCACGCGCAGGCGGCGAGGGCGAACATCCAGCGGGCGTCGGTGAGCGCGTCGGCGAGCGGGGTGCCGCCGAACAGCGCGCGCGGCAGGCCGAAGACCGCCATGACCGGGCCGTAGGGGGTGTAGTCGTTGACTTCCGGCGCCCGATTGAGCGCGGTGACGTCGATGTACGGGGTTCCGTGGTGCAGCAGCAGATCCGCGGACCGCTCGATCACCCAGACCTCGGGCTGCGCGGCCCACGAGAACGGCGTGATCAGCCAGTCCACGCCGGTCAGTCGCCGGATCACCAGAAGCAGCAACGGAAGGATCATTGCCAACAACGCGACGGCGGCGATGCCGCACCAGCGCGAGCCGAGTACTCCGTGCGGCGTACGGCCGGTGCGCGCGGAGAGCAGCAGCCACCCGCTGTGCAGCGCGCCGAAGCCGTACGCGACGGTCGCGAAGTTACCCCAGACGCGGTAGCCGTAGAACTCGGAGAAGAGCGCGGTCGGCAGCGCGAAGGCCAGGCAGGCGAGGTAGAAGCCCAGGTCCCAGCGCAGGGCGGCGACGCCGGGTACGCGCGTGGGGGCCGTGAAGAGCCGTGCCGTGCGCCGCCATGCGGGCGCCCGGCCCACCTCCGTTTCCACCTCTTGAGGCTACCGAGGGCCCCGCTGCCCGGTTCAGCCGACGTCGCGCAGGCGGGGGAGGAGTTCCGCGGCCGCTTCCGCCGCCTTGACGACGTCGTCGTGCCCGGTCGGCATCAGCACCAGCTCGGTGAAGCCCGCTTGGACGTAGCTTTGCGCGAGCCGCAGCGCACTGTCCGCAACGGACGGCAGCCGGAACTGCACGGCCCGGCGGATCGTCGCCGGGTTGCGGCCCACCGCCGCGCAGTGCTCGTCGAGCACGCGCGAAAGCCGTTGCAGCTCGGCGATTTCCGTGCCTGGCAGAGCCGCGTTGAGCCAGACGTCGGCGTGCTCGGCGACGACCCGCAGGCCGCGCTTCTCCCCGCTGCTGCCCAGCCACAGCGGCGGCTTCGGCTGCACCGGCTTGGGATCGCTGAGCGCGCCCGTCAACCGGTAGTGCTTCCCGGAGAAGTCCGTCGCCGGCCGAGTCCACAGCAGACGGAGGATTTCGCAGGCTTCGGCGAGCCGTTCGACGCGTTCGACCGGCGGCGGCGTCGGCGTGCCCATCATCGCGTCGGTGAGCGCGTCGCCGCCCGCGCCGAGGCCGACGTCGAGCCGGCCGCCGGAGAGGTGGTCGACCGTCGCGGCGATCTTCGCGAAGGTGCCCGGGTGGCGGTTGGTGTTCCCCGACACCAGGCAGCCGATGCGCACCCGCTTCGTCGCCTCGGCCATCGCGGCCAGCAGCGTCCAGCCGTCGAAGACGTCGCCGGTGCGGTCGGGCCCCATCGGGGCGAGGTGGTCGAACACCCAGCAGCCGTCGAACCCGGCGTCGTCGGCGATGGCCCAGACCTCGCGGAGCGCGGCGACGCCGAGGTGCTGCTGCGGTGGCTTGAGCCCGATCGTGGTCATAGTGGTCTCCTGATTATCAGTACGAAGAATCATCAGTATAACTGACGATCAGCGTAAGGGTAGAGTTCTCGCATGTCCAGCGACCCCGGTGCGCCGCCCGCCGTCACGCGGCGGCTCGGTTACCTGCTCAAGCACGCCCAGCTGCGGCTCGCCGAACTGGCCGAGCCGCGGTACGCGCCGCTGGGGATCACCGGCCGCCAGCTCGCGCTGCTCACGCTGTTCGGCGACGGCCCGGCGCTGTCGCAACAGGACGGCGCGGCGCGGCTGGGCATCGACCGGACGACGATGGTCGCGCTCGTCGACGAGCTGGAGGACAAGGGACTGGTCCGGCGCGAGGTCGCGCCGGGCGACCGTCGCAAGCGCCTCGTGACGCTCACCGGCGAAGGCGAGCGGGTCCGCGCGGCGGGCGAGGAGGCGACGCGCGAGGCCGAGACGCAGTTGCTGGCGCCTCTCGCGGATGCCGAGCAGTTCCGGGGCGCGCTGCGCCGCGTTGTTCGCGGGGAGTGAACGGCGACGGGAAGCAATCGGACAGCGGCCGCGTTGTCCAGGTCATATCCGGAGAAAACCTCAGCTATAGTAGAGGTTTTGAGACTGGGGGTTCCCATGGACAACACCTGGGCGCTGCTGAGCTCGGCGATGCGCGCCAACGACGTGCCGAAGGGGCTGAGCCGCGGCACGCTGAAACGCGTGGCGCGGTTCGCGCGGCCGCACTGGCGGCGGCTGCTGGCCTTCCTCGTGCTGACCGTCGTCTCGGCGGTCCTCGCGGTGACGACACCGGTGCTGGCGGGCAAGGTGGTCGACGCGATCGTCGGCGGGCGTGACCTGCCGCTGGTCGTCTGGCTCGCCGTCGTCATCGCCGCGCTGGCGATCGCCGACGCCGGGTTCGGCCTGGTCGAGCGGTGGCAGTCCGCGCGCATCGGCGAGGGCATCATCTTCGACCTGCGGCGCGCGGTGTTCGAGCACGTGCAGCGGATGCCGATCGCGTTCTTCACCCGCACCCGCACCGGCGCGCTGGTCTCGCGGCTGAACAACGACGTCATCGGCGCGCAGCGGACGTTCACCGCGACGCTGTCCGGCCTGGTCACCAACACGATCCAGCTGGCGCTGTCGCTGGCCGTCATGCTGACGCTGTCGTGGCAGGTCACGGTGCTCGCGCTGGTGCTGCTGCCGATCTTCGTGCTGCCGGCGCGCCGGCTCGGCCGCCGGATGGCCGGGCTGCAGCGCGAGGCCGCGAACCTCAACGCGGGCATGACGACGCAGATGACCGAGCGGTTCTCCGCGCCGGGCGCGACGCTCGTCAAGCTCTTCGGCCGGCCGGTGCAGGAGGCGGACGACTTCGCGCTGCGGGCCGGGCGGGTGCGCGACATCGGCGTCCGGACCGCGATGCTGACGCGCTGGTTCATGACCAGCCTGACCCTGGTTTCGGCGCTGGCGCAGGCGCTCGTCTACGGCCTCGGCGGGTACCTGGCGCTGACCGGCAAGCTCGCGCCGGGCACGGTAGTCGCGCTCGCGCTGCTGCTGACGCGGTTGTACGCGCCGCTGACCGCGCTGGCCAACGTCCGCGTCGACGTCATGACCGCGCTCGTGTCCTTCGAGCGGGTCTTCGAGGTCCTGGACCTGGAGCCGATGATCAAGGAGAAGCCGTCGGCGCGTTCCCTGCCGGCTTCGGACGGCGTCTCGGTGGAGTTCTCCGACGTCCGGTTCGGGTACCCGGCGGCGGACCGGTACTCGCTGGCGTCGCTGGAAGACGTCGCCACGCTCGACCACCGCGGTGGCGACGAGGTGCTGCACGGCATCTCGTTCCGCGCCGAGCCGGGGCAGATGGTCGCGCTGGTCGGGTCTTCGGGCGCGGGGAAGTCGACGATCGCGTCGCTGCTGCCGCGGCTGTACGACGTGGACTCCGGGTCGGTGCGGCTGTCCGATGTGGACGTCCGGGACCTGACTTTCGCTTCGCTGCGGGAAACCGTCGGCGTGGTAACGCAGGACGGGCACCTCTTCCACGACACGATCCGCGCCAACCTCGCCTACGCACGTCCGGGCGTGACGGACGACGAGATCTGGGAGGCGCTGGAGCGGGCGCGGCTCGGCGAGCTGGCGCGGTCGCTGCCCGACGGCCTCGACACGACGGTGGGGGAGCGCGGCTACCGCTTGTCGGGCGGCGAACGCCAGCGGCTGACGATCGCGCGGCTGCTGCTGGCCCAGCCGAAGGTGGTCATCCTGGACGAGGCGACCGCGCACCTGGACTCCGAGTCCGAGGCGGCCGTCGGCGAGGCGCTGACGCACGCGCTGGCGGGCCGGACGGCTTTGGTGATCGCGCACCGGCTGTCGACGGTGCGGGCGGCGGACAAGATCCTGGTGCTGGAGCACGGGGAGATCGTCGAGAGCGGAACGCACGAGGAACTGCTGGCCGCCGGTGGCCGGTACGCGACTTTGCACGCGACGCAGTTCGCGGACGAGGAGCCCGCGGTGGCATGACCGGGCTGAAGGGCACCTTCGGCGCATCACATGCACCTGAAGGTGCCCTTCAGCCCGTCGGTTACCGGGTCTGGGTGTCCAGGCTTTCGTAGAGCGCGTTGACCAGCGCCATCTTCCGCGGGTCGTCGCGGATCAGCGGGCCCAGCTGGTTGAGCGTGTAGCCGAACGACATTGCGTTTTCCGGGTCCGCGCCGCCGGTCGAGCCGCCCAGGCCGTCGTGACCGAAGGCCGCCGGGTTCGGGCCGAAACCGCGGGCGTCGCTGCCCAGGTAGAAGCCCAGGCCCCACTCGTTCGGCAGGCCGAGGACCGCGTCGATCTCCTTGCCCTGGCTCTCCCGCGCCTTCGCGAGAGCCGGAGCGGACAGGAGACCGCCGGTGGCCAGCGCTCCGTAGATCGTGGCGATCGCGCGGGCCGTGCCGTGGCCGTTCAACGCCGGCAGCACCGCGCGGCGGAACGCCGGGTCGTTCGCGTGGTGGCCCGCGAGCTGGGGGTTGGTCAGCGCGGCCTGGGCGACCGGGCCGGCCGCGGCGAACGCCGTGGCCAGCGCGTTGGCCATCTCCTCGGTCATGACCGGGTCGACGAGCGTCGCGCAGCGGTCCAGGTCGGCGTCGGACGCCAAGCCGATCGAAAAGTCCGCGTCCAGGGGCCCGGCGACCTGCTCGGCGAAGAACTCGCGGATGCCCTGCCCGGCGATCCGCCGGACGACCTCGCCGACGAGCCAGCCGTAGGCCAGCGCGTGGTAACCGCCCGCGGAACCGGGCACGTACAACGGTTCCTGGGCCGCCAGCAGCGACGTCATGAGGTCCCAGTCGTACAGCTCCTCGACCCGCACGGGCCGGTCGAGGCCGATCCCCGGGACGCCGGAGCGGTGGGTGAGCAGCCACCGCACGGGCACCTCCGCCTTGTCCGCCGCCGCGAATTCGGGCCAGTACTTCGCCACCGGCGCGTCCACGTCCAGCTCGCCCGCGTCGACCAGCTTGTGCGCGCAGATCGCCGTCATGCCCTTGGTCGTCGACCACACGTTGGCGAGCGTGTCCGGCTGCCATTCGGCCGTGCGCTCGGGACCGGACCAGCCGCCCCACAGGTCCACCACGACTTCGCCGTCGCGGATGGCCGTGAACGCCGCGCCCAGCTCGCCGCGGGAGCGGAAGTTTTCTTCGAAGGCCGCTCGCACCGGTTCGAAGCCGGGCGCGCACTCGCCGTGCACCGTCGCCGTGGCGCTGTCCATCGGACCTCCTCGGGGAGCGACCGGTCCACACCGACCAGTCGGTATGTCGACGCTAAAGGGGACCGGGCACGCCGTCAAGGCATGCCCGGCCGGTGCTTTCCCACGAGGTGTCAGCGCAGTCGCGGCACGATCTCGCCGTACTTGGCCAGCAGTGCCGCGTTGGCCTCGTCGCCACCCTCCACATTGGAGCTGCGCCACAGCGGGACGTCGAGCCCTTCGGCGGTGCCGCGGTCGTGGACCTGGGCGAGCACGAGGTTCCACAGGAACGCGTTGACCACAGTGGACAGCGGCGCGGTGCGCGGCGCGTCCGGCGGGTAGCTGGCGTCGCCGGGGATCACCAGCGAGTCCAGCACCACCGTGCCCTGCTCCACCAGGTTGCTCGACGACCGCTTCGGCGCCGCCGCCACGCACGCCCGCGACGTGATCGCGATGACCGCGGCCCCGCGCTTGCGGGCCCCGATGCACAGCTCGACCGGGTACGGGTTCGACCCGGACGTCGAGAAGACCACCAGCACGTCGTCCGGCCCCGGCGCGCGCTCGGAGAGGACCTCGGCGGCCAGGCCGCTGCGCCGCTCGGTCTGCGTGCTGCTCACCGCGCCGTGCAGCGGCAGCAGGTCCGGGTGGTACAGCGGGTAGACGCAGGCCAGGCCCCCGGCCCGGTAGAACGTCTCGGCGACGGCCGCCAGCGAGTGCCCGGCCCCGGCGGTATAGACCAGTGCGTCGGCCCGGATCACCCCCAGGACCAGATCCGCGGCTTCGCGCACTGCCTCCGCGTTGGCCTGCTCGACGTCCGCCAGCTGCTTGGCGACGCTGCCCGAGATGTCCGTGGCGCTCACCACACCCACCCTTCCGTAGGGGATCGGGCGCCGAATCTACCGCGAAGATGGTGGTGCGCGGTGGAATAGCCCGGTGGCCGGGCGGGGTTGACCCGGATGCGGGCGACAGGAGGACTGGGTGAGCGAAGCGGAACCGGCCGTGTCGGTGCGGCGGGCGCGTGGGCGGACCGAAGCGGTCGTGCTCGTGCTGCACGGCGGCGCCGAGCGCGGCACCGGCGGCGTGCCGCCCTGGAAGCTCGCCTTCCTGCGGATGGTGCCGATCGCGCGCGCCCTGCACCGGGCCGGCCGCGGGCACGGCGTCGAGGTGCGGCTGCTGCGCAACCGGCGCTACGGCTGGAACGCCCCCGCGATGGACCCGATCGACGACGCCCGCTGGGCCCTCGAGCGCATCCACGCCGACCACCCCGGCCTGCCGGTGGTGCTGGTCGGCCACTCCATGGGCGCCCGGGTGGCGCTGCGCGTGGCCGACGACCCGGCCGTGCGCGGGGTCTGCGCGCTGGCGCCGTGGACGCCGCGGGGCGAGCCGGTGGCCGCGGTCGCCGGGCGGGCGGTGCTCATCGTGCACGGCACCCGCGACCGGATGACCAGCCCGGCCGAGTCGCACGCCTTCGCCGAACGCGCCGAGGGCGTCGCCGCCCGCGTCGCCCGGTTCGAGATCGCGAACGAGGGCCACGCGATGCTCCGCCGGTCGTCCGTGTGGACCCGGCTGACGATTGCTTTCACACTGGAAGTGCTCGCCGGGAACGCCGGCGCGGAACTCCGTGGCGCCTGGGCCGCGCCGGGGCCCGAGCGCCTGCGAATACCCGTGTGAAAGTGCCCCCGAACAGGGCATTCGGCGAAGCGCGCCGCGGGGGTGCGGCGATTAGGATCGATCACCGGCGTACCCGGCCGGCCGGAGGGAGAACCCCGTGACCACCTCGAGTGTTGACCGCGCTCAGGAAATCCCCGACGAGTCCCGCTGGCCGGGCCTGGCCACCCCGCCGCACTCGGCTCTGCGCGCGCGGATCGCCGCCGCGCTGTTCCGCCGCGCGGTCCGCCCGCTCGACGTGCGGGTGACGTTCCCGGACGGCACCGTCCTCGGCGCCGGCGGGCCGGAATCGCCCGAAATGCGCATCCTGCGTCCCGAAGCGTTCTTCCACCGCCTCGGCGTGGACGCCAAGATCGGCTTCGGCGAGTCCTACATGGCCGGTGACTGGACCGCGTCCGACCTGGCCGAGGTGCTGACGCCGTTCGCCGAGCGGATGGCCACCCTGGTGCCGCCGGTGCTGCAGAAGTTCCGGCGGATCGCCGAGCGCACGCAGCCGCCGTCCGAAGAGAACACCCTCGAGGGCGCGCGGGCCAACATCCACCGCCACTACGACCTGTCGAACGACCTCTTCGGCGCCTTCCTCGACGAGTCGATGATGTACTCCTCGGCGCTGTTCGGTCCCGGCGAGGATCTGACCGCGGCCCAGCACCGCAAGATCGACAGCGTGCTCGACTACGCCGGCGTCCGCGAGGGCAGCGAAGTCCTCGAAATCGGTACCGGATGGGGTGAACTCGCGATCCGCGCGGCCGCCCGCGGCGCGCACGTGACGTCACTGACCATTTCGGAGGAACAGCGGGCGCTGGCGACCGAGCGCATCGCCGCGGCCGGGTTCTCCGACCGCGTCGAAGTGAAGCTGTGCGACTACCGCGAGTCGAGCGGCCAGTACGACGCCGTGGTCAGCGTCGAGATGATCGAGGCCGTCGGCGCGTCCTACTGGCCGGCGTTCTACGCCACGATCGGGGAGCGGCTGCGCCCCGGCGGGCGGTTCGGCCTGCAGGCCATCACCATGGACCACGACCGGATGCTGGCGGCCTCGCGCGCCTACACCTGGATCCACAAGTACATCTTCCCGGGCGGGATCATCCCGTCGGTGCGCTCGATCGAGGAGGGCGTCAAGGCGAACACCCGGCTCAAGCTGGCCGGGATGCGCGAGTTCGGCCAAGACTACGCGCGCACGTTACGGTTGTGGCGCGAACGGTTCCTGCACCGCTGGGCCGACATCGCCGGGTTCGGGTTCGACGACGTCTTCCGCCGGATGTGGGAGTTCTACCTGGCCTATTCGGAGGCCGGGTTCCGCTCCGGGTACCTCAAGGTGCACCAGTTCGGCTACGAGGCGACCGGCAAGTAGCCTCGCCGGACAACCCGACCCGGTGCCGGGCGTCCTCCTGTAGAGGACGTGCGGTGTACTGACGACGACAGGTTTGTCCGGATCGGGATTGGGTGATGGAGATGACGTACCGTGGCGACGACGGCGGGCGCCGCATGCCGCCCCGGCCTCCCGCGCGTCCCCGGGACCACCAGCGCGCGCAGATGATGCCGCTGCCCGGGCGCGGCCGCAGCCCGTACGACGAGCGCACCCGCCCGATGGGCACCCGCGAGGACGAGCGGCAGTACGCGCCGCCTCCGCCGCCCCGGCGTGACCCGCCGCGTCCGGACGAGGACTACCCGCCGTCCCGGCCGCCGCGCCGGCGTCGCCGCTGGAGCTTCGGCCGGATCCTGCTGACGTTGCTGCTGGTGTTCGTGGTGTTCGTCGCCGGTATCTGGGTCTACCTGGAGTTCTCCATCAAGCGCGTCGACGCGCTCGCCGACTACTCGGGCCGCCCGGTCGCCGCGTCCGGCACCAACTGGCTGATCGTCGGCTCCGACAGCCGGGAAGGCCTCACGGCCGAGGACGAGGAGCGGCTGGCCACCGGTGACGTCGCGGCGGCCGGCGGCGGGCAGCGCACCGACACGATCATGGTCGCGCACATCCCGGACAACTCGACGAAGCCGACGCTGCTGTCGCTGCCGCGCGACTCCCAGGTGAAGATCCCGGGCCACGGCACGAACAAGATCAACGCGGCGTTCTCGCTGGGCGGGCCGTCGCTGCTCGCGCAGACCGTCGAAGGCGCCACCGGGCTGCACATCGACCACTACGCGGAGATCGGCTTCGGCGGGTTCGCCAAGATCGTCGACGCGATCGGCGGGGTCGACATGTGCATCGACAAGGACATGAACGACACGATGACGGGGATCAGCATCAAGGCGGGCTGCCAGTCGCTCGACGGCCGCTCGGCGCTGGGCTTCGTCCGCATGCGCCACAGCGACGCGACGCCGCGGTCGGACCTCGACCGCGTCGCCAACCAGCGCAAGTTCATCGGCGCGCTGGTGAGCCAGATCGCGAGCCCGGGCACGCTGCTCAACCCGTTCCACTTCTTCCCGCTGCTGGGCTCCGGCCCGGACGCGCTGACGATGGACTCGGGCGACCACGTGCACAACCTGGCCGGCCTGGCGATCGCGATGCGCGGCATCTCCTCGGGCGGCGTGGTGACGACGACGGTCCCGGTCACGAACGGCTCGGCGGAGAACTGGGACAAGACGAAGTCGAAGCAGCTGTTCGACGCGCTGAAGAACGACACGGAGATCCCGGACAGCGTCATCGTCAATTAAATCGGGCGCGGTTTCGATTCGGCCGGGGCACCATGGACGCCATGGAGACCCCGGCCGAAACGTTCACCCGTGACGAGTTTTCGCTCACCCGCTGGCAGTCCGGCGACTGCTCGGCCGTCGCGGCCGCGGTTTCGGGGTCCGGCGCGCACCTGGCCGACTGGGTCCCGTGGGCGGCCGGCGGCTACACGCAGGCCGACGCGGCGGAGTTCCTGCGGCTGACGCACGAAAACTGGGAAACCGGCCGGGCGTACGAGTGGGCGATCCGGGTGGCCGGCTCGCTCGCGGGCGCGATCGGCGTGATGACCCGCGACGGCGGCGTCGAGATCGGCTACTGGCTCGCGCGGGAGTTCACCGGCCGCGGTCTGGTGACCCGCGCCGTGACGCTGCTGGTTTCGGACGCGTTCGCGCGTGGCGCGGGGTACGTCGAGATCAAGCACGACGAGGCGAACGTCCGAAGTGGAGCAATCCCGGCCCGGCTCGGGTTTACCGTGGTGCGCAAGGAACTCGCGGACGACGAAGTCCGGCCGGCGGCCTGCGCCGGCGTCAAGCAGGTGTGGCGGAAGGAGAAGCCGTGAAGGAAACCTACCCCGGAGACGGCTTCACGCTGGCCCGCTGGACGTTCGCCGACGAGCCGGAACTCACCGCGGCCGTCAACGGGTCCCTCGACCACCTCGGGGCCTGGCTGATCTGGGCGACCGGCGGCTACAGCGCCGAAGACAGCGCCGAGTTCCTGCAGCGCACCCGGAAGAACTGGGAAAGCGGGGAAACGCACGACTTCGCCATCCGCGTCGACGGCTCGATCGCGGGCGGCATCGGCACGATGGCGCGCGAGGGCGGGGTCGAGATCGGCTACTGGCTGGCGCGGGAGGCGACCGGCCGCGGCCTGATGACCCGCGCGGCGCGGCTGCTCACCGAGGAGGCGTTCCGGTCGGGCGCGGGCTACGTCGAGATCAAGCACGACGAGCTGAACGTCCGAAGTGGAGCCGTGCCGGCGCGGCTGGGCTTCGTGAAGGTGCGCGAAGAGCCGGCCGAGAAACCCCTCGCGCCGTCGTGCGCGGGTGTCAACCACGTCTGGCGTAGGGAGAAGTCGTGAACCTGGGGTACGTGACCGAAGCGGGGCACCGCTGGCTGTGCGAACGTCCGCGCGTCACCCGGACCGCGAGACGCCGGCGCGCCGACGAGACACCCGCTTGGGCTCGCCGGTGCGACGGCCGCCGTCGCGGCGGGTGGCCGGCCGGGCCGCGGCTGCGCCGGCCGCCGCGGGTCTGGCCGCCCCGCCGCTGACCGCTCAGGACACCTTGTCGCGCTCCCGCAGCACCTTGAGCGCCTGGTCGGCGTGGACCGTGAAGTTCAGCTCGCTCTTGATCTTCTCGAGCACCTTGCGGTCCTCGCCGATCACGAAGGTGACGCGCTTGGCGTGCAGCGGCAGCAGTTTCCGCCAGACGCCGAACTGCTTCGCGACCTCACCCTCCACATCGGACAGCAGCGGGTAGTCGAAGCCGTTGGCCTCGGAGAACTGCCGCTGCTTGGTGACGCCGTCCGGGCTGATCCCGATCCGGTGCGCGCCGACCTCGGCGAACTCGGCGGCGAGGTCGCGGAAGTGGCAGCTCTCGGCGGTGCAGCCGCCGGTCATCGCGGCGGGGTAGAAGAACAGCACGACCGGCCCGGTGGCCAGGAAGTCCGACAGCGTGCGCTCGGCGCCCTGGTCGTCGGGCAGCGTGAAGTCGGGGGCGAGGTCTCCGGCGTCCATGGACGTCCCTTCTCGTCGGCGGCAGAACCCATCCTGCCGGGTCTTCGGAGCCACCGCCGCACCGGCTTGGTCTACCCGCCGGGGTGCCGCGGCGATGGCGGTCCAGCGACAGGCCCAAGCGCCCCAAGGCGGCCTTGGTTGCTCCATCCATGCCCCCGCCGCCACCCTCAACGGAGGCGCTTCGCGCCGCAGTGCTGATTCAACGCACCCAAGGCGGCCTTGGTTGCGTCTGACGCACCGAAGGCCACATTGGGGCGCTTCCAGGGGCCGGTCAGGTGACGGGGTGCCGGGCGATCAGCTCGTCGACCTCGTCGCCGGTGGCCGAGTCCGTCACGAACGGCCCGCGGGCCGCCAGCACGCCCAGCTGACGCAACCGGGCCGCCTGCTCGTGCGTGCGGACCCCCTCCGCGCCCACGCGGAGCTTCAGCTCGCGTGCCCGCGTCACCAGCTGCGTCAGGTGGCGCAACGCCGGCTCCGGTGGGGAGTCCGTGTCCAGCGCGTCGACCACCGGGCCGGACAGGATCACGTGGTGGACCGGCAGCCGGTGCTGCGGGATCAGCTCCAGGTCGGCCGAGCCCGAGATCGTCAGCACCAGCTGCGTGCCCAGCTCGGACAGCACCGCGAACGAGTCCAGGACCTCGCCGCGCGGGTCGAGGACCGAGTCGCGGTCCGTGCACAGCCGGAGCGCGTTGGCCGGCAGCTCGTGCTTGTCCAGCTGCTCCTTCACCAGCATGACCAGGTCCGGGTCGATGGCCAGCCGCGTCGGCAGCCGGACGCACACGTCCGGGGCCGCGTCGCCGAAGCGGGCGCGCCAGCGGGCCGTCGCCGCCAGGGACTCCGCCAGCAGCCAGCGTCCCAGCGGCACCGTCATCCCCGTCGTCTGGGCCAGCGGGTAGAACTCGTCCGAATCCAGCTCGCCCTTCTCCGGGTGGTTCCAGCGCAGGCCGGCGTTGACCGCGGCGAGGCAGTCGGGGGCGGAGAGCTTCACCGTGGGCTGGTAGACGAGCGAGAACTCGCCGTTTTCCAGTGCTCCGGCGATCACCGCGCCCAGCTGGTAGCGGCCGCGGTCGCGGGCGTCCAGCTCGGGGTCGAACAGCATCCACTGCGCCTTGCCGGCCTCCTTGGCCCGGTGCAGCGCGATCTCCGCCGCCCGCAGCAGCTCCGCCGCACCGCCCTCGACGGCCGCGCGCACCACGATGCCCGCGCTCGCGCTCACGCCGATGCCGTGCCCGCCCAGGTAGATCGGCTCGTTGAGGTCCTCCAGGGCTCGCTCGACGAGCTCGACGACCTCGGCGGCGGTGAGCTTCCCGCGCAGCAGCACCGCGAAGCCGTCGCCGGACAGGCGCGCGACGAACCCGTCGTGGTGGCCGGTGAACACCGCCGACAGCTTGCCCGCGACCCCGCGCAGCACCTGGTCGCCGACCCCGGCGCCGAGGCCGTCGTTGACCACCTTGAAGCCGTCGACGTCGAGGTAGATCAACGCGATGTCGTCGCGCGCGCCGGCGCCGAGCGCCGCTTCGAGCTTGGTGGTGAACGACGACGCGTTCGGCAGCCCGGTCAGCGGGTCGTGCACGTTCTGGTGCAGCAGCCGCTCCTGCAGCAGGTGCAGCTCGTTCGCGTCGGACACCATCAGCACCGGGTAGACCGACCCCGGCCGGTCGCCGGGCAGCCGGGCGAGGGTGACGTCGGCCCAGAGCTGCCCGTCCGCGGTGTGGTCGAGCAGCATCCGCTCCTGGTACCGCTCACGTCCGTTGCGCACCTGCTCGAGCCCGGCTTTGAGCCGCGAGACGTCGTGGTCGGTCGAGCCGAGGTCGGTGAGGTGCCGGCCGCGCAGCTTGTCCGGCGAGCAGCCGAGCAGCTGGCCGAGCGCGAGGTTGGCCTCGACGATCTCGCCGCCGGGATCGGCGAGCGCGATCCCCATCGGCGACGCGGCGTACAGCGCCGTGAACCGCTGCAGGGCGCCGTCGTGGCCCGGGCCGGCGTGGTCGACCGCGTCGTGCGCGATCTCGAGCAGCAGTGGCTCCAGCTCCTCCGGGGGAAGTGTTACTCCTTTGGTGTCGGCCAACGTCGCCGCCCACCTGCGCGCCACGTCCAGCAGTCCTGGCGCGGCACCGGGCTCAGGCACACTCCACCTCTTCATGCACGGGTCAGGCCAGTTCAGCCGCGGTGTCGGGGATCATGAACCCACACTAGGTACCCCTCGGCCGCGACCGATGCCACGCCATCATGCGCGTAACGGGGTGTCTACCGGCTGAACGAGTGAACGAATCTCCACAAGCGGTAACTTTTTGTCACACCCCGTATGCAGTGGCAGACGGTACCCGGGTCAGCGACGGGTCAACCGCACCGGAAGACCGTCGGCGGGGACCGGCAGGGACACGTAGTCCCACTTCGCGGTGTAACTCTCCGGAACCGACCAGCGGTACGCCCGCAGCATTTCGTGCATCAGCAACTTCACCTCGAGGCTGCCGAAGTGGAGCCCGATGCACTTGTGCGCGCCGCCGCCGAACGGCATCCACGCCATCCGGTGCGACTTGTCCTCGCGCCGCGGCTCGGCGAAGCGCTCCGGGTCGAACTCGAAGGGGTTCGTCCAGCACTCGGGCGTGAAGTGGTTGACCGTCGGCGAGACGCCGCACAGGGTCCCGGCGGGGATGTAGTGGCCGAGGACCTCGGTGTCCTTGACGGTCTGGCGGGTCAGCGACGGCACCGGCGCGACGAGCCGCAGCGCCTCCTTCATCACGAGGTCCAGCGTCTCCAGCTGGTCGATCGCCTCGATGTCGAGGACGTCGTCGCCGAGGGCCAGCGACTCCGCGCGGGCGCGCTCCTGCCACTCCGGGTGCTTGGCGAGGTAGTACGCCATGGCGCTGCTGGTGATGGTCGTCGTGTCGTGCGCGGCCATCATCAGGAAGATCATGTGGTTGACGATGTCGGTGTCGGTGAAGCGGTCGCCGTCTTCGGTGGTGGCGTGGCAGAGCGCGGTGAAGAGGTCGTCACCGTCCGACTTGCGCTTGGCGGGCAGGGTTTCGCTGAAGTAGCGCTCGAGCACCTTCCGCCCGTGCAGGCCCGCCGACCAGCGGCCGCCGGGCACCGGGAAGCGCACCAGCGCGGTGCCGGCGCGCACGGAGCTGACGAACGCGCGGTTGATCCGGTGGGAGTCGGCGCCGCTGCGCATCCCCATGAACACGCGCGTCGCGACGTCGAGGGTGAGCTGCTTGAGCGCCCAGTACAGCCGTGGCCGTTCGTTCGATCCCCAGCTCGCGACGCCTTCGCGCAGCGCCGGGCCCATCTCGTTGACGTAGCCCGTGAGCCGGGCCCGGGTGAAGGCCTCCTGCATGATCCGGCGGTGCAGGTGGTGCTCGCCGAAGTCCATCAGCATCAGGCCGCGCTCGAAGAACTTCTCGATGAAGAACTTCCAGCCTTCCTGCGAGAATGCCTTGTCCTTGTTGACGAGCGCGATCTGCGTGGCCTCCGGCCCGGACAGCGCGACGATCCGCCGGCCGAAGCCGCCGGTCCACGACACCGGGCCGTAGAGCTCGTAGCGGCGCAGGCCGAAGGCGGGACCAAAGCGCATCATCTCGAGCATGTGCCCGACGACCGGCGGGCCTTCGTCGCCGAGGACGGGCTTGAGGCCGCTGCCCGCGGGCGGCGTCGCGAGCTCCTTGACCGGCCAGCGCGACCGCAGCCAGCGTTCGTCGACCTTGTGCGGCAGCGGGAGCGCCGTCAGGGGCGGAACGCGTTCGCGCAGTGCTTCGGCGGCTCGGCTGACGGTGCCCGGCAAAACGACCATCTCCCCGCTGAGATCGGCTACCCCTCCACGATGCACCCTTGTTGACGGTCTGACAACACCTGGGCGGGCCTCTTTTCGGGTGGCTTCCCGGCGCGCCGGACGGCGGAGGGGTTGCTGCCGCGCACCCGCTTGAACGCGGCGCTGAACGAGAACGCGTCGGCGTACCCGACGGCGCGGGCGACCTCCGCGACGGTCGCGCTGTCCCGCTCGGCCAGGAGGTCGGCCGCGAGCGTCATGCGGTGGCGGGTGAGGTAGGTCAGCGGCGGTTCGCCGACCAGCTCGCCGAACCGCTTCGCCAGCGTCGAGCGCGACACACCGGTGCGGGCGGCCAGCGTCCCGACCGTCCACGGCGCCGCCGGCTCGGCGTGCAGGAGCCGCAGCGCGTGGCCGACGACCGGGTCGCGCTGGGCGGTCCACCACGCCGGGGGCGCACCGCCGGGCCGGTCGAACCACTCGCGCAGCGTGCAGACGAGCATCCAGTCCAGCAGCCGGTCGAGCACCACCTGCTGGCCCGGCGCGTCGACGGCGACCTCGGCGGCGAGGTGGTCGAGCACGGCGTCGCCGGTGCCGCCGCCGGCGACGCGCAGCACGACGGGCAGCGCGTCGAGCAGCCGGCGGCCGATCTCGCCGCGGACGGGGTACGCGCCGGTGATGAGGGTCGTCGTGCCGTCGCCGGAGTCGTGCCAGCCACGCCGGTGCCGGGTCCCGCCCTGCTCGGGCGCGGCGCAGAACTCCCCGCAGTCGACGGGTTCGGCGGTCGTGCCGGGTTCGTCGACGAAGGTGAACGTCCCGGGCCCGCGCACGACGACCGTGTCGTAGGCGTCGAGCGGTTCCGGCGTCCCGTGGTCCGGCACGATCCAGCCGCCGCCGGCGAGGACGGTGCACAGGGTCAGCGGCGCGCCGTCGACGAAGCGCAGGGCCCAGGGCGGGGACAGGACCGAGCTGCCGAAGAGCGAGCCGTGGGCCCGCAGGTCACCGAACGCGTCCACCTGGCCGAGATTAGACGATCGCGTAGGTGATCCGGCGTTTCACCCATGGAATCGTCCGACCCGGTCGGGTTGACTGGCCGTCATGAACGCATTGACCTCCGAGGACCTCGAGTTCCTCCGCCGCCCGCTGCACGGGTTCCTGACGGTGGCGGGAGCCGAGCCCCGCCCGGTCTGGTTCGAGGCGACGGCCGAAGGCACGATCGAGCTGTTCACGGAACCGGACTCGCCGAAGGTGCGGCGGGTGCGCCGCGACCCCCGCGCGTCGCTCGTCGTGGCGGCGCCGGTGGGGGAGCGCGAACGGTGGGTTTCGGTCACCGGCCGGGTATCCGTCGAATCCGGTGGGGCGCACGATCTCGCGTCCCGGTTGGCTGCGCGCTACTGGGATCTCGACGACCCGGTCCGCGCCGCGGACCTCAAGGAAATCCTTGCGGTCGACCAGCTTCGCCTGGTGGTCCACCCGGAGAAGGTGCGCCGCTACGTCTACTGAGCCAGGTTGGCGGTGAAGTACTTTGCCAGCTTCTCGACGGCGAGGTCGATGTACTCGCGCTTGTCGTAGAGGTCGACGTGGCTCGCGCCCTCGATCCAGTGGACCTCCGCGGGGCCGGTGGCGCGCCGGTGGGCTTCCAGGCCCATCCACGCGGTGACGGCGCGCTCGCCGAGGATCTGCAGCATCGGGCGCGGGCCGATCAGCGGGACGGCGTGGAAGACGTCGCTCGCGGCCATCTTGTCGACGCTGTCCCAGGTCAGGAACTTCGCCGAGCGCTCGTGGTAGCCGCGGGCGCCGCAGTAGTATTCCCAGCCCTCGACGCCGTGCTGCCCGCCGAGCGCGCCGGCTTCCGCGGCGGTCTCGGGGAACATCGTGAGCACGCCCGGGTCCGCACCGCGGGCGGCCGCGGTGCGGGCCTGCGCGGCGGCGTCGAGCAGGCCCTGGAAGACGGCCGGGTCCTGGGTGCCGTCGGCGCCGTAGCGGAACTGGCGGGCGGGTTCGGCGGTACACACGGTCGCCACCGCCTTGACCCGGTGGTCGCCACCGGTGGCGGCGAGCGAGTAGCCGCCGGAGGCGCAGATGCCCAGCAGCCCGATCCGGCCGGCGTCGGCCTCGGGCCGGGTGGTGAGGAACGAGACGGCGGCCTTGAAGTCTTCGATCCGCTGGGCGGGGTCTTCGAGGCCACGCGGCAGGCCGCCGGACTCGCCCTGGTGGGCGGCGTCGAAGGCCAGGGTGACGAAGCCGCGGTCGGCCATCAGCCGGGCGTACGTCCCGGAGGTCTGCTCCTTGACGCCGGTCCCGGGGTGACCGACGACGAGGGCCGGGCGCGGGGTGTCCGCGTCGTCGGGGACGTACAGGTGCGCGGCGATGTCGATGCCGGCGCTGGTGAAGGTGACGGTGGTTTTGGTCATGAAGACACCTTCGCCCCGGATCAAGGGGTGGAAAAGCCGACAGTTCCTGCCTGGGAAGGATCCTGCCCCCGCACGCGACCCCGGGGAAGCTCCACACTGGAACCATGACCACCTGGACACCCGAAGACCTCGCCCGGCTCGCCGAGAGCTACTCCCTCGTCCTGACCGCCGGGGACGGTGGCGGGCCCGGCGTCGAGATCGGCATGGCGGTCGTCGACGGCGGGGTCTACGTCCGCGCCTACCGCGGCGTCCGCTCGCGCTGGTACCGCGCGGCGAGCGACCACGGCCACGGCCGGATCGAGCTGGACGGCGTCACCCGCGAAGTGTCGTTCACGACCGGTCTCGAACCGCCCGCCGGGCTCGACGCCGCCTTCGCCGGCAAGTACGGACCCGTGTCCGACGCCCTCGTCGCGAGCCCCGAGGCCCGGGCCGCGACGATCAGGATCGACCCGGCTCCGTGAAAAAGCCCGGCCACGCCTCGAAAGGCGCGGCCGGGCCCAGTGCGGGAGATCAGTCCCAGTCGAGGGCGCCGCCCGACTGGTACTCGATGACGCGGGTCTCGAAGAAGTTCTTCTCCTTCTTCAGGTCCATCGCCTCGGACATCCACGGGAACGGGTTCTCGGTCTCGCCGAAGATCGGGGCCAGCCCGATCTGCTGCGCGCGGCGGTCGGTGATGAAGTGCATGTACTGCTCGCACAGCTGCGCCGACAGGCCGAGCATGCCGCGCGGCATCGTGTCGCGCGCGTAGTTGACCTCGAGCTCGCACGCCTCCTTCAGCATCCCGCGGACCTCTTCCTGGAACTCGGGCGTCCACAGGTGCGGGTTCTCGATCTTGATCTGGTTGATGCAGTCGATGCCGAAGTTCAGGTGGATCGACTCGTCGCGCAGGATGTACTGGTACTGCTCGGCGATGCCGACCATCTTGTTCCGGCGGCCCAGCGACAGGATCTGCGCGAAGCCGGTGTAGAACCACATGCCCTCGAAGATCACGTAGAACGCGACGAGGTCACGCAGGAACGCCTGGTCGGCCTCCGGCGTCCCGGTCTCGAAGTCCGGGTTCTCCAGGTTCTGCGTGTACTTCAGCGCCCACGCGTCCTTGTCCGAAATGGACGGGACCTCGCGGTACATGTTGAACAGCTCGCCCTCGACCAGGCCGAGGCTCTCGCAGATGTACTGGAAGGTGTGCGTGTGCACGGCCTCCTCGAACGCCTGGCGCAGCAGGTACTGGCGGCACTCGGGGTTGGTGATCTGCCGGTACACCGCGAGCACGATGTTGTTGGCCACCAAGGATTCCGCGGTCGCGAAGAAGCCCAGGTTGCGCTTGAGCATCTGCCGCTCGTCCTCGGTGAGGCCGTCCTTCGACTTCCACAGCGCGATGTCGGCCTGCATGGCGACCTCGGTCGGCATCCAGTGGTTGTTGCAGCCGGCGAGGTACTTCTCCCAGGCCCACGTGTACTTCATCGGCAGCAGCTGGTTGACGTCGGCGCGCGCGTTGATCATGCGCTTGTCGTCGACGTTGATCCGGGCGGCGCCGACCTCGATCTCCCCGAGGCCGGTCGCGTCCGTGGTCTCCACGTTCGTCATGTTCGTCAAGTTCCTTACTGGCAGGCTTCGCAGTCGGGGTCGTCGATGCGGCAGGCGGCGCCTTCGGTGGCCACGAAGTCGACGTCCGGCGCCGGCTCCGGGGTCGGCGTCGGCGCCGGAGCGGGCACCGGGGCCGGGGCGGCGGCCGCGGGAGCCGGGGCCGGGGTGGCCGAGACGGCGTTCAGCTTGCCGTCGGTGCCGCGCAGGGTGCTCTTCTCCACGTGCGTCGCGGACTGCGCCCGCAGGTAGTACGTGGTCTTGAGGCCCTTGTGCCACGCGTAGCGGTACAGCTCGTCGAGCTTGCGGCCGCTCGGCGCCGCGATGTACAGGTTCAGCGACTGCGCCTGGTCGATCCACTTCTGGCGCACCGAACCGGCGTCGACGATCCACTTCGACTCGATCTCGAACGCCGTGGCGTACAGCGCCTTCAGGTCGTCCGGCACGCGGTCGATCTGGCCGAGGCTGCCGTCGAAGTACTTGAGGTCGCTGACCATGACCTCGTCCCAGAGCCCGCGCTCCTTGAGGCTCTTGACCAGGTGCGGGTTCACGACGGTGAAGTCGCCGGACATGTTCGACTTGACGAACAGGTTCTGGAACAGCGGCTCGATCGACTGCCCGACGCCCGAGATGTTGGAGATCGTCGCGGTCGGCGCGATCGCCATCACGTTGGAGTTGCGCATGCCGACGGTCTTGACGCGCTCGCGCAGCGGCGCCCAGTCCAAAGTGGACGACAGGTCGACGTCGAGGCCGTCACCCTGGCGCGCGTCGATGAGCAGCTGCATCGAGTCGATCGGCAGGATGCCCTTGCTCCACAGCGATCCCTCGAACGACTGGTACTGCCCGCGCTCCTCGGCGAGGTCGGTCGACGCCGAGATCGCGTAGTAGGACAGGTGCTCCATGGAGACGTCGGCGAACTTGACGGCCTCTTCGGAGGCGAACGGGACGCCGATCTCGAACAGCGCGTCCTGGAAGCCCATGATGCCCAGGCCGACCGGGCGGTGGCGCAGGTTGGAGCGGCGCGCCTCCGGGATCGTGTAGAAGTTGATGTCGATCACGTTGTCCAGCATGCGGACGGCCGTGCGCACGGTCTTCTCGAGGCGCTCGGTGTCCAAACCGGACGGAGTGACGTGCTTGAGCAGGTTCACCGAGCCGAGGTTGCAGACCGCGACCTCGTCGGTGGTGGTGTTCAGCGTGATCTCGGTGCACAGGTTGGACGAGTGCACGACGCCGACGTGCTGCTGCGGCGAGCGCAGGTTGCACGGGTCCTTGAACGTGATCCACGGGTGGCCGGTCTCGAACAGCATGGTCAGCATGCGGCGCCACAGGTCGACCGCGCGGATCCGGCGGAACACCTTGATCTCGCCGCGGTCGGCCATCGCCTCGTACTCGCGGTAGCGGGCGGCGAACTCGTTGCCGTAGAGGTCGTGCAGGTCCGGCGTCTCGTTCGGCGAGAACAGCGTCCACTCGGCGTTCGCCTCGACGCGGCGGAGGAACTCGTCGGGCACCCAGTTCGCGGTGTTCATGTCGTGGGTGCGGCGGCGGTCGTCGCCGGTGTTCTTGCGCAGGTCGAGGAACTCCTCGATGTCCACGTGCCAGGTCTCGAGGTACGCGCAGGCCGCGCCCTTGCGCTTGCCGCCCTGGTTGACCGCGACGGCGGTGTCGTTGGCGATCTTGAGGAACGGCACGACACCCTGCGACTGGCCGTTGGTGCCCTTGATGTGGGCGCCGAGGCCGCGGACCGGGGTCCAGTCGTTGCCGAGGCCGCCCGAGTACTTGGCCAGCAGCGCGTTGTTCTTGTACGCCTGGAAGATCGAGTCCAGGTCGTCGTCCACCGTGGTCAGGAAGCAGGACGACAGCTGCGGGCGCGTGGTGCCCGAGTTGAACAGCGTCGGGGTGGACGCCATGAAGTGGAAGCTCGACAGCAGCTCGTAGAACTCGATCGCGCGGGCTTCGCGGTCCTTCTCGCGGATGGCCAGGCCCATGGCGACGCGCATGAAGAACGCCTGCGGCAGCTCGAAGCGGGTGCCGTCGTGGTGCTGGAAGTACCGGTCGTAGAGCGTCTGCAGGCCGAGGAACCCGAAGTCGAGGTCGCGCTCGGGTCGGATCGCGGCGGTGATCTTGTCGAGGTCGAAGCGCTGCAGCTCGGCGTCGACCAGCTCCAGCTCGATCGCGCGGCGCAGGTAGGCGCGGAAGTACGCGGGGTACTCGGTGGCCATCTCGTCCTGGCTGGCCTGGCGCGGCTTGCCGGCCAGGTAGCTCAGGGCCTCGCCGCGCAGCTTGTCCAGCAGCAGGCGGGCGGAGACGAAGGAGTAGTTCGGCTCCTGCTCGACGAGCACGCGGGCGGCCAGGACCTGGGCCAGTGCCAGCTCGTCGGCGCTGATGCCGTCGTAGAGGTTGCGCTTGGCCTCGGCCAGCACCGGCTCGGCGTCGACGTCCTCGAGCCCGGCGACGGCCTCGCCCACGACGTGGGACACGCGAGCCCAGTCGAGCGGGCGCAGGACGCCGTCGGCGCCCTTGACGTTCAGGGCGACCTCGGCCGCGGCGGGCTTGGCGGCCTCGCGGGCCTTGCTGCGCTCCTCGCGGTAGAGGACGTAGGCGCGGGCGACCTTGTGGTGCTCGCCGCGCATGAGGGCGAGCTCGACGATGTCCTGGATCTGCTCGATGTGCAGGGCGGTCTCGGGGCCGGCGTGGCGCAGCAGGGTGGTCTCGACCTGCTGGGTCAGCTCGGCGACGACGTGGTGCACGCGGGAGGACGCGGCGGCGTCGCCGCCCTCGACCGCGAGGAACGCCTTGGTCAGCGCGACGGAGATCTTGCCGGCGTCGAACGGCGACACGCTGCCGTCCCGCCGGATGACCCGGATCGCGGTGGGGGTGTCCGCGGCGGAGGGCCGCTGACCGGTTTCGACTGACATGCGTGTCTCCAAGTTTTGGGCGCGTTGGATCGCCGCACGGCCTCACGAGGCCGTGCGCTGCAGGTTCTTCAAAGCTGCCCGGCGACCCTCTGCAGCGGTCTCCCCGTCGCTGGGGGCTGCCGGTCACCAGAGACTACATGTAGGGGTGATCACCCGCACGGGCCCCAAGGGGTGGCGTGTCGCGGCCTCACCCTGGCGGGTTACGTGATCACCGAGAGGAGCAGTTCAGAGTGCGTGGGCGCGCTTGCGGCGGTAGGTTTCGAGGCCGCTTCGGCCTGGGTGGACCGCGGGTGCCCAGTGGTCCGGTCGGGCGCGCGGGCGGGCCGATGACGTGAATGACTCATTCATGTCGTCTGGTGACATGAATGAGTCATTCACTACGTGCGGGGCGGGGCGGGGCCGGGCCGGGGTGGGGCGCGCGAGGTCAGGCGCCGAAGCGCAACTCGGAAGCCGGGAGCTCCAGGCTCGTCACCGGGCGGCGGCCGTCGAGGTAACCCAGCGGGCCGTCCGGGTTGAAGCTCCAGTCCGCCGACGCCGGGCGCGGCCGGACCTTCGCGCCGACCGGGGTCCGAAGCAGCCCGTCGCGCTCCTGGACGACCTCGAACGACGTCGGCACCCGCAGGGGCAGGGCCGGGCGGCGCTTGAACGCCGCCGTCGCGATCCAGGCGTCGGACGTCGCCGCGGTCGCCGTGAACGTGCGGTCGCCGGTCGTGAAGTCCAGCGTGGCCAGGTCCTTCGGGATCGCCCACAGCTCGCGCCCGCCCGCCAGGGACGTCTCGCTGTCCACCCAGATCTCGGTGATGGAGCACGAAACCCGGCGCGCCTTGATCGACACCGCGGCCAGCAGCTCGTGGTACGCCAGCTGTCCCGGCGGGGTGTAGTCGATCCACGCCGTGAACACCGACGCCTGGCCCGCGACGAGCAGCGGCGACGCGCCGGCGGGCAGCGAAGGCAGGCGAGAAGGCGGCACCCGCCAGATCGAGACGCGCGCGTCGGCGGTCAGGTGCCAGGGCTGCGGTGGGTAGCGGCTCATTTGTCCAACCAGGGGAGGTACGACGGCAGGTCCTTGTCGACGCGCATGCCGAACGACGGCGGCCGCTTCTGCAGGAACGACAGCACGCCCTCGACGGCATCCGGGCTCGTACCCAGACCGCCGATCAGCTTCGAATCGAGTTCGTGCACCGGGAACGGCGACTCGGCGCTCGCCATCCGGTAGAGCAGCTGGCGGGTCACCGCGACCGACACCGGCGCGGTGTTCGCGATGATCTCGCGGGCCAGCGCGTAGGCCTCGTCGAGCACGGTGCCGGCCGGGAACACCTTGTGCACCAAGCCCTTTTCGAGAGCCTCGGCCGCGGGGAACACACGGCCGCTGATCATCCAGTCGAGCGCCGTGCCCATGCCGACGAGCCGCGGGAGGAACCAGGCCGACGCGCCTTCGGGGTAGATCCCGCGCCGCGTGAACACGAAGCCGAAGCGCGAGTCCGCCGAGGCGAGGCGGTAGTCACAGGGGAGGGTGATCGTGCTGCCCGCGCCGACCGCCGCGCCGTGCAGGGCCGCGATCACCGGCTTGTTCATCGCGAAGATCCGCTTCGAGCACCGGCCGGCGGGCTCCTGCCACGCGGCGTCCGGCCCGGTCGACGGGTCGAAGTCGAAGCCGCCCTGCGACAGATCCGCGCCCACGCAGAAGTCCTTGCCCGCGCCGGTCAGCACGACCACGCGGACGTCCTCGTCGTGGTCGGCGCGGTCCATCGCGGCGCCGAGCTCGTCGGCCATCCGGATCGTGTAGCCGTTGCGCGCCTCGGGGCGGTTGAGCGTCACCGTGGCGATCCGGTCCGCGACGGCGTAGGTGATCTCGGCGTAGTCGGCCATGCCAGGAAACTATTGCAGACCGGCACTACTGGCAAGATGTCAATAGTGGGTCCGCAGCGTCCGGGGCGAAACAATCAGGCGTGCTTGATTTTTCCGGCCGCCGGTGCGACGCTGGGCGCCAGGACGCAAGGAGGCGGGCGATGGCGGATCTCGGCGTGATCCTCGGGGATCTCGACGCGGAGACACGGACGATCGACGACGTGGTGGCGGACCTGCCCGCGTCGGACTGGGCGCGGGCCACCCCCGCCGAGGGGTGGACGATCGCGCACCAGATCGCCCACCTGGCCTGGACCGACCGGAAGGCCCTGATCGCCGCGGCCCACCCGGAGGACTGGCAGGCCGAGGTCGAGGAACTGCTCAAGGCCGGAGCGACCTACGTCGACGACGGCGCCGCGGCCGGGGCCGAGCGGCCGCCGCACGAAATCCTCGATGACTGGCGTTCCGGGCGTGCCGCGCTGGCCGAAGCGCTCGCCGCGGTGCCGGACGGGCGGAAACTGCCCTGGTACGGCCCGCCGATGAGCGCCGCCTCGATGGCGACCGCGCGGATGATGGAGACCTGGGCGCACGGCCAGGACGTCTTCGACGCCCTCGGCCTGACCCGCGAGCCGACCGCGCGGCTGTGGCATATCGCCCGCTTCGGCACGCGTACCCGCGACTTCGCCTACCTGACCAACTCGCTCGCGCCGCCGGCGGAGGAGTTCCGCGTCGAACTGGCCGCGCCGGACGGCTCCACCTGGGCGTTCGGCCCGGAGGACGCCGAGCAGAAGCTGACCGGCGGCGCGCTGGACTTCTGCCTGGTCGTCACGCAGCGGCGGCACCCGGCCGACACCGACCTCGTCGCGCACGGCGCCGACGTCGAAGAGTGGCTGACCATCGCGCAGGCCTTTGCCGGGCCTCCTGGCGAAGGCCGGAAGCCGGGGCAGTTCGCATGACCTACCGCATCGGCAACGCGTCCGGCTTCTACGGCGACCGGTTCTCCGCGGTCCGCGAGATGCTCACCGGCGGCCCCCTCGACGTCCTGACCGGCGACTACCTCGCCGAGCTGACCATGCTCATCCTCGGCCGCGACCGGATGAAGGACGCCAACCGCGGCTACGCCAAGACGTTCCTGCGCCAGATGGAGGAAAACCTCGGCCTGGCTCAGGAAAAGGGTGTCAAGATCGTCGCCAACGCGGGTGGGCTCAACCCCGCCGGACTCGCCGACGCGCTGCGCGAACTGGCGGCCAAGCTGGGACTGGACGTCAAGATCGCGCACGTCGAAGGCGACGACCTGGTCGCCCGCGCGGACGAGCTGGACCTCGGGAAACCGTTGACCGCCAACGCTTATCTCGGTGCGTGGGGCATCGTCGAATGCCTGAACGCGGGTGCCGACGTCGTCGTCACCGGCCGGGTCACCGACGCCTCGGTGATCGTCGGCCCGGCCGCCGCGCACTACGGCTGGGCCCGCGACGACTTCGACGCCCTCGCCGGCGCGGTCGCGGCCGGGCACGTCATCGAATGCGGTGCCCAGGCGACCGGCGGCAACTACGCCTTCTTCACCGAGCACTCCCTGGGCGTACCGGGTTTCCCGATCGCCGAGATCGAGGCCGACGGCTCCAGCGTCATCACCAAGCACCCCGGCACCGGGGGAGTGGTGAACACGGGCACGGTCCGGGCGCAGCTGCTGTACGAGATCACCGGCGCGCGCTACGCCGGACCCGACGTCACGACGCGGATCGACACGCTGTCGCTGACCGAAGACGGGCCCGACCGCGTCCGCATCTCCGGTGTCCGCGGGGAAGCGCCGCCGCCGACCCTCAAAGTCGCGCTGAACACCCTCGGCGGGTTCCGCAACGAGACGACGTTCGTCCTCACCGGACTCGACATCGAGGCGAAGGCCGCGCTGGTGAAGGAACAACTCGAAGCGTCCTTGAAGGACCGGCCGCCCGCCGACGTCCGGTGGACCCTCGCCCGGACCGACCACGCCGACGCCGACACCGAGCAGACGGCCAGCGCGCTGCTGCACGTCGCCGTCAAGGACGCCGACCCGAAGGTCGCCGGGCGCGCCTTCACCGGCGCCGCCGTCGAACTGGCCTTGGCCAGCTACCCCGGCTTCCACGTCACCGCGCCGCCGTCGGACGCCTCGCCGTACGGCGTCTACACCGCGGCCTATGTGGACGCTTCGCGAGTCCCGCACGTGGCCGTGCTGCCGGACGGCATGCGTGTCGACATAGCGCCTTCGACGTCCACTCAGGACCTGTCCGATGTGGACGAGCCCGCGCTGCCCGAACCCCTGGACCACGGGCCGGTGCGCCGCGCGCCCCTGGGCACCATCGCCGGGGCCCGCAGCGGGGACAAGGGCGGCAACGCCAACCTCGGCGTCTGGGTGCGCTCGGAAGAGGCCTGGCGGTGGCTGGTGCACCGGCTGACCGTGGCCGAGTTCAAGCTCCTGCTTCCCGAAACCGCCGACCTGCCGGTGACGCGGTACCTGCTGCCCAACCTGTGGGCGATGAACTTCGTCGTCGAAGGCATCCTCGGGGAGGGCGTCGCGTCGCAGGCGCGGTTCGACCCGCAGGCGAAGGCCTTCGGCGAGTGGCTGCGCTCCCGCGAGATCGACGTCCCGGAGGTGCTGCTGTGACCGACCCCTTCCGGACGCCCGAGCGCGCCGAGCTGCGCAAGACCGTGCGCCGGTTCGTCGAGCAGGAGGTCCTGCCGCACCTCGACGACTGGGAGCGCGAGGGCGAGCTGCCGCGCAACCTGCACCGCAAGGCCGGTGACCTCGGCCTGCTCGGCGTGGCCTTCCCCGAGGAGATCGGCGGGGGAGACGGCAACTACCTCGACGCGCTGGTCGTGGCCGAGGAGATGCACTACGCGGGCGGGTCCGGCGGGCTCTTCGCGTCGCTGTTCACCTGCGGCATCGCCGTCCCGCACATCGCCGAGGCCGGTGACCCCGTCCAAATCGAACGCTGGGTCCGCCCGACGTTGGCGGGCGACAAGATCGGCTCGCTGGCCGTCACCGAACCCGATGGTGGGTCCGACGTCGCCGGCGTCCGGACCACCGCCGTCCGCGAGGGCGACGAATACGTCATCAACGGCGCCAAGACCTACATCACCTCCGGCTGCCGCGCGGACTTCGTCACGACGGTCGTGCGCACCGGCGGCGACGGCGCCCATGGGCTTTCGCTGATCGTCGTCGAGCGCGGGACGCCCGGGTTCACCGTGTCGCGCAAGCTGGAGAAGATGGGCTGGCTCTGCTCCGACACCGCCGAACTGTCCTACGTGGACGTACGGGTGCCGGTGGAGAACCTCGTCGGCGCCGAGAACAGCGGCTTCGCGCAGGTGGCCACCCAGTTCGTCACCGAACGGCTTTCCCTGGCCGTGCAGGCGTACGCGCACGCCCAGCGGGCCCTCGACCTGACGCTGGACTGGTGCCGGCTGCGCGAGACGTTCGGCCGGCCGCTCATCTCGCGGCAGGTCGTGCAGCACAAGCTCACCGAGATGGCGCGTCGCGTGGACGTGGCCCGGACCTACACCCGGCAGGCCGCGATCCGGCACGTCTCGGGCGAAGACGTCATCGCCGAAGCCTGTTTCGCGAAGAACACCGCCGTCGAAGCCGCCGAGTGGGTGGTCAACGAGGCCGTCCAGCTGCACGGCGGGCTCGGCTACATGCGCGAATCCGAAGTGGAACGGCACTACCGCGACGTCCGGATCCTCGGCATCGGCGGCGGCACCACCGAGATCCTCACCGGCCTGGCCGCGAAGCGATTGGGATACACCTCGTGACTACCTTGAGGTCCACAGTGGACACGCGGGCCGCCGAGTTCGGCGCGAACCGCGAGGCGATGCTGGAGAAGCTCGCCGAAATCGATGCCGAGCAGGCCAAGGCCGTGGCCGGCGGCGGCGAGAAGTACGTCGAACGCCACCGCAAGCGCGGGAAGCTCCTGGCCCGCGAACGGATCGAGCTGCTGCTCGACCAGGACTCGCCGTTCCTGGAGCTGTCGCCGCTGGCCGCCTGGGGCACCGACTACCGCGTCGGCGCGAGCCTGGTGACCGGCATCGGCGTCGTCGAAGGCGTCGAGTGCCTGATTTCGGCCAGCGACCCGACGGTCAAGGGCGGGGCGAGCAACCCTTGGACCACGAAGAAGTCCTTCCGAGCGGCGGACATCGCCGCGCAGAACCGGCTGCCGTCGATCAACCTCGTCGAGTCCGGTGGCGCGGACCTGCCGACGCAGAAGGAGATCTTCATCCCGGGCGGGCGGATCTTCCGCGACATCACGCGCGCCTCGGCCGCGGGCTGTCCCACGGTCGCGCTGGTCTTCGGCAACTCCACCGCCGGCGGGGCGTACCTGCCGGGCATGTCGGACTACGTCGTGATGGTCAAGGAACGCGCGAAGGTGTTCCTCGGCGGGCCACCGCTGGTCAAGATGGCGACCGGCGAAGAGTCGGACGACGAGTCGCTCGGCGGTGCCGAGATGCACGCGCGGACGTCCGGCCTGGCCGACTACCTGGCCGTCGACGAGCAGGACGCGATCCGACTGGGCCGCAACATCATCAAACGGCTCAACTGGACCAAGCAGGGGCCGACGCCGAAGCCGGACTACGAAGAGCCGCTGTACGACGCCGAGGACCTGCTCGGCATCGTCCCGACCGACCTCAAGGTGCCGTTCGACCCGCGCGAGGTCATCGCCCGCGTCGTCGACGGCTCCGACTTCGACGAGTTCAAGCCGCTCTACGGCTCTTCGCTGGTGACCGGCTGGGCGAGCATCCACGGCTACCCGGTCGGTGTCCTCGCCAACGCCCAAGGCGTGCTGTTCGGCGAGGAGTCGCAGAAGGCCGCGCAGTTCATCCAGCTGGCCAACCAGATCGACACGCCGCTGGTGTTCCTGCACAACACGACCGGCTACATGGTCGGCAAGGAGTACGAGCAGAGCGGCATCATCAAGCACGGCGCGATGATGATCAACGCGGTGTCGAACTCGAAGGTGCCGCACCTGTCCGTCCTCATGGGAGCGTCCTACGGCGCCGGCCACTACGGCATGTGCGGCCGGGCCTACGACCCCCGCTTCCTGTTCGCGTGGCCGAGCGCGAAGTCCGCGGTGATGGGCCCGGCGCAGCTGGCCGGCGTGCTGTCCATCGTGGCCCGCGCGGCGGCCGAAAGCCGGGGTCAGGAGTACAACGAGGAGCACGACAAGGCCATGCGCGCCATGGTGGAAGGCCAGATCGAAGCCGAGTCGATGCCGATGTTCCTCTCCGGCATGCTCTACGACGACGGCATCATCGACCCGCGCGACACCCGCACCGTGCTGGGCCTGAGCCTGTCCGCGATCCACAATGGACCAGTGAAGGGCGCCGAGGGCTTCGGCGTCTTCCGGATGTGAGCGAGCGATGATCCAGAACCTGCTGGTCGCCAACCGCGGCGAGATCGCCCGCCGCGTCTTCCGCAGCTGCCGCGACGCCGGCATCGGCACGGTGGCGGTGTTCTCCGACGCTGACGCCGCCGCGCCGCACACCCTCGAGGCCGACGCGGCCGTCCGGCTGCCCGGCAACGCGCCGTCCGAGACGTACTTGCGGGCCGAGCTGCTGGTCAAGGCCGCGGCCGACACCGGCGCCGACGCCGTCCACCCCGGCTACGGCTTCCTGTCCGAGAACGCCACGTTCGCCCGCGCCGTGCTCGACGCGGGGCTGACGTGGGTCGGGCCGCCGCCGGAGGCCATCGAGACCATGGGCTCCAAGGTGGAGTCCAAGCGGCTGATGGCCGCGGCCGGGGTCCCGGTACTGTCCGAACTGGACCCGGCGTCGGTGACGTCCGACGACCTGCCGTTGCTGGTCAAGGCCTCCGCCGGCGGCGGTGGCCGCGGGATGCGCGTGGTCCGCTCGCTCGACGAGCTGGCCGAGGCGGTGGAAGGCGCCAGTGCCGAGGCCGGGTCCGCCTTCGGCGACCCGACCGTCTTCTGCGAGCGGTACCTGGAGACCGGTCGCCACATCGAGGTCCAGGTGCTCGCCGACACCCACGGCACGGTGTGGGCGGTGGGGGAGCGGGAATGCTCCATCCAGCGTCGCCACCAGAAAGTCGTCGAGGAAGCGCCGTCGCCGTTCGTCGACGCCGCCATGCGCGAGGAGCTGTTCGACGCCGCGCGCAAGGCCGCCAAGGCGATCGACTACGTCGGCGCGGGCACGGTCGAGTTCCTCGCCGGGCCCGACGGCCGGTTCTACTTCCTCGAGATGAACACCCGGCTGCAGGTCGAGCACCCGGTCACCGAGAACGTCACCGGCCTGGATCTGGTCGCGCTGCAGCTGCGGATCGCCGAGGGCGAGCGGCTGCCCGCCGACCCGCCGCCGACCGTCGGCCACTCCATCGAGGTCCGGCTCTACGCCGAAGACCCGGCCGCGGGCTGGCAACCCCAGAGCGGCACCCTGCACACGTTCGAAGTGCCCGAAGTGGACCGTTCGTTCGAACACGGACCCGGCCTCCGGCTCGACTCCGGCTTCGAGACGGGTTCGGTGGTGGGCGTCCACTACGACCCGATGCTGGCCAAGGTGATCACCTGGGCGCCTACCCGCGCCGAAGCCGCCCGGCGGCTCGCCAAGGCACTCGCCGCGACGAAGATCCACGGCGTCGTCACCAACCGCGACCTGCTGGTGAACATCCTGCGCCACGAAGCCTTCCTGGCGGGGGAGACCGATACGGCGTTCTTCGACCGTCACGGCCTCGACACCCTCGCCGCGCCACTGGCCACAGTGGACACCGAGCGCCTGTCGGCCCTCGCGGCGGCGCTGGCGGACGCGGCGGGCAACCGGGCGTCGGCCACCACGCAGAGCAGGCTGCCCAGCGGCTGGCGCAACGTCCGCTCGGCCGGGCAGCGCAAGGTCTTCACGGTGGCCGACCGCGAGTACGAGGTCGTCTACTCGCTGACCCGGAACGGGCTCGAGGCCGAGGGCTTCGACGTGGAGCTGGTGTCCAACGAGCCCGGCCGGGTCGTGCTGGATGTCGCGGGGGTGCGGCGCACCTTCGACGTCGCCCGCCACGACGGCGTGTCCTACGTGGACTCCGCGCTCGGCTCGGTGGCGCTGAACGCCGAGCCGCGGTTCGCCGACCCGGACGCGGCCCTCGCCGCCGGGTCGCTGGTCGCGCCGATGCCCGGCACGGTCGTGCGGCTCGCCGTCCAGGCCGGTGACCCGGTCAAGGCCGGCGACCCGTTGCTGTGGCTCGAAGCGATGAAGATGGAACACCGGATCGCCGCGCCCGCCGACGGCGTGGTGGCGGAGCTGCCGGTGACGGTGGGACAGCAGGTCGAAGTGGGCACGATCCTCGCGGTGGTGGGAGAAGCGGAATGAACGCCATGAACTTCATCGAGCCGGAGGAGCGGATCGCGCTCCGCAAGGCCGTCGCCGAGCTGGGCGCCAAGTACGGGCACGAGTACTACGCCCGCAAGGCCCGCGCGGACGAGAAGACGCACGAGCTCTGGGACGAGGCCGGGCGCCTCGGCTACCTCGGCGTCAACATCCCCGAGGAGTACGGCGGCGGGGGCGCGGGCATCGCCGACCTCGCCGCGGTGCTCGAAGAACTCGCCGCTGCGGGTTCGCCGTTGCTGCTCATGGTCGTCTCGCCGGCGATCTGCGGCACAGTCATCTCCCGCTTCGGCACCGAAGAGCAGAAGAAGCAGTGGCTGCCGGGCATCGCCGACGGCAGCAAGCGGATGGTCTTCGCGATCACCGAGCCGGACGCCGGGTCGAACTCGCACAAGATCACCACCACGGCCAAGCGGGACGGCGACGGCTGGGTCCTCAGTGGACGCAAGGTCTACATCTCGGGCGTCGACGAGGCCGACGCGGTGCTCGTCGTCGGCCGCATGGAGGACTCGAAGACCGGCCGGCTCAAGCCCGCGCTGTTCATCCTGCCCACCGGCACCGAGGGCTTCGAGTACACGAAGATCCCGATGGACATCATCGCGCCGGAGAACCAGTTCTCGCTGTTCCTCGACGACGTCAAGCTCCCGGCCGAAGCGCTGGTCGGCGAGGAGGACGCGGCCATCGCGCAGCTGTTCGCGGGCCTCAACCCCGAACGCATCATGGGCGCGTCGTTCTCCCTCGGCATCGCCCGGTACGCGCTGTCGAAGGCCGTCGGCTACGCGAACGAGCGGCAGGTGTGGGGTGCTCCGATCGGCACCCACCAGGGTCTCGCGCACCCGTTGGCCGAGATCAAGATCGAGCTGGAACTCGCCAAGCTGATGACGCAGAAGGCCGCGTCGCTCTACGACTCCGGCGACGACTTCGGCGCGGGCGAGTCGGCCAACATGGCCAAGTACGCCGCCGCCGAGGTGGCGATCCGCGCGACCGACCAGGCTGTGCAGACCCACGGCGGCAACGGCCTCGCCACCGAGTACGGCCTCGGCACGCTGGTCACGGCGGTGCGGCTGGGCCGGATCGCGCCGGTCAGCCGCGAAATGGTGCTCAACTTCGTCGGTCAGCACAGCCTCGGCCTCCCCAAGTCCTACTGACTACTGACCCCGAAGCGTCACTTTCCCCGAGAAAGATGCGTCGCCTCACGGAGGTTTTACATGGCTGGATTGACGGGCAAGACCATCATCATGTCCGGTGGGAGCCGCGGTATCGGTGAGGCGATCGCGCTCCGGGCCGCGAAAGACGGCGCCAACGTCGCCCTGCTGGCGAAGACGGCCGAGCCGCACCCGAAGCTGCCCGGCACGATCTACACGGCGGCCGAGGCGATCGAGAAGGCGGGCGGGCACGCGCTGCCGATCCTCGGCGACGTCCGCGACGACGACGGTGTCGCCGCCGCGGTGGCGAAGACGGCCGAGCAGTTCGGCGGCATCGACATCGTCGTGAACAACGCCAGCGCGATCGACCTGACGCCGACCGGCCAGGTCAGCATGAAGCGCTACGACCTCATGCAGGACATCAACGCGCGCGGCACGTTCCTGCTGTCCAAACTGGCCATCCCGCACCTGAAGAACGCCGCGAACGGGCACATCCTGACGCTGTCGCCGCCGATCAGCCTCGACGAGAAGTGGTTCACCGCCGGGCACCTCGCGTACAGCATCGCGAAGTACTCGATGAGCCTGGTGACCGTCGGACTCGCCGCGGAGCTGAAGAAGGACGGCATCGCGGCGAACTCGCTGTGGCCGCGCACCACGATCGACACCGCGGCGATCCGCAACGTCGTCGGGGCGGAGCTGGCGTCGCGCAGCCGCACACCGGAGATCATGGCCGACGCCGCGTACGCGATCCTGACCAAGCCGAGCCGGGAGGTCACCGGGAACTTCTTCCTCGACGACGAGGTGCTGCGGGCCGAAGGCGTCACCGACTTCGCGAAGTACCGCGTCGGCGACACCGCGGAGGAAGACCTGCAGCTCGACTTCTGGGTCGAACCGGCTTGACCGGCGTCCGCGAACCCCAGCAGGAACGCAGCCGCACCACGCGGCGGCGGCTGATCGAGGCCGCGCTCGACGGGTTCGGCGAGCGCGGCTGGCACGGCGTCACGGTCGCCGGCATCGCCGAGCGCGCCGGCGTCTCGCGCGGCGCGGCCCAGCACCACTTCCCGACGCGGGAGGACCTCGTCGTGGCGGCGGTCGACCTGCTCGGCCAGGCGCAGATCGACGAGCTGCGCGCGCAGGCCGCGGACCTGCCGAGCGGGCCGTCGCGCACCGAGCGCGTCGTCGAGATGGTGCTGAACCTCTACACCGGGCCGTTGTTCCGCGCGGCCCTGCAGCTGTGGGCGGTCGCGGCGACCGACGAGGCCCTGCGGGACGTGCTGGTGCCGCTGGAGGCCAGGGTCGGGCGCGAGGCGCACCGGGTGGCCGTGGAGCTCCTCGGCGTCGACGAGTCCCAGCCGGGGGTGCGCGAACTGGTCCAGGCCACCCTCGACCTGGGCCGCGGGCTGGGTTTGGCGAACCTGCTCACGGACGACGCGCGCCGCCGCAAGCAGATCGTCAGGGAGTGGGCGCGGACGCTGGAGCTGCGGCTCGGGTGAGCCGGTCCAGCGCCGCCTGGCTCTCTTCGTCGGCGGCGCGGTGGATCACCAGCAGCTGGTCCGGGTCCTGGACCGGCCGGAGCGTCTCGAACTGCAGGGTGAGGACGCCGGCCTCGGGGTGCCGCACGACCTTGCGCCCGCGGCCGTTGACCTTGACGTCCTGGCCGGCCCACAGCCGCGCGAACTCCGCGTTCCCGGTGGTCAGTTCCCGGATGAGGCCGGTCAGCGCCCGGTCGTCCGGGTGCGCGGCCCACGCGGCGCGCAGGTGGGCGATCCCTTCCCGCACCACGGTTTCCCGGTCGACGTAGAACTCGCGCACCCGCGGGTGCGCCAGGCACAGCCACATCGCGTTGCGCCGCGCCGGCGGCAGCGTGCCGAAGTCCACCAGCAGCCGCGCCATTTCGGGGTTCCACGCCAGGACGTCGTAGCGGTGGTTGAGGAGCATGGCCGGCAGCGGGGACAGGTCCGTGACGAGCCCGGCCAGCGGCGGCGTCGCGGTGGTGGCGAGCTCGCCGTCGTCGCGTGGCCGCTGCCGGGTCAGGTCGAAGAGGTAGGCGCGTTCGTCGGGGGCCAGCCGCAACGCCCCGGCCAGGGCCTCCACGACGTCCGCCGAAGGCCGCAACCCGCGGGCCTGTTCCAGCCGGACGACGTAGTCGACGCTGATCCCGGCCAGCGCGGCGACGTCTTCGCGGCGCAGTCCCGGCGTCCGCCGGCGCGGCGGCAGGCCGAAGTCCCGCGGGTTCAGGCGTTCCCGCCGGGTCCGCAGGAACGCGGCGAGCTCCGCGGTGGGGGTCGTCATGATCGCTGCAACAGCCGGGGTGGGACTCGTGTTCCCAGGAAGTCCTTTCCCTTACCGCCGCCGGGTCGCGAGCGGAGACTCACGGCCATGGCATTGACACTGGACACCTACCGGCTGCTGGGCCGCTCGGGGCTGCGGGTTTCCCCGCTGGCGCTGGGCACGGCGACGTTCGGCACCGAATGGGGCTGGGGCGCGGAGAAGGCGGAAGCGCGCAAGCTGTTCGACACGTACGTCGAGCGCGGCGGCAACTTCATCGACACCGCGAACACCTACACCGACGGCAGCGCCGAGCGTCAGCTGGGCGAATTCACCCGCGACCACCGCGAGAGCCTGGTCCTGGCCACGAAGTACACGACGCTGCGCCGCCCCGGCGACCCGAATTCCACGGGCGCCCACCGCAAGAGCCTGGTCGCATCGGTGGACGCCAGCCTGCGGCGGCTGGCCACGGACTACGTCGACCTGCTGTTCCTGCACGTGTGGGACTTCACGACACCGGTCGAGGAGATCCTGCGTGGTCTGGACGACCTGGTCCGCCGGGGCAAGGTGCTGTACGTGGCGATCTCGAACGCCCCGGCGTGGGAGGTTTCGCGCATGCAGGCGATCGCCGACCTGCGCGGCTGGGCCCCGCTGATCGCGCTGCAGGTCGAGTACAACCTGATCAACCGCGCGGCGGAACGCGACCTGATCCCGATGGCGCGCACGATGGGGCTGGGGGTGACGCCGTATTCGCCACTGGCGGGCGGGCTGCTGACGGGCAAGTACCGCGCTACTTCTCCCGCGGGTGGTCGGGAGAGTTTCAACGCCGGGCTGGGCATGGTCACCGAACGGAACCTCGCCATCGCGGACGTCGTCACGGAGGTCGCAGGGGAGCTGGGGCACACGCCCGCGCAGGTCGGGTTGGCCTGGACCTTGCAGAACCCCGGTGTGACGGCATCGATCGTCGGGGCGCGAACGCCGGAGCAACTGGAGGGGAACCTGGGGGCACTGGAGGTCGAGTTCACCAACGCCCAGCTGACCCGGCTGGACGAGGCCAGCAGGATCGACCTCGGCTACCCACACGACCTGCTGGCCGGAGACCACATCCGGGCGGTGATGCGCGGAGACCTGAAGCTGGAAGCCCGCCGCTAGAGGCGAGCGGAGTCGGCTCGAGACCCGGAGAAAAGAGCTGGGTGGTCATCGCGTCGCCTGAGGCCGGTAAATCACTTTGAGCCAGGCCCGCAACCCACTCGAGAAGGCGAGAGAACAGCAAGAGCTTGCGGGCCTGGCTCAAAGTGATAGGCCTCGTCCAGGCGACGGGATGACCACCCAGCAACCCACCAGCCAAGGAGAGACGACAGCAAAACCCAGGGCCATCCCAGAGCCTGCCCGCCCGGCGAGGGCAGCTTTTCCCACAGGGACCCCGCAGCAGGGACCCCGCAGGACGGACCCCGCAGCGGCGACCCGCCGAGACCTCCCGCAGGGACTCCACCGACCGTTCACCGCGACGCTCGACCGTTCACCCCACCAACCGACACCCATCGGAACCCCGATCTGCTCCGAACCGTCATAGTGTCGTAAGTAACACAATCGGCCCAACGGGCGAATGACTATACGTAGCAAGACCGCAGAGGAAGGCAGTCCGGTGTCCGGTTCAGGAGTCGAGCTCACCCACCGCGCGATGGCGATGCTGAAGGCGGTGGCCGCGGGACGTGCGCAGATGTCGTGCAGCTGCGAGCCCGACCTCTTCATCGACGGATTCGCGTGCTGCGATCAGATGACGGCCCACGCGCTCGCCCGCGGCGGCTACCTGCGTCCCGCCGTCGAAGCCGCCGCCGGGCGCGTCCCGGCCGAACTGACCGAGGCCGGGCGCGCCGCGCTGGAGATCACCGTCGCCGCCTGAGCTTCCGCACGTGCGTTACGCATCGTCGTCGTTCGCTCAGGTGTTCGATTCGCCTTCCCGTCGGGTGAGCACCCGGGCCTCGCCTTCGGTGACGGCGACCGTGTGCTCGGAGTGGGCCGTGCGGGAGCCGTCGGCCGACCGGATGGTCCAGCCGTCGGGGTCGTAGACGATCCGGTCGGTCGTGTGGGCGAACCAGGGTTCCAGAGCGAGCGTCAGGCCGGGCCGCAGCTTCATCCCGCGGCCGGCCGTGCCCTTGTTGGGAACGTGCAGGTCCTCGTGCATGGTGCGGCCGATGCCGTGCCCGCCGAACTCGGTGTTGACCGGGTAGCCGTACTCGGCGGCCACCGCCCCGATCGCCGCGGAGATGTCGCCCAGCCGGTTGCCCGGGCGGGCCGCGTCGATCGCCGCCTCCAAGGCTTCCTCGGTGGCGCGGACGATCCGCAGGTCCTCCTCGGCGGGGGTGCCGACGATGACCGTGCGCGCCGAGTCGGCCGCCCAGCCGTCGATGCTGACCGCGAGGTCGGCGGTGAGCACGTCGCCGTCGCGCAGCACGTAGTCGTGCGGCAGGCCGTGGAGGACGGCGTCGTTGACCGACAGGCAGATGACGTTGCGGAACGGGCCCTTGCCGAAGGACGGCGCGTAGTCCCAGTAGCACGACTCCGCGCCGCGCCGCTTGATCATCCCGCGCGCGTGGTGCTCGAGGTCCAGCAGGTTGACGCCCACGTCGGCGAGCCGGCCGACCTCGGTGAGGATCTCGGCGACGAAGCGGCCGGTCACGTGCATGCGGTCGACTTCCGCAGGCGACTTCAGTTCGATCACGAAAACCTCGCGTCACAAAGGGTCGGTATAATTATACCGGAACGGTAGCACGTTCCCGGTATAGGAATACCAGTCCGGTGCGCGGGGTCACGAAAGCCGCCCGACCTGGCAGGCTTGGGCCATGGCGGAACCACCACCACCGGTCGACGACGAGGCGACGGTCTTCCTCCCCAGCGAGCTGCGCGGCGCCCACTGGCCGACCCGAGACCCCGACGTCTCCCGGCGGCCCTACGACGAGTTCGCCACCCAGATCGTCGCGCGGCCGCCCGCTTCGCCCGTCTCCGCCGGGCGTGGCGAGGGCGCCGGGTCGTCGCTCGCCCGCTCGAGCGGCCGGATGGCCGTGGCCTCGACGGTCAGCCGGATCACCGGGTTCGTCGCGAAGCTGCTGCTCGCCGCCGTCGTCGGCACCCGGGTCGTCAACGACTCCTTCACCGTCGCGAACACTCTGCCCAACATCGTCTTCGAGCTGCTCTTCGGCGGCGTGCTCGCCAGCGTCGTCGTGCCGCTGCTGGTCCGCTCGCAGGACGACCCGGACGGCGGCCGCGCCTACACGCAGCGGCTGATCACGATGGGGCTCGTGCTGCTCACCGTCGGCACGGCCGTCGCGGTGGCGATCGCGCCGCTGTTCACCACGCTCTACGTCGACAAATCGTCTCCGACGGCCAACCCGGGCCTGACCACCGCGCTCGCGTACCTGCTGCTGCCGCAGATCCTGTTCTACGGCCTCTTCGCGCTGCTCTCGGCGATCCTCAACGCCCAGAACGTCTTCGGCCCGCCGGCCTGGGCGCCGGTGCTGAACAACGTCGTCGTCACCGGCACGCTCGTCGTGTTCGCCGTCGTGCCGGGGGAGCTGACGCTCGACCCGGTCCGGATGAGCGACCCGAAGCTGCTGGTCCTCGGCCTCGGCACCACGCTCGGCATCGTCGTGCAGGCCGTCGTGCTGATCCCCGCGTTGCTGCGCACCGGGTTCCGGTTCCGCTGGCGCTGGGGCTTCGACCCGCGGATCAGGGAGTTCGGCGGGCTCGCCGCGTGGATCCTCGGCTACGTCGTGATCAGCCACGTCGGGTTCGTCGTCACCACCCGCGTGCTGACGCACGGCAACAGCGGCGGCGTCACGGCCTACAGCTACGCGTCCCTGCTCTTCCAGCTCCCGTACGGCATCCTCGGCGTTTCGCTGCTGACCGCGTTGATGCCGCGGATGAGCCGCGCGGCCGCCGACGGCGACACGGTCTCGCTCGTCGGCGACCTCTCGCTCGCCTCCCGCATGTCGACGGTGCTGTTCGTGCCGATCTCCGCCGTGCTGGCCGTCGTCGGCACGCCGGTCGGCATCGCGATCTTCACCTGGGGCCGCGGCACGCTCGAGGACGCCGAGCGGCTCGGCCAGACCCTCGCCGTCTCCGCCGTCGGGCTGCTGCCGTTCGCGCTGGTCATGTTGCAGCTGCGGGTGTTCTACGCGATGAAGGACGCCCGCACGCCGACGCTGATCATGCTCGTGATGACCGCGGTCAAGATCCCGTTGCTACTGCTGTGCCGCGGCCTGCTCGACGGCGAGCACGTCGTCTACGGCGTGATGCTCGTCAACGGCGCCGGGTTCGTCGTCGGGGCCGTGCTCGGCCAGGTGTGGCTGTGGGTCCGGCTCGGGCACCTGCGCAGCAAGCGGTCGCTGCGGGTCGGGCTGATCACGCTGTCGGTCAGCGCGCTCGGCGTCGGGGCCGCCGTGCTGGCCGGCTACGCCGTGCCCGGTTCCCTCGGCCCGATCGCGGGCGCGTGGGTGAAACTGCCGGTCCAGACCTTGCTGGGGATGGCTGTCCCGTTCGGACTGCTGGCGTTGCTCAAGCTGCCGGAGTTCACCCCGGTGACCCGGCGCGTGGCCGGTCTCCGGCGGCGGTTCGCCTCTCGTTGACGACTACGGCCACCGACGCGATCCGGATGTCTCGAAACGGTAACGAGACCGCTGCGATCAGCGCGTTTACATTTCCGGCGCGGCTTCCTAATATCCACCCGGATCAGCGATGGGGTGGAGGTTCGTGCATGACGCGCAGGGCGCGCAGGCGGCGGGACCGGGTTTCGGTCGACGAACTGCTGCGGCAGGCCGGGGTGCGCGCGAGGCGGCCCGGTTCGCGGTCGGCCGAGACGGCGGCCCGGCGCGATCCCGGCGACGAGCCGCGCGGTGCGGCGGGCCGGCTCGCGCTGGCGTCGGCGGTGCTGGTGGTGCTGGGCGGGTTGGTGGTCGTCCTGGCGTCGCGGCCCGAGCCCGTCCCGGGGACCACGCAGTTCCCGCAGCTGCAGCCGGCGACCGGCGTCCCGACGTCGACGGCCATCGCGGCGCCGACGCAGACGACCACGCCGTCCCCGGTGGTGATGCACGCGCGCAAGACGCCGACTCCCACGCCCACGGTGACGGTGGAGCTGCCGCCGTCGCCGACGACCACGGTCACCCTGCCGTCGTCCACATGGGACTGGAGCCGCTGCTACCCCTACGGCTGCCGGCGTGATGGCACGCCGGTGCGCTGACGGCGCAGCAGGAGGTATATGCCGGCGGCGAGCAGGAACCCGGCGGCGAACGTCAGATCGCCGGTGCCGGGCACCGCTTTCGGGATCGGCGCGGTGTAGAGCGCCTGGTTCGCGAAGAGCCCGACGGACACCACCAGCCCGACGAGGAACGCGGTGAACCCGGCGGTGTTGCGGTGGCCCCGGTCGAAGAGCAGGTCGCCGAACTCCGTGCCGCGGCGCAGGTGGTGGTCGGCCAGCAGGACGCCGAGCCACGGGCCGATCCAGTAGGCGATCACGAGCAGGAAGTTCTCGTACGCGTGCCCGGCGTCGGCGAGCCCGAGCCAGGCCAGCACGAACCCGACCGCGCCGAACGCCAGCGCGACGACGGCGCGGCGCCAGGCCAGCGGCAGCCGGACGCCGAGCGCGAGGAACGCGAGCGCGCCCGAGTAGACGTTGAGGACGTTCGCGGCGACGGCGCCGAGCGTGATCGCCAGCAGTGTCGCGGCGGCGAGGAAACCGGGCAGGTGCCCGGTGAACGCCGTCGTGGGGTTGTCCTCGGCCGGGCCGGCGATGGTCGTCGAGGCGGCGCCGGCGAGCATCAGGACGGTCGTCGACAGGAACAGCCCGCCGCCGGCGTAGAGGCCGATCGCCCGGGGTGACGCGGTTTTCGGCAGGTAGCGCGTGTAGTCGGCGGCGTAGGGGTTCCAGCCGGCGGTGTAGCCGAACGCCGTCCCGACGGCGAGGAGGAATCCGCCCACGCTGCCGGAGTTGGTGGTGGCGCCGGACTTGCCGAAGACGACCACGCTCGCGACGGCGAACACGACGGCCAGCACGGCGAAGACGTACTTTTCGTACGCCTGCACGAGGTTGTGCCCGAAGAAGGCGATGACGATCTGCAGCGCGACGACGAGCGCGAGGCAGGCGAGCGTCGGGAGCCCGGTCAGGCTGGCGAGCGCGAACGCCCCGCTGACGCTGTTGACGGCGAACCAGCCGACGCCGGCCATCACCGACATCAACGCGGCGGGCAGCAGGTTCCCGCGGTGCCCGAACGCGGCCCGCCCGAGCACCATCTGCGGCACGCCGTAGCGCGGACCGCGGGCGCTCAGGACGCCGTGGGCCACGGCGCCGAGCCCGTTCCCGACGACCGCGGCGAGCGCGGCCTGCGTGAAGGAGAGCCCGAAGGCGGTGACGGCGAGGACGCCGACGAAGACGGTGGCGAACTCGAGGTTGGGGGAGGCCCAGGTCCAGGCCAGCTGCCGGGGCGTGCCGTGCCGGTCGGCGTCGGCGACGGGTTCGACCCCGCCGGGCTCGACCGCGACGACCTTGTCGCCGTAGGAGGGGTGCTCGGTGCTCGCCATGCGAAGACGGTAGGCGACGAAGATTTCGGCGGTGTGACGGAATCCGGTGGGTTCCCCGGCGACGTGAATGACTCATTCCTGTCGTCAGGTGACATGAATGAGTCATTCACGTCATCCCGGTGACCGGAACGGGTGTGTCGCTGACCGGGACCCCGCGAAGGCCCCCTCACCGGCCCCGATGCCGGTGAGAGGGCCTCCGACAGCCCCACTACGGGTCTCGCGTCAGCCGGCGTACCCGGCGACGATCTTCGTGAACGCGTACTTGTCCTGCGTGATGCCGCTGCACTCGCCGCCGCCGCTGCAGTCGCGGTTGGTGGCCCAGAACGTGAACCGGGCCAGGTGGTGGCTCGTCGCGTAGCCGCGGATGGAGTTGAAGTTCGCCACGGTGACCGTCTCGCCCGCGTTGTCGGTCTTGCCGTTCATCGAGGAGAGACCGCTGTGCCGGTAGGCGGTGTCGTCGTTCCAGCCGAACGTGGTCTTGAGCTGGTTCTTCAGCCCGTCGACCGCGGACTTCGTCATGGCGGCCATGTCGCCGCCGCTGGAGAAGTCGAACGGCATGACCGACCAGACGTCGACGCCGGCGCCGATCGCCTTGGCCTGGTTGATCAGGCGCTTGCCCCACGAGTCGGGGCCGGTCGTGGTGGTGCCGATCGTGATGACGACCTTCAGGTTCGGGTTCTTCTGCTTGGTCAGCTTGACCGCGTTGAGGATGCGGTCCTGCACCGTGTTGTTCTGGAACTCGTCGGTGTTCTCGATGTCGAGGTCGATCGCCTTGAGGCCGTAGGCGTCGATCACCTTCTGGTACGCGCCCGCCAGCGCCGAGGCCGACGTGCACTTGGAGCCCAGCTTCGTGCCGGACCAGCCGCCGAAGGAGGGGATCACGTCCCCGCCCGCGTTGCGGATGTTCTGGATCATCGTCTTGTCGGAGCCGGTCAGCGAGCGGCTGCCGTCCCACTTCGGGTTGCAGGTGCCGTCCGACAGGACGAACGCGAGGGTAAACGCTTTCACGCCGGTCGCGGACATCGCCGCGGTCGGGCTGGTCTGCCCGCCCCACTGGTACAGGTACGGGGACGCGAGCACCGGGTCGACCGCGGCCATGGCCTGCGGGGCGAGACCGACCGCCGTCGCCAGCGCGGCCGAAGCCGCGAGCGCGAGGGTCACCAGACGGCGCACCAGGGGCGCCGATCCGGCCAAAAGCAGGCCGCCCCCCGAGCGACGAGTAACCGTTGCTGCGGAGTTGTTCGGCCGTGGCTGTGGCCGGATCGGCGATGAGCGGTACAGCATGGGGGTCCTCCAATGTGCGAGTGGAGCACCTCCGGTTTGAGGCGGCGGGATCATCCCGGGAGGAGCGCTGTGTGCCACCACACAGTGGACTAGACCAATGTTGCGTGTCAACCCTCCTTCGGTCGGAAAATGACGCACGGTGCGCGCGCGGGTGCCGAGCGTCGGCGGTGTGAGATTCCCCTGAAGGCGGAGTGACACCGCCCGCCATTCCGGCTACTTTGCCGAAATGGTGGGGGATTCGGTCGCCGCGGGCGGGGGACGCCGCCCGAGCCGGTTCTTGCCCGCCGTCGTGCCGCGGCACTGGGCGCTCTGGCGGCTGCCGCGTCGCGGCCAGGTCCTCTACCTCGTCGCGATCGACGTCCTCGCCGTCGTCGCCGCCGTGCTCGCGGCGCTGCGGTTCCCGCCGCTCGCCGCGATGCTCACGCCGTTCGCGCTGCTCCTGGGCGGCATGCTCGTCTCGGCCGAACTCGCCAGGACCGTGGAGCGTCACCGCGAGGACACCCTCCTCGGCCCCGGCGTCGACACGCCGTGGATCTTCGCCGGGGTGCTCGTGCTCCGGCCGGGCCTCGCCGTCGCACTGGTCGTGCTCTCCGCGCTGCACCAGTGGTTCCGGGTCCGCAGAAGACCCGGGTACCGGCAGGTGTTCGGCGCCGCGGCGACGGCGCTGGCCGGTCTCGTCGCCGGCGCGTTCCTCACCGCGACCGGCGTCCGGCCGCTCGGCGAGGTCCTCGACGCCCGCACCGTCGTCCTGCTGACCGTCGCCGGCGTGGTGTTCCTGGCGGTGAACGCCGCGCTCGTCACCGCCGCCGACGGCCCCCGCCGGCTCCGCGCCGCCCTGCCCGGCCACGCCTTCGACGCCGCGATGACGGCGTTCGCCCTTCCCCTCGCCTGGGCCGTCGAAGCCGCGCCGCTGCTGGTTCCGCTGCTGGCCGGCGCCACCGTCGTGCTGCACCGCGGCGGGCTCGGCCACGGCCGCCGCGACCACGTCACCCTCGACCCCGGCACCGGCGTGCTGACCGCGGCGTCGTGGCGCGGCGCCGCCGAAGCCGAACTGGACCGGCTCGGCCGCCACGGCCCCGGTCAGGCGGTGCTGGTGCTCGACCTCGACCACTTCCGCCGGCTCAACGACCGCTACGGCGCCCGCATCGGCGACGCGGTCCTGCGCGCGGTCGCCGACGCCCTGCGCGACGAGGTCCGGGCCGCGGACCTCGTCGGCCGGGCCGGCGGCGAGGAGTTCGCGGTGCTGCTGCCCGGAACCGGCCGCTTCGACGCCATGGCGATCGCCGAGCGGATCCGGCTGCGGGTCGCCTCGACACTGGTGGCGCTGAAGGCTTCCGGCGACGGCCCGCAGTTCGTCGGCGTGACGGTGTCGATCGGGGTGGCGGTCTGCGCGCCCGGAGCGGCGCTGACGGACGCACTGCCGGCGGCGGAAGCGGCGGTGCTGCGCGCGAAGGCGGCGGGCCGCAACCGGACGATCTGCGCCGAACCGGCGTCGTGATCCTTCCGTTAAGAAACGCGTACAACCGGGCATACCGCCGGGCGTCTTGAATGGCAGGAAGGCGGCGAGGGGCCGTCGGGGGATTCAGGGGGAAACAATGCGTTCAGTTCGTCGTGTCGTCGTGGCCGGAACCGGTGTGGCGGCCGCGATCGTTCTTTCGGGCTGCACCGGTCAGCAGAACGCGCCGGCCGGCAGCCAGGCCGCGACCGCGCCGCCCGCCACGACGACGCCGGCCGCGACCACGGCCGCCGCGCCCGCGCAGGCCACCACGTCCGCGCAGGCGGTGAAGCCGGCGCCCACCAAGGTGGGCGCTTGCGCCTCGGCGACCAAGGCCACGCTGGAAGCCTCGCTCAAGGCGGACGAGAAGGTGTCCGGCGCGCTGATCGTCGACGGCAAGGGCCTGCAGCGCATCAAATGCGTCGCCCCCTGGGCGTTCGCGCACTTCTCCAACGAAATCGACGGGGGCAGCGTTCTGTTCACCTACCGGAACGGGTCCTGGGTTCCGGTGGGTGGCGGTACCGGGGAATTGTGCGAAAATGTCCCGGCCGCGACCGCGAAGCAAATCTGTTATTGAGCGACCGTGATCGCGTTCAGTTTTTCGCGGAGGTAGTCCGAAGCGATCACTTCCGGGTACGTCGTCCTGCCCAATGGCGGGGCCAGCGACGTGATCCGCGCGTCGTGGTCGGTCTCGTAGAAGAAGATCAGCGACACCAGGTCTTCGTCCGGGGCGGCGGCCGCCGGCGGGAGGACGCGGTGGCGCGTCGAGCGCCAGCGGTCGCCCGTCCAGCGGGCCATCAGGTCGCCGATGTTGACCGTGAACGCGTCCGGGTGGAACGGCGCGTCCTCCCACTCGCCGTCGGCGGTGTAGACCTGCAGACCGCCGACGCCGGCCTGGCGGTCGAGCACCGTCACCGTGCCGAAGTCGGTGTGCGGCCCGATCCGGAACTGCTCCGCCGCCGGCGCGCCGACGCGGGTCATCGGCGGGTACCAGTTGATGTTGAACGTGTACGTGGGGTGCGCGGTGTGCCGCGTGAAGTGGTTCTCGGCCAGGCCGAGCGCCGCGGCGCAGATTTCGAGGAGGTGGTCCGAGAGCGCGCGCATCCGGCGCATGTACTCCGTCGCCGTCTCGGCGAGGCCCGGGACCTCGACCGGCCAGACGTTGGGCTGGAACCAGAACCCGTCGACCTCGGCGACGCCGACGCCGAGGTCCGCGCCCGCGGAGAACGACTCCTTCAAGTCCGGCGGGGTCTCGGTGCCCTCGGCGTAGCCGTTGGCCTCGACGCCCGGCGGCAGCCAGCCGCGGCCGCCGACGGTGACGGCGTAGCGCTGCTTGACGTCCTCGGGCAGCGCGAAGAACTCCCGCGCCAGCTCACGCGTCCGGTGGCGCAGGTCGTCCGGCACGCCGTGCCCGGTGACCAGCAGGAACCCGGACTCCCGCAGCGCGGCGTCGATGCGCGTCGCCACCTCGGCCCGGCCCTCGGACGTGCCCGCGAACCACGGTGAAAGGTCCACGAGCGGAACGGTTGACGGCATACCGGCTCCTCAAACACTGTCCTGTTCGGACTTTTCGACCCCGATGTCTTCGAACCACAGGTCCGGGCGCGCGGCGATGAACTCCGTCATCAGCGCGGTGCAGGCGGGATCGTCGAGCAGGGTGATCTCCACGCCGAGCCCGGCGAGCCAGTCGTGCCCGCCGTGGAACGTCGTCGCCTCGCCGATGATGACGCGCCCGATCCCGAACTGACGGACGAGCCCGGAGCAGTACCAGCACGGCGAAAGCGTGGTGACCATGATCGTGTCGCGGTAGTGCGGGCGGCGGCCGGCGTTGCGGAAGGCCGAGGTCTCCGCGTGCATCGACGGGTCGTCGTCCTGCACGCGCCGGTTGTGCCCGCGGCCGAGCAGCGTGCCCGTGGTGTCGAACAGCGCGGCCCCGATCGGCACGCCGCCTTCGGCTTTGCCCAGTTCGGCTTCTTCACGGGCGACGGCCAGCAGGGCGTCCGGGTCGATCGGCATGCGTCACTCTTTCCGCCCGACGCGGTCCGTGGCAAGTGTTTGACGATTCAACCGCACCTTCCGGCGGATCGCGGACCGAAGCTGTCCTCGATGTCTGGCACACTGCGTCCCATGTACGGGACATCGGAACGCCTGCTCAGGCTGCTGTCGCTGCTGCAGGCCCGCCGCGACTGGCCGGGCGCGGACCTCGCGTCGCGGCTCGAGGTCGACGTCCGCACGATCCGCCGCGACGTCGAGCGCCTGCGGTCCCTGGGGTACCCGGTGCACGCGACGCCCGGCGTCGCCGGCGGCTACCGGCTCGGCGCGGGGGCCGCGCTGCCGCCGTTGCTGCTGGACGACGACGAGGCGGTCGCGGTGGTGGTCGGCCTGCGCACGGCGGCGAACGGTACCGTCAGCGGCATCGAGGAGACGTCGGTGCGCGCGCTGGCGAAGCTCGAGCAGGTGCTCCCGGCGCGGCTGCGGCCGCGCGTGGGCGCCTTGGGCGCGGCGACGGTGTCGCTCCCGGGCGGCGGCCCGGTGGTGGACGCGTCGGTGCTGACGGCGATCGCGGCGGCCTGCCGCGACCACGAGCGGCTGCGGTTCCCCTACGGCGACCGCGCCGGCACCGAGACCGAGCGGTCGGTCGAGCCGCTGCGGCTGGTCCACACGGGACGGCGCTGGTACCTGGTCGCCTACGACCTGGACCGGGCCGGCTGGCGCACGTTCCGGGTGGACCGGATCACGGGGGTGCCGGCGCCGAGCTTCCGGTTCACGCCCCGCGAGCCGCCGGCCGAGGACCTGGCGGCGTACGTGTCGCGGCAGATCTCGTCGGCGCCGTACCCGCACCAGCTCGTGCTGCGCGTGGCGGCGCCGGCAGCGGTGGTGGCGGCGCGGGTGCCGCCGACCACCGGGGCGGTGGAGCCGATCGACGAGCACAGCTGCCGGGTCCGGACCGGGGCGAACACCCTGGACACGGTGCCGTACTACCTGGCGCAGTGGGGGTACGACTTCGTGGTCGAGGAGGCCCCGCCGGGGTTGGTCGAGCGGCTGCGGGAGGTGGCGGAGCGCTTCGCCCGCGCGGTCGGCTAGCCCCCTCCGAGCCGGACGCGATCGCTTTCGCCGTCGCTCAGGAAGGCGGCCAGCTCACTGCCTTCCGCCACCAGTTCGCGGCCTTCGGTCTTGGTCAGTTTTCGCAGGGGCCGCACGGTTACGGTGTCGTCCTCGACCGTCCACGTCGCCGAGACGCGGCCGCCCACCAGCACCACCCGCTCACCGGCCACCGAAAGCCCGCGGTGGGCGTCGTCGATGACGCGGGTCCGGTCGTCGTAGCCGAGGATCGCGTTGTCGAACGCGGGCAGGAACCGCACGGGGGCGGGCGTGCCCGGGTCGGGCCGCGGCGCGTCCGGCAGGTCGAGCAGCTCGCGGCCGCGCTCGTCGCGGAAGACCACCAGCTCGTCGCGCACGGCTTTCACCGCCGCGGGCAGCCCGGCCAGACCGGACCAGGCGCGCAGGTCGGCCGTCGCCGCCGGGCCGTACGCCGCCAGGTAGCGCCGCACGAGCGCCCGCCCGACCGCGTCGTCCGGATCGAGGGGGTCGACGTCGCGGCCCAGCCACGTCGACAGCGGCAGGTTCCGCACACCGGCCTTGACGCGCCACAGCCCCCGCGGCGGCAGCTGCGCGACGGGAATCAGCGCGGCGACGAGCATCTCGCCGAGCGGCCGCGGCCCGGCTTCCGGCCACCGAGGGGCGACGGCCCGCGCGAGGTCGCCCATCGACCGCGGCTCGCCGTCGGCCAGGACGGCGTGGCCCGCCTCGGCGAGTTCGTCGAGGTCGACGCCGTCGAGCTCGCGGCGGTACACGCCGAGGACGCGCTGGCGCAGCATGGCGTCGAAACGCGCCCGCCACGCCAGGACGTCGTCGGCGGTGAGCAGGTGGACGGTCCGGCGCATCAGGTGCGTCCGCACGACGCGCCGTCCGGTGAGCAGGCCGGACAGCGCCGCCGGGGCGAAGTTCCGCAGCCGCGACCACAGCCCCGTGAACGGCTCCTGCGGTTCCTGCGCCTGGAGGCCGCCGAGGTGCGCGACGGCGTCGTGCACGGGCAGGTCGGCGCGGTCCAGCAGGAGCTGCCGGGCGAGCGTCGCGCGGTTGAGGGCTTCGGTGCCGAGCACGGTCACGTCGACTTCTGCCCGTCGAGTGTCTCGCGGAGGATGTCGGCGTGCCCGGCGTGCTGGACGGTCTCGGCGATGACGTGCAGGACGGCCCGCCGCGCGGTCCACCGCTGCCCGGGCCGGTCGTCCCACGGCGCGTCGGGCACCGGGTGCGTCACGGACAGGTCAGGCAGCGTGCGGATGACGTCCTCGGTGCGCTTGGCGACATCTTCGTAACGCGCCCGGATGGTCGCCAGGGTGTCCCCGGGCCGCATGGCGAACTCGTTCTGGTGGTCGATCATCCACTGGGGGTACTCACGGGCGGTCCCGGCGACGATGTCCGCCCAGGTCACGCCGTCGGGGAGGTCGAACCGCATGGCCGACGGGCCTTCGACGACGAAGCGCAGCCAGTTGTCTTCCATCGACGTGACGTGCTTGAGGAGCCCGCCGAGGCAGAGGGCGCTGACGGTCGGGGTCGCGCCGGCCTGCTCGTCGGTGAGGCCGTCGGTGGTGGCGAGCAGGGCGGCACGCGCGGTGGCCAGCTCGGCGATCAGGTCGTCGCGCTCGGTATCGGTGATCATGCGCCCAGCGTGTCAGGGATAGCGGACAGGGAGTGTCCGCTATTGCGCCTGCGATCGAGTGCGCTCAGCCATCGTCTCGCACCCCGGCCGAACCGGGGTCGAAACCGGGCGGCCACCACGTGGTCTCGTCCGCCAAGGCGCCCTCGAAGGCGGTGTCGTCGATGATGGTCTCTTCCAGATCCGCCCCGCGGACGTCCGCGGAACGGAAATTGGCCTGGGCGAGGTTCGCGCCGTGGACCGAACGCGCAGCGGGGGTGTGGCGTCGATCTCCCGCTGTTGCCGGCTGTCTTCGACGTTGTACCTCAGCTGGCGCCACGTGCCGTAGGCACCGAGGAGCAGAACCGCTCCCGCGACGCCTTGCAGGAGCGTTGCCCGCGCGTCGTTGACGGCTTTCACGTAGTCGGCCGGCGACATAGCCGTGAGCTGTGCGGTGGTGACCTCGGCGCGCACGATCAGGACCGGGAAGACCGTCGTGCAGGCGGTCAGGAGGGCGAGACCCAGCCCGGCCAGGAGGACGATCCATCCCCACCGCTGTGGACTGAACGCAGGCGTCCGCACAACGAGATCGTTCAGTCTGTGACCGGTGTGTCGGGCTGCGTCGCGCCGAGCATGCGCAGCACGAGGCCGCCGTACTCCTTGCCGAGCGCGGCCGGGGTCTGGCGGGCGCGCTCGGTGTACCAGCGGGCGACGTCGACGCCGAGGGAAAGCACCGCGCGGGCCGAAGTGTGCGGGTCGGACACCGTGAAGACGCCCTCCTCGACGCCGTCGGCGATGACCTCGCGGACGATCCGCTCGATGCGCCGCCGCAGCTCGGCGACCACCTCGAACTCCTGCTGCGGGAGGGCTTGCAGCTCGTACTGGACGACCCGGGCGACGGTGTGGCGCCGCGCGTGCCAGGCGACGAAGTCCTCGACGATCAGCCGGATCCGCTCGACGGGATCGGACTCCTTCGCGACGACGTTCTCCACCAGGGCGAGGGTCTGCTCGTGGCCGTACCGGCTGATGGCGAACAGCAGCGCGGCCTTGGAGGGGAAGTGAACGTAGAGCGCGGCGGGGCTCATCCCGGCGGCTCCGGCGATGTCCCGCGTGGTGGTGGCGTGGTAGCCCCGCTTGGCGAAGGCCTCCACCCCGGCCAGCATCAACCGGCGAGCGGTCTCGGGCTGCACATCCGGCCAGAGTTCGGCCGACAGCGACGTCGTCATCCGGTGATCCTCCCAGACCCCACCGCCCGGGATGGCCGGCTTCGGTCGTGCCCATTGTAAGCGAGCGCTAACCCGAGATTTTGGGGGAACCATCCCGTTTTCGGGGATGACATACGGGGGATGGCCCGTCGCCGAGGCCGCGGCCGGATCAGCAAGCGGTCGGTGAAACCCGCGGCGTTTCGCCCAGCGGATCGTGCAGCAGCCGCGAGAATCCGAGCTCGCCGGCGCCGATCAGGGTGGTGTCGTCCCCGAGGGCCGACACACTCAGGCGCACTTTCTCCTTCGCCACCGGCAGCACATTGCGGGCGACGCGACTGCGTACTCGCGGCAGCACACCGGCGTACACATCCCGCAACATCCCGCCGAAGACGACCACGGCCGGATTGAAGAGATTGATGAGATTCGCCACGCCGATGCCCAGCCAATCCCCGACGTAGTCGAGCGCGTCTCGAGCGTCGGCGTCGCCCGCGGCCGCGTCGTCGGCCACCGCCCGCACGGCGGCACGCCCGAAGACCTCCGCCGGTCGGTGTGCGGCGTCCAGCAAGGCCCGTTCACCGGCTTCCGCCTCCAGGCACCCGCTGGAGCCGCAGCCACAAGGCCGCCCGTCGTGCGGGTTGACGATCATGTGGCCCAGCTCGCAGCCGTACCCCGCGTCGCCGTCCAGCACCGTGCCGCCGACGATGATCCCGCCACCGACGCCGACGTCGCCGTGCAGGTAGACGAGGTTCTGCTCGCCCATCCCGGCCCCGCGAAGGTGCTCCGCGAGCGCTCCGAGATGCGCCTCGTTCCCCACCGGCACCCGCAGTCCCAGCCCCAGCCGGCGGGCCAGTTCGGCGCCGAACGCCTGGTCGACCCAGCCGAGGTCGGGTCCGAACCGGACGGTCCCGTCGTGGGGACGGATCATTCCGCAGTACGAGGCCCCGAGCCCCACGCAAGTCGACGTCGGCGGCGCCGCCTCGGCCAGCTGCCGGCCGAGTTCCGCGAGCGTCGTGACCACGTAGTCGAGATCGACTACGGACCGGCGCCGGGCAGCGACCTTGCGGTCCAGGACGACCCCGCCGAGGCCGATCCGGGCGGCGACCAACCGGTCCACCGCGACGTCGAACGCCAATACGTGGAAACGCCGGGTCTCCGGCCGCACGATGAACGACGGGCGGCCCTGGTGCCGGTTGTCCGTCTGCGGCACTTCCCGGACCAGGCCCGCCGCGCTCAGTTCCGCCGTCAACGTCTTGATCGTGCTTCGGTTGAGGTTCATCCGTCGCGCGAGGTCAGCCCGCGAGATTCCACCGCTCAGGTGCACAAGGCGGAGAAAAGCACCGCGATTGTGCCGACGCATCTCCTCCTGGTCCAACCCGACCCTCGAGCCGTCCCAGGGCATCAGCAATTCCATGTCGTGTCCGATGCGTCGAGTGTTTCGGCCAGACTCGCACCAACACGCCCTCCGCGCAATCCTGTGCGGCGGTGTCGCCGCCGGCAGCCTGCCGGCCTTGCAATTTGCGCAGCTGGCGGGATTGGCGAAGTGGTAAATCGATTGGCTGACCCGTGATCAGTCAAACGATGAAACGCGGGTACGACGGAACCGAGCCGGCCGGGCGCTGAGCTACGGCCGGAGGACGAGCTTCCCGGCGGCGTGCCCGCTCGCGCTCAGCTCCTGCGCCTTCGTGGCGTCTTCCAGCGGAAGGTTCTGCGCGATGCGCACCGTGAGCTTGCCGTCGGCTGCGAGGCGGGCGTACTCGCCGAGGCGGGACCCGAACGGGGCGCCGGGGCCGGAGAAGGTGACGCCCAGTTCGGCGGCCTTCGTGTCGGCGATGGTGATGATCCGGTCGGTGCCGCCGCGCAGGTCGATCGACACCTCCAGGTCGCCCGCCCCCGCGGCGTCGTACACGGCGTCGATCCCCTGCGGTGCGGCCCCGCGGACCCGGTCGGCGAGGCCGGCTCCGTAGGCGACCGGGATCGCGCCCAGCGAGCGCAGGTAGTCGTGGTTGCCGGGGGAAGCGGTGCCGATGACCGTGGCGCCGCGGGCGAGGGCGAGCTGGACACCGACGGCGCCGGACACCCCGGCGGCTCCGTGCAGCAGGAGCGTGTCGCCTGCCCCGACGCCGAGGGCGTCGAGCACGCGGACCGAGGTCTCGACCGCGACGGGCAGGGCCGCGGCGAGGTCCCAGTCGAGGTCCGCGGGCTTCGGGCCGAAGTCGACGGCCAGCGCGTGCTCGGCGTAGGCGCCGGTGACGGTCCAGCCGAGGACCTCGTCACCCACCGCGACGCCGGTCACGCCTTCGCCGACCTCGTCGACGACGCCGGCCGCCTCCACGCCGGGGATCACCGGGAACGGCGGCGTGACCTGCGGCCGCCACCCGTTGCGGATCTTGGAGTCGAGCGGGTTGACCCCGGCCGCCACGACCTTCAGCCGCACCTGTCCGGGTCCGGCGTGCGGCTCGTCGACCTCTTCGAGGCGGAGGACTTCCGGGCCGCCGAACTCGGTGTAGGTGATCGCCTTCATGTCCTGCTCCAGTGCTCGTCGCGAGGGAAAGATCAACGCTCCAGGGGAAAGCTCAACCTCGGCCTGGACCGGCGGGCGCGGTCCAGCCGGTGGATCGGATCCACTCGGCCAGGTCGAGGGTGGCCGGCTCGATCGCCCGCGCCACCGCGAGATCCGACGGGTGTTCCGCCGCCTCCGCGAACTGGCGGAACATCGCCCGGTCGAGGTCGCTGGGGAGCACGCTCAGCGGGAGGGCCTCGTACCGTGCCGGGAGCCCGGCGCGCGCGCCGAACGCCGCGGCGATCTGCGGGCCCGTCAGCTCGTCGCCGACGATCTCGACGGCTCCGCCGGGTGCCTCCGCGGTGCCGAGCAGGAGCGCGGCGGCGACCCGGCCGACGTCCCGGAGCGAGATCATCTTCAGGGCGGCGTCCTCCGGCAGCGGCAGCTTCAGCACGAGCTCTCCGTGCTCCAGGCTCGGTGCCATCACCTCCATGAAGGGGGCCGGGCGAACCATCGTGGCCCGGAGACCGGACTTCCTCAGGTACTGCTCGATCGAGTGCTTCGAGTCGTGGTGCGGCACCCCCGACTCCCGGTCCGCGCCGAAGACCGAGTTGAACACGACGTGCGGGACGCGTGCGGCGACCGCCGCGTCGACGAGCGCGGTGCCGATGCGGATCTCCGTCTCGACCTCTTCGAGGGTGTTCGCCTCCGGGGTCATGAAGGAGAACGCCTTGACCGCCGTCAGCGCGGCGGTCAACGACGCCGGGTCGTCGGTCCGGATGGCCGCCAGTTCGACGCCGCGGGCGGCCAGCGCCTGAGCCCGGTCGGACCGCGGGTTGCGGACCAGGGCCCGCACCGGGGCTTTGTGGTCCAGCAGCGCGTCGACCACCGCCCCGCCCTGTTGCCCCGTCGCGCCGAAGACCGCGATCGTGCCGGCGTCCTCGGGCTTGATCTGGTGTGACATGTCTCCACGATGCGGTCCGCGGCACCAGGCGTACCACCGGTAACACGCCAGGTTCTTCCGATAACCCGCCAATCGCGGGTAGCCTCGATCGCGTGTCCGACCCCAGCGGCGAGCCGAGCTTCTGCACCGACGACGCGCCGTTGTCGGCGGCGCTGGCCCACGGCGCGGACGTGGCCGCGCACTTCCACGACTACGGCCAGCTCCGCTACGCCGCGCGTGGGGCCCTGGTCACCGCGACCGAGGTGGGCACCTGGGTGGCGCCGGCCAGCCGGATCATGTGGGTGCCGCCCTTCGCGGTGCACAGCAGCAAGGCGTACGGCGAGACGGACATCCGGGTGCTGTCACTGCCCGTGACGCTGACCGGACAGCTGCCGGCCGAGCCGTCGGTCTTCGTGGCGAGCGCGTTGCTGCGCGAAGCCTATCTGGCGCTGATGAGCGAGGGCGAGCCGCTGGAGAGCCCCCGCGCGCGGCTGCTGATCGACGTCGTACTCGCCGAGCTCGCCCGCGCCGAACAGGAGCCGTTGCGCCTCCCGGAGCCGAGGGACCGGCGGCTCAAGGCGGTCACCGACCTGCTCCACGGGGACCCGGCAAGCCCGGCGACCCTGGCCGAGCTGGGCCACCGCACCGGTGCCAGCGAACGCACCCTGAGCCGGCTGTTCGGCAGCGAGCTGTCGATGAGCTTCCACCAGTGGCGCACCCTGCTGCGCACCCAACGGGCGCTGATCGAGCTCGGCGACGGTGCCTCGGTCACCGACACGGCGATCCGGCTGGGCTGGTCGAACCCCAGCAGCTTCATCGACGCCTTCACCGAGCTGGTCGGTCAGACACCCGGCCGCTATCGCTCGTCGGCTCGGTCCTCCCGCACCTCCCAGGGGTGAGAGGTCGGCGGGTTAGCCGTATTTCCTGGCGGAACACCGGTGGCAGCCCCATGGTGCGGGAGCCGACGCTGCAAGGGTGACTCCCTCCGCCACCACCCAGAGCTCCTCGCCGGCGTCGGCGGCCTCGGCCGGTGCGACGCTGAGCGACCTCATCGTCCAGTCGCTGACGCGGCACAGCTCGTCGGAGGCGTTCGTCGCGGGCGCCCGGCGACTGACCTACGCCCAGGTGCGGGACCTGGTCTCGCAGTACATGGGTGCGCTCGGCCGGCGTGGCGTCGGCCTGGGGGTGGGCGTCACCATGCTCAGCCCGAACATGCCCGAGTCCTGGATCGTGCAGGCCGCGACGTACCTCCTCGGAGGGCGCTTCACGGGACTCCAGGCCCTGGCCTCGGTGCAGGACCACATCATGGTCTGCGAGGACGCCGAGGCAACGGTGCTCGTGGTGTCGGCGCCTCTCGAGGAACACGGCCGGCAGATCCTCGACCAGGTCGACTCGTTGCGCCATCTGCTGGTGGTGCCGGCCGGCGGGGGCCTGCCCGAGGGCGAGTCCTACGCCGCGCGAGCGCTCGATGCGGGGCCGGCCACCGAGTCCGACGTCGCGTGGCTGCAGTACACCGGCGGCACGACCGGCCGGCCCAAGGGCGTGATGCTGCCGCACCGGGCGATGGCGCAGCTGGCGCTCTCGCACCTGGTGGACTTCGAGCAGCCGCAGCTGCCGCGCTACCTGGCCGCGGCGCCGCTCACCCACGCCACCGTGCTCAGCGTCGTCCCGACCCTGCTGCGCGGCGGGACGGTCGTCGTCGAGCAGGGCTTCGAGCCCGGCCGCTTCCTCGACGTGATCGAGGCGGAGCGCGTCAACTGCTTCATGGGGATGCCGACGATGATCTACGCGCTGCTCGACCACGCCCGGCCGGAGACCAGGGACCTGTCGAGCCTCGAGGTGGTCTGGTACGCCACCGGGCCGATGTCGCCGGTGCGGCTGGCCGAGGCGCGCGAGCGCATCGGGCCGGTCTTCTCCCAGCTCTACGGCCAGACCGAGTCGACCGGCCTCGGGACCGTGCTGCCCAAGGCCGCTCACGAGACCGCTGACCTCGAGCGGCTCGGGTCCTGCGGCCGGCCGGTCCTCGGCAACCGCATCCGGCTGGTCGACGACGACGGCCACGACGTGCCCGTGGGCGAGGTCGGCGAGATCGTCATGCGCAACCGCGGCGTCATGCTCGGCTACCGGAACCTGCCCGAACAGACCGGCGAGGCACTCAAGGACGGCTGGCTCCACACCGGCGACCTCGCTCGCCAGGACGACGAGGGCCTGCTCTACATCGTCGACCGCAAGAAGGACATGATCATCTCCGGCGGCTTCAACATCTACGCCAGCGAGGTCGAGGCGGCCCTGACCGGCCATCCGTCGGTGAGCTCGGCCGCGGTCATCGGCGTACCCGACGAGCGGTGGGGCGAGATCGTCACCGCGTTCGTGGTGGCCCGCTCGGGGCAGGAGATCGACGGGCCCGCGCTCCAGGACTTCGTCAAGCGGGCCAAGGGCTCGATGTACGCGCCCAAGCAGGTCGTGGTCGTCGACTCGCTGCCCCAGACGGCGGTCGGGAAGGTCGACAAGAAGGCACTGCGAGCCCCCTATTGGCGCGACTCGACGCGCAACATCCACTGACAGAGCAACCCCGCGATATCAAGGAAAGGCGCTCGGCGTTGAGCACAGACACGACCCCCCGCCTGATCGACTTCCACTCCCACTGGGGCACCGAACGAGGGTGGCGAGGCAGTCCGTATGAGACCGCGGCGGACCGCGAAGCGCTGCGGGGCTACTTCAAGTGGGGCATGAACTTCGTCAGCGACGAGGAGCAGGCCGAGCAGTTCCGTGCGGCGAACGCCCGGGTGATGCTGGACTTCGCCTTCACCTACAAGCTGGAGGCCGGCGCCGTCCGGGAGCAGCACGACTACGCCTTCGATTTCGCGCGCCGGCACCCCGACGTCGTCCTCGGCCACTGGATCGGCATCGATCCCACGCAGCCGGCCCACGTCAAGGAGCTGGTGCGCTGCCTCGGCGACGGACCCGGGCTGATCGGGCTGGCGGTGCACTCGTTCACCCCGGCCGGCGCGCCGGACGAGCCGGGCTGGGAGGCCTGCCTGAACCTGTGCCGTGAGGCCGGCCGTCCCGTCTTGGTGCACGTCGGGATGTCGGCGACCGGCGCCGGCACCCGCGGCGGTATGGGCATCACCCTGGAGGGCAGCCACCCGCGGTACGTCGACCGGGTGGCCGCGCGCCACCCCGACCTCAACGTGATCGCGGGCCGGGTGGCCTGGCCCTGGCAGGCGGAGATGATCGCGACGGCCCTGCACAAGGGGAACGTCTGGATGGAGCTCCACGGCTGGTCCCCGCGCTACTTCCCCGACGAGCTCAAGCGTGAGATCGGGAAGCGGCTGCGCAAGCGCGTGTTCTTCGGCGCCGACTACCCGATGCTCAGCCACGAGCGGCTGGTCGCCGACTGGCGCGAGCAGGGCTATCCCGCTGAAGTCCTCGACGACGTCTTCACGGGCAATGCCGAGGCCTTCCTTGCCGAGATCGGGGTGGCGTGATGGACCTGGGACTGACCGGCAAGGTCGCCATCGTCGGTGGCGGGAGCGACGGGCTCGGCTTCGCGATCGCCGACCGCCTCCTGGCTGAGGGCGCCTACGTCGCCTTCTTCGCACGGCGCGCGGAGAAGGTCGCCGCGGCGGAGAGGCAGCTCGCCGAGCGGTACGGCGAGGAGCGGGTCCTCGGCCTGGCGGCCGACTGCTCGAGCGCCGCGGACCTGGAGGGGGTGACCGCCTCGACAGTGGAGCGCTTCGGGGACGCCGTCCACGTGCTGGTGACCAACGACGGCGGACCACCGATCCGGCGGATCTCCGAGCTCACCGACGAGGTCTGGCTGCAGGCCTTCGAACGGCACTTCTTCTACGTCGTCAGGTCCGTGCGGGCCACGCTGCCGCACATGACGGCCGAGGGCGGCAGCATCCTCAACGTCGTGTCGGCGGTCGCCCGGCGTCCCGCGGTCGGCATGGCCGCGCCGACGACGGTGTGGTCGGCGGTGATCGGCTACGCGCAAACCCTCGCACTCGAGGTCGGCGCGCAGGACATCAGCGTCAACACGCTGCTGGCCGGCTACTTCGACACGTCGCTGCTCGCCAAGACCATCGAGCGTCAGCCCGAGCTGTCCAAGGAGCGGCTGGGGAGCACAGCGCCGCTGGGACGCGTCGGCGCACCCCGGGAGTTCGCGGACCTCGTCGCCACGCTGGTCTCACCGGGCTCGAGGTTCGTGACCGGCACGGTGACCCCGGTCGACGGAGGCGCCAGCGTCGGGCTGGGCGCCAGTTTCGACTCCGCGGCTCCCGCGCCGAAGGGCGTCCGGTAGTGCGGCTGTCGACCATGCTGACCTCCGGCGGCGATCCGCGGGCGGCCGCCGAGCAGGTCGCTGCCTTCGAGGCCGCCGGGCTCGACACGGTGTGGGTCGCGGAGGGCTACGGCTTCGACTCCCCGACGCTGATGGGCTACCTCGCGGCGCGCACCTCGACCGTCGAGATCGGGTCGGCGATCCTCAACGTCTACTCCCGCACGCCGGCCCTGCTCGCCCAGACCGCGGCGGGCCTCGACAGCGTCTCCGGCGGCCGCGCCGTCATCGGCCTGGGTGCCTCCGGACCGCAGGTCGTCGAGGGCTGGCACGGCGTGCCCCACGCCCGGCCCCTCGGTCGGACCAAGGAGGTCGTGGAGATCATGCGCGCCGCCCTGCGCCGTGAGCCGGTCGAGCACGACGGCCCGTCCTTCCGGGTGCCGCTCCCCGGGAGCCCCGGCAGGCCGCTCAAGCTGATGAGCAGGCCGCCGCGTCCCTCGGTCCCGATCTACCTCGCCGCCCTGGGCCCGAAGTCGGTCGAGGGCGCCGCCTCGTACGCCGACGGCTGGCTGCCGTTCCTCTACTCGCCCGAGGACGCCGCTCAGGTGTGGGGCGACGCGCTCGCCGCCGGCGCGGCCGCGCGCTCCGCGGATCTCGCGCCGCTGGAGATCGTGGCCGGTGGCGTGGTGGCCGTCGGAGAAGACGTGAAGGGCGTCCTCGACCTCGTCCGTCCGATGTTCGCCCGCTACATCGGCGGCATGGGCGGTCGCGGCACGAACTTCTACAACGACCTCGTTCGCCGGTACGGCTACGAGGACGAGGCCCGGCGGATCCAGGAGCTCTACCTCGACGGCAAGAAGCGGGAGGCCGAGGCCGCCGTACCGCTCGAGCTGCTGGAACGGGTCAACCTCGTCGGCCCGGCGTCGTACGTCAAGGAACGGATCGAGGCCTTCCGTGAGTCGGGCGTGACCAACCTCCAGGTGACCCCTGTCGGTGACGACGCCCCCGAGCTGGTGCGTCGTCTGAAGGAGTGGAGTACGTAGTGATTCACCACGTGATGTTCTTCTGGTTCCGGAAGGACTCGCCGCAAGCGGAGGTGGAGGAGGTCCTGGCGGGTATCCGGAGTTTCGCCACCATCCCCGCCGTCAGGGACGTCTCGATCAGCGAGAACCGGGGTTTTCCTGAGTCGTCTGCCCCGTTCACCCATGCTGCCATCCTTACGTTCGAAGATTGGGAAGACAAAAACGAATATCTCGGCGACGACCTGCACCAGTCCGTTCGGCGCAAGGCGATGTCCGTGCTCGGCGAGTTGAAGACCATCAGCGTCGACACCGGCCGAGCAGCAGCCCCGAGCCTGGCGGACCTTGCGGCGCACCTCCACGATGCGGAGCTGACCCGCCGCACCATCCCACCGTTGTCAGAGCAAGTCCCGGGGCTGAGCGTCGCGGACGCCTACCGGATCCAGCAGCTGAACGTCTCTCGCCGCCTGCGGGACGGCGGTGTCATCGTCGGTCAGAAGGTCGGCCTGACCTCCGTGGCCATGCAGGAACAACTCGGCGTCGACGAGCCCGACTACGGGGTCCTTTTCGCCGACATGCTCGTGGACGACGGCCAGCCGATCCCGGTATCCGGTCTGATCCAGCCGCGGGTCGAGGCGGAAGTGGCTTTCATCATGGCACGCGAACTGCGCGGACCAGGCGTTACGGAAGCTGACGCGCTCGAAGCGATCGCGGGCGCGCTTCCGGTGATCGAGGTGATCGACAGCCGCATCAGCGCGTGGAAGATCGGCTTGACCGACACGATCGCCGACAACGCGTCTTGCGCGAAGGTTGTCCGCGGTGAAGTCGTGACGCCGATCGCGGAAATTGATCTGCGCACCATCGGAATGGTCCTCACGATCAACGGCGAGGTCGTATCAACGGCGGCCGGAGCTGCCGTGCTCGGGAACCCGATCCGCGGGCTTGTCTGGCTCGCCAACAAGTTGGCCGAGTTCGGAGTTTCCTTGCGGCCGGGTGATCTCGTGCTGGCCGGCGCGCTCCACGCGGCCATTTCGGTGACCGCAGGAATGTCGGTGCACGCCGAGTTCGCGAACATCGGCGGGATCACCGCCGAATTCACTTCCTGACGGTGGCCGGGACGCGGAACGCGCTGCACGAGCGGCCGGGTCACCGTCGGCCGTGATCACCCACGGCCGGCCTGGTTGCGGTATACCCGGTTCAGTGGAAGAAACCCGGACCGAGCTGATCCGCCCGCTGACCGCAGCGCTGTCGTCGCATCCCGGCGGACGGCTCGCGTACTCCGACGACCGGCGAACCCTGACCTATGGGCAGCTCGCGAGCGCCGGCTCCGATCTCGCCGCCGGGCTCGGGGTGGCGCGTGGGGATCGCGTGCTGGTCCTCGTCGGCAGCCGGGTGGAGTTCGCCGTCGCGCTGCTCGCGGTGGTGCGGGCCGCGGCCGTCGGGGTGCCGGTGAGCGTCCGGGCGACCGAGACCGAACTCGCGCACCTCGCCGAGGACTCCGGGGCGACGGTCCTCGTCACCGAAGCCCGCTATGCCGGACTCGCCGCCCGGCTCGGCTTGCGCGTGCTGTTCGTCGAAGACCCGCCGCCGGCGGACGCGGGCACCCTGCGGGACGATCTCGGCCTCGACGAAGCGGCTTGGCTGCTCTACACCTCCGGCACCACCGGCCGGCCGAAGGGCGTTCTGCTCTCGCAGCGAGCCATGCTGTGGTCGACGGCCGCCGCCTACGCTCCGGTCTTCGGGATCGACCGCGACGACACGCTGCTGTGGCCGTTGCCGACACACCACGCCTACGCCCTCTCACTCGCCTTCGTCGCGACCATCGCGCTCGGCTCGCACACCCGGCTCGCCGACGGCCTCACCCCGGACCTGATCACGCGGTACCCGGGCTGTGTGGTCGGCGGCGTTCCCGCTGTCTACCTGCGGCTTCGCCAGGAGGTCGACGGCCGGATCGGCGCACCGCGGTTGTGCCTGTCCGGGGGAGCGCCGTGTACGCCGGCGACCCGGGCGGCGGTCCGGGACCTGTTCGGTGTCCCGGTCGTCGACGGCTACGGCAGCACCGAGACGGGCGGGAAGGTCGCCGTCGAGGTCCCCGGTTCGCCGGGACTGGTGCCGGTGCCCGGCATGGACGTCCGGATCGACGACGGCGAGGTGCTCGTCCGCGGTCCGGGCCTGATGCTCGGCTACCACGGCTGGGCCGGGGCACCGCTGCGCGACGGCTGGTACCGCACGGGGGACGCCGGCCGGTTCGCGGACGGCGAGCTCGTGCTCGAGGGCCGGGTCGACGACGTGATCGTCTGCGGTGGCCAGAACGTCCACCCGACCGAGATCGAGGCGGTGCTGCAGGAGTCACCGTCGGTGCGGGACGTGCTGGTCACCGGGCGGCCCGACGACGTCGTCGGCGAGGTGCCGGTGGCGTTCGTGGTGCCCGGGCCGGACGGGTTCGACGCCGAGGAGCTGCGCCGGCTGTGCCTGAGCCGGCTTTCCCTGCACAAGGTGCCGGTGGCCTACCTCGAGATCGGCGAGATCCCGCGGACGGCGTCGGGCAAGCCGCGGCGGAACGCCTTGGCGAACGCGCCGGAGCGGCCCGACCTGACCGCGCTGGTGCGGGCCGAGCTGGTCACGTTGTGCGGGCACGACGGCGGTGACGGCTGGCGCGATCGGCCGTTCAGCGACCTCGGGCTGTCGTCGCTGGCCGGCGTGCAGTTCCGGTACCGGATCACCGCGCTGACCGGCGTGCCCGTCCCGGCTTCGCTGATCTACGACTTCCCGACGCCGGGCGCGGTGATCGCCGAACTGACGCGCCTCACCTCGGGCGACCAGGAGACGCCGCCGCGAGCGAAGCCGGCGCCGGCCGCCGAACCGGTCGCCATCGTCGCGATGGCCTGCCGGTTCCCCGGCGGGGTGCGCTCGCCGGAGGACCTGTGGCGGCTCGTCGCGAACGAGGTCGACGCGACGAGCGAGTTCCCGGCCGACCGCGGCTGGGACGTGCCCCTCGACCCGGACCCGGACCGCATCGGCGCGTCGGTGACCCGGCGCGGCGGGTTTCTCGACGGCGCCGGGGAGTTCGACGCCGGCCTGTTCGGTATCTCCCCGCGGGAGGCGCTGGCGACCGATCCGCAGCAGCGGCTGCTGCTGGAGACGTCGTGGGAAGCGTTCGAGCGGGCGGGCATCGACGTGACGACGCTGCGCGGCAGCGACACCGGTGTGTTCGTCGGGGTGATGAACGAGGACTACGCGAGCCGGTTCACCGCCGCGCACGAACTCGAGGCGTGGCTGGGCATCGGGTCTTCGCACGCGGTGGCCTCGGGCCGGATCTCCTACACCTTCGGCCTGACCGGGCCGGCGCTCACGGTCGACACGGCTTGTTCGTCGTCGCTCGTCGCGCTGCACCTGGCCGCGAAAGCCCTGCGCGCCGGGGAATGTTCGCTCGCGGTCGCCGGCGGAGCGACGGTGATGGCGACCCCGCGCACATTCCTCGCCTTCAGCCGTCAGCGCGGCCTGTCCCCGGACGGCCGGTGCCGGTCCTACGCCGCCGGCGCGGACGGCACGGCGTGGTCCGAAGGCGCCGGCGTCCTCCTGCTGGAGCGGCTGTCCGACGCCCGCCGGAACGGGCACCCGGTCTTGGCGCTGCTGCGGGGCACGGCCGTGAACGCCGACGGCGCGTCGAACGGGCTGACCGCGCCGAACGGGCGCGCGCAGCAGGCGCTGATCGCGGCGGCGCTCGCGGACGCGGGGCTGGCCGCGGCCGACGTCGACGCCGTCGAAGGCCACGGGACCGGGACCGCGCTGGGCGATCCGATCGAGGCGGAAGCGTTGATCGCGGCGTACGGCCGCGGCCGGGCCGAGCCGCTGCGGCTGGGCTCGGTGAAAGCCAACATCGGACACACCCAGGCCGCCGCCGGGGTCGCGGGCGTGATCAAGATGGTCGCGGCCCTGCAGCACGAGGAACTGCCGCCGTCGTTGTACGCCGACGAGCCGAGCCCGCACGTCGGCTGGGCGGCCGGCGGGGTGGAGCTGCTGGCCGAGGCCCGGCCGTGGCCGCGCGCGGACCGCGTCCGGCGGGCCGGGGTGTCGGCGTTCGGGATCGGCGGCACCAACGCCCACGTGATCCTCGAAGAGGCCGCGGCTCCCGAAGTGCCGGTGCGGAAGGGATTCCCGGCCGTGCCGTGGTTGCTCAGCGCGGCCGACGACGAAGGGCTGCGGCTGGTCGCGGCCGGTCTGGCCGAGACGCCCGACACCGTCGACGTGGCCTACACCCTCGCGAGCCGGACGCCGCTCGCGCACCGGGTGCTGGTGCCCGCGGGGAATCCCGAGGCTCTGCGGGCCGTCGCCGAGGGGCGGGTACCCGGCCGGACCGTCCGCGGCGCGCCACGGCTGGCGGTGTTGTTCAGCGGGCAGGGTGCGCAGCGGGCCGGCATGGGGGAGGAGCTGGCCGAACGGTTTCCCGTGTTCGCCGAGGCATTCGACGAGGCACTCAAGGTGCTCGGTGACGTCGACTTGGGCGGTGCGCTTGACCGCACCGAGCACGCGCAACCCGCGCTGTTCGCCTTCGAAGTCGCGCAATACCGGCTGTTCGAGTCGTGGGGACTGCGACCGGACGTCCTGATCGGACATTCGGTCGGCGAAATCGCCGCCGCACACGTCGCCGGGGTGCTGTCACTCGAAGACGCGGCGACGCTCGTCGCGGCGCGGGGACGGCTCATGGCCGCCTTGCCCGCCGGCGGGGTGATGATCGCCGTCGAAGCCACCGAAGCGGACGTGGCGCCGTGGGCGGACGACGGCGTCGCGATCGCCGCGGTCAACGGCCCGCGTTCGGTGGTCCTCTCCGGGGAGCAGGCGGCGACGACGGCGCTGGCCGCCCGCTTCGGCGGCGGGACGCGCCTGCGCGTCAGCCACGCGTTCCATTCGCCGCTGCTGGAGCCGATGCTCGACGAGTTCCACGAGATCGCCGCCGGATTGCGCCACCACCGGCCGAACCTCCCGCTCGTCTCGTGCGTCACCGGGCGTCTGGTGGACGAGATCGATCCGGGCCACTGGCGGCGGCACGCCCGGGCGACCGTCCGGTTCGCCGACGCGCTCGCCACCGCCGTCGCGGCCGGGCCCGTGGTCGGGCTGGAGATCGGCCCGGCCCCGGTGCTCGGCCGCACGGACGTGCTGCCAGTGGCGCCCGGTTCGATGACGGGCGCGGGCGTGCTGGCCGCGGCGGCCGCGCTGCACACCGCGGGCGTCCGCGTCGACTGGTCCGCTGCCTTCGCGGGCAGCGGCGCCCGCATCACGGCCTTGCCGACGTACCCGTTCAAGCGCACCCGGTACTGGCTCGATCCGCCGGCTCCGGAACCGGCAGGCGGGGACCACGCCGTGCTCGGCCCGGCGCTGGCCGCGCCCGACTCGCCGCGGGTCGTGTTCGGCGGCTCGCTCGGGGTCCGCGGCCGGCGGTGGCTGGCCGACCACGTCGTCGGGGGAGCGGTGCTGGCTCCCGGGACGGCGTTCGTCGAGCTGGCCCTGCACGCCGGCGGGGCCGCCGTCGAGGAGCTCACGATCGAAGCGCCGCTGCGCCTGGACGCGGACGACGTGCACGTCCAGGTCGTCGTGGACGAGCCACGGATCGACGTCTACGCGCGGCGTCCCACTGACGATCGCTGGCGCAAGCACGCCAGTGGACGGCTGCGCCCGCGTGGTCCCGTCCCGGCCGCGTGGGCCGGGGAGTGGCCGCCGGCCGGTGCGGTGGAGGCCGACGTCGCCGAGGCGTATCGCGCGCACGCCTACGGGCCGGCTTTTCAGGCGGTGCAGCGGTTGTGGCGGCGTGCCGACGAGTTCTTCGCGGAGGTGGAGCTGCGCCCGGACGTCGGCGGGCGGTTCGCGCTGCACCCGGTCCTGCTGGACGCGGCCGTGCACGCGGCCGCGCTCGCCGAGGGGCCGGCCGAGCCGCGCGTGCCGTTCCTCTGGAACGGCGTCGAGGTCTACGCGCCCGGGGCCCGCCGGGTGCGGGTGCACGGCGTCCGCCTCGGTGCCGGAACCATCCGGGTCGAGCTGTTCGGCGACGACGGGACCCCGGTGGCCCGGGTCGAGTCGCTGACGACGCGGCCGATGGCGCCGCGTGACACGATGCTCTACCGTCCACAGTGGATTCCGGTCGCGCCGGTGCCGGGGCCGGCGGACGTGGTCGAGGTCGATGCCTCGGCCGGCGACGTGCGGGCGGCGGTGAACCGGGCACTCGCGGTACTCCAAGAGCACGCGGGCGAACGGCTGATCCTCGTCACGAGGAACGCGACCGGCCCGGTGCCCGACCTGGCCGCGGCGGCCGTCTGGGGCCTGGGCTGCGCGGCCGCCGCGGAACACCCCGGCCGGTTCGGCCTGGTCGACCTCGAACCGGGCTTCCCGCTGACCCGCGTGGCCGATCTGGCCGGCGGCAGCGCGGAACCGCAGATCGCCGTCCGCGACGGCGTGCCGCACGTCCTGCGGATCACGCGGGCGGCCCCGTCGGACACGCGGCCGCTCGACACCTCCGGCACGGTGCTGATCACCGGCGGCACCGGCGGGATCGGTGCGGCGCTCGCGCGGCACCTGGTCACCGAGCACGGTGTCCGGCACCTGCTGCTGGCGAGCCGGCGCGGCCCGGCGGCGCCCGGCGCGGACCAGCTGCGGGCGACGCTGAGGGACCTCGGCGCGGACGTGCGGATCGTCGCGGCCGACGTGGCCGATCGGTCCACTGTGGACCGACTGGTCGCTTGCGACCCGCCGCTGACGGCGGTCGTGCACGGCGCGGCCGTGGTCGACGACGGCGTCCTGGCCGCCCAGACACCGGAACGGTTGGACACCGTGCTGCGCCCGAAAGCGGACGCGGCCCTGGTGCTCGACGAGGCGACCCGGCACTTGCCGCTGACGGCGTTCGTCCTGTTCTCCTCGGTCGCGGGCGTGTTCGGCAAAGCCGGGCAGGCGAACTACGCGGCGGCCAACCGGTTCCTGGACGCCTTGGCGTGCCGGCGCCGGGCGGCGGGACTGCCCGCGCTGTCGCTGGCGTGGGGCCTGTGGGAGCTGGGCACGGGCCTCGGCGACCGGATCTCGGAGACGGCCCGGCGGCGGATGCGCGCGTCCGGCGTCGAGGGACTGACCGAGGAGCAGGGGCTGGCGTTGTTCGACGCGGCCCTCGGCTCGGCGGAACCCGTCCTGGTCCCGGTCCGGTTCGATCCGACGGCGTCGCTGGCCCCGCCGACCGGCGGCCGCCCGGTCACGGCACGGGCCCAGTGGCCGGCGAACCCGCGTGGCGCCGAGCTGCGCGAGCTCGTCCGGGTGGAGGTCGCGGCCGTCCTGGGGCACCCGGACCCGGCCGTGATCGCCGACGACCGGCCGTTCCCGGAGCTGGGGTTCGATTCGCTGACGGTGGTGGAGCTGCGTATCCGGCTGACGGAGTCGTCGGGCCTCGACCTGCCGGCGGCGGTGGTCTTCGACGCGCCGACGGTGGCGGAACTGGCGCGGTACCTGGAATCCGCCGGGCGGTCCCTTCGTTCGTGAGCGCGGCCGGTCAGCCCTTGGCGTGCTCCGGCGGGCTCGATGTTTCCCGAGGTGCGGTCACCGCGCGATCGCGCGCCAGCTTCCGCCACGTACCCGGCGTGACGCCTTCCCTGCGAAGGAATACGCGGCTGAGCGCGGTACTGGTGTGGTAACCGACCCGCACGGCGATTTCCTGGACGCTCAAAGAGGTGTCCCGCAGCAGCGTCTTGGTCCGGTACACGCGCCACGACGTGAGGTAGCCCAGTGGCGTGTCACCGGTCTTCTCCTTGAACGAGGCGGCGAACGCCGAGCGCGACATGCCGGCGGTACGCGCGAGCGCTTCGACCGTCCACGGGTGGTCGAGGCGTGCGTGCAGCTCGTGGATGGCGGTGGCCAGCTGGGGATCTCGCAGGGCCGCGAGCCAGCCGATCGTGCCGCTGCCCACGTCACTGCAGCACGCGCGCAACGCTTGGACGAACAGCACGTCGGACAGGCGGCTGGTGACGAAACCCGAGCCCAGGCCGTTCGCCGCGGTCTCCTGGGCGATGAGCTCGAACGTCGTGCGCAGGAGATGACCGGAGGTCGTGCCGGGGCTCAACCGGAACAGCGGCGGCAGGAGCGCGAACAGCGTCTCCGCCGCCACGGCGTCGAAGGTGAACCGCGTGGAGACGATCTCGGTCAGCGCGCCGTCGCCACCGACCTCCGCGCCACGCGGTCCGCGGTCGGCCATGCCGTCGCAGTCGACGAGTACGCGGCCCTGCTCGTCCTGCAGCGCGAACTCGACACCCGCACGGACCAGGAAGCAGTCGCCCGCCGTCAGGTACTGCGGCTCGTCCAGGGCCGCCCCGGTGAGCCAGCACGATCCCCGCGAGATCAACACGAGCCGTGCGAGGTGACGGGCGGGGAAGGAGATCCCCCACGGCGCGCGGGCGGTCACCCGAACGTAGCGCGAGCTCTCGATCTTCATCGTGGCGAGCAGGTCGTCTACCGGGGCCACGGTCATCCGTAGTCACTTCCTGGACGATCGGAAGGATATTACGGACTGAAGGATACAGCCCGTCCAATCAGGGACGCCTACGGTCGACTTGTGGAAACAGAGACAGTGGCGCGGACGTTCCAGGTGCAGACCGACGGCCGGCCGGTCATCGAGAAGAACCGTCCCGTACCCGTTCCGGCGGCAGGTGAAGTGCTGGTGCGGGTTAAGGCCAGCTCGCTCAACGCCCGGGATCTGCCGATCGTCAGCGGACGGTATTCGCGTCCGGTGCCACCCGGACGCATCCCCCTTTCCGACGGTGCCGGCGTCGTCGAAGCACTCGGCGCCGGGGTCTCGCGGTTCCGGGTCGGGGATCGCGTGACGAGCAGCTTCCACCCCAGCTGGCTCTACGGCTCCCTGGACGGGTGGGGTGAGCTCTACGGGGTGCAGCTCGACGGATGGCTGACCGAATACATCGCCGTCCGCGAGCAGAGCCTGGTCCCGGTGCCCGAGCACCTCTCGTTCGAGGAAGCGGCCACACTCCCGTGCGCCGCGCTCACCGCGTGGTCCGCGTTGTCCGGCATCGGCCCGGGTGAAACCGTGCTCCTGCAAGGATCCGGCGGAGTGTCGATCTTCGCGCTGCAGTTCGCGCGCGTGGCCGGCGCGCGAGTGCTGGCCACCACCTCGAGTGCCGAGAAGGCGCAGCGTCTTCGCGCCCTCGGTGCCTCCGACGTCATCGATTACTCCAGCACTCCCGAATGGGGAGCGCGGGTCCGCGAGCTGACCGACGGCCGTGGCGCCGATCTCGTGGTCGAGATCGGCGGAGCCGGAACGATCTCCCAATCGATCACCGCACTCACCCAAGGCGGCCGGATCTCACTCGTCGGCAACCTCGCGGCCGGCGACGGCATGGACCTGACGCAGTTCCTGAACCGCGGCGCGACGCTGCGCACCGTCACCGTCGGCAGCCGCAGTGATTTCGAGCGGATGAACCGGGTCATCGGCCAACACCGGCTGCGGCCCGTCATCGACCGCGTCTTTCCGTTCGCCGAAGCAGCTGACGCGTTCACTTACTTCGCCAAGGGAGCGCACTTCGGCAAGGTCGTCATCCGCCACTGACACTTCCCGCGTCCCTCATCGACCCGGCGACCGGACTTCGAGTCCCGACATCCGGCCGGTGGGCGCCTCTGCGCCGCTCGGTCTCGTCCTCGCTGCCGGCCGCGGCGCGCCGATTGAGGCCGACGAGTTCGACATGATCGCCGTGGGCTGTCCCCTGCCGGCCGACCCGGCGTGGGCCGCCAAGATCCTGACCGGCCTCTAGGCGGCAGGAGCAGGTGCACCGGCCGGCCAGGCGTTCAGGAAGTCGGTGATCAGCGGGTTGGCGTCGTCCACACGGGTGGCCAGGACGACCCGCACCGGCGCTATGCCCTCGATGGGCACGGTGGTCAAGTCGGGGCGCAGCTGCGGCCGCCGGTCGCCGGCGGCCAGGATCAACACCGCGCCCTCCTCGGCGACGAGGTCGAGCTTGTCCTCGAACGATTCGTAGCCGGTCGGCGCGTTCCGGGCCGCGACGCCGTCCGGACGGGGCTCCAGGCGGGCGAAGTCGCTCCACTGCGGGACGGCGCTCGGGCATTCGGGGAGGGCTTCGTCGCGGAGGTCGTCGAAAGCCACCGACTCCTTTCCCGCCAGGCGGTGGCTTTTCGGGACGACCAGGACCCGTGGCTCGGTCCACAGCTCGGTCAGCCGCAGGCGGTCGGCGGGGTAGGGCAGCGGGGCGCGGGCGACCAGGGCGTGCACCCGGCGGTCGGTGAGGGCGTGGGCGTCGTTCCAGGCCACGTGGCGAGTACGGATGTCGACCGTGGGATGCCGACGCCGCAGTCGGCGGACCGCGTGGGTGATCACCAGGTCTTCGACGTACCCGATGGTGAATTCGCGCGGTGCGCCGGCGTCGCGGGCGACGGCCTCGGCTTGCCGGGCGGCCTGAAGCAGCGCCTGCGCCTGGGGCAGAAAAGCGTGACCGGCTTCGGTGAGCCGGCTGCCCTGGGGAGTGCGATCGAACAGGCGCACGCCGAGATGGTGCTCGAGGCGCTGGATCTGACGGCTCAGGGACGGCTGCGCGACGTGCAGCACCGCGGCGGCGCGGGCGAAGTTGGCGTGCTCCGCGACGACCGTGAAGTAGCCGACAAGCCGGAGATCGAGCTCCGATCCGGGAACAGGCACACTTCGACTCTACGCCATACGGCGCAGGCATAACGGGTTGCCGGACAGGTCTTGGACGCCGTCGCCGGACCGGGATTCGATCAAGGCATGGGAAACTACGACGGAAAACGCGCCCTGGTCACCGGCGGCAGCAGCGGAATCGGCCTGTCGATCGCGCGGCTGCTGGCCGCCGGAGGCGCTCGGGTGGTGGTCACGGGACGCGACGAAGCCGCGCTCGAAACGGCGAGCGAGGAGGGGCTGATCGCGGTGCGCAGCGACGTCACCGTGCAAGCCGACGTCGACGCCCTCGCGAGCCGGGTCGAGGAGACGTTGGGTCGGCTGGACGCGGTGTTCTTGAACGCGGGCACCACCGCCATGGTGTCGTTCGAGGCGACGACCGAGCAGGTGTACGACGACATCTTCGCGGCCAACACCAAAGGGCCCTACTTCACGTTGCAGCGACTGATTCCGCTGCTCGCCGAGGGCTGCGGCGTGGTGCTGACCACCTCGGTTTCGAACGGGCTCGGGCAGCCGGACCACAGCGTCTACTCGGCGAGCAAGGCGGCCCTGCGGTCGATGGCGCGGACCTGGGCTCGCGAACTGCTGCCGCGCGGCGTCCGGGTCAACGCCGTGAGCCCCGGGCCGATCGACACGGGCATTCTGCGTAAGACGCTGCCCGGCGAAGTCGCGGAGGAAATGCTGGCGGGATTCGCCGCCCGGATTCCCATGCTGCGCGTCGGGAACCCGGACGAGGTCGCGCGTGCCGCCCTTTTCCTCGCGTTCGACGCGACCTATACCACCGGCGCCGAGCTCGTGGTGGACGGTGGCGGCACCCAGCTGTGACGCCGTCGAACGCTCGCGTGCCGGGGGAGTCGCCGCGGAACGGTGAGCTGCGCGAGGCCGCGGGCGCGTCGATCGGCCGCCCGGCCGCGGACGCGCTGCGCACGGTCATCGGGCGCGGGGTCGATCGCGGCGCTCCGGCCGGGGGTGCAGGAGTCGCTGCCGAACTCGGCGACCCCGTTCGTCTCCTTGATCTTCTTCTCGCCCGGCTTTCGCGATGACGTCGCTCATGTCGCCGAACCGCGCGGCGGCGCGGTCGACGGCGCCTTCGCAGGCCCACCAGGAACTCCCGGTACAGCTCCTGAACCGTCGGCTTGGCGCTCTGCCGGGCCACCGGCGCCGAGGCCGGCCCCGACTCGCCGCCGCCGGTCAGCGCCAGCAGGCCGCCTTTCGCGCACGGGTCGAGGACGGGCTGACGCCGTGCGCGAAATGCCCGGCTGCGGGCGGCTGTTCAGCCCGGACGTCAGACAGTCCGCACTGCACCGAGCCCGGGCAGGGGAGTGCGTTTCGGCGACGGCCGGCGCGATCGACGCCCGGCGGCTCCCAAGGTGTCGACCGCGGTTCTCAGAGGTCGATGACGACCTTGCCGTGCACGTGGCGTCCCGCCTGGAGTTCGGCCGCGGCGCGGATCCGCTCGATCGGGAAGGTGGCCGCGATCGGCACCCGGATCCGGCCCGCCGCGACCAGGCGGGCGATTTCCTCGAGGGCGCCGGGGGTCGTGGTGGCGCCGTTCGCCGACGTGATCCCGTCGACCTGGGCGGCGATGAGGGTGATGCGCTCGTCGGGCACGCCGAGTTCGCGGCCCACCCGGACCGTGTCCGTGCCGTGCAGGTCCATGACCGCGGTGACGCCGCCGGGGGCCAGCGCGCGGACCCGGTCGGCCAGGCCGTCGCCGTAGGTGACCGGTTCGGCCCCGAGGTCGCGCAGGGCGTCGGCCGAGGTGGCCGAGCCCGTCCCGATCACCCGTGCGCCCGCGAGGCGGGCGAGCTGGACGGCGAACACGCCCACCCCGCCGCCCGCGCCGCCGATGAGCACCGTGTCCTGCGGACCCGGGTCGACCACGGCGAGCGCCGCGGCGGCCGTCCGGCCCGCGATGGCCAAGGTGGCCGCGGTGCGGTCGTCGACGCCGTCGGGCGTGTGGAGCGCCTCGCCGCCCCGCGCGATGGTCCCCGCCACGTCCACGAGGACGTGGTCGGCGACCGCGCGGGACAGCACGCCGCCGAACACCCGGTCACCGGCCGCGAACCCGGTCACACCGGGACCGACCTGATCCACGATCCCGGCGTAGTCGGTGCCGAACCCGCACGGCAGGCTCAGGCCGAAGCGCGCGGCGGTTTCCGCGTCGGAGGTCATGAACCAGTCCATCGGGTTCAAGCCGGCCGCGGTGACCCGCACGCGAATCTGCCCCGGCCCGGGGTGCGGCACGGGGACCTCGCGGACGCCCAAGGCCTCGGGTCCGCCGAAGGCCTCGAACCGGACCGCCCGGCCCGTGGCCGCCGAGGTGACGTCGGGTTCTTTCAAGCTCACTTGTTCTCCTGGAGCGGCTCGTGAAGCAGTAAACGGACTATGCTTCGGTTACTGTCGAGCCTAGCACAAGTGGAGCGTGATCCGTTTTGGCTGCCGCAGAGCCCCGCCGACCGCGGGCGGACGCGACCCGCAACCGCCAGCAGCTGCTGGACGTGGCGACGCGCATGTTCGCCTCGGCCGAGGACGAGCCGTCGATGCGCGCGATCGCCCAGGAAGCCGGGGTCGGCATCGCCACCCTCTACCGGCACTTCCCGACCCGGGAGTCACTGGTCGACGCGGTCTACCGGGACCAGGTTTCGCGGCTCACCACCGGGGCCCGCGAGCTGCTCGCCCGGCTCGACCCACCCGCAGCGCTGCGCCGCTGGATGGACCTGTTCGGGGACTGGATCGCGACCAAGAACGGGATGCTCGACACGCTGCTCGCGATGGTCGAATCGGGCGAGATCGCCCACGCCGACACCCGGACCGAGCTGCTCACGGCCATCGACGGCATCCTCGAAGCCGGCCGCGCGAGCGGGGAACTGCGCGCCGACGTCCCCGCCGGGGACATCGCCGCCGCGCTCATCGGCATCTTCACCGTGGCCGGGGCGCCCGAGCACGAAGCGATGGCGGCTCGCCTGCTGGACCTCCTGATGGACGGACTCCGGCCGGGCCCGGCGTCGTCGTCGGCGGATTCCTGACGCCGCCGCCCCGCCCGCCGACGAGCAGCCGGCAATCGGAGACCGGGATCGTCGCGGGCGGCGCCCACGACGTTGAGCAGAGCCCGTCCTCGCGTGCTGGACAGGGCGGCGGCGAGCGACTCGAGGAAGTCGACGAGGTCGGCTTCGATGTCGCCCGTATCGGGCAAGGGAGCCACGTCGGCGCTGAAGGCGGGGAGTGCGTCGGCGACCAGCGTGGTGCGGTCGCACTCCGCACCGAGCCGGCTTCGCGTCTAAAAGAACCCTTCGCGGCCGGCGCCGGGCGGGACGCGGTGCCCGAGGTCGGCGCTGATCCGCGCCGCCGTCCGGACCACCAGCGGCACGACCTCCTGGCGCAGCTTGCCGACGTCCGACCGGCCGCTCGAGGTCGACGACGCCAGCGCCGCCACCACCGCGCCGCTCGCGTCGCGGACCGGGGCCGACACCGAGAGCAGGCCGTCCTCCAGCTCCTCGGCGACCAGTGACCAGCCCTGGTCCTGGACCGTTCGCAGCGCCTTCCGGAAGTCGCCTTCGCCGGTGATCGTCCGCGCGGTGAACCGCGGCAGCCCGGCCGCGACGACCTCGTCCACCAGCGCCGGCGGCGCCCAGGCCAGCAGGACCCGGCCCATCGATGTCGCGTGTGCAGGCACGCGCGTGCCGATCGAGACGTTGATGCTCATGATCCGCCGCACCGGGACGCGGGCGACGTAGACGACCTCGGCGCCGTCCAGCGCGGCCAGTGACGCCGATTCGCCGGTTTCCTCGGCGAGGCTCAGCAGGCGCGGCTGGGCGATCTCGATCATGCCGTGCGAGGCCGAGTAGTGCTGGCCGATGCTGAGCACGCGCGGGGTCAGCGACCAGCGCGGCCCGTCGCCGCGGACGTACCCGAGCCGTTGCAGCGTCAGGAGAATCCGCCGGACGGCCGGACGGGACAGGCCGGTCGCGGACGCCAGTTCGGCGAGCGTCGGGTTCGCGCGCTCGGCGTCGAACGCCATCAGCACGGCGAAGCCCCGCTCGATGCTCTGGATGTGGTCGCGGTCGGTCTCCATCGCCTCATCTTTCCGCACCCGGCTTGACAACACGGACGCGCCGGGGGAGCCTCCTTAACGTGTCCGCATAGCGTTCAGCATGTACGCACAGCGTACAGGAGGTAAGAGCAATGACGCTCGATCAACGCGAAGTCCGTAACGCCTTCGGCCGCTTCGCCACCGGCGTCACGGTCGTGACCTGCCGCAACGAGCAGGGCGAGCCGCACGGTGCGACGGTCAACGCCTTCACCGCCGTCTCGCTGGAACCCGCCCTGTGCCAGGTGACGCTGACCCGCAAGTCGAAGGCCTGCCGCTACCTCGACGGCGCCCCGTTCGCCGTGAACGTCCTCGCCGCGGACCAGCTCGACACGGCCTGGCACTTCGCCGGCCGCCCGCAGGACCGGGCGCCGGCGTGGGCCGAAGGCGTCCTCGCCCCGGTGCTGACCGGCACCGCGGCCACCATCTCGTGCCGCCCGTGGCGGCTCTACGACGGCGGTGACCACCTCATCGTCGTCGGCGAGGTCGAACACCTGGAAACCAGCGACGCCGACCCGTTGCTGTTCTTCGCCGGCGGGTTCCGCGAACTCGGCCCGCGCGGCCACGCCCACTGGTCGGCCTCGGTCGACTGCCCCGACCTCGGCTGGTTCGGCTCGGCCGCCGAATTCGCCCCCCTCACCGCAGCTTCCTAGAAACCGACGAAGGGCTCATCGATGAGCATCCAAGAGCAGGACGCGCCCGCGAAGGTGCGCACCACCCGGCCGATGACCGGCGACGAGTACGTCGAGTCCATCCGCGACGGCCGGGAGGTGTTCATCTACGGCGACAAGGTCGACGACGTCACCACGCACCCAGCGTTCCGCAACTCGGTCCGGATGACCGCGCGCCTCTACGACGCCTTGCACGACCCGGACCGGCAGTCCGTGCTCACCGCGCCGACCGACACCGGCAGCAGCGGCTTCACCCACCCGTTCTTCCGGACGCCGAGGTCCAAAGAGGACCTGTTCGCCGACCGCGACGCGATCGTCGCCTGGGCGCGGATGACCTACGGCTGGATGGGCCGCAGCCCGGACTACAAGGCCGCGTTCCTCGGCACGCTCGGCGCGAACTCCGACTTCTACGAGCCCTTCGCCGACAACGCCCGGCGCTGGTACACCGAGTCACAGGAAAAGGTCCTCTACTGGAACCACGCGATCATCAACCCGCCGGTGGACCGCGACCGCAACCCCGACGACGTCAAGGACCTGTTCATCCACGTCGAAGAGGAGCGTGACGACGGCCTGATCGTTTCGGGCGCCAAGGTCGTCGCGACCGGCTCGGCCATCACCAACTACAACTTCATCGCCCACTACGGCCTGCCGATCAAGAAGCGCGAGTTCGCGCTCGTCTGCACGGTGCCGATGGGCGCGCCGGGCATGAAGCTGATCTGCCGCAACTCCTACTCGAACGTCGCGGACAAGACGGCGAGCCCGTTCGACTACCCGCTTTCGAGCCGGTTCGACGAGAACGACACGATCTTCATCCTCGACAAGGTGAAGATCCCGTGGGAAAACGTCTTCATCTACGGCGACGCCGAGAAGGCGAGCACGTTCTTCCCCGGCTCGGGCTTCCTGCACCGCTTCACCTTCCACGGCGTCGCGCGGCTGGCGGTCAAGCTCGACTTCATCGCCGGGCTGCTGATGAAGGGCGTCGAAGTCACCGGCACCAAGGACTTCCGCGGCATCCAGACCCGCGTCGGCGAGGTCATCGGCTGGCGCAACCTCTTCTGGGCGCTCTCGGACGCGATGGCCGCCAACCCGGACGGGTGGAAGAACGGCGCGGTCCTGCCGCACCTGGACTACGGCCTCGCCTACCGCTGGTTCATGACGCTCGGCTACCCGCGCATCCGCGAGATCATCATGCAGGACCTCGGGTCCGCGCTGATCTACCTGCCGTCGTCGGCGAAAGACTTCTCCGCACCGGAAATCCGGCCGTACCTCGACCAGTACGTGCGCGGCTCCAACGGCTACAGCGCCGTCGAGCGCGTCAAGCTGATGAAGCTGATCTGGGACTCCATCGGCAGCGAATTCGGCGGCCGGCACGAACTCTACGAGCGCAACTACTCCGGCAACCACGAGGGCGTGCGCGCCGAGCTGCTTTTCGCGTCCCAGCAGTCCGGCTCGGCCGAAGCGATGAAGGGCTTCGCCGAGCAGTGCATGGCCGAGTACGACCTGGACGGCTGGACCGTACCCGACCTCTACAACCCCGGCGCCACCTCCCTTTCCCGCTGACGAAGGACCGGCCATGACCACCACCGAACACCACGCACCCACCGCGGCGGGCTCGGGCAGCTCCGCCAGCGCCGCCTTCCGCGCGGCCGCCCGGACCACGCAGGACGTGCCGCCCGAGCGCGTCGACGAAGTCGCCCGCGCCGTGCTGCACGGCGTCCACCAGGCCATCCGCGACCACGACGTCACCTACGCGGAGTTCCAGGCCGCGAAGCAGTGGCTGATGGACGTCGGCGAAGGCGGTGAGTGGCCGCTGTTCCTCGACGTGTTCGTCGAGCACGTCGTCGAGGAGGTCGCCGCCCGGACCCAGGACGGGACGAAGGGCAGCATCCAGGGCCCGTACTACCTGCCGGACCAGGAGAAGCTGCCGTGGCAGACGGCGCTGCCGATGCGATCCGGCGAAAAGGGGACCCCGCTGGTCTTCGCCGGGCAGGTCCGCGATCTCGACGGCAATCCCGTGGCCGGCGCGGAACTCGACATCTGGCACGCCGACGACGACGGCTACTACTCGGGTTTCGCGCCGGACATCCCCGCCGGAAACCTGCGGGGCGTCGTCGTGAGCAACGGCGAGGGCCGGTTCGAGATCGCCACGATCCAGCCCGCGCCGTACCAGATCCCGACCGACGGACCGACCGGCAAGCTCGTCGCCGCCGCCGGGTGGCACGCGTGGCGGCCCGCGCACCTGCACCTGATGGTGCGCGCGCCGGGCCATCGCACGATCACCACGCAGCTGTACTTCCAGGGCGGGGAGTGGCTCGACAGCGACGTCGCCGAAGCCACCAAACCGGAGCTCGTGCTCGACCCGCGGCCGGCCGGCGACGGCGGCCTGCGCGCGACCTACGACTTCGTGCTCGAACGCGCCTGACAGCCACGCCGGCCGGGCCCCCGCGGGGCCCGGCCCGGCTCTTCCCCGGAACGAGGAGACATGACAGACCTGGCGATCGAGCGCGTCGAAACGGTGCTGCTGGACGTGCCCCTGCGCCGGCCGCACCGCTTCGCCCGCACCGGCATGGCCGCGCAGCCGGTGCTGCTGGTGTTCGTCCACACCCGTGGCGGCACCGTCGGGGTGGGCGAGGGTGTGGTTCCCGGCGGTCCGTGGTGGGGTGGCGAGTCGGTGGAAACCATGGCGCTGGTCGTGGAGCGGTACTTCACGCCGGTCCTGCTCGGCCGGTGTGTCGACGACGTCGCCGGGATCCAGCGCGACCTCGCCGACGTCGTCGCGGCCAACCTCTACGCCAAGGCCGCCGTCGAGGTGGCCCTGCACGACGCGTGGGCCCGCGCGCTCGGCGTGCCGATCCACACGCTGCTGGGCGGTCTCGCGCGCCGGTCGGTGCCGGTGACCTGGGCGCTGGGCACCGAGCCGGCGCCGGTGGTTGCCGACGAAGCCCTCGCGAAGCTCGACGCCGGGCACAAGAGCTTCAAGCTCAAGATGGGTGCCCTCGACCCGGCCGAAGACGTCGCTCGGGTGTGCGCGGTGGCGGAAAAGCTGGTCGGGGTGGCGAGCGTGCGGGTGGACCTCAACGCGCGCTGGGACCTGCTGACGTCGCTGAAGCACCTGCCGCGGCTGGCGGACGCGGGCGTCGACCTCGTCGAACAGCCGGTGCCGGGCGCGGAGGTCGAAGCGCTGGCCGAGATCAACCGTGCGCTGCGGATCCCGGTGATGGCCGACGAAAGCCTGCGCACCCCGGGCGAAGCGCTGGCGCTGGCCAAGGCCCGCGCGGCCGACGTGTTCTCACTGAAGACGACGAAGTCCGGCGGCCTGCGCGCGACGCGGGCCATCGCCGAGGTCGCCGCCGCGGCCGGGATCCCGTGCCACGCGGGCACGTCCATCGAAAGCCCGGTCGGGACGGCCGCCACGCTCCAGCTGGCCTGCGCGACCCCGGCGGTGACGTGGGGGAGCGAGCTGTTCGGGCCGCTGCTGATGAGCGAAGAGCTGCTGACGGCGCCGTTGCGCTACGACGGCGGCGAGCTGCACCTGCCGGACGGCCCCGGCCTGGGCATCGACCTCGACCTGGCGGCCGTGCGCCGCCTGGAAAGGCGCTGACATGCTGTTCCACGTGCGGATGGACGTCTCGATCCCGCCCGGGGTCGACGTCACCGACCGGGTCGCCGCCGAAAAGGCCCGCGCGCTGGAGCTCCAGCGCGCGGGCGTGTGGGTGCACCTGTGGCGGATCGTGGGGCGCTACAGCAACTTCAGCGTCTTCGACGTCGCTTCGAACGACGAGCTGCACGGCATTCTCTCGGCCCTGCCGCTGTACCCGTTCATGAAGATCGACGTCACCCCGCTGGCCACGCACCCCTCGGACCTGGCCGCGCAGTAGGCGACTGGCTGTTCGCCCCGCTGGGCCGATCGCACATCCGAGGCCTTCCAGGACCGGGCGCAGGATCACCACGAAAAGCCGATCGACCTCGACGCGGTGCAGCACGTCCACGCCGGGCGACCGTCGGCCGCGCTCAACTCTGCCACCATCCCTGGTGCCGTCGCCGTCCGCGTCGCCGCAACCGGTGTCAGGCTGGTCGTTCAGCGGGCCAAACGGTGTCGAGCCAGTCGAAGGTGCGCTGGTTGAACAGGAACGTGGCCGCGCCGCGGCGAGCGGCGGCCCGCGCGATCCTGCAGGCCGCGATCGACCGCGGCGAGCTTCCGTCCGGCCTGGATGTGGAGCTGGGCATCGATCCGCTGATCGCACCGCTGGCGTTCCGGATGCTCGTGCTCAAGGGGGGCGACAATGAGTACTCGGAAACGCTGACGCGAGCGATCGAGGCGGCGCTGAAGGCGACGGCGTCGTGAGCCGCGGGCGCTGCCCCGCATGCCGGCGTTCGCCGGGAGTACCCGGGCGCCCGGCACGAGATCCTCAACGAGACGAACCGGGCCGACCCGACGGTGAGCCGGTTCCGGCCGGCAACGACCTCGGCCGCGCGACCCTAGCGGTACAGATCCGCGTGCCGGGCACGCAGCTTGTACTTGAGGACCTTTCCCCCGACGGTTTCGGGCAGCGCGTCGGCGAAGATGACCGCTTTCGGGGTCTCATAGCCCGCCAGGCGCGCCCTGCAGTGCGCGAGCAGGTCGGTCTCCGCCGGCTCGGCGCCCGGCCGCGGGACGACGACGGCCGTGACCGCCTCGCCCCAGTGCTCGTGCGCCAGCCCGATCACCGCCGCGCGCAGGACGTCGGGGTGCTCGTGCAGCACCGCTTCGACGCGCATGCTGGAGACGTTTTCCCCGCCCGTCTTCACGATGTCCTTGTAGCGGTCGACCATCACGCGCAAGCCGTCCTCGTCCACCACCGCCGAGTCGCCGGAGTGGAACCAGCCGCCGCGGAACGCCTCCCGGGTCGCGGCCGCGTCGCGGTAGTAGCCGGCGGTCATGACCGGTGACCGGTAGACGGCTTCCCCCGGCGTGCCGCGGACCGGTTCGCCGAGCTCGTCGACGACGTCCGAGGCGAGCAGGCCGCTCGGCACGCCGACGTAGTTCATCGCGGGAGCCGTGCGGGCGTGGACCTCGGGCCACGCGCTCGGCCAGAACCGGTGGCAGGCGATGGCTTCGGTCTGGCCGAAGATCCCGACCGCGACGAACCCCGGCGCAGTCCGGGCTTCGAGCCGGCGCAGGAGGGCGGGGGACAGGGCGCCCCAGCCGTAGACGAGTGCCGTCAGCGAAGTCAGGTCCAGGTCCGGGTGCGCGTCGAACTCGTCGGCCAGCGCGGCCACGAACTGCGGCGAGCCGGCCCAGACCGCCGTCGCGCGGGACCGGCCGAGTGCCGCGGCGACCGGGCCGGGCGCGGGACGGCGGCCGAGCGTGAGCGTGCCGCCGGCGAAGAACGTCGAGTACGTGAACAGCGCGTCGCCGACGTGGTAGATCATCGGCAGGAACGTGCAGACCCGCAGGTCGGCCTCGTGGCGCAGGCCGCGCGTGAGCGACAGCGCGAAGTTCAGCCCGGCGAGGTGGACGTAGCTGTGGGACAGCATCACGCCCTTCGGCAGCGCGGTGGTGCCGGAAGTGAACAGCAGCTGGAAGATGTCGTCGCCGTGGATCTCGACGTCCGGCTCGGTGACCGGGTGCCCGTCGAGGAAGGCGCCGAACGACGGGCTGTCCGCGACCGGGCCGCCGCCGACCGTGATGGTGGCGCCGACGCGCAGATCCGCGACGCCTTCCAGCCGTGGCCACAGTTCCGCGTCGACGATCGCCAGCCGGGGCTCGGTCAGGCGGACGAGGTGGGTGAGGACGTCGGGGGCGAGGCCCGGGTTCAGCGGGACGGCGACCAGGCCCGCCTTGGCGATCCCGATCTTGGCCAGGAACGCCTCGACGGTGTTCTCGCAGAACAACAGCACGCGGTCGCCGGGGACCAGGCCGGCGGCGGCCAGTGCGTGGGCGAGCTGGTTGGCGGCTTCGTCGGCCTGCCGGTAGGTGACCGCCGCGAATCGCTCTTCACCGTGGGCGCCGTCGGCCGAGGCGAGGGCGACCTGGTCCGGGCGGCTCCAGGTGAGGCGTTCGAAGACGTCGCCGATCGACGTGCGCTCCCAGCGGTGCACGGCGCGGCGGCCGCGCAGGGTCTCGACGTCGATCCGGGCTGCGGTGTGGTCGGTCGCGGTCATGCCGGGGCTCCTTCGCCGTCGCTGCCGCCGACCAGCATGCCGTGACTCAGGTCACCGGCGCAAGAAGATAGTTATTCGTCATTCACTGGCGCCGCCGGTGCCCGCGACACTCCCAGGCACGCGTGCGCCATCTCGTCCAGCAGTTCGGCGAGCCGCTCGGACGCGAGGCCGCTGCGGAAGAAGAGCGTGGACTGCACCGCGCCGATCGCCGCGTGCACGGCCAGCCGCAGCTCGCCGTCGGCGAGGTCGGGCCGCAGCGGGGCGAGCACGTGGACCCAGTCCTCGAGGTAGTGGCGCTGCAGCCGCCGCAGCCGCCGCCGCTCGTCTTCGGGGAGGTTGTGGATCTCGCGGTGGTAGACCGCGAGCACGGTGCGGTCCTCGATGGCGACCTGGACATGGTCCCTGATCAGGCCGGACAGCGCGGTTCGGTCGTCCGGGCCGGCGGCGAGGATCGCCGCGGCGCCGTCCTGCAGGCGGCCCATCACGCGGTCGAGCAGCGCGACCAGGATGGCGTCCTTGTTCTCGAAGTGCCGGTAGACGCCGGAGCCCACGATGCCGGCCTCCGCCCCGATGTCGGCCATGCCGATCGCGTGGAACCCGCGCCGCGCGGTGAGCTCGGCGGCGGCGGTCAGGATCCGCTCGCGCCGCTCGGGATCGCGCCGCCTGCGGGTGGCCGGGGGAGTCGTCGTCATCTTGTCATCATCGCAGCCGCGCGCTACGGTGCGCTACTAGTGAATAGTAAATCACTAAGGAGCGTCGGTGTGGACGTGCTCGAAAGCGATGAGACCCGTGACCTCCGCGCCGCGGTGGCCGCCATCGCCGCCCCCTTCGGCGGCCGCTACTACGTCGAGCACGCCCGCGAGGGCCGGGAATGCACCGAGCTGTGGCACGCGCTGGGCGACGCGGGGTTCATCGGCGTCAACATCCCCGAGGAGTACGGCGGGGGCGGCCGCGGCCTGGCCGAGCTGACGGTCGTCATCGAGGAAAGCGCGGCGAAGGGCGCGCCGATCCTGCTGCTCCTGGTCACCGAAGCCATCTCCGCGGAGGTGCTCACCGAGTTCGGGACACCGGAGCAGCGCAAGGAGTGGCTCCCGGGCCTGGCGAGCGGCCGGCGGAAGGTCGTCTTCGCCATCACCGAGCCCGACGCCGGTTCCAACACCCACAAGCTGGCCACCACCGCCCGCCGCGACGGCGACGAGTGGGTGGTCGACGGCGAGAAGTACTACATCTCCGGCGTCGACACCGCCGACGCGCTGCTGCTCGTCGCCCGCACCGGCCGCGATCCCGACGGCCCGGCCCGGCTCTCGCTGTTCCTGGTCCCGGTGGACGCGCCCGGACTCACGGTGACGCGGCTGCCGGTCGACGTCATGCTCCCGGAGCAGCAGTTCACCCTGCGCTTCGACGGCGTGCGGCTGCCCGCCACGGCCCTCGTCGGCGGGGAGGGCGAAGGCTTCCGCCAGGTTTTCCACGGCCTCAACCCCGAACGCATCACCGGCGCCGCGCTCTGCGTCGGCATCGCGCGCTACGCCCTCGAGGTCGCGAGCCGCTACGCGCGGGAACGTACGGTGTGGGACCGCCCGATCGGTGCTCACCAAGGGGTTTCGCACGCCCTCGCGAAGGCCAAGATCGAAACCGAGCTGGCCGCGCTGATGACGCACCGCGCGGCCGCCCTGCACGACCGCGGCCTGCCCGCGGGCGAGGCGTCGAACATGGCCAAGTACGCCGCCGCGGAAGCGGCGCTGGCCGCCGTCGACGCCGCGATCCAGACCCACGGCGGCAACGGCGTCTCGGCGGACTTCGGGCTGCTGCCGTACTGGGGGCTGGCCCGGTTGCTGCGGATCGCCCCGGTGAACCGCGAAATGATCCTCAACTTCGTCGCGCAGCACAGCCTCGGGCTGCCCCGGTCCTATTAGGAGGACTGATGACGGACCACAACCTCGTCCACCGGGTCAACGTCGGCGACGCGCTGACCCGCGTGGCGTTCGCCCGGCCGGAAACCCCGGCCGTCGTCGACGGCGACCGGCGCTGGACCTACGGCGAGTTCGACGCGTGGGTCAACCGGCTCGCGCACGGCCTCACCGCCCGCGGCTACACGACCGGGGATGCCCTCGCCTTGGCCTCGGCCAACAGTGCGGAATTCCTCGCTGTCTACTACGCCTGCGCGAAGCTCGGGCTCGTGTGCGTGCCGATCAACCTGGGCTGGCGCGCCGACGAAGTCGCTTACGTGCTCGGGCATTCGCGAGCTCGCGGCATCGTCGTGGAACGCCAGCTCTTCGAGGTCGTCGCACCCGCGGTGCCCGAGACGGCTGAGGTGATCCTCGCGCCCGGTACCGGCGGTGACGCCGCCGGACCGGACCTCGACGACGTGCTCTCCGACGACACGACCGCACCCGAAGTCGTCGTCGAAGACCGTGCTCCACTGTCCTATTTGTACACATCCGGGACCACCGCGGCGCCGAAAGGCGTCGTCGGCACGCACCTGGCGATCCACCTCGAGTCGATGTCGGCCGCGCTCGACTCGGGCTGGCGCGCCGACGACCGGTTCCTCGCGATGATGCCGATGTTCCACACCGCGCAGCTGAACGCCTTCTGCACGCCCGCGGTCGTCGTCGGCGCCACGATCCACGTCCACCGCGGCTTCGACCCGGAGCGGTTCCTCGACACCATCGAACGCGAAGGCATCACCCAGGTCTTCGGCCTGCCGATGATGTACCGCGCGGCCCTCGACCATCCGTCCTTCGCCGGCCGCGACCTGTCTTCCCTGCGCCGCGCGGTGTACGCGATGGCCCCGATGCCGGAAGCGCAGATCAAGGCGTGCCTCGACGGCTTCCGCTGCGACTTCGCGCTCCTGTTCGGACAGACCGAAATGAGCCCGATCACCACGCTCTTCCGGCCCGAACACCAGCTCTCGCACGTCGGCGCGGTCGGCACGCCGCTCACCGGCGTCCAGGTCGGGATCATGGACCCGGACGGGATCCTGTTGCCGCGCGGCGAGCAGGGCGAGATCGTCTACCGGGCGCCGTCGACCATGCAGGAGTACCTGCGCAATCCCGAGGCGACGGCGGAGGCCTTCCGGCACGGCTGGTTCCACTCCGGCGACGTCGGGTGGTTCGGGCCGGACGGCGTGCTCTGGTTCGCCGACCGGTACAAGGACGTCATCAAGACCGGGGGCGAGAACGTCGCCTCCATCGAGGTGGAGCGCGCGGTCTACGACGCCGAGCCGAACGTTGCCGAGGTCGTGGTGATCGGGCTCCCGCACGAGCGGTGGACCGAGGCCATCACGGCGGTGGTCGTGCCGAAGCCGGGCGCCCGGATCGACGCCGACGACCTGCGGCTGCGGCTGAAGGACCGGCTCGACGGCTACAAGGTCCCCAAGGCCGTGATCGTCACCGACGAGCTGCCGCGCACCTCGACCGGGAAGATCCAGAAGAACGTGGTCCGGGAACGGCACGCCGGGCACTACGGGGGAACCGCATGACCGTCCTCAAGTCCCTGCTCGACGTCTCCGCCGAGAGCTACGCGACCAACCGCAAGGCGCAGCTGGAAGCCCTGGAGCGGTTGGAGGAGCAGCTGGAGCTGGCCATCGGCGGCGGTGGTGAGCGCTACGTCCAGCGGCACCGCGACCGCGGGAAGCTGCCGGTGCGCGAACGGCTGGAACTGCTGCTCGACCCGGACAGCCCGTTCCTCGAACTGTCCGCGCTGGCCGCGTGGGGCACCGACTTCACGGTCGGCGCCTCGGTGCTCACCGGCATCGGCGTGGTGTCCGATGTGGAGTGTGTGGTCATCGGCCACGACCCGACCGTCCGCGGCGGGGCGATGAACCCGTACTCGCTGCGGAAGACGTTGCGCGCACTGGAGATCGCGCGCGTCAACCGGCTCCCGGTGATCAACCTCGTCGAGTCCGGGGGCGCCGACCTGCCCACGCAGGCCGACCTGTTCGTGCCCGCCGGGCGGATCTTCCACGAGCTGACCGAGCTGTCCTCGATGGGCATTCCCACGCTGGCCATCGTGTTCGGCAACTCCACCGCCGGTGGCGCGTACGTGCCCGGCATGTGCGACTACGCGGTGCTCGTCGACCGGCAGGCCAAGGTGTTCCTCGGCGGTCCGCCCCTGGTCAAGATGGCCACCGGCGAGGAGGCGGACGACGAGTCACTGGGCGGTGCGGAGATGCACTCCCGCGTCTCGGGCCTGTCGGACTACTTCGCCGTGGACGAGCGCGACGCCATCCGGCTCGGCCGGCGGGTCATCTCCCGGATCAACTGGCGCAAGCTCGGCCCGGCGCCCCGCCGGAATCCCGAGCCGCCGCGCTACGACGCCGAGGAGATCCTCGGCATCGTGCCGCCGGACCCCAAGGTGCCCTTCGACCCGCGCGAGATCCTGGCCCGCACCGTCGACGGCTCCGACTTCGACGAGTACAAGCCGCTCTACGGCACCTCGCTGGTGACCGGCTGGGCGAGCATCCACGGCTATCCGGTCGGCGTGCTCGCCAACCACCGCGGCGTGCTGTTCAGCGAGGAAGCCAAGAAGGCCAGCGAGTTCATCCTGCTCGCCAACCAGACCGACGTACCGCTGGTGTTCCTGCAGAACACGACCGGCTACATGGTCGGCACGCAGTACGAGCAGGGCGGGATCATCAAGGACGGCGCCAAGATGATCAACGCCGTCACCAACAGCACGGTGCCGCACCTGACGGTCAACATGGCGTCTTCGTTCGGCGCGGGCAACTACGGCATGTCCGGCCGCGCCTACGACCCGCGGCTGATGTTCGCGTGGCCGGGCGCGAAGCTCGCGGTGATGGGCGCGGCCCAGCTCGCCGGGGTGATGTCGATAGTCGGGCGCGCTTCGGCGGCCTCGCAGGGCCGCGAGTTCGACGAAGAGGCCGACCGGAAGCGCACCGCGGCGATCGAGAGCCAGATCGAAAACGAGTCGCACGCATTCGCCGTCACCGCGCGGCTCTACGACGACGGCATCGTCGACCCCCGCGACACCCGTGACGTGCTGGGGATGTCGCTGTCCGCCGTCCACTCCAACCGCGTCGAGGGCCGGCGTGGCTTCGGCGTCTTCCGGATGTGAGGCCGATGATCGCGAAACTGCTGGTCGCCAACCGCGGGGAGATCGCGGCCCGGGTCATGCGCACCGCGCACGACCTCGGCATCGCCACCGTCGCGGTGTACTCCGACCCGGACGCGGGCGCCCCCTTCGTCCGGCTCGCCGACGAGGCGGTCCGGCTGCCCGGCGCCGCGCCGTCCGAGACGTACCTGCGGGGCGACCTCGTCATCGCCGCGGCCCGGGCCACCGGCGCCGACGCGGTCCACCCCGGTTACGGGTTCCTGTCGGAGAACGCCGGGTTCGCCCGCGACTGCGCCGCGGCCGGGCTGACGTTCGTCGGCCCGGCCCCGGAGGTCATCGCCGCGATGGGGTCGAAGATCGAAGCCAAGGCCCTGATGGACGCCGCCGGGGTCCCCGTGTTGCCGGGGGTGACCGTCACCGACGAGACCGACCTCGCCGCGGTGGCCGCGTCCATCGGCTTCCCGGTGCTGGTCAAGGCCGCGTTCGGGGGCGGTGGCCGGGGCATGCGCGTGGTCCACGACTCCGCCGCCCTCGCCGAGGCCGTCGATGGTGCCCGTCGCGAGGCCGCGTCCGCGTTCGGCGACGGAACCGTGTTCCTGGAACGGTTCGTCGTCGACCCGCGGCACGTCGAGGTCCAGATCCTCGGCGACACGCACGGCGAAGTGGTGCACCTGTTCGAGCGGGACTGCTCGATCCAGCGCCGCTACCAGAAGATCGTCGAAGAGTGCCCGTCCCCGGCGGTCGACGACGCCCTGCGCGCCGAACTCGGTTCCGCGGCCGTTGCCGCCGGGAAGGCCATCGGCTACACCGGCGCCGGCACCGTCGAGTTCGTGCTGGACCGCGACGGCCGGTTCTACTTCCTGGAGGTCAACACGCGTCTGCAGGTCGAGCACCCGGTGACCGAGCTGGTCACCGGCCTGGACCTGGTCGAACTGCAGCTGCGCGTCGCCGAGGGGGAGCCGCTGCCGCCCGAGGCCACCGGGGCCCGGATCAGCGGGCACGCGATCGAGGTCCGGCTCTACGCCGAGGACGTCCCGGCCGGGTTCCTGCCCGCCACCGGGACCCTGCACCGGTTCCGCGTCCCCGGGCCGCGGGGCATCCGCGTCGATTCCGGGGTCGTCGACGGCTCGGTCGTCGGCCCGCACTACGACCCGATGCTCGCCAAGGTGATCGCGCACGGCCGCACCCGCCGCGAAGCCGCGCGCACGTTGGCCCGCGTGCTGCGGCACGCCGAACTCCACGGCGTCACGACGAACCGGGACCTCCTTGCCGGCATCCTGGGCGAGGCCGAGTTCCTGGCCGGCCACACGGACACGGGCTACCTGACCCGGCACGATCCCGTCACTCTCGGCGCGCCCGAAGGCGGCGGCGCCCGGCAGGCCGCCGCGGCGGCGCTGGCCCGGCAGGCCCGAAACCGCCGGGACGCGCGGGTGGTGCCGGAGATGCCTTCCGGCTGGCGCAACGTCGGCGGCGTCCCGCAACGGGTGGCGTATCTCAACGGCGGGGAAACCCTGGACGTCGCCTACTCGGTCCGGCGGTCCGGTCTCCGGCTCACGGTCAACGGCGCGCCGCTCGGCGAGTCCGTGCGGCTGATCTCCGCGGCTCCCGACCTGGTAGAGCTGGAGATCGACGGCGTTCACCGCACCTACCGGGTGCACACCGAGGCCGGAACGTCCTATGTGGACGGACCGGACGGTTCGGCGGCACTGGCCGAGGTCCCGCGCTTCGCGGACCCGGACGCCGCCGCGGCCGCCGGGTCGTTGCTCGCCGCGATGCCCGGCGCCGTGGTGCGGGTCCTCGTCGAGGCCGGGGACAGCGTCGTGGCCGGGCAGGCACTCGTGGTCCTGGAGGCGATGAAGATGGAGCACACCGTCACCGCGCCGATCGACGGCTCGGTCGCCGAACTGCGGGTGCGCCACGGCGACCAGGTCGACACCGGCCAAGTGCTGGCGGTGGTGGAGTGATTTCCTACGACGTCCACAATGGAGTCGCCTGGCTGACGATCAACCGCCCCGAAGCGCGCAACGCACTGTCCGAAGAGGTCCGCGACGGGCTCTGGGCGGGCACCCGGCGGTTCGTCGCCAACGACTCGGCCGCGGTGCTCGTGCTGACCGGCGCCGGGGACAAGGCGTTCTGCGCCGGTGGCGACCTCAAGGAGATGGCCGAGACGGCCCTGGAAATCCCGCCGCCGGACTTCCTGCCGCAGTTCGGCCGGAACATCGACGTGCCCAAGCCCACGATCGCCGCGGTCAACGGCGTCGCGTACGCCGGTGGATTCCTGCTGGCCCAGCAGTGCGACCTCGTCGTCGCGGCCGAGCACGCGCGGTTCGCGGTGACCGAGGTGAAGGTCGGCCGGGGCGCGCCGTGGGCGGCCCCGCTGTCCTGGCTGGTGCCACCGCGGGTCGCCCTGGAGATCCTGCTGACCGGCGACCCGCTCGACGCGTACCGGGCGCGGGAGGTCGGGCTGGTCAACGACGTCGTCCCGGCGGCCGAGCTGCGGTCCCGGACCCAGGCGCTCGCCGAGCGGATCGCGGCCAACGCGCCGCTTTCGGTGCGCGCGGCCAAACGGACCGCTTACCTGTCCCGCGTCGACGTCTACGAGCGCGCTGAGGAGATCTGGGCTCCGGTGTACCGCTCGCGGGACGCGCAGGAAGGCCCGGCGGCGTTTCGCGAGAAGCGCCCGCCCGTGTGGGAAGGACGCTGACATGGCCGTCTCACTGGACAGGCTGCTCGACGACCTGCTCGCCGAAGCCGCCGGCGTCGAAACGATGATCGGCCCGCTGGACGACGCCGGGATCGCCCGGCCCACACCCGCCGCCGGGTGGACGATCCGCGACCAGGTCACACACCTCGCGTTCTTCGACGAAGCCGCGACGCGAGCCGCGGTCGATCCCGACGGCTTCCGGCAAGAGGCGTCGGCGTTGATGGCCGGCGGCATGGACTTCCCCGACCGCGTCGCCGCGCGGCACGCGGGACTGACCGCGGCCGAAACCCGAGCGTGGTTCACCCGGGCCCGCGCCGCGTTCGTCACGGCGTTCCGCGGCCGCGACCCGCGGGCCCGGCTGCCCTGGTACGGGCCCGACATGAGCGTGGCTTCTTCGGTCACCGCGCGGATCATGGAAACCTGGGCGCACGGCCAGGACATCGCCGACGCGCTCGGCGTGACCCGCCCGGCCACCGACCGGTTGCGGCACATCGCCCACCTCGGCGTCTCGACGACCGGATTCAGCTTTCGGCTCAACGGCCGCGCGGTGCCGACGACGCCGATCCGCGTGGAGCTGCGCGCCCCGTCCGGTCCACTGTGGACCTGGGGCGACGCGGACGCCGCCGACCGCGTCGAAGGCACCGCGCTCGACTTCTGCCTGACGGTGACCCAGCGCCGGCACGTCGACGACACCGGGCTCGTCGTGACCGGACCGGTGGCCCGCGAGTGGATCGGCATCGCGCAGGCGTTCGCCGGGGCACCCGGGCCCGGCCGCGAACGGAGCCGCGCGTGAGCCGCCCGGTCCGGATCGCGAACTGTTCCGGCTTCTACGGCGACCGCCTCGCCGCGGCGCGGGAGATGGTCGAGGGTGGCCCGATCGACGTCCTCACCGGCGACTACCTCGCCGAGCTGACCATGCTGATCCTCTGGAAGGCGCGCCGGAAGGATTCGGCCGCGGGGTACGCGAAGACGTTCCTCACCCAGCTCGAGCACGTGCTGGGGACGTGCCTGGACCGCGGCATCCGGATCGTGTCCAACGCCGGTGGCCTGAACCCACCGGGGCTGGCCGCCGAGATCGCCGCGCTCGGCGAACGGCTGGGCCTGCACCCGAAGATCGCGTACGTGGACGGCGACGACCTCGTCGACCGGCTCGGAGAGCTGCAGGCGGCCGGACACGACCTGGCCCACCTCGACACCGGCCGCAAGCTCGCCGAAGCCGGGGTGACCCCGGTGACCGCCAACGCCTACCTCGGCGGTTGGGGCATCGCCGAAGCGCTGGCGGCCGACGCCGACGTCGTCGTCACCGGGCGCGTGACCGACGCGTCGCTGGTCGTCGGCCCGGCGGCCTGGTGGCACGGCTGGGCGCCGACGGACTTCGACGCGATCGCCGGCGCCGTGGCCGCGGGCCACGTGATCGAGTGCGGCCCGCAGGCCACCGGCGGCAACTACGCGTTCTTCGAAGAGATCACCGACCGCCGGTACCCGGGTTTCCCGATCGCCGAGGTCGAGGCCGACGGCTCGAGCGTGATCACCAAGCACGACGGCACCGGCGGCCTGGTCTCGGTCGGCACCGTCACCGCGCAGCTGCTGTACGAGATCGCCGAACCGGCCTACGCCGGGCCCGACGCGGTCGCGCACTTCGACACCGTCCGGCTCGGCCAGGCCGGACCCGACCGCGTGCGAATCAGCGGCACGCGCGGCAGCCCGCCCGGCGACCGGCTGAAGGTGGCGCTCAACCACGACGGCGGCTACCGGAACACGATGACGCTGGTGCTCACCGGCACCCGGATCGAGGAGAAGGCCGCGTGGGCCGAGCAGCAGCTGTTCGAGCTGCTGGGCGGCAAGGAGCAGTTCGCCGAGGTCGACGTGACGCTGCTGCGGTTCGACCACCCCGACGCGCCCGTGAACGCCGAAGCCACCGCCCACCTTCGGATCACGGTGAAGGACCCGGACCAGGCCAAGGTGGGCCGCCGCTTCTCGAACACGACGATGGAGCTGGCGCTCGGCGGCTACCCGGGGTTCCACACGACGACCCCGCCGACCGCGGAAAGCGGTTTCGGCGTCTACTGGCCGACCCTGGTCCCGGCGGCCGAGGTCGAGCACCGCGTCACCCTGCCCGACGGCACCCGGCGCGTGATCCCGCACCCACCGTCCGGGCCGGCCGCGACGTACTCCGGCACGGCTGAACCGTCCGTTGTGGCGGGGCCGACCCGCCGGGTGCCGTTGGGAGAGGTGGCTGGTGCGCGGTCCGGCGACAAGGGCGGCAACGCCAACATCGGGCTGTGGACCCGGACCGATGAGGAGTACGCCTGGCTCCGGTCGTTCCTCGACGGCGGCCGCTTCCGGGCTTTGCTGCCCGAGGCGGCCGAACTCGAAGTCCGGCGGTTCGAGCTGCCGAACCTGCGGGCGCTCAACTTCGTCGTGGTCGGGCTCCTCGGTGCGGGAGTCGCCGCGTCGGTCCGGCCCGACCCGCAGGCGAAGGGTCTGGGCGAATACCTGCGCAGCCGCGAGGTCGACGTGCCGGAGACACTGCTGCGCCGGTGAAAGCCGGCCAGGGTGCCGGAATTGCGATGGTTCGGTGGCGCGGTGGCGAAGTGCGGTTCGGCGGCTTCCAGTCGCGGGACCGCGACGCCCAGCCGGCGTGCTTCCGCTAGGCGGCTCGCGGTTCCTCGGCGGCCGGGTCGCTGGGTGCCTCGAAGCTCGTGCGAGCCGCGCCGGAAGCTGCTACGACCTGCGCTTCGACGACTTCGCCCGGCCGGCCGGCGTGGGCACCACACTGCCCGCGGCCGAGGCGTTGGCGACCTTCTTGCGTGGCATGGTCGGTAGCCTCGCCGCCCACCACGGCCTCGCCGGACGCCGGCCACGCTCATGATGCCGGTGCGCGTGACGGTGACCTGAGGACGGCGGTGTTAGCTTGGCACCATGCTGGTGGGCGCGCACGAAGTCGCGGTGTTCGAGAGGGCCAGGCCGCGGTTGGAGGCGATCGCGTACCGCCTGCTGGGGTCGGCCACCGACGCCGAGGACGCGGTGCAGGACACGTTCCTGCGCTGGCAGTCCGCCGACCGGGAGCTCATCGAGACGCCCGAGGCGTGGCTGACGAAGGTGCTCACCAACCTCTGCCTCAACCGGCTCACCGCCGCGCGGGCGAAGCGGGAGACCTACGTGGGCCAGTGGCTGCCCGAGCCCGTCTTCGCCGGCGACCGGATGCTCGGCCCGTCGGACACCGTCGAGCAGCGTGAATCGGTCTCGATCGCGATGCTCACGCTGATGGAACGGCTCTCGGCCAAGGAACGCGTCGTGTACGTGCTGCGTGAGGCGTTCGGCTACGCGCACAGCGAGATCGCCGAGGTGCTCGACCTGACCGAGGCGAACTGCCAGCAGATCTACCGGCGCGCCAAGCAGCACCTGGCCACCGACCGGCGCCGGGTGGCGGTCGACGCGGCCGCGGCCCGCAAGATCGTCGAGGAGTTCCTCGCCGCGGCGCTCAGCGGCCGGACCGACTCGCTGGTCAAGCTGCTGACCGACGACGCGACCAGCGTGGGCGACGGCGGCGGCGTGCTCTTCTCGCTGCCGCGGCCGGTCACCGGTGCGGTGCGGGTGGCGCGGTTCCTGCGCGGGCTGTTCGAGCCCAGCGAAGCCAAGTGGGAGCTGATCGGCGGCAAGCCCGTCCTGTTCGCCGCGGTCGCCAACGGCGTGCCCGCGCTGGTGCTGGTGGTCGGCGACCGGGTCGCCGGCGTCGTCTCGCTGGACGTGACCGCCGACGGCATCGCGGCCGTCCACGCCCAGGTGAACCCCGGCAAGCTCGAACGCGTGGCGCGCGAGTGGGCCGCCGCCGAACACGGGGAGCCGCTCGCCGCCTGGTGACCCGGATCACACCTCACTGCTGTCAGGTTTCGCGCCGCTGCCCGGTTCAGGGAGCGACACACCAGCCGGACAGGAATGAGGGAAGCCATGAAGCACCGCATCGTCGTTCTCGGGGCCGGGTACGCCGGAGCCAACGCGGCCGGGCGCCTGGCCAAGCGGCTGCACCCCGCCGACACCGAGATCACGCTCGTCAACGCCGACCCCGAGTTCGTCGAGCGCGTCCGCCTGCACCAGCTCGCGACCGGCCAGGACCCGCGGCCCCGCGCCCTGACCGACCTCTTCGCGGGCACGGGCGTGCAGGTCCGGATCGCGCGGGTGACCGCCGTGGACGTCGACCGCAAGACCGTCGCCCTCGCCGACGCCGGCGAGATCGCCTACGACACGCTCGTCTACGCCCTCGGCAGCGCGGCCGCCGACTGCGGCGTGCCCGGCGTCGCCGAGCACGCCCACTTCGTCGCGGGCAAACAGCAGGCGCTGCGGCTGCGGGCGCGGCTGGCCGGCCTTGCCGCGGGCGAAGCGGTGCTCGTCGTCGGCGGTGGTCTCACGGGGATCGAAGCCGTCACCGAGATCGCCGAAGCCCGCCCGGACCTCGAGGTCGCCCTCGCCGCCCGCGGCGGCCTCGGCGACTGGCTGAGCGAGAAGGCCCAGCGCCACCTGCGCAAGGCGTTCGACCGGCTCGGGATCACCGTGCACGAGCACACGGACATCGCGGGTGTCGAGGCGGACGGCGCGGTGACCGCGGACGGCCGCGTGCTCCCGGCGCGGGTGACGGTCTGGACGGCCGGGTTCGCCGTGCACCCCATCGCCGCGGCTTCGACGCTGGAAGTTTCCGCGACGGGCCAGATCGTCGTCGACGAAACGATGCGGTCGGTCTCGCACGCGGACGTCTACGCGGTCGGGGACGCCGCGTTCGCCCCGGGCGCGAGCGGCGCGCCGCTGCGGATGTCCTGCGCCTCGGGGGTCCCGACGGCCTACCAGGCGGCGGACGCGATCGCCGCCCGCCTGACCGGGGGCGGGCTGCCGGAGAACAAGATCGGCTACACCGGGCAGTGCATCAGCCTCGGCCGCCGCGACGCGATCGTGCAGTGGGTGACGCCGGACGACCGGCCCAAGCCGTCGGCGGTGACCGGCCGGACGGCCGCGCGGATCAAGGAGATGATCTGCCGGGCCGCGGCGTGGAGCGTCGCCCACCCGACGTCGATGGTGCCGGTGCGTCGCCGGCACATCGATCCGGTGCCCGTCGCGGTTTCCGCGTGACCCGTCGAGCTGAGGAGAGACCATCATGATGCTGATCACCGGAGCCAACGGCGTCGTCGGACGCCAGGTCGTGAACCTGCTCCTGCGCGAAGGCGCTGCCGTCGCCGCGGTCACTCGCGGCCTCGGCAAGCCGGAGTTTCCCGACGGCGCGAGAGTCCTCAATGGAGACCTGTTCCGTCCACAGTGGCTTGACCTGGAAGGGTTCGAGGCGATCCAGATCAGTCCGCGCGCAACGGGTCCCGGCCTGGGCGAGCTGCTGAAACTGGCGGCCGGGCAGGGCGTGCGGCGCGTGGTGCTGCTGTCGGCCACCACGGTGGAGTTCCCGGCGGGGGAGGCGCGCTTCGCCGCCCAGTTCAAGCTCGCCGAGGACCTCGTCGTCCAGTCCGGTCTGGAGTGGACGGTCCTGCGCCTGGCCGACTTCGCCGCCAATTCGCTGGCCTGGGCACCGCAGCTCAAGGCGGGCGACGTGGTCCGCGGCGCGTATGCCAAGGCTGCCACCTCGCCGATCCACGAGGCCGACATCGCCGAGGTGGCCGTGCGCGCCCTCCGGAGCGGGGCCGGGGCGGTCCACACCCTGACCGGGCCGCAGTCCCTGGACCAAGGGGAGAAGGTGCGGTTGATCGGCGAGGCCGTCGGCCGGACGCTGTCGTTCCGGGAGCTTCCGCCGGAGCAGGTGCGCGCCGGGATGCTCGCGCAGGGACTGCCCGAGGAAGTCCCGGCCCGCCTGCTCGGTTCCCTGGCCGACTACAGCGATCGTCCGGGTCCGACAACCACAACGGTGGAAGACCTCCTGGGCCGGCCCGCCCGCACCTTCGCCGATTGGGCGCGCGACAACGCGTTCGCCTTCAGGTCCTGAGCGCCGAGGGCGTCCGCTGTGCCGCGGCCCGCTCGACGATCTCCACGAACCCCTGGCCGGCGTCGAGGCGGAGCCGGTCGCCGGTGTGGATCAGCTCGACCGGGTCGCGGTCGAAGTCGCTCAGCGCGGGCACCCGGGTCACCACCGCGCCGAGTGCCACCTTGGTCGTCACCACCGTGAAGATCATGCCCAGCGGCGCGGTGCCGAGCAGGCGGGTCGACTGGAAGAACCCCGACCAGCCGGACGACCCCTTCGCGCCCGGGAAGACGAGGATCTTCCCGGTGAAGCACACGCCGTGCAGTTCGTGGCGGCGCTCGATGATCGTGCCGGTGGCCGGGTCGATGCCGCCCCAGCCCGAGATCGTCTCGTGGGACACCAGCGCTTCGCCCTCGACGACACCGGGGACGATCGTCCGCCCGTGCAGGATCGTCACCGCAGGTCACCTCGCCAGCGCCCGGTGACGGCGGCGTCCACGCAGTCCTCCAGGGAACCGAACCACGCCTCGATCCCGAGGATCGCGGGCAGGTAGTGCGCCTGCTTCGCCGAGTCGGTGGCGAACACGCGGGTGCCCGGCGGGGCGACGCGGGACATCGCCGGGCACGAGTCGGCGAGCAGCCGCCCGCCCGCGGCCTCGATCACGGCCGTGTAGCCGCTGCGGTCCGCGACCGCCTTGAGCGCCCGAGGCGCCATGATCCACAGCTGCGTGCCCGAGTGCAGCCGCTTGCCGTCCAGGGCGCGGGCGGCGGCGCGGATCTGGTCGATCGATGCGTGCGGGCAGCCCAGCAGCACGAAGTCGACGTCGGTCGAGCGGCCCTGGTCGTTCAGCGTCTCGTAGACCTCGCGCCGTTCCCGAAGTCCATAGTGGACGGCGGCGGGCGGGCGGCTGCGGAAGGCGGCTTCGACCGTCGGCGCCTCCGGCGTGATTCCCGGCAGGTGGTACAGCTCGACGCCGCCGGAAGACGCGGCGGCCGCGCCGAAGTGCTTGAGGTCGACGAGGTCGGGACGCGGGTACGCGCCGGTGACCACCGGGCGCTCGTCCTGGACCAGCCCGCCCGCGAAGTAGCCGAGCATGCCCCAGTCCATGAAGTCGCGGACGCCCGCGTCGACTTCGACGAGGTGCGTGCCGAAGCGGTTCTCGGGCAGGTGGTTGCCCCAGCACGGGATCTTCCCGGTCAGCGACGCCGCGCCGGTCGAAGTCCCGCCTTCGCAGTTGGTCCGGGCGCCGAGCACGGAGTTGGCGTACACGACCGCGGAGGACTCCATCCACGCGCAGTGCTCGCCGCGGACCGGCAGGTTGCCGACCTGGTACGGCGTGCAGGTGGCGAGGATGTTCACCCCGCGCCGCCCGTAGAACGCTTCGGCGTCGCTCTGCAGCTCGACGAACTCCTTCGGGTAGGGCACGGTGCCGACCGAGTCCGGGCCGAAGCCCTGCTGCAGCTGGCACGTCGGCACTCGCATGTCGGGGATCTCGACGACGTCGTCGCAGTCGAGGTTGAGCACCGCGAACGCCTTGTTCCAGCCGCCTTCGGCCACCAGCTTCGCCTTCACCGGCGACGGCTGGGTGCTCGTCCCGGCGACGTTGCGGGTGTCGCACAGGTGTTCCGCGCCCAGGGCCTCGCCGTAGCGGACGAGCAGGTCCATGGCCGCCGCCACGGCCGGCCCGTCGGCGCCGTCGCGCATCGCCTTCTCGTCGTCGGTGAGGATCACCGCGCGACCTCCTGCCGGGAGACCGCCGGGACCGGATCGGCGACGCCGTTGGTCTCCGGGCCCCGGCGCACGGCCTCGAACATCAGCAGGCCGCCGAAGACGATCAGCGCGATCGGCGTGAACTCGTAGGGCATGATCGAGCTGAGCGCCAGCAGCCAGAAGGTGTAGAGCCCGGGCAGGATCAGCCCGAACATGTAGCCGATGCCGTACCCGCTCGCCCGCACGGACGCCGGGAACCGCTCGTTGAGGTACACGAGGATGACGCCGAGCGGCGCGGACGGCAGGACCTTCGCCACCACGGCGATCAGCCCGATCAGCCACGCGGGCGCCCCGGCCCGGCCGGCCACCGCGAGCACCGCGAACGCGCCGCCCACCACGAACGTGAGCACGAGCGCCCAGCGCATCAGCAGCGCGCGCCGGCCGATCCGCTGGCCGACCGCGGCGAGCACCAGGATCAGCACGATCGTCAGGACGGAACTGATGATCTCCACCGTGGACGACAGCCGCGGGCTCTGGTCCAGCACCTGCACCAGCAGGGTCGGCAGGAACGACACCGACATCTGGGTGGCGAACCAGTACCCGCAGGTGAACAGGAAGACGCTGAAGAACAGCGCGCGGTGGGTGGTGAACAGCTCCGCGACCGGCTGCCGTCCCGTGCGGCGCCGCCGGAACACCGAGTCGTCCTCCTTCACGCCGCGGTAGTGCCACAGGTACACCAGGCCGAGCACGAACCCGAGGAAGAACGGGATCCGCCAGCCCCAGGCCAGGAAACCGCCGTGGGGCAGCACGTCGAGCAGGCCGAGCAGGAGCAGGTTGATCACCAGGAACGAGCCGGGCGCGCCGACGCCGATGAGCCCGCCGACCCGGCCGCGCCGCGCGGGTTTCGCCTGTTCCAGCGCGAGCGGCATCGGAGCGGCATACCCGCCGGCGAGGAAGATCCCGCCGATCAGCCGCAGCACGGCGAACACGGCGATCGCGCCGTAGTTCCAGGTCGCGAAGCCGGGCAGCAGGCCGATCAGCAGGGTGACGATCGTGAAGCCCCAGCCGCTGATCATGGTGACGGGCTTGCGCCCGATCCGGTCGGACAGGTTGCCGAAGATCACGCTGCCGATCGGCCGCGCCAGCAGCCCGACCGTGAACAGCAGCGTGGTGAAGGTCGCGCGGATCGTCGGCGACAGGTTCGCGGGCATGAAGTACGCCATGGCGGCCGGCAGCACGAGCGCCGGGAGATAGACGTCGAAGCTGTCGACGAACATCGAGAACGCGCCACCGCGGGCGGAGCGCCGTTCGTCGGCCTCGGTGATGACGNCCCTGTCCCTCGTCCGCGACGGCGACACCGTCCACATCGACCTGCCCGGGCGGGTGTGCGAACTGCGCGTCGACCCGGCCGAACTCGGGGCGAGGCAGCCGGTGCCCGCCGAAGACCACCACGAAACCGGCTGGCTGTCGGTCTACCGGCGCACCGTGCGCCCCCTCGGCCACGGCGCCGTGCTCCGCCCCTAGCGCGGAGGCGGAGCTTTCACGTGAAAGCTCCGCCTCCGCGCTAGGGGCGGAGCACGGCGCCGTGGCCGAGGGGGCGCACGGTGCGCCGGTAGACCGACAGCCAGCCGGTTTCGTGGTGGTCTTCGGCGGGCACCGGCTGCCTCGCCCCGAGTTCGGCCGGGTCGACGCGCAGTTCGCACACCCGCCCGGGCAGGTCGATGTGGACGGTGTCGCCGTCGCGGACGAGGGACAGGGGACCGCCGTCGGCGGCTTCGGGGCGGACCTCGCCGACGACGATGCCGCGGTTGACGAGCCCGGACAGCTGGCCGTCGGTGACCACCGCGACTTCGCCGGTGAGCCCGGCGCGGTCGAGGGCGAAGACGATCTGCGACGCCATCCCCATGCCGGGCCGGCCGCGCGGCCCGAGCCCGCGGACGACCACGACGTCGCCGGCGGTGATGCCGCCGTCCGCCAGGGCGGCGACCGCGGCCTCCTGGTTCTCGAAGCAGCGGGCCGGGCCGGTGAACGCGGCCGGGCGCTCGTCGCCGACCGCGAGCTTGACGATGCCGCCCTCGGGAGTGAGTGACCCGCGCAGGACCACGATCAGCGGCTCTGTCGCGAAGGGACGGTCGGCCGGGCGGATGACTTCGGGGTCCGCGACTTCGGCCGAGGACAGGTTGTCGCCCACTGCGGAGCCGCTGACCGTCATCGGTGTCGGGTCGATCAGGTCGCCGAGCTGTTTCAGCACCGCTCGCGCGCCGCCCGCGGCCTCGAACTGCTCGATGAGGTACGGCCCGTTCGGCCGGACCGCCGACACGACCGGGGTGTCCCGGCCGAGCTCGGCGTACAGGCCGAGAACGTCGACGTCCACATCGGACTCTTCGGCCACCGCCTGGAGGTGCTTGATCGTGTTGATCGAGGCGCCCACCGCCAGGGCGACGCGGACGGCGTTGCGGAACGCGGCCGCCGTCATGATGCGGCGCGGGCGCAAGTCCTCGGCCACCATCTCCACGACGCGTGTCGCGGCGGCGTCGGCCGCGGCCCACATCGACGGCGAGTTCGCCGCGACGGGGGTGGTGCCCGGCAGCGCCATGCCGAGTGCTTCGGCGACGACGTGCATCGAGTTGGCCGTGCCCATGCCCGGGCACACGCCGGGGCCGCCGACGGCGCTGTCGCTCATCTCGGCGAGTTCGTCCACAGTGGACGTACCGCAGGCGTGGAGGAAGACGTCCTCGATGTCGCAGTGACCGCCGCGGAAGCAGCCGCTGGGCTGGTAGCCGCAGGCGAGGAGCAGGGTCGGGAGATTCAGCCGCCCGGCGGCCATCAGCTGGGCCGGCGCGGTCTTGTCGCAGCTGGCCAGGCACACCATCCCGTCCAGCTGCGCACCCTCGACGCCGACCTCGATGTCGTTCACGATGAGGTCGCGCGCCGAGAGGATGTACCCGCCGCCGTGCCCGGCAGAGTGGATGAAGTCGCTCGGCGCGGTGGTGCGCACCTCGAACGCCAGCCCGCCCGCGGCGGCGATCCCCTGCTTGATCCTGGCCGCGATCGGGTCGAGGTGGCTGAAGCAGATCGCCAGGTCCGACGAGGAGTTGACGACCGCGATCTTCGGCTTGCGGAGGTCTTCGTCGGTGAGCCCGAGTGCCCGCCACTGGGCGCGCCGGGTGGCCCAGCGGACCGTGCCGGGCGGGAAGTCGCTGCGGACCATGACTTTCCTCCGTTCAGGACTCGAGGTTGCGGACCAGACGGGTGGCGAGCTCGCCGTGGTCGACGTCGTGCACGCTGTCCTTCCCGGCCAGGTCCAGCGCGTGCGCGGCGGCCATGCCCATCGCCCCGCACGGGCCCATGACGCGCACGCTCGACAGCGCGGCCGCGTCGCCGTCGATACACCGGCCGGCGACCAGGACGTTGTGGACGTCCGGGGGAGTCATCGAACGCAGCGGGACGTAGTGCACGTGGTCGGGCCCGAACGTCTCCCACACGTAGCCTTCGGGGCTGTCGTGCAGTTCCACCGGCCAGGCGGTGCGCGCGACGGCGTCGGGGAAGCGGGTGCCGGCGCGCACCTCGTCGATGGTCAGCTGGTGAACTCCCTGCGCCCAGCGGGTTTGCCGCCGGCCGGGCAGCCCGTAGGCCCGGACGCGGATGGTCCCGAACGCTTCGGGAAACTCCGCGCGCAGGAACGTCACCACCCGGTCGGCCTGGGCCTTGCCTTCGAGCTGGGCTCGGGCCGCGGCGATCGGCTCGAGCGGCGCCTCGATGTGCGTCATGTTGAGCACCGCCGTTCCCCGGCCGGGGAAGTGGAAGGCGAGCCCGTCATGACGGCGCAGGCCGTACTCGGCGGCTTTCGCACCGACGCGCTCGGCCAGCTCGTCCGGCTCGGGCGCGGCTTCTTCGGCGACGTGCTCGACGACGAGCTGCTGCGAGCCGTAGATCTCGCGCTCCGGCAGGCGGCACGGCAAACCTGCTTCCCAGATCAGGGAAGCGTCGCCGCTCGCGTCGACGAACCCGGTGGCGTCGACGTCCACGGCGCCGTAGCGGGTGGCGAAGGTGACCGACTCGACGCGGTCGCCGCTCCGGACGACGCCGGTGATCGCCGCGCCGGTGATCACCCGGATGCCGTGCTCGCGCACGGTGTCTTCGACCCACCGGCCGAGCACCACTTCGTCGTAGCCGACGGTGAGCGTGTGCCGCCGCTGGCGGAACAGGTCGCCCGTGGCGCCCAGGTCGCGGAAGATGTCGTCGAAGATCCCGTGCGTCAGCTGGCGGTACTCCGGCGCGTTGCCGAAGACCCCGCAGAACAACCCGATCAGGGAATTGACCATCTGGCCGCCGAGTACCGGCAGCGCGTCGACGAGCACGACGTCGCGGCCGAGCCGGGCGGACTCGACGGCCGCGGACAGCCCGGCGATCCCGGCACCGACGACGCAGACGTCGGCGGAGACCTGGTGGGCGGCGGAGCCGGCGGGCTTGCGGACGGTGCGGACCTTCAGCTCGGTGAGGGGGTGCGGCATGGCTCACACGCTAGGTCGGGCGCCCGCGCCCCCGGAAATAGAGAATCGCGCTGCGGGAGTATCAGCGCGAGTTATACCTGCCGCGCGAGGTCGGTCAGCACGGTCCGGAACCAGCGGTGGGCCGGGTCGCCGTCGTGGCCGAAGTGCCACCAGAACCGTTCGACGATCGGCTCCGGATCGCCGGGACACGGCAGGATCCGCAGGCCGAGCCGGTCGGCGACGCGCGTGGCGAGGCGTTCCTGCAGCAGCGCGACGCGGTCGGTGCCCGCGACGAAGTGGGGCACGGCCTGGTAGCTCTCGACGCGGACCCGGATGCGCGGCTGGATGCCGAAGAGCGCGAGCTGGCGGCCCATCGGGGCGGCGGGCGGGAACCCGCGGTCCGGCTGGAACGGCGCGACCCACGGCAGCGCGGCGAGCTGCTCGAGGCTGAGCTCGTCGCCCCGCACGGCCGGGTTCGCCGCGTCGACGACGCAGACCCAGCGGTCGGTGAACAACGCGACGGACCGCACGTCGGGCAGCTCGAACCGGCTGACCGGGGGCGCGACCATCCCGTCGATCAGCCGGATCGTGTCGGTGATGTCGCTGGCGAAGGCCTCCCGGACCAGCCGGACGTGCAGCCGGACGTCCGGTGCCTGGTCGGCGAGCAAGGCGGACAGCCGTGACCCCAGTACCTCGATCGTGTAGTCCGCCATGACCAGCGTGAACTCGCGGGCGGACGCGCCGGGGTCGAAGTCGTGCCCGGTGCCGAAGAGCCGTTCCGCGCCGGCGCACACCGCTTCGACCTGGTCGGCCAGCTGCGTGGCCAGCGCGGACAGCACGTAACCGTTCCCGGACCGCACGAGCAGCTCGTCGCCGAAGTGCCGCCGCAACCGGGCGAGCGCGGCACTGGCCGCGGGCTGCGTGACCCCGAGCCGGGCCGCCGCGCGGGTGACGTTCCGCTCGCCGAGCAGCTCGCGGAGGACCACCATCAGGTTGAGGTCCAGGTTCGCCAGGTGGACCGCGGAGTGCCTCGCCACGGTCGAACTATAAATCAGGCTGACACCCCTGGCGGGCCGGCAGCGGGTTAAGGTGGGCGCCCGACGAGAGGGGAGTGCCTTGGCCGTGTTCAGCCGGGGGTTCCAGGGGCGGCGCGAGCGCGACGCCGACCTCCCGCCGGGTCAGTACCTGACCGACGACTTCCCCGTCCTCTCGGCGGGCCCGACCCCGCCGGTGACCGCCGACGACTGGTCGTTCACGGTCACCACGGAAGCCGGCGTGCGGACGTCGTGGAGCTGGGCCGACCTGATGGCGCTGCCCGCCGAGGAACCGACGGTCGACATCCACTGCGTGACCCGCTGGTCGAAGCTCGGCACGACCTGGCGTGGCGTGTCGCTCGACGTGCTGCTGGCCGACGTCGAGACCGCCGCCGACTACGCGATGGTGCACAGTTCCGGCGGCTACACCACGAACCTCCCGCTGGAAGACCTGCTCGACGGCAAGGCGTGGATCGCGTACGAGTTCGACGGCGAGCCCCTCGAACCGGTGCACGGCGGGCCCGCGCGGCTGCTCGTGCCGCACCTGTACTTCTGGAAGTCCGCCAAGTGGGTCAGCGGCCTGGAGCTGCTGCCCGACGACGAGCCCGGGTTCTGGGAACAGCTCGGCTACCACAACTACGGAGACCCGTGGCAGGAACAACGCTACGACGGCGACTAGGCCACCGCCGCCGGACCGCCCGGCTCGTCGAGACCCGCGACGAGACGGCCACCGCGCGCACCCTCCGGTTCGCCGTGCCGGACTGGCCGGGCCACCTCGCCGGGCAGCACGTCGACATCCGGCTCACCGCCGAGGACGGCTACACCGCGCAGCGGAGCTACTCGCTGTCCGCACCCGCCGAGGGCGAGTTCATCGAGGTGACCGTGCAACTCGTTCCCGACGGGGAAGTATCGCCGTACCTCGTGCGGGACATCGAGGTCGGCGACGTCGTCGAGGTGCTCGGGCCGCTCGGCGGCTGGTTCGTGTGGCGGCCCGAGCAGCCGGAGCCGGTGCTGCTGATCGGTGGCGGCTCGGGGGTCGCCCCGCTGATGGCGATGGTGCGGGCCCGCTCGGCGTTCCGGCTGCTCTACTCGGTCCGGACCCCGGCCGACGTCTGCTTCGCCGACGAGCTGGGCGGCCCGGAGACGGTCGTGCTGTACACGCGGGAAGCACCGGACGGCGTCGAGCGCGCGCCGCACCGGATCGACGCGGCCGACCTGAAGGCGTACGGGCTGCCCGCGGACGACGCGCCGACCTGTTACGTGTGCGGGCCGACGCCGTTCGTCGAGACGGTCACCGGGTTGCTGGTCGACGCCGGGCACGATCCCGGCCGCGTGCGCGCGGAGCGGTTCGGAGCGAGCGGAGGGTGAAATGACGGACGCACACCTCGACGGGAACGTCCTGGCGGGCCCGCTGAGCAGCGTGTTCACCGCCGACGTCACGAGCGCGACGGCGGTCTGCGCCGGCTGCGGCCGGTCCGACCGCCTCGCCGCGGCGGCGGTGTACGGCGCCCCGATGGGCTACATCGCGCGGTGCCCCGGCTGCGACCAGGTGCTGCTGCGGTACGCCGAAGCCCCCACCGGCGCCACGCTCGACATGCGCGGGATCGCCACCCTGCGCCTGACGACGGGCTGACCGGCGGGGACTCCGTTCTTCAAAACCGTCCTACTGGAACACCTCCGGCCGGTTCTTCGCGAAGGCGATCAACCCTCCCGCGTCGAGCATCTCGACCAGGAACGGGTCGGCCGCCGCGCCGCGCACGCTCGTGCCCGTGGTGAGGTTCGTGAACTCGCCGCGGGTGAGGTCCACCCGCACCCGGTCGCCGTCGGCCGCGAGGTCGGGGTTGAGCCCGATCTCCAGTGCCGGCAAGCCGATCTCGAAGCAGTTGCGGTAGAACGTCCGCGCGAACGTCTCCGCCACCACGCAGCCGATCCCGGTGGCCTGCAACGCCTTCGTGGCGATCGCCCGCCCCGACGACTGACCGAAGTGCTTGCCCGCGAACACGATGTCGCCCGGCTGCACCTTCTTCGGGAACTCCGGGTTGAGGTCCTCCAGCACGTGCCGCACCAGCACGTCCATCGGTTCGAACACGTACTGCGTCTTCACGAGCCGGTCGGTCGGGATGTTGTCCCCGAACCGCCAGCAGCGGCCTTCGAACTTCACGCGGTCCTCCCTGCGATGACGCCCGCCACGGCCGACGCGGCGACGGTCTCCGACGACGCCAGGTACATCGACGCGTCGGGACTCCCGTTGCGGCCGGGGAAGTTGCGGGCGTGCGTCGAAATCATCGCCTCGTCCGAGGCCAGCGCGCCCATGTTGTACGCCTGGTTCGAGCCCGTGCTCGGCGGGAACCACGTCGCCCCCGCCTCGTGCAACGCGAGCACGAGCCCTTCTTTCGCCGCCTCCGCGAACACCTCGCGGCTGGACGGCACGAGGTGGAATCGCACGTCCGGGTGGACCCGGTGCCCCGCCAGCACTTCGGCCGCCGCGCGGAAGTCCTCGAGCCGGCCGCCGCCGTGGCCGCCCAGCTCCGCGTACTGGATCGGCGTGCCCGCGACCTCCGTGACCGGCTTGACGTTGCCGACGGTCGGCGGGCACGCGACCTGCGGGTCGACCGCGCCGACGTCGAAGCGCAGCACCTGCGCCGCCTCTTCGCCGTCGCCGCGTACCAGCAGGTCCGGTCCCTCGCCCGGCAGCGTCCGCACGAACGCCTCGGTCACCTCGTCCGGCTCGACGAAGCTGCACTTCGCCCCGAGGTCCACGCACAGCAACGGGAACAGCCAACGGTCCCAAAAGGACAGTTCGCGCACGTACGGCCCGCCGAACTCGACGGCCCGGTAGTTCAGCTCGCCCTCGCCGATGCGGCCGACGAGCCACAGCGCGACATCGCGCGGCGTCACGCCCGGCTTCGGCGTGCCTTCGAGGTGGACCCGGGTCGTCTCGGGCACCTTGAACCAGGCTTTTCCGTACGGCAGCACGGTTCCGGCGTGCGAGTCGTTGCCGAGCGCCACGGCGAGCGCGCCCAGCGTCCCGTGCACGGGCGTGTGGCTGTCGGAGCCGACCACGATCATGCCGGGTTTGATGTGTCCTTTCCGGACGACCGCGTGGTGCAGGTTGCCGTTGCCGCAGTCGTACAGCGTGAGGCCGTGCTTGCGGGCCCATTCCCGGTTGTGCCGCAGCACGTTCGCCTGCTGCTCGGTGGGCGGGGCGAAGTGGTGGTCGAACACCATGACGGCCCGCTCGGGGTCCGGGATGGGCACGTTGACCCGCTTCTCGTACACCTGCGACGTCAAGTACCCGGACAGGTCGTGCATGATCAGCCGGTCGACCTTCGCGACGACGATCTCGCCGGGCGCCACCGACTCGCGGCCGCTCGCGCGGGCGAGGATCTTCTCGACGAGGTTCACGCGACCACCGCCGTCGCCACGATCTCCCGGGGGTCGGTGATGACCCCGCGGATCGCCGAGGCCGCGGCCGTCGCCGGGCTCGACAGGAAGATCTTCGCGTCGTAGCTGCCCATGCGGCCCTGGAAGTTGCGGTTGGCCGTCGACAGCGTGGTTTCGCCGTCGGCCATCGCGCCGCCGTTGCCCGCGCACGCCCCGCAGCCCGGGTTCGTGATCATCGCGCCCGCGTCGATGAGCTTCGTCAGCACCCCGTTCTCCGCGGCCCTCGCCATGATCTTCGCCGACGCCGGGGTCACGATCAGCCGCAGGCCCGGCGCGACCCGGTGGTCGGCGAGCACGTCGGCCGCGATCACGAGGTCGTCGTACTTGGCGTTGGCGCACGAGCCGATGAACACCTGGTCGAGCTTGGTCCCGGCGACGTCGCCGACGCCGACGACGTTGTCGACCGTGTGCGGCACGGCGATCTGCGGCGCCAGCGTCGGCCCGTCGAGGGTTACCGTGGCGCGGTAGGTCGCGTCTTCGTCCGGCAGCAGGATGTCGAGTTCGTCGCGCGGCACTCCGGCTTCGTCGAGGTAGGCGAGCGTGGTGGCGTCCGGGGCTACGTAGGCGTTCTTGGCGCCCATCTCCATGGCCAGGTTGCAGAACGTCATGCGTTCCGACACGGACATGCCTTCGACGTAGGAGCCGGAGAACTCGGCCGAATCGTAGGTCAGCCCGTCGGCGCCGAGGTCGCCGATGAGCTTGAGCATCACGTCCTTGGCGTACACGCCGGGGGCGAGGTCGCCGTCGATGACCACGCGGACCGACTCGGGCACCTTGACCCACAGCTTGCCGGTGACCCACGCGGCGGTGATCTCGCTGAACCCGACACCGGTGCCGAAGGCGCCCAGCGCGCCGTAGATCGTGGAGTGCGAGTCGGTGCCGATGATGAACTGCCCGGGCCGCACGAGCCCGTGCTCCATCAGGACGATGTGCGCGATCCCGCTGTTGACGTCGAAGAAGTTCTTCACGCCCATCTTCTTCGCGAACTCGCGGCACAGCGCGTGGTCGGCGGCCGTCTTCGCGTTCATGGCGGGGGAGAGGTGGTCCATCACCATCGCCACGCGGTCGACGTCGAAGAGCTTTTCGACGCCCATCTTCTCCAGCGTCCGGATGCACCGCCAGCTCGCGGTGTGGCTCATGTACAGGTCCGGGTACGCGTCGACGATCTGCCCGGGCGCGAGGTCCGCCACCGCGGACGCGCGCTCGATCGCCTTCTGCGCGAAGGTCTTGCCGGTCATTTCGTTCCTCCCGCTGCGAAGCTCGCCATCAGGTGCGGGATCAGGCCGCCGTCGGCCATGATCTCCCGCAGCACCGGCGGGTACGGGCTGAACGGGAAGGTCTGCCCGCCCGTTTCGACCGTGCCCGCGTCGTAGTCGACCCACAGCTCGCCGCCGTCGGCGGCCGCTTCCGCCGCGGCGGGCGACTCGACCGCGACGAGCCCGGTGTTGATCGCGTTGCGGAAGAACACGCGGGAGAAGGAGGCCGCGACGACCGCCTTGACCCCGGCGCCGATCAGGCACGTGGCGGCCTGCTCCCGCGCGCTGCCGCAGCCGAAGTTGCGCCCGGCGACGACGACGTCGCTGGCCCGCAGCCGGTGTTGCGTCTCCGGCCCCAGCGGCTCGAAAGCGTGCTCGGCGAGTTCCGCCGGGTCGATGCTCACGAGGTAGCGGCCGGGGATGATGACGTCGGTGTTCACGTTTTCGCCGAAGGTGATGACCTTGCCTCCGACGCGATGTGCGCTGCCCATGGTTGCGTCTCCGTTCGAAGTCCCGGTCAGGGGCTGGTCTCCTCGAGGAACCAGTCGGTCGGCACCGTGTTCCCCAGGTCGCGCTGCTCGGCCAGGGCGAGCGCCCGCGCGCACACCGCCGCGAACTGGATGCCCATGCCGGTGTTGTTGGCGAACACGGTGATGTCGTCGGGGCTGGTGCGGCCGGGCGCGTCACCGAGCAGCAGGTCGCCCAGCTCCCGGATGTCGTCCCACTGCAGCAGGCCGCGCTCGACGGGGCCGAGGATGTCGTACTGCTTGTCGTGGTGCACCTGCTCGCGCGAGAGCACGGTGATCCGCGCCGCGCGGTCGAACGTCGTGTCGTCGAGCTCCCGGCGGGTGGCCGTGCCGTCGGGCGAGGTGATCGCCGTGACGTGCGTGCCGGGGTCGAGCCAGGCGCCGTCGAAGCACGGCTCCATGGCCGCGGTGGCGCAGGTGACGATGTGGCAGCCCGCCACCGCGTCGCGCCGCTCGTCGACGGCCACGATCTTGCGGCCGGTCTTTTCGCTCCACACGCGCGCGAACTCCTCGCGGTGCTCGGCCGTCGGGCTGTAGACGCGGACTTCTTCGATGCCCGGCCGCACCATGAGCAGGCACTCGAGGTGGGCTTCGGCCTGCCAGCCGGAGCCGAACATGCCGGCGACGGTCGCGTCCGGATTGGACAGTTCGCGGATGCCGAGCGCGGAAGTGGCGCCGACGCGCATCTTCTGGATGAAGCTGTCGTGCATGATGGCGAGCGGCTCGAGGGTGGTCAGGCTGTAGAGCGTGACGAGCCCGACGTACCGGCCGCCGGGCGCGGCCGGGATGAGCCGCCGCCGCTGTACGCCGCTCGGCAGCGTCTCGACGCCGGCGATGTCGGAGGTGATCCGCAGTGCCCACACGCCGCTGGAGGCGTTGCCGCCTTCCTGGGACTTGAACCGGAAGCGGAAGCCGGGGTGGCGGCTGTCCTCGACCGGGAAGTACGTGTGGTTGCGCGGCCGGTTGGCGCCCTGGCCGGAGTTCAGTTCCTTGTACGCGGTTTCGAGCGCGTCGAGCGTTTCGCCGGCGGTGAGCACCTGCTCGATGTCGCCGTTGGAAAGGATCCTCACCGTTGTGCTCCTGTCAGGTGTTCGGGTTCGCCGTCGGTGACGCGAACGGTTTCGGCCACGGCCGCGGTGCCGCCGTCGGCGAACGCGACCTCCACGGACACCGCGCCCGCCTCGCCGTCGGCCAGCACGGCTTCGGGCTCCTGGGCGCGGAATTCGCCCGCGGTGGACAGGTCCGCCTGGTTGACCCAGCGGACCTCGGCTTTCGCGCCTTCGGGCAGCTTCGCCAGCGCGGGGGCGGCGGCTTCGGCGAGAGCGCCGACGGTGGCGCCGGCCTTGGCCGCGGCGATCGCGCTCGCGAGGGCCTCCTTCAGGGCGTCAGGCCAGCCGCCGTCGTCGAGGACGCGGCTGGCGTGCACCCAGTTCATCCGGTACTGGCCGGTGACGGCGAACGACGTCACGCCGTCCGAAGTGGACAGAGATTGCGGGTACAGGTCGAGAAAGCCGTTGCCGCGCAGGGCGCGTTCGACGGTCTCGACGCGGCTGCCCGCGGTGCTGCCCGCGACCGTCGCCTTCGCCGCGGCGTCGTCCAGGATCCGGCCTGCTGCCCGCAGCAGCTCGGTCTCGGCCGCGGACGGCACCAGCCGCTGTTCACGCACCAGCCCGCCGAGGCGGCGGACCTGCCAACCGGGCACGGCGGCGACGATCTCTTCGGCGACGTCGGCGGGCCACAGCGCGGCGTCGACCAGGCCGACGGTGCCGGTCGGCCGGTCCAGCAGGTACTTCGCGACGAGGTCGGCGAAGTTCTTGCCGCTACCGAACTCCGTGACCGTCGACGAGCGCCGCATCCAGTTCTGCACGCGCAGCGAAAGCTTCGTCAGGAACGTGACGGGCCCCTCGGCGGGGATCGCCAGCACGCCCTCGTTCCAGTAGAGGCACAGGTTGGTCAGGTAGGCGAGGTCGTCCGACCGCGACACGTCGGCGTAGACGAGAGCGACGTCGACGCCTTCGGCGGCCATGGCCCGCTGCAGCGCGGCCACGCGGTCGTGCCACTCCCGGTCGGGCACCTCCGCGGGATCGAGTACGTGCAACCCTCGTTTCACGCCACGTCTCCTGTCTCGAACAGCTTGCGTTCGGTCGTGATCAGCACTTCGCAGCCGTCGGCGGTCACGCGCACCGGGTCGCCGAGCACGTGGTAGCCGGCCAGCGGCGTGTAGGTGTTGGGGTGGATGATGAACACCGAATTTTCGGGCAGCACCGTGTGGTTGCCCTCGATGATCGGCGTCTCGTCGAGGTGCAGGCCGTGGCCGTGCCCGCGTACGCGGGTGTACTCGCTCGTGCAGTACTCGCCGTAACCGTACTTGCGGAACACGTCGTTCTGCGCCACGGCGACCTCGTGCGCGGTGATCCCCGGCCGCACCACGGAAATGCCCGCTTCGACGGCTTCGTTGAAGAGGTCGAACGACTTGCGCTGCCCGTCGTCGGCCGTGCCCACCACCGCGGAGCGGCAGATCTGCAGCCAGTAACCGTCCATTTTGGGCGTCAGCTCGGTACGCACCAGGTCCCCGGCTTCGAGTCGCCGGTCGCCGGGTGGGGTCATGCCGCGGACCTCGTCGCGGCCCGACGCGATGAGCATGAAGTTGTCTTCGGCGCCGAGGTTCTTCACCCGCGCTTCGACCTCGGCGACGATCCGGTACTCCGGCAGCCCGGGTTCCAGCACGTCGACGAACGCTTCCCAGCCAGCGGCGCACACGACGGCGCTGCGCCGCATCCGGGTCAGCTCCCACTCGCTCTTCACGAGCCGGGCGGTGTCGAGCAGCTTCGTCGCCGAGACGACTTCGGCGCCCGGCGCCGCGGCGCGGATCGTCTCCATGAGCACGAGCGGCACGAGCTCGTGGAGCGCGATCCCGATGCGCCGCGGCGCCAGCTCCTTCAGCACCACGCCCAGCTCCGCGGGGTCCGCCGGGTCGAGGCGGCGGGCGTCGCCGACCCAGCCCTGCGCGGTGAACGCCGGGAGGTCCGACGGCCGCGTCGAGAAGGCGACGGGGTCGCCCTCGGCCGGGAAGACGACGAGCGCGGCGCTGCCGGCCGGGGTCACGTCGGTGAAGTAGCGGATGTTCTCACGCCGCCAGGCCGGGCCGTAGGCGAGCACGACGTCGAGGCCCTGTTCGGCCATCGCGGCGCGGATCTTGCGGTGCCGCAGCCGCAGCTCCGCCTGGTCGTCCGGGGACAGGCCCGCACCGGCGGGCGCCGGGGCGTGGTCGATCGTCATGGTTTCCTCCACGGGGTGGGTCAGGAGCGGGCCATCGTCGGCGCGGGCGCCACCGGTGCCCCGGTGATCTCCCGGGTGATCTGCTCGACGGTGCGGCCGCGGGTCTCGAAGGTCGCCACCAGCGCGGCGATCCCGGCGACGACCGAGATGACGCCGAAGAGCAGGAAGAACAGGAACTGCGAGGTGTGCATGGCCAGGACGAACCCGGCCAGCGCCGGCATGACGAGCCCGCCGACCTTCTGCCACGCCGCGGCCCAGCCGAGCCCGGTCGCGCGGCTCGCGGTCGGGTAGAGCTCACTGGCGTAGGCGAAGAGCGTGCTGCCGGCGAGGCCGCTGCCGAAGAACGTCGCCAGCGAGCCGAGCAGGATCACCGCGCCGGCCGCGGACGTCGTGCCCCAGAGCAGGCACAGCAGTCCACTGAGGACGAACCCGGCGCCGAGCACCACGCGGCGGCCGATCCGGTTGATCAGCTGCCCGGCCAGGAGTGCGCCGACCACGCCGGCCGTGGTGATGATCGCCGTGTAGCCGAAGCTCTTGAGCAGGCCCACACCTTGTTTTTCGAGGATCGAGGGCAGCCAGCTCGAAAGCCCGTAGAGGAACGCTCCCGCGCAGACCTCCATGAACCAGAGGGCGATCGTGTAGCGGAGGTAGTGCCGGGCGACGAGCGTGCGCACGGTGCCCCGGGTTTCGGGCGCCTCGGGGTGCTCGGCGGGCGTGCTCGTGCCGGTGCCGCGGCAGAGCGTGTCGACGATCGCCGTGCCGGCGGCGAGCCGGCCGCGGCGCAGCAGGTAGCGCACCGACTCCGGCAGTGTGGCCAGCATGACGGCGCCGACGAGCACCGGCACGGTGGCGATCGCGAACATCGCTCGCCAGCCCCACCCCGGCACCACGGCGGTGCCGACCGCGGCCGCCGTCGGCAGGCCGATCAGCCAGGCGGCCGTGGCCGCGGTGACGAGCGGCCCGCGGTGGCGGGACGGCACGAACTCCGCGATGTAGGGCAGGGCCACGGCGATCTCCGCGCCGAGCCCGATGCCTTGCAGCGCCCGGAAGGTGAGGAGCGCGCCGAAGCTGGGCGCGAACACGGCGGCCAGCGAGAACAGCGCGTAGACCATGATCGTGACGGCCAGCGGGACCTTCCGGCCGAACCGGTCGGACACGGTACCGGCGACGGCCGCGCCGACGAGCATGCCGGCGAACAGGACCGAGGAGAACACCCCGGCCGATTCGCTGGTGAGGTGGAACGTCTTGACGACGCCCGGCAGGACCACCCCGGTCAGGTTGATGACGAACCCGCACAGGAAGTGTCCCAAGAGGACGGTCACGTAGATTCTGAGGTGCCGCGCGGTGAACGCCGACTCGTCGAGCCGGGCGAGCACCGCGCGGGACGCGGCGGTGGGGGACGGGGGCATGGCGGGCCACCTCTCTGTGGCATGGACCAGCGGTTGTGCGCTCTGCGGACCCCCCCTCGGGTCTTGCCCGCTACCGGTCGTCGAGGTTGCCCTGGACGCTGTGGTAGAGCCCGGAGAGCGCGGGCAGGAGCTCCGCGCGGACCTCGGGGGTGAGGCCCGCGGTCAGCTCGGCGGTGAACTTGTCGAGCGCGCGCCGCGCGGCGTCCCGCGCCTCCACCCCTTTGGCGGTCAGCTCGAGCTGCATGGTGCGCCGGCTCCTGGCCGACGGCTGCCGGGACAGGAATCCCTGGGTGACCAGCTTGTCGACGCTTTCGGACATGGTCGACGGGTTGCGGTGCGCGAGCTTGCACAGCGCCGTGAGCGACGTGTGCCCGGCCCCGACCCGCGACAGGATCCGGTACTGCCGGATGGTGAGCGGCTGCTCGAGGCCGGCCAGCAGTTCCGTCTGGAGCCGGGTCAGCCGCCCGCCGAGGGCGAGCAGGACCTCGCCCAGGGAGGCGTCCGGCCCCAGCTCGTCGAAGGTTTCGGTGTCGCGAGTTGTCACTTTGGTCCCCGTACGTTCCGGTACCCGAAATAACGTCGGCGCCGACTGTACGTCCGCGAACGGCCCGCTGGGAAGGGGTGATTTCGTGACCGGCCGGGTTTTTCAGCCAGTGAAAAGCGGGATGGCCGCCGTCACGGCCGGGGTGAGAACTTCGAGGTGCCGACCCCCGATCGAAGGAGCTCTGAGGCGCGATGGCACCGTTCGCCCGCAACCAGTGGTACGTCGCCGCTTACGGCCGCGAGGTGGGGCGGGAGCTCTTCGCCCGCACGGTGCTCGGTGAGCCGATCGTCTTCTACCGCACCGAATCCGGCGAAGTCACCGCGCTCGCGGACCGCTGCGTGCACCGCCGTTACCCGCTTTCCGAGAGCCGCCTCGACGGCGACCGGATCATCTGCGGCTACCACGGCTTCACCTACGACCGCGCCGGTTCGTGCGTCGCCGTCCCCGGCCAGAAGCGGATCCCGCGCACCGCCCGGGTTCCGTCGTACCCCGTCGTCGAGCAGGACTCGTTCGTCTGGGTCTGGATCGGCGACCGCGACCTCGCCGACCCGGCCGCGATCCCGCGCGCCCCGTGGCTCGCCGATCCGGCGTACACCACCGTGAGCGGGATGGAGCCGCTCGCCGCGCGGTACGAGCTGCTCGTGGACAACCTGCTCGACCTCTCCCACGAGACCTACCTGCACGGCGGCTACATCGGGACGCCGGAGGTCGCGGAGACGCCCATCACGACGGAGGTCGACGAGGACCGCGGGATCATCTACGTCAGCAGGCACATGGCCGACGCCGAATGCCCGGCGTTCTACGCGAAGTCGACCGGCATCGAAGGCCGGATCACGCGCTGGCAGGACATCGAGTACCACCCGCCGTGCCTGTACCTGCTGCACAGCCGGATCGCGCCGGTCGGCGTGCTGCCGAACGACGACGGCACCGACCCCGACGGCTTCCACGTCGAGGTCGTCTACGCCATCACCCCGGAGACCGAGCACAGCACGCACGACTTCTGGGCCGTGGCCCGGGACTTCGCGCTCGAGGACCAGGGCGTGTCCGACTTCCTGGCCGAGAACAACCGCACGGTGGTGCTGCAGGACGTGCGCGCCCTCGACATCCTCGAACGCGTCATCGCCACCGAACCCGAGGGCTACCAGGAGCTTTCGGTCAACATCGACACCGGGGGGCTGGCCGCGCGGCGCATTCTCGCGAAGCTGGCGGCCTCGTGAGCGCCCGCGTGGCGATGCTGTCCGGGGACGCGGTGGTCCGCATCCACTGGAAGCTCGGCACCGACCTGCTCGTCGGGGTGTGCCACTGCGGCGCCGAGCACGAATCCGAGGACCCGGTGGAGCTGTGGGAGTGGCTGCTGGCCCACCCCGGCGGTCACGAAACGAGGGACCGATGAGCTTGGAGCTGGACGTTGTCCTGGCGGCCAAGGAACGCCTCGCCGAAGGCGTCGTACGGCTGACCTTGCGCGCCCCGGACGGTGGCGAGCTGCCCGCGTGGGAGCCGGGCGCGCACCTGGACCTGGTGCTGGGGCCCGACCTCGTGCGGCAGTACTCGCTGTGCGGCGACCCGGCCGACCGGTCGGTGCTGCAGGTGGCCGTGCTGCGGGAGCCGGCGGGCCGCGGCGGGTCCGCCCACGTCCACGAGCGGCTGACGGACGGCGAGACCCTGCGCGTGCGCGGCCCGCGCAACCACTTCGCGCTCGAACCGGCGTCGCACTACCTGTTCGTCGCGGGCGGGATCGGCATCACGCCGCTCGTGCCGATGCTCGCCGCGGCCGAGGCGGCGGGTGCCCGGTGGCGGCTGCTGTACGGCGGCCGCACGCGGGCGTCGATGGCGTTCGCCGCCGAGCTGCGGGACCGTTACGGCGACCGCGTGGAGCTGGTCCCGCAGGACGAGCGCGGCCTGCTCGACCTCGACGCGGCCCTGGCCGCCGAGCCGGGCGCAGCGGTCTACTGCTGCGGCCCCGAGCCGCTGCTGGCGGCGATGGAAGAGCGCTGCGCGCCCGGCACGCTGCACGTGGAGCGGTTCACGGCGAAACCGGACACCGAGGCGAAAACCGCGTTCGAGGTCGAGCTGGCGCAGTCGGGGCGCACCCTTTCGGTGCCGGCGGACCGGTCGGTGCTCGAAGTCGTGGAGGAGTCCGGCGTGCCGGTCCTGTCGTCGTGCCGGGAGGGCACGTGCGGCACGTGCGAGACGGGTGTCCTGGCGGGCGTGCCCGACCACCGCGACGCCGTGCTCACCCCGGCCGAGCAGGAGGCCGGCGACGTGATGATGATCTGCGTGTCGCGCTGCGCGGGCCCGCGGCTGGTGCTGGACCTGTGACGCGCCGGGTAGCGTGAGGCGATGACCCGGCGCGCCGAGCACGGCGCCGGCACCTCGGTGACGAGCAAGGTGCTGGCGCTGCTCGAGGCGTTCACGCCGGACGCCACCGAGCTCAGCCTGAGCGAGCTGGCCCGCCGCTCGGGCGTCTCGCTCGCGACCGCGCACCGCCGCGCGGCCGAGCTCGTGGAGTGGGGCGCGCTGGAGCGCGACGCGGCGGGCCGCTACCGGGTCGGGCTGCGGCTGTGGGAGGTCGCGTCGCTCGCGCCGCGCGGGCTGGGCCTGCGCGACGCGGCGATGCCGTTCCTCGAAGACCTGTACGAGGTGACGCACGAGAACGTCCAGCTGGCCGTGCGCGAAGGCCTCGAGGTGGTGTTCGTCGAGCGCATCGCCGGCCGCGACGCGGTCCCGGTCTGGACCCGCGTCGGCGGCCGGTTCGCCCTGCACGCGACCGGTGTCGGGCTCGTCCTGCTGGCCCACGCGCCGGCGGCCGTGCAGGAGGAGGTGCTCGGGGGCACCCTGCGGACGTTCACGCCCAAGACGGTCGCCGACCCCACCCGGCTGCGCCACATGCTCGCCGACGTCCGCAAGCTCGGCTATTCGGTGAGTGATGGTCAGGTGACTGTCGACGCCCTGTCCGTCGGTGCTCCGGTCTTCGCCGCGGACGGTTCCGTGGTGGCGGCGGTTTCACTGGTCGTGCGGACCGGTAGCGCGGCGCCGGGCGCGCTGGCGCCGTTGGTGATGGCGGCGGCGCGGGGGATCGGCCGGACGCTGGCGGGTGGGTCGTCGCGGGTGTTCCCGGCCGGGCGGCCGAGGTAGCGCCGCCACCAGGCTTAAGTGACACTTTTGCGTGAATTGCCACGAAGGGCGACCCCGGCGGGTTATCGTCTGCCTCCGCGACGAGGACACGGCGAGGGGAAGCGGCGGGGATGAACGACACCTGGAGCGTGCCCGGGTACGCCGAAGTGGACGTGCTCGGCAGCGGAAGCTTCGGGCGGGTCGTGCTGGCCAAGCACGAGGCCTCCGGGAACATGGCGGCGATCAAGTACCTGCGCGCGGAGTTCCTCGCCGACGCGCGGATCGCCGGCGGGTTCCGGCACGAGGCGTGGCTGCTGTCCGGCCTGCGGAGCCCGCACGTCGTCCGGCTCTTCGACTTCGTCGAGACGCCGCAAGGCGCCGCGCTCGTCATGGAGGCGGTGCCCGGCGTCTCGCTGCGCGCCCTGCTCGTGGCGGAGAACGTCCTGGCGCCCGAGGCGGCGCTCGCGATCCTGAAGGGCTCGCTGCTCGGCCTCGCCGACGCGCACGCGGCCGGGGTGGTCCACCGGGACTACAAGCCCGGGAACGTGCTGGTGTCGCGGGAGGGCGAGTCGAAGCTCGTCGACTTCGGGCTGGCCACTTTGGACGGACACAACGGACTGACCGCCGGCTCCCCGTCCTACATGGCGCCGGAGCAGTGGGCCGGGCAGCCGGGCCTGCCCGCCACCGACGTCTACGCGGCGACGTGCGTGTTCTACCAGTGCGTCACCGGGCACCGGCCGTTCGACGCGGACACGAGCGAGCAGCTGCGCGCCCTGCACGGCGGCGCGCCGGTGCCGATGGACGCGGTGCCCGAGGCGCTGCGCCCGCTGATCGCGCGGGGCATGGCGAAGGACCCCGCGTGGCGGCCGGCGACGGCGGGCGCCTTCGTCACCGAGCTGGAAGCCGTCGCGCGCAAGGCCTACGGGAAGAACTGGGAGAAGCGCGGCTGGAAGCGGCTGGCCGCCTCGGCCGCGGCGTTGACGGCGCTGACGCCGCTGGCCCTCCTGACGACCGCGGGCACCGCCGCCGCACCGCTCGCCGCCGCCGGCGCGGGAGCCGGGGCGACGGCCACCGCCACGGGCACCGGGACGGGGCTGACCGCGGCGATGGTGGGCAAGATCGCCGCCGCCGCCGCGATCGTCGGCGGGCTGGTCGCCGGCGGGGTGCTGCTCATCCCGAACGGGGACGACCCGCCCGCCGCGCCCGCGCCGCTGTCGGTCGCCCTGCAGACGATGTCCGGGCGGGACCAGGCGCTGCCGATCGGCTACGAGCTCCAGTACCCGCAGGTGTCCGGCGGCGCGGACGCCGCGCTCCGGCAGCGGATCAACGACGCGCTGCGGGCCCCGGTCGACAAGCGGCTGAAGTCCATCCACGACGGCGTCGCCGAACCGAGCACGCTCGAGCGGGTCCGGCAGGAAGGCGAAACGCTCGGGGTGCGCTCGTCCGCGCGCGTGCTGCGGCAGACGCCGGGCCTGCTTTCCGTGCGGTACGACCACGATCTCGACTCGGACGTGCTGGCGCACACGACGTGGCGGTTCCCCGAAGCGCTCACCGTCGACCTCGCCACCGGCCAGGTGCTGGGTCCGAAGGACGTCTTCCGGCCCGAGATCCTGACGGCCGCCGGCATGCGGACGCTGACCCAGCGGCTGTCCCCGCACACGAGGAACGGCTTCTGCACCGTGCCCACGGTGGTGGGAGATCCGGAGCGGCGGGTCAGCATCGACGCCGCCGAACGCACCGGCGGCGGCGACCACGTGCCGGGCGCGACGTTCGGGTTCACCGACACCGGTGCCGAGTTCGAAGTCCTGTGGTACGACCTCGGCTGCGCCACCGCGGCCGGGAACGAGAGCGTGGTACTGCCGTACGCCGAGCTCGACGACCTGCTGCAGCCGAAGTTCCTGACGATGCTGGGAAAGACCGCGCCGGCCGCTTCCGCCACGACCCGCTCGACGACCGCTCCGCCGACGTCGAAGTCGGAGCAGCCCGGTGCGGGGAACACGTACACGAACGCCCGCTTCGGGTTCACGACGCTGGTGCCGCCGGGCTACACGGCGTCGTCGTGGGTCCCGGAGAACGGCGAGGGGATGCGGTTCACCGACGCCGGCCTCGGCGCGACGCTGACGGTGTGGGGAACCAACTCGGCAAGCATGCGGCCGGCCGACAAGCTGGCCGAGGTGATCACCTCCGTCGAAGGGAACGGTGGCCGGGTGACGTTCCGCTCCGCCGACAAGAACGGCTACACGGTCTCGGGTTTCCAGGGCGACGGCCGGATCTTCTACGAGCACGAGGCCATCGGAGCGGGGTCGGCGGCCGGGCTGCGCTGGGTCTACCCGGCCGCCCACAAGGCGGAGCTCGACAAGCCCGTCACCGACACGGTGGAAGGCTTCCAGCCCGGCGACCTCTCAAGGCCGCACTGACGATCTGTCGCAAGGCAGCGCCGGCCACGTGGTCGCCGGAGCGTTACCCGGCTTCGTCGGTGACACCGTGCGAGGCGCCGACCGGCTTCGACTCGGGAGAGCCGCGGCGGCGCAGGTACACGCTGAACACCGCCATCGAGCCGATGGCCAGGAACTCCGACTGCCAGTTCTGCAGCGTGCGGTTCCAGAAGTCCGCCGACACGAGGTAGTCCACCCAGGACACCGGGTCCCCGAAGTCGCTCAGCTGCTCCGCGTTGTACGCGGCGACCCCGGCGACCGACTGCGCGAGCCACGACAACACGAAGATCCCGAGCATCACCAGCGCCAGCGAGCGGGCGAACACCGCGGTCCGCCAGCCGCCCGCCTTCGCCCACGGTGGCGAGTTCGCCTTGACGTAGCGGCCGACCTGCTGGTCCTCGTCGCTTTCGGTCCCGATCCGGCCCAGTGGCTTCGACTCCGGCGACCCGCGCTGCACCAGCCACACGGTCGCGAAGACGTAGAGGAAGAACTGCAGGTACTCCGACTGCCAGTTCTCCGCGACGTCGACCGCGAACGACGAGGACGTCAGGTAGGCGCCCAGCCCGACGGTGTCGGCACCGTGGGCGACCTGCCGGTCGTTGAAGTCGGCCAGCCCGGACAGCGCCTGGCCGACCAGGCTCACCAGGAACAGCGCGCCGAACGCCAGGGACAGCCCGTTGTCGCGAAGGAACCGTTTCATCGCCCGAGCACCCCGATCACGATGAAGTACGCCAGTCCACCGAGGACGACGACGAGGTATCCGATGTAGACGGCGCGGGCTTTCATCGGCCACCCACCACGCAGTCGTAGACCTGTTCGTTGCGGGGGTGACAGCCCGCGCCGGTCACGCGCCAGCCGTCGGTGAAGTCGTGCAGGAACAGGGTGTCGGCCGCGGTCCGGGCCTGGGCTTCGTCGCCCCAGACGACGATCGACCCGACCGGGGCGCGGGGGAGCGCGGAGAGCGGTGAGCCCGTGGCGCAGCCGCCCGGTCCCAGCCCGTCCCGGGCCCGGGGAGCCAGGAGCGCGCACGCGGATGCGCCACCCTCCCCGAGGGCCGCCTCGAACCGTTGGGCCGCGTCCTGGGCGGAGGAGGTGTCGGCCGCCGAGCATCCGCAGAGGAGAACCACTGCGGTACCGAGCCCGGCGATGATCTTGTGCACACCAGGAGGTACCCGGATGAGACGGCGTTCACACCTGCCGCGCCGCCGCGCCCGATCGAGCGATCCGGCCGGACTCGCAGGTTCGTGACGGCTCCCGGTGGGGTAGTAACCCACCGACGGACCACCCGACGTGGCCGGTGACGAAAGGCGAGGCGCCGATGACGACGCACCAGCTTCCCCGCTCGGACGAGCAGCTCCGGGTCGTCGCGCTGGAGGTCGCCGACGACCTGCGCGAAGTGGCGACCGTCCGCGCCTGGGCCGAGCGCGTCCTGGCCGACCTGCCCGACGACCGGCGGCGCGTCGCCGTCTGGGTCGTCGAAGAGCTGGCCACCAACGCCCTGCTCCACGGCGAGCCGCCGCGGCAGGTCCGGCTGCTGCGGCGGCCCGGGTGGCTGGGCGTCGAGGTCGACGACGGCTGCCTCGACACCGCTTGCGTGCGCCGGTCCGGCGGCGGGGGCCTGCGGGCCGTCGCCGCGGTGAGCGTCACCTGGGGCCAGTGGCAGCGCAGCACCGGCAAGACCGTCTGGGCCGAGCTCGCGATTCCCTGAGTCAGGCGGCGCGGCCGAGCTCCTCGCCGCGGTAGGGGCCGGGCTTCGGGCGCGGCTTCCCGCCCGGGAACGCCAGGCGCAGGATCGTGCGGTGCACCGTGCCGAGCTGGCGGGACAGCGGCCCGGTGTTGTACGGCAGGCCGTAGCGCCGGCAGATGTCCTTGACCCGCGGGGCGATCTCGGCGTAGCGGCTGCTGGGCATGTCCGGGAACAGGTGGTGTTCGACCTGGTAGCCGAGGTTGCCGCTCATGAGGTGGAACAGCGGCGAGCCGGTGATGTTCGCCGCGCCGACGAGCTGGCGGACGTACCAGCCGCCGCGGGTCTCGTCGCGGACCTCCTCCTGGCTGAACGTGTAGGTCTGGTCGGGGAAGTGGCCGCAGAAGATGATCGAGTGCGCCCACACGTTGCGGATGATGTTCGCGGTGAAGTCCGCCCAGAACGTCGCGGCGAACGTGCCGCCGCCCTCCTCGCGGACGGCGGCGAGCTGGGCGCGGAGCGCGCTCTTGAACCGCTTGCCGCGGACGCGGTCGGCCAGAACCCGGCGCCGGGACCGGGGTTCGGGGCGCACGAGCCGTCCGACGGCGGTCGCGGCGAGGGCGCTCACCAGCGGCCAGCCGACGTAGTCCTTCAGGATCTGGTCGCGGGCCTTGCCCGAGATGCCCTTGATGTCGTGCCACACGTCCTTCAGCGGCTTCTCGCCGGCGCGGATCGCCTCGATGTCGAGGTCGTGGACCGCGACGCCCCATTCGAAGAAGGCCATCAGCAGCAGGTTGTACACCGGCTGCGCCAGGTACGCGGGGTGCCACTTCTGGTGCGGGTCGATGCGCATGATCTCGTAGCCGAGATCCTTGTCCTTGCCGCGGATGTTCGTGTACGTGTGGTGGATGTAGTTGTGCGAGTGCTTCCACGCCGCCGCGGTCGAGGCCGTGTCCCAGTCCCAAGTGGACGAATGGATGTACGGGTCGTTCATCCAGTCCCACTGGCCGTGCAGGACGTTGTGCCCGATCTCCATGTTCTCCAGGATCTTCGCGACCGCCAGGCAGCCGGTGCCCGCCGCCCAGGCCGCCTTGGAGCGGGAGCCGAGCAGCAGGGTCCGGCCGGCCACCGCGATCTGCCGGTGCAGCCGGATGACGCCCTTGATGTACCGGCGGTCGCGCTCGCCGAGGTCGGCGCGCACGTCGTCGTGGATGGCGTCGAACTCGCGGGCGAGCTCGGCGAGCTGGTCCGCGCTCAGGTGGGCGAACGGGTGCGTCGGTGTCATGGTTTCCTTTCTCCGCTTCGGAGTTCGACCTTCAGAGTTCGACCGTGACCCGGCCTTCGGCGCCGTGCACGCAGGTGCGCACGATCTCGTTGTGCTTCTCGCTGACGACGTTCGTGCGCAGGTCGCGGATCCGGCCCTCCCGGATCGGCAGCACGCACGTGTGGCAGACCCCGACCCGGCAGCCGAAGGGCATGTCGACGCCCGCTTCCTCGCCGGCGACGAGGATCGGGGTGCCGGGCGGGCAGTCCGCGTCGACGTTGCGGTGCGCGAAGTGCACCGTGCCGCCCTCCCCGTCGGCGCCTTCGCCGCCGACGATCGGCTGGAACCGTTCGTGGTGCAGCCGGTCGACGTCGCCGTGGCGCTTCCAGTGCTCCCGCAGCGCGTCGAGGAGCTCACCGGGACCGCAGGCGTAGGTCTCGCGCTCCGGCCAGTCCGGGCACAGCGCGTCCAGCTCGGCCGGGGTGAACCGGCCGTCGCGGCCGGTGATGCGCAGTTCGAGCCGGAAGCCGGCGTGCTGCTTCTCCAGCGCCGCCAGCTCGTCGCCGAAGATGACGCCGCCGGCCTCCCGCGCCGAATGGACGTGCACGACGTCGCGCAGCCCGGGCCCCGGCGCCAGGTGCCGCAGCATGCTCATGACCGGCGTGATGCCACTGCCGGCCGTGACGAACAGCAGGCCGCAATCGAGGGCGTCCGGCAGGGTGAACGAGCCCTCGACCTCCCCGAGCCGGACGAGCTCGCCGGGCCGGGCCCGCTCGACCAGGTACGGCGAGACGACCCCGCCGTCGACCTTCTTGGGCGTGACCGAGATGAGCCCGTCGGCGCGGTCCGGGCTCGACGTCAGCGAGTACGCGCGCCAGTGGTGGACGCCGTCGATGACCACGCCGAGGCGCACGTACTGCCCGGGCCGGTGCCCGACCCAGTCGTAGCCCGGCCGGATCAGCACGGTGGCCGCGCCGCCGCGTTCGGGCTCGACCCGCTCGACGCGCCCGCGCAGCTCGCGGGTCGACCACAGCGGGTTGATCAGTTCGAGGTAGTCGTCCGGCCGCAGGGGCGTGAACAGCCAGCGCAGCGCGCGCAGTGCCCGGCGCCGCAGCGGCGACGCCGGGGGACGCATTCCCACTTCGGCCATCACGCACCACCCCGCGTGGTACCGGCTTCGGAGGTGACCATGCCCATTGAGTGTACGGGCGTGCACTCAACTTGCAGGATGAACCGCGGGATTACGTGCCGGCCCCGGCCGGGACGACGTCGCGCAGCTGCCGGCGGGAGCTGATGCCGAGCTTGCCGAAGATCTTGCGCAGGTGCCATTCCACCGTGCGGGGGCTGAGGAACAGCCGGGTGCCGATTTCGGGGTTCGAGTAGCCTTCCCCGGCCAGCCGGGCGATCTGGAACTCCTGGGCGGTGAGCTCGCCGGTGGTCTCCACCGTGCGTTTCCGCGCGGTCTCCCCGGTGGCCTGCAGCTCGCGCCGGGCCCGCTCGGCGAACGCCTCCAGCCCCATGGCGGACAACAGCTCGTACGCGGTGTGCAGGTGTGCGCGGGCGTCCACGCGGCGGCCCTCGCGGCGCAGCCATTCGCCGTAGAGCAGGTGGCCGCGGGCCAGGTCCACACGCAGCGGGGTCCCGTCGAGGTACGCGATCGACTCGCGGTGAAGGCGGTCGGCTTCCGAACCGGTGCTGCCCAACGCGCGTATGCGAGCGTCGAGACCCAGCGCTTCCGCGGCCCGGGCCGCCGAGGCTCGGTCGGCCGACCGGGCGGCCGCGGCCTGGAGCTGCTCCTCGTCCCCGGTTCGCGACGCCGCCTCGGCCAGTTCGGCGGTGACGAGGCCCTGGAACCCCACCACGTCGTGGTCGAACACCCGGCGGGCGGCGGCCAGCGCGGCGTCATGGCGGCCGAGGCCGTTGTAGAGCACCGCGCGTCCGTAGTCGGCGAGGGTCACCAGCCGGAGCTGACCGCGTCCCGACGCGTCGCGCGCGGTGTCCTCGAACAGCTCCACCGCCGGTGCCTCCCGGCCGCGGAACGCCGCGAGCAGCATCGCGCCGTAGCCGACCGGCGCGTTGCCCGTCGCGCCGGCGATCACCCGGTCCTCCTCGGCCGAGGCCGCCGCCGCGGTCAGCTCGCCCGCGAGCAGCTCGTTGACGGCGAGGAAGTTGAGCGCGAACTGCAGCTGCACGAGCGCGCCGGCGTCGCGGGCGAGCTGGACCTGACGCGTGGCGAACGCCCGCGCCGCCGCGAAGTCCGCCGCTTCGGTGGCGATCATGCCGCCGGCGCGGTTGCCCAGCAGCCAGAGCACCCGCCCGGTCTCCTCGGTGCCGACGTCGAGTGCGTGGACCGCCGCCACCGCCCGGGACAGCAGCGGCGCGGCGGCCGGGTAGCCGTCGGCGAGCCGGGTGGCCAGCGCGTCCAGGACGAGGTCGACGGCGCGCGGCGGCACGGGTGCCGGGGGAGCGGCGCGGGTGGCCTTGGCCGCCGCGACGAGATCGGCCCGGTCCGAGCCGGCCCACAGGGCCGCCGCCAGCGCCTCCAGGTACGTCTCGCGCGCCCGGTTCGCGTCGAGCGGGGACAGCCGCTCGGCCGCGCGGAGCAGCAGCCGGGCCGCGTCGCCGCCGCGTCGCCGGTCGAACGCGATCTGCCCGCGCAGGTGCTCGACCTGGGCGGCGCGCTCGGCGTCCGGCGGTCCGGCCGCGACCGAGTCGAGGAGGCCGAGCGCCGCTTCGAGCGCGCCGGCGTCGCGTTTGACGGCGGCCGCCGCCAGTTCGCGGTGCGCGCGCCGGGCGGGTTCGGGCGTCAGGAGTGCCGCCTGCTCGAGGAACGCGGCCGCCGCGACCAGGCCGCCGCGGGCCCGGGCTCGTCCCGCCGAGCGTTCGAGGTCGGCCGCGACGTCTTCGTCGGGGGAGACGGTCGCCTGCCCGCGGTGCCAGGCCCGGCGGTCGGGGTCGCGGTCCGGGTCGGTCACGTCCGCCAGCGCCCGGTGCACGTCCTGGCGGTCCGGTGCCGGCGCCGACCGGTAGACCGCCGACCGCACCAGCGGGTGGCGGAACCGGATCCGGCGGCCGAACTCGATCAGCCCGGTCGCCTCGGCCGCGGCCGCGGGGTCGGCGCCGAGCCCGAGCCGGCCCGCCGCGGCCCACAGCAGGGTGGCGTCGCCGAGGGGCTCGGCGGCGGCGATGAGCAGCAGCCGCCGCGTGTCGGCGGGCAGCGGCTCCAGCTGCCGGACGAAGCATTCCTCGATGCGCCCGGCGAGCGGCGCCGACTCGGGCCGAGCGAAACCGTCGGCGGCTCCATCGGCCGTCCACGCCCGCGGCAGCTCCAGCAGCGCCAGCGGGTTGCCGTGCGTTTCGGCGACGATCCGGGCGCGGACGCGGCCGTCCACCGGTCCCTTGAGCACCGAGGCCAGCAGCTCCTCCGACTCGGCCTCGCCCAGGCCGCCGATCGGGAGCTCCGGCAGCCCGGCCAGGTCGGGCTCGCGGCCGGGCTCCCGCACCGCGAAGACCACGGCGATCCGCTCGGCGAGGAGCCGGCGGGCGGCGAAGGCGAGGACCAGCGCGGACATCCGGTCGAGCCACTGCGCGTCGTCGACCAGGCAGAGCAGTGGCTGGTCCTCGGCGACGTCGGCGAGCAGCGTCAGCACCGCCAGCCCGACCAGGAAGCGGGTCGGCCGGGCGCCGGCACTCAGCCCGAAGGCCGTGGCGAGCGCGTCGCGCTGGGGTTCGGGCAGGCGGTCGAGCCGGTCGAAGAACGGCGCGCACAGCTGGTGCAGCCCGGCGTAGGCCAGCACCTGCTCGGCTTCGACCCCGGCGGCGCGCGCGACCCGGAACCCCGGGGCCTGCGACTGCGCGTACTCCAGCAGGGCGGTCTTGCCGATCCCGGCTTCGCCGCGCAGGACCAGCACCTGGCCCTGCCCCGATCGGGCGCCGGCGAGGAGGCGGTCGAGAGCGGCGCATTCGCTGTGCCGGCCGATCAGCGCCGGCCCACGCCCCGGCATGCGAACCTCCCACGACCGACCGGCGACGACCTGCCGGGTCACCGAACCCTAGCGCAGCCGGCCGGCGCCTCACGCGTCGTCGTACCGCGCTTCGATCGCCTTGGCGGTCTTCGCCAGTTCCCCGCCGAGGACCCGCTTGCCCAGCAGCCCGAGCAGGCCGCCGAGCAGCCGGCCCTTGAGGTTCTTGCCTTCCCGCACCACCACGGCGTCGACCTGGGTGGTGCCGTCCGGCAGCCGCGTGAAGGTGTAGGTGTGGCCGGACGCGCCGCCCCAGGTGTTGGAGTCGGTGGTCCGCATCACGACCTCGGCCGGATCGGACCAGTCGTAGCTCAGGCGCTCCCAGATGCCGCCCGATCCTTCGGTGACGTCGGCGTGGCCGGGACCTCGGCCGTGCACCTGCAGGTAGTCGGCCGCGCTGCGGCCGAAGAGCTTCGCGCGCTCCGGGCCGAAGTCGGTCAGGGCGGCCAGGAACTGCTCCGGGGTGGCGGTGGTCGCCTGGCGCAGGTGGATCGTGGACATCTTTCCGGTCTCCTCGGTGTGTTGCGGGGGTTTTCAGGCGCCCTGGTGCTCGGCCATGTACCGGGCGTACCACTCCGGCCAGTTCTCGTCGTACTTCCCGGTCTCCTTCTCGTGCTCGCCGTGCGCGGCCGCGGCGGCACGCAGTGCTTGCTCGAGCTTTCCGGTGGAGCCGTAGGTCACGCCGTCGACGCGGCCCGGGAAGCGGGTGGTGATCTCCTGCAGCAGCCAGGTGTTGCCGTCGGGGTCGTGGAAGGAGGCGAACGACGAGTAGGTGCCGCGGTCGGGGTGCGCGCCCGGGGCGAACGCGCCCGTCGCGTCGCGGTGGAACACCTCGCTGACGTCGACGCCGTGGGCGGCGAGCTCGGCGCGGGCGGCCTCGATGTCCTCGACGACGAGGTAGGTGCCGCGGACCGACCCGGGGGCGGCGTCGGTCAGGCCGGTGCCGAAGTGGACCGAGGCCGGCGAGCCCGGCGGGGTGAGCTGCACGACGCGGGACGCGCCGAAGTCGATGTCGGCGTCTTCGCGCCAGCCGAGGGTTTTGTAGAAGTGCTTGGTCCGGTCGACGTCGGCGACGGGGAGGACCACGACCTCGAGCTTCATGTCCATGATCGGAACTCCTTGGGCGGTGTGGCGGCGGGGGTTCGCCGCTCTGTGCCCCACAGTGCTCCGCGCCGGCCCCCGTGGCCCCAGGGAGACACCCTGGTCGACCCCCGGGCCCGGGCGCGCCAGGGCTCCGGCAAAGTCGTGGCCGCGCGGTCTGCCCGGCGTCGCGGCGATGTCATGAAAGGGTCGTTCATGTCGTCTGTCGAGGTGAACGACCCGTTCATGACGTGCGGGCGACCGGATCGGCCGCGCTGACCTGACTTTGCCGGGGGCCCTGGGCCGAGGTACGCCGCCCGGGACCGGGATCCCGCTACCATCCGGGCGTCGACGAGGACCGGCGAGCAGGGGGGCGCAGTGAGCGGAACCAAGGTGCTGGTGGCCGGAGCGAGCATCGCGGGGCCCGCGCTGGCCCACTGGCTGCGGCGGCGGGGGGCCGAGGTGACCGTCGTGGAACGGGCTCCGGGGCTGCGTCCCGGCGGGCAGGCGGTGGACGCGCGCGGCGTGACCAGGGAGGTCATCCGCCGGATGGGACTGGACGCGGCCGTGCGCGCGGCCCGCACCGAGACCGCCGGTGCGCACACCGTTGCCGCGGACGGGACCGTGCTGGAGACCTTCCGCGCGGAGGACGACGGCGGCGACGGCTACATCTCGGAGATCGAAATCCTCCGCGGCGACCTGTCCCAGGTGCTCTACGACGACACCCGCGACGGCGTCGAGTACGTCTTCGGCGACCGGATCGCCGAGCTTTCCCAGGACGCGGACGGCGTCGACGTGGTCTTCGCGGGCGGCGACCGGCGGCGCTTCGACCTGGTGATCGGCGCGGACGGGCTGCACTCGGCGCTGCGGGCGATGGTGTTCGGGCCGCACGAGGAGTTCGTCCGCCACCTCGGGCACGTGCTGGCGTTCTACAGCGTGCCCAACGAGTTCGGGCTCGACCGCTGGCTGCTCGAGCACCAGGAGCCCGGGCGTTCCGCGATGCTGCGGCCGATCGGGGACGCCACCCGCGCGATGGCCATGTTCTCCTTCGCCTCGCCCGATTTCGACGTCGACTACCGGGACGTCGAGGCCCAGAAGCGCCTGTTGCGCGAGCGGGTGGCCGGCCTGGGCTGGCTGACGCCGCAGCTGCTCGCGCACCTGGACGACACGCCGGACTTCTACCTCGACCAGGTCGCCCAGGTGGTCATGGACCGCTGGTCGAGCGGCCGGGTGGCGCTGCTCGGGGACGCGGCGTTCAGCTCGTCGCCGCTGTCCGGGCAGGGCACCGGCCTGGCCCTGGTCGGCGCCTACCTGCTGGCCGGCGAGCTGGCCGCCGCGGGGTGGGACCCGGCGGTGGCGTTCGCCGCGTACGAGAGCCGGATGCGGTCGTTCGTCGAGGCGAACCAGGAGATCGGCCGGCTGCACGCGGAAATGCGCGGCGCCGCCGAGCCGGGCCCGGAGCCCGACATGGAAGCGCTGACCGCACTGGTCGAGCGCGCGATCAACGGCGTCGAGCTGCCGGACTACGCGGGGGTGCCGGACTCGGGAGCCGGCGACCGGCTCAGCGCACCGCGAGGAACCAGTCGGCCGTCATGACGACCGCGTAGCCCGCCACGCCGGCCACGACGGCCGGCCATCGGGGTGCGCCGCGGCGGGAGAGCGCCGCCCCGATCGCCCAGGCGAGCAGGATCGCGGCGAGCCAGCCGAGCGGCGGCAGCCAGTGGACGACGTCCCGGCCGGTCTCGGTGCACGGGAAGAGCGTCTCGTCCGGCAGGCACGAGCCGGTGCTCCGCGCGGCGGCGGAGCCGAACAGGAACGCGCCGGCCCCGCCAAGGATCGCGAGGAACCAGCTGGTGACCGCGAACCCGATGCCCCGGTGCTGGTACGGCCGGATGTCTGCCATGGGCGCCACCACCTCCGAGCCGGAGGGTATCGCCGGTCGTCCACGCCGCGCGGGCTTGTTCACCGGAAGTTCCCCGGGAGCGGTCAGCGGCCCCGGGTGCGGTGCCGGTACAACAACCACACGAAGTACGGCGCGCCGATGATCGCCGTCATCAAACCGGCCGGGAGCTGCCCCGGCGCGATCAGCGTGCGGCCCGCCGTGTCCGCCGTGCACACCAGGATCGCGCCCAGCAGCGCCGCCGCCGGCACCAGCCGGGCGTGCCGGCTGCCCACGATCGCGCGGGCCGCGTGCGGCGCCACCAGGCCGACGAAGCTCAGGACGCCGATCCCCGCCACCGCCGCGCCGGTCAACAGCACCGCGCACGACAGCAGCAGCAACCGCGTCCGCGCGACCGGCACGCCCAGCACCCGGGGGGTCTCGTCGTCCAGGGACAGCAGGTCGAGCTCGCGCCGCATGCGGACCAGCACCGGTGCCACCAGCAGCACCGCCAGCGCCATCGGCACCAGGTGCGTGAACGTGCGGCCGTAGGTCGAACCGCCCAGCCAGGTCAGCGCCTTCGTCTCGTTCCACGGGTCGGACAGCGTGATCAGCAACGTCACCAGCGCCTGCGAGGCCGCGTGCACGCCGAAACCGATCAGCACCAGGCGTTCGCTGGTGAACCCGCCCCGGGCCGCGACGGCGAAGACCACGGCCATCGCCAGGGCGGCCCCCAGGCCCGCGGACCCGGTCAGCGTCCAGAACCCGACGCCGGAGACCAGGGTGATCACGGCGACCGCGCCGAGGCCCGCCCCGCCGACGACCCCGATCATCCCCGGTTCGGCCAGCGGGTTGCGGGCGACCGCCTGGGTGAGCGCGCCGCCCAGCGCCAGCGCCGCGCCCGCCAGCAGCGCCGCCACCACGCGGGGGACGCGGGTGTCCAGCACGCCGGTGACGAGCGGGCCCGCCTGGCCGGTCACCCAGTTGACGACGTCGCCCAGCAGCAGCTTCGCGTCCCCGAGCAGCACCGCTCCCACGGCGACGCCGATCGCCACGAGGGCCAGCACACCCAGCACGACGCCGTACCGGACCGCGCTCACCCCGCCGCGCGCGCCGGCCGCCGGGGGTTCGGCGGTCGCGGACGTGATCCGGGCGCCGCGGGCCAGGACCACGAGGAACAGCGCGCCGAGGATCGTCGTCACGACGCCCGTCGGCACCTCCAGCGCTCGCTGCGGGCTGATGATCGTGCGGAGCAGTACGTCGGCGCCCAAAAGGAGCGCCGCGCCCAGCGCCGCGGAAACCGGGAGCAGCGCGGCGTGCCGGTGCAGGCCCGGCACCGCGGACGCGAGCAGGCGGGCCAGCGCCGGCGCGGCGAGGCCGACGAACCCGATGGGGCCCGCGAGGGTCACCGCCGCCGCGGCCAGCAGCACGGCCGGCCCGATCGCGGCGACCCGGGTCCGTCCGATGTGGACACCGAGGGTCCTGGCGTGGTCGTCGCCGACGTGGATCAGGTCGAGCCGCCGCGCCAGGAAGAGCAGCGCGGCCAGCGCGAGGCCGACGACGGGGCCGAGCGTGCGGACCCCGCCGAGCCCGTTCTGCTCCAGCGATCCCTCGCCCCAGGCGAACAAGCCGCGGGTTTCCTGGGCGTACAGCAACAGCAGGACCTGGGTCACCGAGACCAGGGCCAGCGCGATCGCCGTGCCGGCCAGCACCAGCCGCACGATCCCGGTGCCCCCGGTGCCGGCCAGTCCGAGCACGACCACGGCGGCGGCGAGCCCGCCCGCGAACGCGACACCGGTCGCGCCGAGCAGCGGCAGCGAGACGCCGAACGCGGCGACGGCGACGACCGCCAGGTGCGCGCCGGCGTTGACGGCCAGGGTGTCCGGCGACGCCAAGGCGTTGCGGGACACCGTCTGCAGCACCGCGCCGGCCACGCCGAGCGCTGCCCCGACCACCAGCGCCGCGAGCAACCGCGGCAGCCGCGACTCGACGACGACGGCGGTCGTGTCGCCGGTCGCCCCGCCGAACACCAGGCGCAGCACGTCGAGCGGGTCCAGGTTCGCGGTGCCCTGCGTGAGGTGCACGGCCGAACCCAGCAGGAGCAGGGCGGCGAGCCCGGCCCCGAGCAGGGCGAGCCGCCCGTGTCGCCGGACGGCGGCCACGGGCGGCTCGGTCAGGGTGACCACTACCCCTTCAGCCCGGCGACGGCCGCGTCGACGAACTGCGCCATGGACTTGGGCCCGCCGAACATCCACAGGGAGTCCGGGAAGCGGTGCACCTTGCCGCTCTTGACGAACGGGAGGTTCTTCCAGATCGCGTTGCCGGCCAGCTCCTGCTGGTAGGGGTCGCCGTCGGCGTTGTTGGCCATGTACCAGAACCGCACGTCGGGCAGCTGGGTCAGGCCTTCGACGTCGGCCTGCCCGAGCCCGTAGGTCGGGTCGCCGTCCATCGTCCACGCGGTTTCGAGGCCGAGCCGACCGAACACCGCGGACACGAGCGCGCCCTTGGTGTAGGGCCGGATGCTGACCGCGCCCGAGGTGACGTAGGCGTCGGAGAACGCGACCTTCTGCCCCGCCGCGCCAAGCTTTTCCACCTCCGCCTTGCCCGTGGTGAGCTTCTGCTCGAACTCGGACTTCAGCTGCGCGGCCCGGGTTTCGGTGCCGGTGGCCTTCGCGATGACGTCCAGGCCGGCGTACATCCCGGCGATCGGGTCCCTGGCGTTGCCGCCGTTGATGACGATCACCGGCACCTTCGCCTCGATCTGCTCGAGCGCCCCTTCGGTCACGCTGTCGGTGACGACCACGAGGTCCAGGCCCAGCGAGCCGAGCGTGTCGAGGCTCGGCTCGCCGCGGGTGCCGATGTCCTTCGGGGTGCCGTCGAGCGGGGCGGCGCTCACCCACTGGCCGTAGCCCTTGATGTCGGACACGCCGACCGGCATGACGCCGAGCGACACCAGGTGCTCGACGGCGTTCCACTCGGTCGCCGCGACGCGCTTGGCCGGGTGGGGCAGCTTGACCTCCTTGCCCCGCGAGTCGACGACCGTGACCGGGCCGGCGGCGCCGCTCGTGGCGGCCGCGTTGCTGGTGGGCTCCTCGGTGGTGCCGCAGGCGGCCACGAAGAACGTGGCGGCCGCGGACAGGCCGAGGAGCATCCGGGTGATCCGCATGTTTCTCCTGTTTCGATGGGGCAGGGGGTCAGGCCGACGCGGCGCGCGCGCCGGTTTCGTTGAAGCGGCCGACCGCGCGGGTGTGGATCCGGCCGTCGGCCGGGTCGAGGACGACGTCCACGCGGATGCCGTAGGCCCGGCTGAGGTTGGCCGAGGTGAGCACGTCGGCGGGGGAGCCGTCGGCGGTGACCCGGCCGCCCTCCAGCAGCAGCACGCGGTCGGCGACGGCGGCGGCCTGGTCGAGGTCGTGCAGCACGACCCCGACGCCGACGCCGTGCCGGTCGGCGAGGTCGCGGACGACGTCGAGGATCTCCACCTGGTAGCGCAGGTCGAGGAAGGTCGTGGGCTCGTCGAGCAGCAGCAGCGCGGTGTCCTGGGCCAGGCAGCTCGCGAGCCACACCCGCTGCGCCTGCCCGCCGGAGAGGGCCTGCACCGGCCGGTCGGCGAGGGCGGCCAGGCCGGTCAGCGCCAGCGCGCGCTCGACGGCGGCGGGACCCTCGGGATCGCGGCCGCCCCAGCGGGACCGGTGCGGGTGCCTGCCGAACTCGACGAGCTCCCGCACGCTCACCCCGCCGGGCGCGGTCCGCTGCTGCGACAGCATGGTGATCCGCTTGGCGATGTCCTTTCCGGACAGTGCCCGCAGGTCGGCACCGTCGGCGAAGGTGACCGTCCCGGCGACGGGCGGGTGCAGCCGCGCCAGCGCGCGCAGCAGCGTCGACTTCCCGCTGCCGTTCGGGCCGATCAGCGCGGTCACGGTCCCGGCGACCAGGGAGACGGACGCGGCGCGCACGACGACATCGCTGCCGTAGGCGACGTCGAGCTCACGGGCGTGGACACCGCTGTCGGCGCGGCGGGGGTCGACGGACACGCGAGAACGATAAGGTCAGGCTTACCTAAGCAACAAGGTGGCAAACAGCACATCGGCCGCGGAACGGGCGGCCAACGCGCGAAGACGCCGTGGTCCGGCTAGCGTCTTGCGTGCAGGCCGGTGCGCCCCTCCCCCTCGGCGCATCGGCCTGCTCTTTCGCTCAGTGCGCCCGGCGGCCGGGGACCGCCGAGGCGGAGTGGCCCTCGCTGGAGGTTCCACGCCACCGAGTCCGCCATGTCAGACTGGTGGCCCGTTCGGCCCGGCTGTGGGAAAGGGGACCGCGTGACCGTGCCTCTGCGCGGCATCAGCACGCGCGACGCCCTCGTCGCGGAGATCCGGCGGCACATCCTCGGCGGCGACCTCAAGCCGGGGGAGCCGCTCACCGAGGTCGGCCTGGCGAGCATGTTCGGCGTCGCCCGTCCCACCGTGCGCTCAGCCCTGCAAGAACTCCTGGCCCGCAACCTCGCCGAACGGTCTGCCGGCCGCTCGCTGCGCGTCCCGGTGTTCACCGCGGACGACGTCCGGGACCTGTTCTTCGTCCGCACGCCGCTCGAGCTGGAGGCGGTCCGGCGGATCGTCGCCGAGCGGCGTCCGGTCGCCGCCGCCGAAGCCGGGCTCGCCGCGATGGAAGCCCTGGCGGCCGGCGCGAGCTGGGGTGACCGGGTCGACGCGCACACGAAGTTCCACGTCGCGCTGGTCGGCTGCGCCGGCAGCCCGCGGCTCGACCGGATCTACCCGGCGATGCAGGAGGAGATGCAGCTCTGCCTGGCCCAGCTCAGCGACTCCTACCCGCGGGCCGGCGACCTCGCGGCGGAGCACCGCGTGCTGCTCGACGCGGTGCGCTCCGGGGACGAGAAACGCGCGGTCACGGCGATGCGGGACCACCTGGCGCACGCGTTGGACGGCCTGGTCGGCTGACCCCCATTGTTATACTGTCATACACATGACGGACCTGACGAGCTTCAAGGCGCTGAGCTTCGACTGCTACGGCACCCTGATCGACTGGGAGACGGGCATCGCGGCCGTCCTGTCGCCGTGGGCCGAAGAACGCGGCCTCGGAGTCTCCGGGGAGGAACTGCTGGTCGCCTACGCCGGCCACGAGGCCGCCGTCGAGCGGGAAGCGCCGGCCACGCTGTACTCGGACGTCCTGGCGGAAGCGTTCCGCCGCACGGGTGCCGGGCTCGGGGCCGAGGTGAGCGACGACTGGGCCCGCCGGTTGGGCGGGTCCGTGCCGGACTGGCCCGCGTTCCCGGATTCGGCCGACGCGCTGGCGCGGCTCGCCGGGCACTATCAGCTGATCATTCTCTCGAACGTGCACCGCGACGGGTTCGCGGGCAGCAACAAGCGGCTGCGCGGCCGGTTCGCGGCGATCATCACGGCCGAGGACGTCGGTGCCTACAAGCCCGCCGAGAACCACTTCCGCGCGCTGGACGAGACGTTGCCGTCCTTGGGGGTGGCCCGCGCGGAACTCCTGCACGTGGCGCAAAGCCTGTTCCACGACCACGTGCCGGCGAAGCGCGAAGGGCTGCCGTCGGTGTGGATCAACCGCCGCCACGACCGGCCGGGGTGGGGTGCGACGCCGGAGCCGAGCGGCGACTGGTCGTACAACCTGGAATTCCCGTCCATGGGCGCCTTCGCGGACGCCGTCGACGCGGCTTTCGCCTGACCGCTCAGACCACAGTGGACAGAGCGGTGTAGGCGATGTCCGGCCCCGTGCGCTCCCACACCACGTCGGGGCAGTTCAGGCCCTCCGCGGAAAGCTGCCGCTTGACCACCTTGAACGTCGACGTCCGCGGCAGTTCCCGGACCGTGCGCACGTACCGCGGCACCTGCTTGGGTCCGAGATCCGGCTGGCCGGCGAGGAAGCGGCCGAACTCGGCGGGGTCCAGGGAAGTGCCGTCGGTGACGACGGCGGCCATCACCTGGTCGCCGGTCACGGGGTCGGGCACCGCGTAGACGGCGGCGTCGGTGATCGCGGGGTGCCGCAGCAGAATCCGCTCGATCGGGGCCGTGCCGAGGTTCTCGCCGTCGACGCGGAGCCAGTCGCCGAGCCGCCCGGCGAAGTAGCAGAAGCCGTCGGCGTCCGCGTAGGCGAGATCGCCGGTGTGGAACCGGCCGTCGCGCAGGCGCTCGGCGTCGGCCGCGGGGTCTCGGTAGTACCCCGCGAACCAGCCGGCGCCGGCGGTGTTGACCAGCTCGCCGACGGCTTCCTCGGCGTTGACCAGCCGGCCGGCGGCGTCGAACTCGGCGGGCGGGCACGGCCGGCCCGTGTGCGGGTGCAGGATGGCCACGTCGGGTGTCGGCCGGCCGAGTGAGCCCGGCGGGGTGTCGTCGGTGCGCGCGAACCCGATGCCGCCTTCGGTCGAGCCGAACGCGTCGACGACCTTGCAGCCGAAGCGCTTCTCGAACGCGGCCAGGTCGGCGCTCGCCCCTTCGTTCCCGTAGACGAGGCGCAGGGGGTTGTCCGCGTCGTCCGGCCGTGGCGGCGTGGCGACCACATAGGACAGTGGCTTGCCCACGTAGTTGGCGTAGGTCACACCGAACTTGCGCACGTCGGGCAGGAAGCCGGACGCGGAGAACCGGCGCCGCAGGGCGATGCCCGCGCCGGCCGCGAGCCCGACCGCCCAGCCGGCCATCACGGCGTTCGAGTGGAACATCGGCATCGCGACGTAGACGGTGTCCGATGTGGACAACCCGAAGCGCTCGGCGAGCATCGCGCCGGGGAACGCGATCTTGCCGTGGGTGCAGCGGACGGCCTTCGGGTCGCCGCTGGTGCCGGAGGTGAAGATCAGCATGAGCAGGTCGTCGGCCGACGCGGGGACGGGGTCGGCCGGCTCGGCCGCCGGCGGCCACGATCCCAGTTCCCGCACGGGGATCCCGCCGAGATCCAGCCCGGCCAGGAGAGGCTCGTACTTCGGCTCGGTGAGGACGACCTGGCAGTCGGCGAGCCGGATGTCCCGCGCGAGCGCCTCGCCGCGCCGGGTGGGGTTGAGCCCGACGAGCACCGCCCCGGCGAACGCGCAGGCACCGAGGAGGACGGAGAACGCCGGGACGTTGTCGGCCAGCACGCCGACATGGGGAGGCCGGTCCCGGTCCAGCGTCGCCCGGAGGCCCGCCGCGCCGCGCGCCGAGGCCCGGACGTGCTCGGCCCACGACATGGTCTCGTCCTCGAACCGCAGGCCGGGGCGCTCGTCGCCGGCGCGGGCCAGGAGGAGCTCGGTCACGGTCGGGACGCTCATCCGCGCACCTCCAGGCGGTCAGAAGTGAAACACGTTCTACTTCTACCACGGTGCCCGCCACAGGGTCCACCGCCGCGGCTCACGGTTCAGTCGCGGGGCCCGTCGCCGAGGAGACCGGAGCGGTCGGGAACGCCGGCGGCGACGCGCAGCCGGGCGAACTCGACGGCAAGGGCCGCGGGCGGGTAGTGCGCGTTGAGGCCGCTGGGGTTGGGCACGATCCACACGCGGGCACCGCCGATCGGTTCGGCCTGCGGACCGAGCCGGGCGCGGGGAGCCCCGAACGCCGCCCGGTACCCGGTCACGCCCAGCATCGCCAGCCAGTGCGGCCGGATCGCCCGGATCCGCTCGGCCAGGTCCCGGCCGCCGGCGGCCAGCTCCTCACGTGACAGCTGCGCGGCCCGGGCCGTGGGGCGGCGCACGATGCTCGTGATGCCCAGCCCCCAGCCCGGCAGCAGCCCTTCTTCCTCCGCGGTCAACCGCCGGGGCGTGAACCCGGCGCGGTGCAGGGCGGGCCAGAACCGGTTGCCCGGCGTGGAAAAGCTGTGCCCGGCCGCCGCCGACGAGAGGCCGGGGTTGATGCCCACGAACACGACCCGCAGCCCCTCGGCGAGCACGTCCGGCAGGACGGCGCTCGGTTCCGGTTCTCGCACGCCCCCCATCGAACACCAGTGGCGGGAGGGGTCACCACGTCACTGGCAGCGACGTCACGCCGTGGACCGGCGACAGCGTCCGGAACTCGATCCGCTCGAAGGGCACGGCCAGGCGCAGGTCCGGGAACCGGCGCAGCAGCGCGGGCAGTGCCACCTTCAGCTCGATCCGGGCCAGCTGCTGCCCCAGGCACTGGTGCGCGCCGAAGCCGAACGCCAGGTGGGGGACCGGTTTGCGGTGGACGTCGAGGCCGGCGTCTTCGCCGACCAGTGCCGGGTCGTGGTTGGCGGCCAGGAGCGACAGCGACAACCACTCGCCCGTGGCGATCCGGTGTCCGTCGATGGTCACGTCCGTAGTGGCGCGGCGGTCGAGGTAGGTGACGATGGACAGGTGGCGCAGCAGTTCCTCGATCGCCGGCGTCGCCACGTCGTCCTCGTCGCGGACGGCGGCCAGCTGGTCCGGCTCACCCAGCAGGGCCAGCGTGCCGAGCGCGATCATGTTCGACGTCGTTTCGTGGCCGGCGATGAGCAGCAGGTTGCCGAAGCCGACCAGTTCTTCGTCGGTGATCTCGGCACCGTGCTTGACGATCACCTCGCCGAGCAGGCCGTCGCCCGGTTCGGCGCGCAGCCGGGCGACGAGCTCGGCCATGTACGCGTGCATCGCGGCGTAGTTGGCGAACTGCTCCTGCTCGGGGCGGGTGGCGTCGAGCAGGACCGCGCTGCGGTGCTGGAAGTCCGCGCGATCGGCGTGGGGGACGCCGAGCAGGTCGCAGATCACCAGCGACGGGATGGGCAGCGCGAACGCCCGCACGAGATCCGCGCCCGGTCCGGCCGCCTGCATCGCGTCCAGGTGCCCGGTGACGATCTTCTCGATCGACGGCCCCAGCTCCCGCAGGCGGCGGACGGTGAAGGCGCCCGCCAGCATCCGCCGCAGCCGCAGGTGTCCTGGCCCGTCGTAGCCGAGGAGGAAACCGGGCTGGTTGAACAACGTGCGCGGCGCGTCGGGGTCGGCGTTCAGGTCCGCGCCGATGTCCTCGTGCGCGAACACCGCGCGGACGTCGTGGTAGCGCGTGACGGCGCGGGCCTCCCGTTGCCCGAAGAACGGGTGGTACCGCGGGATGCGGGGCAGCCCGGGCTGCTCGCGCAACGCGGTCAGCTCGGCGGCGGGCTCGAACGGGCAGCCGGCGGCCCGGCGGCCGGTCGGCAAGACGGTGTGCTCCGGCATGTTTTGCTCCCCGGGGAAGTTGTGAGACATCGTGTCTCACAGATTCCGACCCTGCCACGGAGTGATCTATGAGTCAACATGTCTCATAGCTGGCGGACGCTCGTATGATCCGGCGGTGAGTTACTCGACGGACCCGCGCGCGGCGCGTTCCCGGGAGGCGATCCTGGTCGCCGCCCGCGGGTTGCTGGCGAGCGAAGGGCCGGGCGCGGTCACCCACCAGCGCGTCTCCCAGGAGGCCGGGGTGGGGCGGGCGACCGTCTACCGGCACTGGCCGCGGTCCGAACAGCTGCTGCTCGACGTTATGGACGGCGCCGATCTGCCGCTGTTCAAGGACCCCGGGACGCCGGTCCGGCCCTGGCTGCGGCGGCAGCTGCGGCAGCTGGCCGACGAGGTGCTGCCGCCGGCCGTAGCCGGTCTGTCGCTCGCCATGATGCAGTCGGCGCTCTGGGACCCGCAGCTCGCGCGCCGCCGCGACGAGTCGAACGAGACGATCCGGACGCGGCTGCACGCGGCGATCCGGCTGGCCGTCGCCGGGCACGAGCTCGAGACGGACGTCGACCCGGCGGACCTGCTGTCGCTGCTGGTCGGGCCGATCGTCTACCGCACGGCGATGCAGCGGGACGCGGTCCCGGACAGCCTCCTCGACCGGCTCCTCGACGGCATCGGGACCTGGCGCTGACCCGCGGGCTGTCTACTGTGGACGCTCAGCCGTCGGCCTGCTCGTCGGTGATCGAGTCGAGCAGGTCGGCGGCGATGGCGCGGGCGGCGGGCCGCAGCTCGCTGCTCAAGGCGTAGAACAGCTCCTGGGCGGGTTCGGCCGGCCAGTCCGCCGGCAGGTGTTCCCGCGGCAGCCGCGGATCGGTCCGGATGGTCTGCAGCCAGTCGGACTCCAGGAGCAGGTCGCGGGCGAGGCGGTCCGGTGCCTGGGCCGCCGGGTCCTGCCAGCGGGCCAGGAACGCCCGGTAGTGCCCGGCCACGCGGTCGATGTCCCAGGCCTCCCGGACGAGCCCGGCTACCTCGGTCGGCGGCAGCGCGCGGGCCTGGAAGACCTTGACGTGGCCGTCGGCGCCGAGGCCGTCGAGCAGCGGGACCGGGTCGACCTCGCCCGGCGCGATCCACAGGCCGCCCTGCAGGCTGCCGAAGCCGGCCCACAGCAGCCGAGAGCGCAGGGCGTGCCGCTGGCGCTGCCACGACTCGGGCATCGAGAACCCGAGCAGCGTCCAGGTGCCGTCCCACTGCCGGTTGACCGCCCCGGCCCGCCAGATGCGCCGCTCGCCGTCGTGCAGGATCGCCCGCGACCGGTCGGTGAGGCCGACGTAGACGTGCCGCCCGCGGCGCACCCGGTGGAGCAGGCCGCGCCGGGCCATCCGGCTCAGCGTGGACCGGGTGGCGTGCTCCGAGACGCCGACGCGGTCCAGCACGTCGAGCACGCTCCCGGTGGCGACGTGGATCCGGCGGTCGAGGACGTGACCGCCGAAGAAGGTGAGCAGCAGCGTCTGCGGACGCGGGGTGTCGGCGCCGATGCCCTCGGCGGCGGAGACGGCCAGATCGCTCACCGCGCGAGCATAAGCCCCGCCGGATGTTGGGCAATGTCTTGACGGTGGTCACCAAACTGCTTAACGTTCGTCGCGGCGTGACGCGGGTCACGTGGGGTCGGCGACGAGGCAGGACGCGATGGCAGAAAACCTCCGCTCGCGGGCGCAGCTGCGCCGCGCGGTGCTCTCCAGCTACTTCGGCAGCGTGATCGAGTACTACGACTTCCTGCTCTACGCCACGGCCTCGGCGGTGGTGTTCACCAAGGTCTTCTTCTCCAACCTCGACCCGGTGCTCGGCACGATCGCCAGCCTCGGCACGTTCACCACGGGCTACCTGGCGCGCCCGATCGGCGGGATCGTCTTCGGGCACTTCGGCGACCGCCTGGGGCGCAAGCGGATGCTCGTGATCACGATGTCGATGATGGGCATCGCGAGCACCCTGATCGGCGTCCTGCCGACGTATGCGCAGATCGGGGTGTGGGCGCCGGTCCTGCTGATCGTGCTGCGGGTGCTGCAGGGCGTCGCGGTCGGCGGCGAGTGGGGTGGCGCGGTGCTGATGTCGGCCGAGCACGCGACCAGCCGCCGCGGGCTGTGGGCGAGCTTCACCAACGCCGGGGCGCCCAGCGGGATGGTGGTCTCCACGCTGTTGCTGACCCTGATGGGCGCGGTGACGACCGACGCGCAGTTCCTCGCGTGGGGCTGGCGGGTGCCGTTCCTGCTCAGCGTCGTGCTGCTCGCCATCGGCCTGTTCATCCGGCTGAAGGTCGACGAGACGCCGGTCTTCGCCGCCGCCGGAGAGCGCGCCGGCGCGCCGCTGCTGGAGGTCCTGCGCCGCCACCCGAAGAACCTGCTGCTGGCGATCGGCGTGGGTTTCGGCGCGTTCGTCGCGCAGGGCACGCTGACGACGTACATCCTGTCCTACGCCGTGCACGCGGGATTCTCGCGCCAGACCGTGCTCAACGCGATCACGGTGTCCTCGGTCGGCGCGGTGATCGGCATCATCGGCTACTCGGCGCTGTCCGACCGGATCGGGCGCCGCCCGGTGGTCATCGCGGGCGCGCTGGCCACCGGCGTCGTGGGGTTCCTGCTGTTCCCGCTGATCGACACCGGCAACGCGGCGCTGCTGACGCTGGCGGTGGTGCTGGGGCAGTCGGTGGCGCACCCGGCGATGTACGGGCCGTTGGCGGCGCTGTACACGGAGCTGTTCTCGACGCGCACCCGCTACACGGGAGCCTCGCTGGGCTACCAGATAGCCGGCCTCGGCGCGGGCCTCGGCCCGGTGGTGTTCGCCGCGGTCGCCGGCGCGGGCACGGGCGTGATCTCGGCGGTGATCGCGGGGTGCTGCCTGGTGACGGTCGCGTGTGTGCTGGTGTTGCGGGAAAGCAACCGGACCGATCTCGCGGAGCCGGCCGGATTGCCCGCGGTGAAGGCCGAACGCTGAGACGTCCTCAGCGCGGCGACGGTTGCCAGCCGGCGCAGGAGCCGACTTCGAAGCCCCGGCTGGGGAAAACCCGGTCCATGAAGAACTCGTGGACGCCCGCGTCGTCGTCGGCGCAGCCGTCGGCCAGGAGGGTCACGCGGTAGCCGCGGTCGGCGGCGTCGTACGCCGTCGCCGCGACCATCGCGCTGGTGGCCACTCCGGTGATGGTGAGCGCGTCCACGCCCCGGGCCCGGAGCACGAGATCCAGGTCGGTGCCGGCGAAGGCGCTCGCCCGGCGCTTGCGCACGACGACGTCCTCGGGGAGCACCGGCAGGGTGGGCTCGATGCCGGGCGAGCCCTCGTGGAAGACGTCTCCCAGCTCGAAGAAGGATGCGAACAAGGCGTCGCCCGGGGGCAGGTCCGCGCGGTTGACGCGGAACGCGGTATGGACGTGCACGACGAGCGCGCCGGCGGCCCGCGCCCGGGGCAGCAACCCGGTCACCGGCGCCACCACCTGGCGCGTGAACGCGAACCGCTCGGTGATGCCCCGCTGGAGGTCTCCGACGATCAGTGCTGTGGTCATGCGGTCAGTTTCCCAGCGCGCGCACCAATCCCGTCCCCGGGTGGCAGCCGACCTCGAGCCCGTCGTCGCGGAGGAAGTCCTGCCGCACCGACTCGTCGAACCGTGCCGAGAACGACGGGTAAGGCGACCGGCGGCCGTGGCCTGCTCCGCTCGGCCGTCAGGTGGGCGGGGATCGCGGACTCCACGCCGTCACGCGCCCTCGCTGACGAGATCGGCGTCCTCGAACTCCGTCGCTCCACTGTGGACGATCCGGGGTGCCGGCGCGAGGTTGACCTGCAACCGGAAGACGTCCGGGCGCGAGTAGTGGCCCACCGGGTCCGCGGCGGACTTGGCGATCGCGATCAGCGAGAAGTCCAGGTCCGCGAACAACAACCCCTCCTCGGTCTCGGCCAGCGGCGCCGCCAGTTCGCTGCCCTCGGGGCCGTAGACCCGCGCGAACCCGCCGCCCTTGAGCAACAGCTGCTTCTTCGTGTCGTCGTCGCAGAACACCTCCTGGGCCGCGTCGCCGACCACCCCGCACGGCGCGAGCACGAAAGTCTGGCCCTCGACGGCGTACACGAGGCTCGCGGCGGTGTTGACCTCGGGACCCAGCGCCCGCGCGCCGCCGCGGTACACCGAGAAGCTCGGCCACGAACCGACGTGGATCTGCTCGCCCAGGCTGTACATCGTGTACTTCGTCAGCGGCTGGAAGTGCTCCCAGCAGTTCAGCCCGCCGAGGCGGCCCAGCTTCGTGTCGTGCACCTGGAGGTCGCTGCCGTCGCCCTCGCCGAACACGGCGCGCTCGACGTGCGTCGGCTTGAGCTTGCGGCGGACCGACAGCACGCGGCCGGTGTCGTCGATGAACGCCTGCGCCATGTACAGGCTGCCGCCCGCTTTCTCGCTGAAGCCGAGGACGACGTGCACGCCGTGCTCGGCCGCGGCGGCCGCGATCCGCGTCATCTCCGCGCCGTCGCGGGTCATCGAGTTTTCGCTGTAGGGAGGCACGAACCGCATGCCCCAGGCGGGCGAGTCGAGCCAGATCCACCACGGGTAGCCCGGCAGGAAGGTCTCCGGGAACGCGATCAGCCGGGCCCCACCGGCCGCGGCGCCGGCGATCAGGCCGACGACCTGGTCCACCCCCGCGGCCAGATCCAGCCACTTCGGCTCCGCTTGGACAACGGCGACGCGTACCTGCTCGGTCATGGCCCGGCCTCCTGGGTTCGTGGGTGCACCCAGGATCGGACGTCCACCCCGGGCCCGGGACCGACAGCCCGTGCCGCCTCACTGACCGGACGTGCCGCGGAACTGCCCGGGCGTCCGGCCGGTCTCGGCCCGGAACACGCGGTAGAACTGCCGCTCCCCGGCGAACCCGCACGCGCCCGCGACCGACTCCAGGGGCCGGCCGCGATCGGCGAGCAGCAAGGATTTCGCGTGCTCCACCCGGATGCGCCGCAGCTGCGCGCTCACCCCGTCGGGGCCGCCGTCGAACAGGCGGTAGAGCGTCCGCTTCGAGACGAGGAACGCATGGGCGATGTCGTCGACGGTGAGGCTCGCATCGGCGTGCCGGGCGTGCAGGAAGGCCTGGACGCGCCGCCGGGTCAGGGCGTCGTCGCGCGGTACCCGGTCGGCGGAGAGGGTGAGCGCGGCCGCCATCAGGCCACGGCCCTGCGTCGCGAGGGCGGCGGCGCCGAGCGGGTCGGCCTGCCGCAGCCGCGCGAGCCCGTGGAAGAACTGGGCGACGACGCCGGCGGTGCTGTGCGCGCCGAGCTTCGTCGCGGTGACGCCCCGCGCGTCGCGCAGGCCGGTTTCGGCGAGCATGTCCCGCAGCGGCACCTGCACGACGACCTGCTCGAAGGCGGCGTCGAAGTGCAGGGTGTACGGGCGGGTGCTGTCGTAGAGGGCCATCTCCCCGGGACCGATCTCGGCGACCCGGCCGTCCTGTTCGATCCGGCCCCGGCCGCGCGTCTGGATGCTGGCGAGCAGGTACTCCTCCCCGGCCCGCGCGATCAGCCGCGGCGTGCGGCGCACCCGCTGCCCACCGGCGTGCACGGTCGTCATTTCGAACGACCCGAGGTCGGCGTGCACCAGCTCGCCGTCGAAGGGGCCGGGCGTGGTGGGCGTCGCGGAGAGCTGGACGAAGGTGTCGCAGATGAGGTCCCGCCAGTATTCGAAAGCCCGCGCGGAGGCCACCGCCGATGTCGACCGGACATCGGCGGGTCCCAGGGGTGGCTCGCCGGTCACGGCGTCATGATGCGCCGCGGGCCGTGGAGAACACCACCGCTTAGTCCGTCCGGGTGAACTTGAAGTTTCAATTTCTCACCCTGGGTGACGGCGGTGGGTCAGTCGCTCACTGTCGCCACCTGCGGAAATGATCGTGAACGACGTCGCCGGAGTCCGTTCTGTGACCCGGAGTGGCGTCCGGGCCCTGTTGCGCGCGCGGCCCGGGAGGCGACGAACGGCGCAGAGCGTGACGCGTTCGGTCGCGTCGCCGCTGGACTGAAAGAGGCAACCGTGTCCTACGCCCCCATGCCGCCGTCGCCGCCGATGCCGATCCCGAACCAGTACAAGAACGGCCTCGGTACGGCCGGGTTCGTGCTCGGCCTGGTCGGCCTGATCTTCGCGTTCATCCCGATCATCGGGGTCATCGCGTGGCCGCTGGTGATCCTCGGGCTGGTCTTCGGCATCGTCGGGACGCTGCGGGCGAGCCGGGGCCGGGCGAGCAACAAGGGCTTGGCCATCACCGCCGTCGTGCTGTCGGCGATCGGGCTGGTCATCTGCGTGCTCTGGACCGCGGCCTTCGGCAAGGCCGTCAACGACGCCGCCGACGGCCTGCCGGCCACGGCCGCGCCGGCCGCCGTCGCGGACGCCGGATCCCAGCCCGCCGCGGCGGCCCCGACCGCGGCGGCGCCGGCCAAGCACACCGTCGTCCTGGAGGTGACGACCGCGGCGAAGTCCAACGTGCAGTGGAGCAGCGGGTTCAGCGCGAACTCCCAGGAGGTCCTGGAGAAGGGCAAGACCTGGAGCCAGACCCTGACGATGGACGACTTGACGTTCACCTCGGTCACCGCCACCCCGGTCGACTTCAAGCTGGGCAGCAAGGACAACACCTGCAAGATCACCGTCGACGGCAAGACGGTCGTGGAGCAGTCCAACAGCATCGGCGCCATCTGCACCTACCGGCCCTGACCGCCGGGTGTCAGCGGGGAGCCGGCCGGATGGCCAAGGCGTGGTTGAACACGTCCCGCGGGTCCCACCGCGCCTTGACCCGCTGCAACCGCGGGTAGTTCCCCTTGTAGTACAACGTCGACCACGGCACGCCCGACGTGTTGAGCGCCGGGTCGGCCAGGTCGTTGTCCGGGTAGTTGATGTACGCGCCGTCCGCGGGGTCGGGGACGCCGCCCGTCGCCGCGTACACCGTCCGGTAGAACTCGCGGATCCACGCGTCGTGGACGGCGTCCTTCGCGGGGTCTTCCCAGGCCGCGATGTAGGTCAGCTTCAGCACCGCGTCCCGCGTCGCGACCGCCGTGGCGGCCGGGTCCACGGCGTTGATCGCGCCGCCGTAGCTGGCCAGGCCGACCGATCCGTTGAGCAGGCTGTCGTCGTGCTCGGCGGTGAGCTGCGCGTGGATCGCGTGCAGCTGCTCCCGGGTGAACCCGGTACGGAGGTAGCCGGACTTGACGCGGAACCGGAAGGGCTTCGAGTCCGGCGACCCGGCCAGCGCGGTGGCGAGGTACGGCTTGCGCGCCCGGACCAGCTTCCGCGGCGTCCCGACGCCGGCGCCCAGCGCGGCGAGGTAGCCGTCGAGCAGGGCTTCGGCGCCGGGGCCGAACGCCTGGCCCACCGTGAGGTGCTGCCCGGTGGCCCGGCGGTGCAGGATCAGCTCGCAGTACAGGTTCGTGCCCGGCGCGCCGGGGGCGCTGTTGGCTTCGACCCAGCGGCTGTGGTTGTCCGCGAGGCGGACGAACTTCCGCTCGTCCAGCTCCGCCCACGGCCACTCGCAGCTGAAGTCCAAAGTGGACTCCGGGGCGCGGGGGAGCAGGCCGGCGGGATCGGGGCCCGTGGCCGCGGGGTCTTTCAGCCAGTACCTGGTGACGATGCCGAAGTTGCCGCCGCCGCCGCCCGTGTGCGCCCAGTGCAGATCGGGGTGGGTGTCGCGGCTCGCCACGACCGTGCGGACCTCGCCGGCTTCGTCGACCACCACCACTTCGACCGCGTCCACGTAGTCGACGGTCAGCCCGTGGATGCGCGACAGCACGCCGTACCCGCCCCCGCAGATGTGCCCGCCGACGCCGACGCGCGGGCACCAGCCGGCGGGCAGGGTCACGCCCCAGCCGAGGAAGAGCCGCCGGTAGACGTCCTCGCCGAGCAGCGCCCCGCCTTCGACCGCGAAGGCCCCGCGCCGCTCGTCGAAGTACACCTGCCGGAGGCCGGACAGGTCGATGATCACCCGGGTGTCCGGGTGGTCGACGAAGTCGGACAGACAGTGCCCGCCACCGCGCACGACGACCTTCTTGCCCGCCCGGACGGCTTTTCGCAGCGCCTGCTCGACGTGTCGCGTCGAGCCCACCACCTCGACGTAGTCCGGGTTCGCCACGTACCTTTTGTGGCCGCGCCGGACCAGGTCCTGGTACCGGACGTCGTCCGGGGTGACGACCGCCGGTCCCAGCGGCGGGACGCGGTCCCCGTCGGCCGCCGCGGCCGCCGCGCGCCCCGCCGCGCCGGCGAGTCCCGTGACGGCCAGCCCGGCTCCGCCGAGCACCGCTCGTCTGCTCACACCTGACATCTGCGCTTCCTCCCCCGGAAGTGGACGTGGCTCAGCCGGCGGCGACCGCCCGCTGGTGGGCGCGCTCCAGAACGGCGGCGAACCCTGGTACCGACTGCGCGCCGGCGACGCCGTACGCGCGGTCGAAGACGAAGAACGGCGCCCCGGTCGCGCCGAGGGCGAGGGCCTCCCGCGAGTCCTCTCGCACCTGCTCCGCGTAGGCGTCCCCGGCCAGGAGCTCGCGGGTTTCCCCTTCCGCGACGCCGATTTCCGCCCCGAGCCGGACGAGTGTCTCGTCGTCGTCCAGGATCTCGCCCTCGACGAGGAGGGCGCGCAGCAGCCGCTCGTGCGCCTCGCCGCCCAGGCCCTTCGCCGCGGCGAGGTGGGCCAGGCGGTGGGCGTCGAAGGTGCTGCACATCTGGACCCGGTCGAGGTCGTAGACCAGGCCTTCTTCGGCGGCCGGCCCGGTCACGGCGCCGACCGTGCGCCGGACCTGGTCCAGGCTGCCGCCGGTCTGCTCCATCATCACCTCGTACAACGGCCGGGCGGCGCCCTTCGGGTAGGACGGCGCCAGCTGGAAGCTCCGCCAGACCACCTCGACCTCGCCGGCGTGCGCGAACCCCGCCAGCGCCTTCTCCAGCCTGCGCTTGCCCAGGTAGCACCACGGGCAACCCAGGTCGGACCACGCTTCGATTCGCATTCGGACTCCTGGTCGGGGTCGGGACGGTTCATCTGTGTGACAGACTGTCTGCCGTACAGATTACCTGACGGTCGCGACGTGGGCCAGGGGGTGTGGGTGGGAGGAGTCGCCGAAAATGGTCTGCTTTTCGCGGCGAACGGTTTCTTGACAAATTGACGGACGGGCCGGGAACATCATCGGCATGTCGGAAACAATTCCTGTTCCCCTGTCCGCCGAATTCGCCGGGAAACGCGCGGTCGTCACGGGCGGGACGCGGGGCATCGGCGCCGCGATCGTCGCCCGGCTGACCGCGGCCGGTGCGCGGGTCGTCACCTCTGCGCGCACCAAGAATTCCGAAGTGCCCCAAGGGGTTCACCTCGTCGTCGCCGATGTAGCCACCCGGGAGGGAGTCGACGCGCTGGCCACCGAAGCGCTTGACGTGCTGGGTGGCGTCGACGTGCTCGTGAACAACGTCGGCGAGTCCAGCATCTATCCCGGGGGGCCGCTGAGCATTCCCGACGAAGAATGGGTCCGGTGCCTGGACACCAATTTCCTTTCCGCCGTCCGGATGGATCGCGCCCTGATGCCCGCGCTGACGGAATCGGGTGGCGCGGTGGTCGAAATATCGGCGCTGGCGGTGCGGGCCCCGCAGCCGGTGATGCTCGACTTCGCGGCGTCCAAGGCCGCGCTGTCCGCCTACGCGAAGGGCCTGGCCCAGGCCGTCGGGCCGCGGGTCCGGGTCAACACCGTCCTGCCCGGCTTCGTCGACACCCCGGCGGCGCGGAAGCTGGCGGGCATCATCGCCCGCGACACCGGGACGGACTTCGACACGACGTACGCGAACCTCGGCGGCCCGACCCCGCTCGGCGCCCCGGGCCGGCCGGAGGACGTCGCGGAGATGGTCGCGTTCCTCGCGTCCGCCCGGGCCGGCTGGGTGACCGGGGGAGTGTTCGTGGTCGACGGCGGCCGGCTCGACGCGCTGTGACGGGCCCGGCGGCGGCCTCGGTCCGGGGCCGCCGCCGGAATCCGTTCACCAGCGCACCGGAAGCACCTCCGGGGCGCGCAGGAGGCTGTGTTCCTTCCACTCCGGCGGCCCGGCCAGCCGGAGGTCCGGCAGCTTGGTCACCAGCGCGCGCAGCGCTTCCTGCAGCTGCAGCCGGGCGAGCGGGGCGCCGAGGCAGCGGTGGATGCCGTGTCCGAACCCCAGGTGCTGCTTCGGGTCGCGGTCGAGGCGCAGCTCGTCCGCGTCGTCGAACTGCGTCCGGTCGCGGTTGGCCGCCCCGTGCGACACGATCACCGCCTCACCTTCGCGGACCAGCGTTCCGCCGACCTCGATGTCCTCGCTCGCGTAGTGCGCGAACAACGCGGTGAGGCCGAGCGGGACGAAGCGCACCAGCTCTTCGACCGCCTTCGGGATCAGGTCCGGGTCGGCCTTCAGCTGCTCCCAGTGCTCCGGCCGGTCGAGCAGCAGGTAGGAGAAGTTGGCGATCTGGTTCGCCGTGGTTTCGTGGCCGGCGATGAGGATCGCGACGCACAGGTCCACCAGCTCGTCCTCGTTCAGCCGGTCGCCTTCGTCACGAGCCTGGACCAGGCCGCTGAGCAGGTCGTCGCGCGGCGCGACCCGCAGCTGCGCGATCAGCTCCAGCATGTAGGCCCGCAGCTCGTCGAGCGTGCGCGCCGCCTCCTCGACGCTGAGTTCGTTGCCCGCCAGCACCTTGTCGCTCCAGACCCGGAACCGGTCGCGGTCGGCCAGCGGCACGCCGAGCAGCTCGTAGATGACCTCCTCGGGGATCGCGAGGGCGTACGCGCCCATCAGGTCCCCGGTCTCGCCCGCGGCGACCATCTCGTCGACGAGCCGCTCGGCGAGCGCGCGCACCTTCGTCCGCAGTGCCTCGACGCGGCGCATGGTGAACGCCTTGGCGACCAGGGTGCGCAGCCGCGTGTGGTCGGGCGGGTCGGTGGTCAGGATGCCGGTGAAGTTCCGGCCTTCGGCCATCCGCGGCACGTCGTGGTCCAAGGACATCGCGCGGGAGAACCGGGGATCGGCGAGCACGGCCCGTGCTTCGTCGAACCTCGTGACGAGCCACGCGGCGTCGCCGAAGGGCATCCGGATGCGGGTGAGGCCGGGGGTGCGCTGGGCTTCCCGGTAGCTGTCGTCGAGCTCCAGCCCGCACGACCGGTTGAACGGGTAGGTGGCCGCGTCGACGCTCTGTGTGCTCACTTCTGTTTCTCCTCCAGGAAAATCGTGCCTACCAGGCGATCGGCATCGAGCCCGGGCCGCGGACGAGCATTTCCGACTTCCACGCCGGATCACCCGCCAGTCGCAGCCCCGGTAGTTCGCGCACCAGCGCGGACAGCGCCTCCTGCAGCTCCAGCCGGGCCAGCGCCGCGCCGAGGCAGTGGTGGGCGCCGTGGCCGAAGCCGAGGTGGTGGTTGGCCGGGCGGTCGAAGACCAGCTCGTCCGGCGAGCCGAACCGCAGCCCGTCCCGGTTCGCCGCGCCGACCGCCACGAGGACGGGCTCGCCGGCCCGCACCAGCACGTCGCCGACGGTGACGTCTTCGGTCGGGTACCGCGGGAAGCTGGCCGTGGCGATGAGCGGGATGAACCGCATCAGCTCTTCGACCGCCGCCGGCACCAGCCCGGGCTCGGTGACCAGCCGCTGCCACGCCCCGCGCTGGTCGAGCAGGGCGTAGACGAAGTTCGCGATCTGGCTGACGCTGGTGTCGTGCCCGGCCACCAGGATGCTGATGCACAGCTCCACGAGTTCCGGCTCGGTCAGCTTGTCCCCGACGTCCCGGGCTTCGATGAGCGCGGTCATCAGGTCGTCCCGCGGCGCGGAACGGTGGTTGTCGATCAGCGCGGCCATGTACTCGCGCAGTTCGGTGAAGTTGCGCTCGTAGTCCGCCGCGGTCAAACCGCCGAGCGCGGTCACGGCCTCGGTCCAGCCGCGGAAGCGTTCGCGGTCGTCGGCGGGCACCCCGAGGAACTCGCAGATCACGGCCACCGGGATCGGCAGCGCGTAGTCGGCGACCAGATCGGCGGGCGGGCCGGCGGCCCGCATTCCGTCGATCAGGCCGGTGGCGAGCTCGGCCACCCGCGGCCGGAGTCCCTCGACCCGGCGCATGGTGAACGCCTTGGCCACCAGCGCGCGCAGCCGGGCGTGGTTCTCCGGCGAGCTCATCAGGATCCCGCCGCTGCGGTGGTACTCCGCCATCCGCGGCTCGTCGGCGTTGTCGGCGGCGGCCGGCACGAACCGCCGGTCGCCGAGCACGAATCGCGCGTCGGCGTAGCGGGTGACGAGCCACGCCGGGGCACCGTAGGGCATCCGCACGCGGGTCAGGCCGGGGGTGTCCCGGATCGCCGCGTACGCCGGGTTGAGCGTGAGCGCTTCCTCTTCGCCGAAGGGGAAGCGGAGCGGGACGTCGTGCGTGGCCGTCATGGGATCTCCAGGCTGCGGCAGTGCCGGTACTGGTGGACGCTCAGCGGCGCGGGCAGGCCTTCGTACAGGTCGGCCATCGTGTGCCGCATGGTTTCCACGTGCTCGTCGTGTTCTTCCTTCGTCTCCCACTCGGAGTAGAGGAGCGTGCTGCGGCCGTCGACGCCGATGTGGAAGCTGCCGGTGATGGGCTGGTTCAGCTCCGGCAGGGACCCCGACCGGGCCAGCAGGGAGTCGGCGAAGTCCCGGGCGGTCCGGTGCCCCGTGCTCGGCCGGATGACGATGTTGAAGCACCCGGGGGTCCGGCCCGGGTCGGGCGGCGCGCTGCGGTGGAGCCGGAACTCCAGCCGCGCCGGTTCACCCGGCGGGGGCGGGGTTTCGGCGGACGGTTCCCCGGCCGGGTGGCCGGCGGCCCACTGGCCGAGGGTCGCGACGACGGTCCCGTCGAGCGCGGCGAAACAGCTGAGGGACAGCAGCCCGGCGGGCGGCCGCTCGTGCCGGCCGACGATCCGGGCGGCCAGGTCGTCGGGGGATTCGCCGGCGCGCGGGGTGGCGAGCTCGACCACCAGGGTCCCGGCGTCGGGCCGGTCCAGGGCGGGCAGCGGGCCGCGCGGGGTCACGGCGCACCGCCGGGGTCGACGACCAGTGCGGTCCGGTAGACCATCGGCCGGGCGGTGATGTGCAGGCCGTCGTCGTCCATCATCCGCTGGACGGCGGCCCGCCACTCGGGCTGCTTCCGGGCCTCGGCGAGCGCCGCGCCGCTGTCCCAGCGGACGACGTTGACGAAGCCGAGCAGCGCCTCGTCCTCGAGCGCCTCGTACATCCGCGCCTGGACGAAGCCCGGCTGGCGGGCCATCGCCGCGGCGTTGTCCTGCCAGCGGTCCAGGAACAGCGCGCGTTCCGCGGCGGGGACGGTGAAGGCGTTGATCATCGTGACGGGGTCGGTGACGATCGCGTCGGTCAGGGCGACGGCGTCCGCCGCCCGGTCCCCGACGGAGGTGTGCGTCAGCGGTACGGCGTCGGTCATGGGCTCTCCTTGTCTGCGTCCGGCGGAACCGGCGGAGGCGGTCATCCCGCCAGGTAGGGACGACGGGCCTTCGCTTCGCGCAGTGCGAGTGCCCACCACTGCAGCTGGTCGAGCAGCACTTTCGCGGCGCCGGTGCACCCCTCGGGCGCCAGCGGCTGCCCGTCGTCGCCGAAGGTGGCCGGGCCGCCGTGGAAGCTGACCGTTTCGCGGATGGTGACCGCGTGCAGCTCGGCGAAGACCTGGCGGAGCTGCTCGACCGCGCGCAGGCCGCCGGAGATGCCGCCGTGGGAGACGAACCCGACGGGTTTCGCGCTCCATTCGGTGAGGTGCCAGTCGACGAAGTTCTTCAGCGCGGCGGGAAAGCTGTGGTTGTACTCGGGGGTCACCACGACGAACGCGTCCGCGGCGGCGAGCCGCGGGGCCGTCCCTTCGAGGACGGCGACGTCCGCCGGGTCCGGCTCGTGGCTGGGGCCGCCGGTGCTCAGGTCGACGTCGGCCAGGTCGACGACGTCGGTTTCGACGTCCGGGCGTTCGGCGAGCCGGTCGTGGAACCACGCCGCGACGGTCGTGGTGAAGCGGCTCTTCCGGGCGCTGCCGATGATCAGCGCGACGCGCAGGGGGCGGTCGGTCATGCGATTCCCTTCGGTGTCGGGCGCCGGGCTCGCAGCCCGGCCAGTGCGGCGGCCAGTCCGGCCACCGCGGCGGCCGCGATCGGCAGGAGCGCCGTGCGGACGTCGTCGTAGGCGGTGAGGAGGGCGCCGGCGGGCACCACGGTGAGGACGCCGCCGAACTGGACGGCGGTCTGCAGGACCAGCCCGGCCCCGGGCCGCCGCGAGTCCGGCAGCCCGGCGGCCGCGCCCGCGTTGAGCGCGGCGAACGAGCACAGGTAGGCGAGCCCGATCGGCACGGTGGCGGCCAGGACGCCGAGTCCGTGCTCACCCGGTCCGGGCAGGGCGAGGTACAGGGCGCATCCTGTCGCGGCGGCGACGGCACCCGCGGCGACCAGCCGGGGCGCGCCGTGGCGGGTGATCAGCCGCCCGGCGAGCAGCACCGACAGCGCGAGCGTCGCGAACGCGGGCGCGCAGACGACGGCGGCCAGCCAGGCCGGCCGTGCCAAGTCGTTCTGCAGCTGGAGGTTCACGACCACGAACAGCCCGACCGACACGCCGTTCAGGCTCGCGGCGCCGACCGCCGCGCGCAGCAGCGGCGCCGTGCGGGGCAGCCGGGCGCGGGACCGGACCAGCACGCCCTTCGGCAGGTGCCGCAGTCCGAGCCCGAGCAACCCGAGGACCACCGGCACCGGCAGCAGCACGGCCCACCGCCAGTCGCCGCCGCACAGGACTCCGGCCACCAGCATGCCCGCGGTCGCCCCCACGGTGCCGGACAGCGAATACGCCAGCATCGCGCGCCGCCGGGCTTCCCCTTCGCGGAACGTGCTCGTGATGACGGCGATCCCGGCGGGGGCGGTCAGCGCGGCGCAGCAGCCCTTGACGAACTCGGCCGCGACGAGCACCGCGAGCTCGTCCGTGCTGCCGGCCACCACGGCGGCCGCGCCGAACACGGCCAGCGCCGTGAGGTAGACCGCGCGGTGCCCCAGCCGGCGGCCGGGAACCAGCGTGAGCCCGAAACCGAGCGGGAACGCCGCCAGCGCCCACACCGCGCTCGCCGCCGAGAGGCCGAACTCCGCGCGGATCGAGGGCAGAGCCACGCCCAGCAGGACGATTTCGAGCGAGTCGACGAGCATGGTGCCGGCCAGGACGCCGACGAGGGCCCGGTGGCCGGTCGGCGGGGAGAGGGTCGCCATCAGCCGAGCAGCGTCCCGCCGGTGGCGTCGAGGAAGGCCCCGGTGACCCAGCGGGCGTCCGGGGAAGCGGCGAAGGCGACCACCGCGGCGACGTCCTCGGCGTCCCCGACCTTCTTGAAGGCCGACACCTCGGCCATCTGCGCGACGGCCTCCGGGATGTCGAAGACCGGCTGGCCGTTGTTCGTGATCCCGGGCGCGACGCTGTTGACCGTGATGCCGCGCGGCGCCAGGTGCCGGGCGAAGTGCAGGGAAAGCTGCTCGACCGCACCCTTGGACATCGCGTAGGCGACCTGGTCCGCCTGTGCGAACCGGGTCAGCCCGGAGGAGATGTTGACGATCCGGCCGCCGTCCCGGATCGTCGTCAGCGCGCGCTGGACGATGAAGAACGGCGCCTTGGCGTTCACCGCGAAAAGCTCGTCGAATTCCTCGGGCGTGACATCTTCCGGCGAAGTGCCCAGTGAAGTCGCGCCGGCGTTGTTCACCAGAATGTCGAAGGTGCTTTCCCCGGTGCGTTCCTTGAGTCCGCTTTCGAATGCCCGGAACAACTCGTGCACGTCCCCGGGAACGCCCAGACGGGCGCGGACGGCGAAGGCGGATCCCCCGTCGGATTCGATCCGGGCGACGGTTTCTTTCGCGGCGATCTCGTTTTCCCCGTAGTGCACGCCGACCAGCGCGCCCTCCCGGCCGAGGCGGACCGCGATGGCGCGGCCGATGCCCCGGCTGGCTCCGGTGACCAGTGCGCTCTTGTTCGAAAGGGTGCCCATGGATGCGCTTCCCGTCTGTCGGCGTGGTGGCGGCAGCGGGCGCACGGGGAACGGGGTCCGTTCCCCGGCAGGCCCGGTGTGAATTCCCGCCGATGTCTTGGCACGACGCCATTTCCGGCGGTCTCGACCAGTCCTTTATCCACGGCGCCCGACGCCGGCTCAATCCAGTGTGAGCCGGGTCACCGCGAGGTAGTGGTCGGCCCGCAGGGTGCCGCCGGCGGCGTAGTGGTTGCTCCACAGTAAACGGGCCGGGAGCTTGACCACGGCCCCGGCCGCATTGTCAGATGGTCGCATCGATCGGCCTGGGGCGCACCCGTTCCCCGCGTGTTTCGAGCGGGGCCGGTGCGCGGTGGATTCCCCGCCCCGGGCGTCCTCGAATTCTTTCCGTTCCCGTTCCTCGCGGGCACTCGCCGCTGCCGAAGGAGATTTTCGTGGATGCTGCTGTGATCGTCGCCGGCGCCGGTCCGGCCGGCCTGATGCTCGCGGGCGAGCTGCGGCTGGCGGGTGTCGACGTGATCGTGCTGGAGCGCACCGGCGAACGCAGCGGGGAGTCCCGCGGCGTCGGGCTCACCACCCGCACGGTGGAGGTGTTCGACCAGCGGGGCCTGCTCTCGAAGTTCGGCCCGCTGGAGACCGGGAACTTCGGTCACTTCGCCGGTCTGTTCCTGGACCTCGGCGTACTGGGCAGCGCGCACGAGCCCGCGAAGACCGTGCCCCAGTCGCACACCGAGACAGTGCTCGAGAAGTGGGCCTTCGAGCTGGGCGCCGACGTGCGGCGCGGGACCGAGGTCGTCGGGCTGCGCCAGGAGGACGGCCACGTCGAGGTGACCGCCCGGGGAGCCCGGCGGACCGAAGAGCTCACGTGCGAGTACCTCGTGGGGTGCGACGGCGGCCGCAGCGCGGTCCGGCGCCTCGCCGGGTTCGAGTTCCCCGGCACGCCGGCGACGCGGGAGCTGCTGCTCGCCGACGTGCGCGGGATCGACGTGCGGCCGCGGATGATCGGGGAGCAGGTGCCCGGCGGGATGGTGATGGCCGCGAAGCTGCCGGGCGGGATCACCCGGCTGATCGCGAGCGAGCACGGGAAGGCGCCCCGGCCGCGCGACGAGCCGGTCCGGTACGGCGAACTGGCCGAGCTGTGGCAACGGCTCGCGGGCGACGACGTCTCGGCGGGCGAACCCGTGTGGCTGAGCGCGTTCGGCGACGCGGCCCGCCAGGCCGCCCGCTACCGGCGCGGCCGCGTGCTGCTGGCCGGCGACGCCGCGCACATCCACCTCGCCGCGGGCGGGCAGGGCATGAACACGAGCATCCAGGACTCGGTCAACCTCGGCTGGAAGCTCGCGGCGCGGGTGCGCGGGCACGTGGGCGACGAGCTCCTCGACAGCTACCACGACGAGCGCCACCCGGTCGGCGAGCGCCTGCTGGTGAGCACCCGGGCGCAGGGGCACCTGATCCTGTCCGGGCCCGAAATCGTGCCGCTGCGCCGGATGCTGGCCGAGCTGACGGCGGTCCCGGAAGCGGCCCGGCACCTGGCCGGCCTGGTCAGCGGCCTGGACATCCGCTACGACGTCGGAGCCGGCTCGCACCCGCTGCTGGGCCGGCGCGTGCCGCACTGGGAACTGGCGACGGCCGCCGGTCCGGTCACCACCACCGCGCTGCTGCGCCCGGCTCGCGGCGTGCTGCTGGACCTGCGGGACAACCCGGTGCTGCGGGCCCGTGCCGCGCCCTGGGCCGACCGGATCGACGTCGTCACCGGGACGCCGGCGGGCGAGACCGCCGGGGACACGACCGCGGTCCTCGTCCGGCCCGACGGCCACGTGGCCTGGGCGGCCCCCGGCAGCCACCACGACCTGACCACGGCGCTGGACCGCTGGTTCGGCCCGGCACGGACTCCCTGACGGGGAACGGGAAAGAGGAGAGCCACGAGCATGCACAGCAACCTGATCGTCGCCCGGATGCGGCCGGAGTCGGGCGAGGACGTGGCCCGGCTGTTCGCCGCGTTCGACACCACGGACCTGCCGCACCGCATGGGCACCCTGCGCCGCCAGCTGTTCAGCTACCGCGGCCTGTACTTCCACCTGCAGGACTTCGCCGAGGAGAACAGCGGCGAGCACATCGAGGCGGCCAAGTCCGAGCCGCTCTTCCAGCGGATCAGCGCCGATCTGCGGCCCTACATCGAATCCTATTCGCCGGACTGGCGCTCGCCTTCGGACGCGATGGCCACCCGGTTCTACACCTGGGAGCGGGACGCATGACACGACGCAGGGTCGTCATCACCGGGATCGGTGTGGTGGCTCCGGGGGGAGTCGGCACCAAGGAGTTCTGGAACCTGATCAGCGAGGGGCGCACCGCCACGAGAGCGCTTTCGCTGTTCGACGCGTCGGCCTACCGGTCGCGCGTCGCGGCGGAGGTCGACTTCCGGCCGGACCGGCTCGGGCTGCGCTCCGCGGAGATCCGCCGGATGGACCGGGCCGCGCAGTTCGCCGTGGTGAGCACGCGGGAAGCGCTGTCCGACAGCGGTCTGGACCTGTCCGGGCTCGACCCGCACCGGATCGGCGTGGCCCTCGGCAGCGCGGTCGGGTCCACCATCGGGCTGGAGAACGAGTACCGGGTGGTCAGCGACGACGGGCGGCTGAACCTGGTCGAGCACCACTACGCCGGCCGCGAGCTGTACAACTTCTTCGTCCCCAGCTCGTTCGCGACCGAGGTCGCCTGGAGCAGCGGGGCGGAGGGCCCGAGCACCGTGGTGTCCACGGGGTGCACGTCGGGCATCGACTCGGTCGGCTACGCCGTCGAGCTGATCCGCGAAGGCGCGGTGGACGTCATGGTCACCGGCGCCACCGACGCGCCGATCTCGCCGATCACGGTCGCCTGCTTCGACGCGATCAAGGCGACCACCGTGCACAACGACGACCCCGAGCACGCGTCGCGGCCCTACGACCGGTCCCGCAACGGGTTCGTGCTCGGCGAGGGCGCGGCCGGGTTCGTCCTGGAGGAGTACGAGAGCGCCCGGCGCCGCGGTGCCCATATCTACGCGGAGATCGCCGGCTACGCGTCGCGGTCCAACGCCTACCACATGACCGGCTTGCGGCCCGACGGCGTGGAGATGGCCGAGGCGATCAAGGTGGCGCTGGCCGAAGCGCGGTGCGCCCCGGAGGACGTCGACTACGTCAACGCCCACGGGTCGGGCACGAAGCAGAACGACCGCCACGAGACCGCGGCCTTCAAGCGCAGCCTCGGCGACCACGCCTACGCCGTGCCGGTCAGCTCGATCAAGTCGATGGTCGGCCACTCCCTCGGCGCGATCGGCTCGATCGAGATCGCCGCCTCCGCGCTGGCGATCGAGCACGACGTCGTGCCGCCCACGGCGAACCTGCACGACCCCGACCCGGAGCTGGACCTGGACTACGTCCCGCTGACCGCCCGCGAGTGGCGGACCGACGTCGTGCTCAGCGTCGGCAGCGGCTTCGGCGGCTTCCAGAGCGCCATCGTGCTGGCCGCCCCGGAACGGCGGGCCGCGTGAGGGCGGCGGTGGTGACCGGGATCGGGGTGCTCGCACCGAACGGCCTCGGCACCGAGCAGTACTGGTCGGCGGTCCTCGCGGGCCGCAGCGGGATCGGCCGGGTCACCCGGTTCGACCCGGCGGGCTACCCGGTGACGCTGGCGGGCGAGGTCCCCGGGTTCGACCCCGCCGACCACCTGCCGGCGCGGCTGATCCCGCAGAGCGACCACATGACGCAGCTCGCGCTGGTGGCCGCGGACTGGGCCATCGCCGACGCGGGTGTCCGGCCCGCCGAGCTGCCCGAGTTCAGCGCCGGTGTCGTGACCGCCAGCTCCGGCGGCGGCTTCGAGTTCGGCCAGCGCGAGCTGGAAAACCTGTGGAGCAAGGGGAGCAAGGCCGTCAGCGCGTACCAGTCCTACGCCTGGTTCTACGCCGTGAACACCGGCCAGATCTCCATCCGCAACGGCCTGCGCGGGTTCACCGGCGTCGTCGTCAGCGACCAGGCGGGCGGGCTGGACGCGCTCGCGCAGGCGCGGCGGCAGCTGCGGCTCGGCAGCAGGCTGATCCTCTCCGGCGGCGTCGACGGCGCGATCTGCCCGTGGGGCTGGGTCGCGCAGATGTCCTCGGACCGGATGAGCGCCTCCGCCGCTCCCGACCGGGCCTACCTGCCCTTCGACGCCGGGGCCGCGGGGCACGTCTCGGGCGAGGGCGGGGCGCTGCTGGTGCTCGAAGACGCGGAGTCGGCGCGGAGCCGGGGCGCCCGCGTCTACGGCGAGCTCGCCGGCTACGGGGCCACCATGGACCCACGGCCGGGCAGCGGCCGGGAACCGGGGCTGCGCAAGGCGATCGAGCTCGCTCTCGACGACGCGGCCGTGTCGCCGACCGAAGTGGACGTCGTCTTCGCCGACGCCGCCGGGATCCCCGAGCTCGACCGGATCGAGGCCGACGCGATCGGCGACGTCTTCGGCCGCGGGCAGGTTCCGGTGACCGCGCCCAAGACGATGACCGGCCGGCTGAACGCCGGAGCCGCCTCACTCGACGTCGCGGCGGCCCTGCTGGCCATCCGCGACCGGGTCATCCCGCCGACGGTCAACGTCGACTGCGCGCCGGACTACGACCTCGACCTGGTGACCGGACACCCGCGGCCGGCCGGGGTCCGCGCCGCCGTCGTGCTCGTCCGCGGCTTCGGCGGCTTCAACGCGGCCGCCGTCGTCCGCGCCGCCTGAACCGCCAACGGAAGGAAACCACCACCATGAGCCAGTCCTTCACCGTCGACGACCTCGCCCGCATCCTCCGCGAAGGCGCGGGCGAGGACGGCGGGATCGAACAATCCACTTTGGACACCTCGTTCGCCGAGCTGGGCCTGGAATCCCTCGCCCTGCTGGAGGCGACCGTCCTCATCGGACAGCAGTTCGGGGTCGACCTCGACGACTCGGTGCTGACCGGTGTCGGCACGCCGCGGGAGCTGATCCGCGTCGTGAACGAGGGCCTGGCCGCGACCGCGGTCGGCTGACCCGCCGTGACAACCGGAGGAACGATGACGCAGACGCACGAACCGGTCGCCCTGGTCACCGGGGCCACCAGCGGGATCGGCCTGGCCGTGGCCCGGCGGCTCGGCGAACAGGGGCACCGGGTGTTCCTCGGCGCGCGCACCGCGGAGAACGTGACGGCGACGGTGAAGGCGCTGCGCGAAGACGGGTACGACGTCGACGGCGCCCCGATCGACGTCCGCTCCGCCGCGGACGTCCCCCGGTTCGTCGAGGCCGCGGTGTCCCGCTTCGGCCCGGTCGACGTGCTGGTGAACAACGCGGGCCGGGCCGGCGGCGGGGTGACCGCGGAGATCGCCGACGAGCTGTGGGAAGACGTGCTGGAAACCAACCTGACCAGCGTCTTCCGCGTCACCCGGGAGGTGCTGACCACCGGCGGCATGCGGGACAAGGCACGCGGCCGGATCGTCAACATCGCCTCCACGGCCGGGAAGCAGGGGGTGGTGCTGGGGGCGCCGTACTCGGCGTCCAAGCACGGGGTCGTCGGGTTCACCAAGGCGCTCGGCAACGAGCTCGCGCCGACCGGGATCACCGTCAACGCCGTGTGCCCCGGCTACGTCGAGACCCCGATGGCCCAGGGCGTGCGGGAGCGGTACGCCGACGCGTTCGGCACCACCGAGGCGGCGATCCTCGAGAAGTTCGTCGCGAAGATCCCGCTCGGCCGTTACTCCACGCCCGAAGAGGTCGCCGGGCTCGTCGGCTACCTCGTCTCGGACCTGGCCGCCTCCATCACCGCGCAGGCGCTCAACGTCTGCGGCGGCCTCGGCAACTTCTGACCCGTGGAAAGGACGACGACGATGACCGGTGCCGGTCGCAGCAGCGAAGTCGAGCACGAGATCACCGTGGCCGCCCCGGCCGCCGCGGTCTACCGGCTGATCGCCGAGGTGGAGAACTGGCCGCGGATCTTCCCGCCGACCATCCACGTCGAACACGTCGAGCGGGGGGAAACCGAAGAGCGCATCCGGATCTGGGCCACCGCGAACGGCGAAGTGCGGAACTGGGTGTCGCGCCGCGTGCTCGACCCCGCCGCGCTGCGGATCGAGTTCCGGCAGGAGGTGTCGCCGCCGCCGATCGCGTCGATGGGCGGGGCGTGGGTGATCGAGCCGCGCGGCGAGACCGCGTGCCGGCTGCGCCTGCTGCACGACTACCGCGCGATCGACGACGACCCGGCGGACCTGGCGCGGATCGCGCAGGCCGTCGACACCAACTCGCGCAGCGAGCTGGCCGCGTTGAAGGCCAACCTGGAGGCGGCCACGCGGGCGGAGGAGCTGACGTTCTCGTTCGAGGACACCGTCCGCATCGACGCCTCCGCGCAGGACGTCTTCGACTTCGTCAACGAAGCGGACCGGTGGGCCGAGCGGCTGCCGCACGTGGCTTCGGTCCGGCTCGACGAGCCGGCCCCCGGCCTCCAGACGCTGGAGATGGAGACCCGGGCCAAGGACGGCTCCACCCACGTCACGAAGTCCTACCGGGTGTGCCTCCCGGCGTACAAGATCGCCTACAAGCAGGTCACCCTGCCCGCGTTGATGGCGCTGCACACCGGGTACTGGACGTTCCGCGAGAGCGGGCCGGGCGTGCTGGCCTCGTCGCAGCACACCGTCGTGCTCAACCCGGACAACCTCACCGACGGCATGGACGTCGACACGGCCAAGAAACTCGTGCGGGACGCGCTCAGCACGAACAGCACGGCTACCCTCAACCACGCCAAGTCCCACGCCGAAGCACGCCGGTGAGCACCGAGCGAACGCAGGTCGTCGTGGTGGGCGCGGGACCGGTCGGGCTGCTGCTCGCGGGCGAACTGCGGCTCGGCGGCGCGGAGGTCGTCGTGCTCGAGGCGCTGGCCGAGCCGTCGGCGGAGTCGCGGGCGTCGACCCTGCACGCCCGCACGATGGAGATCTTCGACAGCCGCGGCCTGCTCGACGCGCTCGGGCGGCCGCCGTGCGACCCGCGCGGGCACTTCGGCGGCATCCCGCTCGACCTGACGCTGCCCGGCCCGTACCCGGGGCAGTGGAAGGTCCTGCAGGCGCGGACCGCGCAGGTGCTGGCGGAGTGGGCCCGGCGGCTCGGGGCGGACATCCGCCGCGGGCACGCGGTCGACGCCCTCGCCGTCCACGGTGACCACGTCGAGGTCGGAGCGGCGGGGGTCCGGCTGCGGGCGGACTACGTCGTGGCGTGCGACGGCGAGCGGAGCACCGTGCGGCGGCTCACCGGGGCGAAGACGACCGGCCGCGAGGCCGGCTGCGAGCTGCTCCGCGGCGACGTGGCGGGGATCGAGGTGCCGGACCGCCGGTTCCAGCGGCTGCCGGGCGGCCTCGCGATCGCCGCCCGGCGGCCCGACGGTGTCACGCGGGTGATGGTCCGCGAGTTCGGCCGGCCACCCTCGCGGCGCCGGGGCGAGCCGGCCTTCCGGGAGCTCGCCGAGGCGTGGCAGCGCGTCACCGGCGACGACATCGGCGGCGGGGAACCGTTGTGGGTCAACGCTTTCGACGACGCGATCGACCAGGTGACCCGCTACCGCGACGGCCGGGTCCTGTTCGCGGGCGACGCGGCGCACCGCCAGCCCCCGATCGGCGGCCAGGCGCTCAACCTCGGCCTCCAGGACGCGGCCAACCTCGGCTGGAAGCTGGCGGCGACGGTGACCGGCGCGCCCGACGACCTCCTCGACAGCTACCACACCGAACGCCACCCGGCGGGCGCGCGGACGCTCGCCAACATCGCCGCCCAGGCCGGCCTGCTGTTCGGCGGCCCGGAAGTGGAGCCGCTGCGCTCGGTGCTGGCCGAGCTGATGGCGGAACCGGCGACCCAGGCCCGGCTCGCCGGGATGGTCACCGGGCTGGACGTCCGTTACGACTTCGGCGAAGGGCTGCCGGAGGTGGTGGGCGCGCGCCTGCCGCCGGGGGAGCTGGTCACGGCCTCGGGTCCGGTGGAGACGGCGGCACTGCTGCGCGAAGGGCGGGGGTTGTTGCTTCTGCTCGGCGATGCCGACGGCTCGGCCGGGTTGAGTGGCAGCCTTGGTTTCGTCGGCGGTTCGGTCGGCTCCGCTGTCGGTTTGCCCGCGCTGGGCGGTTGGGGTGGTAACGGCGGTTCTGCCGGTGGGTCGGGCGGTTCCGATGGCCCTCTCGATTCGGCCGGTGGCTGGCGAAAAGCCGGCGGTAGTCGTGATTCCGCCGCCGGTTCGCCCGGATCGGGTGGCAGCCCCGATTCCGCCGACGGTTCGCCCGGTTCCGGCACCAGCCCTGGTCCCGCCGCCGGCCCACCGCACTCACCCGGCCCCGGCGAGCACCCCGACCTGCGCCGGATCGCCGACGCTTGGAGCGATCGCGTGCGGGTCGTCGCCGCCGGGGCCGTTGCCGGGCTGCCGTCCGCCGTGCTGGTCCGGCCCGATGGCCACGTCGCCTGGGTGTCCGGCACGCCGGTGTCCGCGGAATCCGCGCTGCGGCGCTGGTTCGGCTCGCCGCGGACCGGGGACCTGCCGCTGGCGGGCAAGACCGCGCTCGTCACCGAAGCCGGGCGCGGACCCGGCCGGGCGGTCGCACTGCGGCTGGCCGGCCGGGGCGCGCGCGTCGCCGTGCACTTCGCCGGGGACCGGGCCGAGGACAAGGAAGCCGCCGACGAGGTCGTCGCGGCCGCCGGGCGGGCGTTCGCCGTGCGGGCGGACCTCGGCGATCCCGCCGCCGTGGACGATCTCGTCCGCGAGCTGGCCCACACGTGCGCCAGGACGCTCGACATCCTCGTCACCAGTGGCGCGCCGGCCGGCCGTGAGCTCGGCCCGCTCCTCGCGACGGCCGCGGCCGGCCCCTTCCGGCTCGTCGACCGGGCACTCGCGCTCGTGCCCGACGGCGGCCGGATCGTCACGATCGCCCCCGTCCCCGAAGCGGACGGCGTCGCCGCGGAGGTCGCCGCCGCCGCGGCCGAAGCGCTCGCGAAGGGCTTCGCCCGCCGGCTCGGGCCGCGCGGGATCACCGTCAACCACGTCGTCCCCGGCGGCACCGGGAACGCGCCACTGCCGGACGTCGTCGCCGCGCTGGTCGCGGGCGACGCCCACTGGATCACCGGAACGCTCGTCGCCGCGGGCAGGGAGGACGACGGATGCTCGAAGTCGGGATAGCACTGGGGTACGGGCACGCGGACGCCGAGCACCCCGGCCGGGCGCTGGCGCGGGACGCCCGGCACGCCGAGGCCGCGGGACTGGGCTCGCTCTGGACCGGCGACCAGCTCGTGTCCGCGGTCGCCCCGATGCTGGACAGCACCCTCGTCCTGGCGACCGCCGCGGCCGCCACCGAGCGCATCCGGCTCGGCTTCGCGGTCATGGTGCTGAGCCAGCGGCCGGTCGCCTGGGCGGCGAAGCAGATCGCGGGCCTGCAGCAGCTTTCCGGCGGCCGGGTGCTGCTGGGGATCGGGGTGGGCGACGAGAAGCACGGCTGGGAAGGCTTCCGCGCGGCCGGGCTCGACCACCGGACCCGCGGCCGGCGCACCGACGACGCACTGGCGGTCCTGCCGGATCTGGTGCGGGGCAAGCCCTGCGTGCTCGACGGCGAACCCGTGCGGCTGTCGCCGGGTGCCCCGATGCCGCCGCTGCTGTTCGGCGGCCGGGCCCCCGCCGTGCGCCGGTGCCTGCGCTTCGGCGGGGACTGGATGGCGGGCATCGACGCGCCGTCCGCCGTCTTCGCCGCGCTGCCGGGGATCGCCGAGGCGGCCGAGCGCGCCGGCGTCCCCGCGCCGGGGGTGGTGATCACCGTCGGGCTGGCGCTGGGCGACGTGCCCGCGGAGGACGTCGACCGGCAGGTCCGGATCATCGCCGGCCACGGCGTCTCCGAAGCCGCCGCCCGGGCCGCCGTGCTGACCGGCGGTGCCGAGGACGCCGCCGAGGCGCTGGCGTCGTTCGCCGCCGCGGGGGCGACCCGCGTGGTGGGCGTGCCGTTCACCGGCGGCTGGCACCGCCAGGCGGAGCTGCTGGGCGAAGCGGCCGCCCTGTCCTGATCGATCGAACGGAAGGCAGACCGATGTCGAAAACGGAAGTCCCGACCAGGGAAGAACTCGTGGAACGAGCGGCCAAGCTGGTCCCGCTGCTGCGCGAACGGGCGCTCTGGATCGACGAGAACGGCAGGCTCCCGGACGAGGTGATCGACGCGCTGAGCGAGGCCGGCCTGTTCCGGATGCAGGCGCCCCGCCAGTACGGCGGGTTCGAGTCCGACGCGCGCACGCTCGTCGAAGTGCACGCGGAGCTGGCCCGGGGCAGCACATCGGCGGCCTTCTGCGTCGCCGTCTACTCCCTCCAGAACTGGATGACCGGCCTGTGGGCCGACGAGGTGCTCGACGAGGTCTTCGCCCAGCCGGACGTGCGGGTCTGCGGGGGCGGCGCGCCGACCGCGACCGCGTCCCGGGTCGCGGGCGGTTACCGGATCACCGGGGAGTGGGCGTTCACCAGCGGGGCGCGGCACAGCCACTGGAAGCTCAGCGCGGCGCGGACGGGCGGTGACGGCGGGGTGTTCGCGCTGATGCCGATGGCGGACCTGCGCCTGCGCGACGACTGGCAGACCATCGGGCTGGAGGGCACCGGCAGCGTCACGACCGTGGCGGAGGACGTGTTCGTGCCGGACCACCACATCATCGACGCGGCCGAGTTCGCGGCGAACCCGTGCCGGTCGGCGGTGAACTCGGCCAAGGGCCTCTACCAGGTCCCGATCCCGGTCACCGCGACGGTCGCGATGGTCGGCGTCCTGCTCGGCGCGGCGGAATACGCGTTGAGCAGCTTCCTGGAACGGCTTCCCGGACGGGGCATCAGCTACACCGACCACACCAGCCAGCGCGAGGCCGGCGTGACGCACCTCCAGGTCGGCGAGGCGGCCATGCTGGTCGAAGAAGCGCAGGCGCGGGCGCACGGCTTCGCCGGGACGGTGTCGGCGAAAACGGCGGCGAACGAACCGTGGACCGTCGCGGAGCGGATCCGGTCGCGCGTGCAGATCGGCCGGGTGGGTCAGCTGGGCAAGCAGGCGGTGGAAATCCTGGCTTCGGCGAGTGGCGGGTCTTCCGTCTTCCGTGGCGTGCCGATCACCCGGATACACCGCGATATCCACGCTATGCTGCTGCACGGGTTCTTCAATCCGCAGACGAACATCGAGCTCTACGGCAGGCACCTGTGCGGTTTGGAGCCCAATACGACCTATTTCTGAGGCGCCGCTTTCCCCGTGGAGGAGACGATCGATGGTCACCGCCGGAAGCCTCTGTTCGAAGGTGGTCCTGGTGACCGGGGCGACGTCCGGGATGGGCCGGGCGACGGCGTTGCGTTCCGCGGCCGACGGCGCGCGGGTCGTGGTCGCGGGGCGCAACGAAGAAGCAGGCGAAGAAACGGTTTCGACGATCCGGGAAAAGGGTGGAACGGCGTTCTTCGCCCGGTGTGACGTGACCGCGGAATCGGATTGCGCGGCCTTGGTGGAGCGCGCGCTGAGCACCTACGGAAACCTCGACTGCGTGTTCAACAACGCGGGTGTCCTCGGGGCGAAGGGGCTGCTGACCGAAATCGACACCGCCGACTGGTGGAACGAGGTCGAGGTCAACCTCGGCGGCGTCTACCTGGGCATGAAGCACCAGATCCCCGCGCTGGTGGCGGGCGGTGGCGGCGCGATCGTGAACAACGCGTCGCTGCTCGGCGTGCGGGGCACGCCCCGGGCGTCGGCGTACGTGGCCGCCAAGCACGGGGTCGTGGGCCTGACCAGGGCCGCCGCGCTCGAGTTCGCCGCGCACGGTGTGCGCGTCAACGCGCTGGTGACCGGGCCGGTCGACACCCCCGCGCTGACCTCGACCACCGGGCACGTGGACCGCGTCGCGATCGTCGCCGACGCCGCGGCCCACACCCCGGTGGGCCGGGTCGGCGAGCCCGGCGAGGTCGCCGCGTTCACCGCGTTCCTGTTCAGCGACGAAGCGCGGTTCATCACCGGCGCGGCACTCGCCGTCGACGGCGGGATGTCCGCGTGACGGGCACCCGCGGGCGTGAATACCACCGGCGAGCACCGGCCGCAACCGCCGATCCGCTTGTTCCGGTCGGCATTCGGCGTTATTCCTGTCAAGCGATTGGCGCCATTGTTTTGCGCTCCGCGAAATGCATTGTGGTCGTCGGCTGATGGACACTCCACTCGGCTGCTGGTAATATTCCCACCGAGGCCGGGATAGGTTGGCGCGGGGGCCGCGGTGTGGTGAGTTCGTCCCTTTGAGCCGTCCCGGAAGCCGGGCGCCGGGTGTGCTTCGGCGGCCACAGGGGGAGGGGGCTCATGACTTGCGGCCATGACCAGGTGGAGGCATTGTTCGAGGCGTCTTCGGCGTCGGTTTCCCCGGTTCGGGCCATTCCCGGGGGGATCCGGCACGCGCCGTGGCCGAGACACCGGGAACACGCTTCGCGCGGCGGCAGGCCGACAATGGCGGAACACCCCGGTGCGGGTCACCGGGCTTCGCCGGTGCTTTTCGGGCAGCTCTTCGGGCATTCCGATTGCGCCGAGGGCGGGGAATGCGCGCATCAGAGGTACGGGAACTGCGCGGCCGCGCAGGCCGCCCGGCTGACGGCCGGCGGGGTGAACTGGGTTCCGGCGGTGTCCCTCGCCGAACAGGCCTTGTCGGAGCCGGACTGCCTCCGGCACCTGGGCTGCGCGGGCCAGGCGCTGCTCACCCTCGTCGCTTCGGACAACCTGCCCCTGGCGGACGAGCACTGCGCGCGGCTGACGGCGATGGCGCACTGGCGCGGTTCGCCGGCCGCCGGCCAGGTGTTCGCGCTGGTGCGCGGCCGGATCTGCCACATCGTCGGCGACCCCGAGGGTGCGCTGGCGCACTTCGGCGAGGTGCTGGAGTCGGGGCCGCGCGGGGCCACCTTGGCCACCGCGGTGGGCTGGCTCGCGGAGTCCCTGGTCGGGCTCGGGCGCGTCGAGGCGGCGGAAACCTTGCTGGCGGAACGGGAATTCGCTGGTCCACTGCCGGGTTCGACGCCGGGGCGCGCCCAGCTGCACGCGGCCCGCGGCGCGATCGCGGTCGCCGGCGGCCGGTTCGCCGACGGCCTGGCCGAGTACACCGCCTGCGGCCGCGACCTCGCCGCCCGGCGGGTCACGAACCCCGCGGTCGTCCCGTGGCGGGCACCGGCGGCGCTCGCCGCACTCGCCTGCGGTGACGTCGAACTGGCGAAAACCCTGGGGTGCCGGGAACTCGCGGCGGCCCGGAAGTGGGGTGCGCCCGCCGGCATCGGCCGCGCCCTCTCGGTCACCGCGCTGGCCCACGGTGGCAGCTACGCGGCCGATCGGGCCGGCGAGGCCATCAGCCTCCTGGAACTCGCCCACGCCCGCCGGGAGCTGCCGCGCGCGCTCACCGTCCACGGCAAGCTCCTGCACGACCGCAACAACACCGGGGGTTCCCGCAAGCAGCTCCGCCGCGCGGTCGTCGTCGCCCGCGAGTGCGGGGACCGCTACTGGGAGGGCGAGGCGGCCGCGGCGCTCCGCCTCGTGGTCGAGCCGAAGAAGCTGAGCCGGCAGGAGAGCGAAGTCCTGAAGCTGGCGAGCGCCGGCTACAGCAACGACGAAATAGCCGAGAAGCTCTCGCTGGCCCGGCGGACCGTCGAGTTCCACCTTTCGTCGATCTACCGGAAGCTGGGCATTACCGGCCGTCGCGAGCTGCCTTCGTCGGCCGAGCTGTGCTTCGAGGTCGTGCGCTCCGCGCGCTGAGCCTTCGCCGGCGCGGCCGCGGCCGTTCCGCCGGCGCGATCGCAACCGACGTGCCCCCCTTCGCAGCGTGGCGAACCCTTCGCGGCCGATCAGTGCGGGCACGTGAGTGGGGGCGCGGTCCGCCTGGGTAATCGTCACAGAAGGGACCGTTCGTCATGGACGGGCACTACATCACGGCCGCGGGGGAGCGCCGCGCCGAACTCGCCCACCACGCCCGCTGGGCCGCTGCCAGCGACGTGGTACGGGAGGTTCTCGACAAGGCCCCGGAGCCGGGGGCCGGCCGCACCCCGGCGTTGCCGAGCCTGGTCTACCTGCCGGGCGGACCGGGGGCCGGCGGTACAGGTGACGAGCGGGCGAGCCCGCCCGGCGCCCGCGGTCACGCGGCCGAGGCGCTGATGCTGGCCAACCGGGGCGTGCGCCGGTCGGAGGCGGTCGCGCTGGCCGTGCGTTCGCTCGAGGAGTCGGGCGGCCGCGACGTCACCTCCTTCCGGTGCGCCCTCATGACGTTGATCTACGCCGACGAGCTGGCGGCCGCCGAGCGGGCGTGCGCGGACGCGGCTTCCTCGGAGTTCTGGACGCGCACCGCCGAGCGCCGGGACGTGCTGGCGCTCGTCCGCGGGCGGATCCTGGCCCGGACGGGCGCGCTGCGGGAAGCGGCGATCCTGCTGGCGAAAGCCGCCGCGGGCGGAGCCTGCCGTCGGCTCGCCGTCGCCTGGCTCGTCGAGGTCCTCGTGGAGCTCGGCGAGGTCGTCGAGGCGACCGATCTGCTGCACGTCCACGGCCTGCTCGGCCCGATCCGCGACGACGGGGACCGGGCGGCGATCCTGGCCGCACGGGGTGCGCTGGCACTCGCCACCGGCCGGTTCGACAGCGGCCTCGACGACTTCCTCACCTGTGGCCGCGAACTCGGCGATTGGGGTGTGTTCAACCCGGCCGTGGTGCGCTGGCGGTCGCCCGCCGCGTTGTGCGCTTCCGCGCTGCGCCACCGCGATCTCGCGATTTCCCTGGCACAGCAGGAACTCTTCCACGCCGGCGCGTGGGGGACGGCGTGGACTCGTGCGACGGCCCTGCACGCGCTCGGCCTTTCCCGTTGCGACGAATCCGGGATCCGGCACCTGCGCGAAGCCGCCGCGAAGATCTTCGACGGCGCGACGCGGACCGAGCAGGTGCGGGTCTGCTTCGACCTCGGCGTCTTCCTCTGGCGGCGGTTTTCGTTCGAGGAGGCGGAAAAGGTGCTCGTGCTGGCGTGGGAGCTGGCCGACGCCGCCGGCAGCGGGATCTGGGCCGATCGGGCCCGCGCCGCGGTGCGGCAGGTGAGGCGGGCCGGCGACGCGCCGACAGTGACCGACAGCGAAGCCCGGATCGGCAGCATGGCGCGGGCGGGCCTGAGCAACAAGGAAATCGCCGAGCGGGCGAACCTCACCGTCGGCACCGTGGAGCAGCACCTGTCGAGCGTGTACCGCAAGCTGGGCATTCCCGGGCGCTCCGATCTGGTCTACGCGATGACCGATCCCTGCTTCGCCGGCGACGGCTGACGGGGCCCACCGGAGGCCCGCCGGGAGACGGGACTCCGGTGAGCCGGGTGCCGTCAGTGCGCCTCCGGCTGCACTTCGGGCCGTACTTCCGCCGGCGTGTCGGTCATGCCGAAGCGCCGGGGGACCAGGACCACCGCGGCCACGATCGCCAGCACCACGAACACCGTGCTGCCGAGGTAGGCCAGGTGGAACCCGGCCGCGGCCGCGTCGAGGCGGGCGGAGCCGGAGCCCACCAGGTCGGCCGTGCGGGTGGCCGCGACCGTGGCGAGGACGGCCGTGCCCATCGCGGAGCCGATCTGCAGCGTCGTGTTCACCAGGCCCGAGGCGACGCCGGCGTGTTCGGGCGAGCCGGCGGACATGCCCGCGCCGACCACCGCCGGGACCGCCGCGCCCATGCCGATGCCGGCCAGCAGCAGGGCCGGCAGTACGTCGGTGAAGTAGTTGCCGTCGACCGGTACCCGGGCGAGCAGCACCAGGCCGATCGCCGCGATCAGCATGCCGCCCGCGAGCACCTTGCGGGCGCCGACCTTCGCGATGAGGCGCGGGCCGAACCCGAGGGACACCAGCGCGTTCGCGACCGGGGTGGGCAGGAACGCGAAGCCGGTCGCCAGCGCGTCGAGGCCCAGGACCTGCTGCAGGTACAGGGCTGTCAGGAACTGGAAGCCCATCATGCCCGCGACCAGCAGGACCATGACGATGTTCCCGGCGGTCACCGGGCGGGCGCGGAACAGCCCGAGCGGCAGCAGCGGCGTCGCGGCTTTCGCTTGGCGCACCACGAATGCGGCGAGGAGCACGACGGCCGCGGCGAACAGCGACCAGCGGCGCGCGGGCGCCCCGGTGTCGACGATGACGTAGACCAGCAGCATCGCGCCGGCGGTGACCAGGACGGCGCCGAGCACGTCGATCCCGGCGCGCAGGCCCGCGCCCCGGTCTCGTTCGAGCAATGCGAACGACGCCGCCACCACGACGACGCCGATCGGGACGTTGACCAGCATCGTCCAGTGCCAGGACAGGCCCTGGGTGAGCACGCCGCCGAGGATCATGCCGATGGACGCGCCGCCGGCCTGTACGAAGCTGAACAGGCCGAGCGCCTTGCCTTGCTCGCGCTGCTCAGGGAAGAGCGTGACGATCATGCTCAGCACCACGGACGAGGCGAGCGCGCCGCCCGCCCCCTGGACGAACCGGAAGACGATCAGCATCACCTGGTTGGTGGCCAGGCCGCAGGCCAGCGACGCCAGGGTGAACACGAACAGGCCGATGAGGAAGACCCGCCGCCGCCCGACGAGGTCACCGAGCCGGCCGGACAGCAGCAGCAAGCCGCCGAAGGGGACGAGGTAGGCGTTCACCACCCAGGCGAGGTTCGGGGGCGAGAACCCGAGGTCGGACTGGATCGACGGCAGGGCGACGACCACGATCGTGCCGTCCAGCACGACCATCAGCGAAGCCAGGCACAGCACCACGAGCGCCAGCTGCCGCGATTTACCGGCCTGCCGGGCGAGTTCGGACATGGGAGGGACCTCCGGGGTAGGCACCTGCTGGACCGCAGATGCTCTTTCAGTCAGATCGTCTGTGTCGCAGATTATCTGACTCGAGTCGGGGTGCGCTAGCCTGGAGGGGTGACTGAATCGGTGGCCGCCCCCGCGGCCGGCCGGCTGCCCGTCGGCTTGGAGGACAACCTCGGCTGGCTGCTGGCCCAGACCTGCCGGGCCCACGGATCCGTGCTGGAGCGCGCGCTGGCGGAGATCCCGCACGGCCTGCGGGGCTTCCAGGCGCTGTGCGGAGCGGTGCACGGAAGCGCCCGCAACCAGGCCGAACTGGGCAGGCAGCTGGACATCGACCGGACGGTGATGGTCTACCTGATCGACGACCTCGTGGCGGCCGGCTTGGTGGAGCGCGCGATCGACCCCGCGGACCGGCGCAACAAACTGATCCGCGGCACGCCGGCGGGGCTCGTGCGCTTGGAGGAGACGCGGGCCGCGATCATCGCTGCCGAGGCCGCTGTGCTCGGGCCGCTCGATGAGGGTGAGCAGGGGAAGTTTCGGGAGATGCTGCGCCGGGTGGTCGCGCATCACTTGGCCGCCGCGGCGGACGAGGCGGCGGAGTAGCGGTCGCGGCGCTGGTGCAGGGAGGGCGGTCTCGGTTGGCTGGCGAGGCCGCGGAGTGGCGGTCGCGGCGCTGGTGTGGGAGAGACGCCTGCGGTCGGCCGGCGAGACTCGGAGTGGCGGCCGGGTGGCCGCCGGCGCGGGGAGAGTGTCCTCGGTCGGCTGGCGAGGTGTCGGGCAGCGGCCGGGCGGGCGGGCGCTGTGCCGGGGCGGATCGCCCCTGGCGTCGTGCGTCCGAGGTTCGTTGACAGGGCCGCGGCGAGTGCGAACGCCTTGAATGACTCATTCAAGACTTTTGATCAAGGTTGCCGAGCCTGGCCGAGGCAGGGCCGGCGTTCCAGCGCCGGGCCCGTCCCACACGTCGAACAACTTGCGACGCGCGACACTGGCCAGAGGCCGGAGTGCTGGCCGGCGAATCGTGAGTCGGTGCCGCGAGGGGCGCCCTCGCCTGGTCCCGCGAGTTCACTGGCCATTGTTCCCACGGCGTCGTCGTCGACCTGGCGCGGGTGTGGAGTTCGAATGGCGGCCGGCGGAGTGTGTGCCCATCTTGCCGCCTTCTGAATCGCTTGTCTCGGAGGGGAAATGGCCGCGGTCGCGGCCGCTCGGCATTCGCGGCACACCTACCTGGCATCGCCGCCGTGGCGGGCTCGGTAAGGGCCGAAAGTCGGGAAAAAGCGCGACCGGATTTCGTTACAGGCCAATCGTGTGATCTTAAAAATAGCATTTCTCGCATTCTGGGACCCTGTGGCACAGATGTCGACAGGTGTTGGATGCACACGAGAATGCGCGTGCGACCAGTTGGTCGATCCGGTTGGTCCACCTGATCTCGGGACGTATCCACGCAGTTCCAGGCCTTGTCGAAGAATGTGGTGATGATCTTTTTCGAAACGGGCTCCGGTTGGCCGGGACATGGGTCCGATCGGCGCGTTTGAGAGGCGATATCGCTGGGAAGACTGCATCGGCGGTGAAGAGGCCGCAGTGTCGAGGCGAGCGGCGAGCAGCGGCCGGAGTGAGCGAAGGGAGCAGGGGCGAACGGGCGGCGTGGCCGGTCGGCACGTCGATTGTCGTGGCGGGTTTCCGTGCTGCCCGATTGTGGTATCCGGTGGTTCACCTTCCGGAATGGTGTCCGTAATGTCGCGACGGGGCGTGTTCGCGAATGCGGATCGGGCGCCGATCGAATCCCACTATTGGCGGTACTGACGATCACGGTGCGCGCGGCAGCGTAAGTGTTCCAGCCGGGCGGGAGTCGCAGGCTGACGGGGGACGACAACGGTGCGGTGCGGGGTGTGCGCAATTCCCGGCACGGCCCACAAGGAGCTCGAAAGGTTCGCTCATATGCAGTCCGACAGAGATGTCCTCGACCGGCGGGCGGGAACCCGTCCGGTGCCGGCCGCCCGGCTGGACGCGCTCCTCGCGGGGCTCGTCCGCGGCCACCGGGTGCCGGGGGCGCAGCTCGCGGTGTGGCAGGGTGACGAAGCCGCCGTGGTGCAGGCCGGGGTCCGGCACCACCACCGACCCGGGGCGATGCTCCCCGCTTCCGCGGTCCCGGTGGGGTCGATCACCAAGCTGGTCACCGCGACCCTCGCGATGGTGCTCGTCGCGGACGACGACCTGGACCTGGACGAACCCGTCGGCGACGTCCTGGGCGTCTCCGGGCTGCCCGCCGAGCTGACCACCCGGCGGCTGCTGAGCCACACCGGCGGTCTCCCCTCCGACCCGGCCGACCTCGCCGGCTCGGTGCTGAAAGAAGTGCGCGGCGCCGCACCCGTCTGTCCACCCGGGACGGCTTTCTCGTACTCGAACCTCGGCTACGCGCTGATCGGCGAGGTGATCGAGGAGATCACCGGGATGAGCTGGCGCGAGGCGGCCGAGGCGATCGTCCTGCGCCCGCTGGACATCGAGCCCGTCTTCGTCGACGACCCGGGTGTCGTGTCCGGGCACGCCGGCGACCGCCCGGTCGAGCAGATCCTGCCGCCGATGCTCGACCCCGCGGGAGCGCTCGCGATGAGCGCCGCCGACCTCGTCTCGCTCGGCCGGGTCCACCTCGGGAAACCGGGCCTGCTCGACGTCGTCACCGCGGCCGACATGCACCGGCGCGTCCCGGGCGCCGAACCGTTCGGCCTGGCCGACGGCTGGGGACTCGGCATCGCCCACTTCGGCGACCCGGACAACGGCTGGCTCGGGCACGACGGCACCGCCGACGGCACCTCCTGCCACCTGCGGATCGACCAGGCCGGCGCCTGCGTGGTCGCGCTGACCACCAACGGCACCACCGGCGCGGACCTGTGGCACGCGCTGGCCGCCGGGCTCGCCGACCTCGGCATCGACGTCCCGTCCCGCGCCGCCCAGGCCACCGCCGCGACGCGCGTGGTTCCGATGCCATCCGGTGACTTCGGCGCCTACTACAACGGATCCATCGAGTACGTGATCACCGCCGACCGCCTCGTCGTCGACGGCGAAGTGTTCCCCGAGCTGGTGCTCCGCGACGACCGGACGTTCACCGTCCGCGATCCGGCGACCGGCCGGGTCACTCCCTGCGGCCGGTTCCGCGGCGAGCCCGGTGCCGCGGCCGCGGTCGAAATCGGCGGCCGCCTGGCCGGGCGCCGCTGAAGCAAACCCCTCTCCCTCCCCGCCGGTAGCGGCGGGTTCCCCGTCGTGCCCGGAAGGTAGCGAAGACGATGACCGTGCAAGACACGCCGGCCGAAACGGACGGTACCGCGCCGAGAACCGCCGGCCTGGCGGAACTGTTCGCCGCACGGGCGCTTTCGGCGCCGGACGCCGTCGCCGTGGAAGGCGAGAACCTCCGGCTGACGTACGGCGAGCTGCACGAGCGGGCCGACCGGCTCGCCGCGCACCTCGTGCGGCTCGGCCTGCGGCCGGAGGACCGGGTCGGGCTCCTGCTCGGCCGGTCGGCGGAGCTGGTCGTCGCCGAGCTGGCCGTCGTGACGGCCGGGGGCGCGTACGTGCCCCTCGACGGCCGCGCGCCGGACACCCGGCAGCGCGCTCTCCTGGCCGACGCCGGGGTGCCGATCCTCGTCACCGACGACCCGGACCGGGCCGCCGCGATCCACGGTGGACTCACCGTGCACGCGGCGGAACCGCTGCCGGACGCGGAATTCGTGCTGCCGCAGGGCGACCCGGACCGGCTGGCGTACCTGATGCACACCTCGGGATCGACCGGCACGCCCAAGGGAGTCGCCGTCCGGCACCGCGACGTCGTGGCGCTCGCCGCGGACCGCCGCTTCGCCGGCGGCGCCCACGAGCGCGTGCTGCTGCACTCGCCGGTCGCCTTCGACGCGTCGACGTACGAGCTGTGGGTGCCGCTGCTGAACGGCGGCACCGTGGTGGTCGCCCCGCCCGGCGACCTGGACGTCGAGACGCTGCGGACCGTCCTCACGCGACACGGCGTGACGGCGCTTTGGCTGACGGCTGGACTATTCCGCGTGGTCGCGCAGGAAGCACCGGACTGCTTCCGCGGCGTCCGTGAGGTCTGGACCGGCGGGGACGTCGTCCCGGCCGAGTCCGTGCGGCGCGTGCTGCGGGCGTGCCCGGGCCTGACCGTGGTCGACGGCTACGGCCCGACCGAGACGACCACCTTCGCCACGGCCCACCGGCTGCCGTCGGCGGACGGGGTACCGGCGGCGGTACCGATCGGCCGGCCGATCGACGGCGTGCGCGCGTACGTCCTGGACGGTGACCTCACCCCGGCCGCCGACGGCGAACCCGGCGAACTCCACCTGGCCGGCGCCGGGCTGGCCCGCGGCTACTGGGCCCGGCCCGGTGCGACGGCGGAGAAGTTCGTCGCCGACCCGGCCGGCGCGCCCGGCGACCGCATGTACCGCACCGGCGACCTGGTGCGCCGCAGCGGAAACGGCGAGCTGGAGTTCCTCGGCCGGGTCGACGACCAGGTCAAGGTCCGCGGGTTCCGGGTCGAGCTGGGCGAGATCGAGACCGTGCTCGCCGCCGCTCCCGGCGTCGCCGAGGTCGTCGTGGTGGCGCGGGAGGACCGGCCCGGCGTCAAGCGCCTGGTGGCCTACGTGGTGGGGGAGCCGGGTGGCCTCGAAGCGGTCGCCGCCGCGGCGCTGCCCGACTACATGGTGCCGTCGGCGTTCGTCGTGCTCGACACGCTTCCGTTGAGCAGCAACGGAAAAGTCGACCGCCGTGCCCTGCCCGCGCCGCCGGCCGAGACCGCGGAAAGCACCGAGCCGCGGACGGGCACCGAACGTGCCGTCGCGGGCGTCCTGGCGGAAGTGCTGGGCGTCGAGCGGCTCGGTGTCGACGAGGACTTCTTCGCCCTCGGTGGTGACTCGATCCTGGCGGTGCAAGCGCTTTCGCGGCTGCGCCGGGAGTTCGGCGCCGGGCTGTCGGCGCGAACGCTGTTCGACGCGCCCACGGTGGCCGAGCTGGCGAGCGTCCTGGCGAAAGCGGCGCCGGGCGAGGCCGCGATCCCGGTCGCGCCGCCGTCCGACGTCATCCCGCTGTCCCCGGCCCAGCGGCGGTTGTGGTTCCTCGACGAACTGACCGGGGGCAGCGCCGAGTACAACACCGGGGTCGGGCTCCGGCTGTCCGGCCCGCTCGACGTCCACGCCCTGCGCGGGGCCCTGGCGTCGCTCTGCGCGCGGCACGAATCGCTGCGGACGACGTTCGGGGAAGGCGTCCAGCGGATCGCGCCCACCGGCGATATCCCGTTGCGCGTCAAGGAAGAACCGCCGGACGACGACGTGCTGAAGGCCGAGCTGAGCGAGCCGTTCGACCTGCGGGCCGGCCCGCTGACCCGCGCCACGCTGTTCCCGCTCGGCCCGGGCGAGCACCTGCTCCTGCTGTGCCAGCACCACATCGTCACCGACGGCCGCTCGATCGGCGTGCTCACCCAAGAACTCCTCGACCTCTACATCGGCGTGACCCTGCCGCCGCTGACCCTGGACTACCGCGACTACACGCACTGGCGCCTGGAGTCCACTTCGGACGACCAGCTCGGCTACTGGCGCGAAACACTCGAAGGCATCGAACCGCTCGCCCTGCCGACGGACCGGCCCCGCCCGCCGCAGCGCACGACCGACGGCGCGGTGCACCGGCACGACCTCCCGGCCGACCTGGTCGGGCGGATCGCCGACGCCGGCCGCGCCGGTGGCGCCACGCTCTTCATGACGCTCACCGCCGCGGTGCAGGTGCTCCTGGCCGCCTACAGCGGGCAACGCGACATCGCCGTCGGCACCGCGGTCGCCGGCCGCGACCGCGCCGAACTCGAGTCGCTGACCGGGTTCTTCGTCAACACCCTCGTCCTGCGGTCCACTGTGGACTCCAACCGGTCGTTCGATGACTTCCTCGGCGAGTTCCGCGAGACCGTGCTGGCGGCGTTCGCCCACGGCGAGGTCCCCTTCGACCGCGTCGTCGACGAGGTGCAGCCGGACCGCGACCCCTCGCGGACGCCGCTGGTGCAGGCCGTCGTCGTCCTGCAGACCCCGCTCGTACAGCCTCGCGAGGCCGGCGACCTGCGGGTGACCGAGTACGACCTGCCGCGCCCGTCGGCCCGGTTCGACCTGGTCGTCGAGTTCTGGCCGCACGCCGACGGCCTGCGCGTCACCGTCGAGTACGCCACCGCGCTCTTCGACGCGGCCACGATCGAGTGCCTCACGCACAGCCTGGAGACGTTGCTGACCGGGATCGCCGCCGACCCGGCGCGCCCGGTGGGTGACCTCCCCGTGCTCACCGACGAGGATCGCCGCTTCCTGCTCCCGCCGAGCACGAGAAGCGCGGAAGGCACTGTCCCGGACCTCTTCGACCGCCGCGCCGACCGCCACCCGGACGCGACGGCGGTGGCAGGCGAAGCCGAGCTGACCTACCGCGAGCTGAAGAACCGCGCAGATCGGCTCGCGCGGCGGCTGATCCGCCTCGGCGTCCGCCCGGAGGACCGCGTCGGCGTGCTCATGGACCGCTCGGCAGACCAGGTCGTCGCGGTACTCGCGATCCTCAAGGCCGGCGCCGCCTACCTGCCGCTCGACCTGCGCGCCCCGGCCGACCGGATGCGGCTGGTCCTCGACGGCACCCCGCTGCTGCTCACCGACCAACGGTGGCAGGACACGGCGGCCGACGTCCACCCGGCCCCGTTCGTGGTCACCGACGTCGACGAGCCGACGTCCACTTCGGACGTGGTCCTGGACCCGCACAACCTCGCCTACGTCGAGTACACCTCCGGCTCCACCGGCGTCCCGAAGGGCGTGGCCGTGCGACACGCCGACGTCGCCGCCCTCGCCGCCGATCCCCGGTTCGCCGGCGGCGCCCACGAGCGGGTGCTGCTGCACTCGCCGCTCGCCTTCGACGCCTCGACCTACGAGCTGTGGGTCCCGCTGCTGAACGGCGGCACCGTCGTGGTCGCGCCATCCGGCGACCTGGACGCCGACGCCCTCCGCCGGCTCACGGCCGAGTACCGGATCACCGCGCTGTGGCTGACCGCCGGGCTCTTCCGGCTCTTCGCCGAGGACGACCCGGAGTGCTTCGCCGGCTTGCGCGAGGTCTGGACCGGCGGCGACGTCGTCCCGCCGGCCGCCGCACGCCGGGTCCTCGACGGCTGCCCAGGGCTTACGGTCGTCGACGGCTACGGCCCGACCGAGACCACCACCTTCGCTTCGTCGTTCCCGATGCCGTCGGCCGACGCGGTCCCCGAGACCGTCCCGATCGGCACGCCCCTGGCCGGCATGCGGATCTACCTGCTCGACGACCGGCTCCGGCTGGTGCCGCGCGGCGCGCTCGGCGAGGTCTGCGTCGCCGGCGCGGGACTCGCCCGCGGGTACTTCGCCCGGCCCGGCGCGACCGCCGAGCGGTTCGTCGCCGACCCCTTCGGCGCGCCGGGCGACCGGATGTACCGGACCGGCGACCGCGGCCGCTGGCGCACCGACGGCACCCTCGAGTTCGCCGGCCGCGCCGACGACCAGGTGAAGATCCGCGGCTTCCGCGTCGAACCCGCCGAGGTCGAACGCGTGCTGGCCGCCCAGCCGGGCATCGCCCAGGCCGTCGTGGCCGTCCGCGTCACCGGCGCGCGCAAGCAGCTGGCCGGGTACGTCGTCCCGGTCGACGAGTCCACTGTGGACGTCGACGCACTGCGACGCGCGGTGGGTCGCACGCTGCCGGACTACATGGTGCCGTCGGCGATCGTCGTCCTGGACGCGTTGCCGCTCAACGCCAACGGCAAGGTCGACCGGCACGCCCTGCCCGAGCCGCGCTTCGAGTCCGCCGGGGACCGGACGCCGCGCACCGAGCGGGAAGCCGTCCTCGCCGGCATCTGGGCCGACGTGCTCGGCGTCGAGCGCGTCGGCGTCGAGGACAACTTCTTCGCCCTCGGCGGCGATTCGATCCTGAGCATCCAGGTCAGCGCCCGGGCCCGGCGCGCGGGCCTCGCCGTGACCACGGCCGACCTGTTCCGGTACCAGACCATCGCGGCGCTCGCCCCGGTGATCGGGGACGCCGCGACGAGCCCCGACCGCGGGCCGGTGACCGGCGAGGTCGCGCTCACGCCGATCCAGCGCTGGTTCTTCGAGACCTCGGCGGTGCCGTACCGGTTCGACCAGGCGATCGCGGTCGAGCTCGCGGCGAACGCCGGCGAGGTCGCCCTCGCCACGGCCCTGGCCGCGCTGGCCGAGCACCACGACGCCCTGCGCATGCGGTTCGAGCCCGACGGAGACGGCTGGCGGCAGTACAACGCCCTCGTCGGCGAGGGGCACTCGATGCTGCGGTGGACGCTGTCCGGCGAGCCCGGCCGGCGCGTGCTGCACCTGGCCGCGCACCACCTGGTCGTCGACGGCGTGTCCTGGCGGCTGCTGCTCGAAGACCTCGACCGCGCCTACCACCAGGTCACCCGCGGCGAAGCGGTCGACCTCGGCCCGCGGACGACGTCGTTCCGCGACTGGGCCGGCAAGCTCGCCGAGCACGCCGAAGCGGGCGGCTTCGACGACGAACTCGACCACTGGCGGAGCCTGCCCGAGGCGGCCCCGATCCCGGTCGACGGCCACGGCGCGAACACGGTCGGCCGGGCCCGCGCGGTCACCGTCCGGCTCACCGCGGCGGAGACGCGGGCGCTGCTGCGGCAGGTGCCCGAGGTCTACCGGACGCAGGTCAACGACGTGCTGCTGACCGCGCTCGGCCGCGTGCTGGGGGAGTGGACCGGGCACGTCCCGGTGATCGACCTCGAAGGCCACGGCCGCGAGGAACTGTTCGACGCCGACCTCTCGCGCACGGTCGGCTGGTTCACCACGATGTTCCCGGTGGCCCTGGACGTCCCGGACGACTGGGGCACCGCCTTGAAGTCGATCAAGGAGCACCTGCGGGCGGTTCCGCGGCGCGGCATCGGCTACGGCGCCCTGCGGTACCTGACCGGGACGGCGCCGGTGATCACCCCGCCGGTCAGCTTCAACTACCTCGGCCAGTTCGACCTGCCCGGCGACCTCTGCACCGGGCTGCACCGCGAGCTGTCCCTGGACGCCGACCCCAGCGACAGCCGCCCGCACCTCCTCGAAGTCGTCGGCCGGGTCGACGGCGACACGCTCGAATTCGGCTGGCACTACGCCGAAGGCGTCCACGACGAGGCCACCGTCAAGCGGCTGGCGGAGGGAATGCTGGCCGCGTTGCGGGCGATCGTCGCGCACTGCGCGGACCCGGCCGCGGGCGGCCGCACGCCGTCGGACTTCCCCCTCGCGGGTCTCGATCAATCCACTGTGGACGAATTGGTCGGCGACGGTCGCGAAGTCGAAGACGTCTACCCGCTGACGCCGATGCAGGCCGGCATGGTCTTCCACGACCTGGCCCAGCCCGGCGAACGTGTCTACTTCGAACAGATCTCCTTCACCCTCGACGACGTCCCCGACGCGCGCCGGCTCGGCGAGGCGTTCCAGCGGATCGTCGACCGGACGCCGGTGCTGCGCAGCCGGATCGTCTGGGACGGCGTGCCCGAGCCGCTCCAGATCGTCCAGCGCACCGCGGAGCTCCCGGTCACCTACGCCGTCGACGAAGCCGAGTACCTCGCCGCGGACCTGGCCGAAGGGCTGGACCTGACGAAGGCGCCGCTGGCCCGGCTGGCCATCGCGAGACTCTCCGGCACGGCCGTGCGCGTGATCTGGACGTTCCACCACGTCCTGCTCGACGGCTGGAGCGTCTTCGGGATCCTCAACGACGTCGTCGCGCTGCTGCGCGGCGAACAGCCGCCGCCACGACGGCCGTTCCGCGAATACGCGGCGTGGCTGGCCGACCAGGACGACACCCTCGCCGAGACGTATTGGCGCGCCGAACTCGCCGGCGTGACGCCCACGCCGCTGCCCGGCGACCGGGCCTCGGGGCGCACCCACTCGGCCAGTTCCAGCGCCCGAGTTCCCCTCGAACTCGACGACGCCGGGTCGGCGGCGGTCTACGCCTTCGCCCGCCGCCACCGGCTGACCGTGAACACCCTTGTCCAAGGCGCCTGGGCGGCCCTGCTTTCCCGCTACAGCGGCGAAACCGAAGTCTGCTTCGGCGCGACGGTGTCCGGCCGCCCGGCCGAACTGCCCGGCGCGGACGACATCCCGGGCCTGTTCATCAACACGCTCCCGGTGCGCGTCCGGCTCGACCGGGACCACGGCGTCGCCGCCTGGCTGCGCGACCTCCAGGCCGCGCAGGCGGAATCCCGGCGGTTCGGCCACGTCGGCCTGCCCCGGCTGCAGGCGTGGAGCGGCAGCGGCGGCAGCCTGTTCGACAGCATCGTCGTGTTCGAGAACTACCCCGTCGACGAAGTCTCCGGGCTGCGCGATGTCGTCGCCGCCGAGCGCACGAACTACCCGCTCGGCCTGGTCGCCTACCCGGGCCGCCGGTTGTCGCTGGTGCTGACCCACGACCCGGCCGTCATCGCCCCGGCGGTCGCCGCCCGGCTCGCCGCCCACCTCGAAGCCCTGGTCCGGGGCATGGTCGCCGCCCCGGACGAGCCGGTGACGCACGTGCCGATGCTCTCGGCCGCCGAGGTCCGGCAGCTGCTCACCGAGCGCAACGACACCGCGGCCCCGGTGCCGGCCGGGACCGTGCCCGAGCTGTTCGCGGCCCGCGCGCGCACCGACCCGGCCGCGATCGCGCTGGTGACCGACGACCAGAGCGTCACGTACGGCGAACTCGACGTTCGCGCGAATCGGCTGGCCCACCGGCTGCTCGACCTCGGTGTCCGGCCGGAGGACCGGGTCGCCGTCCTGGTGGACCGCTCGCCCGCGCTCGTCGTCGCCGAGCTGGCGATCCTCAAGGCCGGTGGCGCGTACCTGCCGCTGGACCTGCGGGCGCCCGCCGACCGGCTGCGGCTGCTCTTGGCCGAAGCCGAGGCCGACGTACTGGTCGCCGACGAGACCTGGCTGGCGACCGCCCGCGAGGTCCACAGTGGACCGATCGTGAACGGTGCGGACGACCAGCCGGAAACGCCGCCGGACGTGGCCATCGAGGCCGACCAGCTCGCCTACGTCATCTACACCTCCGGATCGACGGGCAAGCCCAAGGGCGTGGCCGCGCGGCACCGCGACGTCGTCACGCTGGCCGCGGACCGGCGGTTCGCCGCGCACGACCGGGTGCTGCTGCACTCGCCGCAGGCTTTCGACGCTTCCACTTACGAGCTGTGGGTGCCGTTGCTCAACGGCGGCACGGTCGTGCTCGCCCCGCCCGGCGACCTCGACGTCCACACCCTCGGCCGCGCGCTCACCACGCACGGCGTCACCGGCGCGTTCCTCACCACCGGGCTGTTCCGGCTGGTCGCCCAGGAAGCCCCCGAGGTCTTCGCCGGGCTGCGCGAGGTCTGGACCGGCGGCGACGCCGTGCCCGCCGCCGCCCTGCGCCGGGTCCAGGCCGCCTGCCCCGGCGTCCTCGTCGCCGACGTCTACGGCCCCACCGAAACCACGACCTTCGCGACCGTGCACCCGCTGCCCGGCGAAATCCCCGACGTCGTCCCGATCGGCGCGCCCCTGGACAACACGCGGGTCTACGTGCTCGACGGCGACCTGCGGCCGGCCCCGCCCGGCGCGCCCGGCGAGCTGCACATCGCCGGCGCCGGGCTGGCGCGCGGCTACCTGGGCCGGCCGGGCCTGACCGCCGACCGGTTCGTCGCGGACCCGTTCGGGCCGCCGGGAGAGCGGATGTACCGCACCGGCGACCTCGTGCGCTGGACCGACGACGGCGCGCTCGAGTTCGTCGGCCGCGTCGACGAGCAGGTCAAGGTCCGCGGCTTCCGCGTCGAGCCGAGCGAGATCGAGGCGGCGCTCGGCGAGCACCCGGACGTCGTGCAGGCCGCGGTGCTGGCCCGCGCGGACGGCGGCGTGAAGCGGCTGGTCGCTTACGTCGTCGGCGAGACCGCCGGGCTGGCGGAGTTCCTCGGCCGGACGCTGCCGGACTACATGGTGCCCGCCGCGTTCGTCCGGCTGGACCGGTTCCCGGTGAACGTCAACGGCAAGCTCGACCGGAACGCGTTGCCCGCGCCCGATTTCGGCGGCCGGGAGCACGTGGCGCCGCGGACCGACCGCGAACGCGTGGTCACCGACATCTGGGCCGAGGTGCTGGGCGTCGAGCGCGTCGGCGCGACCGACGACTTCTTCGCCCTCGGCGGCGACTCGATCCTCAGCATCCAGGTCGTGTCCCGGGCCCGCCGGGCCGGCTTGGAGCTGCTGCCGGGTGACCTGTTCGCCCACCGCACGCCGGCCGCGCTCGCCGCGGCGGCGCGCACCGCCACCGAGACCGCCGAGCGCGGCCCGGTCAGCGGTTCGGTGCCGTTGACGCCGATCCAGCGCTGGTTCTTCGCGACGCAGACCGCCGCGCCGGACCACTTCCACCAGTTCGTCCACCTGGGACCGGACACAGTGGACGTCCGCGCGGCTCGCCAGGCCGTCGACGCGCTGCTGGCGCACCACGACGCCCTCCGGATGCGGTTCACCCACGACGAAGACGGCCGGCACCAGGAGAACGGCCCGGTCGGCGCCGAGACCCCGCTCGTCCGCCTGGACGTCTCCGAACACGACGTCGAGCTCGCCGTGCACCACCTCGTCGTCGACGGCGTGTCCTGGCGGGTGCTCATCGAGGACTTCGAACGCGCCTACGAGCAGGCGCTGCGGGGCGAACCGATCGACCTCGGCCCGCGGACGACGTCGTTCCGCGAGTGGGCCGGCCGGCTGACCGAGCACGCCGAGTCCGGCGGCTTCGACGACGAACTCGCCCACTGGCGCGGCCTGCCCGAAGCGGCGCCGATCCCGCTCGACGGCGACGGGGACACGACGGTCGCCGGAATGCGATCGGTCACCGTCCGGCTGTCCGAGCCGGAGACGAACGCGCTGCTGCGCGAGGTCCCGCCGGTTTACCGGACGCAGGTCAACGACGTGCTGCTGGCCGCGCTCGGCCGGGTGCTGCGGGACTGGACCGGGGCGACCCCCGTCGTCGACCTCGAAGGGCACGGCCGCGAAGACCTGTTCGCCGATGTCGACTTGTCGAGAACGGTCGGCTGGTTCACCACCGTGTTCCCGGTGGCCCTCGACGTCCCGGACGACTGGGGCACCGCGCTCAAGGCCGTGAAGGAGCAGCTGCGCGCGGTCCCGCGGCGGGGCATCGGCTACGGCGCCTTGCGCTACCTGGCCGGCACGGCCCCGGCGATCGACCCCCAGGTCAGCTTCAACTACCTCGGGCAATTCGGCTCCGGCCGCCTCGAATCCGACGAGAGCCCCCGCTCGGCGCGGGCGCACCTGCTCGACGTCGTCGGCCGCGTCGAAGCCGGTGAACTGGAGCTGACCTGGTACTACGCCGAGGGTGTCCACCGGAAATCCACTGTGGACACACTCGCCACCGCGATGCTCGACGCCCTGCGCGAGATCGTCCGGCACTGCGCGGAACCGGGCGCGGGTGGCCGCACGCCGTCCGACTTCCCCCTGGCCGAGCTCGATCAGTCCACTCTGGACGAACTGGTCGGCGACGGGCGCGCGGTCGAGGACGTCTACCCGCTGACGCCGATGCAATCCGGCATGGTCTTCCACGCGCTGTCCCAAAGCGAGGAACGCGTCTACTTCCAGCAGGTCGCCTTCGTGCTCGACGGCGTCCGCGACCCGGCTGTGCTCGAACGGGCGTGGCAGCGGGTCGTCGACCGGACCCCGGTGCTGCGGACGCGGATCGTGTGGGAGGACGTGCCCGAGCCCGTCCAGGTCGTGCAGCGCCACGCCGACGTCCCGGTCACCCACCACGACTGGCGCGGCCACACCTCGGACGAGCAAGACCAGGCCTGGCGGGACCTCCTCGACGCCGACCGCGCCCGCGGCCTCGACCTGACCGAGACGCCGTTGCTGCGGTTGGCGCTCGCACGCCTGTCCGACACCGAAGTCCGCGTGCTGTGGACGTTCCACCACGTCCTGCTCGACGGCTGGAGCGTCTTCGGCGTGCTGTCCGACGTCTTCGCCGCCTACGCCGGCAGTGAGCTGCCCGACCGGCCGCCGTTCCGTGACTACGTGGCCTGGCTGTCCCGCCAGGACGACACCGAGGCCGAACGGCATTGGCGAGCCGAACTCGGTGACCTGGCAGAACCCGCCCGGCTGCCCTTCGACCGCGTGCCCGCGCAGGCGCACACCACCCGGTCCTCGGAGTGGCTGCGCATCCCGCTCGAAAACTCCGAGCGGCTGCGGGACGCGGCCCGCCGCGCCGGGCTCACGGTGAACACCGTCCTGCAGGGCGCGTGGGCGCTGCTGCTGGCCCGCCTCGGCGGCGAGCCGGACGTCTGCTTCGGCACCACGGTCTCCGGCCGTCCGGTCGAGCTGGCCGGCGCCGACGACGTCACCGGCATCTTCATCAACACCCTGCCCGTGCGCGTCACCGTCGCGGGCGACTCGGTGGCGGAGTGGCTGTCGGCGCTGCAGGCGCGCCAGGTCGAGTCGCGCCGGTACGGGCACCTGCCGCTGACGAAGCTGCAGGCGTGGAGCGGCAGTACGGGGAGTCTCTTCGACAGCATCGTCGTGTTCGAGAACTACCCGGCCGACACCGCGGCGGCGCACGGCCTGACCTTGCGTGACGTCGACGCGGCCGAGACGACCAACTACCCGCTCAGCGTGGTCGCCTCGCCGGGGGAGCGGATCACCCTCGACGTCGGCTACGACCCGGACCTGTTCGACACGGCGACGGCCGAGCGGATCGCCCGGCAGCTGACCGGCGTCCTCGACGCCTTCGCCGCGGACCTGCACCGGCCCCTGGCGGACGTCGGCCTGCTGCACGACGCCGAACGCCACCAGGTACTGGTCGAATGGAACGCCACCGCACACCCGCTGCCCGAGGGTGATCTGGCGGAGTTGTTCGCCGCGCAGGTCTCGCGTACCCCGGACGCAATCGCGCTGACCGGGGACGACTTCCAGCTGACCTACGCCGAGCTGGACGAAGCTGCCGACGGGCTCGCGCGATACCTGGTCTCGCTCGGTGCCGGGCCCGAACGCCTGGTCGCGGTGCTCATGGAACGTTCGCCCCGGCTGCTCGTCACCGAACTGGCGATCATCAAGGCGGGCGCGGCCTACCTGCCGCTGGACACCCGCGCGCCGGCGCCGCGTCTCAAGACCCTTCTCGCCGGCGTCACCATCCTCGTAGCCGACGACACCTGGGCCTGGACCGCCCGGGCGATCCACAATGGACTCGTCGTCGTGCCGGACGGCCGGACGGCGGACGTACCGCTGCCCACGGCGGACCCGGACAACCTCGCGTACGTGATGTACACGTCCGGTTCGACAGGGATACCGAAGGGCGTGGCCGTGCGCCGGCGCGACGTCGTGGCCCTCGCCGCCGACCACCGGTTCGGCCCGCACGACCGGGTGCTGCTGCACTCGCCGCACTCGTTCGACGCTTCGACGTACGAACTCTGGGTGCCGCTGCTCGGCGGCGGCACGGTCGTGGTCGCGCCGCCGGGCGACCTCGACGTCGACACCCTCGGCCGGCTGCTGACCATGCACGGCGTGACCGGCGCTTTTCTCACCACCGGGCTGTTCCGGCTGGTCGCGCAGGAGGCCCCGGCGGTGTTCGCCGGCCTGCGGGAGGTGTGGACCGGCGGCGACGCGGTGCCGGCCGCGGCCCTGCGCCGGGTTCGGGAGGCCTGCCCGGACACCGTGGTCGCCGACGTCTACGGCCCCACCGAAACCACGACCTTCGCGACCGTGTACCCGATGCCCGGGGCGGTCCCGGACGTCGTCCCGATCGGCCGGCCCCTCGACAACATGCGCGCCTACGTCCTCGGCCCGGACCTGCGGCCGGTCCCGCCCGGCGCCCCGGGTGAGTTGTACCTCGCCGGAGACGGCCTGGCACGCGGGTACCTCGGCCGGCCCGGGTTGACGGCCGAGCGGTTCGTCGCCGACCCGTTCGGGCCGGCGGGGGAGCGGATGTACCGCACCGGCGACCTGGTGCGCTGGACCGGCGACGGCGCGCTCGAATTCGTCGGCCGCGCCGACGAGCAGGTCAAGGTCCGCGGGTTCCGGATCGAGCCCGGCGAGATCGAAGCGGCGCTGGCCGCGCACCCCGGGGTCGCCCAGGCCGCGGTGGTGGCGCGCGAAGACCACGGCGTCAAACGCCTGGTCGCGTACTTCACCGGCGACGCGGACGACCTGGCCGAGTTCCTCGGGCAGACGCTGCCGGACTACATGGTTCCGGCGGCGTTCGTCCGGCTCGAGCGCTTTCCGTTGAACGTCAACGGGAAACTCGACCGGAACGCCCTGCCCGCCCCGGACTTCGCCGCGGCCGGCACGCATCGGGCGCCGTCGACCGAGGCCGAGCGGGCGCTGGCCGCGATCTGGGCGGACGTGCTCGGCGTCGAGGACGTCGGGGCCGAGACGAACTTCTTCGAGCTGGGCGGCGACTCGATCCTCAGCATCCAGGTCGTCTCCCGCGCCCGCCGCGCCGGCCTGACCCTGCTGCCGCACGACGTCTTCCGGCACCCGACCCTGGCCGCGCTCGCCGCGCACGCGAGCGAGGACGACGGTCCGCGAGCCGAGCAGGGCCCGGTCACCGGCGAGGCTCCGCTCACCCCGATCCAGCGGTGGTACTTCGAGACGCAGCCCGCGCGGTTCGACCAGCGCGTGGTCCTCGAGTTCGCCGAGGACGTCGACGAGGAGGCTCTCCGCCGTGCGCTCGAAGCGGTGTGGGCGCACCACGACGCTCTCCGCCTGCGGTTCGAGGGTGGGGTCCAGCACGGCGAACCGGTGTGGCCCGCCGAACTGCGCACCGACCACGTGTCCTTCGACCTCGGCCGCGGGCCGCTGCTGAACGCCGTCCTCGACGGGCGGCGGCTGCTGCTGGCCGCGCACCACTTGGTCGTCGACGGCGTCTCGTGGCGGATCCTCCTGGAGGACTTCCACGCCGCCTACCGCGGTGCACAGCTCGCGCCCAAGACGACGTCCTTCCTCGCCTGGGCGCGGCGGCTGGCCGACTACGCCGAGGCCGGCGGCTTCGACGACGAACTGGACCACTGGCGCGGCCTGCCGCCGGTGCCGCCGCTCCCCGCCGACGGCGAGGGCCCGGCCACCATCGCCGACAGCCGCGAAGTCACCGTCCGGCTCACCGCCGAGGAGACGCGGGCGCTGCTGCACGACGTCCCCGAGGTGTACCGGACGCAGGTCAACGACGTGCTGCTGACCGCGCTCGGCCGCGTGCTGCGGGACTGGACCGGGCACACCCCGGTCGTCGACCTGGAAGGGCACGGCCGGGAAGAGCTGTTCGACGACGTCGATCTCTCCCGGACCGTCGGCTGGTTCACCACCATGTTCCCGGTCGCGCTGGACGTCCCGGACGACTGGGGAGCCGCGCTGAAGTCGGTCAAGGAGCAGCTGCGGGCGGTTCCGCGGCGCGGCATCGGCTACGGCGCCCTGCGGTACCTGACCGGCACGGCTCCCGCGATCGACCCCCTGGTCAGCTTCAACTACCTCGGCCGGTTCGACGACGCCGCCGGCGGGCTCGACGCCGACGTCGACCCGGACGCACCCCGCACGCACGCCCTCGACGTCGTCGGCCGGGTCGTGGGCGGGGAGCTGGAGCTGACCTGGTCGCACATCGCCGACGTGCACCACCGCAGCACCGTCGAGCACCTCGCCGAGCGGATGCTGACGGCCTTGCGGGAGATCGTCGCGCACTGCGCCGAGCCGGGCGCGGGCGGCCGGACCCCGTCGGACTTCCCCCTGGTACCGCTGAGCCAGTCCACAGTGGACGAACTGGTCGCCCGCGGCGCCGAGGACGTCTACCCGGTCACGCCGATGCAGGGCGGCATGGTGTTCCACGGTCTTTCCCAGGCCGCCCAAGGCTTGTACTTCGAGCAGGCGACGTTCGTGCTCGACGGCGTCACCGACGTCGGCCGGCTCGCCGAAGCCTGGCAGCTCGTCGTCGACCGCACGCCGATCCTGCGCACGGCCTTCGTCTGGGCCGGGGTCGCCGAGCCGGTCCAGGTCGTGCACCGCGGCGTCACCCTGCCGGTCCGGCGGCTCGACTGGACCGGGCACGACCGCGACGAGGAACTGCGCAAGCTCCTCGCCGAGGACCGCGCGGAAGGCCTCGACCTCGGGACGGCGCCACTGGCCCGGGTCGCGCTGGCCCGGCTCTCCGCCACCGAAGTCCAGGTGCTGTGGACGTTCCACCACGTCCTGCTCGACGGCTGGAGCGTCTTCCAGGTGCTCTCGGACGTCTGCACCGCCTACGCCGGGCAGCCGCTGCCCGCCCGCCCGCCGTTCCGCGAGTACCTCGCCTGGCTGGGCCGCCAGGACCAGGCGGACGCCGAACGCTTCTGGCGCACCGCGCTCGACGGCGTCGACGGCCCGACCCCGGTGCCCGCCGACCGGACGCCGGCCCCGGGCCACGCGCCCTGCTCGGCCGAATGGCTGCCGGTCAGGCTCGACGAGACCGCCACGGCCCGCCTCGACGCGTTCGTCAAGCGCCACGGCCTGACCCACAACGTCGTGCTGCAAGGGGCGTGGACGCTGCTGCTGTCTGTCTACAGTGGACGCGACGACGTCGTGTTCGGCGCCACCACTTCCGGCCGGCCGGCCGAGGTGCCCGGCGTGGACGACATCACCGGCATCTTCATCAACACCCTGCCGGTCCGGGCCGCCGTCGACCGCAGCGCCCGCGTGGCGGACTGGCTCGCCGGCCTGCAGGCCGCGCAGGCGGAGGCCCGCGGGCACGGCCACGTGCCCCTCGCCCGGGTCCAAGGCTGGGCGGGCCTGCCCGGCGGCGTCGACCTGTGCGCCAGCCTGGTGGTGTTCGAGAACTACCCGATCACCGGCGCGTCCGCCGGCCACGGCCTCACCGTGCGCGGCCTGTCGGCGCGGGAGACGACCAACTTCCCGCTCACCGTGGTCGCGTCGCCGGGGGCCGAGCTGTCGGTCGACGTCGGGTACGACCCGGGCCTGTTCGACGCCGCGACGGTGTCCCGGCTGGCCGGGCACCTGCTGACCGTCCTCGGCGAGCTGGCCGCGGACGGCGACCGGGCCCTCGGCGCGGTCACCATGACCACCCCGGAGGAGACCGAGCTGCTGGCGCAGTGGTCGGCGACCGGCGACGAGCCCCCGGCGCGGTCGCTGCCGGAGCTGTTCGCCGAGCAGGTCCGCACCCGGCCGGACGCGGTCGCGGCCGTCCTCGACGGCGAGGCGGTCACCTACGCCGAGCTGAACCGGCGGGCCAACCGGCTCGCGAACCGCCTGGTGGGCCTGGGTTTGCGGCCGGAGGAACCGGTCGGGCTCGCCGTGGGCCGCGCGGACGCCGTGATCGCCGAGCTGGCCGTGGTCAAGGCGGGCGGCGCCTACCTGCCGATCGACACCCGCGCCCCGGCCGAGCGGCGGAAGCTGCTGCTCGACGGCGTCCGGTTCGTCATCGCGGCGGACGAGCACCCGCTCGCGCGGACGGTGCTGCTGTCCTCTGTGGACGACGAATCCAGCGCGGACCCCGAAGTCGCCGTCGATCCCGGCCAGGCGGCGTACGTGATGTACACCTCCGGCTCCACCGGCGTGCCGAAGGGGGTCGTGGTGCGCCACCGCGATGTCGCCGCGCTGGCCGCCGACCGGCGGTTCCGCGGCGGGGCCCACGAGCGCGTCCTGCTGCACTCGCCGCTGGCCTTCGACGCCACGACGTACGAGCTGTGGGTGCCGCTGCTGGGTGGCGGCCGGGTGGTCGTCGCCCCGGGCGAAGGCGTTGACGCGCCGGCGTTGCGGGACCTCGTGCGCGAGCACGGCCTGACCGCGATGTGGATCACCGCCGGGTTGTTCCGCGTTCTCGCCCAGGAAACCCCGGACTGTTTCGAAGGTCTGCGCGAAGTCTGGACCGGCGGCGACGTCGTCCCGGCCACGTCGGTGCGGCGGGTCCTGTCCGCGTGTCCCGGACTGCGGGTCGTCGACGGCTACGGCCCGACCGAGACCACGACGTTCGCGACTTCGCACCCCATGGCCGACGTCGTCCCGGACCGGATCCCGATCGGCCGGCCGCTCGACGGGGTGCGGGCCCGCGTCGTGGACGCGGATCTGCGCCCGGTGCCGCCGGGCGTCCCCGGCGAACTGTGCCTGGCGGGTGCGGGCCTGGCCCGCGGCTACCGGGACCGGCCCGGCCTCACCGCGGACCGCTTCGTCGCGGACCCGTTCGGTGCGCCGGGGGAGCGGATGTACCGCACCGGCGACCTCGTCCGCTGGACCAACGAAGGCACGCTGGAGTTCCTCGGCCGCCGTGACGACCAGGTCAAGCTGCGCGGGTTCCGTGTCGAGCCGGGCGAAGTCGAGGCCGTGCTGGCCCGGCACCCGGACGTGGCGCAGGCCGCGGTCGTCGTGCGGGAGGACCAGCCGGGCGCCAAGCAACTCGTCGCCTACGTCGTGTCCGATGTGGACGAAGGCGCACTGCGGGAGTTCCTGGCCGGCACGGTGCCGGACTACCTCGTGCCGACCGCCTTCGTCGCGCTGGACCGGCTGCCGGTCAGCGCCAACGGCAAGGTCGACCGCCGCGCGCTGCCCGCCCCCGCGACGCCGGAAACCCGGCACGTCGAACCGGAGACCGAGACCGAGCGCGCGCTCGCCGGGATCTGGGCCGAGGTGCTCGGCGTGGCCCGGGTCGGCGCCGAAGACAGCTTCTACGCCCTCGGCGGCGACTCCCTGCGCAGCCTGCAGATCGCCGCCCAAGCCAGCGCGTTGTTCGACGTCCGGCTCACCCCGGCCGACGTGCTCACCGCGCGCACGGTCGCCGGGCTGGCCGGAACCGTCGAGGAACTCATCCTGGGCGAGCTGGAAAGCCTCGCCTTCGACCAGGAAGCGTGAGGACTGCTCCATGACCACGTCCCGACAGGACCGCATCGCGGCGCTGCCCGCCCACCTGCAGGAAGCGCTGCGCCGGCGGATGGCGGGAGCGGGGGCGCGCACGCCGGAGATCCCGGCCGCCGCCGACCGCTCCCGCCCGATCCCGCTGTCGTCCGCCCAGCGCCGGCTCTGGTTCCTCAGCCGGCTGCGGCCCGGCGACCCCGAGTACAACAGCGCGTTCGCCCTGCGCCTGACCGGCGAACTCGACACCGGCGCCCTGGCCACCGCGCTGCGGCTGCTTATCGCCCGGCACGAGCCGCTGCGCACCACCTTCACCGAGGTCGACGGCGAAGGCGCGCAGGTGATCGGGCCGCCGTACGAGGTGCCGCTGCCCGTCGTCGACGTCGAACCGGCCGACCTCGACGCCGTGTTGCGCGAGGAGTACGTGCGGCCGTTCGACCTCGGCCGCGGGCCGCTGCTGCGTGCTCTGCTGGCGCGCCTCGGTCCGGCCGAGCACGTGCTGCTCGTCTGCGTGCACCACATCGCCACCGACGGCGCCTCGATGGGCGTGCTCACCGAAGAACTCGGACTGCTCTACCGCGACGGCTCGCACGCCGAGCTACCGCCGCAGCCCCTGCAGTACGCGGACTTCGCGCGGTGGCAGCACGACCGGCCGACCCGCGCGGCCGGGCTCGAGCACTGGAAGGAGCAGCTCGCCGGGATCACGCCCCTGGACCTGCCGGCCGACCACCCGCGCCCGGCCACCCGCGGCACTGCGGGCGCGGTCCGCGAGTTCAGCGTCCCCGACGACGTCGCCCGGCGGCTGGCCGAGCTGGCCCGCGCGTCGGAGACCACGTTGTTCACCGTGCTCGTCGCCGCGTGCCAGGCGCTGTTCGCGCGCTACACCGGGCAGGACGACATCGCGCTCGGCACCGTCGTGCGGGGCCGCGACCGGCCGGAACTCGAACGGGTCGTCGGGTTCTTCGTCAACACCGTCGTCCTGCGGTCCACAGTGGACGTATCGCTGCCGTTCGCGGACCACCTCGACATCGCACGGCAGACGGTCCTGGACGCGTTCGCCCACGACGACGTCCCGTTCGAAGAACTCGTCGACGCCGTGCACGCCGGCCGCGACCCCGGCCGGCACCCGCTGTTCGACGTCATGGTGCTGCTGCACAACTCCGGCGGCGGCCCGTCGTTCCCCGGCCTCACCGCCGAACCGGCCGAGGTGGCCCGGGACTCGTCGAACTTCGACCTCTCGATCGAGTTCGAGGAGTCCGGCGGGCGGCTGGCCGGGCTCGTCGAGTACAGCACCGAGCTGTTCGGGGCCGCGACGATCGACCGCCTGCTCACCCACCTGCTGCGGCTGCTGAGTGGCGTCGCCGCGGACCCGGCGCGCCGGATCGCCGACCTGCCGCTGACGACCGAAGCCGAAGAAGCCACGCTGCTGGCGTGGGGGACCAGCGCGCTCGACGTCCCCGCGACGACCGTCGTCGACCTCCTCGACCACCAGGCGCGGACCCGGCCGGACGCGATCGCGCTGGTCTGCGGCGACGTCCGGCTCAGCTTCGCCGAACTCGCCGCCCGCACCGACGCGCTCGCCGCCGACCTGGCCGCGCGCGGTGCCGGGCCGGACCGCGTCGTAGCCGTACTGCTGCCCCGGTCGGCCGAGGCGATCGTCGCGTTGTTCGCCGTGCTCAAGGCGGGTGCGGTGCACCTGTCCATCGACCCCGGGCTGCCGGCGGAACGCATCCGCGTCCTGCTGGCCGACACGCGGCCGGCGGTCGTGCTGGACGGTACCGTCGTGCCCACCGGAAGGTCGAGACCGGCCGGGCCACGCCCATCCGACGCCGCCTACGTCATCCACACGTCCGGCTCGACCGGCATGCCCAAGGGCGTCGTCGTGGAGCACGCGGCCCTGGTCAACCTCCTCGCCAACCACCGGACCGTGTTCGGGCGCGAGCCGATGCGGGTGGCACTCACCGCGACGCTGTCGTTCGACACCTCGTGGGAAGGCCCGCTGCTGCTGGCCGACGGCCACGAACTGCACCTGATCACCGACGAAACCCGGCTCGACCCGGCCGCGCTCACCCGGTACGTCCGCGACTCGCGCGTCGACTTCCTCGACGTGACACCGTCCTACCTGCGCCAGCTGCTGCCCGCCGGGCTCCTGACCGGCGAGCACCGCCCGCGGTTCCTGATGGTCGGCGGCGAAGCCGTGGATCGCGACCTGTGGCAGGAGCTGGCTGCCTCGGAGACGGCCGCGCACAACTACTACGGGCCGACCGAGTCCACTGTGGACGCGACTTGTGCGCCGGTGACCGGTGACCGTCCGCTGATCGGCCGCCCGCTCGGCAACGTCGGTGCGTACGTCCTCGACGAGCACCTGCGGCTCGTCCCGCCCGGTGTGCCGGGTGAACTCTGCCTCGCCGGGGCGCAGCTGGCCCGCGGCTACCTCGGCCGGCCGGGCCTGACCGCGGACCGGTTCGTCGCCAGCCCTTTCGGTGGCCCGGGAGAGCGGCTGTACCGCACCGGTGACCGCGTCCGCTGGGTGGACGGGCAGCTCGAGCACCTGGGCCGGATCGACGACCAGGTCAAGGTGCGCGGGTTCCGGATCGAACCGGGCGAGGTCGAGGCGGCGCTGCGGCCGTTCGTGACCGACGCGGCGGTGGACGTGCGCGGCGGCCGGCTGGTCGCCTACGTCGTGGGCGACGCCGCCGGCTTGAAAGCCGAACTGTCTCGCACCCTGCCCGCGCACCTGGTGCCGTCGGCCTTCGTGCGCCTCGACCGGCTGCCGCTGACCCGGCACGGCAAGCTCGATCGCCGGGCGCTGCCGGAGCCGGAACTGGCCGCGGCCACCGAGTACGTCGCTCCGCGGGACGACCGCGAACGGCTGGTCACCCGGGTCTGGGCCGAGGTGCTCGGTGCTGACCGCGTCGGCGTCGACGACGACTTCTTCGACCTCGGCGGCGACTCGCTGCTCGGCATCCGGGTCGTCTCCCGGCTCCGGGACGAACTCGGCGCCGACGTCCCGGCCCGGCTCGTCTTCACCGCGCCCACCCCGGCGCAGCTCGCCGCGCGGCTGCCCGACGCGGCCGCCCCGCAGGCGGCGATCCCGCTCCTGCCACGCGACGGCGGGCCCCTTGAAGCGCCGCTTTCCTTCGCCCAGCAACGGCTGTGGTTCCTCGACGAGTTCGAGCCGGGCAGCACCGAGTACGTCTCGCCGACCGTGCTGCGCCTGCGCGGCGAGCTGGACACTGCGGCACTGAACCAGGCGCTCACCGCGCTGGTCGCCCGGCACGAATCGCTGCGCACGACGTTCGCGACCGTCGACGGCCGCGGCGTCCAGATCATCCACCCGCCGTACGCGGTCGACGTCCCGGTGGCGGACGCCGACCTCGCCACCGCGCTGAACTGCGCGACCGGCCCGGTCGACCTGCGCACCGGCCCGCTGCTGCGCACGGCGCTGACCCGGATCGCGCCCGGCGACCACGTGCTCACGCTGGTGCTGCACCACATCGTCACCGACGGCTGGTCCTCGGGCGTGCTCCTGAGCGAGCTGGCCACGCTCTACGCCGCGTTCACCCGCGGCGAGGACCCGGCGCTGCCGCCGTTGCCGCTGCAGTACGCCGATTACGCGGTCTGGCAACGGGATCGCACGGAATTCGACGAGCAGCTCAGCTACTGGCGGCACCGCCTCGACGGCGTCCCGGTGCTGGACCTGCCCACCGACCGGCCGCGCCCGGCCGTCCGCACCAAGAACGGCGCCCTGCACGAATTCAGCGTCCCGGCCGGCACCACCGCGCGGCTCAAGGAACTGTCCCGGCAGCACGGCGGCACGCTGTTCATGACGCTGCTCGCCGCCTGCCAGCTGCTGTTCGCCCGCTGGTCGGGGCAGGACGACGTCGCCGTCGGCACCGTCGTCACCGGCCGCGAGCGCACCGAACTGGAAGGCCTCATCGGCTTCTTCGTCAACACCCTCGTCCTGCGGTCCACTGTGGACCTCGATCGGGGGTTCGACGCCTTCCTCGGCGACGTGCGCGACACCGTGCTGGACGCCTTCGCCCACCAGGACGTCCCGTTCGACCGCGTCGTCGACGACCTGCAGCCCGAGCGCGACACCGGCCGCACGCCGCTGTGCCAGGTGATGGTCGTGCTGCACAACACCCCGGACGCCCGGCCCGCCCTGCCCGGCCTCGACGTCGAAGAGCTGGCCCCGCCGGTCGTCACCGCCGGCTTCGACCTGATGGTGCACTTCCAGGAGACGGCCGGCCGGCTCGACGCGCTCGTCAACTACAACACCGATCTGTTCGACCCGGCCACGATCGAGCGGCTCACCGGCTGGCTGCGCACCCTCCTGGAGGGCATCGCGGCGGCACCGTCGCGCCCCCTGGGCGAACTGCCGTGGATGACCGGCGCCGAGCGCGAACTGGTCCTGCGCCACTGGAATCCGGCGGGCGAGCCCGAGCCGCAGCCGACGCTGCCCGAGCTGTTCGCCGCGCAGGCCGCGCGCACGCCGGACGCCGTCGCCGTGACGCACGAGGGCGCCGAGCTGACCTACCGCGAACTGGACCGGCGGGCGAACCGCCTGGCCCACCGGCTGATCGCCGAGGGCGCCGGGCCGGAGCGCCTGGTCGCGCTGCGGCTGCCGCGCTCGGCCGACCTGGTCGTCGGGGTCCTGGGCGTGCTCAAGTCCGGCGCCGGCTACCTGCCGATCGACCCGGACTACCCGGCCGCGCGCATCGAGGCGACGCTCGCCGACGCCCGGCCGGTCTGCGTCGTCGACGACGTGCATGCCGAGAACTGGCCGGACACCGACCCGGGGGCGCGGGTGGACCCGGAGAACACCGCGTACGTCATCTACACCTCCGGCTCGACCGGCGTGCCGAAGGGCGTGCTGGTCCCGCACGCCAACGTCACGCGGCTCTTCTCCTCGACCGCGCACTGGTTCGGCTTCGACGACCAGGACGTGTGGACGCTCTTCCACTCCTACGCCTTCGACTTCTCGGTGTGGGAACTGTGGGGCGCGCTGCTGCACGGCGGCCGGCTCGTCGTCGTCCCGGCCGACGTCGTCCGCGCTCCCGAGGACTTCCTGACCCTGCTGGCCGAGCAGCGCGTGACCGTGCTGAACCAGACGCCGTCGGCGTTCTACCGGCTCGGTACGTTGCCGTCGCCGCCGCTGAGCCTGCGGTACGTCGTCTTCGGCGGCGAGGCACTGGATCCGGTGCGGCTGGCGGACTGGCGCCGGCGGCACCCGGACGGCCCGCGGCTGGTCGACATGTACGGCATCACCGAGACCACCGTGCACGTCACCCACCGCGTCCTCGACGACGACCGCGCTACCGTCGGCGTGCCGATCCCGGACCTGCGCGCCTACGTCCTGGACGCGGACCTCGCGCCGGTCCCGCCCGGCGTCACCGGCGAGCTGTACGTCGCCGGTGCCGGACTCGCCCGCGGTTACCTCAACCGGCCGGGCCTGACGGCTTCCCGGTTCGTCGCCGACCCCTTCGGGGCGCCCGGCACCCGGATGTACCGCACCGGCGACCTGCTGTGCTGGACTTCCGGGGGCGAACTGGCCTACCGCGGCCGCGCCGACCACCAGGTCAAGATCCGCGGCTTCCGCATCGAACTGGGCGAGGTCGAGGCGGCGCTGACCGCGCACCCGGACGTGACCGGTGCCGCCGTCGTCGCCCACGGCGCCGGGGACGCGCGCCGGCTCGTCGCCTACCTGACCGGGACCGTGCCCGGGACCACCGCGCTGCGCGAGTTCCTCGGCCGCTCCCTGCCCGCGCACATGGTTCCCGCGGTGTTCGTCGCCCTGCCCGAACTGCCGCTCAACGCCAACGGCAAGCTCGACCACAAGGCGCTGCCCGAACCCGGCGCGCGGACCGAAACCCGTTACGTCGCCCCGCGCACACCCGAAGAAGCGGTGCTGGCCGACATCTGGTCGGCGGTGCTCGGCGTCGACCGGGTCGGCGTCGAGGACAACTTCTTCGGCCTCGGCGGCGACTCGATCCTCAGCATCCAGGTCGTCGCTCGCGCCCGCCAGGCGGGGCTGGGGATCTCGTCGAAAGACCTGTTCCAGCACCAGACCGTCGCCGAGCTGGCCCGGGTCGCCACCCCGAGTGCGGCACCCGTGGTCGTCGAAGAGGCCGGGCCCGCGCCGCTCGGCCCGATCCAGTCGTGGCTGTTCGAGCACCTCGACGAGCCGTGGCGGCTGACCATGTCCGTCCACGTCGTGCTGTCCGCTGTGGACAGAGCGCGACTCGTCCGCGCGGTCGCCGCGGTGACCGACCGGCACGACGCCCTGCGCATGCGGTTCTCCCGGGTGGACGGTGTCTGGCGGCAGGAACCCGCCGCCGCGGAGGCCGCCGACGTCCTCCGGCACGTCGACCTGTCCGAAGTGGACGACGTCGTCGCCGCGATGCACGCCGAAGCCGTCCGCGCGCAGACATCACTGGACATCGCGGACGGCCCGGTCTGGCGGGTCGTGCTGTTCACCTTCGCCGACCGCGCGCCCCAGCTGTTCCTCACCGCCCACCACCTCGTCATGGACGGCGTCTCCTGGCGCGTCCTGCTCGGCGACCTCGACCGCGCCTACCACGGCGAAGCACTGGAACCGGTGGGCAGCTCGTTCACGCACTGGGCCCGGTCGCTGGCCGAGCACGTGAAAATGGGACACCTCGACAAGCACACCGCGTATTGGGAAACTGCCCTTCGCGGTGCGCGGACGGACCTCCCGGTCGACCGCTCCGGCCGCAACCGCGCGAAGTCGGCGCGCGCGGTCTCGGTGTCACTTGGCCGGGCCGAGACCGCCGCGCTCCTGCAGGACGTGCCGGCCGCGTACCGCACCGAAGTCAACGACGTGCTGCTCAGCGCCCTCGGCCGGGTGCTCGCCCGCTGGACGGGCCGTCCGCGCGTCGTCGTCGCGATGGAAGGCCACGGCCGCGAGGAAATCGCGGCCCCGCTGGACCTGTCCCGGACGATCGGCTGGTTCACCGCCCAGTACCCGGTGGTTCTGACGGAGCCCGCCGGGGACTGGGGTGACGTTCTCAAGGCGGTCAAGGAGCAGTTGCGTGCCGTGCCGGACAAGGGTGCCGGCTACGAAGCCCTGCGTTACCTGAGCCCGCCGGACGCGCCCGGTGCCGCGCTTCGCGACGACCCCGCCCCGCGGATCTCCTTCAACTACCACGGCCGCTGGGACGTCGACGGGGACGGCTGGTACTCCGGCCGCGGCGAGCCCCTCGGGCACGACAGCGACCCGGAGGGCACCCGGCCGTACCTGCTCGACGTCGTCGGCGTGGTCGAAGCGGGCGAGCTGCACTTCACCTGGGAGTACTCCGAAGAGGTGCACGACGAATCCACTGTCCGCGCGCTCGCTTCGGAGCTGGTCTCGGCGTTGGCCGAGGTGGTGGACCACTGTGCCGAAGCCGGTGGCCGCACTCCGTCGGACTTCCCGCTGGCGCGGCTCGACCAGGACACCGTCGACCGGCTCGCCGGCGACGGCCGCGACGTCGAGGACATCTACCCGCTCACCCCGTTGCAGGCCGGGATGGTGTTCCACAGCCTGGTCGACCGCGATTCGAGCGCGTACTTCGACCAGTTCCGGCTGCGGCTGGCCGGCGTCCGCGACCCGCGCGCGCTCGCCGAGGCGTGGCAGCGCGTGGTGGACCGGACGCCGATCCTGCGCAGCAGCATGGTCTGGGACGGCGTCGACGAGCCGCTCCAGCGCGTCCACCGGCACGTCCGCGTCCCGGTCGGGCAGCACGACTGGCGCGGCCTGGCCGAGACCGAGCAGGAGACGGCCCTGGTCTCGCTGCTCCAAGCCGACCAGGCCGCGGGGATGGAGCTGACGGCACCGCCGTTGATGCGCCTGGAAATCGCGCGCGTCGCCGACGACGAGGTCCAGCTGGTCTGGACGTCGCACCACGTCCTGCTCGACGGCTGGAGCACGGCTCAGGTGTTCGGCGAGGTGGCCGAGCAGTACGCGGCGATCGCCGGCGGCCGGACCGCCTCGCTGGCCCCGCGGCGCCCGTTCCGCGACTACCTGGCGTGGCTGGCGGCGCAGGACCACGCCGAAGCCGAACGCCACTGGCGCGCGGTGCTCGGCGGCTTCGCGGCCCCGACGCCGTTGCCGTACGACCGCCGTCCTCAGGAGGCCCACCGCGCCGAGTCGGCCGCGGAGGTGCTCGTCGAGCTGTCCGCCGACGAGTCGGCTCGGCTGCGCGAGGTGGCGAAGGCGGCCGCGCTGACGGTGAACTCGGTCGTCCAGGGCGCGTGGGCGCTGCTGCTGGCCCGGCACAGCGGCGAAGCCGACGTCCTGTTCGGCACCACGGTGTCCGGCCGGCCGGCCGAACTGCCCGGCGTCGAGGCGATGATCGGCATGTTCATCAACACCGTGCCGACCCGGGTTTCCGTCCACAATGGACTCCCGGTGGCCGAGTGGCTGCGGGGGATCCAGGGCGCGCAGGCCGAAGCGCGGCGCTACGACTTTCTCGCGCTGTCGCGGCTGCAGGCGTTCACGGCCGTCCCGGCGGGCACGGCACTGTTCGACAGCGTGGTGGTGTTCGAGAACTACCCGATCGAGGACAGCGGGCAGGACGGCGTGCGCGTGCTGGACGTCAGCTCGCTCGACACCACGAGTTACCCGCTCAACCTGACGGCTTTCCTGCACGACCGGCTCGGCCTCGAGCTGTCCTACGACCCGCGGTTGTTCGACGAGCCGACGGTCCGGCGGCTGGCCGGGCAGCTCGCCCAGCTGGTCCGCGCCATCGCCGCCGAGCCGGATCGGCGGGTGGGGGAGCTGTCCCTGGCGACGCCCGAAGAACGGCTTTCCCTGGTTCAAGCCGGGATGGGTGCCGCGCTCGATGTCCCGGCGGGCACGGTCCTGGACGCCTTCGAAGCGACGGCCGCGCGGACCCCGCACGAGACGGCGCTGGTCTTCCGCGACACCCGGCTGACGTTCGCCGAACTCGACGCGCGCGCGGCCGAGCTGGCCCACCGGTTGCGTGCGGCGGGGGCCGGGCCCGAGCGAGTGGTGGCGATCCGGCTGCCACGCTCGGCGGAGGCGGTCATCGCGATCCTGGCGGCGTTCAAGGCCGGGGCGGCTTACTTGCCGATCGATCCCGGTCTGCCCGAAGACCGGGTGCGGCTGCTGGTCGAGGACGCGCGCCCGGTGGTGGTGCTGGATGGCACCGACCTGCCGGCCGCATCGGATGCGGCCGCCGGCGGCGCGCGGCCGGCACCAGGAGCGGCCGCCGGGTCAAGGCTCGTTGCCGCCGCGGCCACCAGTCCGGCGCCGTCTGCGGCCGTCGCCGCCCGGCCCAGCCCCGCGAACACCGCCTACGTCCTCTACACCTCCGGCTCCACCGGCCGCCCGAAGGGCGTCCTTGTCGAGCACCGCGGACTGACGAACATGCTCGCCAACCACCGCGGCGTCTTCCTCGGCGGACCGCGGACCCGGGCCGCGCTCACCGCGTCGTTCTCCTTCGACACCTCCTGGGAACCGCTGCTCGCCCTGATCGAAGGCCACGAGCTGCACGTCCTCGACGACGACACCCGGCTCGACCCGCACGCCGCCGTGCGGTACGTCCGCGACCACCGGATCGACCTGCTCGATCTCACCCCCACCTACCTGCAGCAGCTCCTCGGCGCCGGCCTTCTCACCGGCGAACACCGCCCGGCCACCGTGCTCGTCGGCGGCGAAGCGACCGGCGAGGCCCTCTGGCGCGAGCTGGCCGGGTCCGGCGTCGTCGCCCACAACTACTACGGCCCGACCGAGGTGACCGTCGACGCCACGCACGCCCCCGTCACCGGTGGCCGGCCGTCGATCGGGCGGCCCCTGGCCAACCTCGCCGGCTACGTGCTGGACACCGCCGGCCACCCGGTGCCCGACGGCGTGGCGGGGGAGCTGTTCCTCGCCGGACCCCAGCTGGCCCGCGGCTACCTGAACCGGCCGGGCCTGACCGCCGACCGGTTCGTCGCCGACCCCTTCGGGCCGCCGGGCACCCGGATGTACCGGACCGGCGACCGCGTGCGCCGGGCCGCCGACGGGCGGCTGGACTACCTCGGCCGCGTCGACGACCAGGTCAAGATCCGCGGCTTCCGCGTCGAACCGGGCGAGATCGAGGCCGCGCTCCGGCAGCACCCGGCGGTCACCGACACGACGGTGGTGGCCCGCGACGGCCGGCTCGTCGCCTACGTCGTCGGCGAAACGCGCGACCTGCGGACCTGGCTGCGCGGCCGCCTGCCGGACTACCTCGTGCCGTCGGCGTTCGTGGCCCTGCCCGCGATCCCGTTGAACCGCAACGGGAAGATCGACCGCCACGCGCTGCCCGCCCCCGAGCGCGACGTCGAAGCCGAGTACGTCGCCCCGAAAACGACGACCGAGATCCGGCTCGCCGAAATCTGGGCCGACGTGCTGCGCGTCGAGCGCGTCGGGCTCACCGACAGCTTCTTCGAGCTCGGCGGCGACTCGATCACGAGCATGCGGATCACCTCCCGCGTCCGGGCGGAGTTCGGCGTTGAGGTCTCGCCGCGCGCGTTGTTCACCGCGCCCACCCTCGGCCGGTTCGCCGCCGGGTTGCCCGCGGTCCAGGCCACCGCGCGGCCGATCCCGGCGGTCCCGCGGGACGGTGCCCTGCCGCTTTCCTTCGCTCAGCAACGCCTTTGGTTCCTGGACGAGTTCGAACCGGGCAGCACCGAATACCTCTCGCCGACGGCGCTGCGGCTGCGCGGCGAGCTGGACGTGCCCGCGTTGCGCCGGGCGCTGAACGCCGTCGTCGCGCGGCACGAGTCGCTGCGGACGACGTTCGCCACCGTCGACGGCCGGGGCGTGCAGCTCGTGCACGAACCGCACGACGTCGAGCTGCCGGTCGAGGACTTCACCGAAGCGGCCCTCGAACGCGAGCTGCGGGAGCCGTTCGACCTGCGCACCGGGCCGCTGCTGCGGGCGCGCCTGTTCCGGCAGGCGCCCGACGAGCACGTGCTGCTGCTGGTGCTGCACCACATCGTCACCGACGGCTGGTCCTCCGGCGTGCTGACGTCGGAGCTCGACGCCTGCTACACCGCGTTCACTCAGGACGCGGAACCGGACCTGCCCGAACTACCCGTGCAGTACGCCGATTTCGCCGTCTGGCAACGGGAATCCCTCGACGGGCCGGTGCTCGCCGAGCAGCTCGGCCACTGGCGCGAGCGCCTCGACGGCGTGGCGCCGCTCGAACTGCCGACCGACCGCCCGCGCCCGCCCGTGCGCACCACCGAGGGCGGCTGGGTCGAGTTCACCGTGCCGGCCGAGGTCACCGCGCGGCTCAAGGAGCTGGCGGGCGAAGGCGACGGCACGCTGTTCATGACCCTGGTCGCCGCCTGCCAGGTGCTGCTCGCCCGGTGGGCGGGGCAGGAGGACGTCGCGGTCGGCACGGTCACCGCCGGCCGGGACCGACCCGAGCTGGAGCGGCTGATCGGCTTCTTCGTCAACACCCTGGTCCTGCGGTCCACTGTGGACGGAAGACGGCCGTTCCGCGAGTTCCTGGCCGAGGTGCGTACCACGGTCCTCGACGCCTTCGCCCACCAGGACGTGCCGTTCGAGCGGGTGGTGGACGCGGTGCAGCCGGTCCGCGACTCGAGCCGGACCCCGCTGTTCCAGGTGATGGTGGCGCTGCAGAACACCGGTGACGAGACCGGCGGCGGCACCCTCTCCGCCGAGGAGGTCGCGCTGCCGATGACGACCGCGACCTTCGACCTGCTCGCGCAGTTCGAGGAGCACGACGGCGCGCTGCGCGGCGCGATCAACTACAGCACCGGCCTGTTCGACACGGCCGCGATCGAGCGGGTGGCCGCACGGCTGCGGGTCCTGCTGACCGAAGCCGCGACGGACCCGGACCGGCCCGTCGGCGACCTTTCGCTGTTCCTGCCGGGCGAGCGCGAGGACGTGCTGGCCACGGCCCCGCCCGACCCGCTGCCGGATGTCGCCCTGCCCGCCTTGCTGCGCCACGACTCCGACGACGTCGCCGTGTCCGACGACCGAGTCTCCCTCAGCCACCGCGAACTGGACGTCCGAGCCAACCGGCTGGCGCACAAGCTGATCGCCGCCGGGGCCGGCCCGGAGACGCGGGTCGGGGTGCTGCTGCCGCGGTCCGCGGACCTGCTGGTGGCGCTGCTGGCGGTGCTCAAGACGGGGGCGGCGTACGTCCCGATCGACCCGGGCTACCCGGCCGACCGGATCGCCTACATGCTCGAAGACGCGCGTCCGGTCTGCGTGGTCGAGGACGTCGACGCGGCCGGTTTCCCGGATCACGCCCCGGAAGTCGCCCTCGACCCGGAGCACCCGGCCTACGTCATCTACACGTCCGGCTCGACCGGCCGGCCCAAGGGCGTGGTCGTGAGCCACCGCGCGGCGGCGAACTACCTGCGCTGGGCCGTGGCCGCGTACCCGGGCCTCGGCGGCACCGCCGTGCTGCACTCCTCGGTGTCGTTCGACCTCACCGTCACGACGCTGTTCGGCCCGCTCCTGGCCGGCGGCCGCATCCGGGTCGCCGACGTGCTGGAGGCCGAGCCCGTGCCGTGCACGTTCCTCAAGGCGACGCCCAGCCACCTGCCCGTCCTGGTGGGCGACCCGCGGGACCTCGTCGTCGGCGGCGAGCAGCTGCTCGGCGACGTGCTCGACCGGTGGCGGCAGGCGCACCCGGCCGCGACCGTGATCAACGAGTACGGACCGACCGAAACGACGGTCGGCTGCATGGAGTACCGCGTCGAACCCGGGGACGCCGTCCCCGCCGGCCCGGTTCCCATCGGCCACCCGATCCGCAACACCCGGCTCTACGTGCTCGACGCTGGGCTGAACCCGGTGCCGCCGGGCATCCCCGGCGAGCTGTACATCGCCGGCGATGGGCTCGCCCGCGGCTACCTCGACCGGCCGGGGCTCACGGCGTCGCGGTTCGTCGCCTGCCCGTTCGGGCCGCCGGGGGAGCGGATGTACCGCTCCGGCGACCGGGTGACCCGGCGGCCGGACGGCGAACTGGTCTACCACGGCCGCGCCGACGAGCAGGTCAAGATCCGCGGCCACCGCATCGAACCCGGCGAGATCGAGGCCGCGCTGCGGGCGCACCCCGCGGTCACCGACGCGGCCGTGCTCGCGCGGGACGGACGGCTGATCGCCTACGTCGTGCCGGACGCCGAACCGGACCTGCGCGAGTTCCTCGGGCGGTCGTTGCCGGAGTACATGCTGCCCTCGGCGATCGTCGCGCTGGACGCCTTGCCGGTGACCCGCAACGGGAAGCTGGACCGGGCCGCGCTGCCGGACGCCGACGCGGAAGAGCACCGGTACGTCGAACCGGACGGTCCGGTCGAGACGGCGCTGGCGGCGATCTGGGCCGAGGTGCTGGGCCGCGAGCGGGTCGGTGCGCGGGACAACTTCTTCGAGCTGGGCGGGGATTCGATCCTCAGCATCCAGATCGTGCACCGCGCGCGGCTGGCGGGACTGCGGATGCGCTCGAAGGACCTGTTCGCCCACCAGACCGTCGCGTCGCTGGCGACCGTGGTCACCGCGGCCGACGACGAACGGGCGCAGCACGAAGCCGTCGTCGGCGACGTGCCGCTCACGCCGATCCAGCGGTGGTTCCTCGACGCGGAGCCGGCGAACCCGGCCCACTTCACCCAATCTGTCCTGCTCGAACTGGCCGGGCCGCCGAACGAGGAGGCGTTGCAGCAGGCGCTTGACGCCGTCGTCGCCCACCACGACGCCCTGCGCCTGCGGTTCACCCGGGACGGCGGGCAGTGGCGGCAGCACAACGACGCGCCCGAAGCGGCGGTCCCCCTGCGGACAGTGTCCACTTCGGACCTCGAAGCCGTCGCCGACGAAGTGCACGCGAGCTTCGACCTCGCGCGGCCACCGCAGCTGCGGGCGGTGCTGTTCGAGCCGGACCGGCTCTTCCTCGCGGCGCACCACCTGGTCGTCGACGCGGTGTCGTGGAGCATCCTCGTGGAGGACGTCGAACGCGCCTACGGGCAGATCCAGGCGGGGGAGAAGGCGGACCTCGGTCCGAAGACGACGTCGTTCCGTGACTGGGCGCGGCGGTTGCGCGAGTTCGCCGAAGGCGGCGGCCTGGACGACCAGCGCGCGTTCTGGGCGCGCGACCTGCCGGGCTGTGCGCTCCCGCTCGACCACACCGGCGACGGGCCGGCCGCGGTCGAGTCCGTGCCGCTCGAGGTCGGCGAGCGCGACACCGACGCCCTGTTGCACCTGGCGCCCGGGGCGTACCGGACGAGGATCAACGACGTGCTGCTCAGCGCGCTCGCGTGGGCCGTCCGCCGGTGGACCGGGCAGGACTCGGTCGCGATCGACCTGGAGGGCCACGGCCGCGAGGAGGTCTTCGACGGCGTGGACCTGTCCCGGACGGTCGGCTGGTTCACCACGCTGTTCCCGGTCGGGCTGACGATCGACCCGGACGCCGACTGGCGCGCGCTGGTCAAGTCCGTGCGGCGGCAGCTGCGGGCGGTGCCGGGCAACGGGTTCGGCCACGGCGTCCTGCGCTCCTACCGGTTCCCGGAGCTCGGCGCGAACACCCCGCAGCTGGCGTTCAACTACCTCGGCCAGGGCGACGGCACGGGCGGCGGCGACGGCCTCTTCCGCGCGTCGCACCCGCCGATCGGCCGCGAGCAGGACCCGGCGAACGTCCCCGCGCACCTGCTCGAGGTGGTCGGCGGCGTGCGGGCGGGCCGGCTGGAGTTCACCTGGTTCTTCCGGCCGGACCGGCACGACCGCGCGACGGTCGAGGCCGTCGCCGCCGGTTTCGCGGAAGCCTTGCGGCGCATCGCCGCCGACTGCCGGGGGGAGGAAGCGTGAGCGCGCCGAGCGAGGTGAAGCTGTCCCGCAACCGGGACTACCGGCTGCTGTGGACCGGCCAGGTCGTGTCCGAGGCCGGGTTCAGCACCACGACGATCGCGTTTCCCCTCCTGGTGCTGGCGATCACGGGCTCGGCCGCGCAGTCCGGGCTGGTGCTCGGCGCGATCGCGATCGCGCAGCTGGTCGCCGGGCTGCCGGCCGGCGCCCTGGTGGACCGCTGGTCGCGCAAGCGGATCATGCTCGGCTGCGAGGCCGTGCAGGCGCTCGGGGCGGCGAGCCTCGTGCTCGCGCTGTGGTGGGGCGTGGCCGGGGTGGCGCAGCTCGTCGTCGTCGCCGTCGTGATGGGGCTGTGCCGGGCGTTGTTCGAGCCCGCCGAGGAAGCCAGCCTGCCGCACCTGGTGAGCACCGGGCAGGTCCCGTCGGCGGTGGCGCTGAACGCGGCGCGCACGAGCGCCGGCCAGCTGTCGGGCACGGCGCTCGGCGGGTTCCTGTTCGCGCTGGGCCGGCTCGTGCCGTTCGTCTTCGACGTCGTCGCGCACGTGGTCGCGTTCGTGTCGCTGGTGTTCGTCCGCCTGCCCGCGCGCCCGGAGCCGGCGGAAGAGCGCCCGCCCGCGCACCTGGGCCGGGAGATCGTCAAGGGGCTGCGCTGGGTGTGGCACCAGCCGCGCGTGCGCGTCACGGCGGTGTGCGCGATCGTCCTCAACCTGTTCTTCGCGGCGTACTACCTGGTGATCATCGTGCTGGCGAACGAGCGCGGCGTACCGCCCGGCGAGATCGGCGTGATGGCCGCGATGCTCGGCGGCGGCGGCATCGCCGGGGCGCTCGCCGCGCCGTACCTGCACCGCAAACTCAGCCCGTACGCGCTGATCATCGGCGTGTTCTGGGGGCTGACGCTGCTGACGCCGCTGGCGGTGTTCGTCCACGACGGCTACCTGATGGGCCTGCTGTTCGCGGCGATGGCGTTCCTGGCCCCGGCGGCGAACACGACCATCAACACCTACCAGCTGCTCTTCACGCCCGACGAGCTGCGCGGCCGCCTCGGCGGCGTGATGGGCGTGACGGGCGGGCTGGCCGCGGCGCTCGGCCCGGCGCTCGGCGGCTGGCTCGTCGACCTGCTCCCCGACCCGGCCGCCGTGCTCACCTGCGCGGGGGCGATCGCGGCGGTCACCGTGCTGACGACGTTCAGCCGGACCCTGCGCGGCTTCCCGTCCGTGTCCGATGTCGAAACCGTCAACAACAAGGAGTCCTGATGGACGAGAACACCACCTGCCAGGTCCTGGTCAACGACGAGGGCCAGTACTCCCTCTGGCCGGCGGACAAGGAGGTCCCGGCCGGCTGGCGGCCCGACGGCACGCGCGGGACCCGGCAGGAGTGCATGGACCACGTGGACGAGGTGTGGACCGACATGCGTCCCCGCAGCCTGCGGGAACGGATGTCGGCCGGCTGACCTCGGCGGGGCGCCCGGGCTTCGGCCCGGGCCCTCGTCCGGCCGAGGCCGGTCAGCCGGTCGCGTTGTCCGCGTAGGTCACCGTGACGTTCTTGAACCCGAGGGACTGCAGCAACCCGACCAGCATCGTCTTCGTGTTCCGCTCCGCGTCGGCCACCAGCGTGCTCTTGCCGGCCGCCTCCTGGATCTTCTTCTGGGCCAGCTCGTACAGCGCCTGCTGCGAATTCGGGTTGCCGTTCAGGAAGTCGTTGATCCGGGTGAACAGGCCCTGCTGCTGCGCGTACACATAGGACTCCTTGACGTCCAGGGTCGCCGGCTCCAGCTGGGCGTGGCCCAGGGTGATCGTGGCCGACTGGCGGTCTTCGGAGACCTTGACCGCCTCGCCCTTCAGGCCCGAGAAGTCCACGTACGCGTTGTCCGTGCCCACGCCGACGAACATCGTGTCGCTGCCCACCAGGAAGCTCGGCAGGATCGAACTCGTCTCGATGTCGACGATCACCTGGAACGACCCGCTCGCGGCCTCGTAGCGGGACAGCTCGACGATCGACTGCAGCAGCACCGGACCCGAGCGCTCCTCGGTCTTCTCGGCGAACGGGTTGCGCAACTGGGGTAACAGGTGCACCGCCGACGCGACGAGCACCGCCACCGCCAAAAGGACCACTGCCACCCCGGCCGCGACCAGCCGCTTGCCCCAAGCACCCATGCCGGAAGGTTACCCAGGTCGGCGCGCGGTCAAGCGGGCCCGGCGGTACGGTGTCCGGTGTGCGCAAGTCCGTGTGGCTGTGGATCCTGGTGATCGTCGTCGTCATCGTCGTGCTCGGACTGATCTTCGGCGGCTACCGCAAGGGCGAGAAGCTCGGCGCGCCCGGCGAGCCCGTGGCAGCGGTGAGCGTCGCCCGGGCGGCGTGACGCCCGGGCGACGCTCTGTCCACAGTGGAGGTCAGCGAGCCGCGCAGGTCGACGTGACGCCGTCGGCGCTGCCCGTGCCCTGGAAACCGAACTCGGTGGACTGACCGGCCGCGACGCTGCCGTTGTAGCTCACGTTGGTCCAGGTCACCGCCCCGCTGGTGCCGCTGTTCCCGGCGCTCCAGCCGTTGGTGACGGCCGCGCCCGCCGGCAGGTTCGTCGTCACCGACCAGCCGGTGAGGGCGCTCGACCCGGCCGTCACCCGCACGGTCGCCACGAAACCGCCGTTCCACGAGTTGAGCGACACCGAGCTGGTGCAGCCGCTCGGCCCCGGGGTCGTGAGGGTCGTCGGCGTGGTCGGGGTCGTCGGGGTGGTGGGTGTGGTCGGCGTCGTGGTGGTGCCGCCGGCGTTCAGCGCGTCGAGGACACTGGTGTACGCCGCCTTCTTGTTCCCGTTGCCGTCGAACAGGAGCGGGTTCTCGCCGGTGCGCCACGAATCGGTGTCGCGGATGCCCCAGACCGTGATGCCGGCGCACCGGGAAACGGCCAGGCAGGCCCGGGTGACCGTGCCGTACACCGCGGCCTGGTTCGACCCGGAGATGTCCAGCTCGGTGATCTGGACCTCGACGCCGAGGTTGGCGAACCGCTGCAGGTTGGCCTGGTAGTCGCTCGGCGCGGAGTTGCTGAGGTGCGACTGGAAGCCGACGCAGTCGATCGGCACGCCGCGGGCCTTGAAGTCCTGCACCATGTTGTAGATGCCGGTGCTCTTCGCGTTGACCCCGTCGGTGTTGTAGTCGTTGTAGCAGAGCTTCGCGCCGGGATCGGCGGCCCTCGCGGCGCGGAAGGCGGCCTCGATCCAGTCGTTGCCGGTGCGCTGCAGGTTCGAGTCGCGCCGCCCGCCACCACCGCCGTCGGCGAAGGCTTCGTTAACGACGTCCCACGCGTAGATCTTCCCCTTGTAGTGGGTGGCGACCTGCGTGACGTGGTTGATCGCGGCCTGGCGAAGGGCGGAACCGCTGAGGCCCTGAGCCCAGCCGGGTTGCTGCTGGTGCCACAGCAAAGCGTGGCCGCGCACGCGTTTGCCGGTGCTGACCGCCTGGTTCAGGATGCGGTCGCCGCCCGAGTACGAGAACTGGCCCTGGCTGGGCTCGGTCGCGTCCCACTTCATCTCGTTTTCCGGCGTCACCATAGTGAATTCGCGGTCGAGGATGCCGACGTACGTCGAGTCGCCGAGCTTTCCGGCCGAGACGGCGGTGCCGAAGTACCGGCCCGTCTGGGCGGCCGACGCGCCGAGCGTCGAAGCCGCCCCGGCGGAGGTGGCCAGCACCAGCGAGACCCCGAGCGACGTCGCCAAGAACGCGGATGCGAGCGCTGCGCGCGATGCGGGTTTCATGGCCGCCTCAACCGATGTTCGCGGAGAAGGAGTTGACCGCGAGGCCGACGCCGCCGCTCCACGGCTCGAACCCGGCCTGGATGCTGGTCAGGTACCAGGACCGGTCCACGCGGGTGCGGTTGTCGACGTCGTTGACGAAGTCCATGACGTTGAACGACCAGCCCGAAATCGCGGACTGGGCCACGTAGGAGACCACGTCGTTGCCGCCGTTGTTGCCCTGCCACACTTCCCAGCTCCGGCCGCCGATGCTGGTCGTGCCGACCCGGCCGCCGACCGGCTGGACCCCGCCGACGCGGTTGAACCAGATCATCAGCTCCATCTGGTTGACGCCGTTGGTCTTCGCGGTCGGGTCCATCCAGATGTCGTAGGAGGCGTCGAAGGTCGAGCCGCCGACGTAGGTGTAGGAGATCGAGGAGGACGCGCTGCCGATCCGGCTCAGCTGCCGCGGCAGGGGTGAGCCGGGGGAGCAGTTCCCGTAGTGGCACCCGAGGTAGACCGCGGGGTACGACAGGGGCGCGCCGCCGCTGGTCGAGCCCTGCTGGGTCTGGATGCGGAACCCGCTGCCCGTGACGTTGATGCACTGCTGGGCGCTGCTGCCCCAGCGGTTGTTCATGACCACGTACCGGCCGCCGATCGTGGTCGAGCCGTACTGGTCGCAGATCAGGGTGTCCGCCTGGGCGGCCGGCGCCGTGCCGACGACCGGGGCCAGCAGGCCGGCCGTGAACAGGGCGACCGCGGACAGGGCGTGCTTCAGTTTCACGTGCCGCTCCACTTCGTCGTGGGGAACGCTTCTGGGAGCGCTCTCAGCTCGGACCGTTCTCGATGAAACCACACCGGAACCGGCGAGCAAAGACCTGATCGGTGATCAATTTTCCGGGCACCCTTCGAAAGTTTCGCCGTCATTGCCAATCGCGAGGAGAAGCGGTTACCGTCACCTGGGAGCGCTCTCAGTCCGGGATCACCATCGTTACGCCGACGAAGACGAGGAGATGGCGAATGCGGGCAAGAAAGCTGCGGGCCGGACCGGCCCTGCTGGTCGCGGTGGCGCTCGGGCTGGCGGGAGGCACCGCGCCCGCGGCCGCCGCGGACTACGAGCGGCTGCTCAACGGCACGTTCTCCGGCGGCACCCTCGACCCGTGGTGGGCCGGGTCGGGCACGACCGGCCACGTCACCGCCGGCGAGTTCTGCACCGACGTCCCCGGCGGCACGGCCAACGGGTACGACGCGCTGGCCGGCCAGAACGGCGTGCCGTTCGAGGCGGGGCAGCAGTACACCCTGACGTTCGACGCGCACGCGACGACCACCCAGCAGATCTCCGCCGTCGCGGGCGAAGCCGTTTCGCCGTACCGGCAGATCTCGCGGACCGACCTGACGGTCACCCCCTCGACGCAGCACTTCAGTGTAACTTTCACGTCCACTTTGGACTTCCCGGCCGCGGGCAACGGCCAGCTGGCGTTCTGGTTCGGCGGCCAGGCCGCCGCCAACACCGTGTGCCTGGACAACATCTCGCTCATCGGCGGCGTCGTCCCGCCCGGCGGCCTGCCGCCGACCAGTGGCATCCGCGTGAACCAGGAAAGCTACGCGCCCGGCCTGCCCAAGCGGGCCACGCTGATCAGCGACTCGGCCACCGCGCAGACCTGGACGCTGAAGAACTCCGCCGGCACCGCCGTCGCCGCCGGCCAGACCCGCCCGCGCGGCGCGGACGCGGCGTCCGGCGAGAACGTGCACGAAATCGACTTCTCCGCCTACGACACCGCGGGGACCGGCTACACGCTGAGCGTCGGGTCCGAGACCAGCTTCCCGTTCGACATCTCCACGGCCGGGCCGCAGAAGCTGCGGTACGACTCGCTGGCGTTCTTCTACCACCAGCGCAGCGGGATCGCGATCGACGCCGCGTACGTCGGCGCCGACTACGCGCGTCCCGCCGGGCACGTCAACGTGGCGCCGAACCAGGGTGACGACAACGTCCCCTGCCGGTCGGACCTGAACTGCGGGTACACCCTCGACGTGCGCGGCGGCTGGTACGACGCCGGTGACCACGGCAAGTACGTCGTCAACGGCGGGATCGCCGCGTGGGAGCTGCTCGACGAGTACGAGCGCGCGGTGCGCCTGGGCGACGCGAGCGCGCTGGGCGACGGCAAGCTGGCGATCCCGGAACGCGCCAACGGCGTGCCCGACATCCTCGACGAGGCCCGCTGGGAGGTCGACTTCCTGCTCTCGATGCAGGTGCCCGACGGCCAGCCGAAGGCGGGCATGGTGCACCACAAGATCCACGACGCGGAGTGGACGGCCCTGCCCACCCGGCCCGAGCAGGACAGCCAGCCGCGCCGGCTGTCGGCGCCGAGCACGGCGGCGACGCTGAACATGGCCGCGGTCGCGGCGCAGGCGTCCCGGCTGTGGCAGACCATCGATCCCACGTACTCGGCGAAGCTGCTCGCCGCGGCCGAGAAGGCCTATGCGGCGGCGAAGGCCAACCCGAACGTCCTGGCCGACCCGAACGACGGCACCGGCGGCGGCACCTACAGCGACAACACCGTGACCGACGAGTTCTACTGGGCGGCCGCGGAACTGTTCGCCACCACCGGCAAGAGCGCGTACCGCACCGACGTCACCGGCTCGGCGCTCTACCGCGGGAAGAGCTTCACCACGCACGGCTTCGACTGGGCCTCGACGGGCGCGCTCGGCGACATCACCCTGGCCCTGGTACCCACCGACCTGCCCGTGGCGGACGTCGCCGCGATCAGGACGGCCATCACCACGACCGCCGACAGCCACCTGGCGCAGCTGGCGACCATGGGCTACCCGGCGCCGTACCGGACGGCCGACGGCACGTACGAATGGGGTTCCAACGGCCTGGTGGCCAACAACGGCGTCGTGCTCGCGCTGGCGTACGACTTCACCAAGCAGGACAAGTACCGCGACGGCGCGTTCGCGGCGATGGACTACCTGCTCGGCCGCAACCCGGCGAACTACTCGTACGTCTCCGGTCACGGCGACCAGCCGGTGCGCAACGTGCACCACCGGTTCTGGGCGCACCAGCTGGACGCGTCGCTGCCGACCGCCCCGCCCGGCGCGTTGTCCGGCGGCCCCAACAGCGGCCTGCAGGACCCGACCGCGGCGCGGCTGCTCGCCGGGTGCGCGCCCCAGCGTTGCTTCGTCGACGACATCCAGGCGTACTCGGTGAACGAGGTCGCGATCAACTGGAACTCGGCGCTGGCCTGGCTTTCCGGCTGGGTAGCCGAGAAGACGTCGTCCACTGTGGACACGACGGCGCCCGCCGCGCCGGGTACCCCCGCCGTGTCCGCGGTGACGAGCGGCGGCGCCACGGTGACCTGGCCGGCTTCCGCGGACCCCGAGAGCGGCGTCAAGGGCTACGACGTGGTCCGCGTGGCCGGCTCGACTCGGACGGTCCTCGCCACCGTCACCGGCACGACGGCGACGCTCACCGGCCTCGCGCCGTCGACCGCGTACACCGTCGTCGTCGTGGCCCGCAACGGCGCGGGCCTGACGAGCCAGGACTCGCCGTCGGCGCAGTTCACGACCCAGCCCGCGACACCGGCGGGCGGCTGCGCGGTGACGTACTCCGCGAACACGTGGAACGGCGGGTTCACGGCGGCCGTCACGGTGAAGAACACCGGCACGACGCCGTGGACGAGCTGGAAACTGGGCTTCACGTTCCCGGGCAGCCAGAAGGTGACGCAGGGGTGGTCGGCGACGTGGGCGCAGTCGGGCGCGAACGTGACCGCCGCGTCCCTGCCCTGGAACGGTTCGCTGGCGCCGGGTCAGTCGGCGTCGATCGGCTTCAACGGCAGCTACACCGGAACCAACACGAACCCCTCGGCCTTCGCGGTCGACGGGAAGGCGTGCGGCTGAGTGGAGGTAGCTGACACCGAAGAGGGCGGATGAGTGGGATCTTCCGCCCTCTTCGGCTTCCCGTGACCGCGCTTAAGGTCGTGCCTGCCGGCAACCCGACGACCGAAAGAGACGATCATGGACGGGCTGATGCAGCCGCGGCCGCTCACCATCGCCCACATCCTGGACCGGGCTGAGCGGCTCTTCGCGCACAAGGAAGTCGTGACGCCGGACGAACGGCGCACGTACGCCGACGTGCTGGGCGACGTCCGCCGCCTCGCCGCCGCACTGGACGCACTGGGCGTCCCGGCAGGCGCGCGCGTCGGGACGTTCGCGAGCAACACCCGCCGCCACCTGGAGCTCTACCTCGCCGCGCCGGCCACCAAGCGGGTGCTGCACTCGATCAACATCCGGCTCTCGGCGGAGCACCTCGAGTACATCGTCGGCCACGCCGAGGACGACGTGGTGTTCGTCGACCGCGGGCTGCTCCCGCGGATCTGGCCGAGCGCCGGGAAACTGCCGAAGGTGCGGCACTGGGTGGTGCTGCCCGACGGCACCGACACCGAACTCCCCGCGGACCCCCGGATTCTGGACTACGACGAGCTGATCTCGGCGGCCGAGCCGGTCACGGGCTCGTTCGAGGCCGGCTTCACGCTCGCGGAGGAGAACCTGGCCGCCGGCCTCTGCTACACCTCCGGCACGACCGGACCGCCCAAAGGCGTGCTCTACAGCCACCGGTCCACGGTGCTGCACTGCCTGGGCACCCTCGCGGCCGGCCTGATCGGCCTCTGCGAAAGCGACGTCGTGCTCCCGATCGTCCCGATGTTCCACGCCAACGCGTGGGGCCTGCCCTACGGCGCGATGATGGCGGGCGCGTCGCTGGTGCTGCCCGGCCCGTCCGCGGAACCGGCGCACCTGCTGCGGTTGATGGCGGCCGAGCGGGTGACCGTCGCCGGCGCCGTCCCGACGGTCTGGACGAGCCTCGCTCCCGAGCTGGGCGCGCACGACCTGAGCGCGACGCGGTTCCTCCTCGGTGGCGGCTCCGCCGTTCCCCCGGCGCTGTCGGAGACCTACCGGGCCGCGATCGGCGTCCCCATCACGCACTCCTGGGGGATGACGGAGATCAGCCCGGTCGGGGTCATCGGCGGTACGCGGTCCCAGCACGCTGGTCTCGCCGAGTCCGAGCAGGTGGCCGTGCGGGCCGCCCAAGGCCAGCCGCTGCCGCTGGTGAACGTCCGGATCGTCGACGTCGAGACCGGCGACGAGCTGCCGCGCGACGGACGCGCCGTCGGCGAGCTGCAGGTCGCGGGCCCGTGGGTGGCCGGCGGCTACTTCCGGGTGGACGCCGCCGGCAGCTTCACCGGCGACGGCTGGCTGCGCACCGGCGACCTGGCCACCATCGACGGCGCGGGCTACCTGCGGCTGGTGGACCGGATCAAGGACCTGATCAAGTCCGGCGGCGAGTGGATCTCCTCGGTCGAGCTGGAGGCCGCGATCGCGGCGCACCCCGACGTCGTCGAGGTGGCGGTGATCGGCCGCCCGGACCCGCGGTGGATGGAACGGCCCGTCGCCTACGTCGCCTTGCGCGAGGGCAGCGCCACCACGGCCGACGACCTCCTGCGGCACCTGACGCCGCTGGTCGCGAAGTGGTGGCTGCCCGACGAATTCATCTTCCTGCCCGTGCTGCCGAAGACGGGGACCGGGAAGCTCTCCAAGCTCGACCTGCGGGAGGCGCAGCGGATCGCCTAGGTGTAGTGCCCTGTGAGGTTGGGGACGCGGCTGGCGGGTGGTTTGCCGCCGAGTGCGGTGTGGCCGCGGTGGTGATTGTAGGTGTGCAACCACCCCGGGTAGGCCTCCCGCCGCTCGCGTTCTGAGCGGTAAGGGCGGGCGTAGGCCCACTCTTCGAGCAGGGTGCGGTTGAACCGCTCGACCTTCCCGTTCGTCTGCGGCCGGTAGGGACGGGTGCGTTGGTGGGCGATGTGCGCGTCGCGCAGCGTGTCGCGCCAGAGATAGGACTTGTAGCAGGACCCGTTGTCGGTCAGCACCCGCGTGACGGTGACCTCGGCGGCGGCGAAGAACGCCTGAGCTCGTACCCAGAACGCGACCGCGGTTTCCTTGGTTTCATCCGGCAGGATCTCGCTGTAGGCCAGCCGGGAATGATCATCCACCGCGT
>NZ_JBDLYJ010000003.1:465188-1109303 GCF_051337345.1 Amycolatopsis sp. MEPSY49 | reverse complement strand
TAAGCTCTACTGGCTTAGTTCACTAGCACACTGTTGAGTTCTCAAGCAACACACCCCGAGTCCGCCGCGATCAAGCGGCTCACTCGAAGCGAGTCATTCCTAGCAGTTTTTGGTGGGACACCCACTCAATCGCGATCCGCGAGAGCTTGGTTCGTGTCCCGGCGGCCACCCGGTTTCCCTGGCGACTTGAAGAACTTTACACCCCGCCAGAAGGCCCGGAACAGGGGGGTCCCTTAACCGCGTTCCCGCAGCTCAGGGCCCTGTTTCGGGCCTCCTGCAGCGCTCAGCCGCCGAGCGCGACGCCGGCGACGTTCCGCTTGCCCTTGCGGACGACGAGCCACTTGCCGTGCAGGGCGTCGCCCGGCGCCGGCTTCCACTCCTCGTCCGCGATCTTCACGTTGTTGACGTACGCGCCGCCCTCCTTGAGCGTGCGGCGCGCCGCGCCCTTGCTGTCCACCAGTCCCCCGGCGAGCAGCAGGTCGACGATCGTCGCGTCCCCGGACGGGTCGACCTTGCCGTTCGGCACCTCGGCCATCGCGGCGTCGAGGGTGCGTTCGTCCAGCTCGGCCAGCTCGCCGCGGCCGAACAGCGCCTGGCTGGCGTTGATCACCTGCCGGGTCTGCTCCTCGCCGTGGACGAGGATCGTGAACTCCTCCGCCAGCCGCTTCTGCGCGGCCCGCAGGTGGGGACGCTGCTCGGTGTCCTCGGCCAGCGAAGCGATCTCCTCCTGGCTCAGGAACGTGAACATCCGCAGGTAGCGGATCACGTCGGCGTCGCCCACGTTCACGAAGTACTGGTACCAGGCGTACGGCGAGGTCATCTCCGGGTCGAGCCAGAGGTTCCCGCCCCCGGTGGACTTGCCGAACTTGCGGCCCTCGGCGTCGGTGACCAGCGGCGCGGTCAGCGCGTGCGCGCCCGCGCCGTCGGTCCGGCGGATCAGGTCGACCCCGCCGACGAGGTTGCCCCACTGGTCGGACCCGCCGACCTGCAGCTTGCAGCCGTACTTGCGGTGCAGTTGCAGGTAGTCCTGCGACTGCAGCAGCAGGTAGCTGAACTCGGTGTACGACATGCCGTCGCCCTCGAGCCGCCGCTTCACCGTCTCCCGGTTGAGCATGACGTTGATCGAGAAGTGCTTCCCGACGTCCCGCAGGAACTCGAGGGCGGTCTGCTGCCCGGTCCAGTTCAGGTTGTTCTCGACGATCGCGCCGGTCGGCGAGTCGTCGAAGTCGACGAACCGCTCGAGCTGGCCGCGGATTCGCCCGGCCCACTCGGCGACGACGTCGAGCGTGTTCAGCGTGCGCTCACCGGTGTCCCGCGGGTCGCCGATCATCCCGGTCGCGCCGCCGGCCAGCACGATCGGCCGGTGCCCCGCGCGCTGGAACCGCTTGAGCATGAGCAGCGGGACGAGGTTGCCGGCGTGCAGGCTGGGCGCGGTCGGGTCGAAGCCGCAATAGAGCGTCACGGGACCCTGGTCGAGCTCGCGCCGGAGGGCGTCGATGTCGGTGGACTGCGCGATGAGGCCGCGCCAGGTCAGCTCGTCGAGGATGTGTTCGCTCACGCCTGTAGATCCTCCCGCACCTGGTCAACCGACTAACTGGCGGGTCGGACCCGGCGCTTCCCGCCGCGGCGGTAGGTGGACACGGCCGGCGACGCGCCGTCCCAGAACCGCCACGGCGTGTCCATGGCCATCGCGACACCGACCCGGGGCCCGGTGCGGATCCGCTCGGCCGGGACGCGCTCGCCGACGTGCAGCCGGACCGGGGACGCCGGGTCGGTCAGGTCGACGCCGTTCTGCGCCCGGTCGATGCGCAGCACCGACGTGAGAATGGCCGGGCCCTTCGCCAGCTCGCCGGTCCCCCGCGCGGACGGCCGCCGCTTGCGGACGACGTCGAGGCCGGTGACGACCTCACCGGCACGCAGCAGCACCGCGCCGGCCACACCGTCGTGGGAGCCGACGATGTTGGCGCAGAAGTGCATCCCGTAGACGAAGTACACGTACAGGTGACCCGCGGGCCCCCACATGACCGCGTTGCGCGGGGTCTGGCCCCGGTAGCAGTGCGACGCCGGATCGTCTTCGCCGCGGTAGGCCTCCACCTCCACGAGCCGGACGCCGACGGTGCCGTCGTGGCCGGTCGCCTCCAGGACCGAGCCGAGCAGCAGCTGGGCCAGGTCGACCGGGTCGAGGGCCAGCTCGTCACGGGTGAACAGCCGGCCTGCGTCGCCGCTCAAACGGAGTCCTCTCTTCGGCAGCCTGGCGGGACCCACCCTAACCCTTGAGCGATCGCTCAAACTTCTCTACAGTCGTTTTGAGCAGTCGCTCAAAATCTGAGGGGAGCGAGAGATGCGACCGAAGGCGCTCTACGTCGAGACCTTGATCCGCACGGACCTGGACACGCTGTGGCGGCACACGCAGGACCCGGTCCTGCACCGGCGCTGGGACCTGCGCTTCGCCGACATCAGCCCGGTCCCCGGGCACGACGGCCACTTCCGCTACGCCTCGCGGTTCCTGGGCATCACGGTCACCGGCGTCGGGGCGAGCGCGGCGTCGCGCACCTGGCCGGACGGCTCGCGCACGTCGGTGCTGCGGTTCGCCTCCGCCGATCCGCTGTCCCTGATCAGCGCGGGCGCCGGGTTCTGGCGCTACACGCCGGTCGGCGACGGCGTCCGGTTCGTCACCGGCTTCGACTACGGGACTCGCTGGGGACGCTTCGGCCGGGCGGCGGACCGGGTGTTCCGCCCGCTGTTCGGCTGGATGACGGCCTGGTCGTTCGACCGCCTGCGGCTCTGGCTCGAGACCGGGACGCCACCGGAGGAGCAGCTCCTGACCGCGCCCTCGGCCGCCCGCTGCGGCCGGACCCGCCCCCGCGACGAGGTGGCGGCGCGATGACCGGCGTCTTCGAGCGCGCGCTGGGCGCCGACTTCGCGTTCCTGCACCCGCGCATGCGGGAGCGGCTGGCCCTCTCGGGCGGGCGCGGCATGATCGGCCACGGCGTCATGGACCGGATCTGGCGCGGCCCCGCCTTCACCCTGCCGTTCCTGTGGCTCGGGTCGACGCGGCACATCCTGTTCCCCGACTGCGGCCGGAACGTGCCGTTCACCATCGAGAACTACCCGTACGTGGACCGGCACGGCCGCGAGACCGTGTCGTTCGTGCGCACCTTCGAATTCCCGAGACGGCGCAGGCGCTTCGACGCGCAGATGGTGTTCAGCCCCGGGCGCGGGCTCGTCGACTACCTGGGGACGCACCAGCACCTGGCGGTCGACCTCGCGGTGTCGGCCCGGCCGGACGGCGGGTTCCGGATCCGCACCGGCGAGTTCCGGCTGCAGGAGGGGCCGGTTCGCGCCGGCCTGCCCCGGGTCATCACGGGCTCCGCGCGGGTCGAAGAGTGGTTCGACGAGGCGAGCGGGCAGTTCCGGATCGAGGTCGCGGTGGTCAACCCGCGCTTCGGGCCGGTGTTCGGCTACGAAGGCGCCTTCGGCGCGCGGTTCGTCGACGTCGGCGGCGGGGTGAGCGGGGCGGTCAAGCCACTCCGTGAGAAGGTCATGGACTGATGGGCACCGGCCGGAACTCCAGCTCGCGCGACACGAAGCAGAAGCTCGTGGACGGCGTGCTCGAGATCATCCGGCACCAGGGCATCACCGCGGTCTCCGCGCGGTCGGTCGCCACCGCGGCCGGCGCGAACCAAGCGCTGATCTTCTACCACTTCGGCAGCGTCGAAGAGCTCATCGCGCAGGCGTGCGTCCTCGCGACCGAAGCCCGCGTCTCGCTCTACCGGGAGCGCTTCGCCGCCGTGAACTCGGTCGGTGACCTGCTGGAACTGGGCCGCGAAATCCGGATCGCCGAACGGGCGGAAGGCAACCTCGCCGTGCTGGCCCAGACGCTGGCCGGGGCGCAAGGCAGCGAGCGGCTCTCCCAGGCGACCCGCGAGGGCCTGGAGAAGTGGATCACCGAGGTCCGGACGGCGCTGGAGCGCGTGCTCGACGGGTCGCCGCTGGCCGACCTGGCGGACCCCGCCGGGCTGGCCCACGCCGTGTCGTCGGGGTTCCTCGGGCTGTCGCTGTTCGAGACCGTCGACCCCGACGGCGCCGAGCAGGCCATCGCCGCGCTGGAACAGCTGGCCGTGCTCGTCGACGTCCTGGACGGGCTCGGCCCGGTGGCCACGCGGGCCGTCCGGGCCAAGCTCCGCAAATCCCTCAGTTGAGCCACTGACGGGCCGCCGTGACCCGTTCTTCGAGCCGCGCGCGCTGTTCGGACACGCGTTCGGGTGCCGTGCCGCCGCGGGCGTTGCGGGACTTCACCGAGCCTTCGACGGTGAGCACCGCCCGCACCTCGGGCGTGAGCGCCGGGTTGATCTTCTCGAACTCCTCGTCGGTCAGCTCGTCCAAGCCGGCACCGCGGGCCTCGGCGACGCGGACGCTTTCGCCCGCCGCCTCGTGCGCGACGCGGAACGGGACGCCCTGGCGCACCAGCCATTCCGCGATGTCGGTGGCGAGGGTGAACCCGGCCGGGGCCAGCTCGGCGAGCCGGTCGGTGTGGAACGTCAGCGTGGCGAGCATGCCGGCGATCGCCGGGAACAGGAGCTCGAGCTGCTCGACCGAGTCGAACACCGGCTCCTTGTCCTCCTGCAGGTCGCGGTTGTAGGCCAGCGGCTGCGCCTTGAGGGTGGCCAGCAGGCCGGTGAGGTTGCCGATCAGCCGGCCCGCCTTGCCGCGGGTCAGCTCGGCGACGTCCGGGTTCTTCTTCTGCGGCATGATCGAGCTGCCGGTCGCCCAGGCGTCGTCCAGCGTGACGTACCCGAACTCGGCGGTGTTCCAGATGATCACCTCTTCGGCGATCCGGGACAGGTTCACCGAGAGCATCGCGACGGCGAAGGCGAACTCGGCGACGAAGTCCCGCGAAGCCGTGCCGTCGATGGAGTTCTCGACGCTGGTCGCGAAGCCCAGCTCCTCGGCGACGGCCTCGGGATCGAGACCCAGCGACGAGCCGGCGAGCGCACCCGAGCCGTACGGCGACTCGGCCGTGCGCGCGTCCCAGTCCTGCAGGCGCGAGACGTCGCGCAGCAGCGCCTGGCCGTGGGCCATCAGGTGGTGCGCGAGCAGCACCGGCTGGGCGTGCTGCAAGTGGGTGCGGCCGGGCAGGATCGCGTCCGGATGCCGCTTGGCCTGCGACACCAGGGCATCGACGACGTCGAGCGTGCCGGCGACGACCCGGCGGGCCGCGTCCCGCAGCCACATCCGGAACAGCGTGGCCACCTGGTCGTTGCGCGACCGGCCGGCGCGCAGCTTGCCGCCGAGCTCGGTGCCGGCCCGCTCGAGCAGGCCGCGTTCGAGCGCGGTGTGCACGTCCTCGTCGGCGATCGTCGGGGTGAACGCCCCCGAGGCGACGTCCTGCGCGAGCGTGTCCAGGGCGGCCAGCATGCCGGCGAGCTCGTCCTCGGTGAGCAGGCCCGCCTTGCTCAGCACGCGGGCGTGCGCGCGGGACCCGGCGATGTCGTAGGGCGCCAGGCGCCAGTCGAAGTGCGTCGACGCGCTCAGCGCGGCCATGGCCTCCGCCGGACCGCTGGCGAACCGGCCGCCCCACAGCTGCACCGGCTGCTCGTTCCCGCTCACTGTTCTCGCTTCTCCTCGGTGTTCGAATGTTCAGGCGACCGTGATCCGGCCGTCGTACAGGACCAGGCGGACACTGGCACATCCGCGGCCGGTCCGCCGTTCGAGTGCGGCCCACGCTTCCCGGCGGCCTATCCGTTGCGCCTCGCCGCGCGCGCTCAGCATGCGGCGCGCTTCGGCGACGGACACGGTCTCGCCGTCGATCGCCACCGGGATCCCGTGGTCGAAGGTGATCACGACCTCGTCCGGCGCGAGGAACTCGCCCTCGGCCGGGAAGATGTCGGCGATCGCGATCATGGTGGTCCTTCGTCTCCTGCTTCGTGCGCCGATCGCTGCGCGAGGGCGGCGAAGCGCTCCGCGAGTTCCTTGCCCGTCAAGGGTTCCCGGGCGATCACGGCGACGGTGTCGTCGCCCGCGATCGAGCCGACGACCTCCTCGAGCGCGGCCCGGTCGATGGCGCTGGCCAGGAACTGCGCCGCGCCCGGCGGCGTCCGCAGCACCATCAGGTTGCCCGACGAGTCGGCCGAGACCATCAGCTCCGCGAGCAGCCGGGAGAGCCGGGAAGTGCCGCCCTGCACCCCGCGGACGGGGCTGCCGTCCTCCGGGATGACGTAGACCGGCGCGCCCGAGTCCGGACCACGCAGCTTGACCGCGCCGAGCTCGTCGAGGTCGCGCGACAGGGTCGCCTGCGTGACCTCGATGCCTTCGGCGGCCAGCAGCTTGGCCAGCTCGGTCTGGCTGCGGATGGTCGTGGTCGACACCAGTTCGGTGATCCGCGCCTGCCTGCCCACCCGGCTGCTGGTCATCGCCGGCTCTCTTCGAAGAGCCAGACCAGCAGGGCCTTCTGGGCGTGCAGCCGGTTTTCCGCCTCGTCCCACACCGCGCTCGCCGGGCCGTCGATCACCTCGTCGGTGATCTCCCAGCCGCGGTGCGCGGGCAGGCAGTGCAGGACGATCGCGTCGTCCGCGGCCTTCTTCAGCAGCTCGGTGTTGACCTGCAGGGCACGGAACGGGCCGACCCGGTCGAGGCCGTCGTTCTCCTGCCCCATCGACGTCCACGTGTCGGTGACGAGCACGTCCGCGCCGGCGACGGCCTCGTACGGGTCGGTGAAGACGGTGGCCGTGCCGCCGGTCTCCTCGCCGCGCTTCTTGGCGTCCAGCATGACCTGCTGGTCGGGCTGGAACCCGAGCGGCGAGACCACGCGGACGTGCATGCCGGCGGTGACCCCGGCGAGCAGCAGCGAGTGCGCCATGTTGTTGGCCCCGTCACCGAGGTAGACGAGGGTGAGCCCCCCGAGCTTGCCCTTGCGCTCGCGGATCGTCATCAGGTCGGTGAGCGCCTGGCACGGGTGGAACTCGTCGGTCAGGGCGTTGACGACCGGGATCGACGCCGCCGACGCCATCGCCTCGATCCGCTTCTGCGCGAAGGTCCGCCACACGATCCCGTCGACGTACCGGGAAAGCACCCTCGACGTGTCCTCGATGGTCTCTTCGCGGCCGAGCTGCATCGACCGGCCGTCGACGATCACCGGGTGCCCGCCGAGCTGGCTGATGCCGACCTCGAACGAGAAGCGCGTGCGGGTCGAGTTCTTCTCGAAGATCGCCGTGATCGACTTGCCGGCCAGGGTCTTGTTCCCCAGTGGGTCGGCCTTCAGCGCGTCGGCGAGGTCGAGGATGGCCTTCTGCTCGGCGGGACTGACGTCGTCGTCGCGGAGGAAGTGGCGGAGCATCAGTCGGAGTCCTTCGTGGTGGAGTCGAGCGCGTTCGGGAGGGCGGCGAGGAAGCCGTCGGCCTGCTCGGCGTCGAGCACGAGCGGGGGCGCGAGCCGGATGGTGTCGGGCGCGACCGGGTTGACGAGGTAGCCGGCGTCCTGGACCGCCTTGGCGACCGCGGCGGAGACCGGCTTGCGGAGGGCGATGCCGAGCAGCAGGCCGGCCCCGCGCACTCCGGCGACGAGCGGGTGGCCGAGGACCTCGACGCCGGCCGCGATGTCCTTGCCCAGCGTCGAAACGTGGTCGAGCAGGCCGTCCGCGGCGATGGTCTTCAGCACGGCCAGGCCGGCCGCGCAGCACACCGGGTTGCCGCCGAAGGTCGTGCCGTGCTGGCCCGGCTTGAGCAGGTCGCCCGCCGCGCCGACGCCGATCACGGCCCCCAGCGGCAGGCCGCCGCCGAGGCCCTTGGCCAGGGTGATCACGTCCGGCACGATGCCGGCCTGCTGGTAGCCGAACCACGTGCCGAGCCGGCCGAGGCCGGTCTGCACCTCGTCGAGCACCAGCAGCGTGCCGGTGGCCTTGGTGATCTCGCGCGCGGCCTGCAGGTAGCCGTCCGGCGCGGGGATCACGCCGGCTTCGCCGAGCACCGGCTCCAGGAAGACGGCCGCGGTCTCGGTGTCGACGGCCGCCTTCAGCGCCGCGACATCCCCGAACGGCACGTGCTCCACCCCGGGCACCAGCGGCTTGAAGGGGTCGCGCTTGCCGGGCTGGCCGGTCAGCGTCAGCGACCCCATGGTCCGGCCGTGGAACGCGCCCTCGGCCGCGACGACCTTGGTGCGTCCGGTCAGCCGGCTGATCTTCAGCGCCGCTTCGTTGGCCTCGGCGCCGGAGTTGACGAACAGGACCTTGCCGTTGCCGGTCAGGCCGGCGACGTCCAGCAGCGCCTCGGCGAGCTCGACCGCGACCGGGTTGACGTAGAGGTTCGAGGTGTGGCCGAGCTGCTTGACCTGCGCGGTGACGGCCTCGACGATCGCCGGGTGGGCGTGGCCGAGCGCGTTGACGGCGATGCCGCCGACCAGGTCGAGGTACTCCTTGCCGTCGGCGTCCCACACCTTCGCGCCTTCGCCGCGGACGAGCGTCAGCGCAGGCGTGCCGTAGTTGTCCATGAGGGCGGACTGCCAGTGCGTCTGGCCGTCCACATTGGACTTGAGGTCGGTCACGGGAGCTCCGTTTCGGGGAAGACCATGGTGCCGATGCCGCGCGAGGTGAAGACCTCCAGCAGCACCGAGTGGGCGAGGCGGCCGTCGATCACGTGCGCCCGGCGCACGCCGCCGCGGATGGCGCGCACGCACGCCTCCATCTTCGGGATCATGCCGCTGGCCAGGGTGGGCAGCATCGGCTCGAGGTGGTCGACGCGGATGCGGTCGATCAGTGACGAGCGGTCGGGCCAGTTCGCGTACAGGCCTTCGACGTCGGTGAGCACGACGAGCTTTTCGGCGTCCAGCGCGGCCGCCAGCGCGCCCGCGGCGGTGTCGGCGTTGACGTTGTGCACCACGCCGTCGACGTCCGGGGCGACGGTGGACACCACCGGGATGCGCCCGGCGTTGACGATGTCGAGCACCGCGTCCGGGTTGACCTCGGCGACCTCGCCGACCAGCCCGATGTCGATCTGCTCACCGTCCACAGTGGCCTGTTTGCGCTCGGCGGTGAACAGCCGGGCGTCCTCGCCGGAGATGCCGACCGCGTACGGGCCGTGCGCGTTGATCAGCCCGACGAGCTCGCGGCTGACCTGGCCGGTGAGCACCATCCGGACGATGTCCATCGTCTCCGGCGTGGTGACCCGCAGGCCGCCCTTGAACTCGCCTTCGACGCCGAGGCGCTTGAGCATGGCGGTGATCTGCGGGCCGCCGCCGTGCACGACGACCGGGCGCAGGCCGGCCAGCCGGAGGAACACCATGTCCTCGGCGAAGGCCGCCTTCAGCTCGTCGTCGATCATGGCGTTGCCGCCGTACTTGACCACCACCGTGGCGCCGTGGAACCGCTGCAGCCACGGCAGCGCCTCGATGAGCACCCCGGCCTTCTCGGCCGCCGTCGCGAGTCGTTCGTCCGCGGAAATCAGTGCCTCCTTGGTCATGAGGAGTACGCGCTGTTCTCTTCGACGTAACCGTGCGAAAGGTCCGTGGTGTAGATGGTTGCGGCCGCGCCGCCGACACCGAGGTCGACGACGATTTCGATGGCGCGCGCGGTGAGGTCCGCCTCCGAGCGGTCCGCGGCGGGCATCCCCTGCGCGAACAGGGTGACGCCGTTGATCGCGATCGACACGGTTTCCGGGTCGATGCGGGCCGGCACCCGGCCCAGCGCCATGGCGATCCGGCCCCAGTTCGGGTCGGAGCCGAACAGCGCCGTCTTGACCAGGTTGTCCTCGGCGATCGTGCGGGCGACCGCGATCGCGTCCGCTTCGGACTCCGCGCCCTGGACGGTGATGTCGACGTCCTTGGTCGCGCCTTCGGAGTCCGCACGCAGCTGCAGGACCAGGTCGAGGCTGACCTGGGTGAGCAGCTCGGTGAGCTCGGCTTCGGTCGGCTCGACGCCGCTCGCGCCGGAGGCCAGGACCAGGACGGTGTCGTTGGTGGACGTGCCGCCGTCGACGTCGAGCCGGTCGAACGTGACGTGGGTGGCCGCGCGCAGGGCGCGGTCGAGGGTTTCCTTGTCCGCCACGGCGTCGGTGGTGAGGACCGAGAGCATGGTGGCCAGGTTCGGCGCGAGCATGCCCGCGCCCTTGGCGAACCCGCCGACGCTCCAGCCGGTTTCGTGCTTCGCGAAGGCCTGCTTCGGCTTCGTGTCGGTGGTCATCACGCCCTTGGCGGCGTTGAGGCTCGCTTCCGCGCTCGCGTCGAGGGCCTTGAAGGCGGTGTCCACTCCGGACAGGACCGCGTCCATCGGCAGCCGTTCGCCGATCAGGCCCGTGGAGCAGACGGCGACCTCGATCGCGCCCGCCTGCAGGACTTCGGCGACCTTTTCGGCGGTGGCGTGGGTGTCCTGGAAGCCGCCGGGACCGGTGGCCGCGTTCGCGCCGCCCGAGTTGAGGACGACGGCTTTCAGCCGCTGCTGCTTGAGTACCTCCTGCGACCACAGCACCGGCGCGGCCTTGATGACGTTGCGGGTGAACACGCCCGCCGCGACGTCGAGCGGGCCGTCGTTGACGACCAGGGTGAGGTCGAGCGCGCCGGAGGCCTTGATCCCGGCGGCGACGCCGGCGGCGCGGAAGCCCTGGGGGCCGGTGACGGTCACGGTGCCACTCCTACGGTGGAAAGGCCGGTGGTCTCGGGGAGGCCGAGGGCCAGGTTCATCGACTGGACGGCACCGCCGGCGGTGCCCTTGGTGAGGTTGTCGATCGCGGCGACGACGACCAGGCGCTTCGCGTCGGCGTCGACCGTGACCTGCAGCTGGACGTTGTTGGAGCCGAGCGTCGCCGAGGTCGTCGGCCAGGCGCCGGCGGGCAGCAGCTGGACGAACGGCTCGGCGTCGTAGGCCTTCTCGTACGCCGCGCGGGCGGCGGCCTCGTCGACGTCGCTCTTCAGCGGAGCGCCGGCCGTGGTGAGGATGCCGCGGGGCATCGGCGCGAGGACCGGCGTGAAGGACACGGTGACCCGCTCCCCCGCGACGGCCGAGAGGTTCTGTGCGAACTCGGGCGTGTGGCGGTGGGCGCCGCCGACGCCGTACGCGCTGGCCGAGCCCATCACCTCGGAGCCGAGCAGGTTCGGCTTCAGGCTCTTGCCCGCGCCGGAGGTGCCGGTGACCGCGACGACCGTGACGTCCGGCTCGATCAGGCCGGCGGCGAACGCGGGCGCCAGGGCCAGCGACCCGCCGGTCGGGAAGCAGCCGGGTACGGCGACGCGCTTGGTGCCGACGAGCTTTTCGCGGGCGCCGGGCAGTTCGGGCAGGCCGTAGGGCCACTGGCCGGCGTGGTCGCCGCCGTACCAGCGCTGCCAGTCGGCCGGGTCGGCCAGCCGGTGGTCGGCGCCGAGGTCGACGACCAGGACGTCCGGGCCGAGCTGCGCCGCGATCTCCGCCGAGTGCCCGTGGGGCAGCGCGAGGAACACCACGTCGTGGCCGCCGAGGGTCTCCGGCGTCGTCTCGGCGAGGACCCGGTCGGCGAGCGGGACGAGGTGGGGCTGGTGGACGCCGAGCTTCGTGCCCGCGCTGCTGGCGGCCGTGAGCGCGCCGATCTCGACCTCGGGATGGGTCAGGAGCAGGCGCAGCAGTTCGCCGCCCGCGTACCCGCTGGCTCCGGCCACCGCGATGTTCACCGTCATACGCATGATTATGCACGCCCTTGCAAGTCTAAACAAACCCGGAGTGGTGCCCGCCACCTTGGGATGCTGGGCCCATGACGGACACCCCGGCCCGGTTGCTCGGCCTGCTCTCGCTGCTCCAGACACCGCGTGAGTGGCCGGGCAGCGAGCTGGCCGAGCGGCTCGGCGTCAGCCCGCGCACGATCCGCCGGGACGTCGAACGGCTGCGCGAGCTCGGCTACCCGGTGGAGGCCAGCCGCGGTGTCGCGGGCGGCTACCGGCTGGTGGCGGGCACCGCGATGCCGCCCCTGGTGCTCGACGACGACGAGGCCGTCGCGATCGCGGTGGGGCTGCGGACGGCCGCGGGGCAGACCGTCGCCGGGATCGAGGAGGCTTCCGTGCGGGCGCTGGCCAAGCTGGAGCAGGTCCTGCCGGCCCGGCTGCGCCGCCGGGTGGGCACGATCGGCACGGCGACGGTCGCCGTCCCGGCCGCGGGACCGGCCGTCGACCCGGCGCAGCTGACGGTGTTCGCCGGCGCGATCACCAACCACGAGACGGTCCGCTTCCGCTACCAAGCGAACGACGGCACCGAGACGCGGCGCCGGGCCGAGCCGCTCCGGCTGGTCGCCACCGGCCGCCGCTGGTACCTGGTGGCGTATGACCTGGACCGGGCGGACTGGCGCATCTTTCGCGCCGACCGCATCCGCGACGCCCAGGCGACCGGCGGGAGGGTGTCTCCGCGCCGGCCACCCGCCACGGACTTGGCGGCCTACGTGATCGACCGGCTGTACGACCTCATGCCGACGTACCAGGCGGTGGCCGTGCTGGCGGAGCCGTCGTCGCAGGTGGCCCCCAGGCTGGGCGCGACGCCGGGCGAGCTGACCGACCTCGACGAGGGCGGCTGCCGGTGGCGCAGCCAAGCGGACACGCTGGACTGGCTCGCGTTCCGGTTGCTGGGGCTGGGGTGCGCGTTCACCGTCGAGGAGCCACCGGAACTGGTGGCGCACTTGAAGGTGCTCGCGAACCGCGCCGCCGCGGGGGCGGGCGTGCGGGAGTGATCGATCACCACCCACGTGGCTTGGTCGCCGCACAGCTGTCGCCTGGTGCGACGAGCTGACCCGATGTGGCATTGCCCGGCCTCCTGTTCCTGGACGTGGTCGGCGAACGGGCCGGTGGGCCGGTCCACCCGGGACCGGCCCACCGGCGGTCAGCTCGGCTCACCCCCGTCCAGGTCCGTCCGCCTGCTCGGCGGCTCGGGGAGGTAGCAGCCCGGGTTCTCCGGGTCGCAGCCCACGCGGGGCAGCCGGGCGCGGATGCCGCCGGGGGTGCGCTCGAAGTACGCCGCGATCTCCGCGACGCTCTCGCCCGCTATCCACCGGGACTCCAGTTCCGCGTCCATCTCCCCGTTCCACGGCCGTCCCTGCTGGGCGGGCCGGCCCGCGGATCTTCGCCGCGGCCCGCGGCCCTCACCGGTCGCGGACAGCAACCCGTCCGCGACGAGGTCGGCCACCTTGGCCGCCACCGCCACGTCCAGGTCGAGGCTGCCCTCGGCGACCGGTTCGCCGCCGGGGCCGCCGGCTTCCAGGGTGATCATCACCCGGGGCGTCGGTTCGGCGCGGTCGTCGTCCGTCCTGGTGGCGACCGCGAGGTGGTAGGTGATGTCCTGTGCCCGGATCTCGGTCCGGCGCTCTTCGATGATCGACATGCCGCGAAGCTAGCGCGCACCCCCGACAATTTCCGGCCACGCGCTGCTCACGGGCGACAACGCTGCGAAATTGTCGGACCCCTCCCCTAACGTCTCCGGCGACCACACCCCGTCATCAGGAGGCGACGATGAGACACCGGCGGACAAGACGGTGCCCCGGTCCGGGCGAGCCGGACCGGGGCACCGTTCGGGGCTTCCGATCAGAAGTGCAGCAGCTGTGCCAGCTGCTTCTCCTGCACTGCCTTCGCGGAGCTGTCCGACTTCTGCGCGGCGGCGCCGTCGGGCACCGGCGCCGGCACCGGGTCGCACTGGACGTCCGAATGGTTGCCGGGCTGGCGCTTCGGCAACGCGCCGGTGGCCAGGTAGTCGGCGATCTTGTCGTCCACACAGGACACCCCGGACAGCGACCCGGCGTGCGTCGTGCCGCCCGGCGCGCTGATCAGGCTCGAGTTCGGGTACCGCTTCCGGACCTCGAGGCTGCCGGTGTACGGCGTGGCGGCGTCGAGCTCCTCGCTGATCAGGAGCGCCCCGGCGACCTTGCGGCCGTCGATGTCCACCGGCTTGCCCGCCTTGGCCGGCCAGAACACGCACGGCGCGTTGAACCAGGCGTTGCCCCAGGTCTCGAACGGGGCCTTGAAGTAGGTCAGCCAGTTGTCGGCGCGCCACTTGTTCCAGTTGGTCGGCCACTGGACGTCGGTGCACTGAACGCCCAGGTACACGGCGAAGCCGTTGTCGGCACCGGGCGGGTTCGAGTCGTCGTAGAGGTCCTTCAGCGTTTGCCAGTCACCCTTGTGGACGTAGCCGTCGAAGGCCTTGGCCATGTCGACCCAGCCGAAGACGTAGTACCCGGCCTGCAGGAAGACGTCGGTCCACTCGTCGCCGCCGATCACCCCGCCGGCCGGGTTCTTGGCGAGCTTGCGCTGCGTGTCGTACCACAGCTTCTCGACCGCGGCGCCGGTCTTGCCGAGGTGGTAGACGTCGTCGTAGGACGCCAGCCAGTCGAAGTAGATCTTGATGTTCTTGTCGAAGGCGACGTCCTGGTCGAGGTTGGCCTGGTACCAGACCTTGCGCGGGTCGACGTTGCCGTCCAGCACCATCCGGCGGACGTTCTTCGGGTACAGCGTGCTGTACACCTGGCCGAGGTAGGTGCCGTAGGAGAAGCCGTAGTAGTTGATCTGCTTCTCGCCCAGCGCCTTGCGCAGGCTGTCCATGTCCTGCGCGACGTCGGTCGTCTTCAGGTGGTCGAGGATCTCGCCGTTCTTCTTGCACGCGTCGGCGTAGCCCTTCGAGCGGTTGAGCCACGTCTGCTCGAGCCCGGGCGTGATCGGCACGTAGGCCGGCCGGTTGTAGCTGAAGTAGTTCCCGTCGCAGCTGATCGCCGGCTTGCTGGACCCGACGCCCCGCGGGTCGAAGCCGATCCAGTCGTAGTTGTCGCCCGCGTGGTTCGGCACGTACTTGCCGAGCACCGAGAGCCCGAGGCCGGACCCGCCGGGGCCGCCCGGGTTCACCAGCATGATGCCCTGGGACTGCGCGGTCTTGTGCTTGATCCGCGACACCGCGACGGAGACCTTGGTCCCGCCCGGCTTCGCGTAGTCCATCGGCACCTCGAGGAAGCCGCACTCGGCGCCGTTGGCCTTCAGGCTCGCCGACGCGCAGGGCCCCCAGGCGATCGGCGCGGGCGTGAACCGCACCCCGGGATCCGCCGAGGCGGCGGGCGCGGCGGCCATCAGCCCGGCCGCGAGACCCGCGGCGGCGACGGCGGCAACGATTCTCTTCACAGTCGTCCTTTTCATCCGCATTGGACAGAGTTCGCCGTATTCCGGCGAAACTACCGGCAACCTTCGCCAATCTCGTCGACCGGCGCGACTTCCGCCATCCGTCTTTCGTCGGGACCTGCGCCGGCCGCCGAGGCCCGGAACTGTCGGTGCCCGGCAGTACGCTGCGGACCGCCGGAGGGCGACGGGAGGACGCATGAGCGCGGACGAACAGCTGGTCAAGGCGATCCGCACGGGGCTGGCCGAGCTGGCGGACCCGGTGAAGGCGCCGGCGATGCAGGCGTACATGAAGTCGGCGATGCCGTTCCGCGGGGTGGCTTCACCCGAGCGGACCGTGCTCCTCAAGCGGGTTCTGGCCGACCACATATTGCCCGATCGGGTGACATATGCGGCGACGGTGCTGGAGTTGTGGCGGACGGCCGATTTCCGCGAAGAGCGCTACGCGGCCATCGCGCTCTCCGGACACCGGGCATATCGGCAGTGGCAGGACCGCGAGCTGGTGCCGATGTACGAGGAGCTGATCGTCGGCGGCGCGTGGTGGGACTACGTGGACGAGCTCGCGATCCGCCGGATCGGCCCGATCCTGCGCGCCGACCGGAGCCGGGTCACGCCGATCATGCTGAGCTGGTCGGCCGACGGTGATCTTTGGCGCCGCCGCACGGCGATCATCTGCCAGATCGGCGCGAAGGAGGACACGGACACGGACCTGCTCACGCGCACGATCGAACCGGCGATCGCGGAACCGGAGTTCTTCCTGCGCAAGGGAATCGGCTGGGCTTTGCGCGAGTACGCGAAGACGGCGCCGGACTGGGTGCGGTCCTTTGTGGATGACCATCCGGGGTTGTCGGGGTTGTCTCGACGGGAGGCGCTGAAGCACATCGGGTGAGCGGAGGGGGCGGGAGGGCGGGGGGCGGGGGCGGGGGCGGGCGGCGGGGGGCGCGGATGAAGCGAGGCGAGCCGCGCCCGGCGCAAGCCGCGGCGGGATTTGGCTCGGCCGAAGCCATACCCGCGCTGGTCTGCTGCGAGGTCGCGGCCCGGGGTGGCCCCGGGATCCCGCGGGCCGCAGCGGCAGGGCCAGGCTGGCGCGTGGGCGGCGCAGGCACGGGATTGCGTAATCGCGCGGGCGCGGGCGGTTTGGCCGAAAAGCCGGGAGGGGCCGGTTTCCCGACCCCTCCCGAACTACCTCGCCTCTGCGGGCCGAGTCACCTCGAAGCGTTATGCGCGCAGCGTTGCCTCGAAGCGCTCGCCCGCTGCCGCAACCGCGGCGTCTCGGGCCTTCGTTGCCTCGTCGACCGTCAGTGTCCGGTCCGCCGCGCGGAACCTCAGCTTGTACGCCAGCGACCTCTTGCCCTCGCCGACCTGCTCGCCCGCGTACACGTCGAACAGCGTGATGTCCTCGAGCAGCTCGCCCGCTCCCTCGCGCAGGACCGCGGCCAGGTCCGCCGACGGCACGTCCGCCGCCGCGACCAACGCCACGTCCAGGAGCACCGGCGGGTAGCCCGACACGCTCGGCGCCGGGCGCGAGTCCGGGAGCGGGATCGCGTCCAGGTCCAGCTCCATCGCCACCGTCCGCGGCGGCAGGCCCAGCGCCTCGACCACCTTCGGGTGCAGCTCGCCCGCGTGGCCGACCGGCCAGTCGCCGACCTGCAGGCGGGCGCAGCGGCCCGGGTGCCACGGCGGGAGGTCCGCCGCCTGGACCGTCAGCTCGATGCCTGACGCCTCGGCGATCGTGCGGGCCGCCTCGACCGCATCGGCCCAGTTCGCCGGCTCGCCGGCGCCCCACCAGCCCGCTCGGGTGCGCTGGCCCGCCAGGACCACCGCCACGTGCAGCGGCTGCTGCGGCACCGCCGCCTCGAGCAGCGCCAGTTCCTCGTCCGTCGGCCGCCGGTCGACGCCGAGGTCCGGGATCTTCAGCGGGTTCGGTGCCGGCAGGACCACCTGGCCGACGTGGAACAGCGCCACGTCCTTCATCCCGCGGGAGACATTGCGCTGCAGTGTGTCCAGCAGGCCCGGCAGCAGCGTGGTGGCCAGCCGGTTGCGGTCGGCCTCAAGCGGGTTGCGGACCACGACCGTGTTGCGGCGGACGTCGTCCGCCGGGAGGCCGAAGGCGTCCCACACCGAGTCGGCGATGAACGGGAACGGGCGCACCTCGACGTACCCCGCCTCGGCCAGCGCCCGGGACACTCCCCGGACGCGCCGCTGGCTGTCGGTCAGGCCGCGGCCCGCCGGGGCGGCCGGCAGCGTCGACGGGATGCTGTCGTAGCCCTCCAGCCGCAGCACCTCTTCGACGAGGTCGGCGGGCTGGCGCAGGTCGCCGCGCCAGCTCGGCGGGATCGCCGTCACCAGGCCGGTGCCGTCGTCGCCCGTGCCGACCGAGACCTTGCAGCCGATCTGGGACAGCCGGCGGACCGTGACCCCGCGCTGGTAGTTCACGCCCGCGACCTTGTCGGGCAGGTTGATCGGCATCACGACGGCCGGGTTCGGCTCGACCGACCCCTCGTCGGTACGGCCGGGCTGGATGGCGGCGTCGCCGTACTGGCGCAGCAGCCGGGCGGCCAGCTCGACCGCCGCCGGGCAGAGCTGCGGGTCGGTGAACCGCTCGAACCGCTTCGCGGCCTCGGAGAACAGCTTGTGCCGCCGCGCGGTGCGGCTGATCGCCGCCGGGTTCCAGTGCGCCGCCTCGAGCAGCACGTCCGTGCTCTCCGGCGTGATCTCGGTGCTCGCGCCGCCCATCGTGCCGGCGAGCGAGATGACGCCGCTGTCGTCGGCGATGACCACGTCGTCCGGATCGAGCGCGCGCTCGACGTCGTCCAGCGTCGTCAGCTTCTCCCCCGGCTTCGCCCGGCGGACCACCAGGTCGCCCTGGATGGCCTTGGTGGCGAACGCGTGCAGCGGGTGCCCCAGCTCGAGCATCACGTAGTTGGTGACGTCGACGGCCAGGGAGATGGAGCGGATGCCGGCCAGCATCAGCCGCCGGCGCATCCACCACGGCGTCGGCGCGGTCGCGTCGAGGCCGGTGACCCGGCGCAGCACGAACCGCGGGCAGCCCTCCGGGTCCTCGACGTGGACCGGCCAGGCGTCACCCTCGGCCGCCGGGACCTCCAGCAGCGCCGGGTCGCCGAACGGGACGTCCAGGGCGTTCGACAGCTCGCGCGCGAGGCCGCGGACGGACAGCGCGTAGCCGCGGTCCGGGGTCGGGGCCAGCTCGAGCACAGTGTCGTCGAGGCCGAGCAGCTCGCGGGCGTCGTCGCCGGGGCTCGCCGCACCCGACGGCAGCACGAGGATGCCGGCGTGGTCGTCGCCGAGGCCGAGCTCGCGCGCCGAGCAGATCATGCCGTCGCTGACGCGGCCGTACGTCTTGCGGGACGCGATGGTGAAGTCGCCGGGCAGGACCGCGCCGGGCAGCGCCACGACGACCAGGTCGCCCTCGGCGAAGTTGCGCGCGCCGCAGACGATGCCGCGGGTCCGGATGCCGTGCGGGCCCTCGTCCTCGAAGGCGCCGTCTTCGTCCTCGTCCTCGTCTTCGTCGCCCTCGTCGAGAGCGGGCTCCTCGGCCTCTTCACCGACGTCGACGCGGCAGAACCGGATCGGCTTCTTGAACTCGGTCAGCTCTTCGATGTCGGCCACCCGGCCGACGACCAGCGGGCCGGTCACCGGCCCGAGCTCCTTGACGTCGTCGACCTCGATGCCGATCCGCACGAACGCGTCGGCCAGGTCCTGCGGCGTGACCTCCTCGCCGATGTCGAGGTGCTCGGTCAGCCAGCTGACGGGGACTCGCACTACGCCTCCGTTCCGAAGGGAAGGGTGAAGCGGACGTCGCCCTCCACCATGTCGCGCATGTCCGGGATCCCGTTGCGGAACTGCAGGGTGCGCTCGATGCCCATGCCGAAGGCGAAGCCCGAGTACACCTCGGGGTCGACGCCGCAGGCGCGCAGCACGTTCGGGTTGACCATGCCGCAGCCGCCCCACTCCACCCAGCCGGGGCCGCCCTTCTTCTCCTCGAACCAGACGTCCACCTCGGCGGACGGCTCGGTGAACGGGAAGAAGTGCGGACGCAGGCGCGTCTTGGAGCTTTCGCCGAACATCGCGCGGGCGAAGGCGTCCAGAGTGCCCTTCAGGTGCGCCATGGTGATGCCCTTGTCCACCGCGAGGCCTTCGACCTGGGTGAACACCGGGGTGTGCGTCGAGTCCAGCTCGTCGGTGCGGTACGTCCGGCCCGGGCAGACGACGTACACCGGCAGGTCGCGGTGGAGCAGCGTGCGGGCCTGCACCGGCGAGGTGTGCGTGCGCAGCACCAGGCCGGAGTCCTCGTCGCCGACGTAGAACGTGTCCTGCAGCTGCCGCGCGGGGTGGTCCTTGCCGAAGTTCAGCGCGTCGAAGTTGAACCACTCGGCTTCGAGCTCCGGGCCCTCGGCGACCTCGTAGCCCATCGCGACGAACGCGTCCGCGACGCGCTCGGAGATGGTGCTGATCGGGTGCCGGGCACCGCGCGGGACGCGGTCCCACGGCAGCGTGACGTCGACGGCCTCCTCGCGCAGCACCCGCTCGTCGCGCTCCACCTGGAGCTCGGCGCGGCGGGTGTCGAAGGCCGCCTGGACGGCCTGGCGGGCCTCGTTGACGCGCTTGCCGGCGTCGGCCTTCTCCTGCTTGGGCAGGGCGCCGATCTCGCGGCGGGCCAGGCCCACCGGGGACTGGTCGCCGAGATGAGCCGGCTTGACCTCGGCCAGCGCTTCGAGCCCGGTCGCGGCGGCGAACGCGGCTTCGGCGGCCTTGACCGCTTCCTGCAGCGTCTCGGGGGCGAGCACCGCGCCCTGGGCTTCCTTCTCCTTGGCTCCGGACATAACTCCTCGGCGTCCGCTGGGACTGGTTGTGCGCGCACCGCCGGACACGCGGCGCGCGAGAGGTCAAAGGTGGGAAAAGTCTATGGGATCGGGTCCGCGCGCCCCCGGTCGCCCCGGCCCCCGCGGACGCGCGGTCAGCGCCCGCGGAACGCGTCGGCGAAGTCCACCGACGCGAATTCGCCGGGAACGACGCCGTCGGCGGCGTAGCGGTACAGCGCCGTCTGGTAGATGCCGGACAAAGTCGTGGTGAAGACCGCCACGAGCAGGGTCCAGACGATCGCCAGGCCGACCGCGACGAACACGGTGGCCGTACCGCCGAGCAGGAAGCCGGCCCCGAGGAACACGACGTACCCGGCCAGGGTGAGCAGGAAGCCGATCAGGCCGAGGCCCGCGGTGCCGGCGACGTTCTCGCCCCAGGTTCGGCGGAACAGCTCGACCGAGCGCTTGACGCCGTCGCGGACCCCGGTGCCTTCGAGGAGGACGACCGGCAGCACGAGGAACGTGGTGAGCCGCCAGGCCAGCCCGACCAGGCTGCTGACGATGCTGCCGAGGAAGCCGAGCCGCTCCTCGATCGTGCGCAGCACCAGGCTGACCGTCGCGGTGAGGCCGGCCCAGCCGAGCAGCGCCGGCCAGCGGCGGCCCGCCGTGGCCAGGCCCGCGCCGACGCCCGGCACGCCGCCGTCGCCGCGCAGCGCGAGGTCCGCCTGGGAGATCAAGGCGGCGTTGAAGAAGATCGTGGTGAACGCCGAGACGAGGTAGAACGCCCCGAGCAGCACGTACGTGCCGGCGCTGGGCCGGACGTCGCCGGTCTGCACGTGGGCTGTGAAGAACGCGGGTGTGAGGAACGCCGCGGCGACCAGCAGCCCGGCGATCCCGGCGAGCACCGGGAACCACGCCAGGCCCTTGTGGGCACGCAGCACCCGGACCGAAGCGACGAACAACGCGTACGAACGGGCGAGCCTGCCCATGATTCCCCCAGGTGACCACAGTGGATACCCGGGCAGCCTACTGGCTGGTCAGCGGCGTGCCGCCATCGCGCTCGTGTACACGCAGACGGCCGCCGCGGTGGCGAGGTTGAGGCTTTCCGCCTTGCCGTACAGCGGGATCCGGACGGCGAGATCGGTCCGTTCGAGGACGTCGGCGGGCAGGCCGTGGGCCTCGTTGCCGAAGACCCACGCCGTCGGCTCGGTGAGATCCACCCGATCGAGTTCGGCGTCGGCGTAGCCGTGCGCGGCGAACGTGCGCAGGCCCGCCGCCGAGCAGGCGGACAGGGCCTCCGGAACGTCGCGAACGCGCGCGATCGGCACGTGGAACAAGCTGCCGGCGGCGGCGCGGACGCACTTGCCGTTGTGCGGGTCGACGGTGTCGCCGGCCAGGACCACGGCGTCGGCGCCCGCCGCGTCGGCGACGCGGATCACTGTGCCCGCGTTGCCGGGGTCGGCGACGTCGACCAGCACCACGACGAGCCGCGCACCCGGCGTCACGGCCTCGTCGAGCGGCCGGTCGAGCAGGGCGCAGACAGCCACGATGCCTTGGGGCGTCACGGTTTCCGACAGCCCGTCGGCGGCGCGGTCGGTGATCGGCGAGACTCCGACGCCGGCCGCGCGGGCCGCGTCGAGCAGGTCCGCGTGCTGCGCTGCCGCGCGTCCGGTGACGAACAGCTCGTGCACGGTGCCGTGCTCGAGCGCCGCTTCGACGACGTTGGCGCCTTCGGCCAGGAACCGGCCGGTCTTGTCGCGTTCCGCGCGCCGCGTCAGCTTGCGCGCAGCAACGACCCGGGGGGTCCGTTCGGTGAACGGATCCACCCCGGGTCGGGGAAAGCTGCCGGTCAGGCCGACTTCGCTTCGGTGTTCACGTTGGCCTTGGCGAGCTCGGCCAGCGCGGTGAAGGCGGCGGCGTCGTTGACGGCGAGGTCCGCGAGGATCTTGCGGTCGACCTCGACACCCGCGGCCTTGATGCCCTGGATGAACCGGTTGTAGGTCACGCCGTTGGCGCGGGCGGCCGCGTTGATGCGGGTGATCCACAGCTGGCGGAAGTCACCCTTGCGGGCACGGCGGTCCCGGTAGGCGTAGTTGAGCGAGTGAAGCGTCTGCTCCTTGGCCTTGCGGTACAGCCGCGAACGCTGGCCGCGGTAGCCGCTGGCCAGTTCGAGAGTTGCGCGACGCTTCTTCTGGGCGTTGACCGCCCGCTTGACGCGTGCCACGGGTCCATCCTGTCGATCTCAGGGGGCGAAGGGGGACGCCCCGGGTGGTTACAGCAAGTTCTGCGGGATCAGATGCCGAGCAGGCGCTTGACGCGGCCGGCCTCGGTCTTCGCCAGCTCGGTGGTGCCCTCGAGCCGGCGGGTGAGGCGGTTCGACTTCTTCTCCATCAGGTGGCGGCGGCCGGCCTTCTGGCGGCGCAGCTTGCCCGTGCCCGTGACGCGGATCCGCTTGGACGTCCCGCTGTGGGTCTTCATCTTCGGCATTTCAGTCCTCTTTCGTGCGGCGGCTCACCGGAGATCCGGTGAGCCGCTCGTGCTGGTCGGCGCTTACGCCTCGGGGGCCGCCTCGGCCTTCGCCTTCGGCTTCACGTTCTTGTGCGGGGCCAGCACCATGATCATGTTGCGACCGTCCTGCTTGGGCGACGACTCCACGAAGCCCAGCTCGGTCACGTCGTCGGCGAGCTTCTGCAGCAGCCGGAAGCCGAGCTCCGGCCGGGACTGCTCGCGACCACGGAACATGATCGTGACCTTGACCTTGTTGCCCGCCGCCAGGAAGCGCGACACGTGACCCTTCTTGGTCTCGTAGTCGTGCTGGTCGATCTTGGGGCGCAGCTTCTGTTCCTTGATGACGGTCAGCTGCTGGTTGCGCCGCGACTCACGGGCCTTCTGCGCGCTCTCGTACTTGAACTTGCCGAAGTCCATGAGCTTGCACACCGGCGGGCGGGCCTGCGGCGCGACCTCGACGAGGTCGAGATCGTTCTCCTGCGCCAGGCGCAGCGCATCCTCGATCCGGACGATGCCGACCTGTTCGCCGGCGGGGCCGACGAGTCGGACCTCCGGCACCCGGATACGGTCGTTGATGCGTGTCTCGGAGCTGATGGGGCCTCCTTGGTCCGAGGAATGTTTCCTGTTCTCGTTCGACCTGGTGCCCACATAGCGAAGGCCCCGGTCACCGTTCGGTGCGCGGGGCCCACTCTGTTTCCGATCGTGCCCCGGAGGACACTTCTTCACCCTGGACTGTGTCCGGGTGAGACCGGACCCGGCCACCTGGACGGTGACGCGGGTGGGAGCGGGGCTCCACTTGCCGCCCCCGATCGCTCGAGGGCTGGTCGCTCGTGGAAGGGTACCAGACGTGTCAGATCAACCCTCCGAACAGGCCCCCTATTCCCCGGACGACCGCCACCTGGCCGAGATCCCCAGCGTGGAGGTGATCAGCCGCGCGGCGGTGATGCTGCTGTCGGCCGGCGCCGAGCGGCTCGGCCTGGCCGACGCCGACCCGGCGACGTCCCCGCACCGCGACCTCGACGAAGCCCGCCGGCTCATCACCGCTTTGGCCGGGCTCGTGACGGCGTCGGCGGAGTACCTGGGCCTGCACGCCGGCCCGTTGCGGGACGGCCTGCAGTCGCTCCAGAAGGCGTTCCGGGAGGCTTCGGCCGTGCCCGACGAGCCCGGTCAGGGCCCCGGCGAAAAGTACACCGGCCCCGTTTACTGACGAACCGCCGAGGCGCCGCCCACCAGACCAGCCCCCGCCCTCTCCGGCAGGGTTCCGGCAAAGTCAGGTCAGCGCGGCCGATCCGGTCGCCCGCACGTCATGAACGGGTCGTTCACCTCGTCAGACGACATGAACGACCCTTTCATGACATCGCCGCGACGCCGGGCAGACCGCGCGGCCACGACTTTGCCGGAGCCCTGGCCCTCTCCGGAGGGCGTCCCCAGTTCAGGGGTGCCCGACAACACCCGGAAAGGCGGCGGCCAGGAGGGCGACCGTCCACATCACGGACCAGCTGTGGACGACCCACCGCGCTTGCCGAGCCGGCCGTCCGACATCTAACATGTTACATGTGAGTCTCCCCAAGGTCACCCGTCCGCTCCTGCGGGACGAGGCGTACGACCGCATCCGGCACGCCATCGTCGACGGCACGCTCCCGCCGGGCACTCCCCTGCGCGACGGCGACCTCGCCGAGCAGCTCGGGCTGTCCAAGGCCCCCGTCCGCGACGCCCTGCGCCGGCTGACCGAAGACGGCCTCGTCGACCAGAAGCCGCAGAGCTACACGCGCGTCTCCGAGGTCATGTCGCCCGATGTCCTCGACGCGCGGGAGATCGTCCGGCTGCTGCACGAGTTCGCCGTCCGGGCAGCGGCGGCCAAGGCCCGCCCGGCGGACATCGCCGCCATGCGCGCCGCCAACGACCGGTTCGCGAAGGCGATCGAGGCCGGTGACGTGGAGGCCGCGATCAAGGCCGACGACGAACTGCACGACATCCCCGTCCGGCTGGCGGGCAACGCCGCCGTCGCCGCGACGCTCGACCGCTACACGCCCCTGCTGCGCCGGCTGGAGCACGCGCGCTTCAGCTCGACCCTCGCCTGGAACTCCGTCGAGCGCCACGCCCGGCTCATCGACGCCCTCGAAGCCCGCGACACCGGCACGGCGGTCTCCGTGATCTCGACCATCTGGACCGATCTGCTGGAGGACCGATGACCCTCGCCGACTTCCCCCGCTACCCGCTGCTGTTCGGCCCGTCGCCGGTGCACCCGCTCGAGCGCCTCACCGCGCACCTCGGCGGCGCGAACGTCTGGGCCAAGCGCGAGGACGTCAACTCCGGGCTCGCCTACGGCGGCAACAAGACCCGCAAGCTCGAATACCTCGTCGCGGACGCCCTGAAAGAAGGTGCCGACACCCTCGTCTCCATCGGCGGCGTCCAGTCCAACCACACCCGCCAGGTCGCCGCGGCCGCCGCGCGGGCCGGGCTGAAGGCCGTGCTGGTGCAGGAAAGCTGGGTCGACTGGCACGACCCGCTCTACGACAAGGTCGGCAACATCCAGCTCTCGCGCATCCTCGGCGCGGACGTCCGGCTCGTCGACGCCGGCTTCGGCATCGGCTTCAAGCAGGCGTGGGAGGACGCGGTCGCCGAGATCGAAGCGAACGGCGGCAAGCCCTACGCCATCCCGGCCGGCGCGTCGGACCACCGGCTCGGCGGCCTCGGGTTCGCGAACTGGGTCGTGGAACTGGAACAGCAGGAGAAGGAGCTCGGCGTCTTCTTCGACACCGTGATCGTCTGCTCGGTCACCGGCAGCACCCAGGGCGGCATGGTCGCCGGGGTCGCCGGGAACAAGAACCGGCGCGTCCTCGGCATCGACGCCTCCGCGAAGCCCGGCGAGACCCGCGAGCAGATCACGCGCATCGCGCGCAACACCGCCGAGCTGATCGGCGCCGGCGAGATCCCCGAGGTCGAGCTGGACGACCGCTACCACGCCGGTGTCTACGGCATCCCCGACAAGTCCACTGTGGACGCGATCGAGACGTGCGCCCGCCTGGAGGGCATGATCACCGACCCCGTGTACGAGGGCAAGTCGATGGCCGCGCTGATCGACCTCGTCGGGAGCGGCGAGATCGAGCGGGGCTCGAACGTCCTCTACGCCCACCTCGGCGGGCAGCCCGCGCTCAACGGCTACACGAGCGTCCTCGGCTGAGCACCCCGGGGCCGGGAAGCCGGCCCCGGGAAAGCCTCAGTCCAGCACGCAGAGCACGTCGATCTCGACGAGGAGCTCGCCCGGCAGGCCGACGTACACCGTCGTGCGGGCGGCGTGCGGCGCGTCGCCGATCAGCTCGTTGTAGACCTCGTTGAACGGCGCGAAGTGCGCGGTGTCGGTCAGGTACACCCGGACCATGATCGCGTCGGCCAGGCTCGAGCCCGCCTCGGCCAGCACGGCCTCGATGTTCTTGAACGTCTGCCGCGTCTGGCCGACGACGTCGTCGCCGACGATCGCGCCCGTGGCCGGGTCGAACGCGACCTGGCCGGCGACCTGCAGCAGGTTCCCCTTGCGGACGGCCTGCGAGAACTTCGCCGGCGGCTTCGGCGCGTTCTCGGTGGAAACTGCCGTCTTGCTCATCAGTGCCCCTTTCCGTTCTCCGTCCATCCACTGTGGACGGAAGCTTCCGTGGTCGCGGCCCGCAGGTCCGGCACCAGCGCGAGCAGGCCTTCGTAGTCGAGCAGCACCTTCGGCACCGACATCGACGCGGCGGCCAGCACTTCGCCGTCCGCCCCGCGGACCGGCGCCGCGATGCAGTGGATGAAGTCCTCGTGCTCGGCGTTGTCGACGGCGTACCCGAGCCGCGCGACGCGGTCCAGCTCCGCCAGGAAGTCCGAGGGCGTGGTGATCGTGTTCGGCGTCAGCACCGGGTACTCGATCGACCGCGCGATCTCCTCCCGCTTCGCGGCAGGCATCGCCGCGACGAGCACCTTCCCCACCGCCGTGCAGTGCAGCGGCGCCCGCTTGCCGACGCGCGAGTACATCCGCACCGAGTGCCGGCCCTCGTACTTGTCGATGTAGACGACCTCGCCGTCGTCGTAGCTGGCCAGGTGCACGGTGTGACCGGTGCGCGCGTTGAGCGCGGCCAGCGCGGGCTGCGCGCTGCGCCGGACGTCGATCGAGTCGAGCGCCTGGTTGGCCAGGTCGAACATCGCGCTGCCCAGCCGGTAGTAGCGGGCGCCCTCGCGGCGGACGAAGTGGTGCTGCTCGAGGGTGCGCAGCAGCCGCAGCACGGTCGACTTGTGCACGCCGATCTCCTCGGCGAGGTCGTCGAGGGTGCGCGCGTCCTTCGCGATCGAGTTCAGCAGCGTCAACGCGCGATCCAGGCTCTGACTCACGTCCGCACCAGCCCCTCTCCGGTCAGCCGGACCGAACTCCACTCGTCCGGACCCGCCTGGAGCAGGCTATCCACCACCGGGCGCGGCAGGGGCACCCCGACGTCGTCGTGGGTGAGCAGGGTTACGGCGGCCTGCAGGTGGCCTTGGCGCAGCCGGGCCAGCGGCTCGGCGCCGCGCAGGGTGGCGGCGAGGAAGCCCGCCGCGAACGCGTCCCCGGCCCCGACCGGCTCGACGACGTCGACGGAGAGCGCGGGCGCGAACAGCGGCTCACCCTCGACGAGCGTCGCCCCGCGTTCGCCGTGCTTGACGACCAGCGTGCGCGGCCGCGGCAGCAGGGCCCGCAGCTCGGCCGGATCGCCGGTTCCCCAGACGTGCTGGGCCTCGTCGTCGCCGGTCAGGACGATGTCGGCCTGGCCGGCCAGTTCGGCGAGCAGGCGCGGGTCGCGGCCCGTCCACAGCGCGGGGCGCAGGTTGACGTCGAACGAGATCAGCCGGTCGCCGCGGGGCATTTCCAAAAGGGCCCGGACGAGCGCGAGGCAGCTTTCGGACAACGCCGGGGTGATCCCGGACAGGTGCAGCACGCGGACGCCGTCGAGGTCGAGCCGGTCCAGCAGCGAAGGGTCCATCGCCGACGCCGCCGAGCCGGCCCGGTAGTACCGCACCGGGCTGCCGCCGGCGCCGCTTTCCTTGACGTAGAGCCCGGTCGGGCGCGTCGGGTCGACGACGCAGGCGCTGACGTCGACGCCGTGGGAAGCGACCTCCCGCAGCATCGCCCGGCCGAACGGGTCGTCCCCGACCGCGCTCACCCAGCCGCTGCGCACCCCCAGCGTCGGCAGGTTGCAGGCCACGTTCGACTCGGCGCCGCCGATCGTGCGCAGCCACCGCTTCACCTCGTCCGGCGGGCCGGGCTCGGCGGGCACGAACAGCGCCATCGACTCGCCGATACACAGCACCTCGGGCCCGCTCGTCACTGTCCGTCTCCCTGCCCTTCACCCCGTTGACCTGTGGCGACCCGGATGCTACACCTATGGCACTCAAAATGCGCAACAGTCGTTGCAACATACGCAACAGAGGTCGCCGCCGATGAACGCCTGCACCATGAACACCGCCGCGCTCGACGCCCTCCGCCAGGAGCGGGTCGACTGGCGCTTCCGCTCGGCCGCCCCCGCCCTGACCGGGCTCACCCTGGCCGAAGCCGCGGACCGCCGGCTCAACCTCTTCGCCGACGGGTTCTTCGCGCCCTTCGTCGTCCTCGACGAAGAAGCGCTCGAACACAACCTGCGGACGATGGCCGCCTGGTGCGCCGACCGCGGCGTCGTGCTCGCCCCGCACGGCAAGACCACCATGGCCCCGCAGCTGTTCGCCCGCCAGATCGAGCACGGCGCCTGGGGCGTGACCTGCGCGAACGCCGGTCACCTCCGGATCTACCGCGCGTTCGGCGTCTCGCGGATCCTGCTGGCGAACCAGTTCCTGGACCCGGCCGGCCTGCGCTGGCTGGCCGCCGAGCTGGCGGCCGACCCGGCGTTCGAGTTCGTCTGCTGGGTCGACTCGGTCCGCGGCGTCGAGCTGATGACCGAGGCCCTCGAAGGCAGCGACCGCCCGGTGGACGTCCTGCTCGAACTCGGCGCCGACGGCGGCCGCACGGGCGTCCGCGACACCGCGACCGCGTGGGCCGTCGCCGAAGCCGTGGACGCCAGCCCGGTCCTGCGGCTACGGGGCACCGGCGGGTACGAAGGCGCGCTCTCCCACGACACCGACGAAGCCGCGCTCGCCAAGATCAGCTCCTATGTGGACGGTCTGCGCGACCTCGCGATCGCGTTCGCGGACAAGGGACTGCTCGACGGGCAGGTCATCGTCACCGCCGGCGGCAGCGCGTACTTCGACCAGGTCGCGAACGAGCTGACCAAGCCGTGGCCGGCCGGCCTCGACGTGCTGCCGGTGCTGCGCAGCGGCGCGTACGTCACCCACGACGACGGCTTCTACCGCGAGATCTCCCCGCTCGGCGACCACCCGCGCATCGACGGCGTCGAGTCGTTCCGGCCCGCCCTGCGCGCCTGGGCGCAGGTGACGTCGAAGCCGTCGGACACCCTCGCGCTGCTGACGATCGGCAAGCGCGACGCGTCCTTCGACGAGGGCATGCCCGAGCCGCAGCTGCGGCGCACGCCGAACGGTCCCGCCGAGCCCCTCGAAGGGCACGTCGTAGCGAAGATGAACGACCAGCACGCGTTCCTCACGCTGCCCGCCGGCTCGCCGATCGAGGTGGGCGACTGGGTCGGGCTCGGCCTGTCGCATCCGTGCACGGTGTTCGACAAGTGGCCGCTGCTGCCGGTGACCGCCGCCGACGGCGAAACCGTCGTCGACCTCGTGCGGACGTGGTTCTGATGGACGTCGTCGTCAAGAACGCGCTGGTCGCCGATGGCACCGGCGAGCCCCTGGCCCGGCACGACGTCGGCCTCACCGGCGGGAAGATCGCGGAGGTCGCCGACGCGGGCTCGCTGATCGGCGGCCGGACGATCGACGCCGACGGCCTGGTGCTCGCGCCCGGGTTCATCGACATGCATTCGCACTCCGACCTGCAGTTGCTGGCCAACCCGGACCACCCGGCCAAGATCACCCAGGGCGTCACGACCGAGGTGCTCGGGCAGGACGGGCTCTCGTACGCGCCGGTCGACGACGTCGTCCTCGACGCGCTGCGGCAACAGCTGGCCGGCTGGAACGACGACCCGCCGGGGTTCGACTGGAACTGGCGCTCGGTCGGTGAGTACCTCGACCGCCTCGACCGGGGTGTCGCGGTGAACGCGGCGTACCTGGTGCCGCAGGGGACGGTCCGGATGCTCGCCGTCGGCTGGGACGACCGTCCGGCCACCGACGCCGAGCTGACGCGGATGAAGGAACTCGTCGCCACCGGGTTGGCCGAAGGCGCGATGGGGATGTCGTCCGGCCTGACCTACACGCCGGGGATGTACGCGGAGACGAGCGAACTGGTCGAGCTCTGCCGCGTGGTCGGCGAAGGCGGCGGGTTCTACAGCCCGCACCACCGCAGCTACGGCAAGGGCGCGTTGGAAGCGTTCGCCGAGATGATCGACGTCAGCAGGCAGTCCGGCTGCCCGCTGCACCTCGCGCACGCCACGATGAACTTCTCGGTGAACAAGGGCAAAGCACCCGACCTGCTGAAGCTGCTGGACGACGCGCTCGACGAAGGCTGCGACGTCAGCCTCGACACCTACCCGTACCTGCCGGGCGCGACCTACCTCTCCGCGCTGCTGCCGAGCTGGGCCACCGAAGGCGGGCTCGACGCGACCCTGGCGCGACTGTCCGATGTGGACGAACGCGAGCGGATCCGCGCCGAGATCGAAGAGTCCGGTTCGGACGGTGCGCACGGCGTCCCGATCGACTGGGACGCCATCGAAATCAACGGTGTCCGGAACGAGCACAACGCCCACCTCGTCGGGCACAGCGTCGCCGCGTCCGCGCGCACGCAGGGAACCGAGCCGGCGAAACTGTACTTCGACACGCTCCTCGACGAGAAGCTCGGGACGTCCTGCCTGATGCACGTCGGGCACGAAGAGAACGTGCAGGCCATCATGCGGCACCGCACGCACACCGGCGGCAGCGACGGCCTCCTCGTCGGCGCCCGGCCGCACCCGCGCGCGTGGGGCACGTTCCCCCGCTATCTCGCCCGGTACGTCCGCGAACTGGGCGTGCTCGACCTCGCCGAGTGCGTCGCCCACCTGACCGGGCGGGCCGCGCGCCGGCTGCGGCTGACCGACCGCGGGCTGGTCCGCGCCGGCTACGCCGCCGACCTGGTGCTGTTCGACCCCGAAACGGTCACCGACACCGCCACGTTCGACGATCCCCGGCAGCCCGCCGCGGGCATCACCCACGTCTTCGTCAACGGCGTCGCCGCCCTCGACGACGGAACCCCCACCGGCGCCCTCGCCGGCCACTCCCTGCGCAACCCCCGGAGAGCTCGATGATCCACTGGCTGCAACACACCACGGGCGGGCTGCTGACGCTCGCCGCCGTCTCGATCGCCGTCCTGCTGGTGCTGATCATCAAGCTGAAGCTGGAGCCGTTCATCGCGCTGATCGTGGTCGGCCTGCTGACGGCGCTGGCCGCGGGCCTGCCCGTCGGGACGATCGTCGGCTCCGCCCAGAAGGCGTCGGATTCCTTGCTGGAGAAGGGGTTCGGCAGCATCCTCGGGCACATCACGGCGATCATCGGGCTGGGCACGATCCTCGGGTCGATCCTGGAACGCTCGGGTGGCGCGAAGGTGCTCACCGGCGCGCTGCTGCGGTCGTTCGGCGAGAAGCGGGCGCCGCTGGCGATGGGCGTCGCCGGGTTCGTCTTCGGCATCCCGGTGTTCTTCGACATCGGCATCTTCGTGCTGGCGCCGCTCGTCTACGTCGCCGCGAAGCAAGGCGGCAAGTCGCTGGTGCTGTACGCGATGCCGCTGCTGGCCGGCCTGTCGATCACGCACGCCTTCCTGCCGCCGCACCCCGGTCCGGTGGCCGCGGCCGGGCTGCTGCACGTCGAGCTCGGCTGGATCATCCTGATGGGCCTGGCCTGCGGTATCCCCGCGTTCCTCATCGGCGGCGTGCTCTACTCGACGTGGATCGGCAAGCGGATCGTCGTCGACGTGCCCGAGGACATGGTCTTCGCCGAGGAAGAGGGCGAGAAGGAGGAGAACCCGCCGTCGCTGGGCCTGGTCGCCGCGATCATCGCGGTGCCGCTGGTGCTGATCCTGGCCGGCACGTTCGGCAGCATCTGGCTGCCGAAGGGCTCCGCCCTCGCCGGGGTCGCCGCGTTCGTCGGCACGCCCGCGGTCGCCCTGACCGTCGCCGTGCTGCTCGCGTCCTGGCTGCTCGGGCTGCGGCGCGGGTTCACCGGCAAGGACCTCAACGAGCTGGCCGCGAAGTCGCTGCGGCCGGTCGCGATGATCCTGCTGGTCGTCGGCGCGGGCGCGTTCTTCGGCGCGGTGCTGTCGGCCACCGGGATCGGCAAGGCCGTGGCCGATTCGCTGCACGACGCCGGGCTGCCGGTGCTGCTCGCGGCGTACGTGATCAGCTGCGGCATGCGCATCGCGCAGGGCTCGGCCACCGTCGCCATCGTGACCACGAGCGGGATCGTCGCGCCGACCGTGGCACAGCTCGGGTATTCGCAGATCCAGCTGGCGCTGCTCGTCATGGCGATCTCGGCCGGGTCGATCATCGCTTCGCACGTCAACGACGGTGGGTTCTGGATCGTTTCGCGGTACTTCAACCTGACGGTGCCGCAGACGCTGAAGTCCTGGACGGCGCTGGAAACCGTGCTTTCCCTTTCCGGTTTCGGGGCTTCGGCATTGCTCATGGCCGTGGTCTAGACCATACTGGGGTGAGCCGCCGACCCGAACCCGTTGGGAGACAATGACGATGACCGGACTTTCCCGTCGCACGTTCCTCGGCGCCGCCGCGGGCGCGAGTGCCGCCACCGTTCTCGGCGCGCAGCTCGCGTCCGCGGCCACCACCTCGAAGGGCTGCATCGCCGGAGGGACCGTGTACCTCGGCAGCTACACCAGCGGGGCGAACGGCCACGGCCTCGACGTCACGACCCGGTCGGGCGCGACGCTGAACCCCGTGCGCACGGTGCCCGGCAGCACCGACACGTCGTGGTTCGACCGCGGCGCCGACGGCAAGACCCTGTACGTCACCAACGAAGGCGACCCGAACGGGTATGTCTCGGCGTTGAACATCGCCGACGCGACGAATCCGAAGCTGCTCAACAAGGTTTCCTCGAAGGGCGGCGCGCCGACGCACCTGAGCGTGCACGCGAGCCAGAAGTACGTGCTGGCCGCGAACTACAGCTCGGGCAGCGTCGTCGTGCTGCCGATCTTGGCCGGGGGCAAGCTCGGCGCGGCCACGGACCTCGTGACGCACCAGGCCGACTCCGGGCAGGCCCACGCCCACCAGGTCGTCAACGACCCGACCGGCCGCTGGGTGCTGTCGGTCGACCTCGGCGCCGACTCGGTGTACGTCTACTCGCTCGACGTCGCCACCGGGAAGCTTTCGCTGCACCAGCAGCTGAAGCTGTCGGCCGGTGCCGGGCCGCGCCACCTCGCGTTCGACAGGACCGGGACGTTCGCCTACATCCTGCAGGAGCTGCGGCCGGAGGTGACGGTCGCGAGCTGGGACGCGGCCACCGGCACGCTGAAGGCGCTTTCCGTCGTCCCGGCCGTGCCGCCGGGCAGCACCGGCGACCTGTACCCCGGCGAAATCATCCTGTCCAAGGACGGGAAGTTCGCCTACGCCACGGTTCGCGGCCCCAACACCCTCGCGACGTTCGCCGTGAACGGCGCTTCGCTGAAGCTGGTGTCCACCGTGTCCAGTGGCGGCAACTGGCCGCGGCACGTGGCCCTCGACCCCGGCGAAAACTGGTTCTACGTCTCGAACCAGCGGTCCGGCACCGTCACCTGGCTGCCCCGCGACCCGGCCACCGGCCTGCCCGGCGCGGTCGCCGGCTCGCTCGCCGTCGGCAGTGTCAACTCGGTTTATTTCGCCTGAGCCGTTCAGGCCGCACTGGAGGATCGTCATGAGACTGCGCCGCACCCTGCCCGTCGTCGCCGGGCTGGCCCTGCTCGCCGGCTGCGCGCCCACCCAGTCCGCGCCCGCCGGCTCCGGCGGGGACGACAAGACCGGCACCGTCCGCGTATGGCTGTTCGACGAGGCCAACCGCGCGCCGAAGGAGGCCGCGGTCAAGGACGCCATCACCGAGTTCAAGGCCGCGCACTCCGGCGTCGAGGTCGACGTCCAGTGGGTGCCGGTCGAAGGCCGCGCCGACAAGTTCTCCGGCGCCTTCAACGACCCGGCCAACGCGCCGGACGTCGCGGAGTTCGGCAACACCGACGTCTCCAGCTACGCCGCCACCGGCGCGCTGGCCGACCTGACCGGCGACCTCGCGTCGTGGAGCGAGGGCAAGGACCTCATCCCGACCGTGCTCGACACGGCGAAGTCCGGCGGCAAGACCTACGGTCTCCCTTGGTACACCGGCATCCGCGCGCTGTACTACCGCACGGACGTCTTCACCGAGCTCGGCCTCAAGCCGCCGACGACGCTGACCGAACTGACCGACACCGCCCGTCGCATCCGCGCCGCCAAGCCGGACCTCTACGGCATCTCCGTCGGCGGCAAGTACACCTACGCGATGCTGCCGTTCCTGTGGGCCAACGGCGGCGAGCTCGCGCAGGACAACGGCGGCAAGTGGAAGTCGGCCGTGACCGAGGACAAGGCCAAGGCCGGCGTGACGCAGTACGCGAGCCTCCTCAAGGACGACATCTGCCCGCCCGCGCAGTGCGCGAACCTGACCGGCACGCAGAGCGTCACGGCGTTCGCCGGCGGCAAGGCCGGGATGACCATCGGCGGCGACTTCAACCGCAAGGCCGTCGAGCAGGGCGCGGTCAAGGGCAAGTACGCCGTCGTCCCGATCCCCGGCACGACCGCGGGCAGCATCGCCCCCGCGTTCGCCGGCGGCAACCTCCTGGGCGTGTTCAACGCGAGCAAGCACCGCAGCCTGGCGCTGGAGTTCGTCGAGCTGCTCGGCGGCGCGAAGTACCAGGAGAAGATGTACACGGCGATGGGGAACCTGCCGACGCTCGGCAGCGTGCAGCAGAAGCTCGCGGCGAACGACCCGTTCCTCAAGCCGTTCGTCGACACGCTCAAGGCGGGCACGAAGTTCGTCCCGGCGACGCCGGCGTGGTCGAAGATCGACAGCCAGAACGTGCTGCCGACCGCCGTCCAGCAGATCGCGACCGGTGGCAAGGACCCGGCGGCGGCCCTGACCGACGCGGCCGCGGCGATGGACAAGGCCTTCGGGTAGTGGTGACCGTCCAGGAAGCCCCTTCCGTCACGGCGCCCGCGCGGCGGCCGCGGCGGAAGGGGGACGGCCGGGCCGCCGCGCTCTACCTCGCCCCGGCGGGCGTCCTGCTCGCGGCGATGCTGGCCTACCCGATCTACCAGCTGGTCCTGATCTCGTTCTACGACTACGGCCAGCCGCAGGCCGCGGGCAACGCGCCGCTGGTGTTCCTCGGTTTCGCGAACTACACCGACCTGCTGTCCCAGGTGCAGTTCTGGACCGTGCTCGGCAAGACGGTCGGGTTCGCCGCGGCGTGCGTCGTCGGCTCGCTCGTCGTCGGCACCGGGCTCGCGGTGCTGGCTTCGCGGGTGCGCTCGCTGCCCCGGACGCTGCTGTTCCTGGCCGCGCTGGGCGCGTGGTCGACGCCGGCGATCGCGGGCTCCTACGTCTGGCTGTTCCTCTTCGACACCGACTTCGGCCTGGTCAACGAGGTGCTGTCGGGGCTCGGGCTGCCGTTCGAGCACCACTCGTGGACCTTCGGCACGCTCGGCGCGTTCGGGCTCGTCGCCGCCGAGGTGATCTGGTGCTCGTTCCCGTTCGTGCTGGTCACGATGTACGCCGGGATCAAGGGCGTCCCGGACGAGGTCCTGGAGGCCGCGTCGCTCGATGGCGCGTCGGTGTGGCGCACGACCTGGTCGATCGTGCTGCCGATGGTGCGGCCGCTGCTGGTGATCGCGACCGTCCAGTCGATCATCTGGGACTTCAAGGTGTTCACCCAGATCTACGTGATGACCAACGGCGGCGGCGTCGCCGGCCGCAACCTGGTCCTGAACGTCTATGCGTACCAACAGGCTTTCGCCGGGCAGGAGTACGGCCTCGGCTCGGCGATCGGAGTCGTCATGACGCTGTTGCTGCTCTCGATCACCGGGCTGTACGTCCGGTCGCAACGCCGGAGCGCGGCATGGCTGTGAAACGCCCCGGGCGGTTGATCGCCGAGGTCGTCACCGTCGTGATCGCCGGGATCGTCGCCTTCCCGCTGTACTGGATGCTGCTCTCGGCGTTCAAGCCGGCGGGCGAAATCCAGTCGGCGAACCCGAAGCCGTGGACGTTCTCGCCATCGCTCGACAGCTTCGAGCGCGTGCTCACGGTGTCCGGCTTCGGGCGGTTCTTCGTGAACAGCCTGGTGGTGGCGCTGGTCGTGGTCGTGCTTTCGCTGTTGCTGTCGTTCTTGTCGGCGGTCGCGCTCACGCGGTTCTCGTTCAAGGGCCGGACCGTGCTGCTGGTGATGATCCTGGTGGCGCAGATGGTTCCGGTGGAGGCGCTGACGATCCCGTTGTTCTTCCTGATGCGCTCCCTCGGCGGCGCGGTGCCGGCGCTGGGCCTCAACGAGCTTGGCTCGCTGGTGCTGGTGCACCTCGCGTTCAGCCTGCCGTTCGCGATCTGGATGCTGCGCGGGTTCGTCGCCGCGGTGCCGGTGGAACTCGAAGAAGCGGCGAAGCTCGACGGCGCGTCACGGATGCGGTTCACCTGGCAGATCCTGTTCCCGCTGGTGGCCCCCGGGCTCGTGGCCGTGAGCGTGCTCGCGTTCATCCACGCCTGGAACGACTTCCTCTTCGCCAAGACGTTCATCATCTCCAAGACCGAGAACCAGACGCTGCCGCAGGCGATCCTGGTGTTCTTCAAGCCGGAGGACACCGACTGGGGCGCGGTGATGGCGTCCTCGACGCTGATGACGATCCCGGTGCTCGTGTTCTTCGTCCTCGTGCAACGACGGCTGGTGTCCGGGATGGCCGGCGCCGTGAAGGGCTGACATGGCTTTCGACACCCTGCTCCCCCGCCCGGTTTCCGTCACACCCGCCGCGGGTTCCTGCCCGTGGCCGTCCCCTGTGGACGTTCGGGCCGCTTCGCTTCCGGCCGAGGGGTACCGGTTGGAGATCACTCCTTCGGGCGTGGTCTTGTCCTGCGCCGACCCGGCCGGGGAGTTCTACGGGCGGCAGACCCTGCGTCAGCTGGCGGGACCGTCGGCGTTCCGCGCGGCTTCCATCGGTGGTCCGTTGTCCGTGCCGTGCGGCGTGGTCGCGGACCACCCGCGGTTCGGCTGGCGCGGGTGCCTGCTCGACGTCGCCCGGCATTATCGGACCAAAGCCGAGGTGTTGCGGTTCATCGATTTGCTGGCGGCGCACAAGCTGAACGTGCTCAACCTGCACCTGACCGATGACCAGGGTTGGCGGTTCGAGGTTCCGGCGTATCCCCGGCTGACGTCCGTCGGCGGGTGGCGGCCGTCGTCGATGGTGGGCAGCGGGGGCGCGCAGGACGGTCGTCCGCACGGTGGCTTCTACACCGGAGACGATTTGCGAGAGATCGTCGCCTATGCGACGTCCCGAGCCGTCACGGTGGTTCCGGAGATCGACATCCCCGGACACGCTCGCGCCGCTTTGGCCGCCTATCCCGCTTTGGGGACTTCGCCTTCGTACGAGATCTGGACTTCCTGGGGTATCAGCACTTCACTGCTTTCTCCTGGCGATTCTACTTTGGACTTCTTCCGGACGGTGTTCGACCACCTGTTGGAGATCTTCCCGTCCCCGGTGATCGCGCTGGGCGGCGACGAGACCCCGGGCGCGACCGACGAGCACCGCGCGTTCGTCCGGCGGCTGGCCGAGCACCTGGTGGCACGCGGCCGGACGCCGATGGGCTGGGACGAGGTCCTCGACATCCCCGACCTGCCCCCGATGGTGATCGGCTCGTGGCAGAACGAGGAGGCGGGCGTGCGGGCGGCATCGGCCGGACATGACGTCGTGATGTGCCCGGAACAGCACGTGTACCTGGACCACCGCCAGTCTCCGGACCCGGACGAGCCGATCCCGGTCGGCTGGGTCCACACGCTGGAGGACGTGTACGGGTACGAGCCTGCGCTGACGGGGCCGCGGTTGCGCGGGGTGCAGGCGCAGGTGTGGAGCGAGCACTTGGACGACGTGCGGCGGGTGGATTACATGGCTTTCCCGCGGTTGTCGGCCTTCGCGGAGGTGGCTTGGAGCAGTGGTTCGCGGGACTACGCGGAGTTTCTGCCGCGGTTGCGGGACCACCACTTGCCGCGGCTGGATGCGCTCGGTGTGGAGTACCGGCCGCTCGAGGGGCCGCGTCCGTGGCAGACCCGGCCGGGTGTGCCGGGCCGGCCGCGCTGATCCCACCTCGAGCCGCCGAGCGAGAAGCTTCCGATCGGCTCAGAGCCGATGTTCCGGCAGCACCCAATCCGTGAGCAGATCGGCTACGTCGGCCACCCTGTCCTCGTCGTCGTCCCGTCCTTCGGCGCGCAGGAACCGCATCGTGTCGATGAGCTCTTTATACAGGTCCTCGCGTTTCACCCCGCGCTCGAGCTGCTCCACGAGGAGCGGCCTGATCTCGATGATGCTCTGCCCGGCTTCCACCGAAGCCAGCAGCCGGGCGCGGAACCCGCTGTCGTCCGTCACTCGGCTCGACCCCCTCCTACGGCAACAACGTCACCGTAACCGCCCGCGTCGGGCCCACGTTGCCCGCCGCGTCGATCGAGCGGTACTCGATCCGGTGGCGTCCGTACCCCGGCTTCCGCTCCGCGAACGGCGACACCGTCAACCCGCCGGACCCGAGGTTTCCGTACGCCAACCCGTCGATCTCCGTCCCACGGGGCGTGAACAGGTACGGCGCGTCCGGGTCCGTCGGCCAGCCGTAGTACTTGTGCCAGCCGTCGCCGTCCACGCGGAACTCCGGCATTCCGTCCGACGCCGTCAGCTTCATCGTGAACGACCCGTGGAACACCGTGCCCGGCGGTAGCGCGACCGTCGTCGTGGGGCCGTCCGCGTCCACCCTCCAGGTCAACGTGGTCCCGCCGGTCGTCGCCGTGAGCGTGTGCTGTCCGCGGGACTCCTGCAAGGCGAATTCGGCGCCGCCTCCGGCCGGCCTGCCGTCGAGGGTCCAGCGGACCGGCGGGATCGACCCCGTCGGCTCCCCCGTCTCGACGTAGACGACGTCGTGGCCGCCGACCGGCGCGGCGGTCGGGGTCGACGCGACGACCGCCGGACCGCCGGCGGGCGGCGTGACCACCGACGTGTCCACGGTCCACGTGCGGGTCGCCGTCGGCCGGACGGCCGGGTCGCGGACGAACGGCGTCGGGTCGGTCACCGTCGCCGTCAACGTGTGCTTCCCCGGCTTCACGTGGGCCTGCCGCAGATCGACAGCCTCCGACCCGCGCAACGGACGGCCGTCGAGGGTCCATCGAACGTCGAGCCGGTGGCTCACCGGGTGCATCGGACGCACCCACACGACGCGGTCGGCGCCGATCGTCCCCGCCGGGGTACCGCCGCTGATCAGCGGTACCTTCGCCGAAATCCGCTGCGTCATCCGTTCGCGGCCGACCTGGTCGAACGCGTAGCCGAGCGTCTTCATCATCGAGTGCGCACTGGGCCGCCAGACGCCGGTCTGGCTGTAGAGCCCGCCTTCGAACCGGCCGATCGTGCCGCCGGACTCACTCGGCTCACCCAGCCAGCGCCACCACTTCGCGTGCTGGTCCCGCAGCTGCCGTTCGGTCAGCACGGTGTGGTGGATCGAGTCCGGCTCGCCGCCCTCGTACGCGCCGCCCGGGACGTTGCGGGCGTAGTAGTCGTACTCGTCGTCGAGGCCGCCGAGCGAGTGGCCCAGCTCGTGCGGGGAGATCAGCGCGGACAGCGCGTTCCCGCCGGACGCCGTCGCGTACGACCCGCCCGCGCCGCCGTAGGTGGAACTGTTCCCCAGCGCCAGGATCTGGCGGTTCGCGCTGGTCGTGCCCGGGACGAGGTCGGCGTACCGCCGCGCGGCCGCGTCGTCGACGGTCAGCAGGCGCTGGACGCTCTGCGGGTTGCAGCCGCCCCAGAAACCCATGTCCAGCGGGGTGTCGCGCCGCGGTGCGTCGAGCGCGGGGTCACAGTCCACACCGGACTCGGGCGAGGCGATCGACACGGCGTAGACGTTGAAGTAGCTGCGGTAGGACTTGAACGGCTCGAGCGACCACAAGGTGCTGACGTGCCGTTGGACGTCGGCGAAGAACTTGGGCTGTTCGGCCGCGGTGTAGCCGTCCCCGAGGACGACGAGGTTGAACCGCTGCGCGGCCGGCCCGGTCACCTGGACGTCGGTGACGGAGGCGGCCGGTTCGGCGGCTTGCGCGGGGGTGGCGAGTCCGAGAGACAGGACGACGGCGGCGAAGAATCCGGCCCACTTCGACATGGTCCCGGTCTACCGCACCGGAAAAGCCGCCGGAACCGCCGGAAGTCGGGCTATCCTCGCGAAATGGGGAATCGAGGGGGCATCCTGGTCGCGGCCGGTGCGCTGGCCCTGCTGACCGCGTGTTCGACGCCGGCGCCCGCGCCGGTCGCGCAGACGACGGCGACGTCGACGCGTCCGGCGACGGACCGGCCGTCTTCGGAGGCGCCGGCGCTGGGGCCGGGGCCGGGCTCGCAGCCGCCGACGACACCGCAGCCACCGCCGCCGCACTCGCCGGACAAGGTCACGTCGGCGTGCCCGTTCCTGGGCGTGACCGAGACGAGTGCGGCGATGGGCGTCGTACTGGACACCTACGCGGTCGAAGAGGCACCGAGCTCGCAGCAGGGCGCCACGACCTACCACTGCGACTACGCCAGCCGGACCGGCGGCCGGCAGCTGTTCGACCTGTACATCACGGTCGTCAAGGGCACCGGGCAGGTCGCGGCGCTGGTCAAGGAGTGGACCAAGCCGTGCGTGGAGCCGGCGACGCCGATCCCGGGCGTGGACGGCACCACGCGCACCTGCAAGCTGAACGACAACGTGGCCGGCAACGGCCGCGGGTACGGTGACGTCATGCTGCTGGTCGTGAAGAAGTCGCACGGCCAGACGCGGCTGGCCGAACTCGACCTGCGCCCCTTCGCACCCGAGGTCTACGCGAAGATCGCCCGGCTCCTGAGCGACCGGCTATAAGTCGTTATACGCGAGTGAGCCGGTACCAGACTTCGGGCCGCCCGACCTGGCCGTAGTGCGGTTCCCGCTGCGCCATCCCGTTGTCCGCCAAGTACTCCAGGTACCGCCGAGCCGTCACGCGCGACGCGCCGATCGCCGACGCCGCCGCGCCCGCGGAAAGCCCTTCCGCCGCTCCCGACAGCGCGTCCGTGATCGCCTCCAGGGTCTGGACGCTCATCCCCTTCGGCAGCGGTGGCTGCTCCGTCGTGCGCAACGCGCCCAGTGCCCGGTCGATCTCCGCCTGGCCCGTCACCTCGCCCGACGCGTCGCGGAATTCCGCGTAGCGCTCCAGCTTTTCGCGCAGGCTCGCGAACGTGAACGGCTTCAGCAGGTACTGCACCACCCCCACCGACACCGCGGCCTTCACCAGCCCCAGGTCGCGCGCGGACGTCACCGCGATGACGTCGATCGGCAGCCCGGCCGCGCGCAGCGATCGGCACACCGCCAGGCCGTGCGTGTCCGGCAGGTAGAAGTCCAGCAGCACCAAGTCGACCGGCTCGCGCTCGCAGAACCGCAGTGCCTCACCGCCGGAATGGACGACGCCCGCCACCGAAAAGCCCGGGAGCCGTTCGACGTAGACGCGGTGCGCCTCGGCGGCCACCGGCTCGTCCTCCACCACCAGCACCCGGATCACCGGTCCGCCTCCTGTCTGGGCAGCCGCACGGTGAACACCGCGCCGCCGTCGTGGCCGACGTCGATCGTGCCGCCGTAGCGGCGCACCGCCTGCCCGACCAGCGCCAGGCCGAGCCCGTGGCCGTCCTCGGCCTTCGTCGACCAGCCGCGGCGGAAGACGTCGGCGTCCTCCGGGACGCCCGGCCCGCTGTCGGCCACGCGCAGCAGCAGTCCGTCCTCGTCGGAGCGAGCCGTGACGACGACCTTGGGGTGCCCGCTGCCGCGCACGGCCGCGTCCAGGCCGTTGTCGATCAGGTTGCCGAGGATCGTCACCAGGTCCCGGGCCTCGATGCCGAGCGAGACGTCGTCGATCACCGTGTCCGGCGTGACCGTCAGCTCGACCCCGCGTTCGCTCGCCTCCGCCGCCTTTCCCAGCAGCAGAGCCGCGAGCACCGGCTCGGCGACGGCGCCGACGACGCGGTCGGTCAGCTCCTGGGCGAGCGCGAGCTCGGCGGTCGCGAACTCGACGGCCTGCTCGGGTTTGCCGATCTCCACGAGGGAAACGACCGTGTGCAACCGGTTCGCGGCCTCGTGCGCCTGCGACCGCAGCGCCTCCGCGAGACCGCGGGCGGTGGTCAGCTCCCCGGTCAGCGTCTGCAGTTCCGTGTGGTCGCGCAGGACGACGACGGTGCCCTGCGACCGGCCGCCCGAACGAACCGCGGTCGTGCTGACCAGCAGCACGCGGGCGTCGGTCAGGTGCAGTTCCTCGGCCCGGTTCTCCGACGACGTGAACGCGCGCGCCAGCTCGTCCGGCAGGCCCAGCGACGCCAGTTCGCGCCCGACCGGGTCGGTGTCGAGGCCGAGGAGGGCGCGCGCGCCGTCGTTGCACAAGCCGATCCGCCCGTCCCGGCCGACCAGCAGCACCCCCTCGCGGACCGAGTGCAGCACGGCTTCGTGGTACTCGAAGAGGTTGCTCAGCTCGTCCGGCGCGAACCCGCGGGTCTGGCGGCGCAGCCGGGCGCTGATCAGCCAGCCGCCCAGCGCGCCGACCACGAGCACCGCCCCGGCGACGCCGAACAGCGGCCACAGCCTCATCCGCAGTTCGGCCGAGATCGCCGCGACGGTGATCCCGACGGCGACCAGCGCGACGACGCGGCGGTCCGTGCCCAACACGGGAACGACCGTGCGCACCGACGGGCCGAGCGAGCCGGTGTAGGTCTCGGTGTAGGGCTGCCCCTGCTGCGCCTGCGTGATCGTCCCGATGTAGTGCTGCCCGATCAACGCCGGGTTCGGGTGCGTGTAGCGGATCCCGGCCGGGCTCATGATCGTGATGAAGTCGACGCCGGTGTCGGCCTGCACGCGCACCGCGTACGGCTGCAGCGTGGCGCTCGGGTTCGGCGTCGCCACCGCGCTCACGACGGTCGGGGCGTCCGCCACCGCCGAAGCCACCGCGCGGACCTGGTCGCGCGCGTTCTCGTTCACCGCACGGGACGCGTCGAGGTAGGCGAACGTGATCCCGGCGCCGGCGAGCACGCAGAGCACCGCCAGCTGCAGCACGAGCAGCTGACGGGCGAGGCTCCAGCGGGACCGCATCGTCGGGGGCACCTCCTCATACCAGCACACGCGCTCCGGTGTCCGAAGGGGACGATGCGCGAACTCAATGAACACAAGTGAGCCGGATCACCCGTGGGCGCCTACAGTGTGCCGCAACCTGGAACACCCCTGAGCTGGAGGCAACGGTGCCGACCCCACCGACCACCGACGAGACCCCGCGGAAGCGCGACAAGACCCACTACCTGTACCTGGCCGTGATCGTCGCGGTCTTGCTCGGGATCCTGGTGGGCTTCCTCTTCCCCGGCTTCGCCAAGGGCCTCAAGCCCCTGGGCGACGGCTTCGTCAACCTGATCAAGATGATGATCTCCCCGATCATCTTCTGCACCATCGTCATCGGCGTCGGCTCGGTCGCGAAAGCGGCCAAGGTCGGCAAGGTCGGGGTGATGGCGCTGGTGTACTTCATCGTCATGTCGACGTTCGCGCTCGCGATCGGTCTCGTCGTCGGCAACATCCTGCACCCGGGCACCGGGCTGCACCTGAACCCGGCCGACGTGAAGAGCGTCCAGAAGTCCGCCACCGGCTCCGAGGGACCGGTCGACTTCCTGCTCCACATCATCCCGAAGACGTTCGTGTCCGCCTTCACCGAAGGCCAGGTCCTGCAGACGCTGCTGGTCGCCCTGCTCGTCGGGTTCGCGCTGCAGAAGCTGGGCCCGAAGGGCGCGCCGATCCTGCGCGGCGTCGAGCACATCCAGCGGCTGGTCTTCCGCGTCCTGGCGATGATCATGTGGGCCGCCCCGATCGGCGCGTTCGGCGCCATCGCCGCGGTGGTCGGCGCGACCGGCTGGGCGGCGCTGAAGAGCCTCGCGGTCATCATGATCGGGTTCTACGTGACCTGCCTGGTGTTCGTGTTCGTCATCCTCGGGCTGGTGCTGTGGCTCGGCGCCCGCGTGAACATCTGGCACCTGCTGCGCTACCTCGGCCGCGAGTTCCTGCTGATCCTCTCGACGTCGTCGTCGGAGTCGGCGCTGCCGCGGCTGATCGCGAAGATGGAGCACCTGGGCGTCGACAAGTCGGTCGTCGGCATCACGGTGCCCACCGGCTACTCGTTCAACCTGGACGGCACCGCGATCTACCTGACGATGGCGACGCTGTTCATCGCCGCCGCGCAGGACGAGCCGCTGTCGATCGGCGCGCAGATCGGCCTGCTGGTCTTCATGATCATCGCGTCGAAGGGCGCGGCGGGCGTCAGCGGCTCGGGCATCGCGACCCTGGCCAGCGGGCTGCAGTCGCACCGCCCCGAACTGGTCAACGGCGTCGGCTTCATCCTCGGCATCGACCGGTTCATGTCGGAAGCCCGCGCGCTGACGAACTTCGCCGGCAACGCCGTCGCGACCGTCCTCATCGGAAACTGGACGAAGGAGTTCGACCGCGAACAGGCGCAACGCGTGTTCGCCGGCCAGGCGCCCTTCGACGAAGCCACGATGGTCGACGAGGGCCGGCAACCGGACCCCGGCGACGACGCGGCGAAGTAGCGCCCCAGACGTTCGTGCTCACTGCCCCCGCTGAGCACGAGCCACGACGGGCCGCTGTGCGAGTTCCCCGACTTCGCGCAGCGGCCCGTTTCCATGGTTTCAGCCGGCGGCGTCGTAGGCGACGCGCGCCGCGGCGATGTCGTCGCGGTGCTGCTCGGCCCACCCGAGCAGGCCGTTCAGCGACTGGTACAGCTCCTTGGCCATCGCCGTGGCCTCGTACTCCACCCGCGGCGGGACCGTCGGGTAGATCGTGCGCTTCAACAGCCCGTCCCGTTCGAGGTTGCGCAGCGTCAGGGTCAGCATCCGGCGGCTGATCCCGTTGACCGCGCGTTCCAGCTCGGTGAACCGCACCGGGCCGCGGATGGCCTCCAGCAGGATGCCGATCGCCCACTTGCCGCTGATCCGGTTGATGACCTCGAGCACCGTGCAGACGTCGAGTTTTTCCGGGTCGATCTCCGTGACCTGGACGGGTACACCGATGTTCCCCTGGGACATGGAAGTGCCTCCTTACGCGCGCACCCATGGTCACACATGATGGGCACTGTTACAAGAAGTGCCCTGGCAACGACCAGGGGGAACGCTCGACTGGAGGGGCCTTCACATGGCCGAGAACCACCCCACCCGCTCCCGCGGCCTCGCGCTGGCGGTGCTGTGCGCCGCGTCGCTGATGGTCGTGCTCGACAGCAGCATCGTCGCGGTGGCACTGCCCGCGATCCAGGCCGACCTCGGGTTCACGCCCGCCGGCCTCGCCTGGGTCGTCACGGCGTACCTGGTCGCCTTCGGCGGCCTGCTGCTGATCTCGGGCAGGCTGGGCGACCTGCTCGGCCGCCGCCGCGTCTTCCTCGGCGGGCTCGGCCTGTTCACCTTCGCCTCCCTGGTCGCCGGGCTCTCGGCGGACGCCGGGGTGCTCGTCGTGTCCCGGTTCGTCCAGGGCGTCGGCGGCGCGCTCGCGTCGGCCGTCGTGCTCGGCATGATCGTCACGATGTACCCCGAGCCGCGGGGCCGGGCCCGCGCGATCGGCGTCTACAGCTTCACGCAGGCCGCGGGCGCGTCGATCGGCCTCATCGCGGGCGGCGCGCTGACGCAGGCGCTGAACTGGCACTGGACGTTCTACGTCAACCTGCCGATCGGCGTGGTGGCGCTGGTGCTGGCGGTCCGGGTCGTCTCGCCGGACCGCGGCACCGGTCTCCGGGCGGGCCTGGACGTCCTCGGCGCGGTGCTGGTCACCGCGGCCGTGATGCTGGGCGTGTACGCGGTTTCGTCGGCGGTGTGGGCGGCGCTGGCCGCGGCCGTCGGGTTGCTGGCGGCGTTCGTGGTCCGGCAGGCGAAGGCGCGCACGCCGCTGCTGCCGCTGCGGCTGTTCCGGATCCGCGCGGTCACCGGCGCGAACCTGGTGATGGTGCTGATGGTCGCCGGGATGCTGGGCTTCCAGTTCGTGACGGCGTTGTACCTGCAGCAGGTGCTGGGCCTCGACGCGCTGCGCACCGGCGTCGCGTTCCTGCCGGTGCCGGTGGTGATCGCGGTGGCGTCGCTGGGCTTCGCGGACAAGCTGTCGGCGCGGTTCGGGCCACGGACGGTGCTGCTGTCCGGCCTCGGCCTGGTGATCGTGGGCCTGCTGCTGCTGACGCAGGTCGGCGATGACTACTTCACCGGCGTGCTGCCGCCGTTGCTGGTGATGGGCCTCGGCGCGGGCGCGGCGATCCCGGCGCTGATGGGACTGGCGATGTCGGACGTCCCCGCCGAGGACGCCGGGGTGGCGTCGGGGCTGATCAACACGACCCAGCAGGTGGGGGCGGCGATCGGCACGGCGGTGCTGGCTTCGGTGGCCGCGTCCCGCACGGCGAGCCTGTCCGGGGTGGACCACCGCGAAGCCCTGGCGGCCGGGTTCCGGCTGGCCTACGGGGTGAGCGCGGGCTTCCTGATCGTGGCGGTGGCCCTGGGCGGGCTGGTGCTGGCCCGGCGCAAGCGCCCCAATGCGGCCTTCGGTGCGTCCGACGCACCCAAGGCGGCCTTCGGTGCGTCAGACGCAACCAAGGCCGCATTGGGGCGCTTGGAGCCGGAGTGTCAGGCCAGGTAAGCCGCAAGGCCGCGGTGGCCCCGCCGCATCATCAGCGCGTGGTTCGCGCGGAAGAGCGGCCGGGCCACCGCGTCGAGCCGCCGCAGCAGCTCCTTGCGAGCCTGGACGTCCTGGGTGATCTGCAGGAGCGTGCCCGCGCCCGCCGCGCGGACCACTCCCGCCAGCACCCCGTCCAGGTCGCCGCTCAACCGGACCCGCAGCACCCCCGCTCGCTCGTCCTGGTGGTCCCGGTGCATCCGGACGACCAGGCGGAACGGGAGCCGTGACCGGCAGATCAGCTCGGCGGTGTCGTCGTCCACGCGGCGCACCGCGCGTACGTCCGACCACCACCGCGGGTAACCGGCGAGGTCGGTGACCGCGCCGAAGACCCGCTCGGGCGCGGTACCGGGCAGCAGCCACGTGCTGCTGAACCGGTAGCGCGCGCCCGTCACGTCACACCTGGGCCGAGACCAGCTTCCGGCCGTCCACCGTGACGATGTCGACCGACTTCACGTCGTCAGGCGCCACCAAAGCGGAGCCGTCGAGCGAGAAGCCCGAGCTCTCCCACTTCTCGGACACCTTCCAGCTGCCGGCGGTGACCGCCTGGCCTTCCTTCGTGACGACCTGAAGGAGGCACTGTTCCCCGGCCTTGACGCCCTTCACGGCGACGTTGACCCGGACCCAGCCTTGGAAGGGGCTCACCGAGGCGGCCAGTTGCACCCCGGTCGTCGGATCCCGGCCTTCGACGCTCTTCGTGCCGGGGACGTCGGTCGGTGGCGCGGGGATCGCGAGTGGCTCGCTTCCCCCACCCGTCTGCCGCCCCACGAGGATCCCGCCGCCGAGCGCGGCCACCACGAGCACCGCCGCCGCGACCAGGGCCAGGCCCCGGCGTGACGTCGAGCGGCCCGAGCGGGCCGGCGCCGCCTGTTCTTCCTCGCGCACCCGGCGAAGGGTCTTCTGCAGCAGCAGATCCCCGCCTTCGGGCGGCCCGTCGAGGAACGCCTCGGGCGGTACCTCGTCGAGCGACTCGCGCAACGCCACGAGCTCGTTCAGGTCGAACCGGCACTGCGCGCAGGTCTGCAGGTGCCGCCGCTCGAAGTCGGCCGCCTCGTTCGCGTCGAGCGCGCCGAGGGCGTACGCGCCGAGCTGCGTGTGACTCTCGTCGACCGAGTTCATCGCGCCACCTCCGTTCCGCTCGAAATCATCGCTGCCCTCAGTGCTCTCAGTGCGTAGTAAGACCTTGATTTCACGGTACCGGGTGCGACGCCCAGTGTTCTCGCCGCTTCGGCCACCGTCCGTCCCCGGTAGTAGATCTCCACCAGGACCTCTCGGTGCTCGTTCGAAAGGCCGTCCATCGCGCCGAGCACCGTCATCGAGTCGACCACGCCCTGGGCGTGATCGCGCTCGACGGCCGGCGTCGGCACGCCTTCGGCCGGTTCGGCCACCTCCTGTGGCCGCGCCGCCCGGGCGCGGGCCCGGTCGGTGACCAGGTTGCGCGCGACGGTCAGCAACCAGCCGCGCACCGAGCCCTTCCCGTCGTTCTGCAAGTCGTCCGCGTGCTTCCACGCTCGGACCAGCGTCTCCTGGACCACGTCCTCGGCCGCCGCCCGATCACCGGTCAGCCTCGTCGCGTAGGCCAGCAGGCTCCGCCCGTGTTCGGCGTACAGCTGCCGAATCAAGTCCTCGCCCTTGGCCTTCTTAGGCCGCCTGCCTCCTATGGCCACCCTCGTCCTCCCGACGGTGTTCTGAGTCGGCGAGGACAGTACTGCAACCCGCAGCGCCACCGGCGGTGCGTGCGTCGAGCGCAGCGCGACCATGGTGTTCATCGGCTGCCCGTCCTTCCTCGTTCTGCCCGGAATCCGTCGTGGGTCAGGACCCGGAGGCCCTGGCCGTGGTGATCTTGCTGCCGTCGGGGGCGATCGCGAACCAGGTGCCGTTGACCCCCTGGCCGTTCGCGTCGCCCAGTGCCTTGTCGCCCGAGAACTGGTACAGCGGCCAGCCGTTGAGCGTGAGCTGCCGGCTGCCGTCCTTGCGGGTCACCGTGCCGACCTGGGTCTCCTGGATGCCCTTGAGCATCGGGGTCGCCACGCCGGCGAGCGCCGGCGGCCAGGCCGTCGCGCATTCGCCGTCGCAGTTGGACGTCGGCGGTTGCGAAAGGTCCTTGTCGAACCGGTAGAGCGTCTTGCCGTCGGCGTCGGTGACCACCGCGCCGAGCCCGGTGACCGAGCCGGCGGACAGCATCTTGTGGCCCGGCTGCCCGTGTTCCGGCCCCTGCGCCCCGGAGGCCATCTCGCTGCAGGCCGACAACGTGGCGACGGCGGCGAGCGCGAGGGCGCTGACGACGACCGGCCGGATACGGTTCATGACGTTTCTCTCCTCGGTGAGGGCGGCACCGCCGTCCGGCGGACCTCGACACCTGGGAACACGGACGGTCGCGGAAAACGGTTCAGCGGGGTTTCGCACGCCTTCGGTGCCGGTTCGCCGCCGGATTGGTGGGTGCCGGTGATCGGCACGATCTTGTCGCCGGGCGGGCGGGTTCCTAAGCTGATCGCGTTCGCCCCGCCGCCCCGCTCGTCCCGGGAGCCGCCGTGTCCGCGAAACCCCTCGTCCTGGTGGCCCTGCTGGCCGCGGGCTGTTCGGCGGCCACGCCGCCGCCTTCGTTCACCGCTTCGCTGACGTCACCGACCGATGTGGTGTTGACGTGGCCGGACGACGGCGAAGGCCACCGGGTCGAGTACGCGAACGACCCGGCGGGGCCGTGGACGACGCTGCGGTTCCTGCCCGCCCACACGACGAGCTACCACCACCCGGACCTGATCCCGGAGACGCCGTTCTACTACCGGGAGCAGCCGTTCACCGGCCCGGTCTCGACGGAGCTGCACGCGGCGACGGCCGGCGACACGGTGACCTTCACGTGGACCGACCGCACGAGCGACGAAGCCGGGTTCCTGCTGGAGATCCGGCGCCCGGGCGCGCCGGACTTCGACCCGGTCGAGGTGACCGACCCCGACGCGACGACGTGCGCGCTGTCGCTCCTGCCCGGCGAGGAGCACTCCGAGTTCCGCCTCCGGGCGCTGCACTACGGCCCGCTCTCCCCGGTGGTCCACCAGACCACCGGGAAGGAGCGGTAGCCGTCACTCCCCCGTGAGCACCGTCCGCAGGAACTCGCCGGTGTAGCTGCCCTCGACCTCGGCGACGTACTCCGGCGTGCCCTCGGCGATCACCGTGCCGCCACCCGAGCCGCCTTCGGGGCCCATGTCGATGATCCAGTCGGACGTCTTGATCACGTCGAGGTTGTGCTCGATCACGATCACCGTGTTGCCCTTGTCGACCAGGCCGTTGATCACGCCGATCAGCTTGCTGATGTCTTCGAAGTGCAGACCGGTCGTCGGCTCGTCGAGGATGTACACCGTCTTGCCGGTCGAGCGCTTCTGCAGCTCGCTGGCCAGCTTGACGCGCTGGGCCTCACCGCCGGACAACGTCGGCGCGGGCTGGCCGAGCCGGACGTAGCCGAGGCCGACGTCCACCAGCGTCTGCAGGTGGCGGTGGATGGCCTTGATCGGCTCGAAGAACTCCGCGGCCTCCTCGATGGGCATGTCGAGCACGTCCGAGACGGTCTTGCCCTTGTAGTGCACCTCGAGGGTTTCCCGGTTGTACCGCGCGCCCTTGCAGACCTCGCAGGGGACGTAGACGTCCGGCAGGAAGTTCATCTCGATCTTGATCGTGCCGTCGCCGGCGCACGCCTCGCAGCGGCCGCCCTTGACGTTGAACGAGAACCGGCCCTGCTGGTAGCCGCGGACCTTCGCCTCTGTGGTCGCGGCGAACAGCTTGCGGACGTGGTCCCAGACGCCGGTGTAGGTGGCCGGGTTGGACCGCGGGGTCCGCCCGATCGGCGACTGGTCGACGCGCACCAGCTTGTCGACGTTGCCGAGGCCGTTCACCCGGGTGTGGCGGCCCGGCACCTGGCGGGCGCCGTTGAGCTTGTTGGCCAGCACCGTCGCGAGGATGTCGTTGACCAGCGTCGACTTGCCCGAGCCCGAGACGCCGGTCACTGACACCAGGCAGCCGAGCGGGAACGAGACGTCCAGCCCGCGCAGGTTGTGCTCGCGCGCGCCGACGACGGTCAGCTGCCGCTTCTTGTCGATCGGCCGCCGGATCGCCGGGACGTCGATCTTCCGCCGGCCGGACAGGTACTGCCCGGTCAGGGAATCCTTGCTCTTCAGCAGCTTCTTGTACGGTCCACTGTGGACGATGTGACCGCCGTGCTCGCCCGCGCCCGGGCCGATGTCGACCACCCAGTCGCTGGAGCGGATGGTGTCCTCGTCGTGCTCGACGACGATCAGCGTGTTGCCGAGGTTCCGCAGCCGGGTCAGCGTCTCGATCAGGCGGTGGTTGTCGCGCTGGTGCAGGCCGATCGACGGCTCGTCGAGGACGTACAGCACGCCGACCAGGCCCGAGCCGATCTGCGTCGCGAGCCGGATCCGCTGCGCTTCACCACCCGAAAGAGTGGCGGACGCGCGGTCGAGCGAGAGGTACGTCAGGCCGACGTCGAGCAGGAAGCGCAGGCGGGCCTGGATCTCCTTGAGGACCGCGCCGGCGATCATCGCCTCGCGCTGCCCCAGCTCCAGCTCGTCGAGGAACTGCGACGCCTCCGCGATGGACAGCGCGCAGACCTCGGCGATGGACATGTCGCCGCGGGTCTTGTGCTGCAACGTCACCGCGAGGATCTCCGGCTTGAGCCGGGTGCCCTGGCAGGCCGGGCAGGGGACCTCGCGCATGTAGCCCTCGTACCGCTCGCGCATGTACTCGGACTCGGTCTGCTCCTGGCGCCGCTCGAGGAACGGGATGACGCCCTCGAAGGCCGCGTAGTACGAGCGCTGGCGGCCGTAGCGGTTCTTGTAGCGGACGTGGACCTGCTCGTCGACGCCGTGCAGGACGGCCTTCTGGGCGCGTGCCGGCAGCCGCCGCCACGGCGTGTCCATCCGGAAGCCGATGGTCTCCGACAGCGACTCGAGCAGGCGGATGAAGTAGTCCGCGCTCTGGCCGCCCGACCAGGGCGCGATGGCGCCCTCGGCCAGGGACAGCTCGTCGTCCGGCACCACCAGCTCCGGGTCGACCTCCTTGCGGATGCCGATGCCGGTGCACTCCGGGCAGGCGCCGTAGGGCGAGTTGAAGGAGAACGAGCGCGGCTCGAGGTCCTCGATCGCCAGCGGGTGGCCGTTCGGGCAGGCCAGGTTCTCGGAGAAGCCGCGGATGCGGTGCGGGTCGCCCTCGGGGAGGTCGACGAACTCCAGCTCGATCAGCCCGTCGGCCAGGCGCAGCGCCGTCTCGACCGAGTCGGTGAGCCGCTGGCGCGACGCGGCCTTCACGGTCAGCCGGTCGATGACCACGCCGATCTGGTGCTTTTCCTGCTTCTTCAGCTTCGGCGGGTCGGTGAGCGCGTGGACCGTGCCGTCGACGACCACGCGCGCGTAGCCCTGCTGCTGCAGGTTCTCGAACAGGTCGACGTACTCGCCCTTGCGCCCGCGCACCACCGGCGCGAGCACCTGGAACCGGGTGCCCTCCTCCATGGCGAGCACCTGGTCGACGATCTGCTGCGGGGTCTGCTTGCTGATCGCCTCGCCGCACTTGGGGCAGTGCGCTTTGCCGGCGCGGGCGTAGAGCAGGCGCAGGTAGTCGTAGACCTCGGTGATCGTGCCCACGGTGGAGCGCGGGTTGCGCGAGGTCGACTTCTGGTCGATCGACACCGCGGGCGAGAGGCCCTCGATGAAGTCGACGTCCGGCTTGTCCATCTGCCCGAGGAACTGCCGGGCGTACGCCGAGAGCGACTCGACGTAGCGCCGCTGCCCCTCGGCGAAGATGGTGTCGAAGGCGAGGCTCGACTTCCCGGACCCGGACAGGCCGGTGAACACGATCAGGCTGTCGCGGGGCAGGTCGAGATCCACGCCGCGGAGGTTGTGCTCGCGGGCACCGCGAACAACGAGGCGATCAGCCACGCCAGGGTCCTCTCAATGTCTTCTTCAGCTGCGGGCGCCGACCCGGTTTTCAGCTACACGGGTGGCCGCGATCCATGCTACGAGCCACCACCGACAAAAACGGGTTCCGCGTCCTTGACCTGCGGTTCTTCGGGCTTTCGACGTCTGGTGAGCCACCGGTGGGCCGGGCGTTCGACCCCCGCGGTGACCGCCCAGCCGGCCAGCACGGCGGCGCCGACGACGACGGGGAGCCGCAGCCAGCCGGGGAGGCCGAGGTCGAGCAGGGCGCGGGCCAGGACGTAACCCAATTCCTGGTGCACCAGGTAGAGACCATACGAGATGCCCGCGAGCCAGGTGACGGCCGGGGCGATCCGCGCCAGTCCGGGGAACCGCCAGTCCGGGCCGCGGGCGGCCAGGCAGACCAGCAGGAGCAGCACGGCGAACCCGATCGTGGAGGGCCAGCGCTGCGCGTCCTGCGGCAGCGCGACGTGGAACGGGAAGACCTGCAGGTCCTGCGCGGCCACGGCGGCGGCGGCGAAGAGTGCGATGTGCCACGTCTTCAACCGGCGCTGCGCCCACAGCCAGATCGCGACGCCGATGGCGAAGACGTGCAGCCGGTGCAGGCCCAGCCCGTAGAAGAACGTTTCGACGACCGGGCTCGCCGTCCCGGGCGGGAAGACGAGGAAGCGCAGCGCTAGCGGAACGAGGATCAGCGCCCAGAGCAGGGCGACGGTCAGCCGGTGGGTGCGCCACGACCGCGGCCACAGCAGGGCGGCGCCGGTGAAGGCCAGCAGCTGCACCGGCAGCGTCCAGTAGGAGCCGTCGAGGTAGTAGAACGTCTCCGACCGGATGCCCCACTCCTGCACCATGCCGAGGTTGGCGACGAGGTCCAGCCAGGTCGGGATGTACCACGGCGACGGGTTCGACGGCAGTCCCTGCGGCACGCCGAAGAGGAACCCCGTGACGCCGGGCGGGTACGGCAGGCCACTGAAGGAGATCGCGGCCCACCGCGTCACGACGTAGGTCAGCAAGACGGCGGCCAGGTAGGCCGGCACGAGGCGCGCGACGCGGTTCCACAGCCACCGGCGCGGGTTGCCCTTGCGGAGGCTGGCGCAAACGAAGAAGGCGGAGATCACCAGCAGGATCGCGGCGCCGAACTGCGCGGTCACCCGCACGGGGTACCCCGTCAATTCCGGGTGCAGCAGGGCGCCCTGGTGGGTGACGTGCCCGAGGATGACGGCGAGAACGGCGACGACGCGGAGGAGGTCCCAGCTGATCCGGCGCGGCGTCGGGGAGGTGGGCACGGTCGTCCTGAGGTCGGCTGGGCTGGGGTCGCCGTGAGCCTACGTGCCTTGTCGCCGTGGCGCTTGTGCGGGTGGAACCGGTTGGAGCGAAACGACTACCGTGTGCCAGGTGAACATCGTGGAGACCTACACGGGGCACGTCGACCCGGGCGGCGACGCCACCCGGCGCACCCTGGACGCGCTGACCATCACCAAGCTGTCCGTCGGCCCGATGGACAACAACACGTACCTGCTGGTGTGCCGTTCGTCGAACGAGGCGCTGCTGATCGACGCGGCGAACGACCCGGAGCGCATTTCGGACCTGATCGGCCACGGCCCGGACCGGCCGTCGCTGAAGACGGTCGTCACCACCCACCAGCACCAGGACCACTGGCAGGCACTGGGCGCGGTGGCCGGGGCCAACGGAGCCAACACGGCGGCGCACCCGCTGGACGCTTCGCCGTTGCCGGTGCCGCCGGACTTCCTGGTGGAACACGGGGACACGCTTTCGGTGGGGGAGGTCACGCTTTCGGTGATCCACCTGCGGGGGCACACGCCGGGGTCGATCGCGCTCCTGTACCGGGACCCGGCCGGGCATCCGCATCTGTTCACGGGGGACTCGCTGTTCCCGGGTGGCGTGGGGCGGACTACTTCGCCTGAGGACTTCTCGTCGTTGTTGGACGATGTGTCTTCGCGGATTTTCGACGAGCTGCCGGATGAGACTTGGTTCTATCCGGGGCATGGGGACGACTCGACGCTGGGCGCGGAGCGGCCGAAGCTGAAGGAGTGGCGCGAGCGCGGCTGGTGACCGGCAGTCCGTCGTGGGGGGAGCCCGATGAGCATCGAAACCACCGCACTGCTCAAGATCGGCGGCGCTGTCGCGAAGGCCGCGGGAACGGCTTGGCTGCGCACCAAGAAGACGGACGCCGAACGCAAGCTGACACTCACCGAACTCGTCGGCGCGCGCGGGCTCGGCGTGATCCCGCAGCGACGGCTCGGCCGGCAGTTCGACCAGCTGGCCGAGACCGTGGCGGAGCGGCTGCAGCCGCTGGTCGAGGCCGAGTTCCGCGGCCTGCCGGACAACGAGCGGCTGGCCGCGCTCACCGGCGTCGCCCGCGCGCTGGAGGCCGCCGACCTTTCGGACGCGCGGGTGCTCGGCGCGGCGGTGTCGTCCTCCTCGGTCGAGCGCCTCGTCGACCCGGCCGCCACGGCCGTGCTGGCGGGTCTCGGGCTGAGCGAGTCCGCCGAGCGGTTCTTCGCGCTGGTCCTGCGCGAGTCGGTCGCCTACCTGACCGAGGTCATCTCGACGTTGCCCAGCTTCCAGCACCGGGCACTGCGCGAACTGCTCGAACGCGACAACGAGATCATCGACCACCTGCGGGAGATCCTCGACCGCATGCCCGAGCGCGGGCCGGCGTCGTCCACCGACAGCGCCGCCGAATTCGAGCTCGAGTACCGGCGCGAGATCGCGCGCAAGCTCGACCAGGTGGAGTTGTTCGGGGTGACGGCTTCCCGGCCCACCCGGCGGTACCCGCTCAGCGTTGCCTACATCGGGCTGATGGCGTCCACGAACCAGGACGACGAGTCCGTCGACGCGACGCTGTCCGGCAGCCCGCGGACGCTGATCCGGGGTGAGGCCGGTTCGGGCAAGACGACGCTGCTGCGCTGGCTGGCGGTCAAGTGCGCGCAGAGCTCGTTGGAGTCGTCGCTCGCGCCGTGGAACGGGCTGGTGCCGTTCTTCGTCCAGCTGCGGCGGTTCGCGGGCCGGCAGCTGCCGACCCCCGGTGAGCTGCTGACCGCGGTCGGCTGGCAGCTGAGGGACCACATGCCGCCGCGGTTCGCCTGGGACATCCTGATGTCCGGGCGCGGCCTGGTGCTCGTGGACGGCGTCGACGAGGTGCCGGAGCACGAGCGCGAAGCCGTCCGCGAGTGGCTCTCCGACCTCGTCGGCGCCTTCCCGAACTCGCGGTACGTGATCACTTCGCGGCCGCCCGCCGTACCCGACGGCTGGCTGGACGACGAAGGGTTCACGGCGACCGAGCTGCTGCCGATGTCCTCGGCGCACATCCGGGAATTCGCGAAACACTGGCACGACGCCATCCGGTTGAACTCCCCGACGGCCGACCACAGCGAGCTCGGCACCTACGAGGGCGCGCTGCTCGCGTCGATCGACGCCAATCCGGCGCTGCGCACCTTGGCCACGAACCCGTTGCTGTGCGCGCTGATCTGCGCGCTCAACCACGACCGGCACGCCCAGCTGCCCCGCGGCCGGATGGAGCTCTACCGGACCGCGCTCGACATGCTGCTCAACCGGCGTGACACCGAACGCCGGATCCTGGACGAAGCCGACCTGAGCCAGGCCGAGAAACAGCTGCTGCTGGAAGACCTGGCGCACTGGTACACCCTCAACCAGCTGACGAACGCCGACGTCGGCCGGGTCGTCAACCGCCTCGGCGCCCGCTTGGCGCAGCTGCCCGCCGGGAACCGCGACCCCGAAAAGGTGTACTCCCGGCTGCTGCTGCGCAGCGGCCTCCTGCGCGAGTTCAGCGCGGGCCAGGTGGACTTCGCGCACAAGACCTTCCAGGAGTACCTGGCCGCGAAACGGATCGTGGAGACCGACTCGATCGAAATGCTCGCGCGGCACGCGGCCGACGACTCCTACCGCGAGGTCATCGTCATGGCCGTCGGCCACGCCCGCCCGCGGGAGCAGGACTACCTGATCGGCCGGATCCTCGACGCCGCCGGCGAACGCCCGGAGCTGCGGTTCCTGGCCATCGCCTGCATGGAGACGGCCACCCAGCTGAGCCGCGATGTGCACGACCGCCTCCTCGCCTGCCTTCGCGAGGTCATCCCGCCGCAGTCGTACACCGAGGCCCGGGTGCTCGCCATGGTCGGTGAGCAGCTGCTCCCGCTGCTGCGGACCTCGCGACTGACGGTGGCCGCGGCACGGGCGACAGTGCGGGCCGCCGCACTCGTCGCCGGCCGCCGCGCTCTCCCCGTGCTGGCAGCCCTTGCGCGGCAGGCCGGCCCGACGGTGGTGCGCGAGCTGGTCCGGAGCTGGACCTACTTCGATCCCGAGGCCTTCGCCGAGGAAGTCATGGCCCACGCCCCGCTGCCGAACGGCACGCTGCGTATCGCCGACCCCGCCGTGTTGCCCGGCGTCCGGCACCTGCCCCGGCTCCAAGACCTCGTCTGCGAGTTCTCCGAACCACTGCGCCCGGCCCACCAGGAGATCCTGCGCGCCACCCCGGCCCTGCGGAATCTGCGCGTCGCGAACGACCACGAACTGAAGTCGCTGTCCTTCCTGCACGGCCACCCCCGGGTCCGCACGGTCAGTCTCCGCAACGTGTCCAACCTGGACGACATCACGGCGTTGCCGAGCCTGCCCGACCTCCGGGTGGTCTCCCTGGCACAGTGCCCGCGCGTGTGCGCCACCGAGTCGCTGCTCGCTTGCGACCAGCTCAGGAACATCGCGGGCGAGGACTTCACCACCCACGACGTCCGGGCCCTGCTGGAAAAGTTCGGCACCCTCAGGAACATCCAGATCCGGCGCTGCCACGGGCTGGCGGACGTCGCCCAGCTCGGTGGGCACGCCGCTCTGCGCCATCTCGAATTCGACGCGTGCGGGCGGCTCCGCAGTTTGTCGGTGCTCGAGAACTTTCCCTCGCTCCGTGCTCTCGTCCTCGTGGACTGCCCCGAGCTCACCCTGTCCGGCGAGGACCTGGCGGCGGCCAAGCTACGCCGCCTCGACCTGAGCTGGTGCGGCGGAATCCGGAACCTCGAAGCGGTGCGCCACCTCCCCGCTCTGCGGTCACTCCGGCTGCAGGCGCTGAGGATCACCGACCTGGAACCGCTGGCGGGCCTCGTCGAGCTCCAGACGCTGGAAGTGCTGGACTGTGAACAGATCACGGATCTCAGTCCGCTCGCCGGGTTGCCCGCGCTCCGGCGGCTGAGCCTGCAGCGGACCGGGACCCGCCTGGACCTCGGGGCGCTGGGCGCGATGGAGCGGCTCAGAGTCGTCCACAGCGGCAATGCCTACAACGCGAAGGCGCTGGCCGCTTCGAGCAGGGTGACGATCGGCACCAACCTGCGCGTTCCCGACTGACGGACGCGTTCGGAGCAGCCGCATAACGATACGGGACTCCGGCGCAACTTCCCGGACGAACCGGACGTCCCCCGAGAACCCAGCGCTGGGACTTCCATCGGTTCGCTCCGCCAGGAGGCCCACCATGTCCAGACCCGTCAGACGTGCCCTCGTCGCCGTCACCCTGCTGATCGCCGGCACGCTCGCCGCCGCCGGGCCGGCTCGGGCCCAGTCCGGGGTTCCGACCCTCACCAACATCCGGACCGGGAACAACCCCACCTTCGACCGGGTCGTGCTCGACCTCTCCGCCGGGCACGTTCCCGGGACCCTCAGCTACCAGCTCACCGATGAGCTCACCGCCGACCCGAGCGGGGAGATCGTGTGGCTCACCGGCGAATACTTCGTCAACGTCTCCGCCTTCGCCGCCGCCGCGCACGACCAGAACGGGAATCCCACCTACACCGGGCCGCAGAAGTTCCGGACGCGGAACCTCTCGAACGTCATGGCCGTCGCCGTCACCGGGGACTTCGAAGCGCACCTCACGATCGGGCTCGGGGTGCGGACGCGGACCGCGGTGAACGTCTTCACGCTCACCGCGCCCAACCGCGTCGTCATCGACGTCGCCCACTGATCGGAAGCGGGGGAGTCACCCGCGCTCGTACGGGATCTTCTCCCCCGCCTCCACCGCGAACGGCAGGTGGTTGCCCGCCGGCGGGAGCGGGCACGTCGCGAAGTCCGTGAACGCGCACGGCAGGTTCACCGCCCGGTTGAAGTCCAGCGTCACCGAGCCGTCCGGCGACGGCGCGGCCACCGGCAGCGACCGGTTCGCCGCGTACGTCGTGACGCCGCTCGTCCCGTCGGTGAACAGGATGCTCAAGCCGCCTTCCTTGCCGTTGAACGCCGTCAGCGTGTGCGTCTGTCCCCCGAACGAAAACCGGACCACGCCCGGCGCCGTGTAGACGTGGCTCAGGCCCTCCACCACGGCCCCGACCGTGGTCGGCCGCGGCGAGTCGAACGGCTCGAAGCGCCCCTCGAGCACCCAGGACGGAGACGGCTCGTACGCCGGGACGCCGTGGAACGCGCGCAGGACCTCGGCCTTCGGGTCGTGCACCCGGATCAGGTACCCCGAGCGGCGGGCGACCTCGATCTCGACGTCGCCGGCCAGCACCCGCGTGCCCGCGCCGCTGTTGACCAGCTCGAACCGCTGAACGCCGGTGACCGGGGCGCCGTCGAAGACGAGCGAAGCGCCGGCCGGGTCGACGTACGCCGCGTCGGCGTCCTGCCACCAGCGGCCGGGGATGCCGGGGTACTCGCGCGGCGCGTCGGTCAGCCAGTCGAGCGACACCAGCGCCAGCCAGCCGTGCGGCGCCGCGAGGTCCTCTTCGCGCCGGGTCTTCCAGTCCTGCCACTCGCTCGTGAACGTGCTCATCGCGGGCCCCTTTTCCGTCGGCTACGACGGTGCCAACCCACCGCCCGGGCCGGTATTCCGCGTCCCAGTATCCGGACCGGTCCGCAGCCACGCGATTTCGCGCTCGCCGCCGGCGGGGACGACGACGCGCCGGAACCCCGCCCCGGCCGGGAGCGCCGCGTGGAACCGGTCGGAGACGATCAGCAGCTGGTCCAGCTCCGGCGCCGCCGCCAGCGCCGCTTTCAGCACCTCCGCCTCGCACAGCCAGACCGCCAGCGCGACCGCGGCGCCGCCGAAGTTCGGCGGGCGCAGCACGACGTCGCCGTGGTCGGCCGCGAGCCGCAGCCGGAGCTTGCCGAACTCGTTGAGGTGGCGGTTGCGGCGCCGCAGCGCGCCGGCCAGCGCGCCGGCGAACTCCGCGGCCACCCACGGCAGCGGCACGGTCGGCGGGAGGACCAGCGTCGTGTTGTCCCCCTCGGGCCGGCGGTACCACGTCGGCGTGCGGTACGGCACCGGGACGCCGTCGAACACCTCGTCCAGCACCCCGTCGAGGGTCGTGCCGAGGTGCACCGCGCGGGCGGTGCCGCCGCGGCTCGGGGCGACGATCCCGATCCGGACGACGGTCGCGGCCACCGGGACCGTCCGCATGACCTCCTCAGTCCTCCCGCGGGTCGAAGGACCACTGCAGGCCGTAGCTCAGCCCCTGGTGCAGCTCGTGGAACTCGAGCCCCACCTCGCCGACCCGGTTGACCGTCAGCGCGTCGCCGGAGTCGACGCCGTCGTCGACGACCCGGCCCGGCACGCCGTTGAGCCGCCACACGCGCGACGGCGGGGCCGCGCGGTCGAACCGCACCCGCACCGAGAACTCCTCGCACCGGCGCAGGGGTGTCATGACGTAGTAGGGCCGCAGCGACGTGCGCCGCGGCGCGAACCGGATCCCGTACTCGTGGCGCTGGCCCAGCCGCAACGGGCTGGGCAGCCGCATGACGAACTGCGCGTGGCTCGCCGAGACCTGGCGCGCTTCGACGATCTCGCCGCCGAACAGGACGTCGGCGGTGATGTCGGGGACCGGGTCGCTGCCCGGCTCGGCCGGGACGCTGAACGAGAGCACGAGCTCGTCGAGCTCGTCGACCTCCGCGACGATCCGGCGTTCCTCCTGCAGGTCCGGCGGGTCGCGGTCGAGCCGCAGCATCGCCTTCATCGACTCGACGTACCAGCCGGCCAGCGGGTGCAGGTCGCGCCCGGACGGGGGCGCGCCGAGCAGCTCGTCGAGCCGGCGGAACGCGAGGTCGATCCGGCGGCGCGCGGTGCGCGGGTCGCGGTCCAGGACGCCGGCCAGCCACGAGATCCGCCGGTCGAGGAACTCCCCCGCGGCCTCTTCGTGCAGGCCGAACGCCGCGAGCGCGGCCACCCGCAGGTCCGCGGGCAGCCGGCCGCACAGCTCGGTGAGCCGCAGGACGAGCTTCTCCCGGGCGGCGGACGGCTGGTCGTCACCGGTGATCCCGCACGCTTCGCACAGGAATGGGCCGATCCGCTGGTGCAGGTCCGCCGCGTCGAGCCCGCGGCCGCGGCGCAGTTCGTTCAGCTCGCGCACGAACGGGAAGGAGTTCTCCGGCCGCATCCCACCCCCTCCCGTGCCCCGGTGGAATTGATGGACCAGATTACCAAGCACGATTCCGCACGGATATGACAAATCCTGGACACCGCATTCGCGGAATACCCGGCCGGCCGACCCCCCACGAGCCGGCCGGCCGGGCCGCCGCGGGTCAGTTCGCGCCGAAGATCAGCGCCCAGATCGAGTGGCTCTCCATCACACACACCTCCTCATCGCTGCACCCAGGCCGAGACGGGGAGCGGAGCGGAGCCGTGCGACGTCGGCGCGTCCGGTTCCGCCGCGTTTCCGGTAGCCGTGAGGAATCCCAAGACGCCCGCGGTCCACGAACGCGGCGAAGACCGATTTCACCAGGGTCAAGATCCTGCAGTAGACGTTCACGGCAAAGCACTCCCCGACCTCGCTCGAAAAGGGAATCCGGCCGGTGGCATCCGTTTCTTTTCCGGCCGGAACCCAGGATCCCGCCGGGACGGGGCGCGCTCAGAGGACCGTTGTCACGGGTGTTGTGTGCCGTTTGGCTCAGAACGGGCGAAGGCCCGCAGGACGCGCGGCTTGCGAATCAGGATCCGGCGGCGGCCGGTCTCCACGATCCCCCGCTCCCGCAGCACGCGCAACGCTCGTGCGACGGTACGCCGCGCGGCGCCGATCTGCGAGGCGATGTCCTCTTGGGAGAACGCGGCCTCGATCAACACGCCGTCGGGGACGCGCTTTCCGTGTTCCTCGGCCAGCCTGACCAGGAGGACTGCGACGCGGCGGCTCACGTCGAAGGCTGCGGCGTCGACCCAGGCCGACTCGGCGCCGCGCAACCGGGCCGCGACGGTCTTGATCGTGGCGATGGCGATTTCCGGGCGGTTGTGCAGGACGTCGACGAACTCCGCGCCGGTCAGCTGGAAGACCGTGCAGGGTTCGATCGCGCGCACCGACGCCGACCGCGGGCGCCCGGTCACGGCGGCGAGGTCGCCGAGCACTTCGCCGGGACCGCGCAGGCCGAAGAGCACCTCGCGGCCGTCCTCGACGATCGTGGAAACGCGCACCCAGCCGGCGACCAGCACGTGGACGTGGTTCGACGGGTCGCCCTCCATGAGCACGACGTCGTTCGCCCGGAACCGGCGGCGGGTGCCCCGGGCCAGCAGGTACTCGCGATCGGCATCGGCGAGGTAGGCGAGGAGCGCGCCCTCGCCCGCGTCGTCGTTCCCGCCCATGGTTCCCCTCCGGAGGTCCACCGTAACCCGGCGTGGCGGCTCTTTGCGAGGGTCGCGACCGGTAGGGTCACCGCGTGGATGTGGAGATCTTCACCGACGGCGCGTGCAGCGGGAACCCGGGACCGGGTGGCTGGGGCGCGGTCCTCCGCTACGGGCGGCACGAGCGCGAACTGTACGGCGGCGAGGCCACCCCGACGACGAACAACCGGATGGAGCTGACGGCGCCGATCCGCGCGCTGGAGAGCCTGACCCGGCCGTCGCAGGTCCGCGTGTACACCGACAGCACGTACGTGCGCAACGGCATCATGCAGTGGCTCCCGCGGTGGAAGAAGAACGGCTGGCAGACGGCGGCGCGCGAGCCGGTGAAGAACGCGGACCTGTGGCAGCGCCTGGACGCGGCGGCGGGCGTGCACGAGGTCGAGTGGCTGTGGGTGAAGGGCCACGCGGGCCATCCGGAGAACGAGCGCGCCGACCGGCTCGCGGTGCGCGGGGCCCAGGAGGCGCGCGAAACCGGGAAGCCGGTCAACGCGGGATAGTCCTCAGTAGACCGTGGGATGATTCCGGAATGACTTCGTGCCCGTGCGGCCTCGCCGAGTCCTACGCCGCGTGTTGCGGCCGGTTCCACGACGGCGCCCTCGCGGCGCCGACAGCCGAGCTGCTGATGCGGTCGCGGTTCAGCGCGTTCGCCGTCGGGGACACCGCTTACCTGCTGCGCACGTGGCACCCGGACACCCGCCCACGGCGGCTGCAGCTGGACCCGGCGCAGGAGTGGACGCGGCTGCAGATCCTCGGCCACACGGGCGGCGGCCTGCTGCACACCGAGGGCACGGTGGAGTTCCGGGCGCACTACCGGCACCACGGCCGCGACGGGTTCATGGAGGAGAACAGCCGCTTCCGCCGTGCCGACGGCCAGTGGGTCTACCTCGACGCGGAAGCCTGATGGGCACGGCCGCCGTCGGCGTGGCCGGCGCCCTCCTGGAGCGGCTCGCGGTGATCGAAATCTTCAAAGCCGACCTCAAGATCGAACCGTAGCCGGAAAGCGGCCCACGCCACACCCGCGCCGTGCTAAACAAAGCGGCGATGGGAAAACTGACGCGCCGCGCCCGGGCGAAGGCGGACTACCTCGGCTTCCTCGGCGCCCGGGAGTGGCCGCTCGCCGCCTCCGGTCTCGGTGTCGTTCTCGGTGTCGTCACCATCCTTCCCAGCGCTGTCGGCGTTGTCCTCTCCGTCGTCGCGCTCGCCCTCGGTGTCGCCACCTTCACCCGGGATGTCCGGCTGCTGCGCCGGCGCTGGGCCGGGTTCGCCTTCACCACCATCGCCGCGCCCTTCCCCACCGCGGAACTGCCGCCGCCGTCGGCCTACCCGCCGTCTGCGTACCTCGCCGTGCCCGCGCGTGGGACCACCGCGCTGGTCAGTGCCGCCATCGATCGGGAGCTGTGGACCGAACAGCACACCATCGACGTCGCCGAGGAGCCCTACCGGCTGCCGCCCGCGCTCAAAGCCACCGCGCCGCACGTTCTTCCGCTTCGGGCGCGCGGCCGGCTGCTCTTCAACGGCCCGATCGTCGGCATGCGCGGCGACCCGCTGCCGGCCGCCGGCGCGCGGCCCGCGCCCATCCGGCTGCACCGCGCCCGGTTCTTCGACGCCGTCTGCTCGAACGAGCTCGGCACGCTCCGGATCACCCGCGCCGACACCGGCGAGGAGTACGACCTGCGCAAGGCCGAGCTGACCGACACCGACGGCGCCCTGCGCGAACTCGGCAGCAGCACGCTGGCCGACCTCATCGGCGTCTCGACGGTCGCCTTCACCACCGACGGCAAGCTCGTCACCGTGCGGCAGTCGTCGCTCAACGCCGTGAGCGGGCTGCTGCTCGCGCCGTCGGGCAGCGGCTCGCTCGAGCCGCGGGACCTGCGTACCGCCGACGAGAACGCGCGCCGGTCGCTGCACACCGCCATCCGCGCCGGCATGGAACGCGAACTGTGCGAGGAAAGCGGGCTCACGCCCCGGGACGTCCGCGAGACGAAGGTCGTCGGGTTCGCGCGCTGGATGGAACGCGGGGCCAAGCCGGAGTTCTTCGGCGTGACCGAGCTGGCGGTCGACAGCGCCGAGGTCGCCGCGCGCCGCCCGGTCAGCGGCGAACGCCTCTACAGCGCCGGGCTGACGCTCTTCGACGTCGACCTCCCGGCGATCGGCACCGCGCTGGCCGGCGGTGTCCCGCTCAGCGAGGCACTGCCGCACCGGATCTGGGAGGACGGCTCACTGCCCCTCCTGCTGGCGTTGCGCGCCGCGGCGGCGTGGCAGGCGGCGCGGGTCTGACCGATTCGCCCCTGTTCCCGGCGTGACCGGACCGCTACGATCGTCCGCAATTGTTAGGAAAGTTCCCTAACGATGGTCCCGCTGTCCCCACGCCGCCGTGGTGCCTAGGAGGCGCGCTAGTGAGCTATCGGCAGAAAAGAACCCGGACCCTGGTGGCGGCGGCGGTGCTCGCCGTCGCCGTGAGCGGGGCGACCGTCCCGGCGGCCACCGGGCAGGAGCAGGCGCGAGCGACGGTCGCGGCCGCGGGCCCGGCCACCGCCGTCCCCGGCTTCCTGATCCAGACGTCGGCGCAGGTCGGCGACGACTCGGCCGTCTCCAAGCCGGGGTACAACACCGCCGGCTGGTACCCGGTCGGCCCGCGCTCGACCGTCTACGCCGGCCTGCTGGCCAACGGCAAGTACGCCGACCCGTTCTACTCGACGAACATGAAGAACGTGCCGGCCGCGGACTTCCAGGTCCCGTGGTGGTACCGCACCGACCTCACGGTCCCCGACACCACCCAGCGCACCTACCTCGACTTCAGCGGCGTGCTGTCCAAGGCCGACGTCTGGGTCAACGGGACGCGCGTCGCCGACAAGACGCAGGTCACCGGCGCCTACACCCGCCACGACCTCGACATCACCTCGCTGGTGAAGGCCGGCACGAACAGCGTCGCGTTCAAGGTCTACCCGAACGACCCGAACAAGGACCTGTCGATGGGCTGGATCGACTGGGCGCAGACCCCGCCGGACCAGAACATGGGCATCGTGCGGGACGTCCTGGTCCGGCGCAGCGGCCCGGTGGCGCTGCGCGGCGGCTACGTCGTGACGAAGCTGGCCGGCCTGACCCACGCCGACCTGACGGTGAAGGCCGACGTCCGCAACGACTCGGCGAGCGCGGTGAGCACGACGGTCTCCGGCACGGTCGCCGGCAAGCCGATCAGCCAGACGGTCAGCTTGGCGGCGAAGGAGAAGAAGACCGTCACCTTCGGAGTGGTCGGGATCGACAACCCGCAAGTCTGGTGGCCGGCCGGGATGGGCGGGCAGCCGCTCTACGACCTCGACCTGGCGGCGAACGTCGGCGGCACGGCGTCGGACACCTCGCACTCCAGCTTCGGCGTGCGCACGGTGACGGCGAACAAGAACTCGAGCGGCGGCCGCGCGTACACGATCAACGGGCGCCCGCTGCTGATCAAGGGCGGCGGCTATTCGCCGGACCTGTTCTTGCGCTGGAACGAGCAGTCCGCGGCCGACAAGCTCGCCTACGTCAAGGACCTCGGGCTCAACACCGTGCGCCTGGAGGGGCACATCGAGCCGGACGAGTTCTTCGACCTCGCCGACCGGATGGGCGTGCTGACGCTGCCCGGCTGGGAGTGCTGCGACAAGTGGGAGGGCCAGGTCAACGGCGAGGAGAAGGGTGACCCGTGGACCGCCGCCGACTACCCGGTCGCGAAGGCGTCGATGACCGCGGAGGCCGAACGGCTGCGCGACCACCCGAGCGTCATCTCCTTCCTGATCGGCAGCGACTTCGCGCCCGACGCGACGATCGAGAAGAACTACCTCGACGCGCTGTCCGCCGCGGACTGGCCCACCCCGGTGGTCCCGGCCGCGTCGGCGAAGTCGTCGCCGCAGCTCGGGTCGTCCGGCATGAAGATGAACGGGCCGTACGACTACGTGCCGCCGAACTACTGGTACGACAAGGCGCACAGCGACCTCGGCGGCGCGTGGAGCTTCAACTCCGAGACCAGCGCCGGGCCGGACATCCCGACGATGGACACGCTGAAGCGGATGATGTCGGCGAGCGAGCTCGACACGATGTGGAAGAGCCCGTCGACCGCGCAGTACCACCGGTCGTCGTCTTCGACGTTCGCCAACCTGAAGCTCTTCGGCGACGCGCTGACCGGCCGCTACGGCAAGCCGGCGAGCCTGGACGACTTCGTCCGCAAGGCGCAGCTGGCGCAGTACGAGAACGTCCGCGCCGAGTTCGAGTCGCACTCGCGCAACTTCAGCGACAGCTCGAACCCGGCCACCGGGATCATCTACTGGATGCTCAACAGCGGCTGGACGTCGCTGCACTGGCAGCTGTTCGACGCGTACCTCGACCAGAACGGCTCCTACTTCGGGGCCAAGAAGGCGAACGAGCCGCTGCACATCCAGTACTCGTACGACACCAAGTCCGTCGTGGTGGTCAACCACAACCACGACGCGGCGTCGGGCCTCACGGCGTCCGTGAAGCTGTACAACCTCGACGGAACGGAGAAGTTCAACCAGTCCAAGGCCGTTTCGGTCGGCGGTGACGGCGCGAAGACGACCGCGCTGACCATCGGTTCGGTGAGCGGGCTGTCGACGACGTACCTGGCGAAGCTGGTCCTCACCGACTCGGCCGGCAAGGAGGTCAGCCGGAACGTGTACTGGCTGTCCACCAAGGCCGACACGCTCGACTGGGGCAACAGCGACTGGTACTACACGCCGCAGTCGGCCTACGCGGACCTGTCCGGGCTGAACGGCCTGGCCCAGGTCTCGCTGGGGTCGACCGCGACCTCGACGGCCAACGCCGACGGCACCACGACGACCAAGGTGACGCTGACGAACCCGGCGTCCGGCAAGGTGCCGGCGTTCTTCGTCGACGCGCACGTGGTCGGCGCGGCGGGCGCGCCGGTGCTGCCGGTGCGCTGGACCGACAACCAGGTCAGCCTCTGGCCGGGCGAGTCGGCGACGCTGACGGCGACGTACCGGACCGCGGACCTCAAGGGCGCCAAGCCGTCCGTGCGGGTCGCGGGCTGGAACACCGGGACGAAGACGATCCCGGCGGACGGCACGGCGGGCCCCGGTACGCCGGCCGACTACCAGGCCGAGGACGCGACCATCACCAACGGCGTCGCGGAGTCCAACCACGCGGGCTTCACCGGCACCGGGTTCGTCAACTACGACAACGCGACCGGCAGCGCGGTGGAGTTCAGCGTGACCGCAGCGTCGGCGGGCAGCGCGAACGTCGTCCTGCGGTTCGCCAATGGCACCACGGCGAACCGGCCGATGGACATTTCGGTGAACGGCGCGAAGGTGGCGTCCGGGGTGGCCTTCGGCGGCACCGGGAACTGGGACACGTGGCAGACCGTCACGGTCCCGGTGACGCTGGCTGCCGGGACGAACAAGATCAAGGCGACCGCGACGACCGCCAACGGCGGCCCGAACGTCGACAAGATCACCGTCTAGCCCCGGGCCGAGGGCGGCACTTTCACGTGAAAGTGCCGCCCTTGGTCAGTCCCAGAGGAGGCGCTGCTCGCGGTCCGGGTCGGAGACCGTCGTGGAGACGTCGTCGAAGATCCGCGTGACGCGGTCCTGGGGGCGGTAGCGGGGCCAGCCCGGGTCGCCGGTCGCGATGAACCGGACCCACGCCTCGAACATCTGCGTCGCCACCACCTGCATCCGCTCGGCCGGGAACGTGCGGCCGGCGAAGAGGAACCGCCAGTTGCGGTTGCGGATGTCGTCGAACACCAGCGGCAGGTCGAGCCCGTGCGCCGCGCCGAGACCGCGGCCGCGCGGGGCGATCCGCCAGTCCAGCCGGTACATCCAGGCGGCCGGCTGCGCTTCGGCGAAGCGGATCGCCGGAATCCACCAGTCCCCCGCCGTCAGCGCGCGGTTGCGGATCTGGTCGTCCGGCCAGTCGAGCAGCTCGGTGTACGCCGCGACGGCCTTCTCGATCTCCTCGGGGGTCAGCATCGTCGAGCCGACGCCCAGCAGCTTCGCGCCGCCCGATTGCAGCCAGCTGAACAGGTCTTCTTCGTCGGCCGTCGTCCCGATGAGCAGCGGGACGTCGCGCACGCCGTCCAGCGGGCGCCGGGGCAGCAGCTCGTCGCCGACGACCACGCGGTAGGTCACCTTGGTCCCGGACACGGCCGAAACCCGTTGCTGCGCTTCGAGAATCCGCGTCACGGGCAGCGTCGCCAGGTCCTCCGGCGACGCGTCCAGCTCGGAGAGGACCGCCGAAGCGACCTCCGCGCCCTCGGCCGGGGTGTGCACGACCGAGCCGACGCCGGTGCCGCTCTGCACGATCGCCTGGTGGACCAGCCCGCGGGTCGCGGGCACCGCGAGCAGCGTCCCGACCGTGCGGCCGCCGTTGGACTGCCCGGCCAGCGTGACGCGCCCCGGATCGCCTCCGAAGGCGCCGATGTTGTCCCGCACCCACTCGAGGGCGGCGACCTGGTCGCGCAGCGACAGGTTCGAGTCGGCGGCGCCGGGCAGGTGCAGCATCCCGAGCACGCCGAGCCGGTAGGCGACGGTCACCACGACCACGCCGGCGCGGGCGTACGCGGAGGCGTCGAACTGGTGCGGCGCGCCCATCACGCCACCGCCGCCGTGAATCCACACCAGCACCGGGTACGAGCCGGACGAGGCCGGCGCGTAGACGTTGAGGTAGAGGCAGTCTTCGTCGCCGGTGAAGCCACGCCCGGTCAGTTCGGGCTGCGGCGCACGGGGTGCCCACCCCGTCGCGTCGCGAACCCCGGCCCACGCCGGCACCGGCCGGGGCGCGCGGAACCGCAGCTCCCCCACCGGCGGCTCGGCGTAGGGGACGCCGAGGAACGTCCGGACGCCGTCGTGTTCGGTCCCGCGCAGCGCGCCGGCCGCGATCTCCACCGTCGTCACGTCGCCAGCCTAGGGATTTGGCCTGGAGCGCGCTCCAGCGTGTTGACTGGGGCACATGACCGCAGCGGAGAACAAGCAGCTCCTGAAGACGGCGTTCGACGCATGGGCGACCGGCGACATCCGGCCCCTGCTCGCCGCGATGGCCGACGACGTCACCTGGACCGTCAGCGGGCACAACAGCTGGTCCGGCAGCTTCGCCGGCAAGGACTCCGTCCGCCGCGACCTGCTGGGTCCGCTCGGCGAGCAGTTCGAGGGCACCTACACGAGCACCGCGAGCCGGTTCGTGGCCGAAGACGACGTCGTCGTGGTCGAGACGCAGGGCAGCGTCGCCACCAAGACCGGCGCGCGGTACGACAACCGGTACTGCTTCGTCTTCCGCCTCGAAGACGGCCGGATCCGCGAGATCACCGAGTACATGGACACCCAGCTGGTCGCCGAGGTCCTCACCGAGCTGGCCCGGTGACGCCCGCCGCGACCCCCGGGTGATGATTACCCCGTGCACATCGCGGCAGAGATAGTGGCGCTGGTCGTGACCGTCCTCGTCGTCAGCGCGGGAGCGCGGCGGCTGGACTGGTCCGCCCCGCTGTGCCTGATCGTCGTCGGGGTCGCCGCCTCCTACGTCCCCGGCGTGCCCGAGGTCCACCTCGACCCCGAGGTCGTGCTGCTCGGCCTGCTGCCCCCGCTGCTGTATTCGGCGGCCATCCAGACGTCGCTGGTCGACTTCCGGAAGAACCGGAGCGCGATCGGGCTGATGTCGGTCGGGCTCGTCGTGTTCACGACCCTCGGCGTGGGCCTGGTCGCCTGGGCCGTGATCCCCGGCCTGCCGCTGGCCGGCGGCATCGCGCTCGGCGCCGTCGTGGCGCCGCCGGACGCGGTCGCCGCCAGCGTCGTCGCCCGCCGGGTCGGCATGCCGCGCAAGCTGATCCGGCTGCTCGAAGGCGAGAGCCTGTTCAACGACGCCGCCGCGCTGGTCGCCCTCCGCACGGCCATCGCCGCGCTGGCCGGGTCGGTCAGCCTGTGGCAGGTCGGCGCCGACTTCTTCCGCGCGGCCATCGGCGGGGCCGTGGTCGGGCTCGTCGTCGGGTTCGCGGCCGCGTTCGTCCGCGCCCGGCTGAACGAGCCGGTGCTCGACACCGCGCTGTCGTTCGCCGTCCCCTTCATCGCCTACATCCCGGCCGAGGCGATCCACGGCTCCGGCGTGCTCGCGGTCGTCATCGCCGGGCTCATCCTCGGGCACAAGGCACCGCAGATCCTGTCCGGCTCGACCCGGCTGGCGTCCCGGCTGAACTGGCAGACCATCGCCTTCCTGCTGGAGAACATGGTCTTCCTGCTCATCGGCCTGCAGCTGCGGCGGATCCTCGCCGAGGTCGGCGAGAGCGGGCTGTCGCTGACGATGCTGACCTGGATCTGCGTCGCCGTGCTCGGCGCGACCATCCTCACCCGCGTGCTGTGGATGGCCGGGATCGGCACCGTGAAGCGGCTGGAGCGGCGCCTGCTGCCGACGAAGCCGCGGGCGAAGATCTGGCCGTGGCGCTACTCGGCCGTGATCGCCTGGGCGGGTATGCGCGGCGTGGTCACGCTCGCCGCGGCGTTCGTGCTGCCCGCGGACACCCCGCAGCGGGCCGTGCTGGTGCTCGCGGCGTTCGTCGTCGTGGCCGGCACCCTGGCCGTGCAGGGCATGACGCTGCCGCCGCTGATCCGGAAGCTGCGCCTGCCGCGGCCGGACCCGGCGGAGGACGCGCTGCAGGAGGCGGCCGTCCTGCACGACATGACCCGCGCGGCGCTGGCCAGGCTCGAAGAGATCCGGACGGACGACGACCCGCCGGAGATCATCCAGCGCCTGCGCGACCGGCTGCAGCACCGCGCCGACTCGGCGTGGGAGCAGCTCGGGCGCCAGAGCGCGCTGGCCGAGACGCCGAGCGACGCCTACCGCCGCCTGCGGCTCGAGCTGCTCGACGTCGAGCGCCGCCAGTTCCTCAAGGCCCGCGACAGCGGCAGCGCCGACGACGACGTCCTGCGCAAGGTCCTGGAGCGGCTCGACATCGAAGAGTCCATGCTGGACCGCGACGAGGAAGAACCCGAGGTCGAAGGCCGCGAGCTGCGCACCCCGGCCGCGACGGCCGGGTCGTGCAAGCACCTGGCCCACGAGTGGGTCGACAAGGACCCGAGCTCGCCGGACACGTGCGCCGCCTGCATCGAAGAGGGCACGACCTGGGTGCACCTGCGCATGTGCCTGAAGTGCGGCAACGTCGCCTGCTGCGACTCCTCGCCGCGGCGCCACGCCACGCAGCACTTCCACGAGTCGCGGCACCCGGTGATGCGCAGCTTCGAGCCGGGCGAGACGTGGCGATGGTGTTTCGTGGACAAGCAACTCGGTTAAGGTCGGGGCCATGAGCACGCCCGAGCAGGAGATCGAGTACCGCCAGCACCGCTTCAGCCCGCCACCGGGCGCGACGGAGATCTTCCTGGTGCGGCACGGCGAGTCGGCTCCGGCGCGGGGCGAAAACCCCTTCACCCTGGTCGAAGGCCAGGCCGACCCGGAACTCGCGCCCGACGGCCGCGACCACGCCCGGCGAGTCGGCGACCGGCTGGCCGGCGAGCGGATCGACGCGATCTACGTGACGACGCTGCGGCGCACGGCCGAGACCGCCGCGCCGCTGGCGGAGAAGCTCGGGCTGACCCCGGCCGTCGAACGCGACCTGCGCGAGATCCACCTGGGCGACTGGGAGAACGGCCTCTTCCGCAAGTACAGCGCCGACGGCCACCCGGTCATCGAGCGGCTGTGGACCGAGCAGCGCTGGGACGTCATCCCGGGCGCGGAGTCCGACGAGGCCTTCGGCGCCCGGCTGCGCGGCGCGTTGACGCGGATCGCCGCGGCCCACCCCGGCCAGCGCGTCGCGGTGTTCACCCACGGTGGCGTGATCGGCGAGGTGTTCGCGCAGGCCAGCCGCTCGGTCGAGCGGTTCGCGTTCCTCGGCGCGGACAACGGCTCCATCTCGCACCTGGTGATCCACGGCGACCGCTGGATCATCCGGCGCTTCAACGACACCGCCCACCTGGCTACGCCGCTCGGCTGAGCTTCCCCGCCGCGACGAACTGCACGGTCACCAGGATCGAGACGGCTTCCGCGGCCAGCAGCCCGATCAGCACGAGCACCTGCGTCAGCCCCGCTTCGACCGGCCCGGCGCCGCCGAGCAGCACGCCGACGTAGGCGCCCGGGAGCGTCACCAGGCCGACCGTGCGGGTCTGGTCCAGCGCCGGGATCAGCGCGTGGCCCGCCGACGGGCGGCAGATCTCCAGCGCGGCGGGCCGGGGCAGGAACCCGAGGGCGAGCGCGGCTTCGTACTCCCCGTGGCGCGCCTTGAGCTCGTCGAGCGCGCGCCGGGCGGCCTGCGACGTCGCGGTCATCGCGCCGCCGATGACGATGCCGGCGATCGGCACGACGGCGATCGGCTTCGGCGGGACCACCCCGGCGCCGAGGACCAGCGCGAGCACCGGCACGACGCCGGCCGCGATCGCCAGCGCCGTCCACGGCAGGTTCGCCCAGCGGCCGGCGCGGCGCGCCGACGTCACGGCGGCGATGCCGAACATCAGCAGCACGAACAGGCCGGTCAGCGGCGCCGAGCGCAGCACGGCGGTGATCACGAACGAGACGAGGGCCAGCTGCGCGACCGCGCGGACGGCGGCGACCAGCACGTCCCGTCCCCGCCCGAGCCCGCCGGCCTGGACGACCGCGGTGGCGGCGAGGGCGAGCAGGACCAGCACCGCCACGAGGGCGGGCCCGAAGGTGATCGCGGCGTCGTTCACGCCGCCCATGGTGCCGTCAGACGGCGCAGGTGAACTGGCGGCCCGCCTCGGCGACGGTCTTCTCGGCGACGACGACCCCGTCGACGACGATCCGGCAGCGCAGTTCGCCGGGGCCGGGGTTCCGGGCGGCGACGCTGTAGAACTCGGTGCGGCCGACCGGCCCGATCCGGGTGAACGCGGCCGACCACGGCGTGGCGACCTCGGCGTGCTGGGTCAGCACCGAGCCGGCGCCGGCGTAGGTGACGTCCCGGGCGCCGTGCGCGCCGAGCAGCTCGTAGACGACGGAGTGGCTCACGGTGGCGACGGCGGCCGGCACGACCGGCGCGGCGACCGGCTCCACCTTGGCCGGCCCGCGAGCCGACCGCGGCACGACGAACGACGTCACCGCGAAGGCCGCGGCGAGCACACCCAGGACGACCACGACACTGCCGGCCGACCTGGCGCGGCTCTGGTCGCGGTTCGCGGTGTGAGCACCCATGAAGAGGTCTTCTCTCGTCGCGCGCACCCTCGCCGGGTGCGTCGACCTCTATCTCGCCGTGACCTCACCGCGCGTTAGCCGTTACCCGCGACCCTCACCCGAACGGGTGCTGCCCGGTTTTTGTCGGTGCCCGGGTGCATCATCGGGGGTGTGTACGAGGAGGCGGCACCACCCCGGCGGCTGGCAGGCGTGGCGCGCTGCGTGTGGCGATCGGCGTCGGCGGGCCCGAAGCGGATCGTCCCCGACGGCTGCCTGGACCTGGTGGTCGGCGACGGCGGGGTGTTCGTCGCGGGCCCGGACACGGCGGCGTGGTCGTCGGTGACCCGGCCGGGCGCGGTGCTGCGGGGTGTCCGGTTCAGGCCGGGGCACGCTCCGGCGGTGCTCGGCGTGGCGGCGGACGAGCTGCGGGACCGCCGGGTGTCGCTGGGTGAGCTGTGGGGACGGGACGGGGAGGTGCTGGCGGAGCGGTTGCTGGCGGGTGAGCTGTCGCCTGCGGAGGCGGTGGAGTCACGGCTTGCCTCGGTGGAGGTGTCGCCGGCTGATTGGGCCGTGGCGGAGCTGATCGAGCGGCTGGACGCGGGGGCGGCGCGGGTCGCGGAGGCGGCGGCGCTGCTGGCCCGGCGCGGGACCGGCCACACCCGGATCGCCGCTGAGCCCGGTCACTCCGGTGTCGCCGAGGCCGCTGCCCCGCTGGCGCGCGGTGAGGCCGCCCCACGCCAGATCGCAGCGAAGGCCGGCCACCCCGACATCGCCGAGGCCGCTGCCCTGCTGGCCCGCGGTGAGGTCGCCCCAGGCCAGATCGCCGCGAAGCTTGGCCGTCGTGGCCTCGCCGAGGCCACGGCGCTGCTGGCCCGAGGTGAAGCAGCACCAGGCCGGATCGCCCAGGCGAGCTCGCCCGACCTCGCGGCCATCCGGGTCGAAGAACCCTTCGCCGTGAGCGAGCGGCGGTTGCGGCGGCGGTTCGTCCAAGCCGTCGGGTACGGGCCGGCCACCTACCTGCGCGTCGCCCGGTTCCAGCGGGCCGTCGCGCTCGCTACGCGCGTCTCCGGGCTGGCCGCGCTGGCCGTCGCCGCGGGGTACTCCGACCAGGCGCACCTCAGCCGGGACTGCCGGGCCCTCACCGGGCTGACCCCGCGCCGCTACTTCCCCGCACCCTCCACTGTGGACGCGGCGGAGCGTGACCGGCTCCGTTCGGCGTAACCCCCGCGGTCAACCGGAAGTGGGCCGTCACCCCGCAAGGTAAGCGGACGGTAAACGACCACCAAGAGCGCTATCCTCCCCCTCGACCGGTGATCAGGGAGGACGTGTGGCCACCATCAGCGACGTCGCGGCGAGGGCCGGCGTCTCCACGGCGACCGTGTCGCGCGCGCTCAACGGCAAGTCCACTGTGGACCCGACGCTCGCCGCGCGCGTGCAGGAGGCGGCCGCGGAGCTCGGGTATCACCCGAACGGGCTGGCCCGGAACCTGCGCCGTCAGGAGACCGCGGTTCTCGCGCTGATCATCTCCGACGTCGAAAACCCGTTCTTCACGGCCATCGCGCGTGGTGTCGAGGACCTCGCGCAGCGGTCGGGCTACTCGGTCGTGCTCTGCAACTCCGACGAGAACGAGGACAAGGAGCGCCGCTACATCGAGGTCGCGCTGCAGGAACGGGTCGCCGGCGTGGTGCTGTCACCGACCGGCCGGTCGACGAACGTCGAGGGCCTGCGCCGCCAGGGCACGCCGCTGGTCGCGGTCGACCGCCCGCTGCCGGCCGAGACGGGCGACCAGGTCCTGGTCGACACGCGCCACGCCGCCGCCGAAGCGACGCGCCACCTGCTGGCGGGCGGCTACCGCCGCGTCGGCTGCCTGACCGGACCGGCCGGCGTCCGCACGGCCGACGACCGCCTGGCCGGGTACGCCGACGTCGTCGGCGAAGCGAACGTCGTGGCCCGGCGGGCGGAATACCGCGCCGAAGGTGCCCGGCTGGCGGCCTTGGAGCTGCTCGACGAGCCGTCCCCGCCGGACGCGCTGCTGGTCGCGAACAGCACGATGGCGATCGGCGTGCTGGAGGCGCTGTCGTCGCGCGGGCTGCACTCGGGGCGCGACGTCGGGATCGTCTCGTTCGACGACGCCCCCTGGACGACGCTCATCGACCCGCCGCTGACGGTGGTCGCCCAGCCGGCGTACGAGGTCGGCCGCGTGGCGGCGCAGCTCCTGCTGGCGCGGATTTCGGACAGCAGCCGCGAAGCCACGACCACGACGCTCGAAGCGTCGCTGATCGAGCGGAAGAGTTCGCGCCGCTGAGGCGAGGATCGGCTCCCGTGCGCGGGGAGTGGAGCGACGTGCCCGGGGGGCCGGCTCGTGCCGGGCCCCCCAGACACGCCCCACCCCCTGTGTCCCCCATGACCGGCGCGAACCCGCCGGATCCTGTGAGCACGGAGCGGAAATCGTTTACTCACACGGAACGTAAGGCCACGCAAGCGCACTGTCAAGCCTGGACATCGTCACGCGATGCCGTCAGACTGACCGGAAGTTGCCTACTCAACGTGTTGAGTGATGTGCGTTAAGTGTCGATCTCTGGTGAATTCACCCACAGACAGGGCAAGAAACCGCACGAACCCGCACACTCGCGCTGTTTCGGGTTAGGCTGGATCGCATGTCTGTAGCGCTGGAGAACATCCTCGCCAAGGCGGGCCTGAAGGTCGACGCGAACGAGTTCCTCACGCTCGTCGAAGACGCGGCGCGCAGACTGTCCCCACCGAACCCCGATCCGTCGCACTACTTCTCCGCCGACCAGCGCGCCGCGCTCACCGACGTCGGCCTGGACCTTTCGCCGCGCCGGGAAGGCGAACCGGACTTCCGCGCGCGCACCGTGGCCGCGCACGCCGTCCTCGCCGAAGGCGCGCTCAGCGTCAACGAGGCGGCCAAGGTCCTCGGCGTCGACGACAGCCGCATCCGGCACCGCCTCAAGGAAGGCAGGCTGACCGGCTGGAAGGACGGCGGCTGGCGGCTCCCCGCGTGGCAGTTCGCCGGCTCGGGCGTGCTACCCGGCCTCGAAGTCGTGCTCAAGGCCCTCCCCGACGACCAGCCCGCGCTGGTCGTCGCCGCGTTCATGAGCACGCCGCAGCCGGACCTCGTCATCAACGAGCACCCCGCGACCCCGCGGCAGTGGCTCCTCTCCGGGGGTGACCCGGACCACATCGCCCGCCTCATCGCCACGCTCGGCTCGCCGTTCTAGGCTGGAGCGTCCCCGAGCAAGATCACCGACAAGGACGGACCACCCCCGACCCATGGCCCGGCTACCGCTGCCGCCCGCCCGATCCGTCCTGGTCCGGCAGCTGAACCGTGCCAGTGACGTGGTGACGGTCCAGCCCGCGACCAGGCTGGTGCGGATCTTCACCGCGCACGGCAACCACCCCCAGCAGTGGAATTCGTTCCGCTACACCGGCCCGCTCCCGCACGGCCGGTTCGACCAGCAGTCGCCCGGCCGCGGCGGCGCGCCGGTCACCGACCCCGCGAACGGGGTCCTCTACTTCGGCCTCACGGTCCGCACGTCGGTCGCCGAGGTCTTCCAGACCAGCTCGACGGTCGACCGCCGCACGCGCGGGCCCCGCCTGGTCGTCGTCCGCCCGACGCGCACGCTGCGCCTGCTCGACCTGACCGGCCTGTGGCCGACGCGCGTGGGCGCGTCGCAGGAGATCTCGAGCGGGCCGAAGAAGCTGACCCAGGCCTGGGCCCGCGCGATCCGCGGCGCGTTCAGCGACCTGGACGGCCTGTGGTACCGGTCGTCGATGGACTCGGGCGACCCGGCGATCTGCCTGTGGGACCCGCCGGCCGGCGCGGCGCTGCCGATCGCGCCGGACGTCCTGCTGCCGCTGGACCACCCGGGGCTGGACGTCCCGCTCGGCCGGGTCTGCGAAGAGCTGAACTACACGCTGCTGAACTGAGCCTCCAGCAGCGGGATGATCGCCCGCAGGTCATCGCCGTCGACGAGGTGTGTCGCGACGGCACGGGCGTCCGGGCTCGCGTTGAAGCCGACGCTCATCCCGACTGCGGCGAAGAGCGGCAGATCCGACCGGCTGTCCCCCACCGCGACGCACCGCTCCGGCGCGAAGCCCTGTGACAGCGCGAAGTCCCGCTTGCCGTACTCGTCCAGGTGTTCCGCGACGTCGCCGGTGTAGCGGCCGCCGGCCACCGCGGGGACCGGCCCGCAGTACGCGGCGAACCCGAACCGCCCGGCGAGCATCCGCCCGACCGGCGTCCACGCGAGCGTCGTCAGGATCGGGCGCAGGTCGCGCTCCCGGCACCACGTCACCGTCTCGGCGATCCCGTCGACCAGCGGCAAGGTCTCCAGCCGGGCCTCGATCTCGGCCTCGGTGTGCCCGGCCCAGCCGCGGGCGTCGATCACCGACGCTTCCTGGTTCGTCATCCGGCCCGCGCCGTACGCCGCCTCGGCCGCGACGAGCTCGGCTTCGTGGCCCAGCACCGCGGCCACCCAGGCGCACGAACTCGTGCCGGGGACCAGCGTGCCGTCGACGTCGAAGCAGACCAGCCCGTCAGCCAAGGGTGCCTCGCGGGCACACGAACCCGACGATCTCCGACGCGATCAACCCCGCCTGCTCGGCCGGATCGGCGTCCAGGATCGCCCGCGTCTCCGCCTCCGACGTCCGGAAGAAGGCCACCCCCGTCACCGGCAGCGCCGCCGACGGCTCCGGCACCGCGCCGGCGAACAGCAGCGTTCCCGCCGCCTGTTGCTGCCGCGCGGACGACAGGTGCCGGGCCCGCAGCTCCCGCGCCATCTCCTCGGAGATCTCGCCGGCGCGCGGGCCCGCCCGGAACAGCACCATCCGCCACGTCTCGAGCTCGAAGTCCACCTCGGGCACCGTCATGGGAAGACGTTCGCAGGCGCCCGGCGGCGACACAAGCTACAGGTGCCGGCCCCACCACTCGAGGATCGCCTCGAAACGCTGGACGCGGTGCCGGGGCCGGCCGGAGCGGGACAGCTCGTGGCCCTCGCCCGGGAACAGCAGCAGCTCCGCCGGCGCGCCCGCGCGCCGCAGCGCGACGAACATCCGCTGCGCCTGCTCCAGCGGGCAGCGCCAGTCCTGCTCCGAATGCACCACCGCGAACGGGATCTTGATCTGCGCCGCGTACGAAAGCGGCGACTTCTCGCGCTGCACTTCCGGCGAAGTACCGATGTACGCGTCGACGAAGAAGTAGCCGATGTCGGAGCTGCCGACCATCGAGTCCCACGCGTTGACCGCGCGCTCGCTCCACGCCGCCTTGAAGCGCTCGCCGTGGTGGGCCGCCAGCCAGCTCGTCATGAACCCGCCGTACGAACCGCCCATGATGCCGACGCGGGAAGCGTCCAGGTCCGGCCGCTCGAGGGCCTTGTCCAGCAGCGCCAGGACGTCGTCGACGTCGACCGTGCCGAAGGCCTCCGTGATTGAGTGGCCGTGGGCCTGGCCGTAGCCCGCCGACCCGCGCGGGTTGCCGAGCACCACCGCGTAGCCCGCGGCCGCGTACACCTGGGCCTCGTCGAACACCGCCCAGTCCTGCTGGGTGAACGGGCCGCCGTGCACCACGCGCAGCACCGGGTGCGGGCCCTCGCCCTCGGGCAGCACCAGCCAGCCGTGCACGGGGTAGCCGTCCGGCGCCGTGGTCTCCAGCTCGATCATCGGCCGGATGCCCTTGTCGCGCAACGGCTTCGAGTAGTCGGTGAGCACCCTTGGCTCGCCGTCGCCGAGCAGCGCGACCTCACCCGAGGTCGACGGCGTCGCGATCACCGCCGCCAGTACCGCGCCGTCGAGCGTGAACGACCGCAGGGCCGTGCGGTCCGCGTAGACCACCGGCAGGTCGGCCAGCGGGGCGTCCGCGGCGGCGAAGGGCACCGCGCGCAGCTCCACCGCGCCGCGGTTGCGGACGGCCACCAGCACGTCGCCCTCGCGCGGGGCCGGCGGTCCCGCCGACGCCTCGCAGTCGACCGTCTCGATGTCGGTGAGCCGGCGCGCCTTCACCGGGCCGGCACCGAACTCGGGCGTCGCCGCGTACAGCCCGGTCATCGCGGCTTCGCGGTGCTCGTCGAACGACTGTCCGAAGTAGAACAGCGTGCCGTCGGCGGCGAACGCCGGACGCTCGCAGTAACCCACGCCCCGCACGAGAACTTCGGGCTCGCCGCCGGACGCGGAGATCGCGCAGACGTCGCGGTGGTCGCTCTCGGCCGCACCCCAGTCCGGCGGCGCGGTGAAGACCACGCGGGTGCCGTCCGGCGTCCAGACCGGGCCGGTCACGTCGAAGCCGTCACCGGTCAGCGGCTCCGGGTCCGGCGCCGCTTCGTCCAGCGCGTCGACGACGAACAGCCGCTGCATGCGGTCGCGCAGGAAGCCGATGTCGTCGATGCGGTAGTCCATGCGCGTGATCCGGCGCGGGGCCTCGGCGGCCGGCTCCGGCGTCTCGCCGTCGGCGTCTTCGGTTCCGTAGCGGCCGGGCTCGGGCACGCGCGCGGTGAAGGCGATCCGCCGCGAGTCCGGCGCCCACACCGGCTCGCCGGCGCCGAGGTGCAGCGACGTCACCCGCCGCGCGTCACCGCCGTCGGCCGGCATGACGTGCAGCTGCGGGCTGCCCTCGGCTCCCTTGCCCTCCCCCGCGCGGAGGAACGCCACCCAGCGCCCGTCCGGGGAGATCGCGGGCGCCGAGTCGCGCGGACCGTGCGTCCACGCGGACTCACCGCCGTCGAGCGAGACGCGGCGCAGCGCACTGTGCGCGGCGTTCGTCTCGAGGTCGGGCTTCTTCAACGCGGTGAGCAGCAGGTTCCCGCGCAGCGCGGGACGGCCGGGGGCGACGAGGGCTTCGATGTCGGCAGGACGCACGTCCCCGACCGTACCCGAAATCCTTAGCCCTGCGAACGACCTAAGGTCGGGTCTTACGCGGCGACCTGCTTGCGTTCGTCACGCCGGGCCTTCGCCAGGCTGGCCACCGTGGTCACGGACAGCACGACGATGATCACCCCGAGGGAGACCCAGTTGTTGATGTCCAGCCAGTCCGGCACGACGTGGTACTCGTGCAGGGCGTGCAGGAACAGCTTCGCGCCGATGAACGCGAGGATCACCGCGAGGCCGTAGGTGAGGTAGACCAGCTTCGTCACCAGGCCGCCGAGCAGGAAGTACAGCTGCCGCAGGCCCATCAGCGCGAAGGCGTTGGCGGTGAAGACGAGGAACGCCTCCTGCGTGATGCCGAAGATCGCCGGGATCGAGTCGACCGCGAAGAGCAGGTCGGCCGAGCCGATCGCCACGATCACCAGCAGCATCGGCGTGATCATCCGCTTGCCGTTGAGCTTCACCGTGTAGTGGTGGCCGTGGTAGTCGTCGGTCACCGGCGCGATCTTGCGGACCTGCCGGGTGAGCGCGTTCTCGTGGTACTCCTCGTCCTCGCCCTTGCCGCGCAGCATGCTGATCGCCGTCCAGACGAGCACCGCGCCGAAGAGGAAGAACACCCAGACGAACTGCTCGATGAGCGCCGCGCCGATCGCGATGAAGACGCTGCGCATGGCGAGCGCGAGCAGGATGCCGACCAGCAGCACGCGGTGCTGGTGGATGGCGGGCACCTTGAACGACGCCATGATGATCATGAAGATGAACAGGTTGTCGACGCTCAGCGAGTACTCGGTGATGTACCCGGTGAAGAACTCGACGCCCGGGTCGTGCCCGGCGAAGAACCACACGCCGGCGCCGAAGAGGATCGCGCAGGAGATGTAGAAGATCACCCAGCGAGCGGCTTCCCCCGTGGTCACTTCGTGCGGCTTGCGATCGACGATGACCAGGTCCAGCGCGATCAGCGCGAGCAGGCCACCGATCGTGGCGATCCACAGCCACAGGGGGACAGTCATGGAACCAGAACCTCCGGATAGTGCGCAGCAGCAACTAACCGGAGGTCTCTCCCGCCGGTGACGAACACCGGCCGACGGTGCCGGGGGCGCAGGGCCACCGTGCTGACGACACCGCCGCGAAGGAATACTCCCCTCACAGCGCGTCCAGTTTGCCGGTTCCCCCCGCCCGAGCGCCAGCCGGGGTCGCGCACGTCACCAGGTTGGTCCCGTAATTCCGGTCACCCGGGTCCACCGGGCGGTCCCGGACGTGTGATCGACGTGAGGTCCGGGCGACACTCTCAGCAAAGCTCAAATAGGTTTCTCCCGTGCCCCGACTCCCGCTCCCGCGCACCCGCGGAGCCCGCCTCACCGCGCTCGCCGCCGTCGTCGTGGTCCTGGCCGCCGGCGCGGTCTTCTGGATCACGCGGCCCGCCGCGCCGGCCGCGGTGCCCACGCAGGACGCGCTGATCGACCTGCCCGCCGCCCCCGGCTCGGCGGAGCAGGTCAAGATCGACACGACCACCTACCTGCCCGCCACCGTGCCCGCGCCCGCGGTGCTGCTCGCGCACGGCTTCGGCGGGGACAAGACCAGCGTCGCCGACGACGCCCGCGAACTCGCGCGGAAGGGCTTCGTCGTCATGACGTGGTCCGCGCGCGGGTTCGGCAAGAGCACCGGCAAGATCGGGCTCAACGACCCGGACGGCGAGGTCGCCGACGCGAGCCGCCTGATCGACCGGCTCGTCGCGCAGCACCAGGTGACACTCGACGCGAACGGCGACCCGAAGGTGGCCGTCACCGGCGCGTCCTACGGCGGCGCGCTGTCGCTCCTGCTGGCCGGCACGGACCGGCGGGTCGACGCGATCGCCCCGGTGATCACCTACAACGACCTCGCGCAGGGCCTGGTCCCGAACGCGGCCACGCCCGCCCGGACGGCGTCGGGCACGCCGGCGGCCGGCGCGTTCGCCACCGACGGCGTGTTCAAGAAGAGCTGGGCCGGCATCTTCTTCTCGGCGGGTTCGGGTGCCGCGGCGAGCGGTTCGCCGTCGGCCGAAGCCCCCGAAGCCGGGCAGGAGACCGACACCGGGTCCGCCGGCGCCGCCGGGACCGCCGCCGCGGCCGCCGTCCCCGCCGTGCCCCCGGGTGCCGGCGGCGGGCGCCCGAGCGGACCGGCCGACCCGTGCGGCCGCTTCACCGCCGCCGTCTGCCGCGCCTACACCGAGCTCGGCACCACCGGGCAGGCGAGCCAGGCGAGCGTCGACCTGCTGCGCCGCGTCGCCCCCGCGTCCGTGACGGGCAAGATCACCGTGCCGACGCTGCTGGTGCAGGGCGAAAGCGACACGCTGTTCGGCCTCGACCAGTCCGACGCCACCGCGCGGCAGATCACCGCGGCGGGCGGCAAGGTCAAGACGATCTGGTACACCGGCGGCCACGACGGCGGCAAGCCCGGACCGCAGCTGCGCGCCAAGATCGGCGACTTCCTGTGGAGCGCGGTCAACGGCGGCGACCCCGGCACCGGATTCAGCTACGACGTCCAGGGCACGTTGCGCGCCAACGGGACGCCGTCGGTCCGCACGGTCAACGCGGCCGCCTACCCCGGGCTCACCGGCCCGGCGACCGAGCGGCGGATGCTCGCGATGTCCGGGCCCGCGCAGTCGATCGTGCGCCCGGCCGGGGCGAACCCCTCGGCGGTGAGCGGGATCCCCGGCCTCAACGGCGTCGCGAGCAGCACGTCGAGGCTGGGCGCGCTGTTCAGCAACGACCCGCCGGGCCAGGCCGCGCAGTTCACCACCGCGCCGGTCGACGGGCAGGTCGTCGTCAGCGGCTCGTCGACCGTGCGGCTGCAGGTCGCCGCGGACCCGGCGCACCCGCAGCCGGACGCGGTGCTGTTCGCGAAGCTCTACGACGTCGGCCAGGACGGCTCCCGCGTGCTGCCGGCGAACGCGATCGCGCCGTTCCGGGTGAGCGGGCTGCCCGCCGACGGCACGCCGGTCGAGGTCACCGTGACGCTGCCGGGCATCGTCCGGCCGATCGAGGGCGGGCACTCGCTGCGGCTGGTCGTCGGCACGACCGACCAGGCCTTCGCCGCCCCGGCCGCGCCCGCGGTGTTCCGGGTCGCGCTGGCCGGTGGCACCGCGCTGGCCGTGCCGGTCGTCCCCGGGACGTCCGTCGGCTCGCCGGCGCCGGTCGGGCAGCTGGTCGGCATCGCCGTGACGCTGGCGATCGGCCTGGCCGCGGTGCTCTTCGCGGCGCTTCGCCGCCGCCGGGCCACCGACGTCGACCCGGCGCTCGCCACCACACCGCTGGTCATCGAAGGATTGCGCAAGCAGTACGCGGGCGGCTTCGTCGCGGTGAAGGACCTCTCCTTCCGCGTTGAGCCGGGCCAGGTGCTGGGCCTGCTCGGGCCGAACGGCGCGGGCAAGACGACCACCCTGCGGATGCTGATGGGCCTGATCACGCCGACCGAGGGCAGCATCCGCGTGTTCGGCCACAAGATCGCCCCCGGCGCGCCGGTGCTCTCGCGGATCGGTTCGTTCGTCGAGGGGTCCGGGTTCCTGCCGCACCTGTCCGGCCGGGCGAACCTCGAGCTGTACTGGGCGTCGACCGGGCGGCCCGCCGAGAAGGCGCACTTCGCCGAAGCGCTGGAGATCGCCGGGCTCGGCACGGCCGTCGACCGCCGGGTGCGGACCTACAGCCAGGGCATGCGGCAGCGGCTGGCGATCGCGCAGGCGATGCTCGGCCTGCCGGAGCTCATGGTGCTCGACGAACCGACCAACGGGCTCGACCCGCCCCAGATCCACCAGATGCGCGAGGTGCTGAAGCGGTACGCCGCGACCGGCCGCACGGTGGTGGTGTCCAGCCACCTGCTGGCCGAGGTCGAGCAGACCTGCACGCACGTCGTGGTGATGCACCGCGGTTCGCTGGTCGCCTCGGGCGAGGTCGGCGAGCTGGCCGCGGCGGGCGGCGAAGCGACGTTCCGGGTCGACGACCCGGCGGCGGCCGCCGCGGCGCTCAAGGCCGAGGGCGGGGTCACCTCGGTCGACGTCGAGGGCGACCTCGTGCACGCCGATCTCGACGGACTGCCGCGCGCCAAGGCCGTGGCGGTGCTGGTCCGCGCCGGCGTCGCGGTGGAGCAGGCCGGGCCCCGGCGCCGGCTCGAAGACGCGTTCCTGCAACTGGTCGGAGAAGAGTCGTGAGTGAGGGTGTCCACACCGATCCGCACGCGCTCGACGAGCTGAGCGACGTCGCTTCGGCCGAACACGCCGGCGTCGGAGCGGACGGCGCCGTCGAGGGCTACAGCGCCCGGCGGACGCTGCGGCTCGGCGTCGAGCTGCGGCGCCAGCTCAAGCGGCGGCGCACGCAGTTCCTGCTCGGGTTCGTCGCGATCCTGCCGTTCATCCTGGTGATCGCGTTCGAGCTGGGGCAGTCGAACCCGAACCGGCGCAGCGGCGGGTTCGTCGACCTGGCCACGGCGTCGGCGCCGAACTTCGTCGTGCTGGCGCTGTTCGTGTCCGGGACGTTCCTGCTGCCGATGATCGTGGCGCTGTTCTTCGGCGACACGATCGCGAGCGAGGCCTCGTGGTCGAGCCTGAAGTACCTGCTGGCCGTGCCGGTGCCGCGCCAGCGGGTGCTGCGGCAGAAGGCGATCGTCTCGGGGCTGCTCTCGGCGTTCGCGCTGGTGCTGCTGCCGTTGGTGTCGCTCGGTGTGGGCGTGCTCTGGTACGGCGCGGGCGACGCGATCAGCCCGACGGGGGACGCGGTGTCCTTCGGCGACAGCCTGCTGGCCATCGCACTGTCCACCGGGTACATCATCCTGCAGCTGGCGTGGGTGGCCGGGCTGGCGCTGGCGCTGAGCGTGTCGACCGACGCCCCGCTCGGCGCGGTCGGCGGCGCGGTGCTGGTGGCGATCCTGTCGCAGATCCTGGACCAGATCACGGCGCTGGAAGGGCTTCGGAACTACCTGCCGACGCACTACGCGTTCTCGTGGATGGACCTGATCTCGACGGACGTCGACTGGACCAACCTCGCGAGCGGCCTGCTCTCGGCGGTGATCTACGGGACCGTGTTCTTCCTGTACGCCGGGCGGCGGTTCGCTCAAAAAGACATCACCAGCTGACGCCCGCGGCGGGCGTACGCTGCGGAAATGTCGACCGTGGAATGAGGCTTATTCTGGCCAGGCCGCCGCACCCCGCCCGCCAACCGCGGCCCAGGGCGAAGTCATGCGGCGGCCGACGGCTGAATAAGCCTCACCGGCACCAGCCGCCCGCTCCGCTGGTGAAGACGCTCAACGTGGTGCTGCGGCGGGTGCTGCCCAGTCCGCTCGGCCGCGGCGTCCGCGAGTTCATGCTGCTCGCGTTCGCCGGCCGGACCACGCCGATGCTGGGCCTGCGCCGGGCCGGGCGCGAGATCGGCCTGAAGTTCCCGGCCGGCCGGCTGCCGACCCTGGACGAGGTCACCGAGCTGGCGCGGCGGAACTGTTTCGGCGTCGTCCGGTTGAGCGGTAAAACCTGAGCGGGCGGCCGCGCCGGGGTACGGTCTGGCCGTGCCGATCACCCTGGAACGCCACCACGACGTCGCCGTGCTGCGGATCGACCACGGCAAGGCCAACACGCTCGACACCTCCTCGTGCCGCGAACTCGTGCTCCGGATGGAGGAGGTGTCGGAGGCCCGCGCGGTCGTGCTCACCGGCACCGGCCGGATCTTCTCCGCGGGCGTCGACCTCAAGCGGATCCACGACGGCGGCGCGGCCTACGTGTCGGAGTTCCTGCCGCTGCTGTCCGACGCCCTGCTCGCCGTGTTCGGCTGCCCGCGGCCGGTGGTCGCCGCGCTGAACGGGCACGCCATCGCCGGCGGCGCGGTGCTCGCCGCGGCGTGCGACCACCGCGTGCTCGGCGCGGGCACCATCGGCGTGACCGAGCTGCTCGTCGGGGTGCCGTTCCCGTTGGCCGCCCTGGAAATCCTGCGCTGCGCGTACGGCACCGCACCACTGCCGTCGCTCACCTACTCGGGTTCGACGTACGACGGTGCGGACGCGCTGGCCCGCGGCCTGGTCGACGAGCTGGCGGACAACGCCCTCGAGCGGGCGCTCGCCGTCGCGGACCGGCTGGGCAAGCTGCCCGCGGAGCCGTTCGCGCACACCAAGGCCCAGATCCGCCAGCCCTTCCACGAGCGGATCGCCGAGTACCGCCACAGCGACGACCCCGAGGTGGAACGGCTGTGGCGGGCCCCGGCGGCACTCGCCGCCGTCAAGTCCTATGTGGACGGAGTGCTCGGCTAGGCGGCGCGGACGCCGCTCTCGGCGAGGGACTTGATGCCCTCGACCGTCTTCTGCATGTTGCCCTGCAGCTCGCCGAGGCGCATCGCGACGATCTCCTCCTCGTGCTCGGGCATCGAGCCGATGATCGCCGTCAGGTTGGACGGGCCGGGGCCGATCTGGGCCCACTGGCGCAGGATCGTGCCGTCGCGGTCAGGGATGAGCTCGAACTTCCACGACGCGGCCGGGTTCGTCACGTCCATCACGGCCCACGCGAACAGCCGCTCGGGCTCGTAGCCGGTGACGGTCGAGACCGTCTCCCACTCCCCGGCGACCGGGTGGGAGTTGCGGCCGCGGAACTGCGCGCCCAGGCCGGGTTCGGCGCCGTCGACCCAGCCGCCGCCCTGGAACTCGTTCGAGAACCGGGCCGGCAGGTCGACGTCCAGCAGCCAGGACCAGACCTCGGCCGGCCGCGCTTCGATGCGGACTTCGACCTGCGTCGTAGGGCAGTCGGAAACCTTCATGGCGGACCCCTCGCTCGATGCCGGTGCCTACGGATTCGGACCGTAACGTGGCGCTGATCACCCGGACAACTCGCACGGTGCCCGCGGTTGCGCACGGTTGAGGACGCGCGCGCCACCCGACGAAAGTCGGAACCTGACCGATTCTGCGCCCGGACAGCCGATTGCCGACCGCGCCCGGTTCTGTGAGGGTCCCACGTGGGATCGAGCCGGGGAGGGTGCTCCATGCGCAGACTTTTCACCGCCGTGGCGGCCGTGCTGATGGCGGTGGGCGTGGCGCCCGCCGCGAGCGCGGCGCCCGACATCGAGACCGCGCTGGCGCGGATCCCGGGGCTGACGGTCGTCAAGGAAGACCCCGCCCCGGCCGGCTACCGGTTCTTCGAGCTGACGTTCACCCAGCCGGCCGACCACCGCCACCCCGGCGCGGGCACGTTCCAGCAGCGGTTCACCCTGCTGCACCGCGACTTCGCCGCCCCGACGGTCGCCTTCACCAGCGGCTACAACGTCAGCACCACGCCGAACCGGTCGGAGCCGACGCAGATCGTCGACGGCAACCAGCTTTCGATGGAGTACCGGTACTTCACGCCGTCGCGGCCCCAGCCGGAAAACTGGGCGAAGCAGCTGACGATCTGGCAGGCCGCCGCGGACGAGCACCGCGCGGTGCAGGCGTTCAAGGCGATCTACCCGGGCAAGTGGCTGGCCACCGGCGGCAGCAAGGGCGGCATGACGGCGACGTACTTCCGGCGCTTCTTCCCCGACGACGTCGACGCGACGATCCCCTACGTCGCGCCGAACGACGTCATCGACCCGGTCGACGTCTACAACCGGTTCCTTTCCCGCGTCGGCAACGACCCCGCGTGCCGCGACGCGTTGAAGGCGATCCAGCGGGACGCGCTGAAGCGGCGTGACGAGCTGGGCGTGATCGCCGCGGCGGACGCGGCTCGCCGGGGGTTGACGTTCTCGATCGTCGGCTCGGCCGACAAGTCCCTCGAGATCTCGGTGATCGACTCGTACTTCGCGTTCTGGCAGTACCAGAAGCAGGCGGACTGCGCGACGGTGCCGGCGCCGGGCGCGCCCGCGGCCGACGTCTACGCCTGGTACGAGAAGGTCGAGAGCCTCAACACGTACTCCGACCAGGACCTGGCGCCGTACATCCCGTACTACTACCAGGCGGCGGTCCAGCTGGGTTCGCCCGAGGCGTACGACGGCTACCTGCGCGACCTGCTGCGCTACCCGGGCGCGGACCAGCCGAAGACGTTCGTGCCGGCATCGATCCGGCTGCCGCGGTTCGACTACCTGGCGATGCCCGACATCGACTTCTGGGTGAAGTCCCGCGGCACGCGGCTGCTGTTCGTGTACGGCTCGAACGACCCGTGGGGCGCGGAGCCGTTCGAGCTGGGCTTCGGCAGCCGGGATTCGTACCGCTACTACGTGCCGGGCGGCAACCACGGGTCGAAGATCGCCCAGCTGCCCCCGGCGGACGCGGCGGCGGCGACCGCGACGGTCCGGCGCTGGGCCGGCCTGCCCGCGACGGCGTCGTTGACGGCCCGCAGCGCCCCGGCCGGGTTCCCCGACTTCGACGCGGACCTCACCCTTTCGGCGCGGCCACCGCTGTGAGTTTCCCCGGGCCGGGCGTAGTCTCACGGCACCGTTGCCGGCCCGGCCCGAGGAGGCGCGCATGCCTCGTCCCGTCCACTTCGAGATCCACGCGGGCGAACCCGAACGCGCGGTGGCGTTCTATTCGGCGGTGTTCGGCTGGAAGTTCGAACGCTGGGGCGAGGCGCCCTACTGGGTGATTTCCACCGGAGAAGGCAACGGCATCGACGGCGGCCTGGTCCCGCGCGTCGGCCCGCCGCCGGCGGAATCGGCCCCGGTGCACGGGTACGTGAACACGATCGCGGTGACAGACCTCGACGCGGCGCTGGCTTCGGTGAACGACGCGGGCGGTTCGCTGGCGCTGCCGAAGAATTCGGTGCCGGGCGTGGGGTGGCTGGCGTACTGCACGGACACCGAGGGCAACATTTTCGGGATGCTGCAACCGGATTCCGAAGCACCGGCGCCGGGCTAGGGCCGTTTCCCCTTCGGCAGCCGGCGCACGACGTCGTCGTAGGAAGCGTCGATGACGGTGACGGCATCCGGGTGCCGTTCCGGGACCTCGGCGGCTTCTAGGTCTCCTCGGCACCGGCCTTGCCGAGGCAGTGGGCGACGACGGCTTCGATGTTCACGACTCGAGCTTCACCAGCTCGAGGTCGGTCTGGGGGAAGTCGTCCCCGATGCACAGCAACGGTTCCCGCGCGATCTTGGCCGTGGCATAACAGTGACAGTCGCCCAGATTGAGTTTCGCCGAGTGCCTGCCCTTCCCGAACCGGTGGAATGCCTCGATGGCGACTTCGGCGTGGCGATGATCGAACGGAATGGTGACCACGCCCCACTCCTGCAGGAACCGCTCGAACAGGCTCTTGCCCCGCATTCCGAACTTCGCCATCAGGACGATCCCTGCCTCCGCCCTCGTCGGCGCACCGATCTTGGGCTCCGGATCCGCGACCAGCGCCCGTGCGAGGGCGCCGCTCTCCGGCTCGCGGTTGATCATCGCGATGATGGCCGATGAATCGATGATCACACGCCCTCCGGTCCAAAACCGAGAATCTCTTCCTGCTCTTCCTTGGTGATCGGCACTCCCAGCTGGTCCGCGGGCAGCTGGGACCAGACCTCGTCCTCCAGGAAGCGACGCATCCGTTCCAGCCGCTCCTCGGGCGTCTCCCTGTCCGCGACCAGCTTGGCCCTCAATTCGCGCAGGGCAGTGCGCACCGCACCCGTCTTGGTGTCGCCCGTCAACTCGGCGACTTCGGCGGCCAGGCGCTCGGTTTCCGGATCCTTGATGTTCATCGCCATGGTGTAATGGTACCGGCGATGGTGTAATGATTCCACTGTCTGCTCTTGCCGGACGGCCGCCTACTTGATGCCGGCCGCGTCCATGCCCCTCAGCTCCTTCTTCAGGTCCGAAATCTCGTCGCGCAGCCGCGCCGCCAGTTCGAACTGGAGGTCGCGGGCCGCCTGCATCATCTGGTCGGTCATCTGCTGGATCAGGTCCGCCAGCTGGGCCCGCGGCATCGCCGAGACGTCCTTGTCCACCAGCATCCCCGAGCTGCGCACGCGGTCGCCCTGCTCGGGCTTCTTGCCGCGCGAGGAGTTGCGGCCCGAGCCGCCCACCGAGACCTGCTCGGTGTCCTCCGCCTCGCTGTACACCCGGTCGAGGATGTCCGCGATCTTCTTCCGCAGCGGCTGCGGATCGACCCCTCGCTCGACGTTGTAGGCGACCTGCTTCTCGCGGCGGCGGTCCGTCTCGTCGATCGCGTGCTGCATGGAATCGGTGATCTTGTCCGCGTACATGTGGACCTCGCCCGACACGTTTCGCGCCGCGCGGCCGATCGTCTGGATCAGCGACGTCCCGCTGCGGAGGAAGCCCTCCTTGTCCGCGTCGAGGATCGCCACCAGCGACACTTCCGGCAGGTCGAGGCCCTCGCGCAGCAGGTTGATGCCGACCAGCACGTCGAAGTCGCCCGCCCGCAGCTGCCGCAGCAGCTCCACCCGCCGCAGCGTGTCGACCTCCGAGTGCAGGTAGCGCACCCGGATGCCCAGCTCCAGCAGGTAGTCGGTCAGGTCCTCGGCCATCTTCTTCGTCAGCGTGGTCACCAGGACGCGCTCGTCCTTGTCCGCGCGCTCGCGGATCTCGTGGACCAGGTCGTCGATCTGGCCCTCGGTCGGCTTGACGACCACCTTCGGGTCGACCAGGCCCGTCGGCCGGATGACCTGCTCGACGAACTCGCCGCCCGCCTGGCCCATCTCGTACGGCCCCGGCGTCGCCGACAGATACACCGTCTGCCCGATCCGGTCGGAGAACTCCTCCCAGGTCAGCGGCCGGTTGTCGACCGCGCTCGGCAACCGGAAGCCGTACTCCACCAGGTTCCGCTTCCGGGACATGTCACCCTCGTACATGCCGCCGATCTGCGGGACCGTCTGGTGCGACTCGTCGATCACCAGCAGGAAGTCGTCCGGGAAGTAGTCGATCAGCGTCGCCGGCGCGGTGCCCGGCCCGCGGCCGTCGATGTGCCGCGAGTAGTTCTCGATGCCGGAGCAGAACCCGACCTGCCGCATCATCTCGATGTCGTAGGCCGTGCGCATCCGCAGCCGCTGCGCCTCCAGCAGCTTGCCCTGCTTCTCCAGCTCCGCCAGGCGTTCCTCGAGCTCCTTTTCGATGCCCTGGATAGCCTTTTCCATCCGCTCCGGGCCCGCGACGTAGTGCGTCGCCGGGAAGATCCGGACCTCGTCGACCTCCTTGACGATGTCGCCGGTCAGCGGGTGCAGGTAGTAGAGCTTCTCGACCTCGTCGCCGAAGAACTCGACGCGGATCGCCAGCTCCTCGTACGCCGGGATGATCTCCACCGTGTCGCCGCGCGCGCGGAACGTGCCGCGTGCGAACGCGACGTCGTTGCGCGTGTACTGCACGTCCACCAGCGCGCGCAGGAAGACGTCCCGGTCGAGCTGCATGCCGACCGCCAGTTTCGACGACCGGTCGAGGTACGACTGCGGCGTGCCCAGGCCGTAGATGCACGAGACACTGGCGACCACGATGACGTCCCGCCGCGAGAGCAGGTTCATCGTCGCCGAGTGCCGCAGCCGCTCGACGTCGTCGTTGATCGACGAGTCCTTCTCGATGTAGGTGTCCGTCTGCGCGATGTACGCCTCGGGCTGGTAGTAGTCGTAGTAGCTGACGAAGTACTCGACCGCGTTGTTCGGGAACAGCTCGCGCAGCTCGTTGGCCAGCTGCGCGGCGAGGGTCTTGTTCGGCGCCATCACCAGCGTCGGCCGCTGGACGCGCTCGATCAGCCACGCCGTGGTCGCCGACTTGCCGGTACCGGTGGCGCCCAGCAGCACGATGTCTTTTTCGCCCGCCTTGACCCGGCGTTCGAGCTCGTCGATGGCCGCCGGCTGGTCACCGGCGGGCTGGTAGTCACTGACCACCTCGAAGCGGCCGCCGGTCCGGGGGATCTCCGAGACCGGGCGGAAGTCGGACTGGGCGAGCACGGGGTGTTCGGTTGCGAAAGCCACGTCGACCAGAGTAAGCCGACCCACCGACAATTTCCGTCGGGCCTGGTCAGCGGGGGCGGAACACCGTGACGGAGGTGACTTCGCCTCCGGTCACGGCGCAGTGCAGGACGGCACCGGGCACGGCGTCGTCTCCGAAGCACGAAACCAGCACCCGGTCCGGCCCGGTCGCCTGGACCTCGGTGCGCGGGAACTCCGCCAGCACCTCGGTCACTTCCGCGGCGGGCTCCCCGAGGTAGGCCAGCACGACTTCGCGCGGGGCGGGCGGCGGCGGGATCGGCAGGCCGTGGCCTTCGAAGAGAAGGTTCAGCTGGTCGGCGGCCGAAACCGCGCGAGGGAAGCCCGCGAACGCGGCCGTCTGGACGACGACTTCGCAGACCTCGGCCGGCGCCAGCCCTGAAGCGAGGCCGGTGCGGAGGTGGACGCTCAGCGGCGGCCCCACCATCCCCGCCGCGACGATCGTGGCCAGCGTAGCGGCTTCGCGGGTCCGGCTGTCGAGCGCGGGACGTTCGTGCAGGTGGCCGTAGACGGTCCCGACGGCCAGCTCGCCCAGCGCGGGGACGGTGGCGAACAGCGCGTCGAGCCGCTTCGTGCCGTCTTCGACCAGCTCGGCGAAGTTCTCGCGGCCCCGGTCGTGCAGGTCGTCCATCGTCATCCCGCTCCCCCTTCAGCAGCTGCAGTCGCAACAGGAGCAGCAGTCGCAACACCCGTCACAGCCGCAGTCGCAGCCGCCGGTCGAGTGCGGTTTCCCGCTCCACGGCCCAGGATAGGGATCGCGGCAGCAGAACTGGCAGGTGCAGCACATGTACGGCGTGAGGGCGCAGCCGAGGAAGAAGTTGCGTTTCTTGGGCGGGACGGCGAACTTCGGGTACCAGAGGCCGCCGCCTTTGCCGTCGAGGGATTCGGGACCGGAGGAATCGCCGGGACCTCCAGGACCGCCAGGGCCTCCCGGCCCGCCGGGTCCACCCGGCCCGCCGGGTCCACCCGGACCGCCGGGCCCTCCAGGTCCGCCGGGACCACGGCCGCCGGGCCCACCTGGGCCGCGGCCACCGGGGCCGCCGGGGCCGGGAGCGCCCGGCGGCGGAACCGGCCCGGGCGGCGGAAAGCCCTGCGGCCGCTGCGAACCCCATCCGGGCGGGATCTGCTGCGGGGTCGGCCCGGGCCCGATCCACCCCGGCGGAGGCGGCGGCTGGTGCGGATGCTGCTGCGGGGTCGGCCCAGGCCCGATCCACCCGGGCGGCGGCTGCTGCCCGGCGAGACCGCCCGGCAACCGATCGCCGGGCGCCGGCCTCGAGCCGGCCGAGGACTCCAGGTCGCTCGCGGTCGCCGGACCGGCGCCGAGGACAGAGCCGGGTCCGGAGTCCGAGCCATCCCCCCGCGCCGAGCCGCCGCCGTACGCCGAGCCGTGCCCAAAGCCCGAGCCATGCCCCCGCGCCGAACCGCCGCCGTACACCGAGCCGTGCCCAAAGCCCGAGCCATGCCCCCGCGCCGAACCGCCGCCGTGCGCCGAGCCGTGCCCGAAGTCCGAGCCATGGCCGTGCGCCGCCCCATGGCCGAAGGCCCGCCGCACTGCCTGGCGCAACTCGTGCACCAGCAGCGCGTGCACCAGCCCCGGCTCCGCGAACTCGGCCTCCCGCAGCGCCAGCTCCACCCCCAGCACCGCGTCATCGCACAACCGCCGCGCCTCGGCCCACGAAGTCCCGGTCACCCGCAACGGGTTCCACGCCCCGGCCGATGCGTCCACCGCGTAGTCCTCGACCGCGTCGAGCAAGTGCGCCACCCGCCCGAACAACCGTCCGGCCTCCGCCAGCGGCGCCACGTTGCCCGGCCGTCCCGCCAGCTCCGCCGTCCGCGCGAACGCCGCCGACGTCGCCAGCTCGGCGGGCTCGGTCGCCAGCAACGCCGAGTCCCCCGACCCGACGGACCGCTCCAGCGACCCCTGCCGCGACACTGCCTCGGTCAGCACCGACGTGTCGAACCCCACCCGGCCACCGGTACTGCTTCCCTGCGACGCCCACCGAGCCGCGACCCGGCGCGCGGCGAGCGCCACCGGACGCCGGCCGAACGCGCCGTCGCCGTCCTCGACGTGGTCGCCCACCTTCGCCGCCGCCAGCACCAACGACACCGCCGCCGCGAGCTGGGCTCCCTCGCCCTGCGCCACCGACGCCGGCCGCATGCCGCGCAGCGGACACGGGCCCGCGTCGCGACGCAGGTCGCCGCGCGGGGTCTGCGCTTCGACCAGCACCGAGATGATCAGCCCGTCGTAGTTCGTGACGACGCGGGCGAACTGCCCGTGCTCGTCACGCAGCGTCAGGCAGAGCCCGCACAGGTGCGCCAGCCAGTCCGCGTGCAGTCCCTCGGACAGCCGATGCCTACACGGCCTGATGATCCCGAACATCCCCGGTTCCCCTCACTCACAGTCGGCGCACCTTAGCCCGAACGCGTGGCGCGCGTGGCGCGTGTACGCGATTCGTGACCCGCCCGGCAGGATGAGCGCCATGGCCGTACTGCACCCCCCGAAGGTCGAGGTCTTCGACCCCGCCGCGCGCGCGAACATCGACCCGAAGGGCATCGTGCGGGAGGTCGAGGAGTACCGCGAAGAACCGTTCGGCCTGTACCTGGCCCGCCCGACGCCGGGGCGCGCCCAGTTCCACTACCTCGAGTCGTGGCTGGTGCCCCGGCTCGGCCTGCGGTTCACCGACTTCTGGTTCTCCCCCGGTCACGAACGCGACCAGGACTTCTACCTCGACGTCGTCCGCGTCCGCCGCGACGGCCCGCGCTGGGTCGCCACCGACCTCTACGTCGACATCGTGCTCAAGGACAAGCTGTCGCTGCGGGTGATCGACACCGACGAGCTCCTCGAGGCCCACGCCGCCGGCCTCGTCACCGCCGAAGACGCGCAGTACGCCCTGGAAACCGCCTACGCGGCGGTCGAAGGGCTGGCCGCGCACGGCTACGACCTCGCCGCCTGGCTGTCCACGAAGGACATCGCGCTCACCTGGCGCCGCCACCCCTAGGGGCCGCCGCATCCTCCGAACGATGGATGCGGGGTGGATCGTTCTGATGACGCGCCGCACCGGTCCGCCGCGGGATTCTCGATCTGTCGGATACGGATCGAGTAGGGGGACGGCGACATGCCGGTCATCGAGGTCGAGCACCTCCACAAGCGGTACGGGGACAAAGTCGCGGTCGACGACGTCTCGTTCACCGTCGAACGCGGCGAGATCTTCGGGATCCTGGGCCCGAACGGCGCGGGCAAGACCACGACCGTCGAGTGCCTGGAAGGCCTGCGGACGCCCGACGGCGGCGAGCTTTCGGTGCTGGGCCTCGACCCGCGCCGCGACCGGGCCGAGCTGCGCCAGCGCGTCGGCGTCCAGCTCCAGGAGGGCAGGCTGCAGGACAAGCTGCGGGTCGGCGAGCTGCTCGACCTCTACGCCGCCTTCTACCGGACGCCTGCCGATCCGGACGAGCTGCTGGCCACGCTCGGCCTGACCGAGCACCGGAACACCGCGTACAAGAAGCTTTCCGGCGGCCAGCAGCAACGGCTGTCCATCGCGCTCGCGCTGGTCGGGAGCCCGGAGCTGGCGGTGCTCGACGAGCTCACCACCGGCCTCGACCCGCAGGCCCGCCGCGACACGTGGGAGCTCATCGAGACCGTCCGCGCCCAGGGCGTGACGATCCTGCTGGTCACGCACTTCATGGAGGAAGCCGAGCGGCTCTGCGACCGGATCGCGGTGATCGACGCCGGCCGCGTCGTCGCCGTCGACTCGCCCGCCGGGCTGGTCGCGCGGGTCACCGACGAGCAGGTCGTGCGGTTCCGGCCGTCGGCGCCGCTGGAGCCCGGCGCGCTCGAGGCGCTGCCCGAGGTCCGCGCGGTCGAGCGGCGCGGCGAGCGCCTGGTCGTCCGCGGCGACGGGAACGTGCTCCACGCGGTGACGTCGCTGCTCGCGCGGCTCGGCGTGCTCGCCGGCGACCTGCGCGTCGAGCAGGCCGGCCTCGACGACGCCTTCGTCGCGCTCACCGGTCACCGGCCGGACTGAAGGGGGAAACCAATGACCGTCCTGACCAAGCTGACGGCCGCCGAGGCCAAGGTGTTCCTGCGCGACCCGGGGGCGCCGGCCATCGTCGTCGGCATCCCGCTCGCCCTGCTGCTGGTGTTCGGGCTGCTGCCCGGCGCGAACGAGCCGGACCCCAAGTACGGCGGGCACAGCGCGCTGGCCACGGTGATCGCGCCGATGGCCGTCACGATCCTGCTGGCCATGCTGGCCCTGACGCACTTCCCGAACGTCATGGGCACCTACCGCGAGAAAGGCCTGCTGAAGCGGCTTTCCGCGAGCCCCGTGTCCCCGAGCCGGTTGCTCACCGCGCAACTGCTGGTCAACCTGGCCGCCGCCGTCGTCGTGGTCCTGCTCATCGCCGGGGTCGGCGGGCTCGTGCTCGGCATCCCTCTGCCGGCCAACCCGGCCGGCTTCCTGATCTCGATCGTCCTCGGGGCGCTCTCGCTGTTCTCCGTCGGCCTGCTGATCGCGGCGCTGGCACCGACCGGGCGGGCGGCCGGCGGCATCGGCAGCGCGGTGTTCTTCCCGATGCTGGCGCTGGGCGGGGTCTGGGTGCCGAAGGAGCAGCTGCCGGTGGCGCTGCAGCACGTCGCGGACGTCCTGCCGCTCGGGTCGACGCTCAACGCGCTGCGCGCCACCTGGGCCGGCGACGCCCCCGAGCTGCTGCAGCTCGGCGCGATGGCGGTCTTCGCCGTCGGCTGCACGACGATCGCGGCGCGGGTGTTCCGATGGGAGTGACGACCGCGCCCGCGCCGGCCGTCGTCCGGCCGCTGGCCGTGAAGCCGGTGGCGGTCGTGACGGCGTTGATGGCGATCCCCTTGCTGTTGACGGCGAACCGCTACGGCTACTTCGGCGACGAGCTGTACTTCCTCGCCGCCGGGCGCCACCTGGCGTGGGGATACGTCGACCAGCCCCCGTTGCTTCCATTGCTGGCCAAGGCGATGGACGCGCTCGGGCACTCGCCGTTCGTGCTGCGGATCCCGGCGATACTGGCCGTGCTCGCCGGGGTCGCGCTCACCGCGCTGATCGCCCGCGAGCTCGGCGGCGGCGCGAAGGCCCAGACGCTCGCCGCCGCCACTTTCGCCGTCTCGACGGAGTTCCTGGCGGGCGGGCACTACCTGGCGACGTCCACAGTGGACCCGTTCCTCTGGACGCTGGTGCTGTGGCTGCTGGTCCGCTGGCTGCGCACCCGCGCCGACGGCCTGCTCGTCTGGGCCGGCGTGGTGACGGCCGTCGCGCTGTACACGAAGTTCCTCATCGGCGGTTTCTGGCTCGCCGCCGGCGTCGCGGTCCTCGTCTGCGGGCCACGGGACCTGCTGCGGCGTCCCGCGTTGTGGCTCGGCGCGGCGATCGCCGTGCTGGCACTGGTGCCGACACTGCTCTGGCAGGCCACGCACGGCTGGCCGCAGCTGGGGATGGGCGCGGCGATCTCGGCGGAGGTCGGCGGCACGTGGGGTGGCCGGCTGACGTTCCTGCCGACCGCGGTGCTCGTCGCCGGGCTCCCGGTCGGCGCGGTCCTGCTGGGCTACGGCCTGTGGCGGCTCCTGCGCAGCCGCGAACTGCGCTTCCTCGGCTGGACGACCGTGCTGCTGACCGTCGTGTTCCTGGCGGTGAACGGCCGGTTCTACTACGTCGCCGGGATGTACCCGGTGTGCTGGGCGATGGCCGCCGTCGCGCTCGAACGCCGGGAACCGGCGCGCTGGTGGCGGTGGGTCGCGACCTGGCCGTGCTACGCGCTGGCCGCGCTGGTCGTCGTGCCCGTCGCGCTGCCGGTCTGGCCCCGGGCCTGGCTGACCGAGCACCCGTCGCTGCCGACCCCGCTGTTCTCCTTCGCCGAGATCGGCTGGCCGGAGGGTGCCCGCTCGGTGGCCGGCGCGTTCGCGCGCCTGCCCGACCGGGACCGGACCGCGGTGGTGACCGAGACGTACTGGCAGGCGAGCGCGCTCGACCACTACGGGCGCGACCTCGGCCTTCCCGAGCCGGCCAGCGGGAACCGCGGCTACGCGACGCTGGTCGTCCCGCCGGAAAGCACGACCGAAGTGCTGTTCGTGGGCGAAGATCCGCGGCCGCTGCTCGGGCACTTCGCCGAGCTGCGGCCGATCGGGAAGGTGGACACCGGCACGGCGAAGCCGAGCTACTTCGACGGCGTGCCGCTGTGGCTGGCGACCGGCCGGGTCGAACCGTGGTCCGAGCTGTGGCCGAAGCTGGTGAACACGCACACGTGAGCCCGGCGTCACCATCCGCACGGTGGCTTCAAGGGCCCCCACGTAGGGTGCGGGAAGGACCGGCGCCGACCACCGACAAGGAGCACGATGGACGCCGTAGCCACGGCACCCGACCAGGCGAAAGCCGATCTCGCCCCCTTCGCCAGGCTGCCGGTCGCGCTGCTCGCGCTGGGCACGGCCACGGCGTTGCTGCTGACGGCGGGCCGCTACGGCTACTTCGGCGACGAGCTGTACTTCCTCGCCGCCGGACGCCACCTGGCCTGGGGCTACGCCGACCAGCCGCCGCTCGTCCCGTTCCTCGCGTGGGCGATGGACACGCTCGCGCCGGGCTCGCTCGTCGTCTTCCGGCTGCCGGCGATCGCGGCGACCGCGGCCGGGGTCGTCGTCACCGCGCTGATCGCCCGCGAGCTGGGCGGGCGGCGCAAGGCGCAGGCGCGGGCCGCGGCGGCGTACGCGATCTGCGGGCAGTTCGTCGGCAGCGGTCACTACCTGGCGACGTCGACGATCGACCCGCTGCTGTGGACGCTCGTGCTGTGGCTGCTGGTGCGCTGGGTCCGCACCCGCGCCGACTCGCTGCTGGTGTGGCTCGGCGTCGTGACGGCGGTGGCGCTCAACGACAAGCTGCTCATCGGCGCGTTCTGGGTGGTGGCCGGGCTCGCCGTGCTCGCGTTCGGCCCGCGGGAGCTGCTGCGGCGGCCGAAACTGTGGCTGGGCGCGCTGATCGCCGCCGGCTCGCTGGTGCCGACGCTGCTGTGGCAGCGCGCGAACGGCTGGCCGCAGCTCGGGATGGGCGACACGGTCGGCGCCGAGGTCGACGCGGCGGGCGGGCGGGGGAGCTTCGTCCCGCAGCTGCTGGCCGGAGCCGGCTGGGTCATCGGCGCGCTCGGTGTCCTCTACGGCGTCGCGGTGCTGGCCGGGAGCAGGCAGCTGCGGCCGTACCGGTTCCTCGGCTGGACGGCGCTGGGCGTGGTCGCGGTCTTCCTGGTCGCCAACGGGCGGTACTACTACGCGGCCGGGATGTTCGGCGTGCTGTGGGCCGCGGCCGCCGTGCACTTCGAGACTCTCGAACCCTCCCACCACTTCGGGGGGTCCGCGGGGGCGAAGCCCCCCGGGCCGGGGCGCGGGGGTCGCACCCCCGCATCGGCACTGTGGCGGTGGGTGCCGACGTGGCCGACGTTCGTGCTGTCGGCCCTGTTCAGCCTCCCGTTCACCCTGCCGGTCTGGCCGGCGCACTGGCTGGTCGACCACCCCGCCGCGCCGCGGCCNGGGGGGCCCCCCCCCCCCCCGGGCCGGGGCGCGGGGGTCGCACCCCCGCATCGGCACTGTGGCGGTGGGTGCCGACGTGGCCGACGTTCGTGCTGTCGGCCCTGTTCAGCCTCCCGTTCACCCTGCCGGTCTGGCCGGCGCACTGGCTGGTCGACCACCCCGCCGCGCCGCGGCCCGCGTACGCGGCCGAAGAAATCGGCTGGCCGGACCTCGCCGACGACGTCGCCAAGCTGTACCGGACCGCGCCGCCGGGCACGGCCGTCGTGACCGGCGGCTACTGGCAGGCGGGCGCGCTCGGCCGGTACGGGCCCGAGCGCGGCCTGCCCGAGGCGTACAGCCCGAGCCGCGGCTTCTGGTACTTCGGCCGGCCGGCCGACAACGCCGACACCGTGCTCTTCGTCGGCTATGACCCGTCGAAGCTCGCGAAGTACTTCGGGGACGCGCACATCGTCGGCCAGGTCGGCAACCGGCTCGGCGTGCGCAACGCGAGTGCGCACATGCCCGTCTGGCAGCTCACCGGCCGGACCGCGGGCTGGGCCGAGATCTGGCCGCGGCTCAAGGACATGCGGGCGTGAGCCTCGACGTCGACTGGAGCCGGTCGCTGTGGCCGCCGCTCTCGTCGCGGACCCCGAGCGGCTGGCAGCCGTGGCTGAACCGGGTCGAGCGGTACGTGCCAGGTCTGCTGCTCGCCGTCTCGACGCTGGTCAGCCTCGGCGTCGGCGGGCACGACGGCCGCTGGTGGGCGATCACCGGCACCCTGGTCGCCGTCACCGCGCTCTGGCTGCTCGGCACGATGGTCCTCGCGCCGGTGCGGCTGCGCGAGCGGCCGTCCTTCGCGCTGCTCACGTTCCTCGGCATCCTCGGGCTGGGCAGCGCGCTCGAAGTCCGGGACGTCACGTACGTCATCTTCATGATCTACGCGTTCCTGGCCGCCATGCGGCTGCGGCCGACGTGGCTCGCCTTCACCGCGCTGGCGGCGACGTCGCTGCTGATCAACACTCTCGGCAACGGCGGTCCCGTGCACGCCTTGCGGGAACGGCCGGGCATCTGGATCACGATCATCGTCGTGCAGACCGCGGCCATCGGGGGCGGCGGGCTGCTGTCGGCGGCGGTCGCCCGCCAGAACGAGGAACGCCGGCGCATGCTCGACGAGCTGGCCGCGGCGCAGGCGGAGAACGAGGGCCTGCAACGGCAGCTGCTCAGCCAGGCCCGCGAAGCCGGTGTGCTCGACGAGCGGCAGCGGCTGGCGCAGGAGATCCACGACACCCTGGCGCAGGGCTTCACGGGCATCATCACGCAGCTCGAAGCCGCCGCGCTGGCCAAGGACGAGCCGGCGCAGTGGCAGCGGCACCTGGACTCCGCGACCGCGCTCGCGCGGGAAAACCTCACCGCCGCTCGGCGTTCGGTGCACGCGCTGCACCCCGAGCACCTCGACTCCGCGACGCTGCCCGAGGCGCTCGCCGGGGTCGCGGCGCGGTGGAGCGCGCGGACCGGCGTGCCCGCCGCGGTCACCACCACCGGCGTCCCGCGGCCGCTGCACCCGGAGATCGAGTCGACCGTCCTGCGCGTCACCCAGGAAGCTTTGTCCAATGTGGACAAGCACGCCGCGGCGGGCCGGGTCGGCCTGACGCTGTCCTACATGGACGACGAAGTGACCGTGGACGTCCGCGACGACGGCGCCGGGTTCGTCCCCGGGCCCGGCCCCGGTTTCGGGCTGCCCGGGATGCGCCGCCGCGTCCAGCGGCTCGCCGGTACGCTGCACGTCGAGTCCGAACCCGGCGGCGGCACCGCGATCTCGGCCGTCCTGCCCGCCGTCCCCGCCCCGCCGGAGGCTTCCGCATGACGATCACCGTGCTCATCGCCGACGACCACCCGGTCGTCCGCGACGGCCTGCGCGGCATCTTCACCGGCCGCGGCTTCGAGGTCGTCGGGGAGGCCGCGAACGGCGCCGAAGCCGTGGTGCTGGCCGAGCGGCTGCGCCCCGACGTCGTGCTGATGGACCTGCGGATGCCGGGCACCGACGGCGTCGCGGCGATCACCGAGCTGGCCCGGCTGGGCAACCCGGCGCGCGTTCTGGTGCTCACGACGTACGACACGGACTCCGACGTCCTGCCCGCGGTCGAAGCGGGCGCGACGGGCTACCTGCTCAAGGACGCCCCGCGCGAAGACCTGTTCCGCGCGGTCGAGGCCGCCGCCCGCGGCGAGGCGGTGCTCTCCCCCGCCGTCGCGAGCCGGCTGCTGGGCCGGATGCGCGAGCCGGCGCGGGAACCGCTGTCCCAGCGCGAACTCGAGGTGCTCACCCTGGTGGCGCGCGGGTCGACGAACAAGGAAGCGGCGAAGAAGCTGTTCATCAGCGAGGCGACGGTCAAGACGCACCTGATCCACGTCTACGCGAAGCTCGGCGTCAACGACCGCGCGGCCGCGGTGGCGGTCGCCTTCGAACGCGGGCTGCTCGGCTCTTAGGGCGTCCAGCCGGTGGTCGCGGCCCACTTCTCCGCGCGGGCGAACACGCCGTTGACGAACTCCTGCTTCTCGTCGGCGTAGGCGGCTACGTTGCCGTCCTCGGCGTGCGCGTCGGCCAGCCGGAGCTTGACGTCGCGGTAGTCGTCGCGCTCGCCGGAGTTCGCGCGCAGGTAGTCGCGGAAGAGCAGCGCGAGCCGCCACGCGGGCGTCTCCTCGGCCCGGACGTGCAGGTTCACCGCGCGCTTCGGGTCGGCGCCGACGTGCAGCCGCTTCGGCCACGTCCCGGTACCGTCCTGGGCGTCGTCGCACCAGTCGCCTTCCAGCCGCGGGAACCCCGCGTCGGACAGCAGCTCCGCCAGCGTGTCGGCGTCGTCCAAAGTGGACACGGTGAGCTGCAGGTCGAGGACGTCCTTGGCGGGCAGGCCGGGCACGGCGGTGGATCCGATGTGGTCGGCGCGGCGGGCGAGCTCCCCCGCGACGGCGCGGACCCGGGCGAGCACCCGCTCGGCCTGCGCGGGCCAGGTGAGGTCGTACTCGGCGATCTTCGGGGACACCGGCGGGCGCGGCTTGCGCAGCCGGACGTTCGCCTCGAACGGCACCAGCCGGTCGGCCCACAGCGCGTCGACGTCGAGGAGCACTGCGTCTTCGGGACCGCCGTTGTCCAGCCAGACGTCCGCGACGGCCCGGCGCTGCTCGTCGCTCGCCTGGGCCCGGATCCGCGCCCGCGCGTCGTCCTCGGCCATGCCGCGCGCGGTCACCAGGCGGCGGACCCGGACCTCGACCGGCGCGTCGACGACCACGACCAGGTGGTACGCCGTCGCGAGGCCGTTTTCGACGAGCAGCGGGATGTCGTGGACGACGACGGCGTCCGGCGCGGCGGCGGCCATCAGCTCGCCGGTGCGGGCGCCGACCAGCGGGTGCACGATCGCGTTCAGCCGGCGGCGCGACTCGTCGTCGGCGAACGCCTTCGCGGCGAGGGCGGGCCGGTCGAGCGAGCCGTCGGCGGCCAGGACATCCTCGCCGAACTCCTCGACGAGCCGGGCGAGCCCCTCGGTGCCGGCCGCGACCACCTCGCGGGCGATCCGGTCGGAGTCGATCAGCACGGCGCCGTGCTCGGCGAGCCGGTTCGCCACGGTCGACTTGCCTGCCCCGATCCCACCCGTCAACCCCACACGCAACATGCCGATCACCCTAGTCAGCCTCTTCGGACGGGCTGTCCGTGCGCCCATTCGTGTGACAGCGCCAGCGGACCCGTAACGCGGGTAATCGATTACCGATGGCGAGGTGAGCGGGTTCGCCTTACCCGCCGCATGGAGGGGGAGCCATGAGGATGTCGAAGATCGGCAGGGCGGCGGCCGCCGGGCTGTGCGCGGCCGGGCTGGCAGTGGCGGTGCCCGGCGTGGTGACGGCGGCGCCCGCGCCACCGGCCGCGTGCGTGTTCGGGGTGTACCGGGTGCAGGCGTGGTTCCGATACACGCCGTCCGCGAAGCTGTACGCGGTGGAGCGCACGTGGATCCCGTTCGGGACGGTGACCTGCGGCGGCGCGTCCGGCCCAGCGTGAGGCACACGGACGGGTGAGCCGCAAGGCGAACGTGACGCGTGACTCAACCGATATCCGGACACGCCGCGTTGCTTACCCACGTCCCCCGGCCCGATTGCGTACCGTGCGCGCGACAGGGTCGCCCATACGGAGGAACGATGGCGGACAGCAAGCACGTCGGGAGGCACCGGCTCGGCACACCGGGGCTGGTGCACTGCGTTCTTCACCGCCCCGTGGCCGAGGCGCTGGCGGACTACCGCCGGACGTGGCTGAGCACCCTGCTGGTGCCGGCGAAGCACAGCTTCGCGGGGTTGCGCCGCAAGGCCCGCGCGGCGGCGCTCGAGCGCATCTGGGTCCCGGCTGTCGTCACCCGGGCCCCGGCCGCGGTCACCGTCCGCGCCGCGTAGCCGGACGCGCGGCCCGACCACGGCCGACCCGGCCTTCGCTCAGCCCGCGACCTCGCGAGTCTCGATCGCGATTTCCGCGGACAACGTCCGGTGCACCGGGCACTTGTCCGCGATCACCATCAGCTTCGCGCGCTGGTCGTCGTCCAGGTCGCCCTCGAGCGTGATTTCGCGCGTGATCCGGCTCAGCATGCCGCGCTCGGTCTCGCACTTCTCGCAGTCCTCCGCGTGGATGCGGTCGTGGCGCAGCCGGATCGTCGCGCGGGTCAGCGGGATGCCCTTGCGGTTCGCGTACATCCGCAGCGTGATCGCCGTGCACGAACCCAGCGAGGCCAGCAGCAGCTCGTACGGATTCGGCCCGGCGTCCGCGCCCCCGACCGAGACCGGCTCGTCGACGAGCAGCTCGTGCGTCGCCGTCGTCACCTGCTGCGTGTAGGTGCCGTCGCCGCTCGCGGTGACGACCACCGTGCCGGGCTCGGGGTGCTCCATGCGGTCAGTCCTCCCAGGGTGATTCCTCGATCGTGGTCACGAAGTCCGTGCGCGTGAAGCCTGGCACGAACCGGGCCAGCACGTCGGCTTTGACGTTCCCGAACGTCGTGTCGGGCCGGTCACGGATGCCTTCGGTGAATGCCGCGAGGATGCGCCGCTTGAAGCCGGGCCGCGGGTGCGCGGCCACGACCGCCGCCCGGTCGCGCGCGGGCAGGTCGTCGTAGCCGATGCCCAGGACGTCGTACTCGACGCCCGCCGTCACCAGCGCGACCTCGGGTTCCATGTGCTCGGGGATGCCCGGGGTGGTGTGCAGCGCGATGGCCGTCCAGGCGATCCGGGCGCGTTCGGCGTCGACGTCGTGGTCCAGCAGGAACTTCCGGGCCTCGTCCGCGCCGTCGAGCTCGAAGCGCCGGTCGGTGCGGTGGCCTTCGACGAGCCCGAGGTCGTGGAACAGCGCCGCGACGTAGAGCAGTTCGGTGTCGAAGGCGATGCCTCGGCGCCGGCCCTGGAGGGCGCCGAAGAGGTAGACGCGGGACGAGTGGTCGAACAGGAGCGGGCCGGCGGTGTCGCGGACGTACTCGCCGGCTTCGCGGGCCAGTGCGGTGTCGGGGACTTCGATGGTCATGCCGCCGACGATGCCCGCATGCCCGATGTTCGGACATGCGTCCACCGGACGGGAACCCCGCACATCCGGACATGCGGTTTGTTCCCAAGATGGCCCGGATATCGTATCTTCTGCTGCGGGTGGGTCACCCGGACGTCGTTGTGCGCGAAGAGGGGGTGCGCCGTGGCCACCAGGCACCTGTCGATGCGCCCCGCCGAGCAGGGCAGCCGCGAACGCTTCCTGGACGCGGCGCTGTCGGTGCTGTTCGACCGCGGCGTCTCGGGGCTGTCGGTGCGCGGGGTGGCCGAAGCGGCCGGCGCGTCGACGCTCTCGGTGTACGCCCGCTTCGGCGGCCGCGCGGGCCTGCTCGATGCGCTGTACGAGCGCACGTTCGACTCTCTGCGGGAGCTGCTGGAGGGGCTGCCGCCGTCGAGCCCGGACGGCGTCGCGGACCTGCTGCACCTGGCGCTCGAGTACCGGCGGTTCGCGCTGGAGAGCCCCGTCCGCTACGCGCTGATGTTCGAGCGTCCGGTGCCGGGGTTCGACCCGGACCCGGCGCTGCGGTCGGCGGTGCTGCGGACGACGTTCACGTTGTTCATCACCCGGGTCGAGCGGGTGTGCCCACCGGGAGCGGACCCCCGCGCGGCGGCGTACCAGCTGTGGACGGCGATGCACGGCCTGGTCGGGGCGGAGCTGATGCTGGCGTCGCGGACCCCGCTGCCGGACTGGTTCATCCCGCCGACCGACGAGGCGAACGAAGAGATGTACCGCCGCGGGGTCACCGCGATGATCACCGGCTTGGACCTGCGCAACCGCTGATCCCAGCGCCCCAATGTGGCCTTCGGTGCGTGGGACGCAACCAAGGCGGCCTTCGGTGCGTGGGACGCAACCAAGGCCGCCTTGGGGCGCTTGCCGGCCGGCCGACGCGATCCCGGATGCGGCGAACCCCCGGTCCGAAGTGGACCGGGGGTTCGCCGTCAGATCGGAGCGCTACTGCTCACGCACCACCGGAGAGCTTCTCGCGGAGCGCCGCGAGCTGCTCGTCGGAGGCGAGGGTGCCGCCGCTGCTCTTCGTGTCGGTCGAGGTCGAACCCGAGGTGTAGCTCTCCGAGCCACCCTCGACGCCGGTCGCCGCGTCGGCCGCGGCCTCCGCGTCGGCCTCGACGGCCTTCTGGACCTGCTTCATGTGGGCCTCGTAACGAGTGTGCGCCTCGGCGTACTGGCGCTCCCACTCCTCACGCTGCTTGTCGAAGCCTTCCTGCCACTCCTGGGTGTCCGGGTCGAAGCCTTCGGGGTAGATGTAGTTGCCCTCGGCGTCGTACTCGGCGGCCATGCCGTACTGGGTCGGGTCGAACTCGGTGTCCGGCGTGACACCCTCGTTCGCCTGCTTCAGCGACAGCGAGATGCGACGGCGCTCGAGGTCGATGTCGATGACCTTGACCATGACGTCGCCGTTGACCTGGACGACCTGCTCCGGGATCTCCACGTGGCGCTCGGCCAGCTCGGAGATGTGGACCAGGCCCTCGATGCCCTCTTCGACGCGCACGAACGCACCGAACGGAACCAGCTTGGTGACCTTGCCCGGCACGATCTGGCCGATCGCGTGGGTGCGGGCGAACTGGCGCCACGGGTCTTCCTGGGTCGCCTTCAGCGACAGCGAGACGCGCTCGCGGTCCATGTCGACGTCCAGGACCTCGACCGTGACCTCCTGGCCGACCTCGACGACCTCGGACGGGTGGTCGATGTGCTTCCAGGACAGCTCGGAGACGTGCACCAGGCCGTCGACGCCACCCAGGTCCACGAAGGCACCGAAGTTGACGATGGACGACACGACGCCCTTGCGGACCTGGCCCTTGGCGAGCGCGTTGAGGAACTCGCTGCGCACCTCGGACTGGGTCTGCTCCAGGTAGGCGCGGCGGGACAGGACCACGTTGTTGCGGTTCTTGTCCAGCTCGATGATCTTCGCCTCGAGCTCGCGGCCGACGTACGGCTGCAGGTCGCGCACGCGGCGCATCTCGACCAGGGACGCGGGGAGGAAGCCGCGCAGGCCGATGTCCAGGATGAGGCCGCCCTTGACGACCTCGATGACGGTGCCCTTGACGGGCTCGTCCTTCTCCTTGAGCTCCTCGATCGTGCCCCAGGCGCGCTCGTACTGCGCGCGCTTCTTGGACAGGATCAGACGGCCTTCCTTGTCCTCCTTCTGGAGAACGAGGGCTTCGACCTCATCGCCGACGGTGACAACCTCAGCCGGGTCGACATCGTGCTTGATGGAGAGCTCACGCGAGGGGATGACACCCTCGGTCTTGTAGCCGATGTCGAGCAGGACCTCGTCGCGGTCGACCTTGACGATGGTGCCTTCGACGATGTCGCCATCGTTGAAGTACTTGATCGTCTTGTCGATCGCCGCGAGGAAGTCTTCCTCCGACCCGATGTCGTTGATGGCGACCTGCTGGGGCCCGGTGGGGGCGGTCGGGGCGGTGGCGGTGTCGGTGGTCATTAGGCGGGTTGCTCCGGTGGATGGGAATCGAGGGTTGGCAGTTGTCGGCGCGATGGGCTACTGCGACATGCGATGACCCTGCGAGCAAACGTCCACCAGTGAACGACCGCGGCATGACCCGCATAACGGTGCGCGACCCGAGCCCGACCAAGAAGCTGAGCGGAAGGCAGCGCGAACCCACTGCGCTAACACTTATCGTACGCGGCGGCCGCTAGGGGGCACAATCAGGGTCCCCCTCGATCGCTAAGGTCCTCGCGGAAGCAAACACGCAGCGGACCGGAGACCACCATCATGCCACCGGAGGAGCCGCCCGCGCCGGGGCGCCACGACGCGGCCGAGCACCGGCTGGGTACCGCGGCCGTCGCCTACCGCGAGGTCGGGGGTGCCGAAGCAGCCGCCGCGAACCTCGCCTGGTGGGACGCCGACGCCGACGACTACCAGGCCGAGCACGGCGGGTTCCTCGGCGACGCCGACTTCGTCTGGTGCCCGGAGGGCGTGCGGGAGGCGGACGCGCGGCTGCTCGGCGACGTCCGCGGCAAGCGCGTGCTGGAGGTCGGGTGCGGGCAAGCCGCCTGCGCGCGCTGGCTGACGGCGGAAGGCGCGCTGGCCGTCGCGACCGACCTGTCGGCCGGCATGCTGCGCCACGCCCGCGACGGCAACGCCCGCACCGGGCTCGACGTCCCGCTGGTGCAGGCGAACGCCGAGTACCTGCCGCTGGCGTCCGGCAGCTTCGACGCGGCCTGCTCGGCGTTCGGCGCGATCCCCTTCGTGGCCTCGGTGGACGCCGTCTTCGCCGAGGTGCACCGGGTGCTGCGGCCGGGCGCGCCGTGGGTGTTCTCGGTGACTCACCCGATGCGGTGGATCTTCCCGGACGACCCGGGCCCGCAGGGGCTCACCGTCACCCAGCCGTACTTCGACCGCACGCCCTACGTCGAGGTCGACGACGAGGGCACCGCGACCTACGTCGAGTACCACCACACCCTCGGCGACTACGTGCGCGCGCTGGCCGCGGCCGGGTTCACCCTGACCGACCTGGTCGAACCCGAGTGGCCGGCCGGGCACACGCGGGTCTGGGGCCAGTGGAGCCCGCTGCGCGGCCGGCTCTTCCCGGGCACCGCGATCTTCCGCACGCGCCGCTCGTGAACCCCCTGGAGGCCCAGCAGAACGCGCGGTTCGCCGCCCTCGACCCGCTCCTCCCGCCGATCGCGCCGCCGCCCGCGGCGAACGAGCCGCTGGTGGTGGCGACCGGCGGGCTCCGCGCGGGCGCGCTGCTGACGCACGTCGTGCACGCGCCGGGGTCGTGGCCCGCGCTGTGGGGCCCGCTGGAGATCTGGGACCTGACCGCGGTCCCCGGCGACAGCGGCGCGGCGGGGCTGGCCGCGCTGCTCGGCGCCTGGCGCGACCGGCTGCGCGGGACGCGCCCGGAGCCGGATTCGGGCTGCTCGCTGGCCTGGCCGAGCCGCGACGCCGAGGCGTCCGCGGTCCTGCTGGCCCACGGCTTCGCGCCGATGACCCAGCTGGCGGTGCGCAAGCCGGGACCACCCGAGGAGGCCGGACCCGCGCGGGTGACCGTCCGCCGCGCGGACGAGGGCGACGTCGAGGCCCTGACCGACCTGCGCCTGGCGGAGTGGCGCTACACGTCGCTGGTCGGCACCGCCCGGGAGCGGCCGGGCGCGCGGGCGCTGCTGCGCGCGGAGGTCGTCCGCTCGCTGCGCTTCAGCGGGCTGGTCTGGCTCGCCGAGGACGACGGCGTGCCGGTCGGCATGGCCGCGTGCGCGCTGACCTCGCCGGCGCCGGGCGACAGCCTCCACGGGCGGCTGCACCCGGGCCGCTGGGGGTACGTCGACACGCTGTCGGTCGCGCCCGAAGCGCGCGGCGGCGGCGTGGGCCGGGCGCTGATGGCGGTGGCCCATCGCGAGCTGCTGCGGCCGGACGCACGCGGTACGTTCCTCTTCTACCACCCGGCGAACCCGCTCTCGCCGGTGTTCTGGCACCGGCAGGGCTATCGTCCACTGTGGACGATGTGGATCCGGCGACCCGCCTGGTCCTGACCGACGCACCAGGGGGCTCCATGGACATCGCCGAGCCGCTGCTCGCCGCCCACCGCGCGCGCTTCGCGGCGATCGACGCGCTGCTGCCGCCCGCCGCCCCGCCCGCCGAAGGCGAGCGGCTGGACGCGGCCACCGCGGCCGGCACGCAGGTCACCGGCGTCCTCCAGCGGCACCGGTTCGGCCCCGGCGACGTCCCGATGCTGTGGTCGGCCGCCGACACCTGGCAGCTGTTCCCGTACTTCGGCGACACCGGTACCGAAGGCGCCGACCTGCTGCTGCGCGCGCTCAAGGGCCGGCTGGAGGCGGAGCCGGCCGGCGACGACTCGGCGTGCGTGGTGCTCTGGCCCAGCCGGGACGCCGAGGCGATCCGCGCCTTCCTCGACCACGGCCTGGTCCCCCTGTCGGCGGTCGGCGTGCGGACCGCTCCCCCGCCCGAAACGGACCCGGCGGTCACCGTCCGCCGCGCCGGGCCGGCCGACTACGCCGCCGCGGTGGCGCTCGCCGAGGCGACCTTCGACTACACCGGCCTCGTCGCCTCGCCCCGCCGTCCCAACACCGCCGAGCTGCTCGGCCCCGGCCTGCGCGCGGCCCTCGCCGAAGCCGAACCGCCCGTCTGGCTGGCCGAACAGGACGGCGAAGCCCGCGCGCTGGCGCACTGCGCGTGGGTGGACGCGGCGCCGGGGAACGAGGCCGCCGAGCTGCTCCCGCCGGGCCGCTGGGGCTACGTGAACAACGTCGTGACCGCGCCCGGCGACCGCGGCGGCGGGTTCGGGCGGGCGCTGATGGCCCACGTGCACCGGGAGCTGCACCGGGGCGGCGCCACCCGCACCTACCTCTACTACAACCCGACCAACCCGCTGTCCTCGGTGTTCTGGCACCGGCAGGGCTATCGTCCACTGTGGACGAGCTGGGAGATCCGCCCGGCGTCGGCGCTCCGGTGAGCGGCGGTCTGCCGAGGTGGTCCGTGGAGCCCGGCCGGCGCCGCCCGCACCACCAACCGCCAGGCCGCACCACAGCCGGCCGCCGACAGCCAGGCCGCCCGCTCCCCCGCCGGCCCGGCCGGCACCACCGCCCCGCCGGCACGGCCGGCACCACCGCCCGCCAGGCCGGCGCCGCCCGCGCCACCAACAGCCAGCCCGCACCACAGCCGGCCGCCGACGGCCAGGCTGCCTGCTCCCGCTGGCCCGGCCGGCACCACCACTCGCGGGCCGGCCGGCACCGCCCGCCGGGCCGGCCGAGCACCGCTACCGCCCGACCTGACCCGGCCCGAGCCGGCCGCCAAACCAGCAGCCGGCACCCTCACCCGCCCGGGTCCACCGGGCGGCGCCACCGCCGACCGCGTGCGAGCCTCTCGTGAGTCACCCACGGGTGTGACGTGCGTCCGGTGATCTTGCCGCCCACCCCGGCGAGGACTAGTTTTTGAACTGACCGGTCAGTTCAAAAACGCTGGAGTCCCCCGTGCAGGTCCGAGCCGATCGCGTGTCCCTCGAAGGGCACCACGGCACCTTGTTACCGCCCACCTCGCTGACCGTCGGCGAGGGCGACCTGGCGATCGTGCACGGCGAGCCCGGCGTCGGCGTCACCGCGTTCGGCCTCGCGCTGGCCGGGCGGCTGAAGCCGACCACCGGCACCGTGCACGCCGACGGCGTCGACGCCGGTTTGCCCGAGCTCGTCGCGGTCGTCGACGCTCCCGGCGTCAGCGAGCCCGACGACGCGCTGGCGCTGCGCGTGGTCGTCGGCGAGGAGCTCGCGCTGGCCCACCGCCCGGCCGGCAAGGAGGACGTCGCCCGGTGGCTGGCCGCGCACGACGCCGCGCCGTTCGCCGGCACGCGGTTCGAGAACCTCGCCCCGGCCCTGCGCACCCGGCTGCTCACCGAGCTGGCCGCCGAGCGCAAGGGCGTCCGGCTGCTCGTGCTCGACACGCCCGACCGGCACACCAGTGATGTCGGCAGCTGGGCGGACCTCGCCCGCGAACAGGCCGAGCGCGGGCTCGCCGTCGTCGTCCTGACCGCGACGACGCCGCTGTCCGCGCTGCCGTTCCCGCCCGCCCTCCTGGGCGCCGCCGAGCAGCCCGAGCCGCGGCACCACGCCCCCGAACCCACCCCCACCGAAGAGCTCCCCGAGAGCACCGACGAGGTCACCGAATGAACGCCTTCCGGATCGCGCGCAACGAGCTGCGCCGCCTCTCCACCGGCACGATGCCGAAGCTCGCGCTGGTCGCGCTCGTGCTGGTGCCGCTGCTCTACGCGTCCTTCTACCTCTACGCGAACTACGACCCCTACGGCCGGCTCGACAAGCTGCCCGCCGCCGTCTTCACCAGCGACACGGGCGCGAAGGATTCGACCGGCCAGCAGCGCAACGTCGGCCGCGAGGTGACCGACGAGCTGGTCAAGTCCGGCACCTTCCAGTGGCACGAGGTGTCCGAGCAGGAGGCGCGCGACGGCGTCCGCGACGACAAGTACTCGTTCGCCATCGGCATCCCGAGCGGCTTCTCCGCGGCACTGCTGTCGGTCGGCAACTTCCAGCCGCAGCAGGCGACGATCACGCTGACCACCAACGACGCCAACAACTACCTCTCCGGCACGATCGCCAAGCAGGTCGCCGAGCAGGTGCGCAAGACGATCGCGGAGAAGGTCGGCAGCGAGGCCGCGGACCGGTTCCTCGTCGGCTTCTCCACGATCTACGCCAAGATCCAGGAGGCGTCGACCGGCGCGTCACAGCTCGCTGACGGCGCTTCGCAGCTGAAGTCCGGTCAGCAGCAGCTGGCCGACGGCGCCGCGAAGCTCGCGGACGGCTCGTCGACGCTGGCGACCGGTCTGGGCACGTTGAAGAGCAGTACCGCTTCCCTGCCATCTCAGACGCAGAAGCTGGCCGACGGCGCGTCGCAGGTGGCCGCCGGGGACCAGAAGGTCGCCGACGCGGCGTCGCTGGCCGCCACGGCGTCGTCGGACGTCCAGGGCAAGCTCGACTCCTACCGCACCCAGCTCGTGACGGACCTGCGCGACGCCGGCGTGCCGGAGACCCAGGTCCAGGCGATCGTCGCGCGGGCCGACCAGCTGCGCTCCCCCGTCGACCAGGCGAACGGCAAGATCCAGCAGGCCAACGGCGACCTGGCGAAGCTGGCCGACGGCGCCCGGCAGGTGTCCGACGGCGCGGCCAAGCTCGCCGCCGCGTCGCCGCAGCTGACCAGTGGCATCGCCCAGGCGTCCGACGGCGCGAACCAGCTGCGCGACGGCGCTTCGCAGCTCAGCGACGGCGAAAAGACGGCCGTCACCGGCACGAACCAGCTGGCGGACGGCGCGGTGAAGCTGCGCGACGGGCTCGCGGCCGGGCTCCAGCAGATTCCGAACCCGGACGACCCGACCCGCAACGCGACGGCCAACACGATCGCGGACCCGGTAGCGGTGAACGCCAACGGCGAGGCGTCGGCGGGGACGTACGGCGCCGGTCTCGCGCCGTTCTTCATCTCGCTGGCCACGTGGATCGGCGCGTTCGTGCTGTTCCTGATCCTGCGGCCGCTCTCTACGCGGGCCCTGACCGCGGGCGCGGCGCCGTTCCGGGTCGCCGTCGGCGGCTGGCTGTCCTCGGCGCTGCTCGGTATCGCGCAGGTGATCGTGCTGTTCGGCGCGGTGACGTGGCTGGTCGGCATCCACATCGCGCACCCGCTGGGCGCGATCGGGTTCGCGGTGCTGGTGTCGCTGACGTTCACCTCGGTGGTGCACGCGCTCAACGCGTTCTTCGGCGCGGTCGGCAAGTTCCTCGGCCTGGTGCTGCTGGTGCTGCAGCTGGTCAGCGCGGGCGGCACGTTCCCGTGGCAGACGATCCCGGACGCGCTGTACCCGCTGCACGTGGTGCTGCCGATGGGCTACGCGATCGACGGCTTCCGCCACCTCTTCTACAGCGGCGCGACGGTGCAGATCCTGGGTGACATCGGGGTGCTGCTGGCGTACCTGGTGGGCGGGATCCTGGTGTCGACGCTGGCCGCGCGCAAACGTCGCGTTTGGACGGTGTCCGCGCTCAAGCCCGAGCTGAGCCTGTGAGCGGCGGGACGAAGCAGAAGCTCTTCGAGGCCACGTTGCGGCTCTCGAAGAGCCGGGGCCTGGTGGGGCTGACGGTCGACGACATCGCGGCCGAGGCCGGCGTCGCGAAGGGCACGGTCTACTACAACTTCGGCTCGAAGGACGGCCTGGTCGACGGGCTCCTGCGGTACGGGGTCGACATGCTGGCCTCGCGGCTTCGTTCCGCGGTCTCCGAAGAGGACCCGCTGGACGTGATCGAGGCGCAGGTCGATGTCACCTTGGAGTTCATCGCCCGGTATCCGGGGTTTTCGCAGATCCTGGTGAGCGAGCTGTGGCGGACGCCGGGCCAGTGGCACGACACGCTTTCCTTGCTGCGCGAGGAGATCATCTCGATCGTGAAGCAGCAGCTGTCGCGTTTGGACGCGGCCGGGCGGCTGCCGGAGGGGGTCGAGATCCCGACGGCGGCGGCGGGGCTGTTCGGGACGATGCTGGTGGTGGCGCTCGACTGGCAGGTGTTCGGGCCGCAGCGGACGCGGGGCGAGGTGCGGGAAGCGGTGATGGTGCTGATCCGGGGCTTGGGACGGCGCTGAGCCGGCGTTTCCGGTGTAGTGAATGACTCATTCATGTCGCCAGACGACAGGAATGAGTCATTCACTACGTCTGTCGACGAGTCTGCGGACTGATCGCGGCCGAGCCCGCGGGGGCGCCCCCCGTTTTCCACTTTACCGGTCGGCACCGACAGTTTCGGCGCCTCGAAGTCCGTCAGGGGCGGTCTTCGAGGCGGGCCCGGACCGCCGCCGCGTACGTGTCGACCGCCGTGGCCGCCGCCGTCAGCTCGCAGGGGCCGTCGATCAGCAACCTCTTCGCCGGCACGTACGCCTGCTCCAGCTCCGGATCTCCGTCCAGGCCGCGGTCGCGCGCCAGCTCGTTGTCCGCGGCCAGCCGGGCCCGCAGCTCCTCGCGGCGGGCCACCAAGCCGTCGAGCACCGCTCGCTGGCGGCGGCCGTCCTCGACCGCCGGGGCCACCGCGTGCTCGTGGCCGTCGATGTGCTTCTCGACCCACTCCGCGTCGCCGTCGACTTCGGCCGACCGCAGCTGCTTCAGCGTTGCGCGCAGCCGCTGGGCGCGGGCCGGGAGCATCGCGACGCCGGTGAACCGCGTCGCCACCCTCAGCTGGTACGCCTCGATCTCGGCCAGCTCCTCCACCGCCTGCGTCAGCACGTCGAGCCGGCCCGCGAGGTCGTCCGGTGCCGGGCGGGCGCCGAGCGTGCCCGCGCGGATCGCCGCCACCCCGGGCGAAGACTCCTCCCGGAAGCCGAGCAGCAGGCGGATGCCGAGCTCGGCCGCGCGGCCGGCGAGCGGTGCCAGCACCTCGCCGACGAGCCGGTCGGGTTCGGCGGAGTCGTCGATCGCGTCGACCACCAGGGTGCGGCCGGCGACCCCGGTCGTCAGCCGGTCGGCGATGCGGTGGCGGACGGCGTCGGCGGTGCGGCCGGTCGCGTCGACGGCGAGGTCGACGCTGCCCGCCGGCGGCATCTGCCCGAGCGCCGGCGGCAGGCCGGGCACGCCGAGGGAGCGTTCGCGGTCGGCGAGGACGATCCCGAACCGCAGCGCCGCGGCGACCGGCGAGCCGGCCTCGCCGGTGTCGACGACCCAGACCGTGCCGGGCTCGGCCTTGGCGAACCAGTCCGCGACGCTCTGCACGAAGGAGACGTCGACGGCTTCGCCGACCGGGCGCGAAAAGCTCGCGTCGACGGCCGGGCTGCCCGACGTCCAGATGCTCAGCTGCGGCAGGTGCCCGAGCATGGTCTCGACCGGGATCATCCACGTGCCGGTGTCCTTGCCGACGACGACGCCGACGACGTGCCCGGTCGCCTCGTCGAGCACCGCCGTGCCGCCGAAACCGGGGCCGAGCGGTTCGGCTTCGGCCGTGCGGAACAGCCGGACCCACTCGCCGCCGGGGCCGCCGGGGTGTTCGGGGCCGCCGAGGCGGGCGTGCGTCCAGCGGCCGACCGAGCCCGGCGGGAAACCGAAGGCGCGGACGAGCTGGTGCTCGCCGAGCGGCATGCGGTGCAGCGGCGCGCGGAAGACGCGGGACTCGGGGCGGTCGAGGCGCAGCACGGCGAGATCGCCGCGGCCGCCCCCGTCGGAGGGCACCCAGCAGCCTTCGACGACGGTCGCCGAGCCGGGCATCGCCTCGGCCAGGCCGACGAAGTCGACGCTCAACGCGGACCGCGGACCCCCGGCGGTTTCGACGACGTGCGCGCTCGTGAGGACGTGGTATTCGTCCAGCACCGTGCCCGCACCGCACACCCGGCCGAGTTCGTCGTGCAGCCGGACCCGCCAGCGTCGTCGCTCACGCTCGAACCCCATTCGGCGGACCCTACGCCGTGATCGCTCCCGGGTGGGCGCCGACCTCCCTACCCAGCGGTAATGGCTCACCCGAACGGAGTCCTCCGTTGGTAGGAACGCCGAACGGTGTTGTGTGCCGGTGAGTATTTCCGTCAGAGACGTCGGAAAAACCGCTCGCGTTCAGCCGCGGCCGAACACCCAGCTCCCGGCCGCCGCGGGGTCGTCGCCGGCCCAGAACTCGTACCAGTGGCCGGTGAACTCGTCGTGGGACAGCCGGCCGTCGCCGTCGGTGTCCAGCAGCGCGAACACCTCGTCCGTCGGGACGCCCACGCCGCTCCACGCCTCGATCATGCGCCGGTACTCGGCCGCCGAGATGGCGCCGTCGCCGTTTTCGTCGACCGCTTCGAACATCGCCGCCGCCGTGCCGGTGACCGCGCCCGGCATCTTCGGGAGTTCGTCGACGACCGAGAGGACCTCGTCGAGGGTCACCTTGCCGTCGCGGTCGCGGTCGGACGCGTCGCGCAGCGTCGCCCACCAGCCCATCATGATCGTGGCGAGCTTCTCGCCCTCGGGCGTGCCGGCGTCGGTGCCGCGCACGTCGAGCCATCTCGCCGTGAGCGCGCGGAAGTCGGACTCGGTCAGGTAGCCGTCGGCGTCGGCGTCCATCGCGCCGAACACCCCGGAGATCTTGCGTCGCTGGAAGTCACTCGCCATGCACGACAGCATCGCCGCGCCGACCGGTACTCGACGACGGCCGCCCGAGTACACCCGAGCCACGACCCGGTGATCCGGGTCGTGACGCGGCGTGACCTCAGTGGGCGGCTTCGTTCCAGGACCGCCCGTAGCCGACCGAGACCTCCAACGGCACCGCGAGGTCGTAGGCCGACCCCATGCCGTCGCGCACCAGCTTCTCCAGCTGCTCGCGCTCGCCCTCGGCGACCTCGAGCACGAGTTCGTCGTGCACCTGCAGCAGGATCCGGCTCTTCAGCTTCGCCTCGACGAGCGCGCGGTGGACGTTCAGCATCGCGACCTTGATGATGTCGGCCGCGCTGCCCTGGATCGGGGCGTTGAGCGCCATCCGCTCGGCCATCTCGCGGCGCTGGCGGTTGTCGCTGTTGAGGTCCGGCAGGTAGCGGCGGCGGCCGAAGATCGTCTCCGTGTAGCCGCACTTCGCCGCTTCGCCGACCACCGAGTGGAGGTAGTCGCGCACGCCGCCGAAGCGGGCGAAGTACGCCTCCATCTGGGCCTTGGCGTCCTCGGTGGAAATCCGCAGCTGCTGCGAAAGCCCGTACGCCGACAACCCGTACGCGAGCCCGTACGACATCGCCTTGACGCGGTAGCGCAGCTCCGGCGTGATCTCCTCCGGCGGCATCGAGAACGCCCGCGACGCGACGAACGTGTGCAGGTCCTCGCCGGAGTTGAACGCCTCGATGAGGCCCTCGTCCTTCGACAGGTGCGCCATGATCCGCATTTCGATCTGGCTGTAGTCCGCGGTCATCAGCTCGGTGAAGCCCTCGCCGACGACGAACGCGTCGCGGATGCGGCGGCCCTCTTCGGTGCGGACCGGGATGTTCTGCAGGTTCGGCTCGGTCGACGACAGCCGCCCGGTGGCCGCGATCGTCTGCAGCAGCGTGGTGTGGATCCGCCCGTCGTCGGCGACCGACTTGATCAGGCCCTCGACCGTCGTGCGCAGCTTCGTCGCGTCCCGGTGCTCCAGCATGTGCTGCAGGAACGGGTGCTCGGTCTTCTCGAACAGGCCCTGCAGCGCCTCGGCGTCGGTGGTGTAGCCGGTCTTCGTGCGCTTGGTCTTCGGCATGCCGAGCTCGTCGAACAGCACGACCTGCAGCTGCTTCGGCGAGCCGAGGTTGATCTGCTTGCCGATCACCTCGTACGCGGCTTCGGCGGCCTGCGTGACGCGCGAGAGGTAGTGCGCTTCGAGCGACGTCAGCTGCTCGAGGTCGACGGCCACGCCGGCGACCTCCAGCTCGGTGATGACCTCCAGCAGCGGCAGCTCCAGCTCGGCGAGCAGCCGCGCGCCGCCGATCTGCTCGAGCTCCTTGTCGAGCGCGCCGGCCAGCTCGAAGATCGCGCGGGCCTTGACCAGCTCCTCGTCGATCTCCTTCTGCTCCAGGCCTTCCGCGCCGCCGTCGAGCAGCGACAGCTGCCCGTCGCCGCCGTCGGTCTCCGAGCGCAGCTCGCGGTGCAGGTAGCGCAGCGCGAGGTCGTCGAGCTCGAACGTGCGCTGCCCGGGCCGCACGAGGTACGCGGCCAGCGCGGTGTCCATGGCGAGCCCGGCGAGCGCCCAGCCGCGGGCGCGGATCGCGTGCAGCGGGACCTTGAGGTCGTGGCCGGTCTTGCGGATCTTGGGGTCGGCGAACCACGCGGCGAGCGCGGCGTCGTCGGCCTGGTCCATCGCCGTCACGTCGACGTACGCGCCTTCGCCGTCGGCCGAGGCGAACGCGACCGCGCGCAGGTCGGACCGGACCGACGTGCCCACCGTGCGGAACGCCAGCGCGACCGGCTCGCCCGCCCCCGCGTGCGCCGCGAGCCACGCGCCGAGCGCGCCGGGCGCGAGCGCGGACCCCGAGACCTCGAAGCCCTCGTCGGCCTCCGGCTCGGCACTCTGCAGCGTCGCGAACAACCGGTCCCGCAGCACGCGGAACTCCAGCTCGTCGAACAGCGCGTGCACCGCCTCGCGGTCCCACGGGCGCAGCTCCAGCCCGGCGGGCCCGATCTCCAGCTCGACGTCGCGGATCAGCTCGGTCAGCTGGCGGTTGAGCTGGACCGAGGAGAGGTGCGCCCGCAGCGCGTCGCCGACCTTGCCCTTGACCTCGTCGACCCGGTCGATGAGGTCGTCGAGCGAGCCGAACTGCCTGATCCACTTGGCCGCGGTCTTCTCGCCGACGCCGGGGATGCTCGGCAGGTTGTCCGACGGGTCGCCGCGCAGCGCGGCGAAGTCCGGGTACTGGCGCGGGGTGAGCCCGTACTTCTCCTCGACGGCGTCCGGGGTGAACCGGGTCATCTCGGAGACGCCGCGCTTCGGGTACAGCACGGTGACCTGGTCGGTCACCAGCTGGAGCGCGTCGCGGTCGCCGGTACAGATGAGAACGTCGAAGCCGTCGGCCGTCGCCTGCGTCGTGAGCGTGGCGATGATGTCGTCGGCCTCGAAGTTCTCCTTGACCAGCGACGGGATCCCGAGCACGTCGAGGACCTCCTTGACCAGGTCCACCTGGCCGCGGAACTCGTCCGGCGTCGTGCTGCGGTTCGCCTTGTAGTCGGCGTAGGTCTCCGAGCGGAACGTCTTGCGCGAGAGGTCGAACGCCACCGCGAGGTGGCTCGGCGCTTCGTCGCGCAACAGGTTGATGAGCATCGAGGTGAACCCGAAGACCGCGTTGGTGACCTGCCCGGTCTTCGTCTTGAAGTTCTCCGCGGGCAGCGCGAAGAACGCGCGGTAGGCCATCGAATGGCCGTCGATCAGCAGCAGCTTCGGCCGCTCGGCGACAGCGGTGGTTCCTGTGGCGTTGGCAACGGTCGTCTTCTCACTCGGGCTCACGGGGCCGAGTCTAGGCTGAGGGTCCGACACTCTTACGTGTCGCATAGGAAGAGGAGCACTGCGTGACCGAACGCGCCGCAGACGTCGCGGTCGACAACTACGCCGGGATCGATCCGGCCGCCGCGGACCAGCAGCTGAACGACAAGGTCGGCATGAAGCTCCTGGAAGCCACCGCCGAACGCGTGGTCGGCACCATCCCGGTCGAGGGCAACCTCCAGCCGTACGGCCTGCTGCACGGCGGCGCCAACGCGGTGCTCGCCGAAGCGCTGGGCTCGACCGTCGCCGCGCTCAACGCGGGCCCGGACCGCGCCGCGATGGGGCTGGAGCTGTCCTGCACCCACCACCGGGCCGTCCGCTCGGGCACCGTCACCGGCGTCGCGACGCCGCTGCACGTCGGCCGCGGCACGATCACCGCGGAGATCGTGCTGACCGACGACGAGGGCCGGCGGACCTGCACCGCGCGGCTCACCTGCGTCGTCCGGGACCGCCCGCCGGGCGCCTGAGCGCGTGGACCTCGACCTCGCCCAGGTGCGGGCGTTCGTCGTGACCGCGGAACAGCGCCACTTCGGGCGGGCCGCCCAGGCGCTGTTCCTCACCCAGCAGGCGCTGTCGAAGCGGATCCGGAAGCTCGAAGACTCGCTCGCCACGCCGTTGTTCCTGCGCACCAACCGCTCGGTCGAGCTCACCGCCGAAGGCGAGCGGTTCCTCCCGCACGCGCGCGAGCTGGTGCGGGTGGCCGACGCGGCGGTGGCCGCGATGGGCGCCGACGACCGGCCGCTGCGCCTCGACGTCGTCGACTACCGGCTCTCCCCCATCTTCCTGCTCCGCCGGCTGGCCGCGCGGGAGCCGGCGCTGCGGATCGACCGGGTCGCCGGCGGCGGGTTCGCAGGCGCCGTCGAGCCGCTGCTGTCCGGCGAGCTCGACGTCGCCGTCGGCCGGGTCAGCGGCTCCGGCCGGCCGCTGCCCGACGGGCTGGAGCACCGCGTCGTCCGGCTCGAACCGCTGGTCGCGCTGCTCGCCCCGGAGCACCCGCTGGCCGTGCAGGACGTGCTGCGGCTCGACGACCTGCGCGCCGACGGGATCTGGCTGCCGGGCCTGCGCGGGCCCGCCGAGTGGCTGTCCTACCTGCGGGAGCTGTGCGACCGGTTCGGGGTCCCGATCGACGACTCCGGCGTCAGCTTCGACCTGCGGCACACCCTCGAGCAGACGCGCTACGGCAAGCGGCGCGTCACCCTCGCCGGGGCGGACATGGAGCTCGCGCCCGACCTCAACCTCAAGGTGCTGCCGTTCGAGCCGTCCCCGCTGTTCCCGTGGTCGCTGGTCTGGCGGCGCGGGAAGGCGAGCCCGGCGCTGCGGCGGCTGCTGGCGCTGGCCGGGCGCACCAGCCGTGAAGAGGACTGGTGCGCCTACGACCCCGAGCACGCCTGGCTGCCGGAGGACGACGTCAAGCTCGCAGCCGCCGCGCGAACCACCCGGTGAAAGCCTCGTCGACGGCCTTCGCTTCCGGGGTCCCCGGCGGGAACTCGTGCGCCATCCCGTCGACCGTCACCAGCTCGGTCCCCAGCTTCTCGCGCAGCGCTCCGGCCGGCTCGCGCACGGCGACGTCGTCGTCGGCGCCCGCGACCAGCAGCAGCGGCGCGGTCACCTCCCCGGCCCGGCGCACGTAGTCGTAGCGGTCCGCGACGGCGCGCGAGCGCGGCGTCCAGGGGTAGGTGACGCCGAAGAGCCGCTCGTTGCGGCCGATCACCGGCGCCAGCCGGGCGACCGGGCTGACCACCGCGGCGGCCTCGACCGCGACGTCTCCGCGGGCGAGCACCTCCAGCGCGACCAGCGAGCCCGCCGAACCGCCGAAGACGCCGAGCGGGCCGTCCGCGCCCGGCAGCCGGTCCCGCAGCTCGGCCAGCGCCGCGGGGAACTCCGCCACCGCCTGCTCGGTGACCGGCTCGAAGACGTTGAGCACCGCGTCCTCGCTCGCCAGCCGGAACAGCTCGGCCGGACCGCCTTCGGGCAGCCGTGCCCCGGTCAGCGGCAGGCCGAAGTACACCCGCCACGCCGGCAGCCCGGTCATCGGCACCGCTTCGGCGAAGGCCCGCTCGTTCGAAGGCTCTTCCATCAGGTGCCAGCCCGCCAGCAGCGCCGCCGGCGCGGCCGGGTCCGCCGGCGCCAGCGCCACGAACGGCACGCCCGCCGCGACGCCCTCGACTGCTTCCCGCATCCTGTCTCTCCCTGTCTCTCGGCTGCTTCCAGCGAACAGCCGGGGCGGGGCGCGGGTCCAACAGCCGTTCGGAGGGCCACGACAACCGATGGTTGTGACCGTTCGGGCAGACTTTCACCCGGAGGCTGGTCCGATCGGCCGCCCGAACCGGACGTAAGGTGCATCCCTACGGCGGTGCCCGCTCCCGGCGGCCCCCGCCAGGGTGAACAGCGGATCTGCGGGAAACCGGCCACGCACCGCCCGCCGAAATGGCCGATGACATACCGCGGAAACACGGCTGTCACCCATTCGCAGAACGAGCGCCGATACTTAGCATCGCTGCGTGACCAGCGGCGGGCCGCCGCGAAACATCGTTCGCCTTTTCGTGCAATTCGTGTCGGTTGCGATCGTCACGATGTGGACACAGAGTAGTGAGGCCGCCTGTGCACATGACGGGCGAGAGGGATATCTTCCTGCCCTAACCTAGCCCCTGTGTCGGGGGCAACGCCTACCGGCGGCTGGTTGGTCATGGGAGGTAGTCGGTGTCAGGAGTGCGTTTTGGACGGGTTCTCGCCCTCGCAGCGGCGACGTCGCTCGCGCTGGCGGGCTGCGCCGGTGGCGGCTCGTCCAGCAACAGTGGTGACGGCAGCACGCTGAAGATCGGGTTCATGGGCGACCTGACCGGGGAGAACTCCGGGATCGTGATCCCGCCCAACAACGGCGCCAAGCTCGCCATCGACGAGTACAACGCCACGAACCCCAAGGTGAAGCTCGAGCTGAAGAACTACGACAGCCAGGGCAAGCCGGAGCAGGCCACCTCGCTGGTCCAGACCGCGATCGGGACGGACAAGATCACGGCCCTGATCGGCCCGGCGTTCTCGGGTGAGTCGAAGGCCGTCGGCGGCGTCCTCGAGCAGGGCAAGATCCCGAGCGTGTCGCCGTCGGCGACCAACCCGGGTCTCGCCTCGAACGGCTGGAAGTACTGGCACCGCGTCGTCGCGAACGACAACGACCAGGGCCCGGCCATCGCGAACTTCCTCATCACGGCGAAGTCGCCGAAGAACGCGTACGTCATCTCGGACGACCAGGAGTACAGCGTCGGCCTGGCGGACGCCTTCGAGAAGACCTTCAAGGACAAGGGCATCACGACCGAGCGCGACAAGTTCGCCAAGGACGCGTCGGACTACTCCTCGACGGTCCAGAAGGTCAAGGCCGCCAACCCGGACGTCATCACCTTCGGTGGTTACTACGCCCAGGGCGGCCGGCTGCTCAAGCAGCTCCGCGACGGCGGCGTGAAGGCCATCTTCGCCACCGGTGACGGTTCGCTCGACCCGCAGCTGGTCTCCGGCGCGGGTGCCGCGGCCGCCGAAGGCGCCGTCATCGGCTGCCCGTGCAACATCCCGGACGCGGGTGCCACCAACGAGTTCGCCACCAAGTACAAGGCGAAGTTCAACGTCGACCCGGCGATCTACGCCACCGAGGGCTACGACGCCGCGACCGCCATCATCAACGCGGTCAAGGCCGGCAACACCACCGGTGAGAAGATCAACGACTTCCTGAAGACGGAAGACTTCAAGGGCGCGTCGAAGCAGATCAAGTTCAAGGAGAACGGCGAGCCGCAGACGAACGCGATCTACGTGTACCAGGTCGTCGGCGGGGTCATCAAGAACCTCGGCGCCTCGACCGAAGCCAAGATCAACGGCTGACGGAGCTAGAGCACACCTAACGGGAGCGGGGGCGCTGTGGACGACCACAGCACCTCCGCTCCCCGCCAATGTGGCGACCATCCTCGCCCCGTCAGGTAAGGCAACTACGTCATGTTCCAAGATCTGCAGAGCCAGTTTCTGGGCAGCACCATCGGCGGCCTGGTAGCCGGCTCCATCTACGCCCTCATCGCCCTCGGCTACACGATGGTCTACGGCGTGCTGAGGCTCATCAACTTCGCACACTCCGAAATCTTCATGATCGGGACGATGACGTCCCTGTTCATCCTCATCGCCATCGCCGGCGGCACCGCCCCGATCACGGTCGGCGTCTTCGGGATGATCGGCATCCTCCTGCTCATCGCGGTCGCTTCGGCGGCCACGTCCGGCGGTTCGGCCATCGTGCTGGAGCAGCTGGCCTACCGGCCGCTGCGCAAGAAGGGCGCGACCCGGCTGGCCGCCCTGATCTCCGCGATCGGCGCCTCCCTGTTCCTGCAGGAGCTGTTCGGTCTCGCGATCATCCCCGCGCTGTCGGACAAGGCGGGCAAGGTCCAGCAGAACGCCCCCCGGTTCGTGCCGCACGAGGAGCTGTTCCGGATCGGCAACGGCGTCGTCCGCACCGACCACGTCTTCGTCGTCATCGCCGCCGTCGTCGTGATGGTCGTGCTCGACCAGCTGGTCAGCCGCACGCGCATCGGCCGCGGCATCCGCGCGACCGCACAGGACCCCGAAGCCGCCGTCCTCATGGGCGTCAGCATCGACCGCATCGTCCGGATCACCTTCCTGCTCGGTGGCGCGATGGCGGGTGTCGCCGCGGCGCTGTACGTCATGGAGTACGAGAACACCGACTACCGCATCGGCTTCCTGCTCGGCATCAAGGCGTTCACCGCCGCCGTGCTCGGCGGGATCGGCAACCTGCGCGGCGCCCTGCTGGGCGGGATCGTGCTGGGCCTGGTCGAGAACTGGAGCTCCATCTTCCTCGGTTCCGAGTGGAAGGACGTCACCGCGTTCGTGGTCCTGGTCCTCGTGCTGATGCTCCGGCCCACCGGCATCCTCGGCGAATCCCTGCAACGGGCACGCGCATGAAAGGCGACGGAGTGGCTGAGAACAACGAAACCCGCGCGCGCAAGGGTTTCCACCCCATCGACGGGATGCGCGATTGGTGGGCCGACGCGCCGCACTGGCAGCGTTACGCCGTCTACATCGCGCTGATCGTCTTCGCGCTGATCCTGCCCGCGCCGTGGATCGGCTCGTTCATGTCCCCGTACTCGGACTGGACGACCGTGCTGATCTTCCCGGTCGGCACGTACATCCTGCTCGCCGTCGGCCTCAACATCGTGGTCGGCCACGCGGGCATGCTCGACCTCGGGTACGTGGCGTTCTTCGCGATCGGCGCCTACACGTGGGCGTCGATCGGTACGAGCTACGGCTGGTCGTTCTGGCCGACGGTGGTGCTGGGCATCTTCCTCGCGTCGGTGTCCGGGGTCATCCTCGGCGCACCAACGCTACGGCTACGAGGTGACTACCTGGCCATCGTCACACTCGGCTTCGGGGAGATCGTCCGGATCACGGCGAACAACACCGACGGCATCGGCGGGGCCCGCGGCATCACGAACATCCCGCACCCCGAGCCGATCTTCGGCATGGAGTTCTTCCTCGACCCGGCGCCGTACTACTACCTGATGCTGTTCGCGATCGTGCTCGTCATCACCTTCTCGGTGCGGCTCAACAAGAGCCGGGTCGGACGGGCGTGGGCGGCGATCCGCGAGGACGAGGACGCGGCCGAGCTGATGGGCGTGCCGACGTTCAAGTTCAAGCTGCTCGCCTTCGCCATCGGCGCCATGATCGGTGGCTTCGCGGGCACGATCTACGCGAGCAAGGCGGTGTTCATCCAGCCGGAGAACTTCCCGTTCATCCTGTCCGCGACCATCCTGGCCGCGGTCGTGCTGGGCGGGTCCGGCAACCTCCCGGGCGTCATCATCGGGGCGTTCGTGATCGCGTGGCTGCCGGAGCGCTTCCGCCAGTTCAACGACTACCGCGTCCTCGTCTTCGGTGCCGTGCTGGTGCTGATGATGGCGCTGCGGCCGGAAGGCCTGCTGCCGTCGCGGCAGCGCAAGGCCGAACTACGGGAAGGAACCGGCGGCATGGGCGCCATGGGCGCGGAAGTGGCCGGCCCCGACTCCGAGGCTTCGGCGGAGGTGACGAAGTGAGCGCGCTGCTCGAATTCGACAACGTGACCATGCGCTTCGGCGGCGTCACGGCGTTGCGCGAGGTCAACCTCAGCATCAACGAAGGCGAGATCTTCGCCCTCATCGGCCCGAACGGCGCCGGCAAGACCACGGTGTTCAACGTGGTCACGGGCGTCTACCAGCCGACCGAGGGCCAGGTCCGCTTCGACGGCGACCGCATCGACGGCATGAAGCGGTTCAAGGTCACCAAGCGCGGGATCGCCCGGACGTTCCAGAACATCCGGCTGTTCCACAACATGACCGCGCTGGAGAACGTCATGGTGGGCGTCGACGCTCACCACAAGACGGGCGCGATCGGCGCGACGCTCGGCCTGCCGTGGCACCGCAAGGAAGAGAAGCACGGCCGTGAGCGGGCCCGTGAGCTGCTCGACTTCGTCGGCATCGGCCGGGTCGAGCACAACGTCGCGAAGAACCTTTCCTACGGCGACCAGCGCCGGCTGGAGATCGCGCGGGCGCTGGCCACGGATCCGAAGCTGCTGCTGCTCGACGAGCCGGCCGCCGGCATGAACCCGGCGGAGAAGAACGCCCTGCAGGCGCTGATCCGCAAGATCCGGGACGACGGCCGCACGGTGCTGCTGATCGAGCACGACATGGGCCTGGTCATGCACATCAGCGACCGGCTGGCGGTGCTCGACTTCGGCCAGAAGATCGCAGAAGGGCTGCCGCACGAGGTGCAGAACAACCAGAAGGTGATCGAGGCGTACCTGGGGGTGTCCGAAGATGCTTCTTGAGGTCGAGGACATCAACGTCCACTACGGCAAGATCGCGGCCCTCAAGGGCATGAGCCTCCAGGTCGGCGAGGGTGAGATCGTCTCCCTCATCGGGGCCAACGGCGCCGGCAAGACCACGACGCTCAAGACGATCTCCGGGCTGCGGCCGCTCACCAGCGGCCGGATCCTGTTCAACGGCCAGGACATCTCGAAGACCCCGGGGCACAAGCGCGTGCTGCTCGGGATCGGCCAGTCGCCGGAAGGCCGGGGCGTGTTCCCCGGCATGACGGTGCAGGAGAACCTCCTGATGGGTGCCTACACCCGCAAGGACGACCTCCAGGCCGACCTCGCCGAAGTTTACGAGCTGTTCCCCCGCCTCGCCGAGCGCAAGACGCAGTTCGGCGGCACGATGTCGGGCGGCGAGCAGCAGATGATCGCCATCGGCCGCGCGCTGATGACGAAGCCGAAGGTGCTGCTGCTCGACGAGCCGTCGATGGGCCTGGCGCCGATGCTGATCGCGCAGATCTTCGACATCATCCGCGAGATCAACAAGCGCGGCACGACGGTGCTGCTGGTGGAGCAGAACGCCCAGCAGGCGCTGAAGCTGTCGGACCGGGCGTACGTGCTCGAGACGGGCCGAGTGGTCCAGAGCGCGCCGGGGGCCGAGCTGCTGAACGACCCGAAGGTGCGGGCCGCTTATCTCGGTGGCGACCTCGGGGTCTGAGTGGTGTTGCGGAAGGGGCCCGGCGCTTCGTGCGCCGGGCCCTTTTCACAGCTTGATGTCGGTGCCGTTGGCGTTCTTCATGTCGGTGATCGTCGGCCCGCCGAAGGCCCGGATCGCGACCGGCTTCCGGTCCTTGGGGATGTCCCAGTAGAGGTCGAACTCGACGCGCACGCCGTGCCCGAGGTCGAACTGGCCGGGCTGGCGCTTGATCAGCATGGCCTGCTCTTCGGGCGGGTGGGTGGCGCTCTGGTCGTCGACGAGCAGTTGCCGTTTGGTGTCGAACAGGACGCTCGAGGTGCCGGTGTTGGTGACGACCAGCCGCAGCCGCACGAACTGCCCCTTGGCGGGGAACTCGGTGTGGCTCCCGGTGATGCTGGGCAGCCCGGCGGCGAGGCCGATGAGGTCGAACTCGGTGTCGCCGTTCTTCGCGGGCGCGAGTTTGAGGGCGGTCTCATCGGGCCGGACCTGTCGCGGCGGCAGCTCGTAGGTGGTCGGCGCGGGCGTGCTCGGGGCCGCTTCGCATCCGGTCAGCAGCATGAGGGCGACGACGGCCGGCAGCAGTTTCACCTGGGTGATTCTGCCCGCCGGCCGTCGGTTACGGCTAGCTTCCGATGCTCTCGACGACGGCCTCGGCGACGGCCTTCATGGTGGTCCGGCGGTCCATGGCGGTGCGCTGGATCCAGCGGAAGGCGTCGGGCTCGGTGAGGCCCTGCCGGCTCATGAGCAGGCCCTTGGCGCGGTCGATGACCTTCCGCGTCTCGAGCCGGTCGGTGAGCCCGGCGACCTCGGCCTCGAGGGCCTGCAGCTCGGAGAACCGGCTGACGGCGAGCTCGATGGCCGGAACGAGGTCCCGCTTGGCGAAGGGCTTGACGAGGTAGGCCATGGTCCCGGCGTCCCGGGCGCGTTCGACGAGGTCACGCTGGCTGAAGGCGGTGAGGATGACCACGGGGGCGATCCGGTCACCGGTGATCTTGGCCGCGGCCTCGATGCCGTCCAGCTTGGGCATCTTGACGTCGAGGATCACGAGGTCGGGCTTCAGATCGGTGGCCAGCGAGATGGCCTGCTCGCCATCCCCCGCCTCCCCGACCACTTCATAGCCCTCTTCACGCAGCATTTCGACGAGGTCCAGCCGGATGAGTGCCTCGTCCTCCGCGACGAGCACCCGACGCTGCGGCACGATGGCCTCGGTAGCCTGATCGGTCACCGGGGTCCTCCTGAAAGACTCGGCGGGACGGTGGGTCTCGCGGCTTCCCGCGAACCTGAAGCCTACCGGGAACGATCCAGAAGAAGAGATGGCGTTCACCACGAAGTGGCGGGCGTGACACCCGGGGCCGGTCACTGGCCGGGTTCGGTGATCCCGTAGGGTTACGACGTCACGCCCCCGTAGCCCAACTGGCAGAGGCAACGGATTCAAAACCCGTCCAGTGTGAGTTCGAATCTCACCGGGGGCACAGTGGCCCACCAGCACAGAACGGCCCCTGACCAGGACTTATCCGGCCAGGGGCCGTTCTCGTGAGTCCGGTCGTGTCTGGCTCTGTCCGGCCGTCTACGACCCTCCACCCCCTATGCGCCCCCGCGAGTCGGGCCTTCGTCGCCCTGCCAGTCGAGCGCCTTCTCGATGCGGTCGTGGGCCGCCGACTCCAGGCCGGCGATGACCTTGGCGTAGATCTGGTGCAGGACGGCGACTGAGTGGCCGGCCCACTCCGCGCACTGCGTAGAGGGCACCCCAGCGGCCAGCCAGGTCGACACGCAGGCGTGGCGGAGGTCGTAGGGACGCTTTGCCAGCGGAGAGGCGTACTCGTCGTCCGAGAACGCCGCCTTACGCGCCTTGTCCCAGACCCGGCCGATCGTGGATTCGGCCAGGTCTCCCCCAGTCAGGTTCCGGAACAGCCGCCCGTCGGCCGCCGTGCCGAGCGTGGTCAGGTGCGTGTGCAGGATCGCCGTCAGCGGCGGTGGCGACGGCACTGTGCGGACCTCTCCCTTTCCCCTCTGCTTGAGCTGCCTGCGGTCGCGGCGTTCCCCGCTGTCCGTCCAGGCCGCGCCGGTGATCGGCGCGGTCTCCGACAACAGCAGCTCGCCCCACCCCTCTTCGGGGAGCTGCAAGTCCGACTTGCGCAACATGGCCGCTTCCTCCGGCCGGAGAGCCGCGTAGTACATGACGGCGAAGAACGCGACCAACATCGGCCCAGACGACCGGCGCGGCTGCCCTTCGATCCGCTGTGCCTCCACTTCGGACAGCAGACTCTTCGCCTGCCTCGGGTTGATGACCACGCGCTTATCGATCGCCCGCACCGACTTCGGGGCTGTCCACTTCACTTCGGAAAGTCGATTTGCGGTCAACAGCTTCAGTTCGTGGGCGTACTCCAACGCGTTGAACAGAACGGCGCGCTTGCGGTTGACGGTCTTCGCCGCAGCCTGCTTTCCGTCGAGCTTGAGCGACAGCACTTCCAGCACCTCCCGAAGCACCGCTTTGTCGTTGAGCCTCGACACCGGCGCGGTGTTCGTCTTGAGCCACTTCAACGCCTGCTCCACCTCTCGCGGCTTCGGCTCATCGCGGCGTTTGGTGTTGAACGCCCAACCGGTGAGCGCCCGGCGAAGCGTCCTGCTGTCCGGCGCGCCCCGGGTCGTCTTCAGCAGCGCCGGCGTCACACTGGCGAGCGCATCAGCGTTCCCCGCCCTCGACTTCCCGGCGGCCCGTGGCCACTTCATATCGACGTACTTGCACGCGAAGTCGAACCACGGCATTTCGTTCTCTTCCCGCAGCTTCGAGACCGGGAGACCTTGCGTGCGCTCGAAAGCCTCACCGCGTCGTGACGCGGCAACCAGGTCCGAGCGGAAGCTATCGGCCAGAGCACTCGTCTCGAACGTCTCACCGAAGCGCGCGCCGGCGACGAACCAGACGACGCGGTAACTCGTCTTCGACTTCCAGACGCGGGTCTCGATCTTCCAGATCTTGACGTCGTAGGTCGTGTCCATCAGGCGGCCTCCTCACAGTTGTCGAGCCAGGACTCAAGGTCGGCCCGGCGGATCCGGAGCTCCCCATTCGGGAGCTTGATGCAGCGGGGTGCGCGCTTCTTGGCGCGCCACTCGTAGAAGGTCGAGCGCGCTACGGCGAGTTCGGCGCAGAGTTCGGCGATGGTGAGGTGCTGGCGTGGCGTGGCCATCGATGGTGAGCCCTTCGGATCGCGTTACGGGTGGCGGTGATGGGCATGGGCTCTCCTCGGTTTCGGTGTGGTCGGTTGTCGGTGCTTAGGGGGTAAGCCGTACCAGCCGTACCAGCCTCGTTTTGCCTGGTCAGGTGCGGTACGGCTTGGTTTCGTGGTACGGCTTGAGCCGTACCAGGACGGTTGCGGTGGTACGGCTTGAGCCGTACCAGGCGGGGAAGCCGTACCAGGGCTGACCTGCGGAAATGAGGCTGGTACGGCTGGTACGACTACCCCGCCCGGCGGGCGTCAGGCCGACCGCGCCCGGCGCAGCGGAATCGCTCCCCGGGCCGCCGCTTCGCCGTCGCCCTTGGCCGGCGGATCGGCGCAGTAGCGCTCCCACGAGTCGGCGAAGTCGGCGCGGCGGTAGCCCTTGGCCTGTCCGGCGCCGGGGAACCGCATGGTGTCCGAGCGGATGCCGTACTCCTTGAGCAGGCTGCCGAGTTTCATGGCGGTGAGCCCGGTAGCGCCGTACTCGCGCCACGGCGACTCTTCCAGGGCGCGCAGGCGGTGCAGCAGTTCAGCGGTCGGGAGGGCGAGTTCGTCGCCGAACGCGGTGCGGCAGTCGGTGAGCAGGCGTTGCCGGTCGGAGCCTTCGTTGTCCTCGTCGGCGGTGGCGGTGAGGGCGAGCACGGCGGCGCGGGCGCGGTCGCCCCAGGTGCCGCCGGCGTGGTCGGCGACGGCGACCAGGGGTTCCCAGGTGTCGGCGGCGCGGTCTTCCACGGGCATCTCCGGTTCGGCGGTCTCCAATGTGGACAGGTCGGCGCGCAGCCACGCGTGCAGGTTGTCGGCGAGCATCCGCAGAGCGGGCCGGTCCCGGCGGTGCCGATACGGCGAGACGGTTTCGCCGGGCGCGCGACGGCGCATCCGGGCGATGACGGCCCGGTCCTCGATGGTGTCGGGCATGGCCCCGATGCCGGCGAGGGCGGCCATGGCGAAGGTGGGGATGGACTCGACGCGTTGGTTGGTGGCGTCGTAGCGCTTGGCTGGTCGGTTGCGCTGGTGTCCGGCGTTGAGCAGCCCGCGTAGGTCCTCGTTCCCGTCGGCCTTCGGTCCGAAGATGGTGTCTGCCTCGTCGACGAGCAGGGTGGGCGGGTCCTCGGAGACCGACCGGTAGACGGCAGCCGGGCTGCTGTTGACCGTGATGAACGGGTTGTGGCAGGTGGCCTCGACGATGTCGAGCAGTCGGGACTTCCCGCAGCGCTTCTCCGGCGCGCGGATCACCAGCCGGGGCGCGTGCGCCCACGCCGGTTGCGCATGGGTGGCCGCGATCCAGAGCGCGATGGCGTCGGCGGTCTCCGGGTTGGGCAAGGCCACGTACCGGGTGAGCGCGGCCCGCAGCGAGTCGAGCAAGGCGGCCCCGTCCAACGTGGACGGTTCGAGGTCGTAGGTGCCCATCGGTGCTCCCTCGTCGTTCGGTGTCGTGGTGGTCATCAGGCGGCCTCTCGAGTGGCGATCCAGGCGTCAACCCGGGCCCAGGACGCGGTGGCCTGTGCGCGGATCTGGTGCGGCGTCAGGGCGGGCCGGGTGGCGACGGCGCGGCGGCGTTCGAGTTCGGCGTAGGTCGGCGCGCCGGCAAGCGCGCGCCAGTCAGCGGCGGCCGACACGGCGTTGGACGTCTCCCGCAGCGTGCGGCGGCGGTCCCACTCGATCCATTCGGCGAGGAGTTCGGCGACGTGTGGGCTGGTGTTGAGCAGTCGCCAGGCGGCGGCGTCGAGGGTGAGCGCGCGGTACTCAGCGAAGGGGATGGTGACCCGGGTGGCCGGGCCGGCGGTGGTGGCGTGCGCGGTCAAGGCGGTTCCTCACGTCGGTCACATAAAGTGACGGTGTGTGGGTGCGTTGAGTCAGAGCTAGGGCCGCGTGGCGATGGCGCTAGCCTGGTTTTCCGGGTGTTTCCGCAGGTCGGAGCGAGGTGGGTCTAGGACGCTAGTGCGCTGTTCACGACCGCTGCGGGTGTCTAGAGGAGGGGTCTAGATCTAGGGGCGGTCTGGTCTAGGACGCGCACCGCCCCTAGCCTCCGAGACTGGTTACGCTCGGTTGTTCTTGGCAGTGGTGAGGGCGTCGCGGGTGTAGCCGTTGCGGTTGGCTCCCTTGCCGGTGTCGGGGTCGGTGCTCCACACCTGCTTGGGCTTGACGCCGTAGGGCTTGAGCGCGGTGGCGAGGTTCTGCGCCGTCCAGCCCCGGTACTGGCCGGGCCGCAGCTCGGCGAGCCGGGTCACGATGGCGTCGGACCAGAGCTTGTCCTCGCCCCGGGCGAACACCGCGATGGTGTCGGCCAGCGGGTCCAGGCGCGCGGCCTCGACGTCGACGGCCTCGCCGGCGGCGTAGCCGGTGATGTTGCCCAGCGCTTCCCGCCGTGCCCGGGCGCCGGCGGCGATCTTCTTGGCGTCGGTGGCGTCCTTGTAGACGCTGCGCACGATCTGCGCGTCATCGCCCTCGCCGGCGAGGTAGCCGATGCCCCGGTCGGAGCGGGCGAACATCGTGGCGCGCACGCCGGACTTGTACTGGCTGGTGCCGAGAACCATGTCGTTGGCCTGCTGCCCCATGACCTTGAGGCAGAACCGCAGGATGGCGTTGGCGGAGATGCCGGTGGGCAGCGACTTCGCGTCCGGGCGCTGCGTGGCCAGGATCAGCGTGATCCCCAAGGCGGGGCCGCGCTTGACCAGGTCGGTGCAGATCTCCTCCAGCTCTTCCCCGTGCTCGGGGTGCTCGAACCACACCTGACACTCGTCCACCCCGACCACGATCGGCGCGAGCCGCAAGTCCTTGCGCGCGGCCAACTCCGGGGTGACCTTGTTGTCCGGGCACACGGACTCCGGCAGGTTGCGAATCACCTTGGTGCGGCGGCGCATCTCCTCCCGCAGCTCCCGCATCTCCACCACCATGCGTTCGATGTCCTCGGGGTCGTCGCCGACCCCGTAGCCGTGCGCGCACTGTCCCAGCGGGGAGAGGTCGCCGGTGCCCTTGAGGTCGTAGGCGTAGAGCACCGCGCGCGGGTCCAGGGCGGCGATCAGCAGCAGTTCCCGCAGCGTGACCGTCTTGCCCATGCGCGGGACCGCGCCGATCACCATCGAGGCGAACATCAGCGTGATGGGCACCCAGCGGCCGCGCTGGTCGGTGCCGAACGGCTGAGCCTTGAACAGGTCGACCGTCGCGCCCGGCTTGGCCAGCGGCCACGGCTTCTGCTTGGCCTTGGACATATCGATGTCCCCGACCCACAACACCAACCGTCCTTCATGGACCTTTGCATCCCCCTCGGGCCACACGCACCCGATCTGGCGGCGCAGGGCGGAGGACAGCTCGTCGCGCTTGGCGATGATGTCGCCGGCCGTGACACCCAACGGAAGGTCGACGTCGGCGCGCCAGCCGTCGCCGTCGCGGGCAATCGGGTTCGGGAACTCGATGCGCTTGCCCTTGGCGTAGGCCTGATTCAGGCCACCGATGCCCAGAGAGCAGAGTGCGTCCTCGATCATCGACGACGTCAGCTTCGGGGTCTTGACCGAGTCCACGGCGCGGCCGGCGACCGGCTTGTCCGCCGGGGCGCCCCACCAGCCCACGGCGGTGAGGGTGGCCACCAGGGCCGTCCAGTTCCACACCGGCGACACGAACGTCAGGCACAGGTACGCCGTCGCGATCAGTACCAGGACGGCGACCATGACCGGGGCGGAGCGGTGGCGCACGGTCTCGTTGCGGGCATCGCGCAGCTTCATGTACACATCCGCGTCGTTGCGGTCCCGGGCGTTCATCCGCACCGGCTTGGACTCCGCGTCGAACACCCACCGCCCCACCCGGGCGGTCAGCCGGCACAACGCGCCCGGGGCGCGCAGCAGCGCGGACGGGATGTACACCGGCACCCGCAGCGCGTGGAAGGCGAAGGTGTGGGCGGCGTAGCGGACCAGGAACCGCGCCCGCGACTTGAACTCCTCCGCCGAGGTGAGCCACTTGGCCACCAGCGGGCGGGCGGTGGCGTCGGAGACGGTCTCCCACCACGTCGCCTTGGTCGCGGGCGGGTCGACCAGCCGAACGACCGCACCAGACTCCGCGTTGTCTGCGGCGGGCCGGTCCTGCTCCGGGATCTCCTCCGGCGTGCGGGCGGTGTCCGGGCGGATCGGGACGACGTTCCCGGCCCGCGTCGTGACCGTGTCGGTGGCGGCCGGGTCGGTGTTCACGGCGGCGTTCACGGACGTGTCGGTCGGGGTATTCGTGGACGGGTCGGGCGTGCTGTTCACGGAGAGAAGCCCTTCGGGGTCGGGTCCGTTCACGGACTCGGGGGTGTGGTCGGCGGTGGTGGACATCAGGCGGCCTCCTCCTGGTCGACGATCACGGGCTGGTCAGCAGGCACCGGCAAGGCGGCCGGGCGGGCGGTTTCGGCGATCAGGTCGTCAGCGACGTTCTTGCTGGTGCCGCGCGAGATCTCCGGGCACACGGACCGGACCCAGGCCGGGGTGATCTCGATGCCCGGTGTCCACGCGGCGCGGGCGTCGGCCAGGTAGTCCCCGCGCAGCTTCCGCGTGGGCTTCGCAGCAGGCTTGCGGGCCGCACGGCGACGCGGCCGGGCAACAGGTGCCGGCTTCTCCCCCGCGCTGTCCTCCACCGGAGCGGCGGGCACGGCGGCCGGAGCGTCGGCGGCCTGCTCTCCCGTGAACGCCGCGCCGGCGGCGGCCATGACGGCTTCGGTGAGCTTGTCCCGCAGGACCGGCGCGGTCTCCGCTGCGAGGAACACCAGCACCGGCGGCACCGAGTGCAGCACCACCCCGGCCACGTCCAGGTGCGTCCAGGACTTCCAGGTGTTCATGACGTAGGTGGCCAGGAAGGCGAACCACTTCGTTCGGTGCGCCCACCGGCCGGTGTCGACCTGGTACCGGGCGGTCACCTGCTCCGCCCGCAGCACCGCCACCAACACGAGCGAGACCATCGGGTCCAGCAGCCACCCGGCCAGCCACCCGAGCGACCAGGTGGCTGCGCCGGCGGCGGCGAAGGACTGGACGTTGACCATGGTGAAGGCCAGGCCGAGGAAGATCCCGAGCCAGATCACCGCGTCGATCTGCGTGCGGACCTTTTCCACCCGCAGCGCGACCACGTCGGGGTGGTTGGCCAGCCGGCGGACCTGCGCGGCGGTAGCGGCGTCCTGGGCGAGCTTGTCCGCGTCCGTGAGCGGCTGGTGCTTCGCGTCCTGCGGAGCCAGGGTTTCCGTGCTCATCAGCTCTGCCCCCATTCGGTGCCGGTCTTGCGCTCCCACTGGTCCGCGCGGCCTTCCAGCTCCGCGTTCAGGACCTGGCGGCGTTCGTTGTCGTTGAGCTGCGAAAGAACGCCCTGCCGGTGCTCGGGCTTCATGCCGGACAGCAGCACGTGGACCACGGCGGCATCGATGGCGTCCTCTTCGGACCTCTTCTTGCCGAACATCAGCGACGACCCCCACGGGTGGTGTGGACGATTTCGGTGATGGCCATCAGCCGCACGATCGTGGCGGCGGCCAGCAGCGCCGGGACGACCAGCGCGATCCACGTGGCGGTGGTGTTCTGGATCTTCACGATCACCAGCCACTGGACGAACGCGATGATCGCCGTGGCCAGGACCAGACGGATCGTGTTGCCCGTCATCCGAGTGATCTCGCGGACGCCCTTCTGGGCCCGGATCGCGGACTTGCGGCCGGAGCGCCACACGGCGAACACGCCGACCAGCGCGAGACCGCCGAGGACCATCAGTACCTGCGCGGACATCTCAGGCCACCTCCGGCACGTCGAACAGGTCGGACTGGCCGGGTGCCTGCCAGTCCCCGCTGTCCCACACCGCGTCCAGCGCGATGCCGTGCTCGGCGCGGATCACCGGCTCGGCCTCCGCCAGCCACGCCCGGCGCGTGGCAGCCGGGGCCTTGGCCCAGGACTGGCCGGTCTGGTCGGTGTATCGGCGGATCGCCAAACGCTCGATTGCGCGAGGAGTGAGGGTGCCTACCATGAGAGACCTCTCCGAGTAGCTACCTGCGTGGTGGTTGATCGGGAGACCCGACGCGGCGTGCGCGTTCTTGGCGGAGTGAGCCGCCGTGTCGGGACCAAATGCGACGGGGATACCGAGCCGGACCGTCATGCGGCCTCCCCGCTCTCCGCCGACGCGGCCGTGTCGAGCCGGAACGGCAGCACCCGCAGCGCCGCGCGGCTGACGCGCCGACGAGTGCGGTGGGCGTGCTGCGAGTCGGTGAACGCGTGCCGGGTACGGGTCTCCGCCACGGCCGTCGCGCCGGTCAACTCCTGGTCGACTTCGGCGATCAGCGCGTCGATGACGGACTCGTCCAGGCCATCCGGGCAGTACCCCTGAACAGCGGAAACACTGTCGGCGGCGGCCCGGATGACGTGGTTGGTGATGTTCGCGAACTTCATGAGGAACCTTTCGATCTAATGCCTTACTGCACCTTAGTGCACACTATGGTGCTCAGGTAAGTCAAGCTCGCACGTGTGGCGCATTAGGGTGATGTTGGTTTTCTGCGTACCCTGGCTAGATGCCTATCGATCAGCAGGGAGCGCAGCCGCTAGGCGCACAGATCCGGGATGACCTGGTCCGACGCATCCGGGCCGGCGAGTTCGCGCTCGGGGAGAAGATCCCGTCCCTCAAAGCGCTGTCGGCGACGTACAACGTCGCCGAACTCACCGTCCACAACGCCATCCGGGAGCTTCAGCACGCCGGCGTGCTCGAGTCCGCCGCCGGGCGAGGCACGTTCGTCCGGAGCCTCCCGGACGAGAGCGCCCCCGCCGACGACGTCGCCGCGCTCCGAGCCGAGGTTGCCGACCTCCGGCGCCGGGTAGAGGAGCTTGAGAAGCGGTCGTGATGTTCGGCCGTTCGGCCCGTGTTCCGTGATCATGGGAATAGCTTCACCCGTGAGCGCCACCACAGTCCAAGGCCGGACAGTCCTAACGACGCTTCCGCATGACAGCCAGGCATAACCGCAGGTCAAACGCCATTCGCCCAGCCCGATCGCAGCCGAAGAAGATCGAAAAGAAGGGACTTGCCACCAGTGGAAGCAGACCAGCCGTGGCTCTCGCCGAGGTCGACAACCGAGCTCGAACTGAACACCGGGCTGCTTGCCGAGGTCTTGAAGGAGTACCGGAAGACGAACGGGCTCAACCAGGCTGACTTGGCCCAGATCCTCAACATGGACCAGTCGTACATCTCGAAGATCGAAACTGGTCAACGGCAGGTCCGGGACCTGGACACGCTGCTGCGGGTCGCTAACCAGCTTGGCATCTCGCCCTCACGGCTCGGCCTATCCAAGGAGCTGCTTCAGCCCGTCGCTCCCCCGTCGACGTCGGCGCTGGTGAACGAGGTCGATCCGGTCGCGGTGAGCCAGGAGGAGTGGCGCCGGATGCGGCGCGAGCTCAACAGCCGCCGGCGCGAACTCGCCGAGGCGGCCGCGTCGCTCTACCGGCCGGAAGCGCGCATCGGTAAGGCTCCGTTGATCGCCCGGCGCGAGTGGATGCCGCCGGCGCCGGTGCGCCTGGAGGACATCAAGCTTGAGTGGAAGGATCACCGGGTCCCGATCACGGTCACCGGCACAGAGCCTGAGGCAGACAAGGCATTGCCGCTCCGCGCGCCCGGCCGGCGCTTCGAGCGGTACACGTCGGCGATCAAGTACCTGGACCCGCCGGCGCTGTTCGAGAACCGCACCAGCTACCGGCTGCTGGACGTCGACCTGACGCCATCGAACGAGCGGATGACGTTCGGCCTGGCCACGTACTTCGACAAGCTCGACTTGTCCGAGGCCATCGCGCACGAGCTGGCCGTTGCGCAGTTCCCGAACCGGAAGATCCCCCGCGCGGACTGGGCCGAACTCCCGCTGCGAGGTCTGATCGGCGACCCGTTCGACCTGGAGCGGCGGCCGGTCATGCCCGCGATCGAGACACTGACGCTCCGCCGCCAGCGCGACACTGGCAAAGCGACGTTCCTCCTGCACTGGCGCGACCCGGCCAAGGTGGCAACGGCCGCCGGCATCTACGGCCTCATCCCAGCCGGCGAGTTCCAGCCGTCGTCGGTCGCGGCCTGGGACAAGGAGAACGACTTCGACCTGTGGCGCAGCATGGTCAGGGAGTACTCCGAGGAGATTCTCGGAGAGCCGGAGCGCGATGGCAGCCAGGGCGAACCGCTCGACTATGAGAACTGGTCGCTATACCGCGACCTGCAGGCTGCGCGCGAAAAGGACCGCGTTACTGCCTACTGTCTCGGCATTGGGCTTGACACGCTTACCCTCACTGCCACTGTGCTGACCGTAGTCGTGATGGACGACGACGTCTTTGACGACCTGTTTGGCGACGCCGTTGACGTCAACGCCGAAGGCGTATTGGTAACAGCTTCCGAGTCATCATCCGTATCCGAAGGAGTACCCTTCACCGAAAGCAGCGTTACAAAGTTGCTAACCAACGAACCGATGGCTTCACCAGGCGCATGCATCCTTGAACGCGCATGGAGGTTCCGCAACCAGATATTGGCACGCGACTAAAAGATGGTCTGCTGCACGCCAGCATTACTGTTTCGCTTCGCCTGGACGTATGGGAGCACAACCGGAGGCAGCGTCGGCCTCTTACCTTCCAGCAGCTCTGGAACACTTATGAGCTGAACACGGGGATAGGCCTTACCTTGCCTCGCGTGATGGAACAGCCCAGAATGCCGGCTGGCATCAATCATGCCACGTGTCGGCTTGGCAAGTGTTATAAGAACACCGCCTGCGGCATGGTTCGTGGAAACCGTCCCAGCAAGGTCTCGAACCATCTGAGGTCCGAGCTGCCTACCGCCCTTGACGGACACCAGCACTTTTTCTGTCGATCCGCGACTATCCGCAATGAACCTAATAACGCCGTCGATACCCTTATCACCAACTTGCTTCTCATTAGGTTGACCATCCACCAAGGAGACCGCCCAACGCTCGAACTCAAACGGAGATCGCGCGAACAGTGCCTGAGCAGCTTCCACGTCCCGGGGGATGCCAACCACCGTGAATTTGTCCATTACAGATTCGCCATACGTGTGCCGCAACCTCTTCTCGATCAGATCAACCGCAAGGTAGGTCACATCGATGCCCATCCACCGCCTGTCAAGACGTTCGGCAGCCGCAATCGCAGTACCACAGCCACAGAAGGGGTCAAGAACCACATCTCCTTCCTTGCTTGCCATTTTGATTATCCGCTCAAGCAAACTCACGGGCTTTTGCGTCGGGTACCCAAGCCTCTCTGCCGCCCTGGAGTTCAAGGGCGGAATATCGGACCAAACGTCGTCAAGAGGCTTGCCGCGCTGCTCGTCAAGATATCGCTTGAGTCGCGGAACGCGACCCGGCTTTGTCTGCACAACGAGCCCACTCTCGTATGCCTCTTGCATGCGCTGCTTCGTCCAACGCCAAACCCTGGTAACCCCAAGGAACTCGTAGGTCAAGTTCGGCCTATCCTGACTGGGATTTATAAGACTAGTTAGCTGATAGAGACGACCATCGGAATCTCGTTGGGAGTACTTCTGAGCCGTCCGCTCATCCAAGTTAAGTTGGTCATATGGCTGAAAAACTGCCTCTTCGACCCAAGTCGGCAGTTCAGATTTACTGTAGACAAGAATTGTGTCATGATTCGAAGGAAGGCGGCGACTCATCAACCCCTTGGCCATAGTTCGCCGCCATACGATCTCATTTCGAAACAGCTCAGGACCAAAGATCGCATCGAGAATTATCTTCAAATAATGGCTAGCAGTGGGATCACAATGAAGATACAGGGAGCCTGACAACTTAAGTACACGATGCAACTCGACTAGCCTGACAGTCATCATGACAAGGTATGCCAGGACGTCATTCTCGCCCACCAGTCGACGCATAGCTTCAAGCGTGTCAGCAACACGCACTGGCGCGCCACCATTGATTATCTCATGATACTGAGACTCGGAATCCTGACTCCACACCCAGGTGTCATCGAAAGCCTCTATTTGCGCTTGCGACTCATCGCCACTCTTGTGCTTGAAGAGCACATTGTATGAACGATTCGAATTGAATGGCGGGTCGAGGTAAATGAGGTCTACGGATTCATCGGGAACATGCCGTCGCAGGACGTCAAGATTGTCACCATAGAAGAGTTGGTTGCGCCAGCTGCGGACCACATTCCCTCCCCACTCTCCCGAACACGTCTTGATCGTGGTCGGACAGTGGAGTTCCGAAGTTACGACCGAGGTCGATCCGTAACATTCGCGTTGTTCAACGGTCACCTGGTAAACAGATAACGGACATTTAGTGGACAGCCGCAGGTCATGGTTGGTCCGAGCCTCCGCCGCTGGGACTAACGCATCTACACAAGGCGGCCTTCGACCAGACGACCGAGCAACCCCCTAGACACCCCCGAAGATCAGCTGCAGGAGGTAAGTCCGCAGGTCGAACCCCGTTTCGCAGGTCCGTTCAAAACCCGTCCAGTGTGAGTTCGAATCTCACCGGGGGCACCACATCTGACCTGCGAAAATAGGTCTATGAGCTGGCTTTTCCGGAGCGGCGATCCAGTCCGGGATATCCGGTTGTGTACGGCTGAAACCGGTGATGTGCGGCCAGTCGCGGTCTATTCGCGGTCTACTTTTGGCCGGATCCGGGGGCCCGGACGGGGCTGGCAGCCGAGGCGCGCGGGAGTGCCGGAGACGGTAGCGGGCGGCGGTGTTCTGGCCGGGGCGGAGGTGACTCTGACCCACGGTCCACCGCGACACCACCTGGCCGAGCCATCCGCGATCGGAGCGCGACTCGCTACACGAGGCCGAGGACGTGCGGTCATCGAGGTCCAGCAGATCGGGAGCCTCCCGCCGGACCGCGTCGCCGCACTCGGCGCCCGGCTGGCCTCGGCCTCGGCGGCCGTGCACGCCGAGGGCATCCTGCGTCGCGGCATCAACCCCGGACCACGTACTGATCACGAAGAGCGGGACGGTCAAGATCACCGGCTTCGGGCTGAACACCGGCTCCCCCCGCCTACCTCGCGCCCGAGGTGGCGCGGGGCGCTGTGCCGGGCCTCCCAGCAGACGTCTTCTCCCTCGGCGCCACCCTCTACACCGCCATCGAAGGGCGGCCGCCCTTCGATGCCGTGCCACCACGCACCCACGGCCCGGTCATCGACGCCGTCCTCGGCTTTCTGCACCCAGCCCCCGCCACCCGGCCCACGATGGCCCGAGCCGAACAGGTCCTGACCGGCTTGGCAACGCCCGGACCCGGTGCCGCCGACCGGGTCGTCGCCGTGCCACCCCGCCTCCCGGTGGTGATCGCCGGCACCACACTGCTGCTCGTCGTCGCGGCGGTCGCGCTGAGCGGGTGGCGGGCATCCGCGCCGGCCAGGAGCAGCTGGGTGACCGCACGCGGATATCCGCCGGCGTGGGCCGGAAAGTGAGACGGCGTGACTTCCTTGACCATGTTGGCGACAACGACTGGGCACGCGGGGTCGCCGCGACCCGTACTCGGCCCTCAAAGCGCGGTGACGTGCCGGAGGATCAGCTCGACACATCCGGCCACAGTCGTGGCGGCGGTGTCGACGACCAGGTGGTCGCGATCCCACGGCTCGTACTCCCGCTCGACGACGTCCCGCCACGTCGGCAGCTCGGGACCGGGGATGTCGGCGGTCCGCCCCTCCACGCGGGCGCGGTGCTCGGCCGGATCGGAGCAGACGAGCTCGACTTCGAGGACCCGGGGCCCGACCGCGCGCCACGCCTCCCTGGTGATCTTCAGCGGATTGACGCACTCGGCGACGACGGCCACGCCGTTGGCGAGCTGGTCTCGGGCCAGGGCGTAACCAGTGACGTACCCCGCGGCACGCGGCGGCGCGGAAAGCTCTCCCGAGTCCACGAGAGCCTGCTCGATAGTGTCGATCCGCGGGTAGGCCGCCGCGAGCGCGCGAGCCAGCGGCCGGGCCACCGTGGACTTGCCGGTGCCCGGCAGGCCGCCGAGCACGACCAGGACGGCGGACGTCACGCCCGGCAGCCAGGACCGGCGTTCTCACATCGCGGGCTCCGCCGCTGTGCGCCGTTCGGGCGTCAGGCGGGAATCGCGTTCAGCTGCCGCTCCCAGTCCGGGTACTTCGCGAGCTTCGCCCGGTGCAGGGCGACGATCTTGGTTCCGGTGCCCGGGTCGGTGTCGTCGGTGAACCGTACCGCCGACAGCCGCGCCAGGGCCGGCAGAATGACGTCGTCGCCGGCCAGGTGCACGGGGTCGTGCAGGTACCGCTCCAGCGCGGCGAGATCCTCGACGCCGACGCAGTAGGCGTGCGTGTACCCCTCGGCCGGGTCACCGAGATCCCGCCCGACCGTGCCGAACGCGGCGGACTCGACGCTCGCCGTCCGCCGCATGGCCTCCAGGACGGCTTCGCGCAGGTCCTCGGTGACATCGTCACGGAAGCGGAACCGCAGCAGGTTGACGATCATGGCGTCCTCCAAAGTGAACTCGTAGGTTCAAATTAGCGAACTCATGAGACCGTTGTAAACTACGTCCATGACCAAGGCGCGCGGCCGGATCGACAAGCGGGAGGCGATCCTCGATGCCGCCTTCGCCGTCTTCGCCCGGGCCGGTTACGACGCCGCCAACGTCCAGGAGATCGCCGCCGAGGCCGGCGTCGCGAAGCCCACGGTCTACAACCATTTCGAGGACAAGGAAGCACTCTTCCGCGCCGCCCTCGCCGCGGTCGCGGAGCAGGTCGGCGCCGCCAACCTCGCGGCGGTCGAGCGCATCGCCCCGGACGGCGACCCACGGCGGATCCTGACGCGCGCGGCCCGCGCCTTGGCCCGGCGCTGCTGCGACGAGCAGTCCCGCGCCCTGCGCGCGCTCACCTACGCCCAGCTGGGCCGGTTCCCCGAGCTGCTGACCGACGTCCACGCCGTCACCGCCGGACGGCTGGGTGACGCACTGGCGGACCGCCTCGCCCGGCTGGTGGTCGGCGGGCAGCTGCGGCACTGCGATCCCGCGCTCGTCGCGGAGCAGTTCCTCGCCCTGCTGACCGGCCCGCTCGAGCGCCGCTCGCACCTGGGCACGCGGCGGGTCCCGGTCACCGAGATCGACGCGGTCGCCGACCAGGCCACCGAGACGATCATGCGGACCTTCGCCGCCTGAGCCCGCTCAGGCGATCAGCCGAGGAGCGACCGGCCCAGACCGGTCAGCACGGCATCGTCCTGCGGGGTGTGGACGCGGCTGCACAGCATGTCGCGGTAATGCCGTTGCAGCGGGTTGGCCCGCGTCAGCCCGGGGTTCCCGGCGAGCGCGACGGCTTGCTCGACCGCCTCGATGAGCAACCGCGTCGCGAGCACCTTCGCGACGCCCGCGTGCGCCGCGGCGTCGGGATCGCCTTCGTCGACCCGGCGGGCGAGTCCGAACAGGACTTCCTGAGCCCCGGTGATCCGCGCGGCGATCTCCCCCACCCCGGCCTGGAACCGCGGCAGCGTGGCCAGCGGCTTGCCGAGTCCACTCGGGACGCGTTCGCGCAGGAACCCGGTGAGCCAGTCCAGGGCGTTGCGCGCCACACCGAGGTAGAGCGCGGGCAGCGCCAAGGGGAACGTCGGCACCGGCGGCCGTTGAGCGTCCGGTGTGGACAGTCCGGCAGTCGCCCCGTCCGCCACCGGGACGTCGGTGAACACGACGTCGTGACTGGCGCTGGCCCGCAGGCCGAGGTGGTCCCAGGCCGGCTCGATCGTGATGCCCGGTGCGTCGGCGCGGATCAGGAACCCGCCGACGCGCGGCTCCGGTTCGTCGGTCCGGGCCCAGACCACCATCCAGCGCAGGCCCACCGAGCCGGTCGAGTAGATCTTGCGGCCGGACAGGCGCCACCCGTCCGCGGTCCGGCGCGCGATCGTCGCGGGCAGGCCGCCCCGGGTCGGCGAGCCCAGTTCCGGTTCCACGCGCAGCGCGTTGATCAGCACCGGCCGCTCGGCGGACTCCGCGAGCACCTCCCGGTACACCTCGTCCGGCCACGTCGGGTCCAGACCTTGTGCCGCGTGGACGAACAGCGTCATGGCGGTCACCAGGGCCACCGACGGGTCACCGCGGCCCAGCTCCGCGAGCAGCCGCGCGGTGTCGAGCACCCCGGCGCCCGGACCGCCGTAGCGCGGGTGCACGGTCGTGGTCAGCAAACCCGCGGCGTGCACCAGCGCGACACCCTCGTGCGGGAACGTCCCTTCACGGTCGTGCTCGCCGGCTCGCGCGGACAGCCCGGCGACGATCGACGGCAGCGCGGCGAGGTCGGGTGGCGGCCCGGTGGCGACGGTCGTGGTCACGAAGTCCTCCCGGAAGGGTCGGCGAGCGGGCCGACGATAAGCCGCGCGGATCGGTGGAAGCCAGCCACGTCCACCAAATGGACACCTGCAGCTGACCAATTGACACCGGGACCCCCGTGCCGTTCTCTGACAGGGCGTTCTTCTTGCGGCGAAAGGAAAGCAGATGCCCGTCGAGTTCGTCGGCATGATCGGCACCCAGGACGCGAGCGAGACCCGGCCCGCCAGAGGACCGGTCATCGACCCCGCCTACGTCCGCCGGTTCGCCCGGGCGCACGAGGACGGCGGCTTCGACCGCGTGCTCATCGGCTACGGCGCGGGCTGGCCGGAAGGCCAGCAGGTGGCGGCCTACGCGGCCGCCCACACCGAGCGCCTCGGCCTGCTCGTCGCCCACCGCCCCGGGTTCGTCGCGCCGACCCTGGCGGCACGCGCGTTCGCCACCCTCGACCACTTCACCGGCGGCCGCGTCGCGGTGCACACCATCACCGGCGGCAGCGACGTCGAGCAGGCCCGCGACGGCGACTACCTGCCCAAGGACGAACGCTACGAGCGCACGGACGAGTACCTGGACGTCGTCAAGCGCGCCTGGACCTCCGGCACCGCGTTCTCCCACCACGGCAAGCACTACCGGCTCGACGACTACACGCCGCAGGTGCGGCCGCTGCAGAATCCCCGGATCCCGCTGTACTTCGGCGGTTCTTCCGAGGCGGCCTACCGGGTCGGCGGCAAGCACGCCGACGTGTTCGCGCTCTGGGGCGAACCGCTGAAGGAGACGGCGGAGCAGATCGCGTCCGTCCGCGCGGCGGCGAAGGCGGCGGGACGGCTCACCCCGCCCCGCATCAGCGTGTCCTTCCGGCCCATCCTCGGCCCCACCGGGGAACTGGCGTGGGAACGGGCCGAACGGATCCTCGACAAGATCACCGCGACCGGCGCCGCGAAGGCGGCGCGCGAATGGCGTGACGGCGGCCCGCCCACCAACGCCGGCAGCGTCCGGCTGCTGGCCGCGGCGGCGAAGGCCGACCGCCACGACCGTGCACTGTGGACTCCCTTGGCCACGGCGACCGGCGCCGCCGGCAACTCCACCGCGCTGGTCGGCACGCCGGAAACGGTCGCGCAGGCTTTGCTGGACTACGTCGGCATCGGCGTCTCCACCCTGCTGATCCGCGGGTACGACCCGCTCGACGACGCGATCGACTACGGACGGCACCTGCTGCCGCTGGTGCGGTCCGAGCTGGCCCGCCGCGAGCGGCAGCCCGCCACGGCGGCCGCCGTATGACGCGCGCCCCCGCCGCGACGGTCCGCTGGGCCCCCGCCGAAGGCGTGCCCGTGCGCGGCACGGTCGTGCTGCTGCCCGGCCGGGGCGAGCACCCGGCGCTCTACGCCAGGCTCGGCGCCCGGCTCGCTTTCGACGGCTACCGGATCGTCGCCGTGGCCTCCGGGGACGACGTCGCCGGCGAGATCCGCGGCGGCCCGGTCCCCGTGGTCCTGGCCGGCAGCGACACCGGCGCCATCGAGGCACTGGCCCTCGCCGTGGAGCTGCCGGTGCACGCGGTCGTGGCGGCCGGGCTGCCGCTGTCCGCGGACGCCACGCCGGACCGCTCGTGGGAAGCCGAACTCGACGCGCGGACGGCGTGTCCGGTGCATCGCGCGCTGCTCGAGGGCGACGACGGGCTGCGGCGCGGCGCCTTGCTCGCCGAGCCCGCCGGAATCCCGGCGCCCCTCCCCGGCATCCCGGCGCTCGTCCTGCACGGCGGCGCGGACCTGGTCGCGGACCCGAAGGCCGCCCGAGCCTTCGCCGAGATGCTCCCCGCCGGCCGGTTCGCGCTGGTCGAGGGCGGCCGGCACGACGTGCTCAACGACGTCGCCCACCGCAGCGTGGCCGCCGAGATCGTCCAGTTCCTGGAGTGGCTGCGCGCCGGGACGCGCGGACCGGTCCTGGTCCGGGGATGATGGCGCGTATGCGTATCTCGGCCAGGGCGGATTACGCGATCAGGGTGCTGCTGGAGCTCGCCGCGGACACCACGCGGCCGATCACCTGCGAAGCCGTCGCGTCCACGCAGGACATCCCGGCCCGGTTTATCAAGGCGGTCATGCGGGACCTGCGCCAGGCCGGGCTGGTCCGCAGCCAGCGCGGCTGCGAGGGCGGCTACTGGCTGGCCAGAGCCGCCGACCAGGTCACCGTGCGGGACGCCGTCGTGGCGGTCGACGGCGAGTTCCTCTCCGTCCGCGGCGAACCCCGCCCCGCGCTGGCCTACCACGGCACGGCCGCGGGGATGGCCCCGTTCTGGTCGGACGTCGAAGCCGGGCTGGACGCGATCCTGCGCGCGACGACGATCGCCGACCTCCTCACCGGCGCGGCCCCGGCCCGCGTCGCCACCTGAAGGGACTTTCGTGAGCGATCTCTGGCACCAGCCGCTGCGGCACATCCGCGGCGCCGACCTGACCGGCGACACCAACCAGACCACCGGGATGACCCGCCTGGAAGCCATTTCGGGCAAGACCGTCGGCTCGTCGAAGGTCTGGATGGGCGAGACGCACGTCGCGCCGGTCACCAACTCCGGTGACCACCACCACGGTGAGGCCGAGACCGCGATCTACGTGAAGTCCGGCCACCCGGTGTTCGTCTTCGCCGACGGGGACGAGGAGGTCCGGATCGAGACCGGACCCGGCGACTACATCTTCGTCCCGCCGTACGTGCCGCACCGCGAGGAGAACCCGACCGACGAAGAGGCGGTCGTCGTCATCGCGCGCAGCAGCCAGGAAGGCATCGTGGTCAACCTGCCCAGCCTGTGGTCCCCGGTCGACGTGCCCGAGGAGTAACCGTGGCGCAGGCGCTCGAAGTCGTCGAGTACACCGACCCCGCCTGCCCGTGGGCGTGGGGGTCGGAGCCGAAGTTCCGCCTGCTGCGGGCGGAACTGCCGGACGTCCGGTGGCGCCGGGTGTTCGGCATCCTCTTCGACGACGACGAGGACCCGGCGCCGGACCCCGCCGCCGAGGCCGCGTGGTACGCGAAGTTCATCGACGGCGTGACCGAGCACACCGGCGCCCCGAAGCCGGCTCACCTGGCCTGGGTGGCGAGGACGAGCTGGCCGGCTTCCCTGGCCGCGAAAGCCGCTGAGGCGCAAGGGGAAACCGTCGCCGAGCTCGTGCTGACCCGGCTGCGCGAGACGACGTTCGTGCTCGGCACCCCGGCCGACGACACCGATCGCGTGCTCGCCGCCGTCGAAGGCGTGCCGGGCCTCGACGTCGATGCCTTGCGGACGGCCATGGCGAGCGGCGAAGTCCGCCAGGCCGTCCGCGACGACTGGCGTGAGACGCGCAACCCATGCCCGGAAGTCCTTGACATCACCGCGCCCGGACCGCACAGCGGCCGCGCGAAGCACCTCGAACACCACGTCCGCTACGCCTTGCCGACGCTCACCTTCACCGGTCCCGGCGGCCGGTTCGTCGTGCCCGGCTGGCGTCCGCTGCGCGAGTACTTCGACGCCGCGCGCGCCGCGACCGGGTGACGCCGCCGTCCACAGTGGAGCCTTCCCGGCTCGTGAGAACGCGGGCGCGGGCATTGACTCTCCCGCACCCCCGGGGAAAATAGACACATGCCGGTGACCATTTAGCCCGGCGCCCGTCACCGAATCTCCGCGGCCGACACCGCATTGGGAGTTCCGCATGCCCTCGAAACCCCGGCTCGCCCTGCTCGTGGCCGCACTGCTCGGCCTCACCACGCTCACCGCGTGCGGTTCGTCCACATCGGACGCCTCCGGCGAAGTCGTGCTGCGCGTCGGCGACCAGACCGGCGCCACCCAGTCCCGGCTGAAAGCGGCCGGGCTGCTCGACAACCTGCCCTACAAGATCGAGTGGTCGCAGTTCGCCGCCGCGGTCAACCTGCACGAAGCCCTGCGCGCGGACGCGATCGACATCGGCGGTGCCAACGACTCCCCCACCGTCACGGCGATCGCCGGCGGCTCCAAGATCAAGGTCGCCGCGGCCTGGAGCAACGGCGGCAAGGGCACCTACCTCCTGGTGCCGAAGGACAGTCCCGCCCGCACCGTCGCCGACCTCAAGGGCAAGCGGATCTCCCCCACGACCCGCGGCAGCGTCGCCCACTACCTGGTGATCGGCGCACTCAAGCAGGCCGGGCTGTCGGACAAGGACGTCACGCTCAACTTCCTCGCCCCCTCGGAGGCGAACGGCGCGTTCTCGACCGGCAACATCGACGCCTGGGCCACCTGGAGCGTCTACGCCGCCCGCGCCCGCGGCGAACTCGGCGCGCGGGTGCTCTCCGACGGCGCGGGCATCAACTCCGGGCTCAACGTGCTGTCGGCCACCGACAAAGCACTGGGCGACCCACGCAAACGCACCGCGATCCAGGACTTCGCGAGCCGCGTCGACAAGAGCTACGCCTGGTCGAAGGACAACCCCGACGCCTTCGACAAGTGGTACGCCGGATTCGCCCACCAGCCGATCGAGATCGCCGCCCAGGTCCGCCCGGACGAGACGACCTACCAGCGCATCCCCGTCGACGCCGCGCTCGCCGCCCAGCTGCAGAAGACCTACGACACCTGGGTGCAGCAGGGCCTGTTCCCCGGCGGCAAGAAGCTGACCGAGTACATCGACTCCGGACTCGATCCCCGATGACGCGCGCCCTCGCCCGGCCCGCCACCGCCGGGATCCGGTTCCCACACCGGGCCATCTCCTGGCTGACACCGGTGGCCGTGCTCGCGCTCTGGGAACTCCTCGCGCGGACCGGGCTCCTGCCGGAGCAGGTGCTGCCGGCCCCGAGCGGCGTACTGGCCAAGGCGGGTGACCTGATCGCCGACGGCGAGCTGCCGTCGAACCTGCTGGCCAGCCTCCAGCGGTCGGCCACCGGGTTCGCCATCGGCGCGAGCCTCGGCCTCGGGCTCGGCCTGCTCGTCGGACTGTCCAAAGTGGCCGAAGCACTGCTGGACCGCAGCATCCAGATGGTCCGCGCGGTACCGTTCCTGGCGATCCTGCCACTGGTGATCGTCTGGTTCGGGATCGGGGAAGCCGGGAAGATCTTCCTGATCGCGCTCGGCACCGCCGTCCCGCTCTACCTGACCACCGTGCTCGGCATCCGGCAGATCGACCCGAAGCTGCTGGAGATGACCGACGTCGTCGGCCTCGGCCGCGCCGCGCAGATCCGCTGGGTGGTACTGCCGGGCGCGCTGCCGTCGATCCTCGGCGGGCTGCGGCTGTCGCTCACCGCCGCCTGGCTCGCCCTGGTCATCGCCGAAACCCTCGGCGCGGACGCCGGGCTCGGGTTCATGGCCACCAACGCCCGCGAATTCCTGCAGACCGACGTGATCGTGCTCGTCGTGCTCATCTACGCCGTGATCGGGATCCTCTGCGACCTCATCACCCGCCTGCTCGAACGCCGCCTGCTGCGCTGGCACCCCACCTACGCCCGCCTGACCGCCTGAGGACCGCCATGACACTCTCCCGCCGCACGTTCCTGACCGCAGCCGGGATCACCGCCCTCGCCGCCCCGCTCGCCGCGTGCGCCACCGGCTCGGCCGGCGGCGCCACCCAGGGCAAGGTCCGGCTGACCTACAGCACCATCTCCGTCCCCAAGGCCCGGGGTGTGCTGGAGAAAACACTCAAGGACCAGGGCATCACCGTCGAGTGGGTCGGCCCCTTCCCCAACCACGCCCCGACCCTGCAAGCGGTCGTCGGCGGCACGGCCGACTTCAGCTTCGGCGGCAGCACGACCCCCGCCGACCAGGCGATCCTCTCCGGCGCCGACCTGGTCTACGTCGCCTGGGCCATCTCGAACCCGCGGACCACCGCCATCGTCGCGGGCGCGCACACCGGGATCGAGAAGGTGACCGACCTGGCGGGCAAGACCGTCGCGGTCAACAAGGCCGGTCTCGGCGAGTTCCTCCTGGTTGCCGCGCTGGAGAAGTACCAGGTGCCCCGCGACTCGGTGAAGGTCACCTACCTCAACCCGCCCGAGGCGTCCGCCGCGTTCGGCGCCGGGAAGATCGACGCCTGGGCCATCTGGCAGGGCTTCCGCGAGATCGCCGAGGTCCAGTACGGCGCCAAGCCCATCTTCGTCGACGGCGACGAGCTGGACTTCCAGATCGACTTCACCAGCTACCTCGTCCGCCGCGACTACGCCGAACAGAACGCCGACACCATCCGCAAGGTGATCGCCGCGTTCCAGGCCGACTACGACTGGCAGAACCAGCACTACAAGGAAGCGCTCGACATCGGCAACGCCGTCTCCCACTACCCCCAGCCGGTGCTGGACAAGATGGCCGCCAAGAACGTCCAGACGAAGCTGGCATTGGTCAACGACGACGGGATCGCGCAACTGCAGCGCGGCGCCGACTGGCTCACCCAGCGGAAGATCCTCAGCGGCCCGATCACCATCGCCGACCACGCGGTGAAGCTGTGAGCACCGCCGTGCGCGTGCGCGCACTGTCCAAGAGCTTCGGGCCACGGAACGTCCTGAATGGACTCGACCTCGACATCGCGCCCGGCGAGTTCGTCGCGCTCATCGGCGAAAGCGGCTGCGGCAAGACGACGTTGCTGCGCCTGCTCGCCGGGCTCGACACCCCCGACGACGGCGAGCTGGCGGCACCGGCCGAGCGGATGGTCGTGTTCCAGGAACACCGCCTGCTGCCCTGGCGGCGGGTGTGGCAGAACGTCGCCATCGGCCTGCCTCGCGAAGCCGCCGCCCGCGCGCTGACCGAAGTCGGCCTGGCGGGGCACCTCGACGCCTGGCCGGTCACGCTGTCCGGCGGCGAGGCCCAGCGCGTCGCGCTCGCCCGGGCGCTGGTCCGCGAACCCCGGCTGCTGCTGCTCGACGAGCCGTTCGCCGCCCTCGACGCGCTGACCCGGATCAAGATGCACGCTCTCGTCCGGGAGCTGGTGGACAAGCACCGCCCGGCCGTCCTGCTCGTCACCCACGACGTCGACGAAGCCATCCTGCTCGCCGACCGCGTGGTCGCCCTGCGCGAGGGCAAACTCGCCGCCGAGCACCGCGTCGCCTTCACCGGCGAACGCACCCGCCGCAACCCCGAGTTCGAAGAGCTGCGTTACCGGCTGCTCGCCGAGCTGGGCGTCGCCGCCGACGCCGAACTGGCCGAATCCCGATGACCGCCGATCTCGACGCGGGCGCCGACGTGCTCGTGATCGGTGGCGGCCTCGCCGCGACCTGGACCGCCTTGGCCGCGGCCCAGGCCGGCGGGGACGTCGTCCTGGTGGACAAGGGTTACTGCGGCACCAGCGGCGTCACCGCCACCGCCGGGGTCACGCACTGGTTCGTCCCGCCCGCGGAGCACGAGCGGGCGGTCGCCGAGCGGCACGCGCACGCCGGCGGTCTCGCCGACCCCGAGCAGGCGCTGCGGGTGCTGCGCACGACGTGGGACCGGCTGCCCACGGTGGACCGGTACTACCCGTTCCCCGTGCGGGACGGCAAACCGGACCGGACGAACAACGTGCGCGGGCCGGAGTACCTGCGGGCGATGCGCGGGCTCGTCCACCGCGCCGGCGTCCGGATCCTCGACCACCACCCCGCTCTCGAACTACTGCTGCGCCCCGACGGTTCGGTCGGTGGCGCGGCCGGCGTCCGGCGGCAGGCGGGCGGGAACTGGCGGGTCCGCGCGGGCGCGGTCGTGCTGGCCACCGGCGGCACGGCGTTCCGGTCCCACCTGCTCGGCTCGCGCGGCAACACCGGCGACGGCCACCTCATGGCCGTCGAAGCCGGAGCACAGCTGTCGGGCATGGAGTTCTCGAACTACTACACCCTGGCCCCGGCGTACTCGACGATGGCGCGGTCGATGACGTACTTGTTCGGCACCTACACCGACGCCGACGGCCGGGAGATCGACCTGCCGCCCGGCCCGGACCGCAACCGCGTCCTCGGCGCGGCGATGCTGCGCGGTCCGGTGTTCACGACGCTCGACCGCGCGCCGGACTGGGTGCGCCGCAAGATGCCCGTGGTGCAGCCCAACTTCCTGCTGCCGTTCACCCGCCGCGGGATCGACCCGTACACCCAGCGGTTCGAGGTCACCCTGCTCGGCGAGGGCACCATCCGGGGCGTCGGCGGGCTCGTCACCGGGCCGGACTGCGCCACCGGCGTGCCCGGCCTGTTCGCCGCGGGTGACGTCGCCAGCCGGGTGCCGGTCGTCGGCGCCATCTCCGGCGGCGGCTCACCCAATTCCGCGTGGGCGGTCTCGTCGGGCACGTGGGCCGGGCGGGCGGCGGTCCGGTACGCGCGCAAGGCCGCCGCGGCGGCTGCCCTGCGGCCGGCGGGCCGGGCGGGAATCCGGCCCGGCCGGCGCCGGGCCGCGATGGACACGACCGCCGTAGTCGACGTCGTCCGGGAGGAGCTGAACGCCTACGACAAGAACATGTTCCGCGACGAAGCCGGTCTCCGTGCCTCTTTGTCCACATTGGATTCACTGTGGACGGACGTCGAGGCGAGCCTCACCGGCACCGGCCGCGACGCCGTGACGGCGCGCGAGACCGCGTCGCTGGTCGCCATGGGCCGCTGGGTCAAGACCGCCGCCCTGCGCCGGCGCGAGAGCCTCGGCATGCACTGGCGCACGGACTGGCAGGAGGCCGCCGCGTGATCGAACTCGTCCTCGCCGACCGCTGCATCGCCTGCGACAAGTGCGTGCGGGTGTGTCCCAGCGACGTCTTCGACGCCGTCCCGGACGCACCGCCGGTCATCGCCCGCCAAAGCGACTGCCAGACGTGCTTCCTGTGCGAGCTGTACTGCCCGGCCGACGCGCTGTTCGTCGACCCGGACTGCCGCACGCCGGTCGCCGTCGACGAAGCCGCCGTCCGGGCCGGTGACTGGCCCGCGCAGTACCGGCGCGACTCCGGCTGGGGCCGGGCGCGCCGCACCCACGCCAACGAAAGCTGGCGGATGAGCAACATCTTCGCCGCCGCCCGCGCCCTCGGACAGGAGACCCCGTGACGCTCGAATTCATCGGTTACGCCGCCGGCCGCCAGGCCAGCGAGATCGTCGCGCCGGACGGCCCGGTCATCCAGCCGGGCTACCTGCGCGAAGTCGCCCGCACCCACGAGGCGGCCGGGTTCGACCGCGTGCTGATCGCCCAGTCGGCGAGCAGCCCGGACGGGTTCGTGCTCGCGGACCAGGTCCTCGCCGCCACCGACCGGCTCGGTGTGCTGCTCGCCCACCGGCCTGGCTTCGTCGCGCCCACCCAGCTGGCCCGCAAGTTCGCCACGCTCGACGCGTTCCACCCCGGCCGGATCGCGCTGCACGTCATCACCGGCGGCGACGACGCCGACCAGGCCCGCGACGGCGACTTCACCGACAAGCCCACCCGCTACCGCCGCACCGACGACTTTCTGTCCGTGGTGCGGCGGACCTGGGACTCGGCCGAGCCGTTCGACCACGACGGCGAGTTCTACCGGGTCCGCGGCGCCCGCTCCGACATCCGCCCCGAGCGGCCCATCCCGGTGTACTTCGGCGGCGCGTCCGCCGACGCGATCCGGGTCGGGGCGAAGCACGCCGACGTCTACGCCTTCTGGGGCGAGCCCCTGGCAGGCATCGCCGAACGCATCGACCAGGTCCGGGCGTCCGCAGGCCGCGACGTCGCGTTCAGCGTCAGCCTCCGGCCGATCCCGGCGGCGACCGAAGCCGAGGCGTGGGAGCGGGCCCGCGACATCCTGCGCCTGACCCAGGACCGCGTCGGGGAGTTCAAGGGCCGCCGTGACTCGAGCGAAGCGGCCGGCTCGCGGCGGCTCCTGGAGGCCGCCGCGACCGGGGACGTGGTCGACGAACGCCTGTGGACGGCGGTGGCGAAGACGACCGGAGCGGCCGGTAACTCGACGGCGCTGGTCGGCAGCTACGAGCAGGTCGCGGACTCGCTGCTCGACTACGTCCGGCTCGGTGTCGGCACCCTGCTGATCCGCGGGTTCTCGCCGCTGGCCGACGCCCGCGACTACGGCACGCTCGTGCGCTTGGTCAGGGAAAAGGCCGACGCGGTTACCGTCGGGGCATGAAACCGAGCACTTCGCACTGGGGCGCCTTTTCAGCCGAAGTCGACGCCGACGGCCGGCTGCGCGTCGAGCCGCACCCGGCCGACCCGGCGCCCTCGCCACTGCTGGGCAACCTGGCCGCCGCGCTGGATCACCCGAGCCGGGTGGCCCGGCCGGCGGTCCGCCGCGGCTGGCTCGGCGACGGCCCCGGCCCCGACGACCGCCGCGGCCGCGACGAGTTCGTCGAGGTGCCCTGGGACGACGTCCTCGACCGGCTGGCCGCCGAGCTGGAGCGGGTCCGGCACGAGCACGGCAACCAGGCGATCTTCGGCGGCTCCTACGGCTGGGCCAGCGCCGGCCGCTTCCACCACGCCCAAAGCCAGCTGCACCGGTTCCTGAACACGATCGGCGGCTTCACGGCGTCGCGGAACACCTACAGCAATGGGACGTCGTCGGTGCTGCTGCCGCACGTCGTCGGCGACACGCACGCGGTGCTGCGCCAGGCGTCGACCTGGCCGACGATCGCCGAGCACACCGAACTGATCGTCGCCTTCGGTGGCGTGCCGGAGAAGAACGTCTTCGTCACGCCCGGCGGCGTCACCGTCCACGGAACGCCCGGGCACCTCACGCGGCTGCGAGCCCGTGTCGCGCTCATCAGCCCGCTGCGCGACGACATGCCGTCCACAGTGGACGCGCGCTGGTACCCGATCCGGCCCGCCACCGACACCGCACTGATGCTCGCGCTCGCCCACACCCTCGCCGTGGAAGGCCGGCACGACAAGGAGTTCCTCGACCGCCACTGCGTCGGCTACCCCGAATTCGAGCGGTACCTCCTCGACACCGGGACGGACGCGGAATGGGCGGCCGGGATCACCGGCATCCCGGCCGCGGACATCGTCGCGCTCGCTCGCGAGATGGCCGCGCACCGGACGTTGATCACGGTCACCTGGTCGTTGCAGCGCACCGAACACGGCGAACAGCCGGTCTGGGCGGGAATCGCGCTGGCGGCGATGCTGGGCCAGATCGGGCTGCCCGGCGGTGGGTTCGGGCACGGCTACGGCTCGATGGGCGACGTCGGTGACACCGGCCCCGAGATCCGGATCCCGTACCTGCCGCAGGGCGTCAACCCGGTGGACGAGTTCATCCCGGTCGCCCGGATCGCCGACCTGCTGCTGCACCCGGGCGCGACCTACGACTACGACGGCGAGGTCCGCCGCTACCCGGACACCCGGCTCGTCTACTGGGCCGGCGGCAACCCGTTCCACCACCACCAGGACCTCAACCGCCTGCGCCGCGCGTTCACCCGCCCGGACACCGTCGTCGTCCACGAACCCCACTGGACGACCACCGCCCGGCACGCCGACATCGTCCTGCCCGCCACCACCGCCCTCGAACGCGAGGACCTCGGCTCCGGGCGCCGGGACACCCACCTGATCGCGATGCACCGGATCGCCGAACCCGCCGGCGAAGCACGCGACGACTACGCGATCTTCTCGGCTTTGGCTGCCCGGCTGGGTGTTTCCGACGCGTTCACCGAAGGCCGCACGGCCCGGCGGTGGCTGGAACACCTCTACGCCGGCTGGCGCGCTACTCCCTCGTTCGAGGAGTTCTGGGCCGCCGGCGAGCTGCGGCTCCCACCCGGCCGCGAACACCACACGCTGTTCGCCGACTTCCGCGCGGACCCGGTCGCGCATCCCTTGCGCACCCCAAGCGGCCGCATCGAGATCACGTCGTCGACCATCGCGGGCTTCGGTTACCCGGACTGCCCCGGCCACCCGGCCTGGCTGCCCCCGACCGAAACCGGGCCGCTGTGGCTGATCGCGAACCAGCCGCACACCCGCCTGCACAGCCAGCTCGACGCCGGCGAGGTCAGCCAAGCGGGCAAGGTGGCCGGGCGCGAGCCGATCCGGCTCAACCCGGCCGACGCGGCCGCCCGCGGCATCGCCGACGGCGACGTCGTCCGGGTGTTCAACGCCCGCGGTGCCTGCCTGGCCGGCGCTGTCCTGGACGACGCGCTCCGGCCGGGTGTCGTCCAGCTCGCGACCGGCGCGTGGTTCGACCCGGTCGACGACCACCCGTCGGGTCCGCTGTGCGCGCACGGCAACCCGAACGTCCTGACCGCCGACATCCCGTCGTCGCGGCTGTCGCAGGGCTGCGCGGGCCAGCACGCGGCCGTCGACGTCGAACGCTTCCCCGAGCCCGCCCCACCCGTCCGGGCGTTGCATCCCCCGCTTCGGAAAGGACGCTGATGATCGACCTCCAGTCCGTGACGTCCGAGAGCCACCTGCGCGAAGCCTTCGGCTGCTTCCCTTCCGGCGTCACGGCGGTGTGCGCCCTCGCCGACGGCGTGCCGCGCGGGATGGCCGCCAGCTCGTTCACGTCGGTTTCGCTGGCGCCGCCGCTGGTGTCGCTGTGCATCCAGCGGACGTCGTCGACGTGGCCGCTCCTGCGGGACCGGCCCCGGCTGGGCCTCAGCGTCCTCGCCGAAGGCCAGGACGACGCCTGCCTCCGGCTGTCGGCCCGCCACGGCGACCGCTTCCGGGACGTCGGGTGGGAGCCCGGACCCGACCGCAGCGTCTTCATCAGCGGGGCGAGTGCCTGGCTGGAGTGTTCGCTGCACGACGAGGTCCCGGCCGGTGACCATTTGATCGCCCTCCTGGAAATCCACCGTCTGAGTACGGCCGCAACGCCGCCGCTGGTCTTCCACGGCAGCCGGTTCCGCCGGCTCGCGGCCGTCTGAGTTCCCGGATCACGGATGACGTTCTCGACGTAGAGCAGGAACCGGTCCGGCCGGGCGATCGGTGGGTTCGGCGGGGGTTGCTGAGCACGTCGGTGACGAACTGCTCGGCGACGTCGCGCAGCTTGAGGTTGGTGTTCTGGGATCGCTCGACCAGCCGGCCGAAAGCGTCGTCGGCGGAGATGCGGTGCAGCGCCATGAGGATGCCTTTGGCCCGGCCGATGACCGCGCGGGAGGTCAGGGCGGTGCGAAGCTGTCCGATCGTGGCCTGGGCGGCGGTGTAGCGGCGGGCGCTGCGCAACGCGGCTTCGGGGGCGGTGGTGCAGAGATCCAGGAGTGCGACGTCCAGGGTGCCGAAGCCCTGCCCGGCGGTGCCGTAGAGGTTGAGCGAGCCTTGGTACTCGCGGTCGATGAACAGCGGCGCGGACAGGTAGCCGGCCACGGCGTCCGCGCCGGCGGCCGCGGCGAACCGGGGCCAGCGTGGCGCGCGGACGCGGTCGTCAGCGCGCTCGGGCCGAGCATGGACGGCAAGGCCACCGGCCTGCCGCTGGTCGCCGGGACCGGCCACATCCTGGACGTCAGGAAACACCACGGTGTGCGCCGCTACATCGGCCACGCCACCCGGCCATCCTTGACCCGCGCGAAAAGCCGACCCCCGTCACCCGGCTCATCCGCTTCCTGCCCCGCGCCTTCATGCGCCGCGCCTACGACGAAATCACCGGCATGACCGACGTCGTCACCAGCTCCGGGGTGGACTGGACCATCGTCCGGTTCATCGCCGCCGCGCAAGTCGAGGACACCACCTACACCGGCCGCGCCCCGCCATCGGCAACTGACCCCGATCCCCGCCACGACCTGCATGTCCGCGCCACCAGAGGGATCCAGCTTCCACTCCATCCGCGGCTAACAGCGGCGAGCCTGCTTCCGGGCCGCCGCTACCGTCGGGTTCTGCTGTGCCAGTTCGGCGAGCGTTTCGCCTGCTGTGTACGAGGCGACGTCGTCTTGCGCCAGCCGGTATGGCGCACCGAAGTCCGGGGCCGGGTACGTTCTGGCCTCCTGGACGTATTCGCCGAACTTGTCCGCCATCTTGCCGACGGCAGCCCGCGTCGCCGTCACCAGCTCGTTACCCTGGGGCACAGGCGCAGGCCCAAGACCGTCCAGCGACGTCTTTGCCTGCGAGAAAGCGGCATAGCCTTCGGTGAGGTACCCGACCACCAACGCACGATCGGCTTCCTTCAGGCCAGTCGCCTTCACCGGTGGCGGCGGATTCCACAAGCTGAGCTTCTCCACCGCGCACATCACATCGACCCACGCCACCACCGCCTCGGTCGGCACGGCAGCGGAAGAGCTGCCTGTCGTGGTGGATGCGGTCGACGACGGTGGCGCACCATTCTCCGTGGCAGGCTCGCCGCACGCGGCCACCACTGCCGCCCCGGCGACCGCCATCGCGAGCCATCGCTTGTGTCCCATACGGTTGTTTCCACCTCTCTCTGCTGCGCCAGGAGGAGCCCCCGCGACGGTGCGGATGAAATTACGGTGCCGTCAGAGGGATGTGGGTGGCGATGTCCTGAACCGGCCTTCCGCTCGGTACCGGCCGATCGGCGCCAGTAGCGTCGGGACGGAGAGCGCAGAAGTCGGCCGAGGAGGGACGCGACATATGAACGGCGCTGGGTGGCGGACAGTGGTCATTGCCGTGATGCTGGCGACGGCGGCGGGCTGCTCGTCCGGCCGCGAGGGCGATACCGGCGGCGCGAACGATGCCGGCGCACCGGCCGCCGCCGAGGTCGCCACCATCGACACCGGACTGAGGATGGCAGGGGTCTCGGCCAGCCCCGACGGTCGCTTTGCCCACGCGGCGGGGCAGGACGAGATCGCGGTGGTCGATCTGACCGCGGCCAAAACGATCGACACCATCGGTTACGCCCCGGGTCCCCGGCAGATCCGGTTCAGCGGCGACGGGAGCAGGGCCTACGTCGCGAGCGGCACGATCAACGGCGGGGTGGGTGTCATCGACACGGCCAGTCGCAGGCTGACCGGCATCATTCCGGTCGACGGCGGCCCACTGTACGGACTGGCACTGGCCCCGGACGGACTTCGGGGCTACAGCGCGAATTCCGGTGCCGGCGCGGTCGTGGTCGACCTCAAGACCCGCGCGGTGCAGGCCATCCCCCTGCCTCGGGGCGAACGCGGCGGCGTCGCGATGTCCCCGGATGGCCGATACGCCTATTTCACCACCGATACGTCGCTCGCTCCGCGATTACCCGGACCGCGTTCGGTAAACGTCCTGGACACCAGCGGCAACACGATCTCCGCGACCATCACGGTGAACGCGGAGCGGCCCCACGAGGTGGCGATCTCACCGGACGGCCGCAGGCTTTACGTCGCCCACTTCCCGTCGTCCCAGGACACCCCCAACGCCGTGTCCTTGATCGACACAGCGGCCGGTGCGATCACCGGCACCATTCCCGTCAAGGGCCGCAGCACGGGGCTTGCGCTCTCTCCGGACGGCCGTCGGCTCCACGTCCTCGATGAATCCGGAACACTGCAGACGGTCGAGACCGCCACCGGCGTGGTCGTCACGACAGTCCAGGTGGGCTCACCCACCAACGGCCTCGCGCTCGCACCGGACGGTCGCAAAGCCTATGTCGCAGGCGACACCACGCTGCATGTGATCAATCTGGGCTGAACTCGGCCAGGGAGCCGACGTACAACAACTCCGGGTCGCACTGCACACCTTCGCGAGAACCGTACGCCGCGGCCCACACCTCCAACGCCGAGACGGGTACCGGTACCCGATCCCGCCGACGCCGCCGTTGTCCAAGGCGGACCTGGTGCGGATCGCCGACCTGCCCGGCCCGCACTGGTGACCACGTCCCCGGGGAAGAGCCCACAGCTCCCCCGGGGATCTGTGCATCGTCCGGCCGACGGTGCCGCACTACCGCCGATGGCTGCGCAGGTCGGGGTCCGGCAGGAAGTCGTAGACCGCCCGCTCGGCCGAGGCCGGCCGCGGCAGGAGTTTGGGATCGGCCGGCTTGAGCGGCACGCCATTCTGGTCGCTGTCGGTGCCGAACCGTTCGTAGCCATGGGTGTCGACCGGCGCAGCTCGCAGCGCGAACCGTTCTCGTCACATCGAACGGCCGATGCCCGCTTCGGCCAGCGCCGCCGCGAGCTCGGCGGCGGTCCTCGGACCGGCAGCGGCGCTCTCGTCCAGCACCGCGTCGATCACCTCTGCCAGCGCCGCCGGCACGGTAGCCAGCCGGTTGCGGATCGGCATCGGCGGCTGGCGCAGGACCACGGCGACGGGTTCGGCGCCGGGCGGGAAGTCGCGCGGCGGCCGGCCGGTGATCATCCAGTACAGGCACGCGGTGACGGCCCACAGGTCGACCTCGGGCTTCGCGTACTTGAAGTCGAAGACCTGGCGGCGGGGCATGAACGCGACGCTGCCGCCGATGGCCCCGGTGCGGGTGCGGCCGGACAGGCCGGCCTGGTCGAACGCCTTGGCCAGGCCGAAGTCGGCGATCTTGAGCCGGCCATCGGCGGTGAGCAGCAGGTTCTGCGGCTTGAGGTCCCGGTGCACCAGGCCGTGCCCGATGGCGGTGCCGCCGTCTGCCAGCCGCACCGGCACAGCGGCTTCGTGGGCGTACGCCAGCGCGTCCAGCGCCTGCAGCGTCAGGGAAACGGCCCGATCGATGCCGGACTGTCCGATGGTGCCGCCGGCGCAGTACTCATAGCGGATCCGGAGCCGCCCGTTGATCGATTCGCTGCCGCGGTACTCGACAATGTGGTCGTGTCGCAACGCCTTCGTGCAATCCAGTTCACGCTGGAGGGCATCCCGGGCGTCAGCGTCGGCCAGGCCCCGCTCGGTGAGCGTCTTGACCGCGACGAACTCGTCCGGCGCCTGTTCGACCAGTTCCACCACGCCCTGCGCGCCGCGCCCCAGTTCCCTGACCACACTGGGAAACAGTGTGACCCGCACTCTCGTGTCGCCGATCAGCAGCTCGTCACCGTCGCGCAGTTCGGCGGTCGAGCTGACCTCCCCGTTGACGGTCGTGCCGTTCCGGCTGCCCAGGTCGTGCACCGTCACACCGTCGATCAGGCAGTGCCGGCGCGACACCTTGGGATCGGCCGCGATCCGGAAGTCGCATTCCGGCGCGCGGCCGATCACGCAGGGGCTCGTGATGACCGATGAACGGCCCGCGTAGGACAGTCGGATCACGGGATGTCGTAGTCCCACACGAGTTCCCAGCCGCACACGGTCGAGCCGATGTCCAGCGTCATCAGCCAGCGGCCGTCGCCGCTGAGCATCACCCGGAGGATGTCGTGCTCGTGCGCCTCCATCGTCCGCAGGCATTCACCGGTGCGCAGGTCCCACACCTGAACATGGCGATCGGCGGTGGCGGTGACCGCGAACGTGCCGTCGGCGCTGAGCGCGTGCGCCCTGACCCAGCTGGTCATCGGCAGCGTCCGGACGACCTTGCCGGTGTCGGCCGACCACACGGCGAGGCCGCCTCGGGCCGGCGTCGCGCCGAACCGGCCGTCGCCGCTCAGGGCGAGCCGCCACTCGGGATGCGCATCGACGCCGCGCACTTCGTATTTGAATTCGCCGGTCGCCACGTCCCACGCGGCGGTCGACTCCCTGAGCGAGATGAACAGGAGGTTCCCGTCGGGGCCGAATCGCAGGGCCCGGTAGTGGTTTCGGCTCTCGACCACGAACTTCGGGGCCGGCCGGTCGCCCCACACCCGGATGTCCGTGCCGAGGCCCACGGCTGCCAGGTGCCGGCCGTCCGGGCTCATCACGACGGCGCTGACCTGGCCGTCGACCGCGGCGATTTCGCGCAGGAGCTTTCCGGACGGTAGTTCCCGCTGGCGCACCGTGCCGTGCTCGTCGCCGATGACGACCCGGTCGCCGGCCGGGTTGACGTCGAGCGCCGTCAGCTTGCCGTTGTCGTTGGCGAAGATCCGCTTGCTGCCGTCGTACAGGTTGAGCTGGCGGATGGTGCCGACGTCGGTGAGCACCAGCAACAACACGCCGTCGGCGGCGAAATGGACCTGTGTGCCCGCGCCGCCCTCACCGCTGTCGAACGTCCGCAGCCGTTCGGAGTCGCGAAAGTCCCACAGGTCGACCTCGCAGGTACTTCGGCAGGTCGCCATGTAGCGGCCGTCCTCGCGCAGCGCCACCACCGGCGGCCGGGTCAGCTCGACCTCACCCTCGAAGGTGAATACGCGCCAGCCGCCGAGCAGGTTCGCCCTCGTGCCCCGCGGACCGAGCGTGGCCCATGCCGCGCGGACCTCGCGGTTGCGCGCGAACCCCGGTACTTCCCGCACGGACCGCAACAACGCCCCGGCTTCCGCGTAGCGTTCCCGTTCTGTGAGCTCGCGCACCCGGTCCATGCGGCTGCGAAACGTGTCTTCCGTGCTGACGAGCTCGTCGACCGCCCGCGGCCGGGCGTAACACCAGGGTGCTCGGTAGCCGGTGACCGGCAGTGACCGGAGGGCGATGACCCCGGAGTCCGTGGTCCAGAACGCGGCCGTCCGCGCGTCGGGGCTGATCGCCGCGGGATCCGTCAGCTGGGACATGCTGACCAGGTCACGGCTGAGCGTGCCCAGGCACTGGCCGGTCAGCGCATTCCAGACCCGTACCGGCAGGCCGTAGTTGCTCAGCATGGTCGTGCCGGCGAGCACCACGGTGTCGATGTCGGAGCGTCGGCTCCGCACCTCGCCCAGCACGACATCCCGGTGGGCGTCCCATGTCACGCACGGCCCACTCCGCCACGCGACGACGGCGTGGACGGCGTCCGCGCTCAGGGCGCCGAAGTCCACATTGGATGGCCTCGGCCAGCCGCGGGGCAGATCCGGCTGCGGGCCGGTCAGCACCGCCGTGAGGGTCTGGGTTGCCACGTCCCAAGCCCGGACGCTGCTGTCCTCGCTGTCGAAGAAGGCGGCCACGACCCGGCTGCCGTCCGGGCTCAGCGCCAGCGAATGCACGCTGCCGGCCTGCGTCAGCAGGTCGGCGACCGGCCACCCGTTCTCGACCGACCAGACCGAGACCCGGCCGGATGAATGGCCGGTGGCGCAGAATCGCCCGTCCGCGCTCACGGCGATCGCGCACACACCGGAATCGCGCAGCCCTCGCTGCTCGCTGTCGCGCATCGCCTCGGCCAAGCCGTCACGGATGATCACGCCGACGTCGTCGATCGCATCATGCAGCCGTTGCCCCTGGCGGCCGCGCGCCAGATCCCACAGCTCGACGTCGTCGTCACGGATGATCACGCCGACCGTGGCGTCCGCGCTCATCGCGGCGGCCGTGACGGGATCACCGCGGCGGGTCAAAGTACGCAGTGCCCGCCGGCCGGTGCCTTTGCCCGGTGTCCACAACACCAGCCGACCGGCCTTGTCGCCGAACAGCACCGCCGAGCCGTCGGCGTTGAGCGCGATGGCCGTGACATCCGGGTGCTCGAGATCGACGTTGACCCGCGGCGGACGATTCGCCAACTCCGCCAACGCCGTCTGAACGTCCGCCGCGGACTGATCTGCTTCGCGCAGCAGCTGACCGGCCCGTTCATCCTCGTGCCGCTCCAGCTGAACGGCCCCCAGCAGCAACGGCCCGAGGCCGTTGGCCGGATCGGCCGCCCAGGCAGCCTCCACATCGGACACGACTTCCTCGCCCATGATCCTGCCGGTCCGCCAGCTGTGCAGGGCCCGGTTGTAGACCGTCGGCAGGTGGTACGGATCAGCGGTGACCGCGCCCCGGAACAGCTCCTCCGCCTCCTCGTCGCGGCCGAGGTCGAGCAGCGAGAGAGCCTGGTTGCACAGGCCGTCGGCGAGCAGCCGGGCCGCCTTCGGCCGCGACCGCGGGTAGACCGTGCCGGCGACTTCGGCGTAGCTGTCGATCAACCGCGCAGCGGCCTCGATGGCGGTCGGCCGGCGCGTCGCGTCGTCGGCGAAGCAGGCCCGCAGCAGGAGAGCTACCGGGTCCGGGATGCGCAGGCCTTCGTCCAGCAGCACGGTCAGCGCCGCACCGGCCGCCTGGCCGAAGGTGGTCGTCCGTCGGCCGGCGAACATCTCCAGCACCGTGAGGCCCCATGACCACACGTCGGACGCCGCCGTGATGCGCACCCCAGCGCGGCCGGCTGCCGCGTCGGCCTGCTCGGGCGACGAGTACGCCGGTGTCATGCCGGCGAAGCTGACGCCGGCCGGCATGTCCTCCTCGGGCCGCATCGCCTTGGCCAGACCGAAGTCGGTGACCTTGGCCGCGCCATCCGGATCGAGCATCACGTTGGCCGGCTTGACATCCTGGTGCACCAGGCCGGCCTCGTGGGCATGGGCGAGGCCCCAGGCGGTCTGGATGGCGACGTCCAGGATCCGGGCCGGCGTGAGGTTCCCCTGGCGCACCGCCTCGGCGAGGCTGCCACCGTCCACCCACTCCGCGAACACCCGCGGCACTTCGCCGATCGTGCGCACATAGACACAGTTGACGGTGTTCGGGTGGAGCCCCAGGTTCACCCACGTGCCGGCCTCGCGCTCGAAATGCCGCCGGTCCGCGGCAGTGGTGATCCACTCCGGGTGGGGCGTCTTCACCGCCAGGTCGACCTGCCAGTCGAGATGACGCACCCGGTGCACCACGCCCATGCCACCGCTGCGCACGTCCTTGACCTCGTACAGGCCGAGGACGGTCTCGCCCGGCTGCCAGCCCATCAATCGGCGAGTGCGACGAAAAGCGGGCTGCCGACGAGCACCCGCACCTCCCGCCCACCGTCCAGCTCCGGGTACGGGCTCGGCCCGTACCGCAGACGCTTCGCGATGAACTCCACCTCCTGCTCCTCGCCGCGGGCGTTCCGGTTCGCCAGGTACGCCAGCTCGAGCGCACTTTCCGGAGCATCGTCGGCGACCAGCGCCGACAGGCCTCTCACCATGCCCGGCAGCATCGACGGCGCCATGACCGCGTCGTCCTTCGGCACGGCTCCTCCGATGAGGTGACCACTCGAGCCGCCCAGCCCCACCACCGTGGCCTCGGTTGCGCCGGCGAAGTATTCGAAGCCCGGCATCTGCTGCCAGCGCATGTCCAGCCGTCCCCGGAAGTACTGGCCCGGCTCGTCGATCGTGCCGACGTCCAGGAAGTCGTCGATGTGCCGCACCACTCGCTCCAGCCGGCGTACGCGGTCCGGGTCGGACTCCCGCTTGTGCTTGCCGGTGAGCAGTTGCAGGTTGACTCCGACCTCGGTGCTGCGCTTGGCTGCGAAGCCCGGGTCGATCTGCGGCAGCAGCATGTCGACCTTCGAGTCGCTGATGTAGAAGTAGTACCGCGCCGACACGCAGCCCCCTTTGCTGGTTACTCCGGTCGGCTCAGGCTACTGGACGTGCCGAGCCGGTCACGGGACTTTCGGGACAGGACCCGGGCGGGCAGACCGCACCGGCCAGCCCCGCCGGGCCGGACATCGCCAGCGCGACCCGGCCGACGAAGCCGCCAGGACCGAAGGAGCAATCGCCACACCATTCCTCAACGGCACGGTCCAGGCGACCACCCGCCCGGGCTGCCCCGCCGGCTGCCTGGGCGTTCAGGGCTCGCCGGCAGCCGGCGACGTCGGCCGACCCGCCCGTGACGCCCTGGTCGAATGGCGGAACCACGCGCGCCGACACCTCGAGCAACGTTTCCGACGAGCTGTCGACGAGGGTGACCTGCCGCGGGATGCCGAGCCGGGGCGGCTCGCCCGTTACGTGATGACGGTGTCATTCGGTATCGCCGTCCAGGCCGCCAGTGGCATCAGCCGCGGCGACCTCCAGGAGATCGCCGACACGGCACTGCGCACCTGGCCGCCGATCCGAGCGACCGCGACCGGCCGCCGGCCAGCCCCGAGGCATGGCTCGGAAATGCCGCGAGACCGAGACTGATCTTGGGTGACATCGCCGCGAGACAACCGAGTCCCCAGGTGGCCGCGAAGCCCGCCGCGCGGCTCAGTCGGTGACGTACCACTTTCCGTTGCGCAGCTCCAGCACGGCGTCACCCAGGTCGCTGTCGGTGAACTTCGCAGTGGCCTTGACCGCCTTCGCCGGGATCTCGACCTTCTTCGAAGACACGGTGATGCGGGCCCGGTCCACGGTGGCGCCCTGCAGAGCTTTCCGCTGCGCGGGGCTGAACATCGCGAAGGTGATCGGAAACGTCTGTTCGCACGGCCCCATGCCCTCGTCCTCCGCCTTCTTGGCGGCGGGCGCGGCTATTTCGCAGGCCGTGGCGACGTCTTGGTTGCCCACCGCGTGCAGGAAGGTTTCGTAGCGCTCGACCGCGCCTGCGTTCGCCTTCGTCGTCGCCGACGGGGCGGGCGGCGTGGTAGTGGTCTGTGCCGCGGAGGCCGACGTCGTCGCCGGGGGTGGGGCGGTGCTCGAGGACGCCGTCGCCGCCGAGGTGCCGTCCCCACCCGAGCAGCCGGAGATCAGCAGGGCAACGCCCGTGGCGAGCAACGAAATTGAACGTGCGGACAATGGATCGCCTTTCAAGTCGGTAAAAACTGGTTCTTGACCGGGTACGCCACGGGCACGCCGTCGTCGGCGGCAACGCTGTCGGCGTCGCAGTCCTTGCGCTCCCACAGGGTTTGCCACTGGCGAGGTCGAGCGCGACCGCAATGTGCTCCTCGTCCGAGCGGCCATGACTGGCGACCACGGCCTTGCCGGTGATGGCGACGACCTCCGTGACGGCGTTGCTCGCGCTGGCGTACTGGTCCTCGGAGACCTTGGTCTCGGACTGCCAGACCTTGGTGCCCTTTTCGACGTCGGCCGCGACCACCGACAGCGCGATGTAGGCCGGCGTGGTGCCCTTCGCCGGGATGAGGACGGGACGGCGGCGGCGAGCTTGTCGCCGACCGCCGGCGGACGCGGCCCGCTGGTGTTGACGAACGGACCGCTCTGGTTGTACGGGTCACCGGGTTGGCGTACGTGGCCCGCCACGTTGGCGCGCAGCGCGCCGGCCGGGAGCCCCACGGGTGCGCTCTTGTCGAACGCCATGGGCGGGTCGGCGGTCTTCGCCTCAGGCGCGGCCGACGTCGGAGGCTCCGCGGCGGGCGCCGATCCGCTCGGAGTCGAGGCCGAGCGGTCGATTCCGCCACCGCAACCGGCGGCCGTGAGCACGGCCCCAGGCAGGCCAGCCTGATCAGCGTTCCCCGCACGTGCGCGTACCCTCCCCCGGTTGATCTTGCTCCGATCGGAGCCACGCAGGACTGTAGCGAACCGCCGGCTTCCCGTGTGGCAGTTCACGCAAAAGTGTCACAGTCGCGTAGTGCTTTCGCGCACGCAGTGCGGGCGTGGACGAGGCCGACGCGGCCGAGGACGGCGAGGCGTTTCGCGCCGGCTCGACAGGTCACCGGAATGCTCCGTTACTCCACAACGACTTTCGGCGGGCACGGCAAATCACGGCGAGCACGAACTAGTCGGCACCGACCGGCCCCCCGTCCCCGTACCGACGAGCACGGGACTCCGCGCCGCACCGCGCGTGCATGGCCGCGACCGCGGCCGCGTCGGCGGGCTCTGCGCGCCGGATGACCAGCTCCGTGCCGGAAGCCGCGGCCGGGCGCCCGGTCAGCTGCTGTGCCAGCTCGAACACCGCCTTCGCCCTGGCGAACTCCGCCGGGGTGAACGGCAGCAGCGGGCGAGTGACGCCCACCAGGGCGCCGTCGATGTCCACCAGCCGCATCGTGCTTGCCTCGAAGCCCTCGCCGGACGGCCGCCCGGCACCCGACGGAGCCTGCTCGACCACACACTCTCCGAGCAGGCTTCGCAGCACCTGCGCCAGGTCGGCCTCCGCCGCCACCAGCCGCGTGGCCAACCTCGGCACCCGGGCCGGAAGATCGACGAACTCGTGCACGTCGGCCGGCGCGACCCACACGTCCCGGCCACCACCGAGCTCGGTGACCTCGGCGATCTCCTCCGCCGTCGCCCCGGCCGGCGCGCGCACGAGGAACTCGTCGACCACGCCCTCCTCGACCGCGAGGACCTGCATCGACACGATGTCTCGTACCGGTGGGCCGCCAACGCCGCCGTCACCCCCGCGAGACTCCCCGGCACGTCCCGCACGGTCGCCCGGACCCGCCACGCCACCCCGGTCGGTGCTTCAGGTCGCGCGTTTTCCACCCGGGTCCGCGGACGATGGATCCACCATCGGCGCCCGGCCGCCGAGACGATGAGCAGCCACCCAGCACGAACAGCACCACCGGCCCGACGCGGTTGCTCGAGAGCGTGCTGACGAACACGTCAGCGATGCCCGTGGCGATGAACAGGGCCGCGAGCTCGATCAGCTCACGGGTCGTGGACCGCTTCGCGTCGTCGGCGGCCGGCAGGCAACGCCGCTGTTACCTCCGTCGACAGGGCCGAGTGCCAGCGATGCGCGAGCTCGTACGCGAGCCGCGCGGCCTGCCGACAGGCGTCTGCGTGCACCGCTTCCGGCACGAGCTGGGCCGAGCGGGAAAGGACGACATCGAGCTCGACCGCGAGCGATCGGACAGTGCGGCGGACCGTATCGGCCCGCCCCGCACCGGTCCCCGGTTCTGCCCGGCGCCTGCCGTTCGCCGGGGATTCGAAAGGGACGACATACAACGTCGACGTGGACGTTCGCGGCGCGAGATATCGGCTCGCCGCGCAATGGACCGCTCGGGTGTAACCCGCGAGCAGTACGGCAGAGTTGGCCTGTCTGGCCAATATGGCTGCCGCGTTCGCCGCCGTGGCGAATCCCCGCCGGGCAGCCCGAATGACCAATGCGCCCTCTCCGGGTGACACCGTGCGCAGGTGCCGGGCACTCGCTTCCAGCTGATCCAGTGCAGTCGCTATCGCGTCCATGCCAGCGGTTGCCTGTGGCGCCGTCATAGCAGGAAACGTTACGCAATAACGACCTCCGCCCCATGGGGCGACCCCGCGTCGACGCGGGGGACACCTATCCACAGTGGAGTATCGGCAGCCCACCCGGTCGCAGCAGTCGACGGATCGAGGTGCGCCGGATCGAGCGCGTTGCGGGCCAGGCGCCGTCCGTGTGGTCATCGGGCAGCCCGCCGTGCCTGATCGCCCTGAATTCGCATGATCGGCACAGAATTCGCCAACCCACCTCTCACGCCGTGCACAAAATTCCCCCGCGTCGGTCGCCCTCGAATTCCGTCGATCGCGGATACGTATTCTCCTGACGCGGGTCACCCCGCGCCGTCGCTATACCTGGACTTCCCGTGTTCGACGGGAGATTTCCCGAGAGGATGTTCGCAATGATGCGGAAACCACGATGGGCACCATGGGTCGCCGGTGCCTTGGGCGCCGTTCTGCTCGCTGCCGCCGGTGTCACCGGCGCGAGTCCTGCGATCGCGTCGCCGGACCTCGCCGGAGACAGCCCGTTCGCGCGGGGACCGGCCCCGACCGAAGCCTCGGTCGAAGCGGAGCGCGGCCCTTTTGCGATCGCGACGGAAAAGGTCGGCGGCGGCAAGGGATTCGGGGGCGGAACGGTCTACTTCCCCACCGACACAAGCCATGGCAGCTTCGGCGCCGTGGCGGTCGCGCCGGGTTTCCTCGAGACCGAAGCCGCGATCGCCTGGTACGGACCGCGGCTGGCCTCGCAGGGCTTCGTCGTCATCACGATCTCCACGAACAGCGTGTGGGACACCCCGGACGTCCGCTCGGAAGAGTTGCTCGCGGCGCTGCGCTACGTCACGGATTCGAGCCAGGCCAAGGGGCGCGTGGACCAGAACCGGCTGGCGGTGATGGGGCATTCGATGGGGGGTGGCGGGACATTGATCGCCGCCCAGAAAGCGCCCACGCTGAAAGCGGCGATCCCGCTGACCGGCTGGAACCCCAATACGACGTTCTCCGACGTCAAGGTGCCGACGTTCGTCGTGAGCGCCCAGAACGATTTCATCGCCCCGGACGGCACGTACTCGCGCCCGTTCTACCAGAGCCTGTCGCCGTCGTTGGACAAGGCGTACCTGCTGCTGGCCGGTGCCGGGCACATGGCGCCGACCAAGCCCAACACGACGATCGCGGAGTACAGCATCTCCTGGCTGAAGCGCTTCGTCGACGAGGACACCCGGTACGAGCAGTTCCTCTGCCCGTTGCCCGCGGGTGACCCGGCGATCGCCGCCTACCGGGGCACCTGCCCGCTGAGCTGATCACCCCGGGCCGGATCCGGGTCGCCCGTGCGGGCGGCGCCCTGCTCGTTCACCCAGATGGCGACCTGGGTCCGGTTGGCGAAACTCAGTTTGTTCAGGATGTGCTGGAGATGGGTCTCCGCGGTCCGCTGGGCGATGACCAGGCGGATGGCGATCTCGCGGTTGCTCAGCCCGGTCGCGACCAGCCTGGCGATCTCCGATTCGCGCCGGGTCAGCGGCGGCAACACCGCGGTTCCGGCAGGCCCGTCGTGCCCGCCGGACGCCGGGGCCGCCGCGGGCGCCAGGATGTCGTGCGGGTTCCGCCGCCGCCCCTCGGCGAACGCTGCCTCGAACCGTGCCTCCCCCAGCGCGCTGCGAGTGGCCTTCAGCAACTCCCGGTGGGCCAGCGACACGGCGATGTCCGGCTCCGCACCGCACCGGTCCCACAACGTCGCCGCCGTGCCGAACAACCTCGCCGCGCTCGGCCAGTCTTCCCGCCGGGCCGAGGCCCACGCCAGCCCGTCCACCCGATACGCCGCGGACAGCACGTCCGGCCCCCGCAGATCCATCTCCAGCGCCTCTCGCATCGCGCGCTCACCGACGTCGAGGTCACCGCCGAAAAAGATCTCGACCGTGCCCAGCCCGAACAGGGCCATGGACCGGTAGGACTCGTCCATCACCGATTCGCACAGCCGCAGCATCGCGTCCAGCAGGTGCCGGGCGCCGTCGAGATCGCCGCGGAACGCCGTGGCCACCGCCTGGATGAACATCGGGTGCAGCTGCATCCGGACGGCGCCCCGCTCGCCGAAGATCCGCACGGCTTTCGCGGCGTTCTCCAGCGCGTGCGGCTCGACCGCGAGCAGCGCCACGAAGGCTCGTGCGTGACAGATGTAGGGAACCGCGTCGTCGTCGCCGACGCTTTCGGCGAGCTCCAGCCGGTGCCTGGCCCCGTCCAGGTCCGCGTGCAGCGCGGCGCAGAGCGCTGCGCGGGCCTGGGCCGCCGCCCGTCCCGGGGCGTCTTCGGCGGCGACGGCGAGCGCGCGGTCGAGCCACTCCCGGATCTCCCACGCGGCCCCGCGGGCCATCCAGTACTCGATCACGCCGCCGGCCATCCGGAGGGCGACCACGGCTTCTTCCGACGTGCGCAGCGACCACGACAGTGCTGCCCGGATGTCCGCGTGCCGGTCGGACAAGCGGGCCAACCAGTCGTCGCGCCGGGGGCCGAACCATTCGGCGTCGGCTTGCTCGAGCAGCCGTGCGTGGTGGTCGCGGTGCCGCCGGGCGACGGCCTCGGCGGTCCCCGCTTCGACCAGGCGTTCCTGACCGAACTCGCGTAGCGCCTCCAGCATCCGGAACCGGACCCCGGTCGTCCCCTCGACGCGCAGCAGCACCGACTTGTCGACCAGACCGTCCACGGCGTCCAGCACCGCGTGACTGTCGAGACCCGCCGGGCCGGGGGCCGCGCAGACGTCCTCGGCCGCGGACAGGTCGAACGCACCCGCGAACACCGAACAACACTCCCAGGCCGCGCGCTCGACGTCCGTGCACAAGGAATGGCTCCACTCGATGGTGGCCCGCAAGCTGCGGTGGCGCTCGGGCCACGACCTCGCACCGGTGGTCAGCAGCGCAAGACCGCCGCTCATCCGGTCGGCGATCTGGCCGGGCGAGAGCACGCGGATGCGGGCCGCGGCCAGCTCGACGGCCAGCGGCAGGCCGTCCAGCTGCCGGCACAAGCCCACCACGGCGGCCGCGTTGCCCTCGGTGAACCGGAACGACGGCAGCACCTCGGTCGCCCGGTCGACGAACAGCCGCACCGCGTCGTACGCGAACGCTTCCTCGACGGACCGGGCGCCCTCCGGGGGTACCGCCAAGGGCGCGATCGGCACGATCCGCTCCCCGGCGACACCCAGCGAACACCTGCCGGTCGCCAAGACCACCACGTTCGGGCACCGCCGCAGCAGGACATCGACCAGCTCGGCGCAGCAAGTGACGAGGTGCTCACAGTTGTCCAGCAGCAGCATCATCCACCGGTCACGCAGGTGGGCCAGCACAGTGTCCAGCGACGTCCGGCCAGCCGTGTCGTGCAAGCCCAGGCAGTCGCCGAGCGTGCGGGTGACCATGGTGCCGTCGCGCAATTCGGCCAGGCCGACGACGACCACGCCGTCAGGGAACGCCCGGGTCACCGAGCTGGCGACCCGGCCGGCGAGCCGGGTCTTGCCCACCCCACCGGGACCGGTCAGCGTGACCAGGCGGGCCTCGCCCAGCAGGCGCCGCACCTCGCTCTCGTCCTCGGCGCGCCCCACGTAACTCGTCAGGTCCCCCCGCACGCCCACACCGCGGCCGTCCGTCGTCATCCCATCACCCAAATCCCAGACGCTCACGCACATCTTGATCGGATCCGGCCCCCGATGTCCATCTGGCCCAGCGCCCGTTGCGCCGAGCGGGTCAGGCGAACCCGGCCTGTCAGGCCCGCACGTCGGGCCGGCCTCACCCGTCCGGGCTAGGAGGGCCGCCCGGGGTCGGTCGGCGGGAGCGCGATACGTATGGCGGGGGAATACGTCTTTCTGTCGACGCGTCCGGCGGCCCGGGCGGGCCAGACTAGGCGCTCCAGCGATGCCCGCCGCTTCGGAGGTCGACGATGACCATCCCCCCACCCATGCCCCATGGCACGGCGACGGCGATCGCCCGCGCGGTCGTCGTCGGCATCCGGCACGCCATCCCCGAGCACGCCGCCTTGTTCGACGCGGGTGCCGCGGAGTTCGTGGCGGCGTTGCTGAGCGGGTCCCGATCGACCCCGGTCGGGATCGCCGCCGGCGCGGACGCCTTCCGCCGGGCCGGCGCCGCGGAGCAGGCAGCGGGCGGCGACCTCGTGCGCCTCTCCCGCGCATACCAGGCGGGTGGCCGTGGCGCCCTCCCGATCATGGCCGAGCTGGGCCGCCGGACGGACGCGGGCGTCGTCGGTACCGGAGTGGAGGCGGTGCTCCGCTGCGTCGACATCCTGGCCCGGCTGTCCACCGAAGCTTTCCGGGCCGCGCAACAGCCGTCCGCCGCCGACCTGCGCCGGCAGTTGCTGCGCGACCTGGTGACCGGCCGGCCGTGGACCGACCTGGCCCTTCGCGCGGGCTGGACCCCGCCCGAGCGCGTGGTGGCCGTCGTCGTGGCGGCCAGCGTGCGCATCGCCCCATTCGACCCCGGCGTGCTCGCCGACTTCACCGTCGAACAGCCGTACCTGCTGATCCCCGCGAACACCGATCCGACGCGGCTGCTCGGCGACGCCCCGGCCGCGAGCGGGCCTGCGGTTCCCCCGGCCGAAGCGGCTACGTCGCTGCACTGGGCCCGGCGGGCATGGGAGCTGCGCGGCCGCGGCCTCGTCCCCTCCGACGGCCTGGTGCGCTGGCCCGATCACCTGACCACCCACTGGCTGGTCGCGGACGAGCTGTTGACCAGCGCTCTTGCCACGCGCAGCCTGGCGCCATTGTCCGGACTGTCCCCCAACCAGCGCGGCAAACTCACCGAAACCCTCGACGCGGCACTCGACGCCCGCGGCGGCGCCCCCGAAGTCGCGCTCCGACTGGGCATCCACCCACAAACCGCACGCAACCGCCTCCGCCGGCTCCGCACGCTGTTCGGAGCCCGCCTGGACGACCCAGAGGAACAGCTCAGCCTGCGCCTCGCGGTGCGCGCCGAACGGGTGCTGGCCTGCCCGGCGAGTCCCGCCGCGCGAACCGCTTGACCCGAGAAGGTGCCCACTCGGGGCCTCGGAACAGCACCGCCCCCGGCATCAGTTCGTAGCCGGCGATGGCGGTGCTCGCGTCCGCCGGTGGGAACACCGTCCCGGCGATCGCCCGGGCTGGTTCAGGGCGACGAGGACGCGATTCATGGTGTGGGCGGGTGGCCGTCCCCGCCTGATCAGCCCTGAAGACGAAGCCGTCATCGTCGCGACGGCCACCCCGCGACCCGGAACTCGACCAGCCCTTCACCCGCTGGAGCCTGCGCAAGCTCGCCGCCCTCCTGGCCAAGAACCCACAGCGGGTGTGCAGGTCGGGCGGAAACGTGGCGACAGCCCGCAGTTCATCCCCGTCCTGGCCAGGGATTCGGGTGCCCCGCTCGGGCGGTGGCCGGCCGCGCACGCGTCCGGACCGTTTGCTGTCCACCGGCGCTTTGTCGAGGCTCGGTGGTCGTGGACTGTGATGCGTTGCAGCATCGGATAGTCCGGCGGGTGTGTCAGGTGGTCAGCCGGTGAGCGCGGTGAGCAATTCGTCCCTCCCGCTGGTGCCGGTTTTGCGGTATGTCGCCTTGAGATGATCGTTGACGGTGTGTGCGGACAGGCCGAGGCGACGAGCGATCTGTTTGGGCGCGGCGGCGTCGAGCAGGTGCTCGATGACCTGGCGTTCGCGCACGGTGATGCCGTACCAGTCGCAGAACGAGGGGAGCAGTTGCTCGCTGGTGGCGGTCTCGACGATGATCGCGACGTCGTTGGAGCCGCTTTCGGAGTCGGCGTTGGTCAAGGGCTGGGCGTGGCAGGTGACCCATCGGCCGTAGCTCGCCGGCGGACCCACGACGAGCGGGGCGGGGGCGTGTGGGTCGCGGGTGCGCCGGCGGGCCTGCATCGACAACCCGGCGCAGTATGCCGTGCTGGTGAAGTCCGGGGCACGCTGGCGGGCCTGGAGTTGTTCCCGCCAGCCGTGTGCCTGCGGTGTAGCCGCTCGAATCGCGTGATCCGGGCCGACGACGATCACGCCCGTGGGCAGTCTCGGCGCGACTGGTGCCGCGGGCCCAGCGGTGACGTGCGCGCGCAGGACGGCGATCAGCGTTGCTCCCAGTTGCGTCGCCCGGTTCGCGTCGTCCTCGTCGAACGCCCGGCCGCCTTGTGCCCGCAGCAGCTCCAGCATTCCCCAGACGCCGCGCGTGTCCCGCAGCACCAGCCGCAACTCGCTGCCGACCCCGTGGTCGGCAAGCAGCCGCCGGGCGGCTCGGTGGCGTCGCCCGCTGCCGGTGCCGACCACCCCGACCGGCTGCGATCGCCGGGCGAGTTCCTCCATCGAGCACGGGTCGTCGCCGGCGAAGGCGATGTGGAGCAACGCCATGCCGAGGTCGGGGTCGAACTCGTGCCAGAAACTGAATGACGCCGGTCCGGCCCCTGCTGTCGGGGTGGTGCCGGCCAGCCGGAGGCCGTCGTGGGGCACCACGGCGGCGACCGCTCGCGAGATCGCCTCACTCAGCTCCCGGTAGCCGGCGCCCTGCGCTGTCGCCGCTGTCAACTGCGCCGTCAACCGCCGTGGCGGCGGCTCCCCCGACCACGTCACGTCTCTCACTGTGCTCCCTGGTCAGCTCCTTGTCCAGGATGGCCGCGACCGCGCGGGCATGGGCGGGAAGCCCGAAGCCTGCGTGGTTGCCGGGCAGCGAGTGCACGTCGAACGGGTTGTCCGGGGTGAGCGCGTCGGCTTGGGCGATGAGCAGATCCTGCATGGCGGGTGGGATGGCCTGATCGTCGGTGAGACGGATGTAGGTGTGCGGGACCCGGCCCCAGGTGTCCTTGTCCACGACGTCGGTGCCGAAGTCGAGGATCTCGTCCGGCTCGAAGCCGTTGATCAGAGCGAGCAACTGCTGGTCGCTGCCGTCGGCGAGGAACGCCACCTTCAGCGCGGCGAGCAGGTCCGGGTCGGCGGTGCGCCAGTTCCACCTCATGACGCCCAGCTTCGCGGGGTCGCCGATCATCAGAGGCTGCAGTGCGGCCAACTTGCTGGTGGCGAACTCAGGGGCTTGCATGTACTCCGGCACCGTCCGGTCCACGCAGCACCAGGCGGAGATGTAGACGATCCGGTCGAGCAGGTCGGGGACGGCGTTGCCGACGCTGGTCAGCACGAGCCCGGCGCGGCTTGCCCCGATGACGGTCACTGGCCCGTGCTCCCGCACCCGGCGCACGGTATCGATCACGTGCCGCACGCCGTCGGCGTAGCTCACCCCGGCCAGCATCGACGGCGCTTCGGCGAAGGCGGCGATGTCCTGGGGCGCTTGGTAAGCGGCCGTGTAGCCGGCGCCCGTACCGTGCCCCGGAAGATCGACGGCCAGCGAGCGGTGGCCCAGCAGCGCCAGTTCACGCTGAACAGTCGTCCAGGAGCGAGCGTTGCTGTTCGAGCCATGCACGAAGACAAACGTCGGAGTCATGCCGAAAAGTCTGGCCTGCCCTTCCGGCCGGCGCCCTCCCCGACATTGGGGATACGCACCCACCAGAGAGGCGGGCCGAGGGCGGTCAAGGGAACACCGCAGGTGATGTCTTGACCGCGGAGCCAGGCCCGATCGGCGCTGGTGGCGCGTTGTCTGCCGGGTCGGCGCACAGGACTCGGTGGTCGCAGGCAAAAACGACCGATGACGGTGTCTGGGACGCCGGCTTGTTCGGCTGACCCGGCAACACGTCGAACTCGTCGGCGAAAGTCGCCGCCGTCCGGTCACGATTCCAGGCTGCCGGAGTCCCGGACGGAGGGCCATCACCCGCTGCGGCGCGATTGACGGCACCGGCGACAGGCAGCACAGACCTGGACCGCCGGATCTGCTACGTCAAGTCGTTTCGGCCACCGCGCAGTGCCTGGAGCCGCTGGGCGGTGACCGGCTCGGCACCGGCCAGGTGCGCGACCGCCGCGAAGGCGCGCGTGCTGTGCAGGCCGCGGGTCTCGGTCCGGGCACCTCGTCGACTCCGCGACCTCCCGGATGGCCGCGGCTCAGTGCAATGGGGAGAAGGCGGTGGGAATGGCGATGCTGGAGGTCGCATGGGCAATGTTCTCCGGACCGTTGCGCGGGGGCCAGATCCCCCGCTCGTAGGACTTGCGGCGGATGGCCACGCGTTCGTCGAGACTCGGGAACGGCCAGATGTGGGTGATGCGCGGGATCCCGTCCAGGCCGTACATCGCCGTGGTGAGCGGATAGAGCTTGGTGCGTTCGGGGAGCGCGGCTTCCCAGCCGGCCATGGTGGGCAGCAGCCCGCCGACCTTGAGTTTGTAGGTGCGGAATTCGTAGACGTCGCCGTAGTGTCCGGTTTGGACGGGCGGAACGAACGGAAACGGCGCGTAGCTGTTGACGGTGAACGACTCCAGGTGCTCGCCGACTCCGAACGGGTCGGAGCTGGTGAGGATCCGCTGCCGCTCGTCGGCGAGCGCTTCCGCGTCCTCGAACTCCCGGAGCAGCAGGACCCGGCCGACGATCTCCCCGTGCTCGGTCTCCCAGCAGCCGAGCAGCCTGCCGCGCGCCGACGCGGCCGTCGCGTAATGCTCGAGGGCGGAAAGCGCTTTGGGCACCGTGTAGAGCTTCAGCGCGAGATGGGCGAGTTCGTACAGCACCACAAGGTCCTCCATAAGCATGCGTGTCTACCGTCAGCATGCTTATACTACCGGGTATGGGCGACGACATCGGGAGCGAGCTGGCGGGTTTCTGCGTGGCGGCCACCACGCAGCGGTTCCCAGCGGACGTCATCGGCAAGGTCAAACTGTGCCTGGTGGACTTTCTGTCCGCGGCTGTGACACCCTCCGTCGAGGCGCGCATCACCCTGCAGGCATTGGGCGAACCCGCCGGAGACGCGCTGATCTTGGGGACCGCGGCGCGTGCCGCCGCGCCGACGGCGGCTTACCTCAACAGCGTGCCTGCGGCGGCGACCGGTCGCACGGACACGCACGTCGAAAGCTCGTCGCACCCCGGCATGGTGGTCTTCCCCGCGCTGTTGGCACTTGCGGGTCAGGCTGAGGCGTCCGGCGGGCGACTGCTGTCCGCGGCGGTCGTCGGCTACGAGGTGATGTGCCGGCTCGGCTCGGCGGTGATCACGCCCGAGGTGGCCGCGACCTTCCGGCCGACCGGGGTGATCGGCCCCGTCGCGGCTGCCGCCGCGTGCGCCCACCTGCTCGCCCTCGGCGAGGCCGCGACCCGGGCAGCGCTCGGCATGGCGGCGAATGCGGCGTGCGGCTTCAACGAGTGGGCACGGGCTGGTACTCAGGAGCATGTGCTGCATTCGGCGATGGCCGCGCGGACCGGTGTCGAGTCGGCCCTGCTGGCGGCCGCCGGGCTGACCGCGTCCGGCGGCGCGGTCGAGGGTGCGGCGGGATTGCTCGCGGCCTTCGGCGCACGGAGCCGGGCACACCGGCTCACCGAGGGACTCGGGACTCGCTTCGCGATCCGCGACATCGTGCACAAGCCTGCCCCGGCCTGCATCTACGTGCAGGGGCCTTGCCGGCTCGCCGAGGAGATCGTGCGGCGGCATCACCCCGATCCGGCCCGCATCGAATCCGTCCTCGTCGGACTCGCCGACCAGGCGGCCCGGTATCCCGGCTGCGACAACGGCGGCCCGATCATCGATGTCGTGGCCGCGCAGCTCAGCGTGCAGTTCAGCGTGGCCTCCGTGCTCGTGGCCGGCGGAATTCTCGACCGGAACTGGCGGAACCCGGCCGATCCCGAGACGAACCGGCTCGCTGCCCGGTCACGGCTAGTCGCGGACCCGGAGCTGTCGGCGCGGTTTCCGGCACGCAACGGAGCGCGGGTCCAGGTGCTGCTCGACGACGGGCGCGTGCTCGCCGCCGAGCAGGACACCTTCCCCTCGATGACCGCCGGCGAGATCGTGCGGCGGTTCCACCTGGCCGCTGACCCGGTCTATGGCCGCGCCGGCGGCGAAGCGATCCTGGCGTGCGTCGACGGCCTGGACCGGGCACCTTCCGCGACCGGCTTGCTGCACACCCTTCAGCCGCGCTGAGGCAGGGCCTCGGTCGCCGCGGTCCGGCCCGCCGCGCGCCCGAACACCGCGGCCCGCATGAGGGCGGCGCCGCCGGGATAGTCGCCGTAGAACAGGCCGCCGGTGGCCTCGCCCGCCGCGTACAAACCGGGCACCGGCTTGCCGTCGGAGGCCAGGGCGCGCCCGTCGGGGTCGATCCGCACGCCGCCGAACGTGAACGTCAGCCCGGCGGTCGCGTGGTAGGCGACGAACGGCGGGCGGTCCAGTGGGGTGGCCCAGTGTGACTTGGCCGGCGTGATCCCCGTCGTGCTCCCCTCGTCCCGGCAAGCACGGTTGAACTCCTCGATCGTGCCCACCAGCGCTTCGGCGCGCACGCCGATGCGCTCGGCGAGCTCGGTCAGGGTCGGTGCGGCGACCGGGACCGCGGCCCCGGCGAACTCGTCGGCCACGCGCGCCGCGGTGCGCTGATCGAAGATCTCGTACGCCTCGCGGCCGGGCTGACGCATGATCGCCTTGCCCATCTTCGAGTAGTTCTTCACCCACGGGCCGGGCCCCTCGTCGACGAACCGCTCGCCGTCGCGGTTGACGAGTACCCCGAGCCAGAACCCGTGCAAGGGGAACGGCGGGGACGCCTCGCTGCGCTCCGGTGCGGGCATGGTCGGGTCCACGGCGGCCGAATGGCAGCTCGACCAGGTCCCGGCCTCGCCGGCCCCGGCCCGCAGCGCCGCCAGCATCCCGTCACCCGTCGAAAGGCGCGTGCCCCGCAGTTTCACGTTCTCCCACTCGGGTCCCAGATGCCGGCGCCGCAGCTCGCGACTGGCCTGGAATCCGCCGCTGGCGATCACCACCGCGTCGGCCGGCACCACGCCGTCGCCGGCGAGCACACCGGTGACCCGCCCGTCCTCGCGAATCACGTCGATGAGCGGGGTGGACCAGCAGAGCTCGACGCCGACCCGCTCGGCGTGGCGCAGCAGCGGCTTGATCACCTCGAACCCGCGCGACATCCCTTCGCCCGTGCTGGTCAGGATCTGCCCGGCCGGGATGTGCAGCACGCCGTCGCGCACGCGCGCACCGAGCGTCCGGTTGAAGGTGAAGCCCACCCCTTTCGCGGCGAGCCACCGCACGGTGTCCAGCGAGCGTTCCGCGAGCGCGGCCACCAGCACCGGGTCGGCCCGGCCGTCGCTCATCGCCATCAACTCGGCCGCGTAGGCCCCGCGGGTGTAGGGCGGCGCGACGATTTTCCCGGCGCGCAGGCCGGGTTCGAAGTCCTGGGTGATCGAGGTGAGATCGTCCGGTCCGTCGTAGCAGAACAGGAACAGCCCGCCCGAGAACGCGGCGTTCCCGCCCACGTCGGCACGGCTGCCCTTTTCCAGCAGGACGACGTTCGCTCCGGCCTCGCGGGCGGAGATCGCGGCGGCAAGCCCCGTCAGGCCCGCTCCGGCGACGACGATGTTCGGCATTGGTCCTCCTTGGTTCACCAGCGGAAGGCAAGCGACTGCCCGGGCCGGTCCGGCACCGGGCCGGTGTGCCGGACGAACCCCTGGCACGGCACGCCGGTTTCGGTGGCCAGCCAGTTCGCGCTGTCGATCAGGCGGGGCAGGTCGATCCCGGTATCCACACCGGACAGTTCGAGCAGTTGTACGGCGTCCTCGGTGCACACACCACCGCCCCGGGTGCCCGGCATGGCCGGATGCCCGCCGCTGCCGGCGAGTGCGGTGTCGATGTTCCGGACGCCGAGGTCGAGCAGAAGGAGCAGCGCGGCCAATCCCATGCCGCGGGCGTCGTGGATCTGCACGGTGAGGTTCTCGGCGGGAATGCGGGCGAGCGCGGCGGTGACGAGTTCGCGGATCTGTGGTGGTGCCGCGTAGCCGGACGAGTCGGCGAGGATCCAGTGGTCCACGCCGATGTCGAGCAGCCGGTCGGCCAGTGGTCCGAGATCTTCACCGCCGCGAGCGGGTCCGGTGGGGCCGCCCCAGGCGAAGATCACGTACGTGCCGAGCACGATGTCGTGGCCGGCGGCGTAGGCGGCCATGCGCTCGAGCTCGGCCAGCGAGTCCACCGTGGAGCGGCCGATGTTGGCGCGGGCGAAGGCCTCGTCCGCGGACAACAGGAACGAGGCACTGTCCGCGCCCGCGTCGATCGCCCGCGCCAGGCCGCGCAGGTTGCCGACACAGCAGCCGAGGCGCAGCCCCGGCACGCGCGGAACCGTCGCGAACACCTTCTCGGCGTCGGCGAGCCCCGGGATCAGATCGGGCCGCACGAACGAGGACAGCTCGAACGCGCGGATCCCGGCGTCGACGAGCCGCCGCACCAGCTCGGCCTTGACCTCGGTCGGCACGACGTGGTCCTGGAACGTCAGGCGTGGCGCGATTTCGCGGATGCGCGCCGCCCGCCGCTCAGACATGGCGAGCCGGGGTGAATCCGGCGGCGTGGGCGTCCCAGGCCTCGTCCCGGCCCTGGCCACGCAGGTCGGTCTTGCGGACCTTGCCGGTCGGGGTGACGGGTAGCCGGTCGACGACGCGGTAGTACCGGGGAACCATGAAGTGCGGCATGGAACGGTCGCAGTGCGCGAACAGATCGGCGAAGTCCACCTCCCGACCGGATCCCACCTGCAGGACGGCGAGCACCTCGTCCTCCCCCAGCTCGGAGGGGGTGGCGACCGCCGCCGCCGCGACCACGCCGGGGTAGGCGAGCAGGACCGATTCGACCTCGTGGGAGGAGATGTTCTCGCCGCGCCGGCGCAATGCGTCCTTCTTGCGGTCGATGAAGTAGAAGTACCCGTCCTCGTCGGTGTAGCCGAGGTCTCCGGTGTGCCACCAGAGGTCTTTCATGGTCGCGAGGGTGGCCTCGGGCTCGCCGCGGTAGCCGGAGAACATGATGTCCGCCCGGCGCGGCCGGTACACGATCTCCCCGGCCTGGCCGGGTGCCGCGCGGTTCCCGGACTCGTCGTGGACTTCGAGAATCGACGACTCGGTGGGCAGGCCGATCGAGCCGACTTTGCGGGCGTCCAGGGGGTTGTACAGGACGTTCTTGATCTCGGTGAGTCCGTAGCCCTCCACGATGTGCACGCCGAACCGTTCCTCGAACGGATGCAGAACCTGCGGGGGTGCGGGCGCGGCGAACACCCGCTTCACCTGGTGGTCACGGTCCCGTTCGGACGGTGGCCGGGCCAGCAGGACCGGCAGGATCGAGCCCAGCGCGTTGAACTGGGTGACCTGGTGCGCGCGGATCTCGTCCCAGAAGCCGCTGGCGGAGAACCGGCGGCCGAGCACGACGGTGGCCCCGGCGGACAGGCCGTGCAGGGTGATGTTGACCTGGGCGGCACCGTGGAACAGCGGCAGGCACGTGTACAGCCGCTCGTCAGACGTCGTGCCCAGCTGCGTCGCGCACTCCCGGGCGGCGACGACCTGCATGCGGTTGGGGTACACGACTCCCTTGCTGCGGCCGGTGGTGCCGGAGGTGAGCATGATGGCCACCGGATCGGTGGGGCCGACCTGGGGAAGTTCGCGTGCCGGGGCGCCGGCGGCAAGCAGTTCGCGCCAGCTCAGCACCCGTACCCCCGGCGGGGTACGGCCGGGCGCGGCGTTGCCGAGTACCACGACCGTGGTCAGCGTGTGCGGGGGTTCCGGGAGGTCGGCGACGAGGCCGAGCAGCGCGGGCTCGGTGACGAGGATCCGTACGTCGGTACTACGCAGCGCGTGGTCGAGGAACTGTCCTTTGTAGGCGGTGTTGACGGGGACCTCGACGAGCCCGGCGCGGGCCGCGCCGAACCACGTGAGCACGTATTCGGCGCGGTTGGGCAGGAGAACGCCGACCGAGTCGCCTGGCGTGGCACCGACCGCGAGCAGACCGCGCGCGACCTCGGACACCGCCCGGTCCAGCTCGCCGTAGGTCAGCTCGGTGCCGTCGACCACGAGTGCGGGTTTGCCGGGGTGTTCCCGTGCTCGCGCGGCGATCAGCCCCCCGACGGTTTCCGCCGCGCGCTCTTCGGGCCTCGTGCCGGTTCCGGTCATGCCAGCTCCTTCTTCACCCGGGTCAGGAACCCTTCCAGGGCCGGGTCCCAGGCCGCCTCGGCGCCGGTGGTCACCAGGAAGGCGCCGACACCGAGATCACGGTAGGCGCCCAACGTGTTCAGGATGCGTTCCTCGGTGCCGACCAGCGCCTGCGAGTTGGCGAAACCACCCAGCAGTTTCGTCAGCCCGGTCCAGAAGCAGTCGTCGTGCAGCTCCTCGTCGGTCAGCGCGAGCGCCCGTTGCCGCCCGACGGAGGCGTCGGTGGAGGACGAACGCAGGAACGTGCCGCTGCTTTCGGCGATCTGCCGCTCCACCGCGCGTGCCTGGGCCCAGGCGTCGTCGTCGGTGTCCCCGAGGAACAGCCGCAGGCTCAGGGAGAACCGCAGCTTCCGGCCGTAGCCGGCCGCGGCCGCGGTGACCCGTTCGATGCGCTCCTTCGTGCCCGCGAACGGCTCGCCCCACAGCATGTACAGGTCGGCGTGGCGGGCACCGAAGTCGACGGCGTCGTCGCTTTCGCCGCCCATGAAGATCGGCACCTGGCCCTGCACGGGCTTGGTGAGGATCTTCACCGCGTCGGCGGTGTAGTACTCGCCGTGGTGGTCGAACTGCCCGGGTGAGGTCCAGGTGCGCCGGACGACGTCGAGGTACTCGACCGCACGCCGGTAGCGCTCGGCCTTGGGCAGGGCGTCCGATTCGCGCCGGAGGTCCTTGTCGGAGCCGCCGACGACGACATTGACGGCGAGCCGCCCGCGGGCCAGCACGTCGAGCGTGGCGAAGTAGCGGGCGGCGGCCACCGGTGGCATGACGCCGGGCCGGTGCGCGACGATCGGCGAGAACTTCTCCGTCAGCGCGAGGGCGAACGGTGCGGTCGCGTGGTTGTGCGGCCAGGTCGAGGAGTACCCCACCAGGACGCGGTCGACCGCCTGCGAACGGTCCAGTTCCCGGACCCGCGCGATCATCTCCTCCGGTCCGGTCTCACCGGTGTCGAGGGGCTGCAGCCCCGTGAAGAACTCGACCATCATGTCCTCCTCAGTTGTGCCGGCCAGGCCTGGTGCCTGGCGAAGTGGCCGGGCCGCCGGGTGCGGAGTTCCGCGGTGGCGGTGGCCAGGGGCGGGCCGCCGCCGGCGAGGGTAATGCGCGCGGAGACCTCCCAGCGCCTGCCCGTGTGGCCGTCGATCCGCGCCACCACGGACAGCGGCCGTTCGACGGGAACGGGGCGGTGGTAGGAGATGCGCAGCGATTTCGTGACCAGGCGGGTCTCACTGCGCAGCGCGACCGCGTTCAGGACGTCGTCGAACACCGCCGCGGTCCAGCCGCCGTGCGCTACCTCGGGTCCGCCGTGCCAGTGCCGCGGGCAGACCACGTCGAACGTCACGGCGCCCTCGCCCGCGTGCGCGATCCCGACACCGAGGCGGCAGCGGTCGTCCGGGGTGCAGCCACCGCACAGCAGCCGTCCCGACGGGGACGGGCCGATCCCGAAGTCGTCCGGGCGGTCACTCATGCGCGATCTTCCGCAGGGCCGCGACCACCGTGTCCGGCACCTCGATCGTGCCGCGCCGCAACGCCTCCTCGCGGCAGGCGACGGACCGGTCGAACGGCACCCGGACGGCGGAACTCCCTGCGACGGGCCGGGTCGCCCGGATCGACGCGGCGTACTCGCTGACGTGGCGGTGGTAGTCGTCCGCGTCGGTGAGAGCGCCCGGATCGATCAGCAGCACGAAGAACCCGCAGTCGGAGATGCCCGGTGGAGCGGCGGCCGCACCGCTCATCATGCCGAGCAACTGCACCACCATGGCCAGGCCGGAACCCTTGTGCCCGCCCCACACGCCGAACGCGCCGCCCAGCGCCGCCGCGGGGTCGAGCGTGGGAGCCCCGGTGGCGTCGTAGGCCTGGCCCGCCTCCAGCTGTTCGCCGAGCCGCGCTTTCAGCACCACTTCGCCGTGCATCACGGCGGAGGTGCCGATGTCCCAGATGACCGGCACCGGCGTGGCGGGGAACCCGAACGCGATCGGGTTGGTGCCGAACCTTCCTTCGGTGCCGCCGTGCGGGGCGACCACCGCGGGCCCGCTGCCCGCGATCATCCCGGCGAGCCCGGCCGCGGCGGCCTTCTCCAGGTAGTAGGAGAACATGCCGGTGTACCAGGTGTTGCGGGCGCCGACCACGGCCATCCCCCGCGCGCGGGCCTTCGCCACGGCCAGGTCGAGCGCCCGCATGCCGACGAGGTAGCCCACCTGGTCGCCGCCGTCGATGGTTGCCGACACCGGGGTCTCGGCGGTGACCCGGATCGGCCGCGGAGCCTCGCCCGCGGCGCGGATCCGTTCCACGATGGACAGGGCACGGGCGAGGCCGCCGAACGTCAGCCCCCGCAGTTCGCAGTCGAGCAGGTGATCGGCGATGACGGGGGCCTCGTCCGGGGTGTGCCCGGCTTTGGCCATGGCGGCCACGACGAGGCCGTGGGCATCGGACAGGGGCAAGGTGGTCATGGGCTGGACTCCGCGGACATCGGCAGGGTGGACGGGGCGGGTTCGGGGCGCCGCGCGGCGCGGCGGGTCAGCGCGAACGCGGCGAGGGCGCTGGCGGCGGCCGCGGCCAGCAGGAGGTACGCGGGTGAGCGACGGTCGCCGGTCAGTTCGATCAGTGCTTGGCAGATGAACACCGCCGAGCCACCGAGGATGCCGACGGTGACGTTGTAGGAGATGCCGACGACGCTGCCGCGTCTGCGCACCGGAACGAGCTGGACGTAGGTGATCGGCGCGATGCCCGAGTAGAACGCCGGGCCGGCCGACAGCAGCACCGTGCAGACGATGGCCAGCCACCACGGCGGGGCGGTGGCCAGCACGGCGAACAGCGGATAGCTCACCACGAGCACGGCGAGCGAGGACACCAGCAAGGCTTTCGGGCGCCCCGTCCGGTCCGAGGCGCGGCCGCCGGCCAGCACGAGAAAGATCCCGGCCACCAGCGCGAACGCGATCACCGAGGTGGCGGTGAGGGCGGACAGGCGCAGCTGGATGAGGTAGCTCTGCACATAGGTATAGACCATGTAGATGCCGACGATGTGCAGCACGGACACGCCGACGAGCAGGAACACCGAGGACCACTGCCGGTCCACGGTCGTGTCCGCTGTGGACGGCCGGCGGCGGGCGGCGAGGAACTCCGGGGTCTCGCCGAACCGGCTGCGCAGGTAGAGGCCGATCGCGCCGATGGGCAGGGCCAGCAGGAACGGCACCCGCCAGCCCCAGTCGAGCAGCTGCGCCGGGGTCAGCGCGGCGTTGAGCGACAGCACGACGACCGCCCCCAGCAGGAAACCGGTCAGGCTGCCGACCTGCACGCGGCTCGCCAGTTCGCCCCGCCGGTCCGGCGGCGCGAACTCGGCGACGTAGATGATCGCGGTGGTGAATTCGCCGCCCGCGGCCAGTCCCTGCGTGAACCGCAACAGCACCAGCAGGACCGGTGCCGCGATGCCGATCGTCCCGGTCGCCGGCAGCAGGCCGATCAGCGTGCTGGCGCCGGCCATCAGGAGCAGGGACGCCACGAGCGCGGGGCGCCGGCCGAGCCGGTCCGCGATCGGGCCGAAGACCAGGGCGCCCGCGGGGCGGGCCAGGAACGCCGAGCCGAACACCGCGAACGACGACAGCAGGCCGGCCGCGGTGCTCGCGGCCGGGAAGAAGACCTTGGCCAGCACGGTCGCGAGGAACCCGTAAACCGCGTAGTCGTAGGTCTCCACCGTGTTGCCGATGGAGGCCGCGAGCGTCGTGCGTCTCACTTCCGCCGGTGTGGTCATGACATGCCTCTCCGTTGAGGTCGTGGCCCCGGGTCGGACGCCGGGTCCGGGCGGCTCAGGCGGCCGCGAGGTGGTGGTACCGGCTGCGGAAGAACAGCAGCGGCTCCGCCGCGGGGTCGGCCGCCAGGTCGTCGACGCGGCCCATGACGATGTGGTGGTCGCCGGCGTCGTGCACGGCCTCGATCGTGCAGCCGATCCAGGCCACGACCCCCTCGAGCACGGGATCTCCGTGCGGCCCGGGGCGCCAGGGCAGGCCGGCGAACTTGTCTACTCCGGACATCGCCAGCGCGCGGCAGATGTCCTCCTGGCCGGCGGCGAGGACGTTGACGCAGAACGTGCCGCTCCGGGCGAGCACCGGAAACGTCGAGGACGTCTTGCCGGGCAGGAACGCCACGAGGGGCGGGTCGAGCGAGACCGACGTGAAGGACGAGACAGCCATGCCCGCCGGCCCACCGTTGGCGTCCCGCCCGGTGATCGCCACGACGCCGCTGGGGAAGTGCCCCAGAACGGATCGGAATCGCGTTGATGTAAGCATGCTGAGACCATATAAGCCTGCGAACGTTGATGCAAGCATGCTGACCCACGCGTGCCGAGGTCGCTCTAGGCTGCAGGGGTGACCGATCCCTTGCCTTACATCGATCCGTTCGACGACGGTCGCTCGCCCGCGCACCCGGCGACAGACATGGACGAAGCGTCCTCCCTGATCGACGCCGCGTTCCGGTTCGAGCGCGCGATCTCGCGGATCGGCAATGCGCGGCTGCGACCGTGGAACATGACGCTGTCCAGCTACACGGCACTGCGGATATTGGCCAACCGGCCGCATCTCACGCTGGCCCAGCTGTCCAGGCGGTGCTACGCCCGTCCGCAAACGATGACACGCATCGTGACCCAGCTGGAGAAGCGCGGGTTCGTCGCTCGCGGCGCGCACCCGGAGAGCGAACGGGCACTCTCACTCAAGGTCACCCAGGCCGGCCTCGCCGCGCTGGAGGAGATGGGCACCGAGGTGCTCAAGATCAGCGACACGCTGGGGGCGGTGCTCGGTCACGACGAGATCGTCGCCGCCGACCGTCAGCTGCGACAGGCCGCGCTCGTCGTCGAGGGCGAGCTTCGGGAGATGGGGCGGACCGATGAGTAAGCATGCGCAGATAGCGTAAGCATGCTTATACTTGCCTCATGGACAGGGTGACGATGGCGCTGGCCGCCGTGCGGGAGGGGCGGCCGGTGCTCGTGACCGACGCGGCCAACCGGGAAAACGAGGGCGACGTGGTGCTCGCCGCGCACGCCGCGACGACGCACTGGACAGCCTGGGCCGTCCGGCACACATCGGGACTGCTGTGCGCGCCGATGACGGCGCGCCGTGCAGCCGGCCTTCGCCTGCCTCCGATGGTGGAGCGCAACGAGGACCCGCACGGCACGGCCTACACCGTGACCGTGGACGCGAGGACCGGGGTGACCACGGGGATCAGCGCCTCGGATCGCGCCCGCACCCTGCGGATGCTCGCGGATCCGGCGGCCGCGGCCACGGACTTCGCCCGCCCCGGGCACATCCTGCCGCTGCGTGCGCGCGCCGGCGGCGTACTGGAGCGGCCAGGACACACCGAGGCAGCGGTGGACCTGTGCCGGTTCGCGGGTGTGCCGCCCGTGGCAGCCATCGCGGAACTGGTGGACGACGACGGGTCGATGCTCCGCGGCCCGGCCGTCGACGCGCTCGCGAGCCGGTTCGACCTGCCTACGCTGAGCATCGCGGACCTGATCTCCTACCGGCGCCGGAATCCCTTGCCGACCACGGAAGAGCCGCGCGTGGTGCAGACCGCCGCGACCGAGTTGCCGACCCGATACGGCCGCTTCCGCGCGCTGGGCTACCTCGACCTGCGCACCGGCGCCGACCATCTCGCGCTCGTCCGCGGCAGGCCCCGCGGCGAGGTGATCGTGCGGGTGCATTCCGAATGCCTCACCGGCGAATCCCTCGGCTCGAGGCGCTGCGACTGCGGCCCCCAGCTCGACGACGCACTGGCGCGGATCGGACGCGACGGCGGGGTGCTCGTGTACCTGCGCGGACACGAGGGCCGGGCCATCGGGCTGGCGAAAAAGCTGGCGGCATACGAACTCCAGGACGACGGACTGGACACAGTGGACGCCAACCTCCGGCTCGGCGAGCCGGCCGACGCACGCGAATACGGTGCCGCCGCGGCAATCCTGCGTGACCTCGACATCACCCGGGTCCAGCTGCTGACCAACAACCCCGACAAGATCCGGCACCTGGAAGCCGGCGGGATCGCCGTCGCGCACCGGCTCCCGCTCACGGCCGGTGCGGCGCCTGCGAACCTTCGCTACCTGGCCACCAAGCAGCACCGCATGGGCCACCTGTTCGACGAACGCGAGACCTCCCGAATGACCGAGAACGTCGCTGAGACCTATCGATTCTGATCGGGTTGTCTGCGCGTCGGCTCATATGGCCGACGAGCGACTTCGAGTCCTGACGATCGGTTGGCTCTCACTCCATGCCGGCCGGCTTGGTCCGGTGCGTGAGGCCTCCGGTCGCAGCAGCCGCGACATTGTTGCCTGTACATCGCGCGGTCCAGGACAGCGCCATGTCGCGACCAGCGCCGAGGTCGCACGAACGTCCCAAACCAGCGACGACAGGCCGGCCCAGCAGCGCTGGACGAGTCCGGCTACGCCACCATCGTCCACACCCACCACGAGCCGGAGGACGTCCAGCCGCAGTGGAAGCTCGTCGAACCGGAAGTCGTCGTCGGTCTCGTCCCGTTCACCCGACGATGTGCGATCCATTCGCGCCGCCGGGATCACGCGGATCATGCTGGATCCGGACGATCACGCCGCCCTTGACGCCGCGCAGCCTTCCAGCGCCATGCGGGGAGCCGCGGTGAGAAGGGGCGTCGTCAACCCGAGGCCAGTAGTCGCCGGATCCAGGCGGACCGGGTCGCCGATGCGGTCTGTGACAGCGAGGCGTGCGGGGCGATGCCGTCGAATCCGTGGAAGCCGCCCGGCCAGACGTGCAGCTCGGTCTGGACGCCGGCCCGCAGCAGCCGGGTGGCGTAGTCGACGGCCTCGTCGCGGAAGGTCTCGACAGAGCCGACGTCGACGAACGCGGTGGGCAAGCCGGTGAGGTTGGTCGCTCTGGCCGGTGCCGCGTAGCTGCTGACGTCGGCGCCGCCCCTGCGTTCGCCGAGCAACGCGGTCCATCCGGTCAGGTTGCTGGTGGCGTCCCAGATGCCCTCGCCGTCGAGTTCCCGGCTGCTCGGCGTGACGAGCCGGTCGTCGAGCATCGGCCACATGAGCACCTGGCCGAACAGCCGGGGCCCGCCGCGGTCGCGGGCGAGCAGTGCCACACCGGCCGCGAGCCCGCCACCGGCGCCGGCCCCGGTGACGACGATCCGGTCCGGGTCGCCGCCGATCTCCGCGGCGTGCTCATGAGTCCACAACAGACCCGCGTAGCAGTCCTCGATCGGCGCCGGATCGGGGTGTTCCGGTGCCAGCCGGTACTCCACCGACACCACGACGGCACCGTTGCCGACGGCCCAGTCGAGAACGGCGCCGACTCCCGTGCGGCTGTTGCCGATGATCATGCCACCGCCGTGCATGTGGTAGAAGACAGGCGCTCCAGCCGCCAGGCCGACGGGCTTGAGCACCAACAGAGCAAGCGGTCCGATGCTCGCCGCAACGAGCAGGCACTTCTCGACGCCGCCGCCACCGTGTTCGTCCGCACGGGGGTCGACGCCCCCGTGCGGGACATCGCCGCCGAAGCGGGCGTCGGCATCGCCACCATCTACCGGCACTTCCCCACCCGCGCGGACCTGGTCGTCGCCGTTTTCCGGCACCAGGTCGACGCGCTCGCGGCCACCACGCCCGCGGCCGGTGAATCCCCGGAGGACACCCTGCGGAACTGGGTGCACCGGTTCGCCGACTTCCTGGTCACCAAGCACGGCTTGGCCGAGGCACTACGCTCCGATCAAGCGGGATTCGAGAGCCTGCACGCCGAGTTCGTCGAACGCCTGCTGCCCGTTCTCGACCGGCTGCTGAAGGCAGCGGCCACGACCGGCCGGACCCGCGACGACATCCGGGCCTTCGACCTGATGCTCGGCGTCGGCAACCTCTGCATCGGAGCCGACACGTTCCCGGGCTACCAGGCGCGGCGCATGATCGACCTGCTCCTCGCGGGCCTCGCGCGGACCGACTAGCGACGGCGGCCGGCAGCTCACACTGAGCGGAGGCGCGGAGCGAGGGCCGACGCCCGCTCACTCGAGCGGTGCACGAACGCATTCTCCGAGATCACTGGATCCGCAGAGCTTCCGCTCGCCCAAATGATTAGGTCGCACACAGACTCCTCGACTCCAGTGCTCCACCAGGACGTGGCCCTCACCCTCCGCGATCAACAATTGAATCAATATTCCATAGATATTCGCGTCTGCATTGCGGGTGGAAGTTTGCCAATCAGGGTGCCGACCCACCTCGGCCAGCCTCGCTCACTGGCATAGCGCCGCCAACTCGCGCGAATTGCATTTTTCGCTTGTTTCGTCGCTGGGATTGCGGAGCCGTAGTCGGTGTCGAGCAGGTAGTTTCCCCGGACCGGACAGGGCTGAACTCGTGCTGCCCGCAGTGCGCATACGCGGTGTTGGCCGTTGGTCAGCGACTGGTCGCGGTCATCCCAGTCGATCGGCTCCTCCAGGAGGGAGCCCAGCCACTGCTGGTCTTCAGCGGAAAGCCGACGGTAATCCGGGTGCTGTCGCGGCTGCGGCTCGCCCGCTCCGGCGGAGCCCAGGATGTCGACCAGGATTCCGACCAGGCGCGGCCAGTCCGGCTGATGGTAACGACACGATTCCATCGCGGTACGACCGTCCTGGGATAGGAATGCGGCGGCATGAGCGGTCTGCGCATCAATCACTGCAGTCCGGAGAGTGCCGGCGAGGGGACCTAATCGGCAGTTCGACTGGTTGTGAGGCCACGGCAACGCCGACAGCGGCACCATCCGCACTCCGTGCCGGGACTCCAGCGCCAGCCGTCGCTTGAAGGGGTCGCGGTATCTGCTCGGATACCAGTCCTGCTCCTCGATCTGCGGGCGGCAGGCCGCGTCGACGGTCTCCGCCGCTCGCCGCTCAGCTTCTGTCCGACTGCGGCTGTCGCAGAACTCCATCGGCGGCTCAGGATTCCACGGGTTTCGGAATTCCCAGGCGTTCCGCTCCGCGTTCGGTTGCGCCTGAACCTCCACGAGGTGCTCGCTCCGCAGAAGCACCACGCCGGGCAATGCGTACAGGGTCGCGACCACGACGGTCGTGTCCCACCCCGCAGCCGCAAACAGCTGCCGTGCGACGTCGGAGTCGAGAAGGCGGAGATCCTCGATTCGAGCGAAGCCCTCGTCGACGTCCTGGTCAACCTCTGGCCAGCGATCTCGATGGATACGCAGGTAATCCCCCACGGGCAGAGCCGCGGCGGGCTTGGTGAACCCGGTCGCCCGGTAGATCGCCCGGCGCGCCGAGCCCTCGTCGGTCCACGAGGAATGTCCTGTCCGCGGCCGGGGTTCACGACGCCACTGATGGGGTTCTCGGCCCGCCGGCACCGAACCTCGCAGAAGGACCCCCTCGACGGCAGCCCACGACGGGTGCGCTTCATCGTGGTGCACCCGGCCGGGGTTCGTGTGGTCCAGCACCTGAACGTCCCCGCCACGCACCACCAACGGGCCAGGAACACCGTGGCACCACACGATCGGCACCGGGCCCCAGTCGATGCATCGGGCAGCGAACACGTCGCGTGCACGGTCCTCGGCAAGGTGCTCCACTCGTTCGACGCGGGCGAACCCGATGCTGGCGCGCAGCCGGTGTGGCCGCCAACCGACGCCGTCCAACCCGGCGCCCGGTTGGCTCCTGCAGCCGCGCGGTGAGGCGGTCGGCCTCGTGCGGGCCGACGACGGCGAGACCCTCGCTGCGGACCCGGCCTCGCCGGCGGCCAGAGCTTGGACCGCCTGGGCGACGCGCCCGGCGTCCCGGCCGGTGAGGTAGACGGTGTCCTCAGTGGACAGGCTGCCAGCGGGTCTCTCGACCAGGGCGAGGCCGAGGTATTAGGTGGCGCCGGTGACGGGAGCGACCTTCGTGATCATGCGATTCCTTTCGCGAGCAGGGTTTCCGACAGGATCCAGAGGCGGTCGGCACTGTCGGGGTCGAGCGCGTAGCGGGCCACACCGTGCAGGGCCGGGGCTTCGCCGCGGCGGTCGATGGTTTCGGTCTCGTTGCAGTCAGCGAAGTAGCGGCCGCTGATTCCGACAAGCAGGGGTGAGGTGGCGAGCAGCACCGACGTCGCGGCGCCTTGTTCCGGCGTCTTGATGAGCTCGGGCGGAACCTGGCCGCTGCCGCGGCCGCCGGTGTGGCGCTGCAGGTTCGTGTAGATCGCGCCCGGCATCAGCGCGTTCGCAGTAATGCCGTCACGAGCCCAACGGCGCGTCACTTCGACGGCGAACAACACGTTCGCGGTCTTCGACTGGCCATAGGCCAGCCACGGGTCGTAACGCCGGAACGCGAAGTGAACGTCGTCGAAGACGACCGGCGACTGCATGTGCCCGGTGGAGCTGACCACCACGATGCGGGCGGCGCCGTCGGCGGCCAGTGCGCCGTGCAAGCCGGTCGCGAGGGCGAAGTGCCCGAGGTGGTTGGTGGCGAACTGCAACTCCCAGCCCCGCGGCGTGTACTGCTCGGGCGTGGCCATCACGCCCGCGTTGTTCACGAGGATGTGCAGCGGGCCGCTCCAGGAGCCGGTGAACGCGGCGACCGATGCCGGGTCGGCGAGGTCCAGCGGGGCGACGTGCAGCGCGCGGCTTCCGGTGGTGGCAGCGATGTCGGCGGCAGCACGCTGGCCGGCTTCGACGTCGCGGACGGCGAGAGTGACCTCGGCGCCGGTCGCGGCCAGGGCTCGGGCGGTCTCGGCGCCGAGGCCGGAGGAGGCGCCGGTCACCACGGCCCGCCGGCCGGTCAGGTCGATGCCCGTGGCGACTTCCGCGGCGGTGCTGCTGAATCCGAAAGGAGTCTTGATCAGGTCCATACCTCCACGCTAGGAGCATTCCTGCCATGACGGCAGCGAAGGAAACGCAAACCTGGTATGCAGTTGGCTCATGGCTTTCTCCGATGCGTCGCTGACCGCGCTGCGGGTGTTCCGCGAGGTCGCCGAGCGGGGCACGCTCACCGCGGCGGCGGCCGCGCTGGGCTACACCCAGTCCGCGGTCTCCCGGCAGATCGCGTCGCTGGAACGCGCGGCGGGAACGCCGTTGCTCGAACGGCGCCACGACGGCGTGCGGCTCACCTCGGCCGGGCAGCTCGTGGTGCGCCGCGCCGCCGACGTGATAAACCAGCTCGACGCCACCGCCCGCGAACTGGCCGGACTACCGGATGAGCAGGGCACGGTCCGGCTGGGGTGGATTCCGACCGCCGGTGCCGACCTGCTCCCCCGGACGTTGTCGGCCCTGCGACGGACACACCCGGCGATCACCGTGCTCAGCCGGGAAGGCCGTACCCCCGCGCTGATCCGCGCTCTGCGTGCCGGCACTGTCGAGCTGGCGCTGCTGGCCTCGGCGCCGCCGTTCCGACCGCCCGACGCCGAAACACCGGCGCTGGTCCTGCAGACGCTCACCGAGCGCAGCCTGCGCGTGGCCGTGTCCGAGAGCCACCCGCTTGCGCGCCGGGAGTACGTCGACGTCGCCGACCTGCGCGGCCAGCGCTGGATCGGCGGCTCGGGCGACGATCACGTGATGGGTGTGTGGCCCGGCCTGGACGAGCGGCCCGAGATCGCGCACACCGCCCGCGACTGGCTGGCGAAGCTGCACCTCGTCGCCGTTGGCTGCGGCATCACGACCGTGCCCGGTGCATTCGGATCCGTGGTGCCGCCGGGGGTGCGGGTGATGGCAGTCCGCGGCGGACCTGGAGAGCAGCGACGCGTCGTACTCGCCCGCCTTCCACGACCGCTCTCGGAACCGGCGGCCCGCGTCGCCGCCGCATTGCGCGCCGCCGCTCTGGACACAGACGCCTGATCGAGAGACAGCTGGCCGATCCCGGGCGTTCCGGACCGTGTCTCGTCGGTGACACCCTCGGTGTTGCAGGACATGGGGCCGGCGTTGGCGGGAGAGGTCATCAGGACCCGTTTCACCTGGGCGCGGGTCACTGCGCGCAGCACGCGCAGCGCGCCGTCGCGGGCGGGAACGATCAGCGCTTCGGGGCCATTGTCTCCTCCGTCGCCCAGTGGTCAGGCGACGTGCAGGACGAACTCGACACCGTCCATCGCGGCATCCCAGCCGTCGTCTTTCATCCAGGCCGGCGTGTGCGAAGCTCAACCGCCCGCCCTGATCACCTTCGGTGGACACGGCGTCGAGCACCGCCTGCTCTCGGGATGCCGAGCGGACCGTGGCGCGCACGTCGTAGCCGCACTGCAGGAGGGCGATGACCGCTCACCCGCCGACGTAGCCGGTTCCTTCTCCCGTGACCAGCACCTCGGTCAGGTCTTTCTCGCTCTCTCTGTCCCGGGCGGACCGGCGCGAGGTCGGCCCACCCGGGTTCTGTTATCGGCCGGCGGGGACCGGCTGGCGCTGCGACGTGTGCTGGGCGGTCCGGGCGGCCCGAGCGGTGAGAAGCCCGCTGCCGAGGACGACGTGGCCGACCATGATCGGATAGATCACGGCCCGCTCGAACAGACCGATGTTCCACGCCCAGCCGGTGAACACATCCGCCATGAAGACCGCGAACGCAACCAGACCGAAGACACCCAGCACGATGCTCGTGATCCGGCGGCCACGGCCCAAGCCGATCCGGCTCCCGGCGGCGCCGACGGTGATCGCCATGAGGTTCCCGGCCAGCATCACGCCTTGCGCACCGTAGGTGTGGAAGACGATCAGGCCGTTCGCGACGTTCGCGTTGGACCCCTGGAAGATCCCGACGCACGACACGCCGACACCGGCCAGGACCGCCAGCACGACGATCACGATCGGCCGCGGTCCTCCGCGCAGGTCGAAGGTGAGCAACGTGCCGACGATCAGCAGGATGCCGTAGAGCACCCAGCCGATGTCCATGACCGCCCCGAGCGGGGAGTTCCCGACCTGTCCGAACGCGACCTGGCTCGGGCCGGTCAGCCCGAGATGGCTGACCCAGTTGTAGAACAGCGAGTAGTGCGGCTCCTGCCAAGCCGCCGCCGTGACGAGTTCGGCCACCCACGACACCAGCGGACCGATGAAGAGCAGAACCGCTCCGACGCGGGCCGCAGCGCCGGAGCGCACGATCGGCGTCACTTCAGCGCCATTCCCGGCACACGGGCGCGGATCGCGTCCATGGTCGCCTCATCGGAGACGCCCTGCCAGTCGTACCGCGGCGTGTAGGGGGCGGTGAGCGCGCGGACGTCCTCGTCGGTGAGCTCGACGTCCAGTGAGGCGATGGCGTCGTCGATCTGCGTGGTCGAGCCGGCGCCGACCAGCGGGGCGGTGACGACCGGCTGGCGGTGCAGCCAGGCCAGCGCGATCGAGGCGCGGCTCACGCCGTGCTCGGCCGCGACCTTCCCGACCGCGTCGATGATGGCGTGGTTCGACGCCTCTTCGGTGGGCGAGTAGAGCATGTCGGCGTAGCCGCCGTCGGTCTCGGCGCGGGCGGTGGACTTGGCGTCGTCCCAGGCGCGGGCGAGGCGGCCGCGGGCCAGGGGGCTCCAGATGATCGTGCCGACGCCTTCGTCGAGGCACAGCGGGATCATCTCGCGTTCCTCCTCGCGGGCGAGCAGGTTGTAGTGGTCCTGCATGGACACGAACCGCGCCCAGCCGTGCTGCTTCTGCAGGTGCAGCGCCTTGGCGAACTCCCAGGCGAACATCGACGACGCGCCCAGGTACCGCACCTTTCCGGCCTTGACCAGGTCGTGCAGCGCTTCGAGGGTCTCCTCCAGCGGGGTGGCGTGGTCGTTGCGGTGCACCTGGTAGAGGTCGATGTAGTCGGTACCCAGCCGCCGCAGGGAGTGGTCGACCTCGGTCATGATCGCCTTGCGGGACAAGCCTTTTCCGTTGGGACCCGGGCGCATGGGGTGGCGCAGCTTGGTGGCGATCACGACGTCGTCGCGATCGGCGAAGTCCTTCAGCGCGCGGCCGAGGATCTCCTCGCTGGAGCCGTTGGAGTACATGTTCGCGGTGTCGAAGAAATTGATGCCGGCGTCGAGGGCGTGCTTGATCAGCGGACGGGCGTCCTCTTCACCGAGGGACCAGACGGGGTGGCCGCGGTCGGGCTCGCCGTAGGTCATCGCGCCGATCGCGATGGGCGAGACGTCCAGGCCGGTGGCTCCGAGTTTCACATAACGCATGGGAGATCTCCTGAGAGGCAGAACTCGCGGACGATCCTCCGCAAGTGCTCTCGAAACTAGCGGAGGATTGTCCGCGAGTCAACGAGGGGGCACTATGGAGTGATGACCGTCCAGCCGCCGACCACCTACGGCACGCAGCGCAAGGCCGCCGCGCGCAACCGCGTCGCGATCATCGAGGCCGCCCACGAACTGTTCGCGCAGAACCCGCTCGTGCCACTGAGCGAGGTCGCCAAACGCGCCGGCGTCGGCGCCGGAACGCTCTACCGCCACTTCCCCACCAGAGAAGACCTGATCCTCGCGGCCTACCAGCACGACATCGAACGCCTGACCACCACCGCCGACGACGCCCTCGAGCGACACTCGTCCGCGAAGGCCGCCTTCATCGAGTGGTTCGAGACCCTCTCCGCCTACATCCGCATCAAGCACGGCCTCGGTGACGCGTTGCACAGCGCCGCCGCCCAGGATGTGATCAGCGCCTCGTGGGCGCCGACCACCGCGGCGGTGAAGAAGCTCGTCGACGCCTGCGTGGCCGAAGGCACCATTGCCGCCGGGCACGATCCGGCGGACATCATCATGCTGATGAGCTTCCTGTGGCGGGTCGCGAACAACGACGACGGCGTGACCCAGGGACGACGCCTGATCGCTACCGTGTTCTCCGGTCTCGAACAAGCGCCCCCACCAGCGTGAACAGCCGGCGACCTGCAGCATGCACCATGTCGCAGCAATGAGGGACCTCTGTCACGGCAACAGTTTTCGCCGGCCATCGTTTCGTGAACCGCCACAGGCACGCGGATTCACCGGTTAGCGTGGTTTTCGGGTGATCGCGCCCGGATTCGAGCAGGAACGCCGCAGCGACAGCGCAAGAACCGGCACCATGAACGGTGATTGCGTCACGAGCGCCGGTGAGCGCTCAGTCCGTCGAGGATGAGGGCCAGCATGGACGCCGAGCGGTCTTCCGGTCCCGAGGCCGCCCGCCAGAGGGCGCCGGTGAGCTGCAGGAAGTCGCGCGGATCGGCGTCGGCGCGGATGGTGCCGTCGTGCTTGCCGGCGTCGAGCAGCTGCGTGATCGCGGCGATGACCGGACCGTAGGTCTGCTCGGCGATCACCTGGTGCGCGTCGGGACTGAGGGCGTCACCGAGACCGTGCTTCTTCCGCATGGCGGCCACCAGGTCGACGGTCCACTGCCGCAGCGCCTCCAGCGGCGGGTGCGTCGCCAGCAGCTGCGGCACCGACTCCATGAGCCGGTCGACTTCGTGCTGGTAGACGACCAGAACGAGAGCCTCCTTGGTCGGGAAGTTGCGGTACAGGGTGCCCGGTCCCACCCCGGCACGCTGTGCGATCTGGTTCATCGAGACCTCACCGTCCTCGGCGAAGGCTTCGCGGGCGACCTGCAGGATGCGAGCCCTGTTTTCGCGGGCGTCCGAGCGGACCACGGGACCTCCTTGCTATCCGGAGACGTCTCCGGTAGTTTATGTGGAGACCTCTCCAGAACCGTACAGGAGCACCACCCGGTGCACCAAGCCCGGAGCAACCCGAGCCGGTTCGAGAAATGCCACTCTCCCGAGACCTTGTGAGGTAATCCATGGCTCAAGTACTGGTCACCGGCGGCTCCGGCTACATCGGCAGCTTCTGCGTGCTCGCCCTGCTGGCCGACGGGCACACCGTCCGCACCACGGTGCGCGACCTGAAAAAGGAATCCGTGGTGCGCGAGATGCTGCGGGCCGGCGGAGCACCCGAAAACGCGAAGCTGACCGTGCTGCAGGCGGATCTGCAGCAGGACGGCGGCTGGCGCGAGGCGGTCGAGGGGTGCGACTACGTGCTGCACGTCGCCTCCCCCACGCTCACCAGCCTGTCCCAGAGCGACGACGACATGGTCGCGCCCGCCCGGGACGGCGTGCTGCGCGTGCTGCGGGCCGCGCGCGAAGCCGGGGTGAAACGGGTCGTGCTGACGTCGGCGTTCGGCGCGGTCGGGATGGGACACCCGGAGAAGTCGCGAGTGTTCACCGAGGAGGACTGGAGCAATGTGGACGGCGGGATCGCGCCGTACCAGAAGTCCAAGACCCTGGCGGAAAAAGCGGCGTGGGACTTCGTCGCCGAGCACGGCGGTGTCGAGCTGGCGGTCGTGAACCCCGTGGGTGTGTTCGGGCCGGTTCTGGGCCCCGACTACTCGCCCTCGCTCGGGCTGCTCCAGCGGATGCTGGACGGCGAACTGCCCGCGCTGCCGAAGTTCGCGATGGGGTACGTGGACGTACGCGACGTCGCGGACCTGCACCTGCGGGCGATGACCGATCCCACCGCGGCAGGCGAGCGGTTCCTCGCGATCTCCGGGCACAGCCTCTGGGTGCGCGACATCGCCGCGATCCTTCGCGACCGCCTCGGCGACCGCGCGTCGAAGGTCCCCACGCGCGAACTGCCGGTGTGGACCGCGCGCGCCCTCGCACGCGTCAACCCCGGCCTGCGCATCCTGCGCCCGCAGCTGGGCAAGAACTTCGACGCCACCTCGAAGAAGGCGCAGGACCTGCTGGGCTGGTCGCCGCGGCCGATCGAGGACACCATCGCCGACACCGCAGAGAGCTTGCTCGCCCTTCAAGGCGCGAGCGCCTGACGGCGACCACGACCGGCCTCGGCCCGAACCACGGCGACTCGACTGGTCCGCCGGGGTTCGAACGGTAGCTGACCTATTCGGTGAAGTCCGTGCCTCCGGCGGTGTGCTGCTGCGCCTCGACGTCGGCAAGGCACTCCGCCAGCGGCCTCGCGGGAAGCGGAACGAATCGCTGCCCAGCACGAGCTGCTTCGAGGCCGGCGACTGCCGGGCACTCGCGATGACGCGGTCGGCCATCTTGACCGGATCGCCGAGTGACGGCGGCTGTGGTCGCCCGCCCCGCCAGATGGCCACCCGCGCCTACCGTGGACGCAAGAGTGCGCGGCGAAGTAGCGATGGGCCCTGTCTCGACGATGTCGGGCAGTCAGCGGCGGGCAGAAATGCCGGCGAGCACTGCGTCCAAGCTGGGGAGCCACCGCTGCCGAGGGTCGGGCGCGATGAGCCATTCCGCCGCGGCGTCCCGGCGGGCTCGATCGGGCAAGGGCAGCAGCGCGCCCCACGCGAGCACCTCGGCGTCCTCGGGCAACTCCGATCGGGACGGGATGAGCCCGTCGACCTCGGCAAGCAGAGCCACGTGCGGGCCACGCCGCATCGGGATCACCAAGGCCGGCCCCGCGCAGCCGTTGGCAGCGAGACGGGCGATGACCGGTCCGGCGCTGAGCTTCGGCAGCGTCACGGCGCAGATGCCCCTCTCCAGCGCCAGGAAGGACTGGACGCCGCGTCTCCGCACAGACCAGCCGAAGAGCTGGTCGTAGCGCAGTTCGCACCGCTCGGGGACCGGATCCGGCCGGGTTCCGGATTCAGACGGCTGCACCTGCTGGTCGAGAGTCATCTCCGAGACCTTCCGTTCGGCGAGGGAGCACCTGTCATCCGTGCCGGTCCGAGCCCAGCCCAGCGACCCACTCCTCCGTGGTCGCGATCTCCGCGTGTGCCGGGAACACCGATCCCACCAGCACCTCGTGCACGTGGGAGTCGTGGTCATCGCAACCGTCGGACAGAACCACCAACCGATAGTCCAGATCGGCGGCCTGGCGCAGTGTCGACAGGACCACACCGGACGTGGAAACCCCCGCCAGCACCAGCGTGCCGACGTCACGAGAACGCAGCAACAGCTCCAGATCGCTGCCGGAGAACGCGCTCACCCGGCGCTTGGTCACCACGAAGTCAGCCGGATCGGGAGCCAGCCCCGGATGCACGTCTGTGTCCGGATTGGACTCGGTCATGTCCATCATGCCGGTCACGGCGGAGAAGATCTTGTTGCCCGCCGCGACGTCCGGGTAGCCGGGACGGAAGGCGATGCGGATGTGGATCACGTCGACGCCGGCCGCGCGGGCCGCGGCCGCGGCTCCGGCCAGGCGGGTCAGGAGCGCGTCGTCTCCGCCGAAGGCCGGGACGGTGAGGGGCTGCAGGTCCATCAGGAGCAGAGCGGTGCGGTCAGGCATCAGTCCTCCAAGGATTCGGCCCACGCGTGCAGCCGCTGCCACAGTCGGCCACGCCGGGGCGAGAAGTTGTGCATGTGGGCACAACGGGGGATTTCGGCGATCGTGATGTCACGGCTGGCCGGGTAGGCGGCCGCCTCGGCGCGGGCGTCGGCCAGGACGTCACGTTCGCCGGCGCCGACGAAGACCGGTACGTCGATCGATGCGGCTTGCTCGGCCACCACACCCGGAGCCAGACAGTCGGCCGCATAGGGCGGGAACGTGCGGCTGATCCACGGCGGAAGTGGATCGGCGGTGCGCACCGGGAAACCCGCGGACAGGTCCGCGGCCACCAGCTCGGGTGCCACATCGTCCCAGTGGTAGGCATAGCGCAGGTTCGCGAGGTCGTCGCTCAGCTCGCCGGCCCACGCCTCGGCCACCGAACGGCCACCGGCGGGGGCCAGTACCCGCGCGTCCGGCGTCGGGATCCGGGTGTGGATCGCGCTGAAGCCCAGCACGGCGATCGCCGAGAACGTGGCGAACCGGCTCTGCTGGTGGATCAGCTGCATCCCGCCCAGCGAGTGCCCGATGCCGACGGCCGGCCCGAGGCCCAGCTGTGCCCGGATCTGCGTGCACGCCAGGTGCGCGGCGTGCGCGCTCGCGTCGAGTCCGGCGAGCGCGTCGGGTACGGGCGTGCTGTCGCCGCTGCCGAGTGGGTCGCAGACGGCGAACACCCATCCGCGTGACGCGTGGTACTCGGCTTGCCCCGGCCCGTCCAGTGCCGGATGGGACAAGTCGTAGTAGCCGCGGGTGTAGCCGCCGCCCGGCACGGCGAAGGCGAAGACCTCCGCCGCGGACCCGCTGCGGTGGACCGTGACCGCCAGGGACGCTTCGGCTCCGACGGCCGCGCTGACGTCCACTCGGAGCTCGGTTCGGGTCACGCTCACGAGCGCACCGCCGCGGACTCATCCACGAAGGCGGCGGAGTCGGCAGTGCGGGGCCGCAGCAGGAGCGTGGTCACCGCCGCGATCGTTGCCGTGCCGGTCATGTAGCAGGCAACCGGCACCCAGCTGCCCGACGTGCCGAGCAGCCAGATCGCGATCAGCGGGGCGAACGCGCCGCCCAGCACGCCGCCGACGGCGACGCTGACACCGATCGCGCTGTAGCGCAGGTGAGCCGGGAACAGCTGGGGGTAGAACATGCCCTGCGTCCCGTAGTTGACGGCGAAACCACCCAGCAGGACCGCGAACCCGAGGAACAGCAGCACCGGATTGCCGGTGTCGAACAGCGGGAACCACACGAACGGCGCGACCGCCATCACCACGAGCCCCGCGCCGAAGATCACGCGCGGTCGCCCGGTGCGGTCGCCGAGCCAGCCGAAGAACGGCATCGCGACGACCAGCAATGCGCAGATCACCATCACGATCAGGGAGACCGTCGAGGCCGCCACGCCCGCCTTCGGTGCGTAGCTGAGCGAGAACACCGAGGCCACGTAGAAGAAGATGCTCTGCGGGATCGTCACCAGCACCACCCCGAGGAACCGCAGCGGGTGCCGCCGCACGACCTCCAGCGCGGGGTTGCGGCTCACGCGCCCGGCGGCTTTCACCGCGGCGAAGTCCGGGCTTTCCGCGAGCTTGGTGCGGATGTAGAGCCCGACGCCGACAAGCACCGCGCTGAACAGGAACGGCAGCCGCCAGCCCCACCGCAGGAACTGGTCCTCGGGCAGCAGGTTGACCAGGAAGAACGCGCCGTTGGCCAGGAGCAGGCCCACGACATTCCCGGTGCTGACCGCCCCGGTGAACAGGCCCGGCCGGCCGCCGCGCTCGGTGTGCTCGTAGGTGAGCAGGAACCCGCCTGTGGTCTCCCCCGCCACCGACAACCCCTGGACCAGGCGCAAGACCACCAGCAGGATCGGTGCGGCCACGCCGATCGCGCCGTAGCCGGGCAGCAGGCCGACCAGGGTGGTCGCCCCGCCCATGCCGACCAGGGTCAGGATCAGCACGGCCCGGCGACCGATGCGGTCGCCGAAGTGGCCGAACAGCCAGCCGCCGACGGGGCGGGCGAGGAACGCCACCGCGAAAGTGGACAGCGCCAGCAGGGTCCCGGCCAGCGGGTCGGCCGAGGGGAAGAACAGCTTGCCGAACACCAGCGACGCCGACAGGCCGTAGATGAAGAACTCGTAGTACTCGATGGAGCCGCCGATGAGGCTGGCGAGGGCGACCCGCCGTTCGTGCGCCGACGTCATGCAGACCTCCTGGGGTGCGTGCCGGTGGGGTGCGGATCAGGCGGCGACGAGGCGGCCGCGGACGCCGTCCGCGGTTGTGGCCGTCTCGACCCGGGCGCCGAACGGCTTGGACAGCTCGTCGAGCCGGGCGAGGATCTCCCGTCCGGCGGCCGCGCCGGCGAGGACGGGCAGGCCCCGGCGGCTGCGCGGCAGTCCGAAGCCCAGCGTGACCGGCACGAGTTCCGTGGCGAGCAGGTCGCCCGAGCCGGAGAACTCGAACCGAGGCACCACGGTCTCCCAGAACCGCTGGTGCGTGGCGTAGCCGGTGATGCGGTCGTAGAGGTCGGCCGTGGTGGAGCCGGGCGGCATCCCGACCTGCTCGTAGACCTCGACCGGGAACGAGGCGATGGTCTCGAGGGAGAACAGGAAGTTACCCAGCGAATAGCAGATCGGCCGGTCGCGGTAGAGCTCCATGCCGCGCAGCTGGTGCGGGCCGGAGCCGAGCACGGCGTGCGCGCCGGCGTCGACGAGCGCGTGGGCCAGCGGTCGCAGGAACTCCGCGGGCACGTCGTTGTTCCAGCGCCCGTCGACGCCTTCGTGGCAGTGCAGCGCCACGAACACCAAATCGGCTTGGCGGCGGGCCTCCTCGACCGAGGCGACGAGGGCGTCCACGTCACGCTGCAGCGCCGTGGTGCGCACCGCAGACTCCTTATCCGGTACGAAGTGGACACCCTCCACGGCGAACCCGCCCGGCGGCGGTCCGTCCCAGATGTTGCGGTCGGGGTAGGGCAGGAACACCCCGGGGGCGGTGGTACCGGTGGCCTGGACGTCCTGGCCGGTCTCGGCGAGGATCTCCCGCAGCTGCTCGAACCGCTCCCGCCGGATGTGGTGGGTCTTCTGCACCCGCACCGGCGCGATGCCGGGGCGGCCCAGATCGCCCTCCCCCGGGTCGGCCGCGACCGACAGGCGGGCGTTGCTCGAGCCCGCCGACACCAGCGCCACGCGAGCGTTGCGGGTCTGGAAGTACGCCGGTCGCCGGGCCTCTCGCAGGGTGTGGCCGGCGCCGGCGAAGGTCATCCCGCGTTCGCGCAGCTTCGCCAGCGACGCGGCCAGGCCGTCGGTCCCGTAGTCGGTGGCGTGGTTGTTGGCCATGCCGTAGAGGTCGAACCCGAACCACGTGAACTCCTCCAGCAGCGCGGGGTCCACGCCCAGGTGCGTGCCGTGGTAGGTCGCGCCCGGGTGCCGGTTCGCGCCGGGGAACACCATCTCGAGGTTGGTGAAGGCCACGTCGGCCTCGCGGACGAGGTCCACGACGCCGGCGAAGTCCTCGTTCTCGATCGGTGAGATCCGGTGGGTGAGGATCGAGTCCCCGGTCGCGACCAGAATAGTGCTGTCCACTGTGGAGCTTCCTCCGTGTCGGGGTGGGTGACCGGTCCGCTCAGGCCGCGGACCAGTCCTGGCTGAACTGGGTGGCGACGACCTGCTCGTAGGAGACCTGCCCGGTCTCCACGCCGGCGCCTCGGTAGATCTTCATCGCCGAGTCGAAGGTCGGCCGGCTGATCTCCGCCCGGAAGTGGCTTCGGGAGGCGGAGTAGATGCTCTCGATTTGCTGCGGCGACAGCTCCGGGTACAGGCCTTTCAGCACCGGTAGCGCGGTGTCGGATTTCTCGCGCAGCACCGTGTCCGCGCGGGCGACGGCGCGCACCAGCGACCTGGCGATGTCCGGGTTGGACTTGATCCAGGCGCTGGTGGCCTGCAGCGTCGAGGTCGGCAGCTGCGAGTAGTTCTGCTCGGCCTTGCTGGTGCGCAGGTCGAACACGACCTTGCCGGCGCCGGAGCCGGTGATCCGGGTGAGATCGGGCTCGTAGGAGATCAGCGCGTCGACGGCGCCGGACTGCAGCGCGGCGGTCGCGGCCGCACCGGTACCGACGGCGATGATCGAGACGTCGTGTTCGGGGTCGAGGCCGTATTCGGTGAACAGGCCGCGCGCGATCAGGTCGCCGGTGGAGCCGGAGGAAGCGACGCCGAACTTGTGGCCTTTCACCGCCCGCACGAACGCCGCCGGGTCGTCCGCCGGCACGGCCGGGAAGTTCTTGCCGCCGACGAAGGCGTAGATGGTGGCCATCTCCATGCCGACCAGGCTTTGCACGGCCTGGCCTTTGGCGGTGAGCTCGATGGGCGTGTCGAACCCGGTGGTGGCGCCGTCGACGCTGCGGCCGAGCATCGCCTGCACCGACGCGTCGCCGCTGGTGGTGGGGACGATGGTGACGTCGAGTCCCTCGTCCTTGAAGAAGCCGAGCTTGTCGGCCACGTACACGGGGCTGAAGGTGAGCAGGTTGATCGCGGCGATCTTGACGTTCTTCGGGTCGCCGGATTGGGGGCGGCCCGCGCACGCGGTCAGGCCGGTCAGGGTGAGCAGGGCCGCGATGATCGCGGCGGCTCTTCGCACGGTGCTCCGTTGCACGGTGGTTCCTTTCGGAAAGCGAGGATCAGGAAGCGGAAGGCTGGTTTCCCCAGCCGGCGAGGGTGCGTTCCAGCACCCGGACGAGCTGGTCGAGGATCATCCCGAGCAGCGCGACGACGATCAGGTAGGCGAACACGCCGGTGGTGTCGAACAGCCCGGAGGCGCGGGCCATGCGCAGGCCCAGGCCGTGCTCGGCGATGATCAGCTCGCCGACGACGGCGCCGATGAGCGCGAAGCCCAGACCTACCCGGGTGCCCGACAGCAGCCAGGGCACTGAGGCGGGCAGGCTCACCTTGCGGAAGACGAACCAGTCGCCGCCGCCCATCATGCGCACCTGGCTGATCAGCCGCTTGTCGACTGTGGACAGACCGGCGTAGGTGTTGAGCAGCATGATGAAGAACGACAGGGAGACCACGAGCGCGATCTTGCTGGCCGCGCCGATGCCGAACCAGATGGTGAACAGCGGCGCCAGCGCGAGCCGCGGCGTGCTGTAGAGCGCGAGCACGAACGGGTCGACGACCTTCTGCAGCAACGGGATCCGGTAGAGCAGGCAGGCGCCGGCGATGCCGGCGACCGCGCTGATCGCGAAGCCGACGATCACGTTCTGCAGTGTGAAGGCCATGTCGGCGTACAGCTGACCGGTTCCCAGCAGTTCGCCGAGGCGTTTGAGCATCGCGGTCGGTTCACTGACGAAGAAGGGGTCGACCAGGCCCAGCTCGACGGCCGCTTGCCAGAGGGCGAGCACGGCCACGAGCAGCAGGAGACGCAGCCCGAACAGCCGCAGCGACGCCCTCACGGGACGCAGACGGGGACGCGTAGCGGCGTCGGAAGTCCTGGTGGCGACGGCGCTCATCGCAGGTCCTCCGGCGACATCAGGCGGTGCAGCAGCACGTCGTAGAGCTCCCGGTAGTCCGGGCGCTTCATGACCTGCGAGAGGTCGCCGCGCGGGCGGTCGATACCGACCTGCTCGTCGAACACGATGCGGCCAGGGCGGGAGCCGAACACCAGGATCCGGTCGCTGAGCAGGATCGCCTCGCCCGGGTCGTGGGTCACGAACAACACAGTGCGGGGCGCGAGGTCCCAGACCCGCAGCAGTTCTTGCTGCATCACGATCTTGGTCAGGGCGTCGAGAGCGCCGAAAGGTTCGTCCATGAGGATGAGATCGGGGTCCTGGGCGAGCAGGCGCGCGAACTGGACGCGCTTGCGCATGCCACCCGACAGCTCGCCGGGGCGGCGACGGGAGAAGCCGGACAGGCCCACCAGCTCCAGCAGGCGCTCGGCTTCGGCAACGTCGGGCTTACCGGCGGCACGCATCGGCAGCAGGACGTTGTCCAGTGCGCTGGTCCACGGCAGGAGGGTGTCCTCCTGGAACATGTAGCCGGCGTGGCGGTTGAGCCCGTCCAGCTGCTGTCCGCCGACGGTGATGGTGCCGCCCGAGGTCGGGACGAGACCGGCGACGGCGTTGAGGAACGTGGATTTGCCGCAGCCGCTGGGGCCGAGCAGGGAGACGAACTGTCCGGGTGGGACGGTCACCGTGACCCCGTCGAGCACGCGCAGGGTCGAGCCGTCAGGGCTGGGGAAGTCGACCCGCACGCCCTCGGCGACGACGCCGGCTCCGGCCGTGCTGTGTGGTGCGGTGCCCGTGATACCCGCGGGTTCGGTATCTGTGGCTTCTGAGGCGGAAGGAAGCACCGTCACTCCTCTCTGAGTGATCCGGTTCAGGCTATCCGGTTCATTGGGCGCATGATTGACCTAATAGAAGCACGTGCTCCCGGTCACGTCAACACAATCCGCCCAGCTCACCGGCCGTGCTCAGGCGACTGCACCTCGACGCGGAAGTGCTTGTGCGGACACGAAAAAAGCCGGCCGCCACACGGGTGAGAGGTCCGCGGGACGGCCGGCCAGTCGCCGGTGTCAGCTCTTCTCGGTGAAGTAGAGCGCGCTGCCGTAGCTGGGCCCGTCCACCCGGTAGGTCTCACCTCGGTAGGTGATCTCACCGGAGGCGTGCCCGGCGCCGTAGATCCCCGCCCACTCCGCGCGCGGGTCCGGGTCGTCGAAGTAGTTGCGCAGCTTCAGCCGGTGCGGGCTGCGCACGACGTCGATGGACGCTTTCCCCCCGTCGCCCTCGGCGGTGAGCCGGTAGCGCATCGGGTGGTCGATGTCCTCGAAACCGGGCAGTTTCGCGGTCTCCTGGATGTCGACGTCGACCTCCCCGAAGTCCACCATGGACTCACCGTCCACGGTGAAGGTGAGGGTCTGCAGCTGGATGCTGCCGTCCTTCTTCCACACCTTGTAGAACAGCGGAATCGCGAACGAGGGATCGGGGCCGGGCTTGACCACGCTCTCCCACAGGCCGCGGTCGATGCCGGGCGACCAGAACCGGCCACGGCGTCGCTCGAGATAACCCGCGCCGCCGACCTTTGTGGTCTTTCCGCGCAGGGTCAGCTCGCCGGTCACGGTGAAGCGGGGAACGTAGTGCCAGGTGATGCCGCGCAGCTTCGGCAGAGCCTCGTAGGAGGCGATGTCGGCGGTCATCCGCACGGTCAGCGACACCGGCTGCCCGTCGTGCGTGCCTTCGACGTGGATCTCGTAGTCCGGGTAGCTGCCGCGGATGTACTGCGAGCCGAACTGCACGTCCACCCCGGAGCGTGCGGTCTTGAACGTCCCGAGCGGCTGGTACAGCTCGGTCAGGTCGATGATCTCGTCCTTGGTGTGCAAGGAGCAGATCCAGGCCTCGTCGAGGGAGCCGAGGGCGGGCCAGAAGTACAGGGCGGTCTCGTTGCCCTCGTCGTCGACGAGGTCGGTGTGGGCGCACCACCACTGCATCTTGGGGCTGTAGTAGGTGCCCTCCAGCTCCTTGGTCAGCTCGGCGGGTTCCAGGATGGCCATACTGCTTCCTTTCGGGTTGGCAAATCTCGGGGTCAGGCGGACTTCTCGGAACCGAAGACGCCGACGAAGGACACGCAGCGGCCGGGTCGGCCGCCGAGGTTGTGGGTCAGGCCGAGGGTGGGACCGGGCAGCTGCCGCTCGCCGGCCTCGCCGCGGAACTGCAGCCAGCACTCGAACGCCATCCGCAGCCCGGTGGCCCCGACGGGGTGGCCGAAGGACTTCAGGCCACCGTCGATGTTCACCGGCAGATCGCCCTCGGCGTCGAACGCTCCGGCGAGCACGTCGCGGTAGCCCTGGCCACGTTCGGAGAACCCGAGGTCCTCCATCAGCACCAGCTCGGTCGGGGTGAAGCAGTCGTGCACCTCGGCCAGCGAAAGCTCGCGGCGCGGGTCGACGATGCCGGCCTGCCGGTAGGCCTCCTGCGCGCTCGCGGCGACCTCCGGGATGGAGGCGAACGACGCTTCGTCGTCGAGGATCGCCGTGCCGTTGCCGGCCACGATGGACAGAGCTTTCACGTACATCGGTTTGTCGGTGTACTTGTGCGCGTCCTCGGCCCGCACCACGATCGCCGCGGCCGCGCCGTCGGCGACGCCCGAGCAGTCGAAGATGCCGAGCATGCCCGCCACCAGCGGTGAGCACGACACGGCCTCGGCCGTGACCGGGCTGCGGAATTGCGCCCGCTCGTTGCGCGAGCCGTTCGCGTGGTTCTTCACCGCGATGTGGCTCAGCGTGTCGCGCATCGTCTGCTCGTCGAGGCCGTAGGTGTCCTGGTAGGCGGGCGCCAGGTAGGAGAACGCGGCGGGTGCGGTGGTCTCGGTGGGGGTGCCGTCGTCCGGTGGGTCGTTGCGCACCAGCCCGGAGAACCCGGAGTCCTTCAGCTTTTCCACGCCGATCGCCATCGCCATGTCGACCGCGCCCGAGGCGACCGCGTAGACCGCGCCGCGCAGCGCTTCCGACCCGGTGGCGCACATGTTCTCCACTCGCGTGACGGGTTTGCCGCGGGTCTTGAGGGCGGTGGAGAGCGTGAGGCCGCTGTAACCGGAGTCCATGGTGCCCAGCCAGAACGCGTCGACGTCCTCGAGCGTGACGCCGGCGCTCTTCACGCTGTCCTCGGACGCTTCCACCAGCAGGTCGGCGGTGCTGCGGTCCCACAATTCACCGAAGCGGGTACAGCCCATGCCGATGATCGCGACCTTGTCGCGGATGCCGTGGCTGCTCATGCGGTGCCTCCTCCCCCGGTGCCGCCGGGCACCGTGGCCTTCCAGACGTAGTTGTGCACACCGCCGCTGGAATGCCGGCGGCGGAAGGTCATCCGCACCGGCGCGCCGACGCGCAGCGCGGCGAGGTCGGTGTCGGTCAGCTCGACCTCGAGCCGCCCGCCGCCCTCGAACCCGACGACCGCGGCGACCATGGGGGGGTTGAGCGAATAAGCGAGCCGGTCGACGCTGAACGTGCGGATCGCGGCCGGGCGCCGCGTCATGTCCACGGGCTCACCGTGCTCGGTCGAGCCGCAGTGCAGGCAAACCTGTTGCGGCGGGGTGGAAACGAACCCGCACGCGGCACACACCGAAGCGAGCAGCGAGTACTTCCAGCCCGCGCCGCGCAGCGCCGCCGGTGCGCTCACCACCCGGGGCTCGGGGCGGCGCGGCGGTTCACGTTCCAGCAGGCCGCGCCATGTGAGCGCCTGCAAGTAGGTCGGAACGGCCGTGGCTCCGGTCGCGCCGTGCACGAACGCCTCTCCCGTGCCGTCGCCGGCCTCGATCCGCAGGACGTCGGCGCCGTCGGACAGCGTGGCCGCGAGCACCGTCTGCCCCGCCGCGCACTCCGCGAGCGCGCCGCACAACTGCACCAGCAGGTCGGCCGAACCGGTGTAACCGGCGGTCGCGAACGCACCCACCTTGCCCCGGCGGCCCAGCTTCTTTCCGGCCGCTTTCGCGACCCGGGACGAGGCCGCGCTGATCACGACGTGGTCGGCGTCGGCGAACCCGTCGGCCGCGGCGTCCAGCAGCGTGAGGTAGCGCTCGACGGGGAAGCGGTCCTCGGACTGGCTCACCCACGGCCGGGCAGGATCGCGCCAATGGTCCTGGATTTCGTCGGTCACGTTGGCCGCGGCCGTCACCGTGGCGCGCGCGTCGCCGGTCTCGCCGACGACCAGGGCCACCCCCGCGTCGCCGTGCGTGAGCTCCTGGGGTGCGCCAGGTCGGGAGGTGCTGACTTCTCCGGCCAGGATCAGCGTGCCCGGAGCGGCTCCCAGCAGCGCGCCGACGGCCGAGCGAAGCGAACCGCCCGCGTCGACGGCGAGCACGTCGGGTGCCAGGCCGAGTGCGGCCGCGGCGGCGCTCGCGTTGTTCTTGACCAGATACGGCGCGCTGGTCGAGCAGAACAGCACGGTTCGCACCCCGTCGAGAGCGCCGGCAGGAAGTCGCCGGGCGGCCTCGACGGCCAGCGTCAGCGCGTCCTCGTCCGGGCCGGCCAGGCTGCGGGCGCCGCGACCGCCCGTGCGGTTGTGGGTGCGCTCGATCTCTTCGCCGGTCAGCCGGTAGCGCGGGACGTAGCTCGCTCCCGCGCGGAGGGCGACGGCGGTGGTGCGCGGGGTCATCCCAGTGCTCCGTCCGCTCGAAGTTTGCCGATGGCCTCGTCGTCGGCGCCCGCCCAGTCCCGCAGCACGGACTCCGCGTGCATCCCGGGTGCCTGAGCGGGCAGCCGGTCCTCGGGCTGGGGTGCGTCGGTCATCCGCCACGGCGCGCCGGGCGCCTTGAGCTGTTGCCCGGCGACCTGCCAGTCGGTGAAGAACCCGCGTTCGGCCAGCTGCGGGTGGCGCAGGATCGCGGCGACGTCGTTGACGTTGGCGCAGGCCAGTCCGGCCTCGGCGAGGGTGTCGACGAGCTTGGTGCCGTCCCACTCGGCGAAGACCGGCCGCAGCCGCTCGTTGAGCAGTTCGCGGTTGGCCACGCGTTGCGGCGCCGTCGCGAACTCGTCCTGCGCGCACAGCTCCGGTTTCCCGATCAGGGTGCAGAACGTGGCCCAGTGCGCCTCGGTGAGAATCGCGATCGCGACCGGGTGAGTCCCGGTCTCGTAGACCTCGTACGGGGCCAGCAGCGGGTGCGCGGTGCCGATCGGTTTGGGCATCACGCCGGAGATGCCGTAGCTGAAGATGTTGAACGCCATCACCGATGCCGTCACATCCAGCATGGACACGTCGATGTAGCGGCCGGCGCCGTGCGCTTCCTTGCCGCGCACTGCCGAGGCGACCGAGAACGCGGCCACCATCGCGGTGAGGATGTCGACCACGGCGGTGCCGACCTTGGCGGGGGTGTGCTCGTCCGCGCCGGTCACCGACAGGATGCCGCCCTCGGCTTGGATGAGCAGGTCGTAGGCGCGGCGGTGCGAGTACGGACCGGTCTCACCGAACCCGCTCACCGAGCAGTAGACCAGCTCCGGGTTGATCGCGCGGACCGTCTCGTAGTCCAAGCCCAGCTTCGCCATGGTGCCCGGCGAGAAGTTCTCGACCAGCGCGTCGGCCTCCGCGATCAGCGTGCGCGCGGTCTCCACACCCGCCGGGTTCTTCAGGTCCAGCACCAGCGACCGCTTGTTGCGGTTGACCGCGAGGAAGTGCGGGCTCTGGCCACCCAGGTCATTGCGGGTCCAGGCCCGGACGTGGTCACCGAGACCCGGCGGCTCGATCTTCACGACATCGGCGCCCATGTCGGCGAGCATCATCGTCCCGTACGGGGCGGCCCACGCGTGTTCGAACGCGATGACCTTGACGCCGTTGAGGGGCCCGGGGACGGGGTACTGGTCGCTCATGATCCGCTCCGGAACGGTGCGAAGTCGGGCTGGCGTTTCTCGGCGAACGCCGTTGTTGCCTCACGCTGCTCGGGGGAGCCGAAGAACGACGTGAGACTTTCGACGATCATCGGGATCACGTCGTCACCCAGTACGTTCTCGGCGCTCACCGCCTTCTTGAGCGTGCGGATGACCGTGGGGCTCTTGGCGAGCAGATCGGCCGCCATCCTCGCGACCGCGTCGTCGAGGGTGCCGGCCGGCGCGATCCGGTTGATCAGGCCCATGTCGAGCGCCTCCTGCGCGGAGTACTGCTCGCACAGGAACATGATTTCGCGGGCCTTCTTCTCCCCGACCAGTTTCGGCAGCAGCCGCGTGATGTAGATCGGCGCGCCGCCGACCTTCGCGCCCACCTGCCCGAAGCGGGCGTTCTCGTCGGCGATGGTCAGGTCGGCGAAGCAGTGCAGCTCGTGGCCGCCGCCGATCGCGTAGCCGCGCACCGCGGCGATGATCGGCTTGCCGATGCCGCGCATGGCGGCGAACAGGTCCCGCAGCTCGCGGGCGGCGACTCGCCAGCCTTGGGCGTCCAGTTGCGACACCAGTTCCTTCTGGTCGCCGCCGACGCTGAACGCCCGCTCCCCCGCGCCGGTGAGCACGACGACGCCGACCGAAGGGTCGTCGTCGGCCCGTAGGAACGCGTCGGTCAGCTCCCGTACGGTCTGCGACCGAAGGGCGTTGAGCACCTCGGGCCGGTTGATGGTGATCGTGGCGATCCCGTCGGCGGTCCCGACCACGATGTCGGTGTAGGTCATCGGTCTCCTACCGTCCCTCGAACCGAGGTTCTCGTTTCTCCGCGAAGGCGTTGATGCCCTCGGCGAAGTCCTGGGTTTTGAAGCAGATGCCCTGGCCCCAGCTCTCGAAGGCCAGTTGCGCCTGCAGGGTCTGCTCGTCGGAGCGCTGCACAGCGCGTTTGGTGAACGACAACGCCACCGCGGGCCCGCGCGTGAGCTGCGCCGCGAAATCCCGCACGGCGGCTGTCAGTTCGGTGTCGGGCACGACCTCGTCCGCGAGGCCGTATTCCTTGGCCTGCGCCGAGGAGACGGTCTCGCCGGTCATCATCAGCCGCAGGGCGAGTGACCGGGAGATCAGCTTCGGCAGCAGGTAGGTCAGGCCGCTGTCGGGCATCAGGCCGCGGCGCACGAACGACGGTGCGAAGCGTGCGGACTCGGCGAGGAACCGGAAGTCCGCTGCGCAAGCGATCGACATGCCGCCGCCCGCGGCGACCCCGTTGACCGCCGCGATCACCGGCTTCGGGATCGACCACACCGCCTCGACGAACGCACCCACCGGCCGCTCCAAGGTCGCGCTGTCCACGGCCTTGATCACGGCCGGGATGCGCTCGCCGACGTCGGCGCCGGAGCAGAAGCCGCGGCCCGCCCCGGTGACGACGACGACCTTGACGCGGTCGTCCTCCGTTGCCTCGCGGCACAGGTCCGGCAGCAGCCGGGTGGCCATGTCGGTGGTGAGCGCGTTGAGGGTGTGCGGGCGATTGAGGGTGATCGTCGCGACGCCGTCCTCGACCGCGTAGCCGATGTCCTTGTCGTGTTCGGCCATCACGCGACCTTGTCCGCGCGCAGCCGCAGTTCGCCGCCGTCGAGCACGACCTGACCGGTGTCGGTGGTGCTGCTGCGGAACAGCACACGCCCGCCGTCGCGCCACATCTGCGTGCGCAGCCGCTGGCCCGGCAGCACCGGGGCTTTGAACCGCACGCGCACCGACTCCAGCGCCGAGACGTCGCCGCCGGCCAGTTCCTTGAGCACCGCCCAGGTGGCCAGCGCGTAGGTGCACAGCCCGTGCAGGATGGGCCGTTCGAAGCCGGCCTGCGCGGCCACCTTCGGGTCGGCGTGCACCGGGTTGAAGTCGCCGCTGAGCCGGTAGATCAATGCCGCGCGGGGCGAGATGTCCTGCTCGGTCACGGCCGTCGGCGGTGTCGACGGCCAGGCGGGCACGGCGGCTTTCGGGCGGCGTTCGCCGCCGAATCCGCCGTCGTTGCGGCAGAACAAGGTGCTGTCGGCCGTGGCCACCGGCGAACGGTCGGCCACGGCCACCAGCCGTCGTCGCCAGCGCACCAGCGCGCCGCGGCCCGCACCCTTGTCCTCGACGTCGGTCACCGCCGTTTCGCAGCGCAGGACGACACCGGGCACCAGCGGAGCGTGCAGCCGCAGTTCCTGTTCGCCGTGGACCACGTGCACCCAGTCGATGCCGGTGGCGGGATCGGAGTACCACGGGCCGGGGTGCCCGAGCACCGCCGCCAGCGTGGGCAGCACCGCCAGCTCGCGCTCGTAGACGAAGGGGAGCTCGATCTCGTCAACCGGATCCTCGCCGAGCCCCACACCCAGGGCGTAGAGCATCGCGTCCTTCTCCGTGAAAATGTGCTCGGTGACCGGAAACCGCCAGCTGAGCAGCTCCGCCGCGTCGATCGTCATCGGGTCACCTCACACCGGGTCGTAGGAGAAGACCTGCGGAGAGGTCTCGAGCGGGACGAGGCTGGACCGCACCGCCGGACCGAAGTGGTCCGCCAGCAGCTGCGGGGTCCAGCCGTCGTTGCGGGCCATCGTGCGCAGCGGCCGTGGCTGGCTCATCAGCATGACCTCGTTGCCACGGACCACGAAGACTTGCCCGCTGACCTCGCCGGCGTCGTCACCGAGCAGGTAGACGACCAGCGGGGCGATCTGCTCCGGCGTCATCCGCTTCATGCGGGCGACGCGGGCCTTCTCCTCCGGCGTGTTCTCCGGGAGCGTGTCGATCAGCCTGCTCCACGCGAACGGAGCGATCGCGTTGGACCGCACGTGGTAGCGCGCCATGTCCAGCGCGATCGACCGGGACAGGCCGACGATGCCCGACTTCGCCGCGGAGTAGTTGGCTTGCGCGAGGTTGCCGATCAGGCCGGCGGTCGAGGTCATGTGCACGAACGCGCCCGAGGACTGGTTGCGGAACACCTCGGCCGCGGCCCGGCTGACGTTGAAGCTGCCTTTCAGGTGGACGGTGAGGACGGAGTCCCAGTCCTCTTCGGCCATCTTGTGGAAGATCGTGTCGCGCAGGATGCCCGCGCAGTTGACCACGCCGTCGAGCCGGCCGAATTCCGTCACGGCCGAACGCACCAGCTCCGCGGCCGCGGCCGAGTCGGTGATGTCGGCGGTGCTGGCCAGCGCGCGGCCGCCCTCGGCGCGGATCTTGCCCGCGACTTCCTCGGCCGGCCCCGCGTCCGTTCCGCCGCCGGCCGGACCGGCGCCCAGGTCGTTGGCCACGACCGCCCAGCCCTCGGCCGCGAGCGCGAACGCGATCGCTCGCCCGATGCCGCGTCCGGCGCCGGTCACCACGGCCACTCGGCCCTCGGTCTCGCGTTCAGTCATGGACGCCTCCGTTTTCACTCGTGCAGGGGATGTTGCTTCGGCAAGGGGATCTGGGCGCGCGACCGTCCCTCGGGGTCACACGGGGGAAGGTCGACGCGCGCGGGGAGGGTGGCCGACCGTCCACCGGAGAGGAACCACCGATTCCCCGGCAGGTCGTCTCGGTGCTCGCCATCGAACCTCCCACGCTCCGTCGCATTAGGCTAATCTTGCGCCAGATTGACCTGAAGCGCAAGACGCGAAGGAGCGCCTGATGCCACTCGTCCGGTACGACCACGACGACGGGGTCGCCGTCATCACCCTCACCGACCCCCGCCGCCGAAACGCCGTCTCCCTCGAACTGGCCGACGAGCTCGGCGACGTCATCACGCAGGTCGAGGCCGATCCCGAGGTCGGCGCGGTCGTCCTGACCGGCGAAGGTCCCGCCTTCTGCTCAGGCGCCGACCGCGACGCGCTGCGCCGCGCCGACGAGCAAGTGCTGCGTCGCGTCTACTCGGCGTTCCTGCGGGTGCGAGCCCTGCCGCTGCCGACCGTCGCCGCGGTGAACGGCCCGGCCGTGGGCGCGGGGTTCAACCTCGCGCTCGCCTGCGACGTCCGCATCGCGGGCGCCTCGGCCGTGTTCGACCCGCGCTTCGTCGGCATTCCCGTGCACCCCGGTGGTGGCCACACCTGGCTGCTCGACCGCGCGGCCGGCACGCAGGCAGCCGCCGCGATGACACTGTTCGGCCACGCCGTGGACGGCCCGCGCGCCGTGCAGGTGGGCCTCGCGTGGTCCTGCGTGGCGGATGACGAACTGTTGACCGAAGCCGTGGCCTTCTGCCGTCCGGTCGCGGCGGCACCGCGGCTGCTGGTGCGCGAGATCAAGGACACGCTGCGAACCACGCCGTCCTTGGCCGAGCACGCCGAGGCGAGCGAGGTCGAGTTGCGCCGCCAGCTGGCCAGCGTCGACCGGCCCGAGTACCGCGAGCGGTTGGCGGCCCACCGATGAGCGCGACGTTGGAACTGTTCGGCGAACCCCTCGGCGCGGAGCCCGGCGAGATCACCCGCGAACGCGCCGCGATACGCGGATTCCTCGCCGAGGCCAAGCACTCCGGGCTCATGGCGACATCGTGCGACAGCTGGATGTCCGGCCACTCGCCCGAGTTCTCCCGGGAGCTGGGCCGCCGCGGCTGGATCGGCATGACCTGGCCGCGCCGGTACGGCGGCCGCGACACCTCGCCGTCGATGCGCTTCGCGGTGATCGAGGAGCTGCTCGCGGCGGGTGCACCGGTGGCCGCGCACTGGTTCGCCGACCGGCAGATCGGCCCGTCGCTGCTGCGGCACGGATCCGCGCAGCAGCGCGAATTCTTCCTGCCGCGCATGTCCCGCGGCGAGCTGTACTTCAGCATCGGCATGAGCGAACCGGAGTCCGGTTCGGACCTCAGCTCGGTACGCACCCGCGCCGTCCCCGCCCGAGACGGCTGGACGGTCACCGGCTCCAAGATCTGGACCAGCCACGCCCAGCACTCCCATCACCTGCTCACCCTGGTGCGCACCGGAGATCGCGGCGAGAAGGCCTCCACAGCGCTCACCCAGATGATCGTCGACCTCGCGCAACCCGGTGTCACCGTCCGTCCGATCAGGACACTCGACGGTCGCGAGCACTTCTGTGAAGTGTTCTTCGACGACGTGTTCGTACCCTCCGACCGGGTGCTGGGCACGCCCGGCAGCGGCTGGAAGCAGGTACTCGGCGAACTGGGGTTCGAGCGCAGCGGCCCCGAGCGCTTCCTGTCGACCTTCCCGCTGCTGTCCGCGATGGCCCGCGACGGCGCAGCGGAACCGGATTTCGGACACCTGGTGGCGCAGCTGGTGGTACTGCGATCGATGTCGGCGCGAGTCGGCAAGCACCTCGGCGACAACGAGGCCCCCGGCGTCGCCGCGGCAGTGGTCAAGGACCTGGGGACGGCGTTCGAGCAGGACACCCTCGACGTCGCACGGGAATGGCTCTCGCAGCACCCGGCCCCGGATCTCGCGGAACTGTTCACTCAGGCGCAGACACACTCACCCGGGTTCACGCTGCGCGGCGGCGCCAGCGAAATCATGCGCGACATCATCGCCCGGGCGGAGGGACTCTCATGAGCGACCTGGACGCGTTGCTGGACCAGATCTTCGGCCGCCACGGCGAACACGCCGGCACCGGCATCGAAGGCTCCGCCTGGGCGGCGCTCACCGAGACCGGACTGACCCGGGTCGGGATACCCGAGCACCTCGGCGGATCCGGCGGCGAACTCACTGATGCCGTCACCGTGACGGTGAAGGCCGCCGAGGCCGGGCTGAGCGTGCCGCTGGCCGAAACACTGTTCCCGGTCGCGCACCTGGCCGTCCTCACCGGAGAGCCCGTTCCCGGCGGAGTGGTCACGGTGGCCGACTCCCATGGCGAACCCGAGGTCGACGTCGCGTGGGCCCCCGTGGCCGACGAGATCTGGGTGGTGGGTGCGGCGCCGGGCGGGGGGACGGCATTCACGCGCCTGCCCCCGTGCTCCGGCGAGCCCGTGCACAACCTCGCCGGTGAGCCGCGGGGCATCGTGACCGTGAAGACCGACGAGGCCCGGTCGCTGGACGCCAGGGTGCGGGAGGACATCCGCCTGCTCGGCGCGTTCGGGAGCAGTTGCCGGTTGCTCGGCGCGCTGCGTTCCTGCCTGCGGCTCACCCGCGAGCACGTACTGGCCCGGGAGCAGTTCGGCAAACCCCTCGCGGCGCATCAGGTCGTCCGGCACACGCTGGCCCGCATGCTGGTGGATGTGGCCGCGGTCGAAAGCGCCGTCGGCCTCGCCGCCGGCCTGCTCCCGGGCGCGGGCACCGCCCCGGACACCCCCGCCGCGGTCGCCGTGGCGGCGGCCAAGATCCACGCCGCCACCAGCGCCACCCGGGTAGCCCGCGCCGCGCACCAGCTGCACGGCGCCATCGGCGTCACGGAGGAACACCCGCTGCACCACTTCACCACCCGCCTCTGGGCCTGGCGCGACGAATTCGGGTCGGCCACCGAGTGGTCGGGCGGGCTCGCCCGGCTCGTGCAGACCGGCTACGACGGCGACCTGTGGGCCGCGCTCGCCGCCCACTCCTCAACTCTCTGATCGGAGAAACCGTGGAACTCAAGGACCAGCAGACTGTCGTCACCGGCGGCGCCTCCGGCCTCGGCCTCGCCACCGTGCGCCGCTTCCACGCCGCGGGCGCTCACGTGACGATCGCCGACCTGCCCAGCTCCCCCGGCACCGCCCTCGCGGCCGAGCTCGGCGCCCGCGTGCGGTTCGTGGCCGCCGACGTCACCGACGAGGACGCGGTGCGCGCCGCCCTCGCCGCGGGCGAGGCTCCGCGGGTGGTCGTCAACTGCGCCGGCATCGCACCGCCGAAGCGCGTGCTGGGCAAGGACGGCACCCCGCACGACCTCGGCCTGTACCGGAAAGTGGTGGAGGTCAACCTCGTCGGCAGCTTCAACGTGCTGCGCCTGGCCGCCGAGGCGATGCGCCTCAACGAGCCTCTCGACGGCGACCGCGGCGTGATCGTGCTGACCGCGTCGATCGCGGCGTTCGACGGGCAAATCGGGCAAGCGGCTTACAGCTCGTCCAAGGCGGGCGTCCACGGCCTCACGCTGACCGCGGCCCGCGACCTCGCCGAACACTACATCCGTGTCTGTGCGATCGCGCCGGGCATTTTCGAGACGCCGATGCTCCTCGGGCTTCCGCAGGCCGCTCAGGACTCCCTGGGCAAGCAGATCCCGCACCCGAGCCGGCTCGGCCGTCCGGACGAGTTCGCGCACCTGGCCGGGCACGTCGTGGCCAACCCCATGCTCAACGGTGAGACCATCAGGCTGGACGGCGCGGTCCGCATGCCGCCCCGCTGAGCACGCGGGCGCAAGCGGGCCGCCAAGCCCCTTGCGCCCGGTGCTAGCATTTGTCGCATCATTGTCCTCATGGGCGCGGTGCCCGGAGGTCCCCACCAGGAGGTCAAGCGTGCCCGAGGGAGTTCGGCGGGACAGCGTTCCCACCGTGGCGGTCAAGAGCGCCCGCACGCTACCGAAGGCCGCCGCCTCCCTCGCGGAGGAAATCCGCGCCCAGATCCTGGGGCTGGGCCTGGAACCGGGCAGCCAGCTGCCGAGCGAACCCGAGCTGATCTCGCAAAGCGGCCTCGGCCGCGCCACCGTCCGCGAGGCCATCCGGCTGCTGGAAGCCCAGGGTCTCGTGGTCATCCGCCGCGGCTCGCACGGCGGGATCTTCGTGGCGCAACCGAACCTGTCGAACCTCAGCCACACGCTGGCGCCCGTGCTGACCCTGTCGAAGGCACCGCTGCGCGACCTGACGACATACCGCAAGATGGTCGAACCGCCGGCAGCCGGCCTCGCCGCGACCCTCGCGAGCGCGGAAAGCAAGCAGTCACTGCTCAAGCTCGCCGAGCACAACCCCGGCCCGGGCTACACCAACGAAGTCGCCTTCCACGAGCGCATCGCGGAGATGTCGGACAACCTGTTGCTGCGCGTGCTCGTCATCGTGCCGCACGACCTGCTGCGTGAGCACCTCAAAGGCGAATCGATCGAGAACACCGACCTCGACGAGGCCAACCAAGCCCACATGGCGATCGCCAAGGCCATCGCCGCGGGCGACGCCGACCGCGCCACCCGCGCCATGGCCAAGCACCTGGAGGCCTTCGAACAGCGCATGAGCCGCGAAGGCCGCCTCGACCGGCCGATCGTCCCGCAGGAGCAGTGGCTGCGAGACCACTCGCCGGCCTTCAGCTCGTTCTTCTCCGGCTGAGACCGGCAGGCGGTGGCGCACGTCCCGAATGATCAACCGGGACGTGCGGGGCCGCTCTGCGCCGTGTACGAATTCGAAGTACATCGGGCGATACGCCGAGGTGCGGTGGTTTTCGTGCCAGGCGCAGTGTCCCGCTCGTGTTCCCCTTGCATGACTCGGTCGGCTCAGACCTCGGCACCAGGTCGTGACCGGGCAGGTTGGCGCTACCGGAGACTGTCGTGCAGATCCGGCGGCGCGCCCAGGCGATCGCGCAGCGACGGCGGCGCAGTACCGTCGATGTCCGTCACGCCCAGCTCGGCGCCCAGCTCCGCGCCGATGAGGGCGCGTCCTGAGTAGTCCATGAAGTTCTCGGCGGCGTAGAGAGCCGCCACGACCTCACCGGTGAACTGAGGCGACTCCCGGCGTCCGACCGGCTGGACGTTCTCGGGCAGCGACGCGATGTAGGCGAGGGCACGCTCGGTGGTGAGCCCACCCATCCAGATCGACACGGCTGCGACGTTGAACGGTCTCAGTTCCTTCGCCATGTCCGCGACCATCTTGTCGGAGCCTGCCTTCTGCGCTCCGTAGGCGGGCCCTTGATGGTAAGAAACCGCACCGTAATGCCCCGTGTGGACAATCAACCCGCGACCGTTGGCGATCAGCAGGGGCACGGCGTGGTACGCCGCGACATAGTGGGACCGCAGCCCCACGGTGATGAGATCAGCCGCTTCCAGTGGGTTCTGCCAGAATCCGCCGGGTGCCGCAACATCGGCGACCTTCGCGGCATTGTTGACCAAGATGTCGAGCCGCCCCTCCTCGCGCCGCACTCGATCGAACAACGCGTGGACCGCCTCATCGTCACCATGGTCGACGGCAACGGGGATTCCCCGGCCGCCCGCCTCGCCGACGAGCGCGGCAGTCTCCGCAACCGTGCCACCATGAGGCGAATCAGCGGGTGATTCACTGCGCCCGGTCACGTAGACGGTTGCTCCGGATCTCCCCAGAGCGACCGCAATTCCCTTCCCCGCGCCCCGACTGGCGCCCGTCACCACCGCAATTTTCCGCGTCACTGAAACCTCCACGCTTTCGGATACCGCCTATCACTGCCGAGCGCACGAGACGATCCGGCACAACCCGATGACCGCTGACCGGCTGATCCAGTGGCTGCACGCCACGAACGTCGCATCACCGAGTCAGCCGCGCCAGGTGGCGGTCTGCTCGGGGTCGGCCTCGTCCAGAGCCTCCAAGGCCGCGTCCGTGTCGAGGTCTGCGGTGTAGACCGGCGTACCTGGCCGCATTCGCCACGAGTCGTCGAGTGAGCCCGCGTCTACGGCGTCGAAACCGAGTTCATCGGCGAGTCGCATCACCACCCCTTTCTCGGCGGCGTCGTCTCCGGCGACGGGCACTGCGACCCGACCGGCCGTTCCAGCAGGCTCACCACGGCTCCGAAGAGATTCCGCGGCGACAGTGTTGAACGCCTTCACCACCGAGCGCCCCAGAGCTCGGCTGGTCCACACGCTTTCCGGCATGCCGTCCTCGATTTCGGAATCTTTCCATCCCGCCACCGAGGGACGTAGTTGCCGGTGTCGACGAGCACTGCGTGCGGTGGCAGGGCATCGAAGACGTCGACGGGCAGCGCAGCGGTGGCGCCGAAGGGGATGGCTACGAAGACGACGTCGGCATCGCGCGCCACATCTTGTACCGCGGCCGCGGTGGCGCCGGTTTCGGCGGCAAACTCACCCAGGATTGCGGGCCCTCGCGAGTTGGCGATCGTGACCTCGTGTCCCGCGGCCGTGAGCTTGCGAGCCGGGGTGGCGCCGATGTTCCCGGCTCCGATGATGCCGCCCTTCATGGGGACGTCCTCCAGCGACTAGGGGCGAATGGGCAAGGAGACGGCCAAATCGGTGCACATCACCCAGCGGCGCGATGGGGCGAGTGCCTGGACTGGACCGGCGTCCTCTGTTCGCCGTCCCTGTTCGAACGAAATTCGGACACCTTGTCCGCTTCCTGTCCGAGAATACGGACTAAGTGTCCGCTTGGTCAAAGTGTCACCGGACACACTGTCCGCTTCTGGTACCGTCGACGACATGAGTCCCGGGCAAGTCGGCGCGAAATCTTCCCGGCCAGACGCGCGGCGCAACTATGACGCAGTGCTCGCCGCAGCAAAGAAGGCGTTCGCACAGCACGGTACCGACGTCGCCATGGAGATCGTCATCCAAGAGGCAGGCGTCGGCCGTGGGACCCTGTACCGCCACTTCCCGACCCGCGAACATCTCTTCGCCGCGATCATGAGCGAACGCGTCGACGAACTGGATGCGAAAGCCCGGGAACTGCTGACCGCTCCTGACGTCTCGGAGGCGCTCGAGGACTGGCTTCGCCTCTACGATCGATGCGCGACGGAGTACCCCGGGATGAGCTTACGGGTCGGCGACGGTCTGACCGACGACTCCTCCCCGGTCGGTCCGGCGTGCGGCCCGATGAAGAGCAGCTTCGCGTTGCTGTTCGATCGAGCCCGACGCGAGAAGAGGGTGCGTGCCGACATCTCCGCCATCCAGGTGCTCGCGTTGATCGCGGCGCTGCCGAAAGATCCCAGTACCGGCAAGACGGCCGCCCCTTGTCTCGCCGTGGTGCTGGACGGTCTCAAGCCCTGACGCGGCCTTCGCAGACAGTCATCAGGAGCGTCGCCGGAAGCCTTTTCCTGTGGTACTTGTGCGGCCTCACTGTCTCAAACTTTGTCGCACACAAGGTGCAGGACTGCCGGAGTCAACTTGGCGGTACGACGCGACGTGCCCCCGCTGGCTTACATGTCACTTAGACCGGACCGGTGACGGCTGTCGAACTCGGCCACGAGCCGAAGCGATCCGCCACGTAAGCCTGGTGTCAACGGTCAGATGGATCTCCCCGCAGGCGGCCAGTTGTTCTCCCGCCGCTTGACCTGTCGGCGGTCCCGGCGCTCGCCGCTGTCCGTCCAGGCCGTACGGCGAAGAACGCGACCAGCGTCGGACCGGACGACCGGCGAGGCTGCCCCTTGATCCGTTGTGCCTCCACTTCGGACGACCCGACGTGCCTGCCGACCTGGTGAGCACGGTGGCGTGGGCAGCGTCCTGGGTTGCCGAAGCGAAGCCGACGGCTACGCAGCCGGCTCCAAGCGGATCCGGACATCCAGGTTCCGCTCGACCTCGCTCCGGCTGTACAGCAACGGGAACGAACCGCCCGAAGCCCAAAGACCGTTCAAGTCGCTGTAGTGCGGACTCCGCGGGTCACCCGACTGTCCGGGTGCGTTGATCGCGGCCGAGCCGTTCCAGTTGCCCACGTCCAACGCCATCTTGAACGTCGCCCCGATGATCTGCTGGTACGTCAGCGGGTGGAAGAACGACGGGTGGATCGTGTGGTACGAGCCGCCGACCGGGGTGGGGCCCACGTTCGGGCCGCCGGCGGGGTGGACGAACTCCTGGTAGTGCAACGAACCCCAGTGCCACGTCGACGTGTCCGTGCCGAGCTTGGCCGCCACGTCGCGGAACGCCAGCGGCAGCGTGTCCAGGATCAGCTCGTCGCGGACCGCCGCGCCGTCCGGGCCGAGCCAGGCCGCCGGGTCCTTGAACGAGGCGATCACCAGGCTGAAGTCGGGGTTGATGGTTTGCACCAGCGCGTCCGCCGCGGCTTTCGGGAGCACCGCGTGCGCCCACGCCCAGTGCAGGTACTTCATGATCCACGTCTCGAACAGCGCCGCCCCCGGGGAATCCACCGACGCCACGCCGTCATAGCCCCGGAGAAGCGAAAGCGCTTGCGCGGTGTCCGGGTCCGATGCGGACAGGCCGCGCACGAAGTCGAGGATCTGCGTGGCCACCAACGACTTCTCGTCCTTCTGCAGCGCGAGCGAGTCGGCGACGGTCGCGCGCGGGGTGGACTTGATCAGCTCGTCGATGCGCTGCTTGCGGTACGGCAGCTGCCACTCGTAGTTGGACACCACCGGCCAGCCCGGCGGGATGTTGAAGTCGTTGGCCGAGGCGAAGAAGCCGGACGCCGGGTTGTACTGCCCCGGCAGCTCGCTGTTGGCGTGGAAGCCGTTCCAGTCGTAGCGCCCGTCGCCGGGGACGGGCAGCAGGCCGTCGTAGCCGGCTCCCGTGCGGCGCGGCGTCAGGCCCGCCGGGACGTAGCCGATGTTCCCCCGCACGTCGGCGTAGGCCAGGTTCGAGCCCGGCGTGCCCCAGTTCCGCATGCCCGCGGTGAACTCGCCGAAGTTCGTCGCCCGCTGGTAGTTCAGGCTGCCCAGGTACGCCGAGCTGCCCGGCTGCGTCCACGCCGTGCGGACCGCGAACGCGCGGTGCGCCGCCGCGTCGACCTTGACGACCGGGCCGTGCCGGGTGAAGGACAGCGCCCCGGCGACCGGCGTGCCGCCGCGGACCGGGATGGGCTCCGTCACCGTGGTCATCTTTTCCCAGCCGGTGCCGTAGCGGTAGCGGGTGGGGTCGTTCGGGTCGAGCTCGTAGACGTAGAGGTCGGTCTGGTCGATCGGCAGGTTGGTCAGGCCGAACGCGATGTTTTCGTTGTGCCCGATGGCGATCCCCGGGTTCCACGGCTCGCCCGCGCCGGCGAGGTTCAGCCCCGGCGCCGACAGCTGCGCGACGTACCGGCCCGAGGGCAGCGCGTCCGCGCCGCGGTGCGGGTCGTTGGCCAGGATCGGCCGGCCCGACGCGGTCCGGCCCGGCCCGATCGTCCAGGCGTTGCTGCCGGACGTCGCGTCGGCGATGTCCTTGGTCTCGAACCCGCTGCCGGTGAAGTTCACCGCGGCGGTCGCGAGGTTGTACACCTTGAGCACGTCGTCCGGCACCGAGCACGGGTCGAGCCCGGCCGGCACCGCCGCCTCGTGGGCCGGGTGAAGGGCGCGGAAGTAGCGGCTCGCGCCGGGACCGGCCAGGCAGACCAGCTTCGCCCGGGCGACCTCCCACATCAGGTTCTCGCCGATGGCGTGCGTGCGGATCCGCACGACGTCCTGCGGGCGCCAGCGGGCGGGCTGGTAGCCGAGCTTGGCGAACTCCGGCGGGACCGCGGCCGGATTGCGGCTCAACCAGTCGACGTAGGAGTTGATGCCCTCGGCGAACCGGGTCGCGGCCAGCTTGCCCTCCGGACCGTAGGACGCCCATTCGGCGTCCATGTCACCGCGGTAGAGGAACAGCCGGGCGGCCCGGTCCTGCTCCACATAGGACGGACCGAGCACCTCGCTGAGCGTGCCGAGACCGCGGCGGCGCCAGGTGTCGATCTGGAACAGGCGGTCGCGGGCGATGTTGAAGCCCTGGGCGAAGAAGAGGTCACTGGTGTCGGCCGCGTAGATGTGCGGCACGCCCCACTTGTCGACGAGCAGCTCGGCCGGCCGGTGCAGGCCGGCGACCGCGTACTTCGGGCCGGTCACCGCCGCCACGGCCGGGACGGGCGCCAGGCAGAGCACGACCAGGGCGAGGATCAGGCCGCGAAAGGCCGGCCGGCGTGTGGCCATGGTGATCTCCTCGTTGAGGACTGGGGACCGGGGTGGCCGTTCGAGTTCTACCCGCCGCCGGCGCGGGTTCACGAGCCCCTTAGGGGTGCGCTCAGGCGCCGTTCGTCAGCGACAGGTTGAACGAATAGCGCGACGCCCGGTAAACGTGCCAGCCGTACTCGACCACGCGGCCCGAATCGTCGTACGTCGTGCGCTGCATCGTCAGCAGGGCCGCTCCCGGCTCCTCGCCCAGCAGCTCCGCGTCCTCCTCGGACGCCAGCCGGGCGCCGATGTTCTGCTCCGCCGCGTGCAGGCGCACTCCCGCCGAGCGCAACAGCTGGTAGAGACCTCGTTCGCGCAGCTCGTCGTCCGTCGGGTCGATGACGCCGTCGGGCAGGTAGTTGTTCATCAACGCCAGCGGCTCGCCGTCGGCCGAGCGGATGCGGGTCAGCCGCCGCACGTGGGTCAGGCCCGGGGCTTCCAGCAGCTCGGCCACCTCGGCGTCCGCCTCCTCGACGCCGTTGGCCAGCACCACCGACTCCGGTTTGCCCCCAAGCCCGGCGAGGTCGTCGAACAGGCTGCTCAGCCGCAGCGGGCGTGCCACCTTCGTCCGGACGACCTGCGTGCCGACGCCGCGGCGGCGCACGAGCAGGCCCTGGTTGACCAGCGTCTGGATCGCCTGGCGCAGCGTCGGCCGGGACAGCCGCAGGCTCGCCGCCAGGTCCACCTCGTTGCCCAGCCGGGCCCCCGCCGGGAGCCGGCCGTCCTCGATCGCGTGCTGCAGCTGCTGGGAGACCTGGAAGTACAGCGGCTCGGGGCTGCCCGGGTCCAGCACGATCTCCCGGCCGGGGTCCCAGGCCGGGGGGAACGTGACGTCCACGCGGGACGGCGGCGGCGGGGTGCTCATCGCCGGCAGCCTACCGCCATCGGGTCATCAGTAGGGATGACCTGATGTCCATATGTCTTGACAAAGTCGCGTCGGCGCTGGCAGTGTCGATCTCGGACCGGCCGAAGAGGAGGGGAACAGTGACCGACGTGGTGCGGCGTCTCGTCGCGAAACGGGTGCGCGACCCGGAAGCGATCGCTGAAGCGGCCGCCAACCGGGTCCGGGCCACATCGCCCTTCAACGACAAGGGCCGGACGATGATCATCGCCGCGGACCACCCCGCCCGCGGCGCCAACGCCGTGGGGGGCAACCCGTCGGCCATGGCCGACCGCGGCGAACTGCTCGAACGGCTGTGCCTCGCACTGGAACGCCCCGGCGTCACCGGTGTCCTGGCCACCGCGGACATCCTCGACGACCTGCTGCTGCTCGGCGTCCTGGACGGCAAAACCGTGCTCGGCTCGATGAACCGCACCGGACTGGCCGGCTCGAGCTTCGAGGTCGACGACCGGTTCGCCTGCTACGACGCCGAAGCGATCGAACGGATGCGGTTCGACGGCGGCAAGACCCTCACCCGGATCTGCCTCGACGACCCCGCCACGCCGAGCGTCCTGGAGAACACCGCGAAAGCGATCAACGACCTCGCCGACCGCAAGCTGATCGCGATGGTCGAGCCGTTCCTCTCGGTCTGGACCGACGGGCGGCTCAAGAACGACCTCTCCCCCGACGCCGTCATCACGTCGATCACCGTCGCCGCCGCGCTCGGCCGGTCCTCGGCCTACACCTGGCTCAAGCTGCCCGTGGTCGACGACATGGAACGCGTGCTCGCGTCCTCGACGCTGCCGGCCGTGCTGCTCGGCGGCGAAGTCAAGGATCCGGACGCCGCGTTCGCCGCCTGGCGGCAGGCCCTGACCCAACCGACCGTGCAGGGTCTCGTGGTCGGACGGTCGCTGCTCTACCCGCACGACGGCGACGTCGCCAAGGCCGTCGACACCGCGGTGGGGCTGCTGTGAACCCACACCGCGACCAAGCAGACTCTGGGCCAGCCAACGGTAGGAGCACCGTGAACACCATCGACCACTGGATCAACGGCACCGCCACGTCCGCGGGCTCCACCCGCACGGCGCCGGTCTTCGACCCGGCCACCGGCCGGCGGCAGGCCGAGGTCCTCCTCGCCGAAGCGTCCGATGTGGACACCGCGGTCGCGGCCGCGAGCAAGGCCTTCGAGTCGTGGGGCAACTCCTCGCTGTCCCAGCGGACCAAGGTGATGTTCGCCTTCCGCGAGCTGCTGGCGAAGCACGAGGACGAGCTCGCGCGGATCATCTCCAGCGAGCACGGCAAGGTCGTCGACGACGCCCGCGGCGAGATCGTGCGCGGCCGCGAAGTCGTCGAGTACGCCTGCGGCATCGCCGACGCCCTGAAAGGCAGCTTCTCCGACCAGGTCTCGCACGACGTCGACGTGCACGACTTCCGGCAGCCCCTCGGCGTGGTCGCCGGGATCACGCCGTTCAACTTCCCGATCATGGTGCCGCTGTGGATGCACCCCATCGCCATCGCCACCGGCAACACGTTCGTCCTCAAGCCGAGCGAACGCGACCCGTCGGCGTCGAACTTCGTCGCGCGGCTGTACGCCGAAGCCGGCCTGCCCGACGGCGTGTTCAACGTCGTGCACGGCGACAAGACCGCGGTCGACGCGCTCCTGGACCACCCGGACGTCGCGGCGGTGTCGTTCGTGGGCTCGACCCCGATCGCCCGGTACGTCCACGAGCGCGGGACGGCGGCCGGCAAACGCGTCCAGGCCCTCGGCGGGGCGAAGAACCACGCGGTCGTCCTGCCCGACGCCGACCTGGAGTACGCGGCCAACCACCTGACGGCGGCCGCGTTCGGCTCGGCCGGGCAGCGGTGCATGGCGATCTCGGTCGGCGTGGCCGTCGGCGCGGCGGGTGACCGGCTCGTCGAGATCCTCGAACGCAAGGCGCGCGAGGTGAAGGTCGGCCCCGGCTCGGACCCGGCCAGCGACATGGGCCCGGTCGTCACCGAGGCTGCCCGCGAGCGAGTGGTGAACGCCGTCGCCCGCGGCGCCGAGCAGGGTGCGTCGGTCGTGGTCGACGGACGCGGCCTGAAGGTCGAGGGGCGTGAGGAGGGCTTCTTCGTCGGACCATCCCTGCTGGACAACGTCACGACCGACATGGACGCCTACCGGGAGGAAATCTTCGGCCCCGTGCTGGCCGTCGTCCGGGCGGAGACCGTGGACGAAGCCATCGCCATCATCAACGCCAACCCGTACGGCAACGGCACCGCGATCTTCACCGGCAGCGGCGAGGCGGCGCGCAAGTTCCAGCGCGAGGTCAAGGTCGGCATGATCGGCGTCAACGTGCCGATCCCGGTCCCGATGTCGTACTACTCCTTCGGTGGCTGGAAGGACTCCCTCATCGGCGACAGCCCCGTCCACGGCCCCGAGGGCGTCCGCTTCTACACCCGCGCCAAGGTGGTCACGACGCGGTGGCCGCACACGAGCGCCTCCGCGGCAGCGTTCACCTTCCCGACGTCGAACTGACCCGCGGTGGGCGGAGCGTCCACTTCGGACGCTCCGTCAGCGGGCCAGGAGCCCGTGCGCCACGACGCCCACAGCACCGTCGCCACGTCCTCGGGGTCGACCGTCCGGAGCTTCCCGGCCGCCACGCCGCGTCGGAGTGCGTCCACCAGGCGGCCGTTCTGGTCGGCGACCGACCGCACCAGCCGCTCGGCGAGCTCCTTGCCCGCCGCGTACTGGCCCGGGTCAAGCCGCTGGCCTTCCGCGCAGTCGACCAGCTGTGGCTCGACGAGCACGGCAAGGTGCTGCGCCGCGACGCCTTCTTCGACTCCGCGCCGCTGGCCCGGCTCGTCCTGAGCCGGCCGGCGACCTGGCCGCGCTGGTGGCGCCCGGAGGCGGCCCGGTACTCGGCCGCCGCCGGTTCCTGCGATGACTCCGGACGGCACCTGGCGCGACCCCCGGCTCGGCGAACCCGCGCGCAGCACCTGGTAGAGGCACGGTACGTCGCCCGCGTCCGGGCTGTCGCCTTCAGCAGGCCGAAGCCGCCCGGCGGTCGGCCACGTCGAGTCCGGCGTTTCGCACGTCGAGAGCACCAGCCGCGCGAGGCGCTCCGGGTGGTCGGCGCAATCCCCCGCGCCTGGCTGCGCGACTAACCGGAACACCTTTCTCCGTTTTCCGGTACGGTGGCGGCAGCACCGGCGAAGGAGGCCGCCATGGGGTACCGAGGCCCGCTCCCGAAGAACACCGTCGACCGCGTCAACGACTGCGTCGGCTCGCTCCGGACGTCGCCGCGGTGGGGACGGCTCGTCCGGCGGCACCTCACCCAGGTCACCTACACCGGCCGGCGGTCGGGGCGGACCTTCAGCACCCCCGTCGGCTACCGGCGGGCGGGCGAGGTCGTCACCATCGGCGTCCGGCTGCCCGACGCCAAGTCGTGGTGGCGCAACTTCACCGGCGACGGCGGCCCGCTGACCCTCGAACTCGACGACACCGAACGCACCGGCCACGCCGTCGCCCGGCGCGACGCGAAGGGCCGCGTGACAGTGACCGTCCGGCTCGATCAAGCCGGCTAGCGGGCCATCCCGTGCCAGAGCAGGTCGGCCAGGCTCGCCGCTTCGCCGCGCCAGTCCCCGCCCGGGTCGAGCAGCAGCAGGCCGGCCAGGCCGCGCAGCACGACGACCGGCTCGAGGTCCGGCCGGACCGTGCCTGCGGCCGCGTTCGCTTCGAGCAGCTCCGCCATCGCGCCGATCATCGATTCGTAGGCGCTCGCCGGCAGCTCGCCGCGGGACGCCGTCGCGCGGCGCAGAGCGTCGGCCAAGCCCTTCTTCGTCATCATGTAGTGCGCCAGGTGGTCGGTGACCCACACCCGGAACGCCTCCGCCGGACCGTGCTTCTCCAGCAGCACCGGCACGATGTCGACGATGTGCCGCACCTCGCGCTGGTAGACCGCGAGGATCAGCGACTCCGGCGTCGGAAAGTGGCGGTACACCGTGCCGACGCCGACCTCGGCCTGCTTCGCGATCGCGTTGAACGAAACCTCACCCGTCCGGGCCAGCGACTCCCCGGCCGCGACGAGGATGCGCTCGTGGTTGCGCCGGGTGTCCGCGCGCCGGGGGCTGACCGATCCCGTCGTCATCGTCCCTCCCGTTCGTCGTGCCGTGCCGAAGTGCTGTCCGCCGAATCTAACCCAGACCTGGAGCAACTCCAGCGTGACCACTTCGTTGCGAAGCGGATTGTAATCCGCTAGCCTCGCGAACGGGTGAAGCGGATGACTATCCGCTCCCCATGTTCGCCGCCACCACCACCGTCGGGCACCGATCCGGACGAGCTGCGGAAAGAGACCAGTGGACATCTCACTCGAAGTGAACGGCAGTACCGAACACCTGGACGTCGATCCCGGCGTCACCCTCCTCGACGCGCTGCGCGAGCGCCTGGACGTCACCGGCCCGAAGAAGGGCTGCGACCGCGGCCAGTGCGGTGCCTGCACCGTGCACGTCGGCGGCCGGCCCGTGCTCTCGTGCCTGACGCTCGCCGCCACCGTGCGGGAGCCGGTGACCACCGTCGAAGGACTGTCCACCGAGGACAAGCTGCACCCGGTGCAGCAGGCCTTCGTGGACCAGGACGCCCTGCAGTGCGGGTTCTGCACCGCCGGGCAGATCATGTCGGCGGTCGCCGCCGTCGAACAGGACGTCGAAGACGTGCGGGAGTTCATGTCCGGCAACCTCTGCCGGTGCGCGGCCTACCCGAACATCGTCAAGGCGGTCGACCAGGCGAGGCGGGCCGATGCGTCCGTTTGAGCTGACCGCGCCCACCACCGTCGAAGCCGCCCTCGCCACGCCCGGCACGTTCCTGGCCGGCGGCACGACCCTCGTCGACCTGATGAAGCTCGACGTCCTCACCCCGCGGCACGTCCTGGACATCAACCGGGTCCCGCTGCGCGGCATCGACACCAGCGACGGCCTGCGCTTCGGCGCGCTGGAGCGGATGAGCGCCATCGCCGCGCACCCGCAGGTGTACCCGGTGATCTCGCGCGCGCTGCTGCTGAGCGCGTCGCAGCAGATCCGGAACATGGCCAGCATCGGCGGGAACCTGCTGCAGCGCACCCGCTGCACGTACTTCCGCGACGTCGCGATGCCGTGCAACAAGCGCGAGCCCGGCAGCGGCTGCTCCGCGATCGAGGGCGCCAACCGGATGCACGCCATCCTCGGCACCAGCGACTCCTGCGTCGCGACGCACGCCAGTGACGTCGCCGTCGCCCTCGTCGCGCTCGACGCCCGCGTGAAGCTCGCCGACGCCGAAGGCACTCGCGAAGTGGCGCTGCGCGACTTCTACCAGACGCCCGGCGAAACCCCGGCGCTGGAGAACGACCTGCGGCCCGGCGAGCTGATCACCGAGGTGGTCGTGCCGCGGCTGGACTGGGCGGCGAACTCCACCTACGTCAAGGTGCGCGACCGGCAGTCCTACGAGTTCGCGCTGTGCTCGGCCGCCGTCGCGCTGGACGTGCGCGACGGCGTCATCGCCGACGCGCGGGTCGCGGCCGGCGGCGTCGGCACGGTGCCGTGGCACCTGCCCGCCGTCGAGGACGCCCTGCGCGGCGCCCCGGCGACGCAGGCGTCGTTCGAAGCCGCCGCGGCCGTCGCCGCCGACGGCGCCCGGCCGTTGCGGGACAACGCCTTCAAGGTGCCGCTGCTCAAGCGGACCATCGTCCGCGCGCTGCTCGAACTCACCGAGGGGAGCTCCCGATGATCACCCGGCTGGACGCGCCGCTGAAGGTCACCGGCGGGGCCAAGTACGGCGCCGACCACACCTTCCTCGGCCAGGCCTACGGCTACGTCGTGCTCAGCACGATCGCCTGCGGCGAGATCGAGGCCATGGACGTCTCCGCGGCGAAGAGCGCGCCCGGCGTGCTCGAGGTGTACACGCCGTTCGACCCGCTGGCGCTGAACACCCCGAGCCTGCCGCCCTTCGGCGAGACGTGGGTTCCGTTGCAGAGCAAGGAAGTCAGCTACTACGGCCAGCCGATCGGCTTCGTCGTCGCGGAGACGTTCGAGCAGGCCCGGGACGCCGCGAGCCTCGTCACGGTCGCCTACCGCGAGCGGCCCGCCCGGACCTCGCTCGCCGAACACCTCGACTCGGCCGAACCCGCGCCCCCGGCGATGGACGGCGCTCCCCCGGAGATCGAGGTGCTCGAAGACGGCGTCGAGTCCTTCGACGCCGCGATGGCCGCGAGCCCGGTGGTCGTCGAGGCGACCTACACGACCGCGACGCAGAACCACGCCGCGATGGAGCCGCACTCGGCGGTCGCGGTGTGGGACGACGGCGAGCTGACCGTCTACAGCGGGAACCAGGCGTCCAACATGCAGGCGACGGAACTGGCCATCGCCCTCGGTCTGGCGCCGGAAGCCGTCCACGCGATCAACCCGTTCGTCGGCGGCGCGTTCGGCGGCAAGGGACGGACGTCCGCGCCGGCGTTCCTAGCCGCGGCGGCCGCCCGGGCCCTCGGCCGGCCGGTGAAGGCCGCGCTCACCCGCGAACAGGTCTTCACCGCCACCGCCGGCCGGGCCTCGACGGTCCAGAAGCTCGCGCTCGGCGCCGAGCGGGACGGCACGCTGATCGCCCTGCGCCACGACTCGTGGTGCCACACGGACACGGCCCGGTCCTTCGTCGAACCGACCTCGCACGGCACCTCGCGCGAGTGGTACGCCACGAAGAACCTGTCCATCAAGCAGAAGATCGTGCCGCTGAACGTCCCGCCGACGACGTTCATGCGGGCGCCCGGCGAGGCGCCCGGCTCGTTCGCGCTGGAGAGCGCGATCGACGAGCTCGCCGAGGCACTCGGCATGGACCCGATCGAGCTGCGGGTCCGCAACAACTCGACCGCCCCGCCCGGCCACGACCTGCAGTGGTCGAGCAAGCACCTCGACGAGTGCTTCCGCGTCGGCGCGCAGCGCTTCGGCTGGGCGCACCGCCCGGCGGGCACCCGCACCGACGGCGACTGGCTCGTCGGCATGGGCGTCGCCACCGCGGTGTTCCCCGCCCTGCGCTTCCCGGCCACCGTCGGCATCACGCTCCGGGCGGACGACACCGCCGTCGTCGCGACGAGCGGCGCGGACCCCGGCACCGGCCTGCTGACCGTGCTCTCCCTGATCGGCGCCGAGTCGCTGGACATCCCCGCCGACCGGATCACCCCGCGCCTCGGCGACTCCACGCTCCCGCCGGGCGGCATGTCCGGCGGCTCGACGGCGACGGCGAGCGCGGGCACGGCGATCATGCTCGCCGCCACCAAGGCGATCGACGAGCTCGTCGCCCTGGCGTCCGACCCGGGCGCGCCGTTCGAAGGCGCCGAAGTCACCTACGCCGACGGCCGCGTCTTCGCGAACGGGCAGAACATGACGTTCGGTGAGCTGCTGCGGACGCTGGGCCGCGAAAAGCTGGAGGTGACCGGCTCGTCGGCACCGGGCGAGGAGCTGACGAAGCACTCGTTCGCCTCGTGGGGCGCCCAGTTCGTCGAGGTCCGGGTGCACAAGTGGACGCGCGAAGCCCGCGTGTCGCGGATGCTCGGCGTCTTCGACGCGGGCCGGATCATCAACGACAAGGCGGCCCGCAGCCAGCTGATGGGCGGCATGATCTGGGGCGTCTCGGCCGCGTTGCACGAGGGTCTGGAGATCGAGGCGAACGGCCGGCTCGCCAACGGCGACTTCGCGAGCTACCTGCTCCCGGTCAACGCCGACATCCCGGAGGTCGACGTCCAGTTCGTCGAGTACCCGGACACGCTGCACAACGCGGTCGGCGCGCGCGGGCTCGGCGAGATCGGCACGGTCGGCATGGCCGCGGCGGTCGCCAACGCCGTGCACAACGCCACCGGCATCCGGGTGCGGCACATCCCGATCACCATCGAAGATCTGCTCGAAGACTGAGGTCGGGGGCGGGACGCACGCGCGTCCCGCCCCCGCGTTCGGCCACCTGGCGCAACGCACGCTTCGCCGTTACCCATCCGCGACAACTCCCGCGACGGTCGCCCATGACGGCGGCCCGTCCCCGGTCCTAGGCTGTCGGGCACTCTCTCCGATCTTCCCCGAAGGGACCACCCGGCATGACCGACCCCGTCGTCCCCACCACGTCCGGCGCGGTCCGCGGTCAGGTCACCGCCGCCGGCTTCGCGCTGTTCCGCGGCATCCCGTACGCCGCCGCGCCGGAGGGCGACCTGCGCTTCGCCGAACCCGTCCCGGCCCCGCCGTGGGAGGACGTGCGCGACGCGCTGAGACCGGGGCCGACCGCGCCGCAGCGCCGGCACGACGTCCCCGGGCTCGACCTGACTCCCCTCACCGGCGCCGGCTGGCGGCCGGGCCCCGAATACCTGACGGTCGACGTCTGGACGCCGCGGCTCGGCGCCGCCGGCCTGCCCGTGCTGGTGTTCGTGCACGGCGGCGCGTTCCTCGGCGGCACCGGGTCGGCGCCGGTCTACGACGGCACGTCGTTCAACCACGCCGGCGCGGTGCTCGTGACCGTCCAGTACCGGCTCGGCGTCGACGGCTTCCTGCCGCTGGACGGCGGCACGACGAACCTCGGGCTGCGCGACCAGCTCGCGGCCCTGCGCTGGGTCCGGGAGAACATCGCCGGGTTCGGCGGCGACCCCGGGAACGTCACGTTCTTCGGCGCCGCTTCGGGCGCGGTCAGCGTCGCCTGCCTGCTCGCTTCCCCGCTCTCGCAAGGGCTCTTCCACCGCGCCATCGTCCAGAGTGGACACCCGGACATGGTCCGCGACGGCGTCCAGGCGCGCCGGCTGGCCCGGGTGATCGCCGACGAGCTGAAGGCCGAACCGACCGCCGAGGCGTTCCGGAAGGTGTCGACCGAGCAGCTGCTCGACGCCCAGGACGCCGTCCTGCGCCCGGGCGGCGCCCCCGACCTGCGCGACGCGCTCGGCTACGACCGCGGGTACGGGCTCAGCCCGTTCCTCCCGGTGGTCGGCGACGACGTCCTGCCGCAGCACCCGGCGAAGGCGATCAAAGCGGGCGCGGGCCGTGACGTCGACCTCGTCGTCGGCAGCTGCAGCGAGGAGATGCGGCTCTACCTGGTGCCCACCGGCGCGCTCGACGCGGTGACCGACGACCAGGCCGTGGCGTCGCTGGCGGTGTCGCACCCCGACCCGGCCGGCGTGCTCGAGCGGTACGGCCTCGGCTCGGACGGGCCGGCGGGCGAGGTCCTCGTGGCGGCCCTGACCGACCTGGTCTTCCGCGACGGCGTGCGCGACCTCGCGGACAACCACGCCGGCCGGACCTTCCGGTACGAGTTCGAGTGGGGCTCCCCGTTGCACGACGGCGCGCTGGGCGCGTGCCACGGGCTCGAACTGCCCTTCGTCTTCGACGCGCTCGGGCCGCTGTCCGGACCGCGGGGCCTGCTCGGCGAGCACGCGCCCCGGGAACTGGCCCACGACCTCAACGGCGCGTGGTACCGCTTCGCCGCCACCGGGTCGCCCGGGTGGCCGGAGTACACGGGCGAAGACACGCTGTTCCACACGTACTGACCCCACCCCGCAAGCGGTTGACGACGCCCCCGCCGCGCTGCCAGGCTCAGACCGCCCGGACGGCCGGACGAAATGGGGACCACCGATGCCCGAGGCGGGCTCCGCCGCACCGCCGCGCGCGCTCGTTCGCACGCTGCTGCGCAGCGGCACACCCCCGGAACCCGCCGAGCCCCCGGACGAGAACAGCGACCTCGCCGCCGTCGGCGACGCGACACTCGCCCGGGCCGCGCGCTACTGGGTCGTGGTGCCGCTGACCTACCGGATCGCGGCGTTCGTCAAGGTGTTCATCGGGTTCGCCGCGGCCAACGGCAAGCTCGGGCTCGGCCCGGTGCTCGCCGCCACGGTGTTCGCCGTCGCGGCCAACACCGCCGCGGTGGCCTGGGTGCTGCGCGCGGGCGGCCTGCGGCACCGCGTCACCGGTCGCGCGCTCGCACTGGACCTGGCCGTCGGGGTACTGCTCAACGTCGCCGTCGCCGTGACGGCCCCGGCGTCGGTGCAGCCGTTCGCGGTCGACGTGTCGTGGACGTGGCTGGTCGGCGCGGTCGCCATGTGGGCGGGCACGTCCGGGCTGCCGTCGGCGTTGTGGCTGCTGGTGGCGGCCGCCCCGCTGCGGGCGCTTCTCACGCTGGCCGGCGGCCTGCCGCTGACCGACCAGCTCTCCGTGACCCGCTCGATCGGCTGCATGGTCGCGCTGGCGGTGGCGATCGTCATCGCCGCGGGCATCCTCATCCTGCTCGGCGCCGGTACCCGGTTCGCGGTCGACATCGGGATTCGGCGTGGGCGCGAGGCCGAGCGCCGCCGGACCCGGCGGCTCATGCACGACCACGTGCTGCAAACGCTGGAAGCGCTGGCCATCTCGGCGCCGGGCGACGACACGCACGCCGTGAGCCGGCTGTCGGAGGTGCGGTCGGTGGCCAAGGCGGAGGCCGCCGAGATCCGCCGCCGGATCACCGAGCCGGTGCCGACCGGCATGACGCGCGGGTTCGCGGTCGAGCTCGCCGACGTCGCGACCGAAATGGCGCGCGACGGCCTGCGCACCCAGCTCGTCGCCGCGGACTTCGCCGACGACCACAAGCTGTCCCAGGACCGCCGCACGGCGATGTGCGAAGCGGTGCGGGAAGCGTTGCGCAACACCGTCAAGCACTCCGGGACGAAGCAGGTCGTGCTGCGCGTGGAGGAGCGCGACGGCGGCATCGCGGTCGTCGCCCGCGACCAGGGCCAGGGCTTCGACGTCCGCGAGCGGCCACCGGGCTTCGGCATCACCCAGTCGATCGTGGCCCGGCTGGCCGAGGTCGGCGGCCACGGCACGGTGGACTCCCAGCCGGGCCGCGGCACCCGCGTGACGATGTGGGTGCCGGGCTAGGCAACGGCCGATGGGCGTGGTCGCCGCGCTGATCGCGCTCGGCCGGGCCCGCGTGCTGCCTGCGGTCCTCGACCGCGGGTCCGGACGTCTACGCCGGACTGGCCGACCTCGGTCTCGAGACCGTGCTTCCTAAGCCGCGCGCCGGGCGTCGCGCTCGGCGGCCAGGCTCGCGCGGCAGGCCGCGGTCAGCCGGGTGGTGGCGGCGCTGCCGCCGTGGCCGCAGCGCGGGCAGGTCATCGCGACCCGCTGGGTCAGCTCGTCGACGGCGACGCACAGCTCGGTGCGGCAGCCGCGGCACCAGCGGTGCCGGGTGACCGGGCTGACGTGCGCCGGCGAGGCGACGCACTGGTGGATCCACCGGCCGTGCACGTGGCAGGTCAGGCGGTCGTCCGGCGCCAGCAGGCCCATGTCCTCGGCGTCGTCTTCGGTGGCGAGCAGGACCGGCAGGCTGCGGACCCGGCTGCGAGTCGTGGTGGTCATCGCGTTCCCCTTTCCCTACCCGTTCGTCGAAGGGAGGCCCGCGGATTCGACAGCCGGACGCAGTTGGCCGGATCCCGGCGGTTTGTGGCATTTCAGCCACTCCCGGACGCCGGGTGCGGACCACTAGTTTCGGCGCGTGTCGAAAATCCTGCTCTCGGTCCACGTCCTGGCGGCGGTGCTCGCCGTCGGCCCGGTCGCCGTCGCGGCCAGCATGTTCCCCGCCGCCGTCCGGAAGGGCGACGTCAAGGTCGCGACGATGCTGCACCGGATCTGCCGCGTGTACGCCTACGCCGCCATCGCGGTGCCCGTGTTCGGGTTCGGCGTCGCCGGCACGATGCACGTGATGGGCGACCCGTGGCTGCTCACGTCGATCGGGCTGACCGCCGTCGCCGCCGCGGTGCTCGCGCTCCTGGTGCTGCCGCGGCAGAAGCGGTTCCTGGCCGAGGAGTCCACTTCGGACAAACTCGGCCGGCTCGCGATGGTCACCGGCGTGTTCAACCTGCTGTGGGCGGTGGTGACGGTGCTGATGATCGTGCGGCCGGGCTCCTCGACCGGCGCCTAGCCCGGGACGCGCACCGCGACGAAGTCCGGCCGGTTCCGCAGGGCGAACCCGAGCGAAAAGTAGAGCCGGATCGCCGAGGTGTTGCTCGCGGCGGCGTGCATCATCGGCGTCTCGCCGCGCTCGCGGATGCCCGCCGCCACGGCGAGCACGAGCCGCGTCGCGAGGCCCTGGCCGCGGTAGGCCGGGTCGGTGCAGACCGCGCTGATCTCCGTGTAGCCGGGCGGGTGCAGCCGCTCCCCCGCCATCGCGACCAGCGCGCCCTCGCGCCGGATCCCCAGGTACGTGCCGAGCTCGACGGTCCGCTTGCGGAACGGCCCGGGCTTCGTCCGCTCGACGAGGTCGAGCATCTCGGGCACGTCCGCGAGCCCCAGCCGCACGGCCTCCGGCGCCGGTGCGGCCGCGACGCCCTCGTCGACCAGCTGGACCCCGGGCAGCGCGTCGAGCACTTCCCAGCCTTCCGGCGGCCGGGCGGCGGTGGCGGCGAGCACGACGACCGCGCCCGGCCCGCCGAGTTCGGCGACGTCCTGCCAGTCCTGCTCGCCCGGGTCGTCGGGCAGGCCGAGGAAGGGCGCGATGTCCTCGGGGTAGCGCAGCACGCGCCCACGCCGTTCGGCGAAGCGGGCGTGCGGGCCGTTCAGCGACGTCCACGTCGGGTTGTCCAGCGGAGAAGCCATGCGTCCAGCATGCGCAAACCGCCGATCGTCCGGCGGCGCTCCCACATCCTGAGCAAGCGCTCAGCCGACCGTCGTCAGCTCCTCGTCCGAGAGCACGCCGGACCCGGCCGAGACGACCAGCCTGCCGCCGCCGACCTGGTAGGTGTAGTCCCCGTTCTTCGCGACGAAGCCGTCGCCCGAAGCCTGCGCCGGCAGCATGATGTGGGTGTCGTCCGAGGCCGCCTGCCCGCGGGCCTGGCCGTCGTAGAAGATCCGGCCGTCGGGCACCCGGCAGATCGTGATCAGCGACTTCGCCGTCTGCGCGACCAGCAGCGCGGTGCCCTGGCCACCCGGGAGGTAGCGGGCCGCGTCACCCGGGCACGGCTTCCCGTCCGGTGCCGCGGAGGTCGTCGTCGACGGCGGCGGGGTCACGGCGTTCGCGGTCGTGACCACGGTCTTGGTGGTGGGCACGGCGGGGGTGGTGTACGACGGGAACGGCCCGGCAGCGTCCGGCGACGGCTTCGGGCGGCCGGTGAACAGCAGGACCCCGCCCACCGCGACGCCGGCGACGAGCATGAGGGTCAGCAGCACCCACAGCGCCCGCGCGCGAGCCCGGCCCGGTGCCAGGCTCGCGCAGGTGCCGCACCGGCCGACGGCGGGGTCGTTGACCGCGCCGCACTGCGCGCACGTCCAGGGGGAACCCGCCATCGGGCCTCCTTCGCCCCGGCGCGGGAGCACGCCGGCACCTCATCGTCACCGACGAGAGCGCGGGCTGCAACGCCCCCGTTACCCCTGGTGGACGACGTTCACCATCCACGGGATGCCGAACTTGTCGACGCAGGCACCGAATTCGTCGCCCCACATCTGCTTTTCGAACGGAACCGTCACGGTGCCGCCTTCGCTCAGCTTGTCCCAGTAGCCGCGCAGGGTGCCGGCGTCGTCGCCGCTGAGGCTGACCGTGATGTTGGTGCCGGGGTGGTAATCCATGCCGGCCGGGGTGTCGGACGCCATGAGCGTGTAGCCGTGGTCGGTCTCCAGCTGGGCGTGCATGATCTTGTCCGCGTCCGCCCCTTCGGGTGACCCGAATTCCCCGAACGTGTTCACCTTCAGGGTGCCGCCGAAGACGCTCTTGTAGAACTCCATGGCCTGCCGCGCCTCGGCGCGGAAGCTCAGGTACGGGTTGAGCACGGAAGCCACTGCGAACTCCTTCTCCTCGAACGAGAGCAGCATCCTCGCAGAAGGCCGTGACCTCGACAAACGCGAGAATTTCAGACGACGAACCGGCGGTGCGCGTGCGGTTCCAACGGCAGCGCGCCGTGCAGCGCGGCGCGGGCGCGCAGCTCCAGCGCGCGGTCGAGCGGCGCGGCCCCGGCCGCCGCCGCGGTGTGGAACGTGCCGCGGTCGAACAGGTAGACCAGCGCGAGCTTGCGGTCGCGGCGCCCGGTCTGCTCGGCGAACTCGACCGTCGCCGACCGCAGGCAGCCGCCGTAGCCCGCCCGGGCCAGCCGGTCGGCGACGTCGACCAGGTCGCCGGTCAGCACGCGCAGGTCGTGGTTGCGGCGCCAGCACCGGACCGTCGAGCGGCCGTGCAGGTCCTGCGTCACCAGCGGGTGCACCGGCAGCCGCGCCGACGTCGCGGCGATCAGCTCCGCCTCCGTGCGGGCCAGCGCGTCCCCGTCCACCTTGAAGCCGACCGTGCCGCCGCCGGTGGGCGCGAGGCCGAGCGCGGCGCGCATCCGCGGGGCGGCCGAGGCGAGGGCGTAGAGGGACTGCAGGTGCGGGCGGGACGTCCAGCACCGGACGAGCTTGCTGTCCAGCAGGGTCACGACGATGTGTCCTATCTCGGGTAGAGAAAGACCGCCGGGCCGGGCGCACTGGCAATGTCCACAGTGGACGTCAGGCGCGGGGACGCGGGGTCGGAAAGGACAGCATGCGCCCGCGACCCCCGGTTCCCGGGGAGAACCACGCGATCACGCGGCGAACGGCAGCACTTCGCCGCCGAACGGTCACTCGGAGTCAGGTTCAGCCGATCAGCGGTATCCCTTTCGCCTCACGCGGTGGTGATCACGACCTTGCCGAAGTTCTCGCGGCTCCGGAACCGCTCGAGCGCCGCCGGGGCGTCGTCGAACGCGAACACGCTGTCGACCACCGGCTCGACCGGGCGCACCGCGAGCTGCCGCACGAGGTCTTCGGTGTCCTCCCGGCTGCCGACCCAGATCTTCCGCACGGTCGCGCCGCTGCGGAACAGGTCCATGAAGTCCACCGGCGGCCCTTCGGCGCCGACGAACCCGACGAGCGCGACGTCGGCGTGGTGCGTCCCGGCCGCGACGAGCGACTGCGCGAACGTGCCGGGTCCGCCGACCTCGACGATCCGGTCCGCGCCCCGGCCGCCGGTGGCGTCGAGGACCGCCTTGCCCCACTCGGGCGTCGCCCGGTAGTCGATCACGGTGTCCGCGCCGAGCGCCGTCAGCTTCGCCGCCTTCTCCGGGCTGGACGTCGTCGCGACCACCCGCGCGCCGAGCACCTTCGCCAGCTGCAGGGCGAACAGCGACACCCCGCCGGTGCCGAGGGTGAGCACGACGTCGCCCGGCCGCACGCCGGCGAGCGACGTCCAGGCGGTGACGGCGGCGCACGGCAGCGTCGCGCCTTCCTCGCAGGTGAGCGAATCCGGCAGCGCGACGAGCGCGTGCTCGGAGACGGCGCGGTACTCGGTGAGCCAGCCGTCCTGGCCGTTCCCGTAGCCGACCAGCGCGTCCGGCAGCCGACCGGCGATCCAGTTCGAGTGGAAAGCGTTGACCACCCGGTCGCCGGGCGCGAAGCGCGTGACACCCTCGCCGACCGCGGCGACCTCGCCCGCCGCGTCGGAGAGCGGGATGAGGGCGCGGGGCGCGTTGGTGAAGTGGACGCCGTCGAGGATGAGCAGGTCCCGGTAGTTCAGCGACGTCGCCCGGACCCGGACGAGCACCTCCCCGCGCTGCGGCTCGGGCACGGGCTCTTCCCACCGGACCAGGCGGCCGGACTCGGGACGGTAAGCGCGCACCGGAACCTCCTCATGTTAACCAAATGGCTAACATCGACCATGGCACAGCCGCCCGCGCTCCGGCAACCGAGGGATACTCGGACCATGGCCAGCCGCACCGCGACCCCCCTGGAGCACCCGGCCCTCGAGGACGTCTCGTTCGCCGAGGCCCTGGAAGCCCTGCGCGACCCGCACCGGCTGGCCATGGTCGCCGCCCTCGCCCGCGAACCCGGGCAGTCGTGCGGCGCGATCATGCCGCCGGTCAGCAAGCCCGCGGCGTCCCGGCACTTCAAGATCCTGCGCGCGGCCGGCCTGCTGAAGCAGTGGGACAGCGGCACGCAGCGGCTCAACGCGTTGCGCCGCGAGGAATTCGACGCCCGTTTCCCCGGCCTGCTCGACCTCGCCCTCGCCGAAGCCGCCCGCTGATCCGGGATCTTCCGCGCCAACCAGACATTTAGCGTTGCTAATAGTTCTGGGTCAGAGCTACTTTGGCGGCATGACCGAACTCGCCGACCGGCTCCTGGGCGCCGTCCAGGGGATCCGCCGCGTGGTGCGCCGCCGGGTGCGCGCCGACGTGCCGGGCTTCCCGCTGCCCGGTGCGCAGGTGGAGGTCCTGCGCGTGGTCGCCGACCAGCCCGGCATCGGCGTCGCCGCGGCCGCGCGGGAGCTGCACCTGGCCGCCAACTCCGTCAGCACGCTGGTCAACCAGCTCGTCGACGCCGGCCTGCTGCGCCGCGAGCCCGACCCCGCCGACCGGCGCGCCACCCGGCTGGAGATCACCGGCGCGGCGCGCGAGCGGATGGCCGCCTGGCGGCGCGCCCGCACCGGACTCGTCGCCGACGCGCTCGCCGGACTGTCCGAAGAGGACACCGCGGCGATCGAGCAGGCGTTGCCGGCACTGGAAAAGCTCATGGGCATCCTGAAGGAGCAGCCATGACCGAACCCGCGGTGCGGTGCACCGGGCTCAGCCACTCGTTCGGCACGACCCGCGCGGTCGACGGCGTCGACCTGGAGATCGCGCCCGGCGAGGTGTTCGGCCTGCTCGGCCCGAACGGCGCCGGCAAGACCACGACGCTCCGGATGATCACCACGCTGCTGCCCACCGCGCCGGACCGCATCACCGTCTTCGGCGTCGACGTCGCGCGCCGCCGGATGGCCGTGCGGCGGCTGATCGGCTATGTGCCGCAGCAGCTGTCCGCCGACGGCGCGCTGACCGGCCGCGAGAACGTCGCGTTGTTCGCCCGGCTCTTCGACGTCCCCCGCGCGCGGCGCGACGACGAGGTCCGCCGCGCCCTGGACCTCGTCGGGCTGGCCGACGACGCCGACCGCGTCGCGAAGGGCTATTCGGGTGGCATGATCCGCCGGCTCGAGCTCGCCCAGGCCCTGGTCAGCTCGCCGCGGCTGCTGATCCTCGACGAGCCGACGATCGGGCTCGACCCCGTCGCCCGCTCCGCGGTGTGGGAGCGGATCACGCAGATCCGCACCGACACCGGCATGACCGTGCTCGTCACCACGCACTACATGGACGAGGCCGAGCAGTACTGCGACCGCGTCGCGCTCATGCACACCGGCCGGATCCGGGCGCTGGGCACCCCCGCCGAGCTGGAGACCGACCTCGGTCCGGGGTCCACATTGGACGACGTGTTCCGCGCGGTCACCGGCGACCGCCTCGAAACCGACGAAGGAGGGATCCGCAGTGTCCGTGCCGCTCGCCGCACCGCCCGCCGTCTCGGCTGACCCCGGCCCGCTGCGCCAGGCGCGCATCCTCGCCGCCCGCGTCGGCGCGATGTGCCTGGTGGAGCTGCAGAAGCTCCGCCGTGACCAGACCGAGCTGCTCACCCGGGCGATCCAGCCGGCCCTGTGGCTGCTGATCTTCGGGGAGACGTTCACCCGGCTGAAGGCGATCCCGACCGGCTCGACGCCCTACCTCGACTACCTCGCGCCCGGCATCCTCGCGCAGTCCGCGCTGTTCATCTCGATCTTCTACGGCATCCAGATCATCTGGGAACGCGACGCGGGCGTGCTCGCCAAGCTCCTGGTGACGCCGACCCCGCGGGCCGCGCTCGTCGCCGGGAAGGCCTTCGCCGCCGGGGTGCGCGCACTCGTCCAAGCGCTGATGGTGCTGGTCCTGGCCGCGATCCTCGGCGTCGGGCTGACCGTGAACCCGCTGAAGCTGCTCGCCATGGCGGTCGTGCTCGTGCTCGGGTCGGCGTTCTTCTGCTGCCTGTCCATCGTGATCGCCGGCATCGTGCTGTCGCGCGAACGGCTGATGGGCATCGGGCAGGCCATCACGATGCCGCTGTTCTTCGGCTCCAACGCGCTGTACCCGGTGGACCTGATGCCGTCGTGGCTGAAGGTGCTCAGCCACGTCAACCCGCTGAGCTACCAGGTCGACGCGCTGCGCGGGCTGCTGATCGGCACGCCCGCCCACCTCGGGCTCGACTTCGGCGTGCTGGCCGTCGCGACCGTCGCCGCGATCGCGGTCGCTTCGGCGCTGCTGGGCAGGTTGGCCCGTTGAGGCACATGTCTCACCGAACGGAAGCTTCATTCCCCGATGGCTAATCTCGGTTCCGTGAATGGTCGTCCTGGCGTGGTCTCTTTTGCCGGTTTGTGCGTTCTCGCCGGAATTCTGGTGGCGGGCACGATGGCGCCCGTCGCGCTCGGCGCCGGCCTGCTGTCGAATCAGGTGAGCGATTCGGTGGACGCCATTTCCGCTCAGCTCGCCGCGGCGGACCCGCCGCTCACCACGACGGTGACCGACCGCGACGGCACGCCGATCGCGACGCTCTACGCGCAGTACCGGCTCCCGGTCACCGCGGCCGGGATCGCGACGACGATGAAGGCCGCGATCATCGCGGTCGAGGACCGCCGGTTCTACACCGAAGGCGGTGTCGACCTGCAGGGGATGCTTCGCGCGGCAGTCAACGACAGCACCGGCGGCGCGCTGCAGGGCGCGTCGACCATCACGCAGCAGTACGTCAAGAACTACCTCGTGAACGTCGTCGACCGCACCGACCCGGTGGCCCAGGCGGCCGACCGCGAGGACTCCGTCGCGCGGAAGCTGCGGGAGGCCAAAATGGCCGTCCAGCTCAACGACACCACGAGCAAGGACGACATTCTCGCCGATTACCTGAACGTGGTGGAATTCAGCGGCACGGTGTACGGCGTCGGCGCGGCGGCGAAAGCCTATTTCGGGACGACAGCGGACAAACTGACCGTTCCGCAGGCGGCACTGCTCGCCGGAATGGTGAACAACCCGAGCATCTACAACCCGTACACGCACGCGGACAAAGCGCTGCAGCGCCGCAACCTCGTCATCGACGACATGGTCACCAACGGGTCGCTGCCCGCGTCTTACGCCCCGACCGCGAAGGCGGCGCCGCTCGGCGTGCTGCCGAACGGGCCGGTGGCGCCGTCCTCGACCTGCCTGGGCGCGGCGCCGGACGCCGGGTTCTTCTGCGCCTACGCCGAAAGCTACCTCGTGCACGCCGGGTTCACCGCGGACCAGCTGGCCACCGGCGGGTACACGATCAAGACCACGCTCGATCCCCGCGTCTCACAGGTGGCGAAGGACGCCGTCGACGCGAACGTGCCGACCACCCAGGACGGCGTGGCGAACACCTTCGCCGTCGTGCAGCCGGGTTCGGCCGGCCACCAGGTGCTCGCCATGGTCGCCAACCGGAACTACGGCACCGATCCCGCGCAGGGCGAGACGTCCACGGACATCGTCGCGGACGCGAGCAACGAGTTCGGCGCCGGTTCGTCGTTCAAGATCTTCACCTCGGCCGCGGCGCTCGTCACCGGCAAGGCCGGCCTGGAGACGCCGCTGCCCAACCCGGACAGCCAGTGCTTCCCCGTGCCCGACTCGCATTCGGCTTGCTACACCGTCCACAACGACGGCCACTACGCGGACCCGATCACCCTCGCCGACGGCCTGGCGACGTCGCCGAACGTCGCGTTCGTCGGGCTGGAGAGCCAGGTCGGGCTGCCCGCCGTGCTCGACATGGCCTACAAGCTGGGGCTGCGCAACACCCTCGCGACCAACGACGCCGGTGCCGTGCCGGATCCCTCGTCGAGCAACCCGCAGTACAGCGAACCGCAGTCGAAGTACTTCCAGAACCTGCTGTCGTTCACCCTCGGCAACAGCCCCGTGAGCCCGCTGGAGATGGCGAACGTGTCGGCGACGCTGATGAGCGGCGGCGTCTGGTGCCCGCCGGACCCGATCCTGTCGGTGACCGACCGGAACGGAAACGCCGTCGCGGTCCCGCGGCAGGCGTGCGAGCAGGTCATCCCGACCGGCGTCGCGAACACCCTCGAAGCGGGCCTGAGCAAGGACACGACGAGCGGTACGTCGGCCGAAGCGGCGCGCGCGGCCGGCTGGACCCGGCCCGACATCGGCAAGACGGGCACGACGCAGCAGAGCGAATCCGTCGCGTTCGTCGGCGGCGTCGACGGCTACGCGGTGTCGTCCATGGTCTTCGCCGACGGGCCGCGCCCGCGCGAGATCTGCCCGGGCACACCGGTCCACCTGGGCAACTGCGGCCACGGCGCGTTCGGCGGCACAGTCGCCGCGCCGCCGTACTTCCACGCGATGAGCCAGTTGCTGGCGGGCGTGCCGGACCAGCCGATCCCCGGGCCCGACCCGGCTTACCTGACCGCGCGGAACTAGCGCGGCTCGAGGAAGACGAGCGGGATCTCGCGCTCGGTCTTCGTCTGGTACTGCGCGTAGTTCTTGAACTGGCCGGAGATCTTCGGCCACAGCTTCGCGCGCTCGCCGGCGTCGGCGACGCGGGCGCGCATCGGCCGCTTCGGCGCGCCCTTGAGCGACACCTCGACGTCGGGGTTGTCACGCAGGTTGAGGAACCACGCGGGGTGGGTGTCGTCCCCACCGCGCGAAGCGACGACGACCAGCTTCTCGCCGTCCTGGTGCGGGGAGGTCAGCAGCACGGTCCGCGGCTGCCCGCTCTTGCGGCCGATCGTGGTGAGCTCCAGCACCGGCATGCCGGCTTGCCAGCCCACCCGCCCGCCGGTGAGCTTGATCAGGCCGCGGTGCACCGCGTTCATGGTCTTGAGGGCGAAATCGCTCGGCATGATCACAATCTAGTCCCCGAGTTCGGCGAAACCGCCACGCGGCCGCGTCCCGGTGTGCCAGGCTGCCCGGCGAACGGAAGACCTGGGAGAAAGAAGTACCGATGCTGATCTGGGGCTGGCGGACGCGGATCTACGTGCTGGCGATGACGACCTTCCTGTGCGGCCGGTGCGGCAACCCCGCCTCGCACGCGGTGCGGAAGGCGGTCACGAAGTTCACCCTGTTCTTCATCCCGCTCTTCCCGATCAGCGTGAAGTACTCGGCGCAGTGCACGTTCTGCGGGATCGAGAACCGGATCCCGAAGGAGGACGCCGTCCGCCTGCAGGCGCAGGAGGAGCAGGGCCAGCAGCAGAGTGCCCAGCCGGGCTACCCGCAGCAGCCGCCGTCGGGCGGATTCCCGCAGCAGGGTTTGCCGCAGGGTTCGCAGCAGCCGCCGCACCCTTCGCAGCCGCAGGGGTTCCCGCAGCCGCAGCACCCGTCGCAGCAGCAGTACCCGGGCCAGTTCCCCCAGCAGGGTCAGTGACCCCAGCGTCCATTTCGGACATTGAGGTAGCGACCGGGACGAACTTCGCCATCCGGCGCGCGATCGAGACCCGGGTCCCGGCGAACCGCCCGTAGGCGCGGCGAGCAGCACTACGTCGGCCGTCCCGTGCGGCCGGCCGATGCCGCCCGCCGGTTCGCGTGGTTCGCGTTCCGCGACCTCCAGCGCAAGACCACCCATCCGAGTGAGATCCGTGGCGGCGTGCACGGCGGCGACGACCGCTTTCACGTCCTCCTCCCGCGGCGCGTGCGGGGCCGGCAGCGCATCCGCCTGGTCCTCGCACGCGGCCCCGGGCGCGGCGATCACGGCGGCGTCTTCCCGCACCCGTCCGCCCAGCGTGCGGTCACTTTCCCGGACGCACCGCGTGGCCGCTCAGAACGCGATCGCGACCGGCGCGCAGAGGTCCGCCGGCCGCTGGGCGAGCGTGCCCAGCTCCTTCTGAAACGCCGCCGGCACGGCGGCGGGAAACCAGCCCGGACGGGTACCGGCAGCTCGCCGCCCGGCCCGGAACTGTCGGACCCCCGTGCTCTCCTCGTCGGCGAGAGCGGTGCACCCCGCACCCGGAGGAGAAGGAGGAGCCCGATGGCAGGCGAAACGCTGGTGACCGTGGTCGGCAACCTGACGACCGACCCCGAGCTGCGGTTCACCCCGTCCGGCGCCGCGGTCGCGAACTTCACGGTCGCGTCGACCCCGAGGACGTTCGACCGCGATTCCGGCGCTTGGCGCGACGGCGACGCGCTGTTCCTGCGCTGCAACGTGTGGCGGCAGTACGCGGAGAACGCCGCGGAGTCCCTGCGGCGCGGAGCCCGGGTGATCGTGCAGGGCCGGCTGAGACAGCGGTCGTTCGACACGAAGGAGGGCGAGAAGCGCACGGTGACGGAGCTGGACGTCGACGAGGTCGGCCCGGCCCTGCGCTACGCCACGGCCACGGTGACCAGGCTGAGCCGGGCCGCGAGCGGCGAGGCGACCAGTTCGTGGACGCCGGAGCCGGTGGCCGCCGGCGCGGAGCCTCCGTTCTGAGTCGACCCGGGCTCGACCGCCGGCGGTGACCATGGCGGGAAACTTCTGTCGAAATCCCGGCAGCTGGTTCGACGCATGAGTGAGACGAGGTCGAACCACGAGCGGGAGGGACCGAGATGAACGAGCAACCCGGAACACCGGCCGTACGCCCCCTGGTGAACCACCGCATGCTGGCGATGCTGCGAGCGGTCGGAGCCGGCCGAGGCCGGGTGTCGTGCAGCAGCGAGCCGGACTTGTTCATCGACGGCCTTTCGTGCGGCGACCAGTTCGCGGCCCACGCACTGGCCCACCAGGGCCTGGTCCGCGCGGCCCGGCCCGGTGTGCCGGGCGAGCTGGTCCCGGCGATCTTGACGGCGGAGGGCCAGGCGATAGTGGCGGCCCGCCAGCAGCACCACGCCGCCTGAAGAGGCGACGCGAAGCTTGACAACTCCAGAAAGCGAAGGCGGCCATGTCGGCGCCCGGCGGGCAGGGTCAGCGACGCCGGTGGACGCCATCCGGCCGACCTCCGACCCGCCTTCGGCCCGGCCCGGGTCGGGCCAGGCCGGGCGGGCGGGGTTCCGGAGCCCATCGGCGTCCGCCGCCGGGTCCGCGGTTATCCGGCCGGGTCGTCCGCCGCCGGCCAGACGCCACCGAGCCCGGCCCGCCCACCGCCGGCCCCGGCCACCTCGCAGCCGAGCCCCGGCGAGCGACGCGACTACCGTGGCGGACATGAGCAACACCGAGGCCGCCCCCGCCGAGCTCGCCTGTGGTGACCGGCCCACGGCCGCCGATCCCGAGCACCCCGCCGTCGAAATCCTCACCCCGCGCGAGGTGCCCCTCGGCGGCCCGCGCGCGATGCGAGTCCGGCGGACGCTCCCCCAGCGGTCCCGGTCGCTGATCGGCGCCTGGTGCTTCGCCGACCACTACGGCCCGACCGACGTCACCGGCGCGATGGACGTCGCCCCGCACCCGCACACCGGCCTGCAGACCGTGAGCTGGCTGTTCGCCGGCGAGATCGAGCACCGCGACAGCCTCGGCACCCACGAGCTCGTCCGCCCCGGCGAGCTCAACCTGATGACCGGCGGCCACGGCATCTGCCACTCGGAGGTCTCGACCCCGGCGGCGAAGACGCTGCACGGCGTCCAGCTCTGGGTGGCGCTGCCCGAACGCCACCGGCACACGGCCCGCGCGTTCGACCACTACGTGCCCTCGGTGAACCGGATCGAGGGCGCGGAAATCCGGGTGTTCCTCGGGTCCCTGGCCGGGCGCACCTCCCCGATCCCGACCTACACCCCGCTGCTGGGCGCGGAGATCGTGCTGGGCCCGGACGCCCACATGTCCCTCGGCGTCGACCCCCGCTTCGAGCACGGCGTCCTGGTCGACACGGGCGACGTCGTCGTCGCGGGCACCCGCGTCCGCGCGGCGGAGCTGGGTTACGTCGGCATCGGCGTGCGCTCGCTGACGTTGAGCAACCGCGGCACGGCGCCCGCCCGGTTCCTCCTGCTCGGCGGCACCCCGTTCGACGAAGAGATCCTGATGTGGTGGAACTTCGTCGGCCGGACCCACGAGGAGATCGCGGCGTTCCGCGAGGCGTGGGAGGCGGAGTCCGACCAGTTCGGCAGCGTCACCGGCTACACGGGCACGCCGCAGCGGTTGCCGGCGCCCCCGCTGCCGGCGGTCCGCATCAAGCCGCGCCGGAACCCGGCGTCACACCAGGAAACCCGTGACAGCTGACCCGAACCCGGCGGCGTCGTCCAGCCAGGGGTAGTGCGCGGCGCCGGGCAGGACGACGACCCGGCCGTCCGGGAAGAGCCCGGCGAACTCTTCGGCGACGGCCGGGCTCGCGATCCAGTCCAGCTCCCCGGCGAGGACCAGCACGGGAGCCTCGACAGCTCCGAGCGCGGCCCGGGTGACCTCGGGCTCGAAGGCGCCCTCGGAGTTGTAGACGCGCGCGGCGGCGCCGTTGCGCTGGCCGGCCTCGGTGGCTTGGTGCCGCCGGGCGGCGTCGTCCCAGCGGCCGTAGTACATCGGCGCGACGGCGGCCCAGTCGGCGCTGGTCGCCGTCCGCGCGGCGATCGCGTCGTAGGCCGCCGCGGCGGCGTCGAACCACGGCGCACCGGCCCGCCGGGCCATGATCCGCCGCCGGTCGTCGACGGACAGCTGCAACCCGACGGCCCGCGGGCTCGGCGCGGCCAGCACCAGCCGCCGCAGCCGGCCGGGGTACCGGGCGGCGTAGAGGACGGCGAGGCTGGCCCCGGCCGAGTGCCCGAGCAGGTCGAGCCGGTCGAGGCCGAGGTGCTTGCGCAACGCCTCGACGTCTTCGACCTGCCGATCGCACCGGTAGGTACCGGGATCGGCGGGGACGTCGGAGTCGCCGGTCCCCCGTGGGTCGAGCACGGCAAGCCGGGCGCCGAGCCCGCCGAGGTCACCGAGATAGGCCCCGGCGCGCATGGGGCCGCCGGGCAGGCAGACCACGAGATCGCCACCGGAACCGAGAAGACGAACGGAGAGCGCGGTCCCGTCCGGCGCGGAGAAGATCGGCATCCCCGACCCTGACACTCCCGAGGCGACCCGGGCAACCCTCGCGGGGTGCGAAACGGCGGGCCGAGACCGGGCCACGGTACCCACCGGCCCGGCCGAGCCACCCGCGCGCGCCGACCCGGAAGCCCCTGGCAACGCCCGGTCACCGCTCCCGCGCGAGATATGCCTCCAAGGTCGCCAGCCGGTGCTCCCGCGCGCACTGCTCGACCTCCGCCGGTCCACCGCCGCCTTCGATCAGCGCGAGCAACCGCTCGTGCTCCTCGACCGACGCCGGTGCCCGGCCCGGGACCGACGCGAACGTGCTGTCCCGCACCGCCGCGAGCCGCGTCCAGCACCGCTGCACCAGATCCACCAGGTTCGGGTTCGGGCAAGCGCTGAACAGCACCTCGTGGAACTCCGCGTTCAGCGCGGTGAACGTCAGCGGGTCGAACTCGGCCAGGCTCCGGCGCATCCGCTCGTTCAGCGCCCGGGCGCGCGCCAGGTCCGCCGGGGCGAGCAGCGGTGCGGCGAGGCCGGTCGCCGCGCCCTCGACGATCGCCACCGTCTGCATCGCGTGCCGGTACTCCGTGGGGTCGATGGCCACCACCCTGGCCCCGACGTTCCGCTCGAATTCGATCAGCTCCTCGGCCTCCAGCCGGCGCAGGGCCTCGCGGACCGGCACCGCGCTGACCTCGAGCTCGCGGCCGATCTGGTCGAGCACCAGCCGGTACCCGGGCCCGTAGCGGCCGTCGAGGATCCTGGCCTTGATCGTCTCGTAGGCCAGCTGGGACTTCGTGACCGGTCTTCCCGAGGACGCGCTGATCATGTAGGAAACCATATATGGTCCCGTCGACGGATGACGCCCAGGAGGCCGCGCCGATGCCGAGTTCCCCGCCCGCCCCCACCGCGGCCGACCTGATCGTCGACGGCCTGCGGGCCCACGGCGTCGACACCGTCTTCGGGCTGCCCGGCGTGCAGACCTACGACCTGTTCGACAGCCTGGCCCGCGCCGGCGAGGACATCCGGGTGATCGGCGCCCGGCACGAGCAGACCGTGGCCTACATGGCGTTCGGCTACGCGCAGGCGACGGGGCGCACCGGCGTCTACACCGTCGTGCCCGGCCCCGGCGTCCTCAACTCCTCGGCGGCCCTGCTCTCGGCGCACGGCGCGAGCGCCCCGGTCGTGTGCCTGACCAGCGAGATCCCCCGCGCGTACCTCGGCCGCGGGCTCGGTCACCTGCACGAGATGCCCGACCAGCTGGCCACCCTCCGGACGATGACCAAGTGGTCGGCGCTGGTCGAGCACCCGGCCGAGATCCCGGACGCGCTGGCGACGGCTTTCCGCGAAGCCGCGGGCGGGCGGCCGAGGCCAGTCTCGCTGGCGGTGCCGTGGGACGTGCTGGGCCTGCGTGGCCCGGCCGAACCCGTCGGTCCGCGGCCGCTCCCGCGCCCGGTGGTCGACGCGGCCGCCGTGGCGCAGGCCGCGGACCTCCTGAGCGGCGCGAAGCACCCGATGATCATGGTGGGCGGCGGTGCCCGGCACGCGGCCGCCGAGGTCCGGGCACTGGCCGAACGGCTGCAGGCGCCGGTCGTGCCGTTCCGCGGCGGGCGGGGCATCGTCGGCGACGACCACCCGCTGGGCTTCACCTGCGTCTCCGGCTTCGAGCGGTGGGCCGAGACCGACGTCGTGATCGGTATCGGGTCACGGATGGAGCTGTCCTGGTTCCGCTGGCCCGACAAGCCCGCCGGCCTCAAGACGATCCTGCTCGACATCGACCCGCGGCAGGCGACGCGGCTCGAGGCGGACGTCGCGATCGTGGCCGACGCCGCCGACGCCACGGCCGCGCTCGCCGAAGCCGTCGGTCCACAGAGGACGGACCGGACCGCGGAGTTCGCCGCCCTGAAGGCAGCCGTGGCCGAGCGGTTCGCCGACGTCGGACCGGAACTGGAGTACCTGCGGGCGATCCGGGACGTGCTGCCGCGCGACGGCTTCTTCGTCGAGGAGATCTGCCAAGTCGGCTTCGCGTCCTACTTCGGGTTCGAGGTCTACTCGCCGCGCACCTTCGTCACGTGCGGCCACCAGGGCACGCTCGGCTTCGGCTACCCGACGGCACTCGGCGTGCAGGCGGCGTTCCCCGGCCGGCCGGTGGTGTCGGTGGCCGGGGACGGCGGGTTCATGTTCGCCGCGCAGGAGCTGGCCACGGCCGTCCAATACGGACTGAACGTCGTGGCGGTCGTGTTCGACAACGGCTTCTACGGCAACGTCCACCTCGACCAGGAGCGGCTGTTCGAAGGCCGCGTGCTCGGCGGCCGGCTGCGCAACCCGGACTTCGCCCGGCTCGCCGAGACGTTCGGCGCGCTCGGCCTGACCGCACGCACGCCGGACGACCTGCGCGGCGCGCTGGACAAGGCGTTAGCCGCGGGCCGGCCGGCGCTGGTGCACGTGCCGTGCGAGCTGGGCGCCGGCGCCTCGCCGTGGAAGTACCTGATGCCGAAGTCGGACCGCAGCTAATCAGCGGCCAAGCGGTCGAGGGCGGCGAACACGCGGTCGACGTCGGCGGCGGTCGTGCGCCAGTTGCTGAAGGCGGCGCGCAGGGCCGGGCGGCCGTCGTACACCGTCGGGGTCAGGAACGTGGTGCCGTCCTCGGCGATGGCGCGCACGAGGGCATCGATGTCCCGTTCGCCGGCCGGGGCGAAGCAGACGACGTTGAGCCGCACGGGCGCGAGCAGCCGCCAATGCGGCGAGCCGTCGAGCCGCGCGCCGAGGTCCCGGGCGAGCGACACGCAGCGCTCGACGATCTCGCGGTGCCCGTCCCGGCCGTAGGCCACGAGCGAGAACCAGGCCGGGAGGGCGCGCAGCCGGCGGGAGTTCTCCGGGGTGAGGTGCAGGAAGTCCGGTGTCTCGCCGATCTCGCCGAGGTAGGCGGCGTTGTTGCCGAACACGCGCAGCTGCAGGTCGCGCCGGCGGGTGAACTGGACGGCGGAGTCGTAGGGCACGTTGAGCCACTTGTGCAGGTCGACGACCACCGAGTCGGCCTGGTCGAGGCCCGCGGTCAGCGCCGCGTGCTCCGGTGACAGGGCGGCGAACCCGCCGAACGCGGCGTCGACGTGCAACCAGAAGCCGTACCGCTGCTTGAGCGCGGCGATCGCGCGCAGGTCGTCGAAGTCGACGGTGTTCACGGTGCCCGCGTTCGCGACGACGACGGCGGGCCCGTCGAGCGTTTCGAGCACCTCGGCCAGCTTGCCGACGTCGACGGCTTCGCGGCCCGGCAGCACCGGCACCTTCCGTAGCGCCGACCGGCCCATCCCGAGGAACGACAACGCCTTCAAGACGCTCGAGTGCGGCGAGCCGGACAGCACGGTGACCGGGCCGAGCGCGGCGGCGCCGTCTTCGGACACCGAAACCCCGGCGCGTTCACCGAGCCACTCGCGGGCAATGGCGAGGCCGGTGACGGTGGACATCGTCGCCCCGGTGACGAACGCGCCGGAGAACTCCGCGCCGAGCCCGAACAACTCGGCCAGCCAGCCGACGGTCTCACGCTCCAGGTGCTGTGCCGTGGAGTCCAGGCCACTGGCGGGGTTCTGGTCGTAGGTGGCGGTGAGCCAGTCTCCGGCGAGCGCCGCCGGGGTCGCGCCACCGGTGACGAACCCGAGGTAGCGCGGCCCGGCGCTGCCCGCGAACCCGGCTTCCCAGCGCCGCGAGAACTCCTCCAGCGCACCCCGCGCCCCGGCGCCTCCGAGGGGCAGCGGCGCCCGGGCGACGTCCCCGGGCGGAACGGCGGCCGGCCGTTCAGGCAGCCCGGCCAGCGCCTCGCCGGCGAGCTTCCGCGCGGCGTCGAGCAGGTCGGGCAGGGAGTTCAGGTCTTCGGCGAGCCTCGGATGCACGCGCCCGACGCTAGGCGCCGCGAACAGCGCTGTCGCGGGCCAATCCGCCGAAACTGGCCCCCGCCGGAGTCAGCGGCGCAGGAGCCGCCGGACGCGGGCCTCGGCCGGGTCGAACGCCACCCGTCGCAGCGGTCCCACCAGCAGCACCACCACCGCCAGCGCCGACAGCGCGGCGAGCACCATCGCGGCCACGAACTGGGCGGCGCCGGACGTCGCCGTCCCGAGCACCAGGTACCCCACCAGCACCGGGGCGACCGGTGCGAGCAGCCCGCACAGCACCGGCACGGGCGGCACCCGGTCACCGTCGGGGCGGCGGGCGGACACCACCGCCGCCCCGGCGCAGGTGACCGCGGCGACCAGGAGGCAGCCGCCGACGGTGTCGCTCAACCGGTGCCAGCCCAGCGCCACGGTCGCGGCCGAGACCCAGGCGACGCCGACGCCGCCGAGCACCAGGGCCTGCGGGCGGTAGCGGCGCGGCAGGACGATCGCGAGCGCCACCAGCACGGCCATCGCCGCGCTGACGTGCCCGCTCGGGAAGCTGTTGTGGGCGGCGACGCCGAACCGGTCGCCGGTGCTCGGCCGGTCCAGGACGTACAGCTTGAGCAGCTGTGCCACCACCAGCGGCGCGGTGAGCAGGAACAACGCCGTCACCCCGAGGGCGAACCGGCGCCGCACCAGGGCGATCACCACCACGAGCACCGCCACGCCGCCGAGCAGGACCACCTGGTCGGCCTGCCGCAGCGGGCCGGCCCAGTCCACCGTGGTCCCCGCGGACTGGGCGCTGCGGACGACGCCGTTCTCGACGCTGCGGCCGGCCTCGGTGCGGACGAAGAGCACGTAGGCCGCGACGAAGGCGAAGGCGAACCCGGCCGCGCTCGCCGCGAGCACGGCGGTGCGGGACACAGCCTGGGTCACGAGCGGGTGGCGGACGGGAGCGGGTCGCGTCTCGGAGATAGTCACTGCCATGTCCCCGAGTCTGGTGACGGCATTTCGGGATCCCGTCAGCGCGATGTCATGGTTTTGCTACAAGATCCGCCCGGGTCGCCACGACGTGCGCTTTTCCGAATAATGGCGCCGTGGCCGAGGTACTGGTGGTAGAAGACGACGCGGCGGTGCGGGAAGGACTGCAGCTGGCCCTGCGCCGGCAGGGACACGTGGTGCACACGGCCGAATCGGGTGAGCTCGGCATCGAGGTGCTCGTGCGGCACCGGCCCGACATCGTCGTGCTCGACCTGATGCTGCCCGGCATGGACGGCTTCGAGACCTGCCGCCGGATGCGGGCGTCCGGGCCGATCCCGATCATCATGCTCACCGCGCGCAGCGACGACTTCGACGTCGTGGCCGGGCTCGAAGCGGGCGCGGACGACTACGTCGCCAAGCCGGTCGAGCCCCGGGTGCTGGACGCGCGGATCCGGGCCGTGCTGCGGCGGGCTGTCGCCGAGCGGCCGGGCGAGCCGCCGGAACCCGAGGAACGCCACGGCGACCTGGTGATCGACCGGGCCGGGCTCGAGGTGACCAAGCGCGGTGCCGCCGTGTCGCTGACCCCGACCGAGCTGAAGCTGCTGCTGGAGCTCTCGCGCACGCCCGGGCAGGTTTACAGCCGCCGGCAGATCCTCTCCGCCGTCTGGGACCACGACTACCTCGGCGACTCCCGGCTGGTGGACGCGTGCGTGCAGCGGCTGCGCGCGAAGATCGAAGACGTGCCGGCGAGGCCGGAGTACGTGCAGACGGTCCGGGGGTTCGGCTACCGGTTCGGCCGGTCGTGATCCGGCGGATCCGCTCGTGGCTCGCCGGGCTGCGGCCCCGGCTGGTCGCCGCGTTCGCGGTCATCATGATCCTCGGCGCCACCGCCGCGGCCGGCGCGAGCTACGTTTCCGCGCGCAACGCGATCCTCGAAGGCATCCAGGACCAGACGATGCTGAAGCTGCGCGACCAGATAGTCGCGTACCTGCCGACCGTGTCGCTGCCGCCGACCCAGGCCACGCTCGACGCGTTCGCGGCCGCGCTCAAGCCCAGCGGCGCGCTGGTCGTCTACCACGACCTGCACTCGTCGTCGGGCATGGCGCCGCAGGACGTGCCGGGCGCTTTGCGCGAGGCCGTGGCGAGCAGCACGAACATCCAGTTCCAGCGGGTCGTCGTCCAGGGGTTTCCGATGTTCTTCGTCGGGATCCCGGTGCAGACGGGGTCGGGGCGGACGAGCGGCATCGAGGTCTACGCGATGACGCCGCTGGGCCAGCAGCAGGCCGCGATCGAGGAACTGACCCGGACGGCGTGGCAGACGGCCGCGCTCGCGCTCCCGTTCGCGGTGGCGGTGGCGCTGCTGGCGGCGCGGCAGGTGCTGCGGCCGGTGCGCGCGCTGAACACCGCGGCGGACCAGCTCGGCCGCGGCCGGCTCGACGTGCGGCTGCACGTCAAGGGCTCCGACGAGCTCGCGCAGCTGGTCACGACGTTCAACCACACCGCCGCGGAGCTGGAGCGCACGGTCGGCACGCTGCGGGCGATGGAGGCGGACGCGCGGCGGTTCGTCGCGGACGTCTCGCACGAGCTGCGGACCCCGCTGGCGGCGATGAACGCGGTCACCGACGTCCTCGACGAGGACGCGGACAAGCTGCCGGCGGACACCGCGGTGGCCGCGCGGCTGGTCTCGGCGGAGACGAAACGGCTGACGCGGCTCGTGCAGGACCTGATCGAGATCTCCCGGTTCGACGCGGGCCGGGCCGAGCTGCGCCGGGAGGAGCTGGACGTCGCCGCCGCGGTCACCGACAGCCTCACCGCGCGCGGCTGGCAACCCGGGGCCGAAAACTCCGGCGTCGTGGCCGACCTGCCGGCGGGGATCACGGCCGCGCTCGACCGGCGGCGGCTGGACATCGTCGTGGCGAACCTCGTCGGCAACGCGCTGCGGCACGGCGCGCCGCCGGTCGAGGTGGTGCTGCGGGCCGACCCCGGTGCCGTCGTGCTGACCGTCACCGACCACGGCCCGGGCATCCCCGACGAGGTGCTCCCCCGGATCTTCGACCGCTTCGCCAAGGCGGACACGTCCCGGGCGCGGTCCGAGGGCAGCGGGCTCGGGCTGTCCATCGCGCGCGAGAACGCGCGGCTGCACGGCGGCGACGTCGTCGCGGCCAACACCGGCACCGGCGCCCGGTTCGAGCTGCGCCTGCCCCGCGAGGCCGGGTCCGGGGAGGCGCGGTGAAGAAGCTCCTCGTCCTGGCCGCGGTCCTGCTGCTGAGCGCGTGCGGCGTCAAGCCGACCGGCGTCGTCCCGGCCGGGCCGGCGCCGACGCTGCGCAACCCGGGCAGCCCGGGGCGCGATGCCGAGGTGATCCTCTACTTCGTCCTCGACGGGCGGGCGGCCCCGGTGACGCGCCCGGTCGGCACCGAGGTGGGTGCCGACGCGGCCTTGTCGATGCTGCTGGACGGACCTTCCGAGGCCGAGCGCGCCGACGGGTACGTGACGGCCCTGCCGCGCCGGGCCGGCTCGATCGCGCTGGTCCCCGGTCCGCCGGCGACGATCACCGTCTCGTTCCCGCTGAAGACCCTCGGCGCGGTCGGGGTCAACCAGCTGGTCTGCACGGCGTTCGCGGCACTGGCGGCCGACGGCCGGTACTCGATCGACGGCACCCTCGCCGTCTCCGGGCCGGACGTCCAGCTGCCGTACCAAGCGTGCCAGGCGTCCTGACCACTGTCTACTGTGGACGCACAGTCGCCGAGGCGACGAAGATCGGGACGGCCAGGAAGAACCGCCCGGCTTCGGCGCGCGCGGCTTGCTCCCGCAGCCACGCTTCGAGCTGCGCGTCCGTCGCGACGCCGGCGGCCCGGGCCGCGGCGGCGAGCCCGTCGAGCAGGGGCCGGAAGCCGCCGTCGGTGTCGACGACCGTCCGGACTTCGACGGCGACCTCGGTGAACCCGGCGTCGACGAGCAGAGTCCGGTACTGCCGGGCCGCCCGGGGACCGGCGACGGTGTCGGCGCGGGCGTGGACGATCGCGCGGGTCAGGGCCGGCCGGTCCGAGTCGAGCACGAGGGTGTCCCAGTCCTGCCCGCACAACACGATCCGGCCCCCGGGGGCCGGCACCCGCCGCGCCTCGGCGACGGCCGCCGCCGGGTCGGCCAGCTCGTGCAGCACCTTGTCGGCGCGGTAACCGCGGAACTCGCCGACGGCGAACGGCAGCCGGAGCACGTCGGCTTCGACGAACCCGGGCGGCGACGAAGACCCGCGCCCGGGCCGCGGAGGCAGGTGCCGGCAAGCCCGGCGAAGCTGCCGGCGGCTCACCCGCACTCCGCGCCCGAGCCGCGGGAACGGGGGCCGGAAAACCCGGCGCCGGGCCTTCAGCCGCCACCGGGCCGCCGGCACTTCGCGACCGGGCCGCGGCCAGCATCCGCGGGTCACTGTCCACGCCCACCGCCCGCACCCCGCGGGCACACAGCTCCGCGACCGCCCGTCCCCCGCCGCAGCCGACGTCCAGCACCCGGTCGCCCGGCCTGCACCGCAACAGCTCATACGTCGCTTCGCGCAGCTCGGCCGCTCCTGGCAGCGAGTCCACCAGGTCGAGGCGAGCCAGTAGCTCCGAGGTCATGCCCGCCATCGTCGGCCTTCAAGTGCACGTGAAGTCAAGCTCCGGGGTACGGCCGGACCGCCCTGGCATCCGTCAGCGACCGCGCCCACCAGCCCAGCTGGTCGAGCATCGCCTTCGCCGCGATCGGCGCGGCGTCGTCGGTCGGGGTGCCGTCCGGGCCGAAGCGCGTGTGGGCGCCGTGGAAGCTGACCGTCTCGCGGATCGTGACCGCGTGGAGCTCGGCGAAGACCGCTCGCAGGTGCTCGACCGCGCGCAGGCCACCCGACATCCCGCCGTACGAGACGAACGCGACCGGCTTGGCCGCCCATTCGCCGCGGTGCCAGTCGATCGCGTTCTTCAGCGAGGCCGGGTAGCTGTGGTTGTACTCCGGGGTGACCACGACGAACGCGTCGGCCGCCTCGAGCCGCGGCGTCACCTTCGCCACCTCGGCGGCCACCGCCGGCGGGGGTGCCGCGCCGAACGCGGGCAGCACCATCGGCAGGTCGGACTCGGCCAGGTCGACCACGTCGACCGCGAACCCGCCGTGCTCGCCCGCGACACCGGCCAGCCAGTCCGCGACCACCGGGCCGAACCGTCCTTCCCGGACACTTCCCACGATCACCGCGACCCGCACGGGAGCTTCGGACACACTTCCTCCTTGGCACAGCGGCGTTGTTGCCGTCCGGGCCAGGATCGGACTTCAAGCTCGCTTGAAGTCAAGCGCGCGCCTGTGGTTGGCTGGGAAGCATGGTGAACGCCACGGCCCGGACGCTGCCCGACCTGAGCGTCGGCGAACTCTCGCGGCGCAGCGGGGTGCCCGCGTCGGCCCTGCGGTTCTACGAGGACGAAGGCCTCATCCGCAGCCGCCGCACCGCCGGCAACCAGCGCCGCTACTGCCGCGACGCGCTGCGGCGGGTGACCTTCATCCGGATGTCGCAGCGGGTCGGCATGCCGCTGTCGGCGATCCGGGAGGTGCTCGCGCTCCTGCCCGACGACCGCACGCCCACCCGGGCCGACTGGGCGCGGATCTCGAAGTGCTGGCAGGAGGACCTCACCGCGCGGATCCGTCAGATGGAACAGCTGCGCGACCAGCTCACCGACTGCATCGGCTGCGGGTGCATGTCACTGGCCAAGTGCCGGCTCGCCAACCCCGGCGACCGGCTCGGCGCCGACGGGCCGGGCCCGCAGCGCCTGGACGGCCACCGCGGGGACGGCTACGAAAGCTAGCGGCGCTCCAGCACGCCGCGGACGAACATCGCCTGCCCGGCGTGCTGGATGTCGTCGTCGAGGACGCTGACCAGCCGCACGCCCAGGGACACCGGCGGGTCCCACGCCTCGTCGACGATCCGGTCGAGCGCCTGGTCGTCGAGGTTCTCGAGGAACCGGACGGTCTGCTCGTGCACGGCGTCGTAGTAGCCGGTGAGCAGGGCGGGATCGTCGACCCGGACCGCTTCGACGTCGGCCGGGCGGTGCCCGTAGCCGGTGTCGCCCGCCGGGAACGGAAGGCCGAAGCGCGAAAGCCAGTCCTCGCCGGTCCACACCTGCTCGGACCCGGCCACGTCCGCGACGTGGTCGTCCTGGACCCGGGTCAGGTGCCACACCAGCCAGGCGATCGAGTTGGCCTCGTCGTCGAGCCGGGTCCGGAGCTGCTCGGCGGTGAGCCCTTCCACCGCCGAATGCACGTTCTCCCGGACCCGGCCGAAGCCGTCGACGAGCAGATCGGCCACGTTCATCGGCTGCCTCCCGTTGCGGAACCCGTTCACCGGCGTGCTACCCGATCATGCCCGCCGGCAAACGGACCCGGCTACCGCGGGAGCAACTGGTCGAAGAACGAGCGGTAGCGCCGCAGCGCGATCCGCAGCTCCTCGGTGGCCGGTTCGCCCTGCTGCCACTGGGCTTCCAGCTCGCCCTTGTGCTCGGCGAACGTCGTGGCCAGCGCGCTGATCACGGCGGCGACGAGCTCGTCGGCCTGCCGCACGGCCTGCTTCGGGTCGTCGACGAAGCCGGTCTGCACGTTCTGCCAGCGGTCGCGGAACCCGGTGACCTTGTCCTCGTCGATCAGCGGCGGCGTCTCCACGTCACCGCCCGACTCCGCGGGACGGGTGTCCGTGTCCGTGGCGGAGCCGGCGGTGCCGCCCGGGCCCGCCGAGGCCGAGGCCAGGTCGGCGGTGCTCAGGTTCTGGTCCTGGCCGGTGCCGCGGCCCACGTCGCTGTCCCGGTCCACATCGGTGCCGCGGTCGTCATCGGTGCCCGGCTCGCGGAACTCGGTCCGCTCCTGGTCGGGAACTTCCGCGGCGCCGTCACGGGCGTCGGCGCGGGATACGTCGTCACGGGCGAAGTCGTCGTCGTGGTCGGTGCTGTGCCGCGTCAGGTGTTCGGTCATGGTCAGCGTCCTCCGTTCCACTCGGTCCGCGGCTGCGCGGACGCCTGGTGTTCTTCCTTGGCGGTGTCGCGACGGTCGGCGCCGTCGTGGTCGTGACCGTTCCGGCGGTCGTGGTGGTCACGATCGCGGTCGCTGTCGCGGTCCCGGTCGCGGTGCTCGTCGTCGGCACCGTCGGTCAGCAGGTCCTCGAAGACCGTCCGGTAGCGCACCATCGCGTCGCGCAGGTCCTCAGTGGACGCTCCGTCGCTCTTCTGCTGCGTCGTGTGCGCGGCGCGGTAGTGCTCCAGCGTCTTGGCGTGTCGCACGGAAAGATCGGTCACCTGCTGCTCGTAGCCCTCGGTCGGGTACCCGCGCTCGCCCATCAGCGCCACGAGGAGCCGGTCGGCTTCGCTGACCGCTTCGGCCGGCTGGTCGACGAACTTCTCCTGCACCTGCGCCCATTCCCGGGCGTAACGCTCGCGCGCCGAGGCCGACAGCGGCCGGATGTCGAGCTCCTTGTGCCGGCGTTCGCGCTCGGCGAGTTCCCGTTGCGCCGCACGGGGGTTGTCGCTCTCCTTGACGACCCGCTCGTACTCCGGGCCGAACCGCTGCTGCAGGCGCTTCCGCTGCATCTCCTGCGTCACAAGCCAAATCACGGCGCCGAGCACCGCGACGGCCACGACGACGATCACGATGATCAGCCATGTGGGCATTGCGCAAACTCCTTCACGGATGTCGCCCCCGATGCGACCGGTGTGCCCGTATCCGGGGCGCCGAAAACCGCGTTCATCCGCGATTCGGCCGACCGGCGGCGCGGATACCGCCGGATGCCGAGGCGCCGACAGCGGTGTAACGACGATAACAACTTCCGACTAGCGTCGTTACCAACAAGGTGCTATCGTCGATAACAGCAGGACGAAAGCAGCGTTACCTCTCAGGAAGAAGGAAACGATGAGCACCACCGAACCCCGTGTCGCGATCGTCACCGGCGGCTCCCGCGGCATCGGCCGCCAGGTCGCCGAGCGCCTGGCCGCCGACGGCATGGCCGTCGTCGTCAACTACGCGGGCAACGAGAAGGAGGCGCAGGCCGCGGTCGACGCCATCACCGGACGGGGTGGCCGGGCGATCGCCGTGCGCGCCGACGTGGCCGACCCGGCCGCGGTCGCGGAGCTGTTCGACACCGCGGAGACCACGTTCGGCGGCGTGGACGTCGTCGCCCACCTGGCCGGCGTGATGAACGCGCCGACACCGATCGCCGACACCGACTTCGAGGTCCTCGACCGGGTGCACCGCACCAACATCCGCGGCACGTTCGCGGTGGCCCAGCAGGCCGCGCGGCGGGTGCGCGAGGGCGGCGCGATCATCACGACGTCGACCTCGGTCCTCGGCCTGAACCTGCCCGGCTACGGCGTCTACAACGCGACCAAGGGCGCGGTCGAGGCGATCACGATGATCCTGGCGCGCGAGCTGCGCGGCCGCGACATCACCGTGAACACGGTCGCGCCCGGCCCGACGGCGACCGCGCTGTTCCTCGACGGCAAGGACGAGGAAACCATCTCCCGGATGGCGAAGCAGCCGCCGCTCGAGCGGCTCGGCAAGCCCGAGGACATCGCCGAGGTCGTCGCGTTCCTCGCCGGCCCGGCCCGCTGGGTCAACGGCCAGGTGCTGCGCGCCAACGGCGGAATCGTCTGAGAGGGGAACGGCCGTGATCATCGTCGTCACCGGCGCCTCCAGCGGGATCGGCGCCCTCTCCGCCCGGGCGCTGGCCCGCGCCGGCCACACCGTCTACGCGGGCATGCGCGCCACCGCCGGCCGCAACGCGCCGCAGGTCGACGCGGCCACCGCGTTCGCCCGCGACCACGGCGTCGACCTGCGGACCGTCGACCTCGACGTCTCCAGCCAGGATTCGGCCGACGCCGCCATCGCCCGGATCGTCGCCGAGCAGGGCCGGCTGGACGTCGTCGTGCACAACGCCGGGCACATGGTGCTCGGCCCGGCCGAGGCGTTCACGCCGGAGCAGCTCGCCCAGCTCTACGACACCAACGCGATCGGCACCCAGCGCGTCAACCGCGCCGCCCTCCCCCACCTGCGCGCGCAGGGCGACGGGCTGCTGGTGTGGGTGTCGAGCAGCAGCGTCCGCGGCGGCACCCCGCCCTACCTGGCGCCGTACTTCGCGGCGAAGGCCGCGATGGACAGCCTCGCCGTTTCCTACGCCGCCGAGGTCGCGCGCTTCGGCATCGACACCACGATCGTCGTGCCGGGCGCGTTCACCGCGGGCACCAACCACTTCCCGAACTCCGGGCACCCGGCCGACACGGCCGTCGCGGCCGCCTACGAAGAGCGGTACGCGGGCCTGACCGACCACGTCGCCGCGAAGCTGGCCGAGATCACCCCGGCGGACGCGGACGTCGCCGTCGTCGCCGAAGAGCTGGCGCGCGTGGTGGACCTGCCCAAGGGGAAACGGCCGTTCCGGGTGCACGTCGACCCGGCCGACGACGGCGGCTGGCTGGTCGCCGAAGTCGGCGACCGCATCCGGAGCGAGTTCCTGCGCCGGATCGACCTGGCCGACCTGCTCAGCCCGGCGGCCGGCTGAACCGGGTGACGATCACGTGGTCCTTCGCCGGGCCGCGGACCGCCCACTCCTGCCGCCAGCGGCGCGCGTCGAGCACGCGGTAGCTCCCGCGGTAGAAGTCGTCGCGGCAGGGGTGGTCCGCGTCCCAGTGCCCGGCGCGCAGGTCGACGGCGTGGAAAAACCCGCCGTGGTCGAAGTGCACGTCGGCGCGGCCGGGCGCGGTCGGCCGGTAGTGCAGCTCGCGCGTCACGGGCCCGGTGTACCCGCCGAGCCGCAGTTCGCCGGCTTCGCGGTAGACGAGGACGCCGTCCTCCTCGGTGAACGTGGCGGTGCCGGTGACCTCCCCCGCCGGATCGCCGTCGGCGGTGCGGATTTCCCGGTCGAAGCGCCATTCGCCGGCGAAATGCGCGGCGAGATCGGGAACCGGCCAGTACTCCACGTGGCCAGTGTGCCACCCCGCGGCGGGCCGGACCGGAACTGTCGGGCCCCCGCTCTATAGTCGGCCGGGTGGCAGACACCGACCTCGCGACCGTGTCCGACGCGCTGGAGACCCTCCGGCGCGTGTTCGGCTACGACAGCTTCCGCGGCGACCAGGCGGCGATCGTCGAGCACGTGGTCGCCGGCGGCGACGCGCTCGTCCTGATGCCCACCGGCGGCGGGAAGTCGTTGTGCTACCAGATTCCCGCGCTGGTGCGGCCGGGTGTCGGCGTGGTGGTCTCCCCGCTGATCGCGCTGATGCAGGACCAGGTCGACGCGCTGCGCAACGCCGGTGTCCGCGCGGGTTTCCTGAACTCCACGCAGGACTACGCGGCCCGCCAGGAGGTCGAGTCGGCGTTCCTGGCCGGCGAGCTCGACCTGCTCTACCTGGCACCGGAACGGCTGTCGATGGAGTCCACCGCGCGGCTGTTCGACCGCGGGAAGATCGCCCTGTTCGCGATCGACGAAGCGCATTGCGTGTCCCAGTGGGGCCACGACTTCCGGCCCGAGTACCTGGCGCTGTCGTCGCTGCACGAACGCTGGCCGGACGTGCCGCGCATCGCGCTGACCGCGACGGCGACCGAGGCCACGCACCGGGAGATCTCCGCACGGCTGAAGCTGGACGAAGCCCGCCACTTCGTCGCCAGTTTCGACCGGCCGAACATCCAGTACCGGATCGTCGGCAAGAACTCGCCGCAGCGGCAGCTGCTGGAACTGCTGCAGACCGAGCACAAGGGGGACGCGGGGATCGTCTACTGCCTGTCCCGCAACTCGGTCGAGAAGACCGCGGAGTTCCTGGTGCAGAACGGGATCCCGGCGGTGCCCTACCACGCGGGCCTCGACTCGCGGACCCGCGCGAAACACCAGTCGAGGTTCCTGCGCGAAGACGGCCTGATCGTGGTCGCCACGATCGCGTTCGGGATGGGCATCGACAAACCGGACGTCCGGTTCGTCGCGCACCTCGACCTGCCGAAGTCCGTCGAGGGCTACTACCAGGAAACCGGCCGCGCGGGCCGGGACGGGCTGCCGTCCACCGCATGGTTGGCGTACGGGCTCCAGGACGTCGTGCAGCAGCGCAAGATGATCGACACGTCCGAGGGCGACGAGGCGCACCGGCGACGGCAGGCCACGCACCTGAACGCGATGCTCGCGCTGTGCGAGACGGTCGAATGCCGGCGCGTGCAGATCCTCAACTACTTCGGCCAGAAGGCCGAGCCCTGCGGCAACTGCGACACGTGCCTGAGCCCGCCGGAGACGTGGGACGGCACGATCCCGGCGCAGAAGCTGCTCTCGACGGTCGTGCGGCTGCGCAACGAGCGGCGCCAGAAGTTCGGCGCGGGCCAGGTGATCGACATCCTGCTCGGCAAGTCCACGCCGAAGGTCACGCAGTTCCAGCACGACACGCTCAAGACGTTCGGCATCGGCACCGAGCTGCGTGAGCCGGAGTGGCGCGCGGTGGTCCGGCAGCTGCTGGCCCAAGGCCTGCTGGCCGTCGAAGGCGACTACGGCTCGCTGGTGCTGACCGAAGCCAGTGCCGAGGTGCTGGGCGGTGGCCGCGAAGTGCTGCTGCGCCGCGAGCCCGAGCGCGCCGCGGCCGCCCGCGTCCGCAGCGCGCGCAAGGCCGCCCCCGCGGCGGACATGCCGGCGGAGGCGGCCCCGCTGTTCGAGCGCCTGCGTGCCTGGCGGGCGGGCGTCGCGAAGGAGCAGGGCGTGCCCGCGTACGTCATCTTCCACGACGCGACCCTGCGTCAGATCGCTACGCAACGGCCGTCGACGCTGGCCGACCTGGGTACGGTCAGCGGCGTCGGCGAGAACAAGCTCGCCAAGTACGGCGAAGGCGTCCTCGAGGTCCTGACGGCGGAGTGACCTACCGGGCGGCCGGTCCCGGCCGGCCGTCCGGCCCCGTCACCGAGTTCACCTTGCGGACCGCGCCGGCGATCTGCTGGTGGTACTTGCCCTTGGTCTTGTCATCGACGAACTTCGCGGCCTTGCCGACGACCTGGTTCACCTTTTCGGGGTTCTTCTTGGCGTACGCCCGGGCCGCGCCGGCAGCGCCGGCCAGCATGGTCAGCTTCTTCATCAGAGGCACGGTGGCCCTCCCTCATCGGTTCCGGTCATCCTGACAACGCGGACGAACCACCCGGAGGTTCCCCGTGTGACGACCGCCAAACCTCGGGCGCGGAGAGTGACGAGCGCGTGACCGCGCCGGAAAAGCCGCGCGAGCCGCCGCCACGCGCCTCTAGGCTCGCGCTCATGCGCGACCTGGCCGCCCTGCCGAAGGCCCACCTGCACGTCCACCTGGAGAGCACGATCCGACCGGACACCCTCCGCGAACTGGGTGAGGCCAACGGCGTCGACGTCCCCGCCGAGGCCCCGGTGTTCGACGGCTTCCGCGCCTTCGCCGACCACAACGCGCTCATCCGATCGTGTCTCCGGCGGCCCGAAGACTTCGAACGGATCGCCCGCGAGTACTGCGAAGACGAAGTTGCCCAAGGCACGCGCTACGCCGAGATCACGTTCACCGCGGCCTCACACGGGGAACGCCTCGGCGATCTCGCCATGCCGCTCGAATCCGTCCTCAAAGGACTGAACGCGAGCACCGCCGGCCTCGAATGGCGACTGCTGCTGGACCATTCGCGACGCCGTCCGGTCGACCGCGCCGAGCGGACCCTCGATCTCGCGCTGAAGTACGACGACGTGTTCGCGATCGGCATGGCCGGCGAGGAAAACCACTCCCTCCGTCCTTTCGCGACGGTCTTCGAGAAGGCCCACGCGGCCGGCCTTCACCTGCTGCACCACACCGGCGAGGACGCCGGCCCGGACAGCATCCGCGAAGCCCTCGACGTCGGCCGTACTGAGCGCCTCGGCCACGGCATCCGCGTCCTCGACGACCCGTCGCTCGTCGCCGAAGTCCGCGCGCGGGGGCTCGCGCTGGAGGTCTGCCCGTCGTCGAACGTGACGCTCGGGCTGGTCCCGTCCCTGCGCGAACACCCGCTCCCGCGGCTCGTCGAGGCCGGGCTGACGGTCACGCTCAACACCGACGTCCCGTCGGTCACCGGCGCGAACCTGGCGGCGGAGTACGCGCGCGTCCGCGACGCCTTTGGTTACGACGACACCGCGATGGCCGGCTTCGCGCGGGCCAGCGTCACGGCGTCCTTCGCGCCCGAAGCGACGAAGGAGCGGCTGCTGCACGACATCGACGCCTGGCTCACACCGGCAGCAGGCGGGTGACCAGCGTGCCGAGCTGGTGCACTGTGCGGCACTCGTGCATCTCGACGACCTCGGCGTACTCCAGCGCCGCCGAGTCGCCGGTCGACCACAGCGACCGCCGTTCCGGGTTCAGCCAGTAGACGTGCCGGGCGCGGGCCTTGATCTCGCGGACGGCGTCGAGGTTGGGGTCGCCGCCGTTGGTGCGGGCGTCGCCGAGGATCAGCACCGACGTGCGCGGGCCGACCGCGTCGAGCCAGTTCGCGGTGAACTGGCGCAGGGAGCCGCCGTAGTCGCTGTGGCCGTCCCAGCGCACCAGCGCCGCTTCGGACAGCATGCGCGCCCCCAGGTGCTCGGGGTCGGCGACGCCGGTGGTGACCAGGTGGGTGACCTCGTCGGCGCTGTCGACGAACGCGAACACGCGGATCTTGCTGAACTGGTCGCGCAGCGCCTGCACCAGCAGCATCGTGAAGTTGGCGAACCCGGCCACCGAGCCCGAGAGGTCGCACAGCAGCACGATCTCCGGCCGGCCGGGCCGCCGGTGGCGGTAGGCCGGGCGGACTGGGACCCCGCCGGTGGAGAGCGACCGGCGCAGCGTGCGGCGCAGGTCGATCTGTCCCCGCGTCATCCGGCGGCGGCGCGCCGCCAAGCGCGTCGCCAGCTTGCGGGACAGCGGCTGGATCGTGCGCCGCAGCTCCGCGAGCTGGTTGCGGCTCGCGATGAGGAAGTCGACGCGGTCGGGCGCGGGCGCGATGGCGTGCTTGGCGACGCGCTCGCGGCCGCGGACCTCGGCGGCGCGGCGGCGCGCCTCGGTGCGGACCTGGCCGCGGAAGCCTTCGACGCGGCGGCGGATCTCGTCGCGGTCGAGCCGGTCGGTGAACTCGCCCCGCGCGCCGCCGCCGCGCACCGCGGCCAGCACCCGCGCGATGAGCGTCTGCGGCTGGAGCCGCTCCAGGGTCTGGTGGGCCGAGAAGCCGCCACCGGGTCCGGACGCCGAGCCGTACTGGCCGAGCATGTCCACCGCGAGCCCGGCCAGCTGGGCGAGCGCCTGCTGGTCGCCGTCGGCCAGCGCCGTCGCGAGTTCCGCGCGCAGCTCCTCCAGCGTCGACGGCTGGTCCTCGCGGGCCCGCTCGGGCGTGCCGATGCCGGCCGGGAAGTACAGGTCGAACGCGGCGTCGAAGACCGCGCGCTGCCCGCCGCGGCGGACCAGCGCCGCGGCCAGGCCTTCACGAACGAGCGAGCGGTCGTCCATGCCGAGGACTTCCAGCGCGGCGGCGGCGTCGACGGTCTCGGCGGGGCCGGCCGGGATGCCCTGGTCCCGCAGGGCCCGCACGAACGACGCGAGCCGCTCCGGCACGCCGCCGGTCACGACGCGTCCAGGACCTGTTCGAGCTTCAGGCCGGCGCCGGCCTTGGCGATGTCGTCCTGGTGCTTGAGGACGACGCCGAGGCTTTCCCGCACGACCTGGTCGTCCAGGGTCGCGGCGCCGAGCGCGAGGAGCGTGCGCGCCCAGTCGATGGTCTCGGCGACCGACGGCAGCTTGCGCAGGTCCATCGCGCGCAGGGCGGCGATCACCCGGACGACGGAATCGGCGAGCGCCGCGTCGATGCCGGGGACCTTGAGCCGGACGATGTCGCGCTCGAGGTCCTCGTCCGGGAAGTCGATGTGCAGGAACAGGCACCGGCGGCGCAGCGCCTCGGACAGCTCGCGCGTCGCGTTGGAGGTCAGCACGGCGAACGGCGCGCGCGTGGCGGTGATCGTGCCCAGCTCCGGCACGGTCACCTGGAAGTCGCCGAGCACCTCCAGCAGCAGGCCCTCGACCTCCATGTCGGCCTTGTCGGTCTCGTCGATCAGCAGCACGGTCGGCTCGTCCGACGAGATCGCCGTCAGCAGCGGGCGGCGCAGCAGAAACTCCTCGCCGAAGATGTCGGTGCGGGCCTGCTCCCACGTCTCGTCGCGGCCGGCGGTGATCCGCAGCAGCTGCTTCGCGTGGTTCCACTCGTACAGCGCGCGGGCCTCGTCGATGCCCTCGTAGCACTGCAGGCGCACCAGCCGCGAGCCGCTCACCTGCGCGACGGCCTTGGCGAGCTCCGTCTTGCCGACGCCGGCGGGCCCCTCGACCAGCAGCGGCTTGCCGAGCCGGTCGGCGAGGAACACGGTGGTCGCCACGGCCGTCGACGCCAGGTAGCCGGCTTCGGCCAGCTTGGCCGACACGTCGTCGACGGAGGTGAAGAATCCGGTGCCCACCACGTGCCTCCTAAGCGGTCGCTCACCAGGAGCGTACCCGACGAGCGGGCTAGCATCGGCCGCGTGACCTACGTTGCCGCTTCCGGCCGATACGAAACGATCCCCTACCGCCGCTGCGGGCGTTCCGGGCTCAAGCTGCCCGCGATCTCGCTCGGGCTGTGGCACAACTTCGGCCACGACCGGCCGCTGCAGACCCAGCGCGACATCACGCGCCGCGCGTTCGACCTCGGTATCACGCACTTCGACCTGGCCAACAACTACGGCCCGCCCTACGGCTCGGCGGAGGAGAACTTCGGGCGGCTGCTGGCCACCGACTTCAGGCCCTACCGCGACGAGCTGGTGATCTCGACCAAGGCCGGCTACGACATGTGGCCCGGCCCGTACGGCGAGTGGGGCTCGCGCAAGTACCTGCTGTCCTCACTGGACCAGTCGCTCGGCCGGCTGGGCCTGGACTACGTCGACATCTTCTACTCGCACCGGTTCGACCCGGAGACGCCCCTGGAGGAGACGGTCGGGGCACTCGACTCCGCCGTCCGCGCCGGGAAAGCGCTTTACGTCGGGATTTCGTCGTACAGCTCGGAGCGGACCGCCGAGGCCGCGCGGCTGCTGCGCGAGCTCGGCACGCCGCTGCTGATCCACCAGCCGTCGTACTCGATGCTGAACCGCTGGATCGAAGAGGACGGGCTTCTCGACACCCTCGAGGAGGCGGGCGCCGGCTGCATCGCGTTCTCGCCGCTCGCGCAGGGGTTGCTGACCGACAAGTACCTCAAGGGCGTCCCGGCGGATTCGCGGGCGGCGCAGGGGAAGTCGCTCGACCCGGGCACCCTCGACGAGAACCGCCTGAACCGCGTCCGCGCGCTCAACGACATCGCGGCCCGGCGCGGCCAGTCGCTGGCGCAACTGGCGCTCGCGTGGACGTTGCGCGACAGCCGCGTGACGTCGGCACTGATCGGTGCCAGCAGCGTCAAGCAGCTGGAAGACAACGTCGGCGCGCTCGGCAACCTCGACTTCTCCTCGGAGGAGCTGACCGAGATCGACGGGCACGCCACCGACGCGGACATCAACCTCTGGAAGCGGTCCTCGGACTCCTGAGGCCCGGCGGCGGGGCGCTGCGCGCGTCCCGCCCTTTCCGGCTCGACGTTTGACCAGATTTCGAATTTGGTCATATGATGATGGCATGCCTCCTGCGGAAGACCGCGCCGAACGGGCCGAGCGGATCCTCGACGCGGCTGCCGAGCTGCTGCTGCGGGCCGGCTACCGGCGGACGACGATCGAGGACGTCGCCGAGCGCGCGGATGTCGGCAAGGGGACCGTTTACCTGCACTGGAAGAACCGCGAGGAGCTGTTCCTCGCGGTCCTGCTCCGGGAGTCCGTGCGCAGCATCGAAGACCTCGTCCGGGCGGTCGACGCCGACCCGCTGGCCGCGCGGCTGTCGACGCTGACCGAAGTCCAGTACGCGAACGTGCTGGGGCGGCCGCTGCTGCGCGCGGGGTACGCCGACGACGCCGACACGCTCGGGAAGCTCCTGCCGAAGCTGCACGCCAAGCTCGACCCGCGCCACGACGAGGCCTTCGTCGAGTACCTCGGCCTGCTGGCGGAGAACGACCTGCTGCGCACCGACCGGCCCGCCCGGGAGCTCGCCGTCGCCTACCGGGCGGTGCTGCACGGGTTCCTCGTCGGGACTCCCCCGCCACCCCCCGCCCTGATCGCCGACACCGTCGCGCACGCCTTCGAGCCGGTCGCGGTCTCGACGATGCGGCTGCGGGCCGTCGCGCCGCGAGTGGTCGCGCTGTTCACCGAATCCGCCGCGCTCGACCGGAAGCAGCTCGAACGCGCGTACTGACCACTGGGAGGACACCATGCGCACCGGGATCCTGATCGACGAACTGGGCGTCGGCTTCGACGGCATACGCGCGCAGGCACGCGAAGCCGCGAAGCTCGGCTACCGCACGCTCTGGCTGGCACAGCGCGGCGGCTGGGACGCGCTCACGGCGTTGGCCGCGCTGGGCGTATCCGACATCGAACTCGGGACGTGCGTCGTGCCGACGTACCCGCGCCACCCGATCACGATGGCCGCGCAGGCGCTGACCGTCCAGGCCGCGAGCGGCGTGCCGGTCCACCTCGGCGTCGGGCTGAGCCACCGGCACATCGTCGAGCAGGAGTTCGGGTACTCCTACGACCGCCCGCTGCGGCACCTGCGCGAGTACCTCGAAGCGCTGAATCCGTTGCTGCGCGGGGAAAAAGCGGACGTCCATGGCGAAGCGCTGACGGCGGCGGGCGGACTGAATACGCCAGGCGCGTCCCGGCCGGCGGTCCTGGTCGGCTCGGTGAGCCCGGGTTCGACGCGGCTGGCGGGCGAGCTCGCCGACGGCGTGATCACGACGTGGGCCGGCCCGCGGGCAATCGGCGAGTTCGTGGCGCCGACACTGGGCAACGGCCGCGTGGTTTCCGGCCAGCTGATCTGCGTGACGTCCGAAGTGGACGAACGCCGGTCATGGGTCGAAGAGACCTACGGTGCCGCCGCGCAGGTGCCCGCTTATCGGTCCATTTTGGACCGCGACGGGTACGCGCGCGTGTCGGACAGCGTGCTCGTGGGCGACGAGGAATTCGTGCGCCGCCAGGTGAAATCGCTCGCAGACGCGGGCGCGACCGAGCTGCTGGTGATGCCGTTCGGGTCGCCCGCGGAGCAGGCCCGCACCCGCGAACTGCTCGCGGCATGACCGGCCTCTGGGTGGACGACCTGCGGCCGGCCCCGCCGGGCTGGACGTGGGCGAAGACGAGCGCGGCGGCGATCGAGCTGCTCGCCGCCGGCGAGTTCACGGCGATCTCCCTCGACCACGACCTGGGCGGCGACGACACGACCCGCCCGGTCGTGCTCTGGCTGTGCGAAAACGACCGCTGGCCACGGGAAGTGCGCGTCCACACGGCCAACCCGGTGGGCCGGGAGTGGCTCGTCGGCATGGCGCGGCGCTACGGTCCGGGCGTCCGCTAACCGGCGCCGCGGGCGCGCCGGGCCTGGATCAGGTCGTCGCGGGCGCGGGCGACGCGGGAACGGACCGTGCCGACCGGGCAGCCGCAGACGTCGGCGGCCTCGGCGTAGGACAGGCCGAGGACCTGGGTCAGGACGAGGACTTCGCGCCGCTCCGGCTCCAGGCCGTCGAGCAGCAGGCCCAGCTCGACGAGCTCCTCGAAACCGGCCGCGGGGTCGCGGGTGCGCTCGGCGGCCGCCTCCCAGTCGGTGTCGGCGATCTTCGGGCGGGCGCCGGCGGCCCGGATCTGGTCGACGACCACCCGGCGCGCGATGGACAGCAGCCACGTCCGCGACGACGAGCGTCCGGCGAAGCGGCGAAGGCTGCCGAAGGCGCGAAGGTAGGTCTCCTGCGTCAGGTCGTCGGCCGCGGCGGCGTCGGTCAGGTGGGCGAGGAAGCGCCAGACGTCGGCCTGCGTCGCACGGACCCACTCTTCGAGCGCGCGCCGGTCGCCGCGGCCGGCGGCCATGGCCAGGCTGGTGACGCGTTCGTCGTCCTCACCGCGAGTCATGAACCGGAACGTAGCAGTTACCGGGAACCATCGGGACCCGCCGTCCGACTACTGGGAGGTGAAGTGCGAGGAGTGCCGCGAAGGGCTTTCGGCGCGGCTTGACGGCGAGGACGAACCCGCGGGCGTCGACCGGCACCTGGAGGGCTGCGCGGCGTGCCGGGAGTGGTTCGCCGGCGCCGAACGGCTGCGGCGCGCGATGGTGCTCCGCCCGGCCCCGCCGGTCCCGGACCTCACGGCGGCGATCCTCGAGCGGCCGCCGGCGCCGTCCGGCGAGGGCTGGGGGCCGCGGATCGCGCTGGCACTGGTGGCGATCGGGCAGCTCGGCCTGGCGTTCGCCCAGCTGCTGGGCACGGACGGCGGCCACGGCGGCACCCACCTCGGCCACGAGAGCGGCGCCTGGAACCTGGCGGTCGGCATCGGCCTGCTGACGGCGGCCCTCCGCCCGAAGACGGCGGGCGGCCAGCTGCCGCTGCTGGCCGGGTTCGTCGGGGTCCTGCTGGTGCTGTCGGCGGGCGACCTGGCGGCGGGCCAGGTGACGCTCGCCCGGCTCGCGACGCACGTCCTGGTGGTGGCGGGGCTGGTGCTGCTGTGGGCGGTCCACCGAGGTCACCGCGACCACGGCGGCGCACCCCTCCCGGCGGCGACGGCCGACGAAAGCGGCCCGGCGGCCGGCGGGTCCACTGCGGACGCGCCGACAGGACGGCCGCGGCCCCGCCCGTTCCGCCGCCAGGCCCACGGCCGGCACGCGGCCTGAGGTATAGGTCGTTATACGAACTGGGGAGCCAAGCGGTCGGCGGCGCGCAGCACCAAGGCGGGGCCGGGACCTCGACGCCGTCGTGCGCGCCGACGCCGCGATCGTGCTCGGCCTGGCCGGGGGTGCTCGCCTTCGACGACACCTGCGAGCTCCTCGACGTCGAAGGCGACGAGGCGGCGGTGCGAGCCGTCTTCGGCGCCTGAGGCTCAGGCGAACTTCGTCTTCGGCCGCTCCTGCCGCACGCCGTCGACGAACACGTCCACCTTCTCGTCGAGGAACGCCACCAACCCGGCGACGCGGGTGCTCTCCGGCAGCGGCGTCGGGTAGCTCCACGCGAGATCGGCGTGCCCGCTCACGTCGAAGTGCTCCGCCGCGCCCTTGTACGGGCAGTGCGTCACCGTGTCGATCTTCTCCAGCAGGTCCATCCGGACGTCCACGCGGGGCAGGTAGTAACGGGTCGGCAGGCCGGTCTCGAACAGCAGGTGCGGCCGCACCGTGTCGGCGACCGTGACGCCGTCGACCTCGATCCGCACGTGGCGGGAGCTCGGCAGGATGTCGACCCGGACGCCGGGGTCGCGCGGGTGCGTGAAGATCTGTTCGTCCTCTTCGAACCAGTCGAAGGCGCCGAACTCGAAGCGGACGTGGTCCCGCAGCTCTTCGATCGGCGAATCCGGGTATTCCAGCGCGCCGTCCACCGCCTCGGCCCGGCCGGCCTTTATCGTCGACAGAACACCTTCTCCGCGGCTGGGCGAGTGCGACGTCCGGCCGGAGGGGGCGAGAACGCCGCTCACGACGTCCGCGCGCGGGAAGTAGTACGTGGGGTAGTACGGGACTTCCCACACCAGAAGGGGGTGCACGGTGTCCGCGACGACCTGCCCGCCGAGGAACGCCCGTACCCGCTTCGCGCCTTGTGCCACGCGGACCCGGCCGCGTACCGGAGTGCTCATGCCCCGGTCAACGGGTCCCGAAGCGGGGGTATTCCGGCGAAACCGGGGCTCGGACGGCTAGCGTGGCAGGAAGCACGAGGACGAGTGGAGGCGGGCACGGGTGGCCGGCGTAGATGCTCCAACGGTCGGGACCCCCGCCGGGATGCGCAAGATCAACCAGCGGGCGGTGCTCGACCTGCTGCGCCGCAGCGGGGCCGCGACCCGGCCGCAGGTGGCGAAGGAAACCGGGCTGTCGAAGCCGACGGTGAGCCAGGCCCTGCTGGCGCTCGAGGCCGCCGGGCTGGCGCGCCCGACCGGGCAGACGTCGACCGGCACCGGCCGCTCGGCCGTGCTGTACGAGGCCGACCCGACCGCGGGGTACGTGCTGGGCGTCGACATCGGGCGCGAACACATCCGCGTCGCGGTGTCGGACCTCGGCCGCAGGGTCGTGGCCCGCCGCGACGAACGCAACACCGCCCGCTCCGGCGCGGCACTGGTGACGGCGGTCGGCAAGATCGCGGCTTCGGCCGTCGCGGAGGCGCGGCTGTCGGCCGCCGACATCGTTGTCCGCGTGGTCGGCTCCCCCGGGGTCGCCGATCCGGAAAAGCGCTGCTTCCGGCACGCGCCGAACCTGCCGGGCTGGGGCCGGGCGGGCCTGATCGACGACCTCGAGGCCGCGCTGGGCCCGGACCTGATGGTGGAGAACGACGCGAACCTGACGGCGGTCGGCGAGGGCGAGAGCGGCGCCGCGCGCGGGGCGTCGGTGTTCGGCTGCATCACGATCGGCACCGGCGTCGGCATGGGCATGATGGTCGACGGCCGCGTGTTCCGCGGCGCGACGGGCGCGGCCGGCGAGATCGGCTACTTGCCGTACGGCCGCACGCGGTCGTCGTCGGAGGACGGCGCGCCGCCGGCCCGCGGCCACCTGGAGGAGGCGACGGCGGCCCAGTCGGTGGTCCGCGGCGCCCGCGAACTCGGCTTGGGCACGGCGAAATCGGCGCGCGAGGTGTTCCGCCTGGCCCGCGAGGGCGACGAACTGGCGAAGCAGGCCCTGGAGGCGGAGGCGGATCGGCTGGCGTACACGGTGGCCTCGGTGGCGGCGGTGATCGACCCGGAGCTGATCGTCCTCGGCGGCGGGATGGGGACCGCGGCGGACCTGCTGCTGGAGCCGCTGGACCGGGCGCTGCGGGCGTTCACGCCGCTGGTGCCGAAGGTGGTCCAGGGCGAGCTGGGCGAGGACGCGGTGCTGACCGGGGCGATCAGCGTGGGACTGCGGGCGGCCGAGGGCCTGGTCTTCGACCGCCGCGTGGGCGCGGCTTAGGCCGCGCGCCAGGCTTCGCCGCCCGTCGAGATCCGCCACGGCGTCAGCTTGAGCACCGTGATCTTCGGGTCGCGGTGGTCCTCGCCGCCCAGGATCTTCGGGTCGTAGCCCAGTGGTTCCGGGGCCGACGCGAACAGCTCCCACAGGTACTTCCGCGTCGGCTCGTCGTCGGCGAACTCCGCGCGGCACTCCGCCACCGCCACTTCGTGCCGCGGGTCCCAGTACGAGCACGACACGTACGGCGACGCCGCCAGGTGCGCCACCTTCAGCGGCGTCGGGCGGGTGAACAGCCACCCCGTCAGCCCGTCCGGGCCCTGCTCCCAGATCGGGTGGACCACCCGCGAGCGCGGCCGGCCCCGGCCGTCGACGGTCACCAGCGTGCACCAGACGATCCGGTGCGCCACGCGCACGAACGCTTCGGCCAGTCCGGCCGGCACCCTGCTAGATTCCACAACCATGGTTGTGCATACTAGCAGCCTCGACCTCTCGCTGACCGCGCTCTTCGCCGGCTGGGCGATGACCGACGAGGTCCAGCGGCGGCTCGCCGAGCAGGGTCTCGGCGAGCTCAGGTTCAACGACGGCGTCGTCATCCAGCACGTCCTGGCCGCGCCGCTGTCCATCACCGCGCTCGCCGAACGCATGGGCGTCACCCAGCAAGCCGCGTCGAAGGCCGTCGCCGATCTCGAACGCCGGGGACTGCTCAGCCGCGAACCCGACCCCGCCGACGCGCGCACCAAGCTCCTGCACCTCACCGAGCACGCGCGGCACGCCGTCGAAGCGACACGCGCGCTCAGGAAAGAACTTCAGGAAGAACTGGAGTCGGAGTTCGGCGCCGAGCGGGTCGCCGACGCCCGGGAACTCCTGGCGGCGGTCATCGGCCGCTTCGGCGGCGACGACGCGATCCGCGCCCGACGCGTCCGCCCGCCCCGGTGATTACCCCCGGCGTAATCGACGCCCGCGCGAGACTGCCTCGAAAACCTGTTCGCGCACAAGGACTTCGACGCGGCAAAAGCCGCGCCGCCGCGACCGGTCTCGTCGAGCACTGGGACGTCAAACAGCCGCTCAGCGCGTGATGACGCAGGTCCCCGACGCCGTGGCCAGCAGCTTGCCCCCGGCGTCGCGGATCTCCCCTTCGGCGAACGCGATCCTCGAGCCCTCCTTCACGACGCGGCCGGTCGCGCGGATCTCGCCGCGGCCCGCGTGGATGGCCCGCAGGTAGCTCACCTTCAGCTCCACCGACGAGTAGCCGACGCCGGCCGGCAGCGTCGTGTGCACCGCGCAGCCGACCACCGAGTCCAGCATCGTGGCCGCGACACCGCCGTGGACCATCCCGATCGGGTTGTACAGCGACTCGTCCGGCTCGGCGACCGCGACGACCTCGCCGTGGCCGATGTGCTCCCAGCGCAACCCGAAGTGCGCGGCGATCGGCGGGCCCGGGACGCGGCCCTCGGCGACGGCGGTCAGGTAGTCGAACCCCGACATGGTGGCACCGAGCCGGGCCGTCGCCAGCGGGTCCTGCCACGTGATGGTCTTCGAACGGACCTGCGCTTCGACGTCGGTCATCCCGGCTCCTCGACTATGACAACTGTCTTAATCGCAGCTTCGCCCGCGCGGCCGCCGTCGTCAAGCGGCGCGTGACCCAGGCCACCGGTGGTCCGCCCGCGGGCCGGGTGGAATCATCCTGGGGTGAGCACCGACCGCAAGCCGATCGACCCGGAACGCGTCGCGGCGGCGGTCGACGGGCTGGGCGACCGCGCCGTCATCGAGGAGTGGGCCCAGCGCTTCTCCGTCGTCGCCGACCCGTCCCGGCTGGCGCTGCTCGTCTCGATCCATTACGCCCGCGAAATCAGCGTCACCGACCTCGCCGCGGTCACCGGCATGACCGACACCGCGGTGTCGCAGGCCCTGCGGCTGCTGCGGGCGCACGGGCTGGTCACCGCGCAGCGCACCGGACGCGTCGTGCGCTACCGGCTCGCGGACGCGACCGTGCACGAACTCATCCATCGGGTGCGCCCACACCCCCAGGAGTCCTCGCCCGATCAGGGTGACCGGTAGCGTGCTCGCATGACGGGATTGCCCGAGACCATCACCGCGTGCCTGTTCGATCTCGACGGAGTGCTTACCGGTACGGCCGTACTCCACAGCGAAGCCTGGAAACGGACTTTCGACGAATTCCTGCGCGCCCGCGACGGCGCTGACTTCCGAGAGTTCACCGCGCAGGACTACGCGACCTTTGTGGACGGCCGCCCGCGCGCCGACGGCGTGCGCGAGTTCCTGCGCTCGCGGGGGATCGAGCTGCCGGAAGGCACCCCCGACGACCCGGTGGACGCCCCGACCGTCAACGGCGTGGGCAACCGCAAGAACGAACTGGTCCTGAAGATCATCGACGAGCGGGGCGTCAACCCCTACCCCGGCTCGGTGCGCTACCTCGAGGCCGTCAAGGCGGCCGGCCTGCGGATCGCCGTGGTGACGTCGTCCGCGAACGGCGCGAAGGTGCTCGACGGCGCCGACCTGAGCAAGTACGTCGAAGCCCGCGTCGACGGGCTCGTCATCCGCGAACGGAACCTCAGGGGCAAGCCCGCGCCGGACTCGTTCCTGGCCGGCGCCGCGGCGCTCGGCGTCGAACCCGCGCACGCGGCGGTGTTCGAGGACGCCCAGTCCGGCGTCCAAGCCGGGAAGGCCGGCGGCTTCGGGTACGTCGTGGGCGTGAACCGGGCCGACCAGGCCGCCGAGCTGAAGGCGCACGGGGCCGACATCGTCGTCGACGACCTCGCCGACCTGCTGGAGGATTGATGACCGAAGAAGAACCCCGCGGCTACGAGTGCGCGCCGTGGGAGCTGCGCTGGCGCGGGATGGACGTCGACGCGCTGCAGCGCACCGAGTCCGCGTTCGCCGTGTCGAACGGGCACATCGGGCTGCGCGGCACGCTCGAGGAAGCCGAGCCGCGCGGGCTGCCCGGCACCTACCTCAACGGCTTCTACGAGCAGCACGAACTCCCCTACGCCGAGGCGGGCTACGGCTACCCCGAAGAGGGCCAGACCGTCGTCAACGTGACCGACGGCAAGATCATCCGGCTGCTCGTCGAGGACGAGCCGCTGGACATGCGCTACGGCGCGGCCACCGCGCACGACCGCGTGCTCGACTTCCGCAAAGGCACGCTGAGCCGGACCACCGAGTGGTCGTCGCCGACCGGGCGGCGGGTCCGCGTGCGCACCGAGCGGCTGGTGTCGTTCACCCAGCGCGCGATCGCCGCGATCCGGTACGAGGTCGAGCCGCTCGACGAGGACCTGCAGCTGGTCGTCCAGTCCGACCTGCTGGCCAACGAGCCGATCGAGTCCGACACCAGCGACCCGCGGGTGGCCGCCGCGCTGAACTCGCCGCTGGTCGGCGAGTTCCACCGGGCGTCGGACTACAACGCCGTGCTGGTGCACCAGACCCGCCGCTCGGGGCTGCGGATGGCCGCGGCGATGGACCACAAGATCGAGGTGGACGACGGGATCCGCGCCCGCATCCACTCCGAGGAGGACCTCGCGCGGCTCACCGTCGCGGTCGACGTGCCGAAGGGCGGCCGGCTGCGCATCACGAAGTTCCTCGCCTACGGCTGGTCCGCGCAGCGCTCGGTGCCCGCCCTGCGGTCGCAGGTCGAGGCCGCGCTCGCCGGCGCGCGCCAGACCGGCTGGAAGGGCCTGGTCACCGAGCAGCGCCAGTTCCTCGACGACTTCTGGGCCACCTCGGACATCGAGATCGAGGGCGATCCCGAGCTGCAGCAAGCGGTGCGCTTCGCGCTGTTCCACCTCCTGCAGGCCGGGGCCCGCGGCGAAAGCCGCGCGATCGCCGGCAAGGGCCTGACCGGCCCGGGCTACGACGGGCACGCCTTCTGGGACACCGAATCGTTCGTCCTGCCGGTGCTGACCTACACGATGCCGGACGCGGCGCGCGACGCCCTGCGCTGGCGGCATTCCACAATGGACAAAGCGCGGGAACGCGCGCACCAGCTGGGGTTGCGCGGCGCGGCGTTCCCGTGGCGGTCGATCAACGGCGCCGAGTGCTCGGCGTACTGGCCGGCGGGCACGGCGGCGTTCCACGTCAGCGCGGACATCGCCGACGCCGTCCTGCGGTACCTCAACGCGACCGGCGACGTGGAGTTCGAACGCGACTACGGCACCGAGCTGCTGCTGGAAACCGCGCGGCTGTGGGCGTCGCTCGGGCACCACGACCGGCACGGCGACTTCCGCATCGACGGCGTCACCGGACCCGACGAGTACTCGGCCGTGGCGGACAACAACGTCTACACGAACCTGATGGCGCGCCGGAACCTGCTGGCCGCCGCGGAGTCGTGCGAGCGGCACCCGGACGTGGCGGCGCACTTCGGCGTCGACACCGTCGAGCTGGACTCGTGGCGCGCGGCCGCCGCGGCGATGTACCTGCCCTACGACCAAGAGCTCGGCGTGCACCCGCAGTCGGAGGGGTTCCTCGACCACGACGAGTGGGACTACGAGAACACCGACCTCGCGCACTACCCGCTGCTGCTGCACTTCCCGTACTTCGACCTCTACCGCAAGCAGGTCGTGAAGCAGGCGGACCTGGTGCTGGCGCTGCATCTGTGCGGCGACTCGTTCAGCCCCGAGGAAAAGGCGCGCGACTTCGCCTACTACGAAGCCAGGACCGTGCGCGACTCGTCGCTGTCGGCGGGGACGCAGGCGGTGGTCGCGGCCGAGGTCGGGCACCTCGACCTGGCCTACGACTACCTCGCCGAGGCCGCGCTGACCGACCTGCACGACGTGCACAACAACGTGCGCAACGGTCTGCACATGGCGTCGCTGGCCGGGGCGTGGCAGGGCGCGGTGGCGGGCTTCGGCGGCCTGCGCGACCACGGCGGGACGCTGGCGTTCGCGCCGCGGCTGCCGGCGCAGCTGGACCGGATCACCTTCCGCCTGATGTTCCGCGGCACGCGGTTCCAGGTCGAGATCGACCGCGACCAGGCGACCTACCACGTGCTCGACGGCGACCCGCTGGAAGTGCTGCACCACGGCGAGCGCATCACGCTCACCCCGGAGCCCCAGCGGTTCACGATCCCGAAGATCGACGCGGGCGAGCCGCCGAAGCAGCCGCCGGGCCGCGCGCCCATGCGACGTGACTCGGAAAAGATGCGGCAGTACGCCGAACCGTCGAACCCGATCAGCGAGGTCTACTCCGACTGAGGTGTCACTGCGGGAGGTCGCTCGCGGCCTCCCGTCCGGGTGGGGCCGGGATCTCTTCGGTCCCGCCCGGGCTGACGTCCGGGTCGGGCGCGGTCGGCACGTCATGCGTCAGCTGGCCAGGCTTCGGCAGCTTCGGGAGTTCGTCGTCTTCGTCGTCCAGGGCGTGGATGCGCTGCTGCTCGCTCATGCTCTCCGGAATACCCGGTTTTCCCGGTTACGGCCAGGGGTCAGGCGGCGACGCCGTTGCCCGCTTTCTCCCGCGCGCGGTCCTGCAGGGTGAGCAGCAGGCCGTCGCGGGTCGACCAGGGACAGATCGCGACCTTGCCGCCGGCGACCGTCAGCAGCGCCTCGGCCACGATCGCGCCCGCGAGGGCCTGGTGCGCGCGGCTGCGGGAGATGCCGGGCAGCTTCGCGCGCTTCGACGGCGGCAGCGCGGCGAGCCGCGGGATCCAGGCGCGCAGGTCTTCGAGCCGCAGCTCCTTGCACTTGTTCGGCCGCGCCCCGGCCAGGCGTGCGAGCTGCTGCAGCACCTTCGAGCAGCCGACGACCGTCGGGTCGTCGACGTCGGCGGCACCCAGCGTGGTGGTCACGACGTCGAGCGCGTGCGCGCGCAGCGCCTTGACCTGCTTGGTCGAGACGCGTTCGCCCGGCAGCCAGTCGCGGGTCATCGACCGCGCGCCCAGCGGCAGCGACCGCGCGAAGGTGGCCTGGTCGCCGCGGCCGGCCGCGAGTTCGACCGTCCCGCCGCCGATGTCGAGCACCAGCAGCGGGCCGGCCTCGGCGCCGTACCAGCGGCGGGTGGCCAGGTAGGTCAGCTCGGCTTCGCAGCGGCCGGAGAGGAACCGCAGCTCGACGCCGGTTTCGCCGGCGACGTGCCGGACGACGTCGGCCGCGTTGGCGGCGTCGCGGATGGAGGACGTCGCGAACGGGTAGACGTCGCTCACGCCGTGGCGGTAGGCGGCCGTCATGCCCGCGGCGACGGCGGCCGTGACGTCGGCGATGCCGCGGTCGGTGAGCCGGCCGCGGTCGTCGAGCGCGCGGTCGAGGCGCAGCCGCGTCTGGTGGTTCAGCACCGGCTCGCGCGGCGAGCCGTCCACCGGGACCACGACCAGGCGGGCGCTGAACGATCCGACGTCCAGTACGCCCACCGCGGGTTCTTCGATTTTTCGCACGACTCGGCGCACCTCACTTCCGCCCCGGTGGATAACCCCAGTTCGACAGTCCGAAACCGGCCATTCTGCCGGAGTTCACCGCAGTCCGCCGGGAATTGTCGGATTTACCTCCTCCGGACGTGCCTTGCTGACGCGAAGGTCACAGTGGGGTGACCCGATCGAGTGAACCCGGCCACCTCTGGACACGATTCGGTAACGCAGGCCGCCGCGGACCCGACTTACCGGCGTGCGGCAGGGGAAGCTCGTCGGTCCGGCCGCCGCCGTGCTCGCGGTGGTGGCCGGGCTCGGCTGTGTCCTGCTCGGCGTCACGACGGTGCTCGCGCCGGGCGCCTCGACGACCCCTGGCGCGGCGGCCGCGGACCGGCCCGCGACGGGTGTCCTGCCGACCGCGCTCGTGATCCCCGACCTGGGCCTCTCCGTGAGCCACCTCGTCGACCTCGGCCACGTCGCCGGCCGCCGCGAGCAGCCCGGCACGGCGCTCGGCGTCGGCTGGTTCGCCGACGGACCGGCCCCGGGCGCCCCGGGCGTGGCGGTGCTGTCCGGGCACGCGGGGTTCGGGTTCTCGCGCGGCGCGTTCGCCCGCCTCGGCACCCTGCAGCCGGGCGCGGCGGTCATGGTCCGCGACGACGAAGGCCACGAGGCTCGGTTCACGGTCCGCAGGACGGAGACGTTCGCGCCGGACGAGCCGGACAGCACGCTCGTCGCCCCGGAGGGAACGGGCCCGGAGCTGCGGCTCATCACCAGCGACGGGAACCACGACTTCGCCGGGATGGACTCGCCCCGGGTCGCCGTGTACGCGACGCCGGTCTAGTCGTCAGCCGAGCAGCTCGCGCAGCTGGGCCACCGCCGACACCCGCGCCTCGCGGCCGGGCAGCAGCGGGTTGACCACCAGCGTCGTCGCGCCGGCTTCCTCGAACGCCGCCAGCCGCTCCTTCACGTACCCGGCCGGGCCGACCAGCGAGATCGAGCGCAGCAGCTCGACCGGCACCGCCGCGGCGGCCTCCTCTTTCTTGCCGTCGAGGTACAGGTCCTGGATCAGCTTCGCCTCCGCCTCGTAGCCGTAGCGGCAGGCGAGGTCGTTGTAGAAGTTCTTGCCCCGCGCGCCCATGCCGCCGACGTACAGCGCCACGATCGGGCGCAGGCGGTCGAGCAGCGGCTCGACGTCGTCGCCGATCGCGAGCGCCGCGCTGACGAACGTGTCCAGCTCGCCCAGCGCCGGGTCGCGCTTCGCCTTGCCGGCCGCGAGGGACTCGCCCCAGACGTCGGCCGCCTTCTCCGGGTGGAAGAAGATCGGCTGCCAGCCCTCGGCGATTTCCGCGGTGAGGGCGACGTTCTTCGGGCCAAGTGAGGCCAGCAGCACCGGGATGCGCTCGCGCACCGGGTGGTTGATCAGCTTGAGCGGCTTGCCGAGGCCGGTGCCCTGCTCCGGCGGCAGCGGGATCGTGTAGTGCTTGCCGTCGTGGACGACGCGTTCGCGGCGCCACACCTGCCGGCAGATCTCGACGATCTCGCGGGTGCGAGCCAGCGGCGCGTCGTACTTCACGCCGTGGAAGCCCTCGATGACCTGCGGCCCGGAGGCGCCGAGCCCGAGGATGAACCGCCCGTCGGAGACGAAGTCGAGCCCGGCCGCGGTCATCGCGGTGAGCGTCGGCGTGCGCGTGTAGATCTGGAAGATGCCCGACGCGAGCTGGACGCGCTCGGTCTTCGCCGCCAGGTAGCCGAGCTGGCTGACGGCGTCGAAGGAGTAGGCCTCGGGAACGAACGCGACGTCGAGCCCCACCTTCTCCAGCTCGACGATGTCCGCCACGCTGTCGGCGAAGCCTCCGGCGTAGTTGATCGCGGTCCCGATCCGCATGGCCACCTCCGTTGCTGAGCAAGCGCTTAGCCAGAGAGCCTACTGGGACCGGGCGTCTCGCGCGGGGACGATGTGCGCGCCGCCACTCAGCGGACCGCCCCTCCCCGCGACGTTTCGATCGCAACGCGTGTCACACCCGCACGTCGTGCTGTCTAATTCCCGGAGAACAACCGAGCCTTCAGCCGGTCGAAATCGGCGCGGTCGATCAGGCCGCGGTCCAGCAGGTTCGACGCCTTGTCGAGTTGCTCGATGATGGACGCGGCGTCCGGCCGTGGCTTCACTTCACCCGTACCCGCGGCCGAGGCGAGGACTTCCCTGATTCTCCCCAGCACCGGCGACAGTTCTATGCGCAGCTGACCGGGCTCGGTGACCGTGTACAGGAAGAACAATTCCGATTCCGTGGTACGCACGGCGAGGATGGTCTTGATGGTGGTACGGGTGCCGGCCGCCTTCAGGACGGCCGAAACCAGACCGTCCACCGCGCCCGAAAAGTTGTCGCTGATGCCGGCCTGCGTGGCCTTGAGGGCCGAGCCGATGATTTTCCCCGCCGAGTCGACGAATGGGTTGGTCGACTGGGTCTCCCCGGGTCCGCTGATTTGGATGTTCGTGAAATCCTCGTAGGGCAGAATGCCGGCCACTTGCCGCGATCCGACGCCGAGCACCTTGAGGCTGTCGTCGGTGAACCGCACATCGTAGGACGACTTCGCTCTCAAGTTTCCGCATTTCGCGTAGTCGCCGCCCAGGAAGACCGTGGGAGTCAGCAACAAGCGCGTCTCACGTTCGAGTTCCCGGCGGAGCTCGTGATCGTCCGTTCGGTTGCGGTAGCCGACTTCGTTGCGGCCGACGGCTTTGCGGCATCTTTCGAACTCGCCCGGGTCGAGGTCCGCGAGGGTCTTCCAGACGTCGGCCCAACCCTGCGCCGTCGGCGGGAAAAAATCCGAAACGACCTTGTCGAACCCAGTTGCCGATCGCCGGGCGACGACCAGGGCGGGGCCACCTTTCCTCGGCGGCCTGTCCCGGAAGAAAACGAAGTACTTTCCCCCCGGATCACGGTAACTGAGGAAGTGCGCCAACTCCGAAAGAGCTACCGCCGGATATGGCGGTACGCGGACGTCGGTGGGATTTTTTTCGAAGCCCGGTCCATCGGCGCTTACTGCGATCACCTCCGCGTGCCCACGCCTTCGCGATTTGCGAGCGCGTCGAGCGTACCGCACGCCACAACGATTCCGGAACAGTTCGCAGGCCCATCGTGCTGCGCACCAGCGGTCGAAGATGAGGAGGCGATCCTGGTCATGACGGCCGCGGCGGGCCGTCGTCTCCGCACCCCGGCTGCGGTCAGCCGACCGGCGGGGTCAGCTCAGCGGCCCGTCAGGGTGCGGACCACCAGCTCCGCCGACGCTCCCGCCCCGAGCGTCGTCCCGGCGTAGCGGACGTCGGCGGCGAGCGTGCCGGCCGGCGGGTCGTCGCGGACCGTGAGCCAGACCGTCACCATCAGCAGCCAGCGGACCACCAGGTAGACGAACAGCAGCACGCCGACGAGCGTGCCGAACGCCGCGACCGCGGGCGAGCGGCCGAGCAGGTGCAGGTACAGCCCGCCGGCCTGCTGGAGCGCGGCGAGCCCCACCGCGGCGGCCCCGGCCGGGCGCAGCGTCGACCGCAGCGGCAGCGGACGGCGCGGCAGGCGGGCCAGGCACCAGGCGATGACCAGCCAGTTCGCCGCGAGGCCGAGCAGCAGCGAACCCGCGACGAGGACGAAGTGCGCGAAGCCGCCGGTCAACCCGGTCAGGCCGAGCAGCCACGTCCCGGCCGCGCCGGTGAGCGCCGCCAGCCCGAACGACACCGCCATCGCGAGCCCGACCCCGATCAGCGCCAAGATGTCCGCGGCGATCCCGCGCAGCAGCGGCCGGGTGGTGCGCTCCTGCCCGAGCATCGCGGTGACGGCGTCGCGGACGTTGCTGATCCAGCTCCAGCCCGAGTACGCGGCGACGGTCAGCGCGAGCAGCCCGATCCGCCCGCGTTCCCCCACGACGGTGTGCACGACGTCGTTGACCCGCCCGGCGATCTCGGGCGGCAGCGCGCCGTCGATGGCCCGGTCGAGCTCGGTGGCGAGCAGCTGGTCGCCGGCCAGCACGAACCCGGCTACCGAGACGGCGACCATCACCAGCGGCACCAGCGCGAGCAGGCTGAAGAACGTGACGGCGGCGGCGTAGTGGTCGCCGTCGCGTTCGCGGTACCGGGCGAGTGTGGCCCCGACCCGCCGCAGCGGCTTCCTCACGACGGCTTTCCCCACCGGCCGACCCTCTCATCCGCACGTGTCCTCCGCAGTCCGGACCCGGTGGCGGGGTGATCGTCACGCGTCATCCGGGGACGACTGTGCCGCGCACCTCCCCGAACCCGATCCGCGCGCCGCCCGGCCCCGGGGCCGTCGCGGTGATCGTGACCTCGTCGCCGTCCTCCAGGAGCGTGCGGGTCTGACCGTCCGGGAGCTCGAGGGGTTCCCGGCCGCCCCAGGAAAGTTCCAGGAACGAGCCGCGCTGGTCGCGGTCCGGGCCGGTGACGGTGCCCGAGGCGAACAGGTCGCCGGTGCGCAGGCTCGCGCCGTTGACCGTCAGGTGCGCCAGCTGCTGGGGCGGCGTCCAGTACTGCGTCGCGAACGGCGGGCTGGACACGAGGTGGCCGTTGAGCCGGATCTCGATCGCCAGGTCGAGGCCCTGCTTTTCGGTGGTGCGGAGGTAGTCGAGCGGCTCCGGGTCCTGCGGCGGGCCGTCGACCCGCGCGTGCTCGAGCGCGGCGAGGGGGACGATCCACGGCGACACCGACGTCGCGAACGACTTGCCGAGGAACGGGCCCAGCGGCTGGGACTCCCACGCCTGGATGTCGCGGGCCGACCAGTCGTTGACCAGGCAGACGCCGAAGACGTGGGCGGCGAAGTCCCCAGTGGACACCCGCGTGCCCGGAACGCCCACCACGAAGCCGACTTCGGCTTCGATGTCCAGGCGCTTCGAGGGGCCGAAGGAGGGAGCGTCGGCGTTGCGGGGCTTGCGCTGCCCGTGCGGGCGGACGACAGGGGTGCCGGACGCGACGACCGTGCCCGCCCGGCCGTGGTAGGCGATGGGCAGGTGCTTCCAGTTCGGCGGCAGCTCGGCCGCGTCGGGCCGGAAGATCCGGCCGGCGTTGAGGGCGTGCTGCTCGCTGGAGTAGAAGTCGACGTAGTCCGCGACGTCGAAGGCGAGGTGCGTGGTGACCTCGGTCAGCGGGTGCAGGTGCGGGCGGAGCTGGTCGGCGTACCGGGGTTCGGTGAGCCAGTCCCGGAGGGTTTCGCGCACTTCCCGCCAGGTGTCGGGCCCGGCGGCGAGCAGGGGGTTGAGGACACCGGCGGTGAGCAGAGGTGCGAAGGCGGCGGCGGTCTCTTCGGCGGCGGCGCTCAGGTCGAGGACGTGCTCACCGACGGGCACGCCGACGCGCCGCTCGGGCGCGCCGCCGACCGAGAAGACGCCGTAGGGCAGGTTGTCCAGGCCGAACGGGGTGTCGTCGGCGAGGTCGAGCCAGGTCACATGTGCTCCTCGGGTCGAAAGTCCGCACTGGACGGTGGGCGGCCGGCGGGGTGGGTGGGCCGGCGGGGCAGGCGGGGGTGGGTGGCCGGCGGGGCAGGCGCTGCCCGCGGGTTGGGCGCTGCCAGCGGGACCAGGCGCCGTCGGCAGGACCAAGCCGGGCGGCAGGACCAAGCGCCGCCGCCAGGGCCAAGCGCCGTCGGCGGGACCAGGCCGGACGGGGCCAGGCCGGACGGGGCCGACGAGGCCGGTCGAGCATTCTGCCGCCGACCGGCCAAGGCGCCGCCCTTTCCCGGCTGCCGGGTGAAACCAGCTACCGCCGCCGGGCCCGCCGCCTTCACTTCGCGCGCGCCGCCACCCACTCCGCCACCACGTCCGCCAGCACCGGGAGCGGGACCGTTCCGCTGCCCAGCACCGTGTCGTGGAACTCGCGGATGTCGAACTCCTCGCCCAGTGCCTGCTCCGCCTCCGCCCGCAGCCGCTCGATCTCCAGGCGGCCCACCATGTAGCCCAGGGCCTGGCCCGGGTGGCCCGCGTACCGGTCGATCTCCGCCTCGATCTCGATCCGGGCCATCGGCGTGTTCTCGACCAGGTAGTCCACCGCCTGCTGCCGGCTCCAGCCCAGCGCGTGCAGGCCCGTGTCGACCACCAGCCGGGCCGCGCGCATCGAATCCTGCGTCAGCAGGCCGATCCGGGCCACGTCGTCGGAGTACAGCCCCATCTCGTCGGCGAGCCGCTCCGCGTACAGGCCCCAGCCCTCGGCGTAGGCGTTGAACATGCCGATCCGGCGCAGCAACGGGACTCCCGTCAGCTGCTGCGCGAGCGTCAGCTGGAAGTGGTGCCCCGGCACGGCTTCGTGGAACGCCACCGCCTCCCCCAGCGTCCGCTGCCGCTGGTCGGCCTCGTGCGTGTTGGCGTAGTACGTGCCCGGCCGCGAACCGTCCAGCGACGCGTCGATGTAGTACGCGATCGAGCCGCTTTCCGCCTCGGCGGGCGGCACCGGCGCGACCTCGCACTTCTGCTCGGGCACCCGCAGGAACCACTGCGGCGCCACGGCTTCCGCCCGCGCGATCGTCTCCCGCGCCGCGTTCAGCAGCTCGTCGCCGTCGCGCCAGCGCAACGCCGGGTCCGTGCGGATCCGCTCGAAGATCTCCGCGAGGTCCGTGGTGCCGAACACCTTCGACCCCAGCTCGCGGTACTCCCCCGCCAGCCGCTCGATGATCGCCAGCCCGGTGTCGTGCAGGTCCTGCGCCGTGCGCTCGGTCGTCGTCTCCGCGCGGATCAGCGCCGCGTACCGCTCCGCGCCGCCCGGCAGGTCGCCGATGCCCGGCGACGTCTCCGGCCGCGCGACCGGGATCACCTCGTCGGCCAGGAAGTCGCGGTACCGCGCATACGCGGGCCGCACGACCTCGGCCAGCAACCGGTCGCGCTCGGCCTCGAGCCCGTGGACCGGCACCTTCAACGGGTCGCTGTCCGGAGCCGCGAGGTACCGCTCGACGTAGCCGACGCCGATGCGCGCCAGGAACTCCGGCGGCGTCAGGCCCTCGGCGAGCGCGGCCCGCTGCCGCTCGATCAGCTGGTCCAGGTACGTGCCGATCGCGCCGAGCCGGCTCAGGTAGCCGCGGGCCTTGGCCTCGTCGTCGAGCACCGTCTGCGGCAGCATCATCAGCAGTTCCAGCGCCGGCGCGGCCAGCCCGTCGCTCACCGCGATGTCCGCCCGGCCCGAGTCCAGCGTGTCGATCAGCGTGCGGGCCTGCCAGATCACAACGTCCCGCGTGACGCGCGCGGCGGGCGGCAACTCCGCGAGCGCCTCGGCTCGCGCGATGAGCGCGGCGAACCCGGCGCGCTGCCGGGCGATCGCCTCGGCGGACTGGTCGGCGAGCTTGTCGTGCGCGCCGGGCAGCCCGTAGAGCGACGGCAGCAGCGGCTGCGCCTCGAACATCAGCTCCAGGCACTCGTCGGCCAGCCGGTCGGCGGTGTCGCCCTGGGCCGCCACCCAGTCCGTGACGACCTTGGCCAGCGCCGAAAGCGGCAGCATGCCGTGGCCCAGCACGACTTCGTGGAAGGCGCGGATGTCGAAACCGTCACCGAGCGCCTCCTCGGCCTCGGCCCGCAGCCGCTGGATCTCCAGCCGCCCCACCATGTACCCGAGGGCCTGGGCCGGCCAGCCGGCGTACCGGTCGATCTCCGCCTCGATCTCCATCCGCGCCATCGGCGTGTGGTCGACGAGGTAGTCGATCGCCTGCTGCCGGCTCCAGCCCAGCGCGTGCATCCCGGTGTCGACGACGAGCCGGCCGGCCCGCATCGAATCCTGCGTGAGCATGCCGAGCCGGGCCACGTCGTCGGAGTACAGCCCCATCTCGTCGGCGAGCCGCTCCGCGTACAGGCCCCAGCCCTCGGCGTAGGCGTTGAACATGCCGATCCGCCGCAGCAGCGGCAGGTCCGTCAGCTCCTGGGCCAGGCTGAGCTGGAAGTGGTGCCCCGGCACGGCTTCGTGGAACGCGATCGCCTCGCTGGTGAAGCGCGGGCGCTTGTCGGCCTCGTAGGTGTTGGCGTAGTAAGTCCCCGGCCGCGTCCCGTCGAGCGACGGCTGGAGGTAGTACGCGATCGTGCCGCTCGCCGCGTCGGCTTCGGGCACCGGCGCGACTTCGCACTTCTCCGCCGGGATGCTCGAGAACCACCGCGGTGCCACGGCTTCCGCGCGGGCGATGGCGTCACGCGCCGCGGCGAGCAGTTCCTCGCCGTCGCGCCAGCGCAACGCCGGATCGGTGCGCAGCCGCTCGAAGATCTCGGCGAGATCGGTGGTGCCGAACACCTTCTGCCCCAGCTCGCGGTACTCGTCCGCGAGCTTTTCGATCAGCGCCAGCCCGGTGTCGTGCAGGTCCTGGGCCGTGCGCTCGGTCGTCGTCTCCGCGCGGATCAGCGCCGCGTAGCGCTCCGCGCCGCCCGGCACGTGCCCGATGCCGGGCGCGGTGTCGGGCCGCCCGACCGGCTCGACCTCGGTGCGCAGGAAGTCCCGGTAGCGGGCGTACGCGGGGTGAACGACCTCGGCGAGCAGCCGGTCGCGCTCGGCCTCGAAACCCTCGACGTCCGCGGTCGTGCCCACCTTCAGCGGGTCGCTGTCCGGCGCCGCGAGGTAGCGGTCGATGTACTCGATACCGACGCGGGCCAGGTAGGCCGGCGGCACGAGCCCGTCGGCCAGGCTTTCGCGCTGCCGCTCGGTCAGCTGCTCGAGGAACGTCGCGCTCGCCGCGAGCCGGGCCAGGTAGCCGCGCGCCTTCTTCTCGTCGTCCAGCCTGTAGTACGGCAGGTACAGCAGCAGCCCCAGCGCGGGCGCGGTCAGCCCGTCGCTGACCGCGATGTCGGCGCTGCGGGCGCCGAGCCGGTCGGCCTCCACCTCGGCGGCGGCGACCACCACTTCGCGCGTCACGGCCTCTTCCGCCGTCAGCCCGTCGGCGGGCAGCGCCCGGGCGCGGGCGGCGAGCTCGCGGTAGGCAGTGCGGAACTTCTCCTGCGCGGCCCGGGTCTGGTCGGCGAGCCGGTCGTGGTCGCCGGGCAGCCCGAAGACCGACGGGAACAGCGGCTCGTGCTCGAAGGACAGCTCGACCAGCTCGGCGGCCAAGCCGTTCGCCGTGTCGCCGTGGCCGGCCACCCACTCGTCGACCACGGACGCGAGCGCCGACAGCGGCAGCGCGCCGCCGGCCAGCACGAGGTCGTGGAACGCCCGGACGTCGAACCGGGACCCGAGCCGCTCCTCGGCGCGGGCGCGGATCCGCTGGATCTCCAGCCGCCCCACCATGTACGCCAGCGCCTGGCCGGGCCACGCGATGTAGCGGTCGACCTCGGCTTCGATCTCCACCCGGGCCATCGGCGTGTTTTCGGCCAGGTAGTCGACGGCCTGCTGCCGGCTCCAGCCCAGTGCGTGCAGGCCCGTGTCGACGACCAGCCGGCCCGCTCGCATCGAGTCGGCGGTCAGCATGCCCAGCCGCGCGACGTCGTCGGAGTACAGGCCCATCTCCTCGGCGAGGCGCTCGCTGTAGAGGCCCCAGCCCTCGGTGTAGGCGGTGAAGGTGCCGATGCGGCGCAGCAGCGGCAGGTCGGTCAGGCCGGTCGCGATGCTCAGCTGGAAGTGGTGCCCAGGCACGGCTTCGTGGAACGCGACCGACTCGGCGGAGTGCCGGAAGCGTTCGGTGGCCTCGTAGGTGTTCGCGAAGTAGATGCCCGGACGCGAGCCGTCGGCGGCCGGCCGCAGGTAGTACGCCGGCGGCGCGCCGGGCGCGGCCTCCTCCGGCACCGCCTCGACCCGGCACGGCTGCGACGGCACGTCGCCGAACCACTTCGGGGCTTCGGCGGTCGCGCGGGCGACCGCCGTGCGCGCGGTCTCCAGCAGTTCCTCGGCGTCGTTCCAGCGCAGGGCCGGATCGGTGCGCAGCCGCTCGAAGATCTCGGCCAGGTCGTCGGTGCCGAACACCTTCTGCCCCAGCTCGCGGTACTCGGCGGCCAGCGAGTCGATGACGTCGAGGCCGGTCCGGTGCAGTTCCTCGGGCGTGCGGTCGGTGGTCGTGTGCACCTTCGCGAGCCGCGCGTACGTCTCTTCGCCGCCGGGCAGCCACTTCACGCCGGGCCGGTCGGCGGGCCGCCCGTGCGGCCGCACCTCGGTGTCGAGGAACGCGCGGTACTCGGCGAAGGCCGGGCGGACGACATCGGCCAGCAGCTCGTCGCGCCGTCGCCCGAACTCCTCGTCCGGCGCGGGCTGGCGGCGCAGCGGGTCCGCCTCCGGGGCGGCGAGGTAGCGGTCGAGGTGCGCGATCGCGGCCTCCACCAGGTGCGCCACCGGGGTGCGCCCGGCGGCGATGCCCTCGGCGTGCCGCCGGGCGGCCTGGCGCAGGTACTCCGGGACGGCGGCCAGCCGCCCGAGCTGGGCCTCCGCGGCTTCGCCGGCGGTCACCGTCGTCATCGGCAGCACCATCAGCAGCGAGGCGGCGGGCGCGACCATGATGTCGGTGACGGTGAACTCGGCCATCCGGCTGTCGATCGCCGCCACGCGGTCTTCCGCCGTGGCGATCAGGACGTCACGGGTCACGCGGTCCTCGGCCGACAGCTCCTCGGCGTCCAGCGCGCGGGCCCGTTCGGCGAACTCCGCGAGCGTGGCGCGGTGCGCCTGCTCGGCCTCGGCGGACAAGTCCGGCAGGCCGGGCTCGGCCGGGCGGATGCCCAGCAGGGCAGGCGTCAGCGGATCGGCGGCGAACAGCGCTTCGACGAACTCCTCGGCGAGTTCGGTGACCGCGGTCATGGGCAGGACCCCCAGCTTTCGGTGTTGTGCTCCTCAGCCGACCCTAACGGAGATCACCGACAAGAACGGTGAGCCACCGGACCGGGCCGGCGCGGGCGGTGCGGGCGGATCGGTGAGGCAGCCCCACCGGACGCGGGCCACACGGCCGGCGCAGGCGGATCGGCAAGGCGGGCCCCACAGGGCGCGGCCTCGCAGGCGGTGCGGGCGAGCCTGCGCCGCCGGGGGGCAGGGCCCGGCAAAGTCGGCGTCCTGGTCGCTGAAGCGGAACCCGAGTGTCTTGAATGACTCATTCAGGACCTCCCACGACATGAATGAGTCATTCAAGACGTCGGCGGAGCCGCCGCCAGCACGCCGCCGCGACTTTGCCGGAACTCTGCCGGGCAGGGGCGGCGTGATCGGATCGGCGAGGCGGCCCCACCGAGCGGGGCCGGCGCGGGCGGATCGAGGAGGCGGTAGCGTTCTGTGGGTGGCCGTGACCGATCCCGTGGACATCCGCCTGCTCGCCGCGCTCGCCGACCTCGGCAAGGCCGCGGTGCACGAGCTGGCGGCCAAGGTCGGCATGGATCCCCGCGAGGTCGCCTACCGGCTGGTCGCGCTGTCCGGCAGCGGGCTGCCGCTGCTCGTCGGCGTCGAGAGCGACCCGCAGGGGTTGCGCGCGGCGATCGCCGGGGCGCCGCCGTCGTGGGCGAACCGGCCGCCGCAGCAGTTCCCGGCCCCGCAGCAGTTCGCGCCGCCGTCGCACCCGGTTCCCCAGCAGCCCGCGCCGCCGATGCCGCCGCCCGCCCCCGGCCCCGGCCCGCAGGGCGTGCCGTCGGGGCCGTACAACGTGCAAGGCGCGCCTTCGGGTCCGTACACCGTCCAGGGCGCGCCTTCGGGTCCGTACACCGTCCAGGGCGCGCCTTCAGGCCCTTACAACGTCCAGGGCACGCCGTCCGGGCGCTACCCCGGCCCGCCACCGCGTCCCCAGTTCACCCCGCCGCCGGTGCCGGTCGATCCCGTGGTGAGCACGTGGGGCCTGCCGCAGACGGCGTCGTGGGCCCGCGGCGACGAGCCCGCCCGGCCGGCCGGCACCGGCAAGAAGGGCAAGCTCGGCGAGGTCATGGAAACCCAGGGCCTGGAGGGCGAGCAGCTGACGGTCCAGCTGCTGGAGGTCCAGGACCCGGCGGACTACCTGTTCAGCGCGGCGGGATACCGCCTGGAGGCGGGCGAACGCGCGGTGGTCGTGCACACCGAGATCACCAACCGCGGGTCGATCCCGTTCGCGTCGCTGCCCGACAACTACCTCGAGCTGCTCGCCGCCGACGGCTCCGCGATCGGCAAGGCGCCGGTGTCGCTGACGTCCCGGCCGCCGCACAAGATCGGCGTCAAGCCGGGCGAAACCCTGGGCGGCCACACGGTGTACGTCCTGCCGGACGCGACGCGGGTGGTGTCGGTGCGCTGGAGCCCGCGGCCGGAGCCCGACGAGCGCACGCTCACCTGGTCGATCGAGGATCAGTAACTCTCGTCCCGCAGGATCTCCAGGGCCTTCGCCAGGTCGTCCGGGTACTCGGATTCGAACTCGACCCAGCGGCCGTCCGCCGGGTGCGCGAACGCCAGTGTCTTCGCGTGCAGCCACTGACGGTTCAGGCCGAGGTGCCGGGCCAGGACCGGGTCCGCGCCGTACGTCAGGTCGCCGACGCAGGGGTGGCGCAGCGCCGAGAAGTGGACGCGGATCTGGTGCGTGCGCCCGGTTTCCAGCTTGATGTGCGCCAGCGACGCCGCCCGGAACGCCTCGACGACCTCGTAGTGCGTGACGCTCTCGCGGCCGCCCTGGACGACCGCGAACTTGTAGTCGTGGCGCGGGTGGCGGTCGATCGGGGCGTCGATCGTGCCGCGCGTCGGGTCGGGGTGGCCCTGGACGATCGCGTGGTAGCCCTTGTCGACCGTGCGTTCCTTGAACGCGCGCTTCAAGACCGTGTACGCGTGCTCGCTCTTGGCCACGACCATCACGCCGGTGGTGCCCGCGTCGAGCCGGTGCACGACGCCCTGGCGCTCGGCCGCGCCCGACGTCGCGATGCGCAGGCCGGCTGCGGCCAGGCCGCCGACGACCGTCGGGCCGGTCCAGCCCGGGCTCGGGTGCACGGCGACGCCGACCGGCTTCGAGATCACCACGATGTCGTCGTCGTCGTGGAGGATCTGCATGCCTTCGACCGGCTCGGCGACGACCTCGACGGGGTTCGCCGGCTCCGGCAGCGTGATCTCCAGCAGGCCGCCCCCGGAGAGCCGGTCGGACTTGCCCGCGGGACGGCCGTCGAGCAGCACGTCCCCGGCTTCGGCCAGTTCCGCGACGACGGTCCGGGACAGGCCGAGCAGCTTGGCGAGGCCGGCGTCGACCCGCATCCCGTCGAGCCCGTCGGGCACCGGGAGCATCCGCGAGCTCACGCCTGCTCCTCCTGCGCCTTCTCGACCTTCTTCTTGTCCTTGGTCGACGTGCCGTCGTAGTCCTTGCCCAGCAGCGAAAGCAGCACGATCAGCGCGCCGCCGACGCAGATGGCCGAGTCGGCGATGTTGAAGATCGCGAAGCCCTTGCCGTTCGGGGCGAACGCCGAAATGAAGTCGACGACGTGGCCCTGCAGCCCGCCGGGCGCGCGGAAGATGCGGTCGGTGAGGTTGCCGGTCGCCCCGGCGAGCACGAGGCCGAGGCCGATCGCCCAGCCGATCGAGCGCAGCCGCCGGGAGAGCCAGATGATCGCGATGACGACGGCGAGCGCGACCAGCGCGAGCACCCACGTCATGCCGGTGGCCATCGAGAACGCGGCACCGGGGTTGCGGATCACCTGCAGGTAGACGAGCCCGCCGAGGATCTTGACCGGCTCCTTGCCCTCCAGGTTGGCCACGACCAGGTTCTTCGTCACCAGGTCGACCGCCCAGAACACGACGGCGACGGCGAACACCCAGCCCACCCGGCGCTTCGGCAGCGGCTTCGCCGGCTCTTCCGGCGTCTCCTGCACGGTCTCGGGCGCCGCCTCGGCGGCGGGTTCGGTGTCGGGTTCGGAGTGGCTGGGCTCGGTGCTCACCGCTCCATTCTCCACGGTGCTGGTCAGGCCGTGTCGGCGGCGGTGACCGGGCCGCGCAGGAGCACGGCGAACGCGGCGGCGAACAGCAGGCCCGCCGACACCAATGCACCGGCCGGCGCGGTCGGGAAGACCGTCGCGACCAGGAGGAACGCCGCGTCGACGGCCGCGAGGAACCAGCTGCGCTCGTACGCGGCCAGCACCAGGAGGCCGAGCGCGGCCAGGAGCGCGCCGCGGACGTCCCCGGGCAGCCGCAGCTCCAGCGCGCCGACCAGATCGAGCAGCGGGACGGCCGCCAGCGCGCCCAGGGTGCCGAGCACGAACCGGACGGGCCGCGGCGGCGTCCCGGCCCGGCGCAGGGACAGCCAGTACCAGCCGGCGACGGCGAGCACCACGCAGGCGAGGCCGGCGAGCCAGCCGAGCGTCGCCGATGGAACCACGTCGGTGGCGACCGCGACGGCGATACCCGAGAGCTGGTTGTCCGGCAGTCCCGTGCCGGAAACCTCGCCGGTGCCGAGGCCGGACAGGTGCTGGCTCAGGTCGTAACCCCGTCCGGCCACGAAGCCGGCGTTGGTCTCGTTCGGCAGCAGGTCGACCGCCACCATGACCAGCAGCGCGAACCCCAGCGCCGCCAACGGGAACCAGGACCGTCGCGCACTCCCCATCACCGCAGGGTATCGGGTGCCCGGCGCAGCAGGACCGCGAACGCCGCGGTGAGCAGGACGACCGCCGAGAGCAGCGCACCCACGAGGTCGGCCGCGAGCACCACGGCGAGCACGGCGAACCCGGCCGCGGTGACCAGGACGAGCTTGCTGCGCTCGTACGCGGCGAGCACCAGCAGGCCGAGAGTGGCCGGCAGCGGGCCGCGCAGCCCGTCGCCGAGGCGGAGCTGCCACGACCCGACCAGGTCCAGCAGCGGAACGGCGAGGAGCGCGCCGATCGTGCCGAGGACGAACCAGCCGGTGCGGGCCGGCCGCAGCGCGAACCAGTACCAGATCGCCGTGCCGAGCACCGCCACGCCGAGCGCGACCTGCCACGCCGGCCCGGCCGGCAGCTCCGGCCCCGGCGTGAACAGCGGACCCTGGGTCAGGAACTGCAGGCGGCCGTAGCCCGCCGCCCCGGTCGGCGACGGCCGGAGGAGGAGGTTCGCGGACTGGTCTTCGGCCGGGCTCCGGCGCGACAGCAACTGCACCGCCACCAGGCCGATCTGCGTCAGCCCGAGCAGTGCCAGTGGGAACCAGAACCGCCGCCCTCTCCCCATCGGGCCGGGCTCGCGCTCAGCAGAAGGGCGGCAGCTCCCGCGGGTCGCCGACCGGGGCCCAGCGGCCGTCCACCTTCGCGTACTCCCAGCGGGCTCCGCGCGCGACGATCTGGCGCAGCGCCCGGATCACGCGGTCGACGTGCTCCTCCGTGCTGCCCAGGCCGAGGCTGACGCGGATCGCCTGCTGCCCGCTGCCGCCCGTGACGCCGATCAGGCGCTTGGCCGCGATGTGGGCGCAGAAGGCGCCGTCGCGGACGCCGATGCCGTACTCGGCCGACAGGACCGCGGCCAGCCAGCCGGGGTCGAAGCCGTCGACGACGAAGCTGACCGTGCCGACCCGGTCGACCGGCGCGTCGAACAGCCGCAGCTCGGCGCAGCCCGGGATGCCTTCGAGTCCCTTGCGCAGCCGGGTCAGCAGGGCCTGCTCGTGGCTTTCGATCGCGGCCCAGTTTTCGGCCAGGGTCTCGCACGCGACGCCGAGCGCGTACACGCCGACGGTGTTGGGCGAGCCGGCTTCGTGGCGCTCGGGCCCGGTGTTCCAGACGACAGCGTCTTCGGTGACGAGCTTGGTCGCGCCGCCGCCGGAGAGGTACGGCCGGGCGGCGCGCAGCCAGTCGGCGCGGCCGATCAGCGCGCCCGCACCGAAAGGCGCGTACAGCTTGTGGCCGGACAGCGCGACGTAGTCGACGTCCAGTTCCTTGATCGAGATCCGGCGGTGCGGGGCGAGCTGGGCCGCGTCGAGCGCGATGCGAGCGCCGTGTTTCCGCGCGACGGCGGCGATTTCGGCGACCGGAAGGAGCTCACCGGTCACATTGGACGCTCCGGTGACGACCACCAATCGCGGTCCCTGCGGGGCGTCCGCGAGCGCTTCGTCCACAGCGGACACTGCGGCGAGGCGGGTGCGCGGGGTCGGGATCCGCCGGACGTTCGGGCCCTGCCACGGCAGCAGCGCGGCGTGGTGCTCGGTGTCGAAGACGACCACCGTGGTGTGCCGGGGCAGGCTGCGGGCGAGCAGGTTGAAGGAGTCGGTGGTGTTGCGGGTGAACACGACGGTGTCGGTCCGCCGGGCGTCGACGAAGCGGCGCAGGACGTCGCGGGTGCGCTCGTAGAGCTTGGTGGAGACCTGGGACGCGAAGCCGGCGCCGCGGTGGACGCTGGCGTACCAGGGCAGGAATTCGTCGACCTTCGCGCGGACGGCGTCGAGACAGGGGGCGCTCGCGGCGTGGTCGAGGTTGGCGTAGCCGACGGTCTCGCCGGTGACGAGCGGGACGCGCAGGGCGGCCCCGGCGACGGCCGGGATGTCGTGCGCGACAACGGTTTCGAGCGAGGTGATCGTGCTGGTGCGGTCGATGGCGAGAGTCATCGGTGCCTCCTCGGCGGTCCGGGGGACCCCGGCGAGGGGCCCGCGCTTGCCCGTCGCACGGCGCGACCGGCCCGGTCTTCACCCGGGGCACCCCACCGCGGTAGGAGGGTTGCCGGCCAGCAAGCCGGGGCTTGGCGCTGGCACTCATGACCTGAGCCCGAAGGTAACCGAGAACGCGGCCGGCGGCCAACCCCCGCCTCACATTCTGAGACGCCGCTCACAGCCCGCGAGGGTCAGAGCTCTGCTTGAGCCGCGCGTTGTCCGATCCCTGTCCACTCTCCGCATCCACCTGGTGATCTTTTCCCGTCAGGGTGATCTTCCGCGTCCGAGATCTTCCCCATGATCCAACCTTTGGCCGCCGAACCCGTCGACGGCAAGACCATCGGCGGCTGGCGCTTCACCGCCGGGGCCGAGCAGTACACCGGGGTTGGGGCACGTGCTCGGCGCAAGGGGCCTGGCGGCGACTCATGCGCCTGGCTGGGTTGTCCGCGCTTGAAAGGCCGCCCTCGCGATCGGCGGGTTGATCGGGCGCTCGGCTCGTAGGCAGGTCGAGCCGGCAGCGAATCGTCCGATCGGTCCCAGCCCGGCCGCGGCCCCGAACGGGTTACCGCCCCGACTCGCCCCGCCACCGTGCCAGCCGACCGGCCCGGTCCACCGCCCGCAACCGGCGCTCGACCGCGTCGCGGACCGCGGCCGTCGTCACCACCAGCAGCTGGTCGTTCTCCTGCAGCCTGCTCGTCTTCTGCGGGGTGAACCCCGTGCCCTCGCGGACTACCAAGCTCACCGTCGCCCCCGTCGGCAGCCGAAGCTCCGACAAGTACACGCCGTGCAGCTTGGACCCCGGCTGGATGCGGACCTGCAGCAGCTCGGCGCCCAGCTCGTCCAGCGGTGCGCTGTCGACCTCGACCTCGTGCGGCTCGGACTTCTTCGCCAGCCCGAGCTTGCGGCCGAGGGGTCCGAGCGTCGCGCCCTGGACCAGCGTCAACACGATCACCAGCACGAACACCGCGTCGACCAGCCGTTGCGCGCCCGGCAACCCCTGGGACAGCGGGATCATGGCCAGCACGATCGGCACCGCGCCGCGCAGGCCGGCCCACGACAGGAACGCCTGCTCCCGCCACGGCAGCCGGAACGGCAGCACCGAGAGCACCACCGAGATCGGCCGGGCCAGCAGCAGCACGACGGCGCCGGCGACCAGGCCCGGGATCAGCGTCTCGAACAGCCGGCTCGGCGACGCGAACAGCCCGAGCAGCACGAACAGCCCGATCTGCGCCAGCCAGCCGAGCCCCTCGGCGAACGACAGCGTGTCCGACCGGTGCGGCAGCCGCGAATTGCCCAGCACCAGCGCGGCGACGTACGTCGCGAGCAGCCCGGACGCGTGCGCCAACTGGCCGGACGAGTACGCCACCACGCAGACCGCGACCGTCGCCAGCGGATAGAGCCCGGTCGCCGGCAGCGCGGCCCGGCGCAGCGCGATCCCGCCGAGCCAGCCGAAGCCGAGCCCGATCGCCAGGCCCGCGCCGAGTTCGTAGACCACCAGCAGCGGCAGCGTCCAGTCCACAGTGGTGCCTTCGGCCAGCACGACGACCGCGATGTACGCCGGCGCGTCGTTGATGCCGGACTCCAGCTCCAGCGCCCCGACCAGGCGCTTGCCGATCCCCGCCGTGCGCAGCACCGAGAACACCGCCGCCGCGTCGGTCGACGCGAGCACCGCGCCCCACAGCAGGGCGAACCGCCAGTCGAGGCCGAGCAGGAAGTGCAGCGCCGCACCGGTGACCGCGATGCTCACCACGACGGCCACTGTGGACAGTACGATTCCCAAGCCCAGCGCGGGTTTCACGGCCGACCAGCGGGTCGTCAGCCCGCCTTCGGCGAGGATCATGACGAGCGCGGCGAGCCCGAGCGACTGGGTCAGCTCGGGGTTGTCGAACCGGATGCCGAAGCCGGCTTCGCCGAGCAGCACACCGATCCCGAGGTACAGCAGCAGCGAAGGCAGGCCCAGCCGGATGGAGACGCGCACGGCGAGCACGGACGCGAGCAGCACGACGCCGCCGACGCCGAGCAACACGGGGAGCTGGTCCATGCCGCCTCCCTCCGAGTGCCGTGGGCACTCAGAATAGTGAAGCGGGTGGGTTAACTCGTTCGTGTACCGCCGGCCCGAGTCGGGCACCCGGTGTGTTATTGACCCGGCCGGAAGCAGGCCGCCGCCGAGCGGCAGGCGATCGTGGCTCGAGACTCTTCGGCCGTGGCTGTGGCCGGGTCAATGACCAGCAGCGCGGCAAGGCCCACCGAGCGCGGCGAGATCGACACCGAGCGCCGCGAACGGCTCGACGGCGCTCGGATGCACCTTCACGGCGCGGTGGCCGTCCCGGCCGACCCAGCCCGCTTCGACCGCCCGGTCGAGCAGCGCCGCGGGCAGCGCGCCGGCGAGGTGGTCGCGGCGTTCCGTCCAATCCAGACAGTCGCGCAGCAGCGGCCGGCGTCCGGCGGCGACCGGCACGCCGAGCCCGGTCAGCACCTCGCGGCCGCGGCCGGTCAGCGTCAGCCCGTCGGCCGTGTCGACGAGCCCGGTGGCGAGCATGCCGTCGCGGACGGCGACGCCCAGCACCCCGGCGAGGTGGTCGTAGCAGGTGCGTGCGAAGCCGAGCCGCTTCACCCGCAGCGACGACTTCAGCCCGGTCACCGGCCGGTGCCCGACAGTTTTTCGGGGGCTCCGGGTGGCGGAGCCCCCGGCCCGGGGCAGCGCCCCGGATGTCACAGCGTGCTGGGCCAGGTGCTCGATCAGCTCGGCGACGCGCGGGTCGGCGATCCGGACGTAGCTCGCGCGGCCCTGCTTGACCCGGACGACGAACCCGGCGTCGACCAGCCGCGTGACGTGCTCGCTGGCCGTGGAGAGCGCGATCCCGGCTGCCTTGGCCAGCTCGCCGACGGTCCAGGCGCGCCCGTCGAGCAGCGCGAGGCACATGGTGGCCCGGCTCGGGTCGGCGAGCACCGCGGCGACCTCGGCGAGGGCGATCGTCTCCATGCCCCCACGCTACGACCCGCGCTCTTCGGCCGCGGCCGAAGCGTCAGATCCCCTTCAGGAACTTCGCCGCCAACGTGACCGCCGGGCCCGAGTCGTTGGACTCCTCCAGGAGCACCGCGAACGCCACGTTGCCGCGGTACCCGACGAACCAGCCCGTGGCGTCCGAGCCGTCGCCGAACTGGGCGGTGCCCGTCTTGCCGTAGACCTCGCCCGCGACCCCGGCGCCGCGCCCGGTCCCGCTGGTCACGACGGCCCGCATCATCTTCCGCACCTGCCCGAGCACCGCCGCGGGCGGCGGCGAGTAGCCCTTGACGACCGTGGTCTCCAGGTCGTGCCACAGCCGCGGCGTGACGGCCTTGCCGGACGCCACCGTCGCCGCCATCAGCGCTCCGCCGAGGCAGCTCGCCTGGATCCGGCCCTGGCCGAACCCGTCTTCGACCTGCTCGTCCTTGCTCGCCGCCGGCTCGACCTTGCCCAGCTCGGTGTCGATTCCCGGGATCTCGTAGTCGGCGTTGAGGCCCAGCTCGTTCGCGGCCTTCACCAGCCCGTCGGCCGGGAGGTCCAGCGCCAGCTGCCCGAACGTCGTGTTGCAGGAACGCGCGAACGCCGTCTGCAGGGTGGTCGCGCCCAGCTCGAAGCCCTCGTTCTTGACCGTCCGCGTCCCGATCGTCGCGACGCCGGGGCAGTCGACCGGCGACTGCGCGTTCAGGCCGCTCTGCTGGACCGCCGCGACCGAAGTCGCGATCTTGAACGACGAACCGGGCTCGTACAGGCCGTGCAGCGCCTTCGGGGAGTTCCCGGCGGCCGCGTTCTGCGCGACGGCCAGGATGTCGCCCGAGCCGGTGTCGAGGGCGACCATCATGGCCGAGCCCTGGTAACTGTCCACCGCGGCTTGCGCGGACTTCTGCGCGGTCAGGCTCAGGCTCGACGTCAGCGCTTTCGCCTCGCCGTCGGCCTTCCCGAACAGCGTCTCGACGCTCTTCCCGCTCGTGTCGACGCGCTGGACGGCGAAGCCGCTCCCGCTCGCCGCCGTGACCTGCCCGCCGAGCGCCGACCGCAGCAGCGGCGCCGGGTCGCCGTCGACCGCGCGCAGGCCACCTGCCCCGTTGACCAGCAGCGGTTTGCCGTCCCGGTCGGCGACCGCCGTCGTGTCCGGCACCGCCGTGCTGATCACCAGCCGCTGTCCCGCCTCCAGCTTCGGGTGCAGCAGCGACGGCGCCCAGTGCACGAGCCACTTCCCGTCGGCCTGGACCAGCTCGAACGGCACGTCGTAGGTCCAGTTGCCCGGTTTGAGGGCCCACGACATGCTGAACGTCCCGCTGGTCCGCTTCGCCCCGGCCGGGGTCGGCTGCAGGACGGTCAGCTTGGCGACGACCGACCTCGGGCTCAGCGTGTTCCGCGCGTCCCGCAGGGCCACCGCGGCCGCGGGCGCGCCGTCGGTCAGCCGGGCGGCCGCGTCCGGGTTGTTCTCGGCCACGTCCTGCAAGTACTCCGTGATCGCCGTGTGCGGGTCGGCCGCGCCCGGGCTCTCGACGCTCGTCGCCCCGGCCTCCGCCTCGGGCGCCGATCCGCCGTTCAGCACGAAGAACGCCGCCACCACGACCACGACGACGAGCAGCGCGCCGCCGATCAGGATGCCGCGTCTTCTGGCAGGACTCATTTCGCGATCCCCTCCCCCAAGGAAGCCGCCCACGAAGCATCGGGGTGGCCGGTCAGGCGCTCACCTTACCGGCCACCCCCGACAATCAGGCCTTCGCGACCGCGACCGTGACCTTCGTGCCGTCGCCGACGGTGCCGGCGGACCCGTCGGCCACCGCGCCGTACGTCACCGACGTCGCCAGCGTCTCCGAGGCCAGGAACTCCTGGTGTGTCCGAGCCGCCTCGACGACGTCGTCCGGCGCGTCCACGGTGAGCGCGATCCGGTCGGCGACATCCAGCCCGGCGTCGCGGCGCGCCTGCTGCACGACGCGGATCAGGTCGCGGACCAGGCCTTCGGCCGCCAGCTCCGGCGTCACCTCGGTGTCGATGAGGACCAGCCCGGAGCCGCCGGGCAGCTCGGCCGCCGCGCCGCCGCCCTTGGCGACCAGCCGCCGGTCGAACTCGCCTTCGCGCAGCGTGATGCCGGCCGCGACGACGGCGCCGCCCTGGAACGACCAGTCGCCCGCCTTGACGGCCTTGATCACGGTCTGGACGTCCTTGCCCAGCCGCGGGCCGGCCGCGCGGGCGTTGACCGCGACCTCGAACCCGCCGTGCGCGGCGACGTCGGTGGTCAGCTCGACCGTCTTGACGTTCACCTCGTCACGCAGGATGTCGGCGAACGGCGCCAGCGACGAGGCGTCGTCGGCCGCGACGACCAGCGAAGACAGCGGCAGCCGCACGCGCAGCTTGTTCGCCTTCCGCAGCGACAGCGCCGACGACGCCACCTGCCGCACCCGGTCCATCGCGGTGACCAGCGCCGCGTCCGCGGGCAGGTCGTTCGCGTTCGGCCAGTCGGCCAGGTGCACCGAGCGGCCGCCCGTCAGGCCGCGCCAGACGACCTCGGTGGTGAGCGGCAGCAGCGGCGCCGTCACCCGCGAAGTCACCTCCAGCACGGTGTGCAGCGTGTCGATGGCGTCCTGGTCCCCGGCCCAGAAGCGGTCCCGCGAGCGGCGGACGTACCAGTTCGTGAGGACCTCGAGGAAGTCCCGCACGGTCTGGCACGCGCCGGCGACGTCGTAGTGGTCCATCGCGTACTCGACGTCGGTGACCAGCTCGTGCGTCTTCGCCAGGACGTACCGGTCGAGCACGTTCGGCGAATCCGTGCGCCACTTGCCTTCCACGCCTTCGGCGTTCGCGTACAGCGCGAGGAAGTAGTACGAGTTCCACAGCGGCAGCACGGCCTGGCGGACGGCGTCGCGGATGCCCTTGTCGGTGACGACCAGGTTGCCGCCGCGCAGGATCGGGCTCGCCATCAGGTACCAGCGCATGGCGTCCGAGCCGTCGCGCTCGAAGACCTCGTTGACGTCCGGGTAGTTGCGCAGCGACTTGGACATCTTCGCGCCGTCCGAGCCGAGCACGATGCCGTGCGACACGCAGGTGCGGAACGCCGGCCGGTCGAACAGCGCCGTCGCCAGGACGTGCAGCAGGTAGAACCAGCCGCGGGTCTGCCCGATGTACTCGACGATGAAGTCGCTCGGGTAGTGGTGCTCGAACCAGTCGGCGTTCTCGAACGGGTAGTGCACCTGGGCGTACGGCATCGAGCCGGAGTCGAACCAGACGTCGAGGACGTCCGGCACGCGGCGCATGGTGGACTTCCCCGTCGGGTCGTCCGGGTTCGGCCGGGTCAGCTCGTCGATGTAGGGCCGGTGCAGATTGTCCAGCCGCACGCCGAAGTCCGCCTCGAGCTCGTCGAGCGAGCCGTAGACGTCGGTGCGCGGGTACTCGGGGTTGTCGGACTGCCACACCGGGATCGGCGTGCCGAAGTACCGGTTGCGGGAGATCGACCAGTCGATGGCGTTCTCCAGCCACTTCCCGAACTGGCCGTCCTTGACGTTCTCCGGGTACCAGGTGATCTGCTGGTTCAGCTCGACCATCCGGTCCTTGAACTGCGTCACCGCGACGAACCACGACGAGACCGCGCGGTAGATCAGCGGGTTCCGGCAGCGCCAGCAGTGCGGGTAGGAGTGGTCGTAGGTTTCGTGCCGCAGCAGCAGAGCACCCTGCTGCGCCGCGGATCCCGTGCCGTTCTTCAGGTCCCGCACGATGTTCGGGTTGGCGTCGAAGACCTGCTGGCCCTCGTAGTCCGGCACGGTCGCGTCGAACTTGCCGTGCGCGTCGACCGGGGTGACCGGCGGGATGCCGGCGGCGTCGGTGACGACCTTGTCGTCGGCGCCGTAGGCGGGTGCGATGTGGACGATCCCGGTGCCGTCGTCGGTCGTGACGTAGTCCGCGGCCAGCACCTGGTGCGCGTTCTCGGTGCCGGTGAAGTACGGGAACGGCGGGGCGTACCGGGTGCCGAGCAGCTGCGAACCGGTGTAGCGCGCGACGACCGTCGGCTCTTCGCCGAGTTCACGTGCGTACGCGGCGACGCGCGCCTCGGCGAGCAGGAACCGCTTGCCGGGCAGGCTTTCGCTCTCGACGACGACGTAGTCCACCTCGGGGTGCACCGCGGTCGCGAGGTTCGACGGCAGCGTCCACGGCGTCGTGGTCCAGATCAGCAGGTACGTGCCGTCGAGGTCGTTGTCGTTGCCCTGCAACCGGAAACCGACCGTGACGGCCGGGTCCTGGCGGTTGCGGTAGACGTCGGCGTCCATGCCCAGCTCGTGATTGGACAGCGGCGTCGCGTCGCGCCAGCAGTACGGCAGGACGCGGTAGCCCTCGTAGACGAGTCCCTTGTCCCACAGGCGTTTGAACGCCCACAGCACCGACTCCATGTAGGTGACGTCGAGGGTCTTGTAGTCGTTGTCGAAGTCGACCCAGCGCGCCTGGCGCGTGACGTACTCGCGCCACTCGTCGGTGTAGCGGAGGACGGACTCCTGCGAAGCCGCGTTGAACTTCGCGATGCCCATCTCTTCGATCTCGGACGTCTCGGTGATGCCGAGCTGGCGCATCGCCTCGAGCTCGGCGGGCAGGCCGTGGGTGTCCCAGCCGAAGCGGCGCTCGACCTTGCGCCCCTTCATGGTCTGGTAGCGCGGCACCAGGTCCTTGACGTACCCGGTGAGCAGGTGACCGTAGTGCGGCAGGCCGTTGGCGAAGGGCGGGCCGTCGTAGAAGACGTACTCGTTGTCGCCGTGCTCGCCGGCCGGGCGGGCGTCGATGGTCGCCTGGAACGTCCGGTCCGTCTCCCAGTAGGCGAGGACCTGCTTCTCCAGCGCGGGGAAGGACGGCTGCGACGGAACGCCTGTCGCGCCGTCGTCCAGTTGGGCCTGGGGGTACATCCCGGTGCTCCTCGGTTCGTCGCTCTCGTACGGACGACCGGATTCCCGGTCACCCACACGGGGACGAAACGCCTGGCGGCGCACCGCGGTACCACCCCGCTTGCCTGCCGCGTTGGTCAAACCGCGCCGCAGGCCGCTTCGTTGACGGCTGTCACGGGCCGCACCCGTCCGGTTCTACTGAGAGCGTGGAGCTCGGTTCTTCCGGAGGCTCCCCGGTGATGGCCGGATCGACGCCTTGCTGGTTACCAGGTTAACCGGCCCGCGCAACCGGGTTGTCACGAGGGGCACGTACCCAGGCCAGCGTCACGCCGATCGCGACCACCCACAGCGCGCCCGCGACCAGACCGGCCGCGTGGAGGCCGTCGCTGCCACCCGTCACGGCGCCGAGCACCGCGACGCCGAGCGCGCCGCCGGCCTGGCGGGCGGTGTTGTTGATGCCGCTGGCGACGCCGGCGCGGCCGGGCGGGACGCCGCCGACGGCGGCGGTCACCACCGCCGTCGTCAGCAGGCCCATCCCCACGCCGAGCCCCAGCAGCGTCGGCAGCAGCGCCGGGTAGCCGCTGCTTTCGCCGACCAGCACCAGGTTCAGCGTCCCGAGCGCGCCCAGTGCCAGTCCGGCGACCATGATCGGCCGTGGCCCGAACCGGCCGGTCAGCCGGCCCGCGACCGGCGCCAGCACCGAGAGCGGGAGGAACAGCGGCAGCACTTCGAGCCCGGCTCGCAGCGGTCCGGCGTGCCGCACGCCCTGCAGGTACAGCGTGAGCACGAGGATCGTGCCGATGCCGACGAAGTTCATCGCCGCCGCGACGAAGTTCGCTGCCGCCGTCCGCCGGGCGACGGCCGGCGGCAGCATCGGGTGCGCCGACCGGTGTTCGACGACCAGGAACGCCCCCAGCAGGACGACCGCGAGCACCCCGGCGGCGACGCTCCCGCCGATGACCGCGTAGACGCCGGCCCCGAGCGCGGGCGCGGCCGTCGCGATGCCGGCGACGTCGATCCGCCCGGGCCCGCGGTCGCCGCGCGGCAGGAGCCGCCGGGTCGCGACGGCGGCCGCCAGCACGATCGGGACGTTGAGCCAGAACACCGGCCGCCAGCCCGCCGCGGCGACGATCGCGCCGCCGAGGACCGGGCCCGCCGCCAGCGCCAGCGCCGACACCCCGGCCCAGACGCCGAGGGCTCGCGCGCGCTCGGCGCGTCCGGGGTGGGCGTTCGTGATCACGGCCAGCGTGCCCGGCAGCAGCAGCGCGGCACCCAGGCCCTGGCCGGCCCGCGCGGCGACGAGCCACGGTGCCGACCCGGCGAGCCCGCACGCGGCCGATGCCGCGCCGAACAGCGCGAACCCCGCGACGACCACCCGGCGGTGCCCGAAGACGTCACCGAGGGCGCCGCCGGTGAGCAGCAGGGCGGCCAGGACGACCGCGTAGCCGTCGACCACCCACTGCAGCGCGGCGAGGTCCGCGCCGAGGCCGGTGCCGATGCTGGGCAGCGCGACGTTGACGACCGTGACGTCCAGCTGCACCAGGAACATCCCGGCGCACATGGTGAGCAGGAGCATGTCCCCAGTGGACCGCGTGGACGCTTCCGTCGCGGTGGAAGTGTGCCGGGGGCATCCTGGGGGGCATGGAAGGCGACGCCGACATCGCCCGCACCGCGGCGCTGTTCGCGGACCCGGCGCGGGTCCGCGTGCTGCTGGCGCTGGCCGACGGCCGGGCGCTGGCGGCGTCCGTGCTGGCGGCCGAGGCCCGGCTGTCCGCGCAAGGCGTCAGCGCGCACCTGGCGAAGCTGCGGGACGCGGGGCTGGTCGTCGCGGAGAAGTCGGGGCGGCACCGGTTCTACCGGCTGGCCGGCCCGGACACCGCGGAGCTGATGGAGACGCTGGCGCGGTTCTCGCCGTCACAACCGGTGTCGTCGCTGCGCGAGGGGACGCGAGCGGAGGCGTTGCGGACGGCCCGGACGTGCTACGACCACTTGGCGGGCCGGCTCGGGGTGGCGGTGACGTCGGCGTTGCTCGATCGGGGCGCGCTGTCCGGCGCTTCGGACACGCGGCGACGGCCGGGTGACCGGATTTCGGCTCCGCTGCGCGAACACCCGTACACGCTGGGTCCGGCGGCGCGGGCGGTGTTCGGCGACCTGGGCGTCGACCTGGACGCGGTGGCGGCGGGACGGCGTCCGCTGCTGAAGTTCTGCCTGGACTGGAGCGAGCAGCGCCACCACCTGGCGGGCGCGCTGGGCGCGGCGGTCGCGACGCGGTTCGTGGACGCGGGCTGGGTGCGCCGGCGCGGCCAGGCACACCGAGCGTTGCGGCTGACGCCGGAAGGGGCGATGGCCCTGGCAACCCACCTCGGCCTGGGGGATCTCGCCGCTTAGCGGTGCGCGGCCACCAAGGTCGCGTCGGGGCTGCAGCGGTCGCACGGGGTGAAGCCGAGCTGGCGGGCTTCGCCGACGCCGATCGGGATCGTGTCGCGGCTGCCCAGCCAGATGCACGTTCTCAGGTGGTAGCGCGGGTGTTCGTCGACCACGACGACCTCGTCCTCGAGGTCGGCCAGGACGGCTAGGTCGGCCGCCGGTGTCTCTTCTTCGCCCGGCTCACCTTCGGTGCCGGGTTCCTCGCCGGCTTCGGCCGGCGTCTCCACGGCCTCGACCGGAGCCGGGTCGGGTTCGGGCGTGTCGGCCGGGTCGCCCAGATCGCCGGCCGCCGGGATGAGGACGGTCTGCTCTTCCTCGGCCGGCTTCTCGACGGCCTCGGCCGAGGCCGGTTCGGGTTCGTCGGCGGGCGCCGGTTCGGCCTCGGGCTCGGCCGCGGCCGGCGTCGACGCCGTGGACCGGCGACGGCGGCGCAGCCAGTCGGCGACGAGGATCAGCCCCGCCAGCACGGAGAGGCCGATGGAAACCCACGCCCACAGCGAAGACGCGGTGATGAGCGCGGTGACGAGCAACCCCAGAGCCGCCAGTACCAGTACCAGCACGATGTAAAGCACGCTGAATTACAGCACGAACAGGGCAAGATCGTCCGCCGACCCGCCCACGTGCGGTACCGGATCGACTCCGAACCGTGGCCTGCCCCGCCGACCGGGTCGGCGGGGCGGGCCCGGGACGAAAACTCAGCCGGCTTCGGCCCGCGGGCCGAACGAGTAGCCCTGGCCGCCGCTGGACGAACCGGACGACTGGCCGGAGCCCGAGGAGGCCGACGCCGGGGCCGCGGAGCCGCGGTCGTCGAGCTCGCGCAGCTGGGACTCGAGGAACCCGCGCAGTCGCGTGCGGTACTCCCGCTCGATCGTGCGCAGCTCTTCGATCTTCTTGCCCAGCCCGCCCTTCTCGGCGTTGAGGCTGTTCATCGTCTCGGTGTACTTCCGCTGCGACTCGCGCTCCAGCGTCGTCGCCTTGTCGCGCGCCTGGCGCTCCAGCGTCTCGGCCCGGGTCCGCGCGTCGTTCAGCATCGTGTCGACGCGCGTGCGCGCCTCGTTCACCATCGAGTCGGACTTCGCCCGGGCGTCCGAGAGCAGCTGCTCGGACTTGGTGCGGGCCTCGGCCAGCATCCCGTCGGACTCGGTCTTCGCCTCGGCGGTCAGCCGGTCGGCCATCTCCTGGGCCAGGCCCAGGACCTTGGCGGCCTGCACGTTCGGCTCGGCGCTGTCGCCGACCATCGAGTGCGCCTGGGTCTGCTCCATGGCGGACTGCGGCGGCGGCACCGGCGCGAGGCGCCGGGACGGCTCTTCGCGCATCGGGGGCGCGCCGACGTTCGCCTTGGCGTTCTCGAGCTCGGAACGAGTCGATTCGAGCTCGGCGTCGAGCTGCTCCATCTGCTGGCGCAGCTCGTTGTTGTCCTCGATCAAGCGGGCCAGCTCGGTCTCCACCAGGTCGAGGAACGCGTCCACCTCGTCCTCGTTGTAGCCCCTCTTGCCGATGGGCGGCTTGCTGAACGCAACGTTATGCACGTCAGCGGGGGTCAACGACATCAGATCACCTCACGCACTCCACGGCCTGCAGGTCCATCCAAGTTCTTCCCCGATCAACTTGGAGTCGCCAGTTGCATCGCGAAGAACACAACCAGCAGCAGCACCATAATCGACAAGTCCAGTCCCACGCCGCCGATTCGAACCATCGGAATGATTCGTCTGAACAGGCGAACCGGCGGGTCCGTCACTGTGTAGATGGTCTCGAGCGTCACCGCAACCCCTCCGGCCGGATGCCACTCACGCGCGAAGGTCCGGACGAGTTCGATCACGATCCGCGCCGTCAGCAGCAGCCAGAAGGCGAACAGCACGTACCAGACGACCAGCCACACAGCTTCCACGTACCTACTCTAACCGGGCGTCTCCGCAGAAGACGCAGTTGAGGGGGTCGACGCGGCATCGGGTCGACAAAATCACGTCTGCTTGCGCTCAGCGGTAAGCGCGACTTCAGCCCCGCAAGAATAATCCGCCTTCGGCAATCCGCCGACGGTCTTCCGCCGTGACGTCCACATCGGGCGGTGAGAGAAGGAACACCTTGTTGGTGACCTTGTCCATCGACCCCCGGAGCGCGAACGCCAGCCCGGCGGCGAAGTCGACGAGCCGCTTGGCGTCCGCGTTCTCCATCTCGGTGAGGTTGATGATCACCGGGATGCCCTCGCGGTAGTGCTCGCCGATCGCCCGCGCCTCGACGTAGCTCGTCGGGTGCAGCGTCGTGATCCGGCTGAGCGGATCGCGCAGCGGCGGCCGGACGGGCTCGGTGACCGGGCGCAGGCGCGCCACGGGCTCCGGCTGCCGGTCGACCGCGAGCGCGCCGTGGACGGCCGGCTCGGCGGTGGCCACGGAGCGTGACCGGCTGCGGCTGACGGGCTCGTCGTACGTGTCGTCGACGTCGCGGTACCGTGAGCGGGACGAGCGCGGCGCCGGCTCCTCGTAGGAGTCGTAGTCGTCGTCGTAGCCGCGCCGGTAGTCGTCCCCGTCGTCGTAGCCGTCGTCGTCCGCGGGCACCATCCCGAAGTAGGCCTTCAGCTTCTGCAGCGCGCTCATGCCTCTCCCTAGCCCTAGCCGCTCCCGCACTGACTCATGTTCCACGCCGTCAGTGCCCCGCACGGGCGACCACTAAACGTGACGACCGCGCGAGCTCCCTACGGCGAGGCTAAACCGCGTCCACCGAGCAACGCGGTTCCGACACGCACACAGGTCGAGCCGTGCGTGATCGCCTGCTCGAGATCATGGCTCATCCCGGCGGACACGTCTGCGGCATTCGGGTGATCTTTGCGGAGGCCCTCACCCGCGCGAGCGAGCCGTTCGAAGGCGGCCGCGGGGTCGGCGCCGAGCGGTGCGACGGCCATCAGGCCGCGAAGCCGCAGTTCACCCGTGTGAGTGACGCGCTCGGCCAGTGCGCCGAGCTCGTCCAGCGGGCAGCCACCGCGTTCCGGGTCGTCGTCGAGGCTCGCCTGGATCAGCACGTCGAGGGGTTCGTCACGTATCTGGGCGTCCCGAGCCGCACGGACGGCCTTCGCGAGCGCGTCGGCGAGCCGGGCCGAATCCAGGGACTGCACTTCGTGTGCCCACCCGACCACGGACCGTGCCTTGTTGCGCTGCAGGCGCCCGACCATGTGCCACCGCAGCCCGGGGACTTCGGCGGCTTTCGGGCCGGCCTCCTGGTCGCGGTTCTCCCCGACGTCCGTGACGCCCAGCTCGGCGAGGAGCGCGACGTCGGAAGCGGGGAAGGTCTTCGTGATCGCGATCAGCTTGACCTCGTCGCGAGCGCGTCCGGCGGCCCGGCACGCGGCGGCGATCCGCGCTTCGACCTCGGCCAGGTTCGCGGCCAGCTCGGCCTTGCGGCCGGTCATGCCTCGATCCACGTGATCCCCGCGATCCGCCCGGTGGTCCCGTCGCGGCGGTAGCTGAAGAGCGTCTTGTCCTCGTTCGTGCACCGCGGGTCGACGCCGATCTTGCCGACGCCGAGGTCGGCGAGCTGCCGCCAGAGCCCGGCGCGCAGGTCGAGGCCGGGCGTCCCCTGGCGGGTCTTGCAGGCGCTGCCGGGTACGTGCTTCTCGACGTCGGCGGCCATGTCGGCCGGGACCTCGTAGCAGTCACCGCAGATGGCGGGGCCGAGCAGGGCTTCGATGCGGCCCACCTCGGCACCGGCCTCTCGCATGGCCTTGACCGCCGCCGGGACGACGCCGACGCGCGCGCCGACGCGGCCGGCGTGCACCGCCGAGACCACCCCGGCCTCGGCGTCGGCCAGCAGGATCGGGACGCAGTCGGCGACCAGCACCACGAGCGCCACGCCCGGGGTCGCGGTCACCAGGGCGTCGGTCGCCTCGGCGGCTTTCGTTTCCGAGCCGTCCACTGTGGTCGCCGTGCGGCCGTGGACCTGCTCCATCCAGGCGAGCTTGTCCTCGGCCAGGCCCAGCTCGGCCGCGAGGCGCTTGCGGTTGGCGTAGACGTTCCCCTCGTCGTCGCCGACGTGGTCCCCCAGGTTGAAGGTGTCGTAGGGCGGCCGTGACGCGCCGCCCGCCCTGGTCGTGACCACTCGCCGAACCCGCACGAATCCTCCTGAACATCAGTGAAGGCCACCACCCACGACTCTAGTTCGCGGGCGGTGGCCTTCAGCGTGGTGTCTAGCGCCGCATGAACGGCGGGACGTCGACCTCGTCGTCGGACGGGTCGTCGTGCACCGGCATCGCGCGGCCCGGCAGGCTGCCCTGCGTGGCGTTGGAGCCGAGCGGCGAGTAGCCGCGCGAGCCGCCGCCCGGCTGCGGGAGGCCGCCCGACGGCGGGTTCCCGGTGGCCGAGGGCAGCGGCGAGTGCGACCGCGGCGGCGCGACCGGGTAGCCGGAGCTGCCCGCCGACGGCACCGGGGTGGCCCCCGACGGCGGGGTCGGCGGGTTCGAGACCTGCCCGGCCGAAGCCGACGCGGTGGTCCCCGAAGCCCGCGAGCCGAACGCCGGCGGGTCGAGCTTCTTGTGGGTCGGCGCGCCCGCGTCGAACCCGGCCGCGATCACCGTGACGCGGACCTCGTCGCCGAGGGAGTCGTCGATGATCGTGCCGAAGATGATGTTGGCGTCCGGGTGGGCGGACTCCTGCACCAGCGACGCGGCCTCGTTGATCTCGAACAGGCCCAGGTCGGAGCCGCCCGCGATGGACAGCAGCGCGCCGTGGGCGCCGTCCATCGACGCCTCCAGCAGCGGCGAGTTGATCGCCTTCTCCGCCGCCTGGATGGCCCGGCCCTCGCCGCGCGCCGAGCCGATGCCCATCAGCGCGGAGCCCGCGCCGGACATGACGCTCTTGACGTCGGCGAAGTCGAGGTTGATCAGGCCCGGCGTGGTGATCAGGTCGGTGATGCCCTGGACACCGGACAGCAGCACCTCGTCCGCGGAGCGGAACGCGTCCATCAGCGACACGCCGATGTCGCCGAGCTGCAGCAGCCGGTCGTTCGGGATCACGATGAGCGTGTCGCACTCGTTGCGCAGCTGCTGGATGCCGTCTTCGGCCTGCTTGCCGCGGCGCTTGCCCTCGAAGGTGAACGGGCGGGTCACGACGCCGATGGTCAGCGCGCCCAGCTTGCGGGCGATCTGCGCCACGACGGGCGCGCCACCGGTCCCCGTGCCGCCGCCTTCACCGGCGGTCACGAACACCATGTCGGCGCCCTTGATGACCTCTTCGATCTCTTCGCGGTGGTCTTCGGCGGCCTTCTGGCCGACCTCGGGGGCGGCACCCGCGCCGAGGCCGCGGGTCAGTTCACGGCCGATGTCGAGCTTGACGTCGGCGTCGGACATGAGCAGTGCCTGGGCGTCGGTGTTCACCGCGATGAACTCGACACCCTTGAGGCCGACCTCGATCATGCGGTTCACGGCGTTCACGCCGCCACCGCCGATGCCGACCACCTTGATCACCGCAAGGTAGTTGTGCGGGGGCGTCATCGAAGTCCGCCTTCCTGATCGTTGTGCCCGTACAGCCCGCCGGTGATCGACTCTCAACCTCAACCCCAGATCGAGAGTTATGTCAACCGCCGACGTTAGGCAGGACGGTAGGCACCAGGCAGGCTCTAATCCAGTAGGCACGCCGTGTGTCGCAAAGGTGTTTTGCCACAACACGTTCGAGCGCGCAAGAGCGAGGAGCCGCGAACACGGCCCCGGCCCGATCTGCTATGGCGGTCCGGTCAGGCCGGCGCGGGCATGCTCATGAGCACGTCGGTGGGCGCCCCGCTGGGCGATCCGCCGGCCGGTTCGACGCTCACCGCGAGCTTGTCCACCGGCCCCACGCCGTCGGCCACGACCAGGCCGCCGTCGTCGGACGCGGCGATCACCCCGGCCGAGCGCGGCGCGTTCCCGCCGGTGATCAGCCACGCCTCGTAGACCTTGCCGTCCGGCTGGGACGGCAGCCCGGTGTCCATCACCATGACGCGGTTCAGCGACTTCGACACGATGACCGTGACCCCGCCGCCGATGGGCGCCTCGCCGTGCGCGGTCTTCGCGTCCGGCGCGGCGAGCAGCGCCGCCACCGGCTCGTAGCGGTCGCGGGCCTGGTCGAGCCGGCTCTGCGCGGACTGCAGCTCCTGCTGCTGGGTCAGCGCGATGCCGCCGAAGATCCCGCCCGCGGCGAGCCCGACGACGGCGGCCGCGGCCGCCACGACGACCGCCCAGCGCGGCGCCCGCGCCGAGCGGCGGGACCGCTCGTGCGCGCCGGGCCGCGTCCGCGGGGGCAGCTGGCGGGTGGCGTGCATGGCCGCCAGGACGCGCTCCTTGAACTCCGGCGGCGGGTCCTCGGCCATCGCCGCGCCGAGCCGGGCCGCGGTCGCGCGCAGCTCGGCGACCTCCTGCGCGCAGGAGTCGCACTGCTCGAGGTGGCGGGCGAACTCCGCGCGCTCGACGTCGTTGACCGCGTCGAGGGCGAAGGCGCCGGCCAGGGTGTGCATTTCGGGCGTGCTCAAGCGGTCACCCCCAGGCAGTCCCGCAGGCGGATCAGCCCGTCCCGCAGCCGCGTCTTGATGGTTCCCTGCGGCGTCGACAGCACTTCGGCCACCTCGCGATACGTATAGCCCTGGTAATAGGCGAGCAGCACGGACTCGCGCTGCAGATCGGTCAGGAAGGACAGGCACCGGCGCACCTGGGAGCGTTCGAGCCGCGCGGTGACGGACTCGGCGACCTCGTCGAACGGGCGGCCGCGGGCGGCTTCGAAGGTCGCCTTCTGCTCGCGCTCGGTGCTGGCGCGCGCCGAGCGGACGCGGTCGACCGCGCGGCGGTGCGCCAGGGTCATCGCCCAGTTCAGCGCCGAGCCCTTGTCCGGGGCGTACCGCGTCGCGGTGCGCCACAGCTCGACGAGCACCTCTTGCGCGACCTCTTCGGACTGCGCCGCGTCGCGCACGATCCGCCGGACGAGCCCGAAGATCGGCCCGGCGAGCTGGTCGTAGAGCAGTTCGAAGGCGCGTTCGTCGCCCTTCGCGACGCGCACCATGAGCTCTTCGGCCGTCGGACCGGCGGGGACTTCGGCGGGCACCGGCGCGACCGGGCGCGGGCGAGCGTGCTCATCCATGCAGCTGTCCTCCGGCGGTCTGCGGGGTGCGCGGCACGACCGCGGCCTTGCGCAGCCACAACGCGACGCCGTGGCGGCGGATCAGCGCGGACACCCGCTGCGGGAGCAGCGGCCGGGCCAGGACGAGCCGGGCCAGCCACCGCGGGTTCACCGGGCGGCGAACTCCCCGCAGCGTAGCGACCAACGGCGTCGAGGTCCCGCGGCGCAACGCGACGGTGAGGTCGAGCAACGCGTCCGGGTGGGGCAGGCGCATCCGGTACTCGCCGTCCATCTCCTGGAAGGGTGAGACGTAGAACTCCTTGGCCGCGCGGGCGAGCCCGGCTTCGTCGGGGCGCAGCAGGTAGGCGTGCCGGCCCCCGTACGTGTTGTGCACCTCGGCGACGACGCACTCGAGGCGGCCTTGCGCGTCGTGGCACCAGTAGACGCTGATCGGGTTGAACGCGTACCCGAGCACGCGCGCGGCGGCGAGCATGACGACCTTCCCGCCGCGCAGGACGCCGCGTTCGGCCAGCCACGCGTCCAGCTTTTCCCGGATCCCGCGCGGGTCGCCGGCCACGAAGTGGTCCCGGCGGTCGAACCGGGCGAACGGCCGCGACCACCACGGCAGCCGCGGCGGCGCGTCGAGGTCGACCAGCCACAGGTACACGCGGTGCGCGAACGCGTGCGGCGGGTCGATCCGCCGCACGTGCGCGACCGTGGCGTCGTAGAGCGCGTTCGTCACCACACGACTCCCAGGCTTTCGGCGGCGCGGGCTCCTGAGGAACAGCCGTCTTCGTGGAAGCCCCAGCCGTGGTAGGCACCGGCGTAGGCGAGCACGCCGTCGTTGAGCTCGGGCAGCCGGCGTTGCGCCGCAACGGATTCCGGCGTGTAGACGGGGTGTTCGTACGCCATCCGCGCGACGAGGTGCTCCTTTTCGGGACCGTCGCCGGGGTTGAGCGTGACGACGTACCCGGTCGGCTCGTCGAGGCGCATCAGCCGGTTCATGTCGTAGCTGACCTGGACCGCCCCGGTCGGCGCGCCGCAGACGGGCGCGCGGTAGTTCCACCCCGCGCGCGCGTCGGCCAGCGAGGGCAGGACGCTCGTGTCGGTGTGCAGCCAGGCTTCGTTGGCCGAGTAGCGGAACGCGCCGAGCACCTCGCGCTCGGCGTCGGTCGGGTTGGCCAGCAGCGACAGGGCCTGGTCGGCGTGCGTGGCGACGACGACCTTGGCGACCCGGTGCGGGGTGTCGGCGTCGTCGCGGACCTCGACGCCGCCCGCGGTCCGCAGCACCGAGCGCACCGGCGTCGACAGGTGGACGGCGGTGAGCTGCTTCGCCGCGCGTTCGACGTATTCGCGGGAACCGCCGGCGACCGTCCGCCAGGCCGGCGAGTTCTTCACGCTCAGCATGCCGTGGTTGCGGAGGAACTCGAACAGGTACCGCGCCGGGTAGCGGAGGGTGTCGCTGCGGTCGGCCGACCAGACCGTCGACACGAGCGGCAGCATGAAGTGGTCGACGAAGTAGCGCGTGTAGCCGCCGATGGCGAGGAACGCGCCGAGCGTGACGTCGCCGGCGTCCTTCTCCGCCAGCAGCCGCTTCGCGTGCCGGTGGAACCGCTTCACCTCCCCCAGCATCCGCAGGTAGCGGGGCCGGGCGAGGTTGCCGCGCTGGGCGAACAGGCCCGCCAGCCCCTTCGCGCCGGCGTACTGCAGGCCGCAGCCGTCGCACCGGATGCTCATCGACATCTCGGTGTCGCGCGTGCGCACCCCGAGCTCGCCGAACAGCCGCAGCAGCGTCGGGTAGGTGCGCTCGTTGTGGACGATGAAGCCGGAGTCCACGCCGATCGTGCCGCCGTGCGAGCTCGGCACGTCGTGCGTGTGCGCGTGCCCGCCGAGGCGGTCGTCCGCCTCGAAGAGCAGCACCTCGTACTTGCGCTGCAGCAGGTATGCCGCCGTCAGCCCGGCCACCCCGCTGCCGATGACGGCGATGCGTTCTCCCGTGATCTCCACACCGGTCCTTCGGGACCGCCCCGGGTTCGGATTGGCTCGGGGTCGGACCAATCCACGCCGCCGCGGAGAGCGAATCCCGGACATGCCGAACAGCACCGCGCACCGCCTCGCCTCGTTCGCCGAAAAGCTCCTCGGCGGGCAGCTCCCCGTCGGCCTGCGGACCTGGGACGGAACCCGCGCCGGCCCAGTGGACGCGCCCACGGTGGTGCTGCGCAACCGCCGTGCCCTGCGCCGCCTGCTCTACGCGCCCGGCGAGCTGGGGCTCGCCCGCGCCTACGTCACCGGCGACCTCGATGTCGAGGGGGACCTGACGGACGGCTTCCGCCGGATCTGGTCCCTCACCCGCACGGGGGAGCTGAAGCGGGCGAAGCTCGGCCCGCGCGAATGGGCCGAAGCCGTCCGCCTCGCCACCCGCCTGGGGGTCGTCGGGCCGCCGCCGAAGCCGCCCGCCGAGGAGGCCCGGCTGACGGGCAAGCTGCACAGCCTGCTGCGCGACAAGTCCGCGATCGCGCACCACTACGACCTCGGCAACGCCTTCTACCAGCTGCTGCTGGACGACTCGATGGCCTACTCGAGCGGGTACTTCACGACCGAGTCGCAGAGCCTCGAACAGGCGCAGCACGACAAGCTGGAAATGATCTGCCGCAAGCTGGGGCTGCGGCCGGGGATGCGGCTGCTCGACGTCGGGTGCGGCTGGGGTTCGCTGCTGGTCCACGCGGCCAAGCACCACGGCGTGCACGCCGTCGGCATCACGCTCTCGGCCGAGCAGCTGCAGCACATCCGCGGCCGGCTCGCCCAGCACGACCTCGAGGACCGCGTCGAGGTGCGCCGCCAGGACTACCGCGAGCTGCCGGACGCGCCGTTCGACGCGGTCGCGTCCATCGAAATGGGCGAGCACGTCGGCGAGGTCAACTACCCGACGTACGCGGCGACACTGCATCGCATGGTCAAGCCCGGCGGCCGGGTGCTCATCCAGCAGATGTCCCGCGGGAACGTCGCCCCCGGCGGTGGCGCGTTCATCGAGCGGTACATCGCGCCGGACATGACGATGCGCCCGGTGGGCCGGACCGTCGACCACCTGGAGACCGCGGGCCTCGAGGTGCGGGACGTGCACGCGATGCGCGAGCACTACGTCTGGACGGTCCGGGCCTGGGCCGACACCCTGGAGGAGAACTGGGCCGACGTCGTCGCGCTGATCGGCGAGACGGGCGCGCGGGTCTGGCGGCTGTACCTGGCGGGCGGGGCGCTGGCGTTCGAGGAGAACCGGATGGGCGTGGACCAGATCCTTTCCGTGCGGCCCGACGAGCACGGTCGCGCCGGGATGCCGGCGACGCGGGAGTGGTGCTGATGCCGCAGCTGCTCGTCACGGCCGCCGTCACCCTCGTGGCGGTGGTCGTGACCTTCGGGGTCGCGCGGTCGCGCGGGCGGTACGACACGATCGACACGTTCTGGGGGCTCGGCTTCGCGATCGTCGCGGTGGTGGCGTTCCCGTTCGGCGACGGCCCGCTTTCGCTGCGGCTCGTGGTGGTGCTCCTGACGGTCGTCTGGGGCGTGCGGCTGTCGGTGCACCTGCACGTGCGCAACCACAAGCTGCCCGAGGACCCGCGGTACGCGCGGATGGGCCACGGGCCGCTCAAGATGTTCGTGCGGATCTACCTTTTCCAGGCCGTGGTGCTGTACTTCGTCTCCCTTCCGGTGCAGTTCGCGGTGGACGGCACGGGGATCGGCGTCCTGGGCTGGCTGGGTGCGGTGGTGTGGGCGGTCGGCTTCGCGTTCGAGTCGATCGGCGACGAGCAGCTGCGGCGGTTCAAGGCGGATCCCGCTTCGAAGGGCAAGGTGCTCGACACGGGGTTGTGGCGCTACACGCGGCACCCGAACTACTTCGGCGACGCGTGCGTGTGGTGGGGCCTCTACCTGCTGGCGTGCTCGACGTGGCCGGGCGCGTTGACGATCCTCTCTCCCGTGGCGATGACGTTCACCCTGGCCCGCGGGACCGGGAAACCCATGCTGGAGAAGGGAATGGCACGCACGCGCCCGGCGTACGCGCACTACGTCGAGCGCACCAGCGGGTTCTTCCCGTTGCCCCCGAAGAAGGTCACTCCCCGGTCAGGCCGTCGGTGAGCTCGCGCAGCACGTCGAGGTGGCCGACGTGCCGCGCGGTCTCCTCGATCATGTGCGTGAGGACCCAGCGGACGTTGAAGGTTTCGTCCTTGTGGGTCACTTCGTCGTCGAAGCTGTGCTTCGCGACGATCTCGCGGCTGCGGGCACACTGCTTCTCGTAGCCGGCGAGGAGGGTTTCGAGCTGGGTGTCCGGCGAGACCCGGAACTCCGCGTCCGGGTCCTGCTCGAGCTTCTCCTCCCAGGTGTCCTCCTCACCGTCGACGACGACGCCGAACCAGAACCACTCGTTGAGCGTGAGGTGCGCGACCAGACCGGCGACGGTCGTCAGTTCGCTCGGCAGGTGCGCGGCGCGGGCTTGGTCTTCGGTGAGGCCGCCGGCTTTCCACGCGACGGTGGCGCGGTGGTAGTCGAGCAGGGCGGTCAGGATTTCACGCTCGCCGCCGGTGAGCGGGACCTGCGGGCGGTCGGGTCTGGTCATGGCGGGGACTCTGCCAGAGGGGTCCGACAGTTCCGGACACCTTGCACACGATGTAATCGTGGGCTAGGTTCACGGACGTGCCGGATGAGTTCCTTTTGGACGAGCAAGCCTGCTTCGCGCTGTACGCGGCGTCGCGCGCGGTGACGGACACGTACCGTCCCCTGCTCGGCGAACTGGGGCTCACCTACCCGCAGTACCTGGTGCTGCTGGTGCTGTGGGAGTCCGACGCCCGGCCGGTCAAGGAGATCGGCGAGGCGCTGCACCTGGACTACGGCACGCTTTCCCCGCTGCTCAAGCGGCTCGAGGCCAACGGGCTCGTGACCCGGGCGCGACTGCCCGAGGACGAACGCACGGTGGTGGTCAGCCTGACCGAGGAGGGCCGGTCCCTGCGCACCCGCGCGGCGGGCGTCCCGTCGGCCATCGGCTGCGCACTGGGCCTCGACGACGCCTCGCGGCGAGAACTGATAGCAACCCTGCGGCGGCTGACGGCGTCGGCCACCGCCTACACACATGGAGGCCCTGATGCCCAGCCGTGACGCGACCACCCACTGGGTCGGCGGACTGCAGAACGGGAAGGGCGAGGTCACGCTGGACTCGTCCAACGCCGGCACGTTCAGCGTGTCGTTCCCGACCCGGGCGGGCAACCCGGACGGCCAGACGAGCCCCGAGGAACTCATCGCGGCGGCGCACTCGTCGTGCTTGGCGATGAACCTGTCGGGAGTACTGGAAGCGGCGAAGCTGACGGCGGATTCGATCGACGTGAGCGCGGAAGTGACGCTGGGCCCGGCGGCCGGGGGTGGCTTCGAGATCAGCGGCATCGCGATCACGCTGCGGGCGTCCATCGAGGGCGTGACGGCGGAGCAGTTCGCGGAGTACGCCGAGACGGCGGAGAAGACGTGCCCGGTGTCGAAGGCCCTAGCCGGCACGACGATCACCATGGACGCGGCGCTCAACTGAGTTTTGTGAACGGCCCCCTCGTTTTTTCGCGAGGGGGCCGTTTCGCGTCAGTGCACCTTGGCTCGATATGTCGACTTCTTCGCCTGGTTGCCGCAGATCTCCATCGAGCACCACCGCCGCGTCCCCGGTCTCGACGTGTCCAAGAACAGCGCCCCGCACTGCGGCCCCGCGCACCTGCGGACTCGCGCGAACTCCGGTGACGTCACCAACTCCAACGCGTCTCGCGCCAAAAGCGCCAGCATCGCCTCCGCGGGATCCCTCGCCTGCCAACGCAGCCCGCCCGCGGTCGTCAGCGAAGGCGCGGGCACCGGCAGCGCCGCGAAGCGGTTCACCCGACGGCGTACCGCCTCCCGCACCTCGCCGGTCAGCAGCTCGTAAATCGCCTCCCGCAGCGCCTGTGCGTCGCCGACCGCAGCCGGGTGGACCGGGGTCGCGAACGGGCCCAGCTGGTCGATCCACGCTCCCCACGCCTCCGCGTCCGGCAGTTCCTCCACCTCCGACGAGGACCCGCGGTAACGCAACGTGCGGACGAAGTCGAGGCACAGCCTGCCCGCGCCACTGCGGAATCGGTCCGTCATACGGGTCACAGTACGCCGGAACCGGTTTGACTGGTACCGTCGGGAACCGATCAAACCGGTTCCAGGGGGTAACGATGACCGAGACCGAGCAAAAGGCCCCTCCCGGGTGGCTCGTGCTGCTGCTGGCCGTCTCCTGTGGACTGACCGTCGCGAACCTCTACTACGCCCAGCCGCTGCTCGCGGAGCTGCGGCACACCTTCGGCGTCGGCGAGGCCGCCGCCGGTGGGGTCGTCACCGCCACCCAGCTCGGCTACGCCGCCGGGATGCTGCTGCTCGTCCCGCTCGGCGACCGCCTCGAAAACCGCGGGCTCGTCGCGACGCTGCTCGCCGTCGCCTGCGCCGGTCTCGTCGTCACCGGCGTCGCGCCCGGGTTCGCCGTGCTGCTGATCGCTTCGCTGGTCGTCGGGGCGGCGTCGGTCGTCGTGCAGATCCTCATCCCGTTCGCCGCCGACCTCTCCCCCGACGCCATCCGCGGCCGGATCGTCGGGCGCGTCGTCAGCGGGCTGCTCTTCGGCATCCTGCTCTCCCGCGTCGTCGCCAGCCTGCTGGCCGAGGTGACCAGCTGGCGCGTCGTCTTCCTCATCTCGGCGGCCGCGATGGCCGCGCTCGCCGTCGTCCTGCGGTTCATCCTGCCGGCGCGGGCGCCCAAAACGGACGTCCACTATGGACAGCTGCTGCGCTCGACCCTGGCCATGTGGAAGAAGCACCCCGCACTGCGCCACCGCGCGCTGTACCAGTCGGCGATGTTCGGGGCGTTCAGCGCGTTCTGGACGACGATCGCGTTCGTGCTGACGGCCCCGCCGTTCAACTACACCCAGCTCGGCGTCGGCCTCTTCGCACTGGCGGGCGCGGCCGGCGCGCTCATCGCCCCGCTGGCCGGCAAGTGGTCCGACCACGGCCACGGCCGCCGGCTCACCGCGGCCGCGTTCGCGCTCTGCGCGGCGGCTTTCGCGCTGGCCGGGTTCGGCGCGCGCAGCGTCGTCCTGCTGGCGATCGCGGCGATCGCGGTGGACATGGCCGTCCAGGCGACGCTGGTGACCGGCCAGCACGTGATCTACCAGCTGGACCCGTCGGCCCGCGCCCGCGTCAACAGCGTCTACCTGGGCACCTTCTTCATCGGCGGCGCGATCGGTTCACAGGCGGGCTCGATCGCTTACCACCTGGGCGGCTGGACCGCGGTGGTCGTCTTCGCGGGCGCTCTCCCGCTGCTCGGACTGGCCGGGATGACGCGCACCCGCGTTTAGGCCCGGGGCCGGAAGTAGTGCTCGGTGACGTGGTTGCCGACGGCCGCGCCGAGCCGGGTGCCGTCGACGTCCGCGGACCGGAAGTGGATGCCGGCCCAGATGCGGGCGCCGACCACTTCGGCGGTCGCCTGCGAGAAGCTGCCGAAGTGCCGCGTGGTGCCGCTGTCGACGCTGAACGCGCTGAAGGAGACGTTGTCCCGCCCGAAATAGTGCGCGTACGCCGTCATCTGCGCGGCGGTGCGGCAGGTGTGCCCGGACGGGTAGTCGGGGTTCGGCGGGGTGACCACCAGTGGAGTCCACCCGGGGTCGGCCGTGGTGGCGGGGTTCCCGTCGGTGCCGGCGGACCGGATGGCGGTGACCGGCCGCCAGAAGTGCCAGAACTCCTTGTCATTGGCGCACGCGATCGCCCCGTCCGTGCCGGTGAAGTCGGCCAGCGCGTAGAAGCGCGCGGTCTCCAGCACGCCGAGTTTCTGCGTGACCGCGAGATCGCGCTTCATTCCCCAGCTGACCGAACGCCGGTCGTGCCACCAGAGCGCCGCGTCGGTCTGGTCCGCGGTGCGGACCGTGCTCGTCGCCGAGCCGAGCCGCTTGACCTCGGCGAAATCACGGGCGTACGTGCGGCTCGTGACCGCCGGCGGCCCCGGCGTGCGGAACATCGTCGCGTCCGGGACGGCGAACGGCTTCAGGAACCCCACCCAGGCGCCGGTGTTCTCGAAGTCCGGCGGAGTGGGGCGGTACTGCCCCGGCCGGGTGCCGACCGTCCAGAGCCGGGGGTCGAAGGCGCCGTCGTCCCGCCGGGCGGCGATCATCGCTTCGGCGGCCTGGGCGCCGACCCCGATGCCGCCGCGCTTCGCCGGTCCGTCCGGGAGGCCGGCGAGCCATTCGTCGTACTGGACGCGCAGTCTTTCCTCCTGTGCCGGGAAAATCGCGTCGAGGACCCGGTAGGCGGCCGTGCCGACGGCGGCGTCCGTCGACTCCCGGCCGGTGGCGCGCGGGGCGACGAGGTAGGGCTCGTACGGGCTGCCCTTGATCGCGTTGACCGCGTCGTAGACGGCGCCGCTGACCATGGCGAAACCACGTCCGGCGACCTGTGGGGGAGCTTGGTGCGCGATGTCCCAGATGGCGGTCTGCGCGTTGAGGTCCCAGACGACGACCGCGTTCGGCGAAGCCTGGGCGGCCGCCGGGGAAACGAAAGCGAGTGGCGCTGCCAGGATGAGCGCCGCGAGAACCGCCGCGCAGCGTGCCTTGACCATCGTCAACCCCAAGGATATGCGTAACGCATCGACACTGCTACGCAAGGTATCGCCACCCGTCGAACGGACGCAATACTCCAGCAGGCCTAGGCGAACACCGCCCGGTTCGCCTCGGCCCACTCGGCGTACGTCGTCCCGGGGCGGTCCAGCAGCTCTTCGACCACGCCGGTCGGCACCTGCGGATGGCGCAAGGTTTCTTCGAAGCCGTCGAGGAGCCAGTCGACGGCCTGCTCGGGGACGCCGTACCCGATCCACTGCGCGCGTTGTTCGTCGCGGGTCAGTTCGCGGAAGCGGATTTCCTTGCCCAGCACCGATTCCAGCGTGGCAACCTGCCCGCGGAGGCTGATCGCTTCCGGTCCACTGAGGACATACGTGGCACCGACGTGCCCTTCGGTCGTGAGGACGCGGGCCGCGACCGCCGCGATGTCGCCGAGGTCGATCGGGGTCTGCGTCGCGTCGCCGTAGGCCATCGCCACCTCGCCCGCGCGGACCATGTCCGCCCAGTCGAGGGTGTTGTTCATGAAGACGCCGGGGCGCAGGAAGGTCCAGGCGAAACCGGCCTCCCGCACCGCCTTCTCGACGGCGCCGTATTCGTTGCCGCTGGAGCCTTCGTGGCCGTCGCCGACACTGCTCCCCGACAGCGCGACGACCCGCTTGATGCCCGCCTCGGTCGCCAGTTCGCAGAACCGTCCGACGGTCCGCGCCATCGGCGCCAGGTAGACGGCGGAGACGCCCTCGAGAGGCAGCGTCGACGGCCGCGCCAGCGATCCGACGGCCACCTCGGCCTCCGGAGGCAGCTGAGCACGCTCGGGATCGACGGTCAGGGCTCGCACCGAGGCTCCCGCGGCGAGCAGCTCGTCGACCACCAGGCGGCCGACGCTGCCGGTCGCTCCCGTCACCAGGATCGTCATGACACCCTCCTCGTTTCCGTATGCCGTACGAGATCGTACGGCATACGGAAACCCGGGCGCACCTGGTTTGAAGACTTCAGGAGGTGATGGTCGGCAGCTCGGGCGCCGCGACGTCGTAAACCTTGCCCTCCTGGGTCAACAGCGCCGCGAGGACCTTGGCCTTCCGGTCCGTCTGCTCCGCCGTTCCCCAGCGGACGATCTTCCCGCTCGACAACGTGAACTCCACGCTCGCCGGGGTCTTCGCCGTCGCCGTCGTCACCTGCTTCAGCAGCTGCTCCGGGATCACCCCCAGCACCGCCGTCACCGCGCGCGTCACCGGGTCGTCCGCCGATACCTTGGGCAGGCGAAGTTCGGGCAACCCCGAGGGCCGCGAAGGCACCGTCTTGAACACCACGCCGCCGCCGTCGACCAGGTGGACTCCGTCTCCTCCCGGGCCGCTGTCGAAGAACGCGATCGCCGTTCGCTCGGTCACCGTGATCTCGACCGTGTTCGGCCAGGACCGCGACACCTCGACCGTGGCGATCCCCGGCATCGCCGCCACGCGGTCGCGGATCTCGTCCGTGCTCAGCCGCAGCATCGGCTTGTCCAGCGGCACCGCCGCCACCCCGCGGATCGCGTCGGCGGAAACGGTCCGGGAGCCGCTGACCGAGACCTCCTGCGCACCCAGCATCGAGCTGAAGAACAGCAGGTACACCAAGGCGATCACGGTCAGCACCGACAGCAGCGCCACCCACCGGCGGCGGATCTCGGCCCGCCGGTTGGGCCGGTTGCGCGGGGCCGAGCGCGCGACGCGGGTGCGGCGGCGCTCCTCCTCGGAGCGCCGCCCTCGCCGTTGCCGGGCCAGGGCGGCGCGATCCGGTGTCTCCTGCTCGGAGGACGGTCGGCGGCGTTCCCTGGTCGGACTCATGGTGTCAGCGCTTGTCCAGCTCGGCGAGGATCTCCGGCCCCAGCTGCGTCACGTCCCCCGCGCCCATGGTGACGACCAGGTCGCCCGGTCGAGCGAGGCCCGCCACCAGCGGCGCGGCCACGTCGAACGCCGGCTCGTAGCGCACCGGCGCCGTCACCTGGTCGGCGATCAGCGCCCCCGTGACACCCGGCTCGGGCTCCTCGCGCGCGCCGTAGACGTCCAGCACGACGACCTCGTCCGCCAAGGACAACGCCGAGGCGAACTCCGCCGAGAACATCTTCGTGCGCGAGTACAGGTGCGGCTGGAACACGACGACGACCCGGCCGGACCCGGCCGCGGTCCGCACCGCGCGCAGCTGCGCGGCCACCTCGGTCGGGTGGTGGGCGTAGTCGTCGTAGACGCGGACGTCGCCCGCCCGCCCCTTGAACTCGAACCGGCGACGCACGCCGCCGAACGCCGCGAGCCCGTCCGCCAGCTCGGCGGCGGGCGCGCCCAGCTCGATGCCGGCCAGCAGCGCCGCGATCGCGTTCAACGCCATGTGCTCCCCCGGCACGGCGACCCGCACCGACAGCTCCGAGCCGTCCAGCAGCAGCCGCACGACGCTACCGTCGGGCGCCGGGGTGTAGTCCAAGACCCGGGCGTCCGTCGCCGAGCGGCCGTACCGGCGCACGCGCACGCCCATCTCCTCGGCCTGCGTCCCCAGCTCGTCCGCCGCCGCGTCGTCACCGCAGACGATCAGCAGCCCGCCCGGCACGATCCGGCCGACGAACTCGGTGAACACCTTCGTGTACGCCTCGGCGGTGCCGTGGTGGTCCAGGTGGTCCGGCTCGACGTTCGTCACGACCGCGACCGACGGCGAATACGTCAGGAACGAGCCGTCGCTCTCGTCGGCCTCGGCGACGAAGATGCCGCCCTCGCCGTGGTGGGCGTTGGCGCCGGACTCGTTGAGGTCGCCGCCGATGGCGAACGACGGGTCGAGCCGGCAGTGCTGCAGCGCCACGGTCAGCATCGACGTCGTCGACGTCTTGCCGTGCGTGCCCGCGATGCAGGCGACCCGGTGGCCTTCCATCAGCCCGGCCAGCGCCTGGGCCCGGTGCAGCACCGGGATGCCCGCCGCGCGCGCGGCGGCCAGCTCGGGGTTGGTCTCCTTGATCGCCGTCGAGACGACTACCGCGGACGGCGGCTGCGAAAGAGCCGAAATGTTCGAAGCGGCCTGGCCGACGAACAGCTCGGCGCCCTGGGCCCGCAGCGACAGCAGCGCGCGCGACTCCTTGGCGTCCGAGCCCGACACGAAAGCCCCGCGCGCCAGCAGGATCCGCGCGATGCCGGACATGCCGGCCCCGCCGATCCCGATCAGGTGCGCCCGGCGCAGCTCTTCAGGCAGTTCAAGCACCGGCGGCCTCCAGAACGATGCGGGCGAGGGTCTCGTCGGCTTCGCGGTGGCCCATGCCGACCGCCGCCGCGCCCATCTTCGCGACGCGGTCGGCGTCGGTGACCAGCGGGACGACCAGCTCGGCGACCTTGGCCGGAGTCAGGTCGGCGTCGGCGACCATCAGGGCCGCCCCGGCGTCGACCGCGGGCCGCGCGTTGGTGGCCTGCTCGCCGTTGCCGATCGGCAGCGGGACGAACACCGCGGGCAGGCCGACCGAGGTCACCTCGGCGACCGTCATCGCGCCCGAGCGGCAGATCGCGACGTCGGCCGCCGCGTAGGCCAGGTCCATCCGCTCCAGATAGGGCACCGGCACGTACGCCGGGCGCCCCGGGAACTCCTGCACGACCAGCGTGTTCTTCGGGCCGTGCGCGTGCAGCACGCCGACGCCGGCGTCGGCCAGGTCCTTGGCCGCGCCGGACACCGCGGCGTTGATCGACTGGGCGCCCTGCGAGCCGCCGAACACCAGCAGCGTCGGCGCGTCCGGGTCCAGCCCGAAGTGCTCGCGGGCCTCGGCGCGCAGCGCGGCGCGGTCCAGCGACGTGATCGAGCGCCGCAGCGGGATCCCGACGACCTCGGCCTTCGGCAGCGGCGTTCCCGGCACGGCCACCGCGACGCGGCGCGCGAACCGCGCGCCGACCTTGTTCGCCAGGCCCGGCGACTGGTTGGCCTCGTGCACGACGATCGGGACGCGCCCGCGCGCGGCCAGGTAGGCGGGCAGGGCGACGTACCCGCCGAAGCCGACCACGACGTCCGCGCCGACCCGCTCCAGCACCTCACGGGTCTTGCGGACCGAGTCGCGGACCTTCAGGGGCAGCCGCAGCAGCTCCGGCGTCGGCTTGCGCGGCAGCGGCACCGGCGGGATCAGCTCCAGCTCGTACCCGCGGGCCGGGACGAGCTTGTTCTCCAGGCCGCGCTCGGTGCCCAGCGCCACGACCGTCGCGTCCGGGCGCAGCCGCTTGACGGCGTCGGCCAGGGCGAGGGCGGGTTCGATGTGTCCTGCGGTGCCACCTCCGGCGACCACGACCACGGGCCCTCTGCCCGAGGCGGCTCGCTCGGCTCCCTTGACGGGGTTACTCACCAATGACCTCTCCGGTTCGCGGTACTCCGGGTACCACGGCTCGCTGTTGTGCGCGCGGCCCCGCGGGACGTGGCCGTGCTCGTCCGTGCCGCGCTGCGGCGCACCGGTTCACGGACCGACCTGCGTCGTTCCTGTGCCGGGGCCGGCCGCGCCGCACGGGGCGCGGGCCTGGCCGCCTTCGCCCCGGCGCGCGCCCCACCCTTGCGGGTGGCGGGCGGGCGGTACGGATCGGGCGCGGGCAGCCGCAGCAGGCGTCCGAATTTACCCGGCCCCTGTGTGCGCAGTGCGGCCACCGCCTCCGGCTCGTGCCGGGCGGCGTTCGCGAGCACGCCCATGATGAGCATGGTGATCACCAGCGAGGTGCCGCCGTAGGAGATCAGCGGCAGCGTGACGCCGGTGACCGGCAGCAGGCCGACGACGTAGCCGATGTTGATGCCGGCCTGCGCCACGAGGAAGACCGTGAGCGTGCCGGAGACGATCCGGATCCACGGGTCGATGTTGCGGGTGGCGATCCGCAGGCCCACGATCGCGACCCCGGCGAACAGGGCGAGCACGACGACGCAGCCGATCAGGCCGAGCTCCTCGCCGATCAGCGCGAAGATGAAGTCGTTCTGCACGTTCGGCAGGTAGCCCCAGTTGGACGTCCCCTGGCCGAGGCCCTTGCCGAAGAACCCGCCGTCGGCCAGGGCCAGCTTGGCCTGGTTGGCCTGGAAGCCCTCGGCGCTGGTGTCGGCGTCCGGCGACAGGAACGACATGACGCGGTCGAGCCGGTAGGGCGCGATGACGGCGAGCACGAGCACCCCGGCCAGGCCGCCCGCGAGGATCACGCCGAACAGCCGTTTCGGCGCGCCGGCGAACCACAGCAGCGCCAGCAGCACCACGGCCAGGGTGACCGTGCCGCCGAGGTCCGGCTGCAGCATGACCAGGGCGAACATCAGCAGCGCGATCGGCACCACGGGCACCAGCAGGTGCCGCCACTGGTGGATCACGTTGTACTTGATCACCAGGATGTGCGCGCCCCAGAAGGCCAGCGCGACCTTCGCGGCCTCGACCGGCTGGAAGGTGAAGTCGCCGACCTTGAACCAGCCCTGCGAGCCGTTGACCGTCGTGCCCAGCGGCGTCAGCACGAGCACCAGCAGGCCGAGGCAGACCACCGTCGCGGTCGCCGACATCCGGCGGATCCGCTCCAGGTTCACCCGCAGGCCAAGCCAGAAGACGACCGAGCCGATCGCGACGAACACCAGGTGCTTGGTGAACAGCGAGTACACGCCGCTGCCGGTCTTCGGGTTGTAGGACGCCACCGACGACGCCGACAGCACCATGACGATGCCGATGACGGTGAGCACGCCGGTGAGCGCGAGCACGAGGTGGAACGACGCGAGCGGGCGCGAGAGCCACGCGGTCAGCGCGGTCCGGAAGGCGACGAAGCCGCTCTCCTTGCGCTCTCGGCGCGGCCGCTTCGGCGGCGCTACGGGTTTGGTGTCAGTTGTCGTCACTCGGCTCCCCCGCTGCGTCGTCGCGAAGGACGTGCACCGCCGCGGCGAACGCGTCGCCGCGTGCGCCGTAGTTCGGGAACATGTCCAACGACGCCGCGGCGGGTGCCAGCAGCACCACGTCACCTGGCCGGGCCATCGCGCTGGCCGCACTCACCGCCGCAGTCATGGGTTCATCGTCACCCGGACGGAGGCTGTTCACCGGGACATCCGGCGCGTGTCGCGCGACCGCGGCGGCGATCACGGGTGAATCGACGCCGAGTAGCACAACCCCGCGCAGGCGGCCGGCGATGCTGCTCACGAGTTCGTCGACCGAAGCGCCCTTGAGCTGACCCCCGGCGATCCACACGATCGACTCGTGCGCCCGCAGCGACCCGGCGGCCGCGTGCGGGTTGGTCGCCTTCGAGTCGTTGACGTACCGGACGCCGCCGACCTCGGCCACCTCGACGGCCCGGTGCGGGGCCGGCTGGTACTCGCGCAGGCCCTTCAGCACGGCCTCCGGCGAGACGCCGTGCGCGCGGGCCAGCGCGGCCGCGGCGAGGGCGTTCGAGACGTTGTGCGGGCCGGCCGGGCGGACGTCCGACAGCGTCGCCAGCTCTTCGGCGCTGGTCGCCGGGTCGGCGACGAAAGCGCGGTCGACCAGCAGGTCTTCGACCAGGCCCAGCTCGCCGGCGCGCGGGGTGTCCAGCCGGAAGCCGACGCGGCGGGCGGTCTCGGGCGCGTGCTCTTCGGCGATGCGGGTGGACCACTCGTCGTCGGCGTTGTGCACGACGACCTTGGCGCGGGTGTGGACGCGCCCCTTCGCGGCCGCGTACTCGTCCATCGAGCCGTGCCAGTCGATGTGGTCCTCGGCCAGGTTGAGCACCACGGCCGCGTCCGGGGCCAGCGTCGAGGACCAGTGCAGCTGGAAGCTCGACAGCTCGACAGCCAGCACGTCGTAGCCCGCGCGGACCGCGTCGAGGGCGGCGTAGCCGATGTTCCCGCAGGCCACGGCGTTCGCGCCGGCCGCCTTGAGGATCGACTCGAGCATGCCCACGGTGGTCGTCTTGCCGTTCGTGCCGGTGACCACCAGCCACGCCGGGGGGTGCTCGCGCAGCCGGCCGACGCGCCAGGCCAGCTCGACGTCGCCGATCACCTCGACGCCGGCCTCGGCCGCGGCCACCAGCAGCGGCGACGTCGGCCGCCAGCCGGGGCTGGTGACGACGAGGACGACGTCGTCCGGGGGCTCGCTCAGCCCGGGCACCAGCTCGGCGCCCAGGCCTTCCAGCTCGGCCAGGCGTTCGGCGTTGCCGTCGGTGACCGTGACGCGCGCGCCGAGGTCGACCAGCACGGGCACGATCGACTTGCCGGTGACCCCGGCACCCGCGACGAGAACGTGACGACCGGAGATCTGCACGGTCAGCCTCCGAAGCCCAGCTGCTCGCTGTAGAACAGGCCCAGGCCGAACATGCAGCAGATCGCCGAGAGCAGCCAGAACCGGATGATGACCGTGGTTTCCGCCCACCCGGCGAGCTCGAAGTGGTGGTGGAACGGGGCCATCCGGAAGAGCCTTCGCCGGGTGGTCCGGAACACCGCGATCTGCGCGACCACCGAAATCATCTCAACCATGAACAGGCCGCCGATGACGATGGCGAGCAGCTCGGTGCGGGTCGTCATCGAGAGGCCGGCGACCAGGCCGCCGAGGGCCAGCGAGCCGGTGTCGCCCATGAAGATCTTCGCCGGGGCCGCGTTCCACCAGAGGAACCCGACGCAGGCGCCGGTCGCCGCGGCCGCGACCACCGCGAGGTCGAGCGGGTCGCGGACGTCGTAGCAGGCGGGCGCCGGGCCGTTGGCGCAGTTCAGCCGCTCCTGCCAGAACGCGATGACGACGTAGGTCGCCAGCACCATCGCCGCCGACCCGCCGGCCAGGCCGTCGAGGCCGTCGGTGAAGTTCACCGCGTTCGACCAGCCGGAGATGACGATGTAGCAGAAGATCACGAAGAACACCGCGGGGAAGGTGATCAGCGCGAGGTCGCGGACGTAGGAGAGGCTCTCCGACGCCGGCGTGATGCCGCGCGAGTCCGCGAAGTTCAGCGCCAGCACCGCGAACGCGATCGTGACGACCAGCTGGCCGACCAGCTTCGCGGTCTTGTTCAGCCCCAGGTTGCGCTGCTTGCGGATCTTGATGAAGTCGTCGAGGAACCCGACGATCCCCAGGCCCACCGCGAGCATCAGGACGAGCAGCCCGGAGGCCGTCGGCGCGCCGCTGCGGGAGTTGAACATCCAGTTGATCAAGTGCGCGGCGAAGTACCCGACGACCATCGCGATGATGATCGCGACACCGCCCATGGTCGGGGTACCGCGCTTGGACTTGTGTCCCTGCGGGCCTTCCTCGCGGATCTCCTGGCCGAAGCCCTGCCGGGAGAAGACCCGGATCAGGTAGGGCGTGAGCAGGATGGAGATCAGCAGGCCCGCCGCGGCCGCGATCAGGATGCTGATCACGCGTCACCACCGTTCGAGCGATTCTCGGAGTTGTCGGTTTCCCGGGGTTCGAGCAGAGCTTCGGCGACCCGCCAGAGGCCGGCGGCCTTGGAGGCCTTGACCAGCACCACGTCCCCGGGGCGGAGCTGATCATGCAGCAGGGCGATCGCGGCCTCGACGTCGGGTACCAGTGCCGACTCCTCGCCCCAGGAACCCTCCTGGTGCGCGCCCTGGTGCATGGCCGCCGCCTCGGGGCCGATCACGACGAGCTTGGCGATGTTGAGCCGGACGACCAGCCGGCCGATCTCGTCGTGCGCGGTGACCGCGTCCGCGCCGAGCTCGCCCATCACGCCGAGCACGGCCCAGGACCGGCGGCCGGACTCCCGTGTCATCGCCGCGAGGGCCTTCAGGCCGGCCCGCATCGACTCGGGGTTGGCGTTGAAGGAGTCGTTGAGGATCGTGACGCCGTCTTCGCGGGTCACGACCTCCATGCGCCGCGCCGAACGCCGTTCGACGGCCGACAGCCGCGCGGCGATTTCGTCCGGCGACGAGCCCAGCTCCAAGGCGATCGCGGCGGCCGCGAGCGCGTTGCTCACGTGGTGCTCGCCGTGCAGCGGCAGCCGCACGTCCGCCTCCCCGGCCGGGGTGACCAGCCGGAAGGACGCGCGGGCCTGGTCGTCGAGCGTGATACCGGTCGCCCGGACCTGCGCGGACGCGCTTTCGCCGAAGAACACCACGCGGGCCTTCGTGCGGCTCGCCATGGCCGCGACCAGCGGATCGTCGAGGTTGAGCACCGCGACGCCGTCCGCGGGCAGGGCCTCGACCAGCTCGCCCTTGGTCTTCGCGATGCCTTCGCGCGAGCCGAACTCGCCGACGTGCGCGCTGCCGACGTTGAGCACCGCGCCGATCCGCGGCGGGGCGATCTCGGCGAGGTGGGCGATGTGCCCGGGTCCGCGCGCGGACAGCTCCAGCACCAGGTGGCGGGTGTCGGCGTCGGCGCGCAACGCCGTCCAGGGGTGGCCCAGCTCGTTGTTGAACGACCCGGGCGGCGCGACCGTCGGCCCCAGCGGCTCGAGCAGCTGCGCGATCAGGTCCTTGGTCGAGGTCTTGCCGGACGAGCCGGTGACGCCGACGACCGTCAGGGTGCCCTCGGCCAGGCGCTGCACGACGAACCGGGCGAGCTTGGCCAGCGCGGCCAGCACGGCGGCGCCGGAGCCGTCCTTGTCGCCGGTCAGCGCGACCGACCGCTCGTGGGCCTCGCCGTCGCCGACCGGCGGGACGACGATCGCCGGGGCGTCGACCTCGCGGGCGGCCAGCACGGCCACCGCGCCGGCCTCGACGGCCTGCGCGGCGAAGTCGTGGCCGTCGACCTTCTCCCCTGGCAGGGCGACGAACAGGCCGCCGGGCGTGAGCTTCCGGGTGTCGAACTCCACGGTGCCGGTCACCTGCGCGCCCGGGTCGGCGCGGTGCAGCCGGCCGCCGACGACGTCGGCGAGCTCGGCCAGGCTGAGCACGATCACACACTCACCTCGAGTTTGTTGCGGATGGCCGCGGCCAGCTCGTCGCGGTCGGAGAACGGGTGCACGACGCCGCCGGCCTCCTGGCCGGACTCGTGCCCCTTGCCGGCGAGGAAGACGATGTCGCCCGGCTCGGCCAGCGCGACGGCGTGTTCGATGGCCTCGCGGCGGTCGCCGATTTCGATGACCTCGCCGCCCTCGGCGGGCCCGACGGCGCGAGCGCCGGCGAGCATCGCGGCGCGGATCGCCGCGGGGTCTTCGGAGCGGGGGTTGTCGTCGGTGACGATCAGGACGTCGCTGCGCCGGGCCGCCGCCTCGCCCATCATCGGGCGCTTGGCGGTGTCGCGGTCGCCGCCGCAGCCGAGCACGGTGATGATCCGGCCCTCGGCGCGGGCCCGCAGTGCGTCCAGGCCCTGGGCGACCGCGGCCGGCTTGTGGGCGTAGTCGACGACGGCGGTGAACTCCTGGCCGACGTGGACCCGCTCCATCCGGCCGGGCACCTGCACCTCGGCGAGCCCGGTGACGATGTGCTCCAGGGCGATTCCCGCGCTGCCGAGGATCGCGGCGGCGAGCACGGCGTTGGCGACGTTGAACTCGCCGGGCAGCGGGATCCGGGCGGGCGCGCTGACGCCGTCCGGGCCGTGCAGCGTGAACGTCTGCTCGCCGTGCGGGGTGGCCCGCAGGTCGGTGGCCTTCCACGCGGCCTCGGTGCCCGGGTCCGTGGTGACGGTGATCGTCTGCGGCGTCAGCAGGGCCTGGCCCCACGCGCTGTCGACGACGACGACCTCGGTGGTCGAGCGGCCGTCGAACAGCAGGGACTTCGCGGCGAAGTACTCCTGCATGTCCTTGTGGAAGTCCAGGTGGTCCTGGGAGAGGTTGGTGAACGCGCCGACCGCGAACCGGGTGCCGTTGACCCGGCCGAGCGCGAGCGCGTGGCTGGAGACCTCCATCGGCACGTGCGTGACGCCGCGCTCCAGCATCACGGCGAGCAACGCCTGCAGGTCCGGCGCCTCCGGAGTGGTGAAGCCGCTGACCAGCCGTTCGCCGGCGATCCGGGTCTCGACCGTGCCGATCAGGCCGGTGGTCAGGCCCGCGGCCTGCAGGCCGGCGTCGACCAGGTACGACGTCGTGGTCTTGCCGGACGTGCCGGTGACGCCGAGGACGGCCAGCCGCAGGGAGGGCTCGCCGTAGATCCAGGCGGCGATCTCGCCGAGGGCGGCGCGCGGGTCGGCGTGCACGAGGATCGGGACGCCGGCGTCGCGCAGCCCGGGGCGCTCGGCGCCTTCGGCGTCGGTGAGCACCGCGACGGCCCCGGCCGCGACCGCCTGGTCGCTGAAGTCGGCGCCGTGCGCGCGGGCGCCGGGCAGGGCGGCGAACAGGTCGCCGGGCAGCACGTGCTGGGCCCGCAGGGTGGTGCCGGTGACGGTGAGGTCGGCGGCGTCGGGCGAGCCGGCGATCAGCCGCGCGTCCGCCCTGGCGAGCAGCGTCGCCAGCGGGACCGGGTCGATGCGCGCCGGGCGGGGCGGCGCGGGGACCGCTTTCACCGGGCTTTCCGGCACCTGGGAACTGGACGAGGACACGGACACGGCCAAGAGGCTACCGGCGGCGGGTTGGGGCAGTCGCACGCGGTACGGCGATTGCGGGCGGCTGAGGCACATGTGCTAAACGGCGATCCGCACCCTGTTGCGCCGCAACGCTTTCCCGGGTTCTTCGGACCGATGTGGACGCTGAACGCGTGAAGGCCCCCTCACGCAGGTAAGGGGGCCTTCACGCACGGTGCTTACGGCACGATCAGCGGGACTTCCGGCGAAGGGCCGTCCGACAGCGGGATCTGGTACCGCTGCGTCAGGTACGACGCGATGGTGTGGAACAGCGGCGCGGCGGAGTGCCCGACCGGCAGCGTCGTGTCCGGCGCGTCCAGCCGGATCCCGACCACGAACCGCGGGTGGTCGGCGGGCAGGATGCCGGCGAAGGTGATGTTGTAGAGGTGGTCGCTGTAGGCCTTCGTCCGCGGGTCGACCTGCTGGCCGGTGCCCGTTTTCCCGGAGATCTGGTAGCCCTCGACCGCCGCCGACGGCGCGGTGCCCTTCTGCAGGCCCTTGCCGTTCTGCGCGACCGCGCGCATCATGTCGCGCACCGTCTTGGCCGTCTGCGGGCTGACCACCTGGACCTGCTTCGGCGCCGGCTCCGGCACGGTCGTCCCGTCCGGGTTCACCTTCGCCTTGACGATCCGGGGTTCGACGCGCAGGCCGTCGTTCGCGATCGCCTGGTACATCCCGGCCATCTGCAGCACGGTCATCGACAGGCCCTGCCCGATCGGCAGGTTGCCGAACGTCGTCGCCGACCACTGGCTGCGCGCCGGCACGACCCCCGCGCTCTCGCCGGGCAGGCCGACGCCGGTGCGCTGGCCGAGCCCGAACTTCTTGAGCAGGTCGGAGTAACGCTCCTCGCCGATCTTCTGCGCCAGCAGCAGCGTCCCGATGTTGGACGACTTGGCGAAGATCCCGGCGGTGGTGAACGTCTGCGTGCCGTGGGTCCAGGCGTCGTGCACGGTCTTGTCGGCCACCTGCAGCGCGCCGGGCACCTGGATCGTCGACTCCGGCGTCGCGATGCCGTAGTCGATCGCCCCGGTGGCGGTGACGACCTTGTTGACCGACCCCGGTTCGAACGGCGTGGTGACCGCCGGGTTGTTGAGGTCGTCGGGGGTCCACGTGCTCTGGTCGTTGGGGTCGAACGTCGTGTCGTTGGCCAGCGCGTAGACCTCGCCGGTCTTGGCGTCGAGGACGACCGCCTGCCCGCCCTTGGCGTGCGACTGCCGGACGTAGTCCGACAGCTGCCGCTGCACCTCGTACTGCAGGTCGGAGTCGATGGTCAGCTCGAGGTCCGACCCCGGCACGGCGGCCTGCAGGTCGCGCTCGGTGCCCGGGATGACGACGTTGTCGCTGCCGTTCTTCGTGTTGACCAGCATCCGGCCCGGCGTGCCCGCCAGGTCGTTGTCGCGCACGAGTTCCAGCCCGACCAGGCCGTGCAGGTTGTGCTTGGACACGTCCGGGTCGTCGGAGCGCCAGTTCGCGGCGCCGACGATGTTGGACGCCAGGCTGCCGCCCGGGTATTCGCGCAGCGCGCGCTTCTCGATCCCGATCCACGGGTACTTCTTGACGATGTCGGCGGCGACCGACGGCTCGACGTTGTGTTCCAGGTAGGTGAACGAAACCGGCTTGTGGAACAAGTCGAGCAGCTGCTGCTCGGTGAGCGTCGGCACCTTGGCCGCGATGTACTTCGCGGCCGCCGCGGTCTCGCTGTCGAACGTCTTCGCCGTGCCGGGGTTCTTCGCGGCGAAGTCGGCCATGCTCTTGTGGAACGCCTTGAGGTTCACCGAAAGCGAGCGCACCTCGACGCTGAACGCCAGCTTGGCGCCGTTGCGGTCCACAATGGACCCGCGCTGGGCCGGGATGTCGATGGTCTGGGTGCGCTGCCGCTCGGCCGCGGCCGACAGCGCCGCGGCGTCGAACCACTGCACCTGCACCAGTTTCACGCCCGCGACGAGCAGTATCGCGACCAGGATCAGGCGCACGGCGGAGAAGCGGCCGCGGTGGCCGCCGTTTCCCCGCCGGGCGGCCGCGCTGCGCGTCCCGGCGGCGTAGGTCCGCCGCGCGCTGCCCCTCGTGCGGGCGCGGGCCTGTCCCCGGCCGGCAGCCATCACTGGCCGGCCCCCGGCTGCGCGGGCGGCTGCTCGTCGGCGGGCACGGCGGGCTGGTCGCCCTCGATCGGCGCGCCCTGCTGCGACTGCGTGCCCGCGGCGGGCGCGGCGGGCGGCGCGACCGGCGCCGCCGGCGTGTCCGCCTTGGCCTTCTTGGGCTCGCCGACGAGCGACGTCTTCCCGTCCGGGCCGACGACGATGCGCGCCGGGTCGCCGCCCGGCACCATGCCCAGCTGCTGGGCGGCGGGGGCCAGCGACGCGGGCGACTCGGCCTTCGCGACGTCGCGCTGCAGCTGCTCCTTCGTCTCGGCCAGGCTCGCGTTCGTGGTGCGCAGCTGCTCGAGCCGGTAGGAGTCGGCGATCGCCTGCGTGGTCAGCCACAGCGTGGTCGCCACGCCGGCGGCCAGCAGCGCCATCATCATCAGCACGAACGACGCGCGCGACTTCGGCAGCCGCAGCTTGAACTTCGGCTTGGGCTCCGCCGGCTCGGCCTTCGGCCGTGGCCGCGGCTCGCGCTCCTTGAGCAGGTCGGCCCGCTGGGCGCGGCGCGCGTAGGCGCGCTCGGCCGCGGACGTGCGGCCCCGCGACGCGCGGCGCGGCGCGGCCTTGCCCGGCTGGGTGGTCTGCGGGTCCGGCTCGACGGTGGTCGAGGTGCGGGCGGCCTCGCTGCGGCCCCGCGTCGCCGGCGCGGCCGGGCGGCGGGACTTCGCGGGAGCGGTCATCGCGGCTCTCCGATCCTCTCTGCGGCCCGCAGCCGCACCGAGGCGGCGCGCGGGTTCCGTTCGATCTCCTCTTCGCCGGCCTTCTCGGCGCCCCGGGTCAGGAGCTTCAGCTCCGGTCCGTGTCCCGGCAGCTCGACCGGGAGTCCCTCCGGGGTGCGGGACTTCGCGAGCTCGGCCAGCGCCTGCTTGACCAGCCGGTCTTCCAGGGACTGGTAGGACTCGACGACGATCCGCCCGCCGACCGGCAGGGCCCCCAGCGCGGCGGGCATGGCGCGGCGGAGCACCTCCAGCTCGCCGTTGACCTCGATCCGCAGCGCCTGGAAGGTGCGCTTGGCCGGGTGCCCGCCGGTGCGGCGGGTGGCGGCCGGGACGGCGTCGTAGAGCAGCTCGACCAGGCGCCCGCTGGTCGTGAACGGCTCCTGTTCGCGGGCTTTCACGACGGCCTTGACGATGCGCTGCGCGAAGCGCTCCTCGCCGTAGTCGCGCAGGATCCGGATCAGCTCGCCGGGCGCGTAGGTGTTGAGCACGTCGGCGGCGGTGAACCCGGTGGTCGGGTCCATCCGCATGTCGAGCGGCGAGTCCTTCGAGTAGGCGAAGCCGCGCTCGGCCCGGTCCAGCTGCATCGACGAGACGCCGAGGTCGAAGAGGATGCCGTCGGCCTTGGCTATCCCGAGTCCTTCGAGGGCTTCCGGGAGCCCGTCGTAGACGGTGTGCACGAAGTCGACGCGGTCGCCGTGCCGGGCGAGGCGCTCTTCCGACTTTTCGAGAGCGGCGGGGTCACGGTCCAGGGCGACGAGGCGCAGCCGCGGGAAGGCGTCGAGGAGGGCGTCGGAATGCCCGCCGAGGCCGACGGTCGCGTCCACGAGGACGCCGTCGCGCTCGGCGAACACGGGGGTGAACAGCTCGACGATGCGCCTCAGCAGTACCGGGACGTGCTCGGGTGCCGTCATGGTGTTCCCTCCCCCCTTTCTCGCCTGGCCCGGGGGAAATATGGCGGATGCCGTCAGGTCCCTGTCCGCCCGCTGCCGACCTGGTACCGGGGAAGGTGCACCAGGGCTGTTGAGCGGACAGAGGCCTCACGGCATCCGGGTGGGCTTCCCCCGTGGCGCGGGCGGCGAACCCCTCGTCCCCCGACGACGACGGTGCACCGCGACCGCACGTCTAGAAGACGCCCGGCAGTACTTCCTCTCGAGCCTTCGCGTAGCTGTCTTCGTGTTCCTCCAGGTAGCCCTGCCACGCTTGGGCGTCCCAGATCTCCAGCCTGGTGATCGCCCCGATCACCACGCACTCCTTGCTGAGCCCCGCGTAGCGGCGGAGCTCGGACGCGATGCTGATGCGCCCCTGGCCGTCCGGACGTTGCTCGTCCGTGCCGGCGAACAGGTAGCGCTGGTAGGCCCGAACCGCCTCGTTGGTGAACGGGGCCTCGGCGACCTTGCGCGCCATCTGCTCGAACTCGGCGCGGGGGAAGACGAAGAGGCAGTGGTCCTGCCCCTTGGTAAGCATCAGCCCACCCGCCAAGGCGTCACGGAACTTCGCGGGCAGCGCGAGCCGCCCTTTGTCGTCCAGCTTCGGGGTGTGGGTGCCGAGGAACACGGCCTCCACCTCCCTACCGCACCCGGTGGCGAACCTCCGGCTGCGGCTCCGGGGCTTCCCTTCCGCCCCACTGGCCACCACCGTACCCCACTTTTCACCACAGTCAACGCGTGAAACCGGCGGCTCACTCCGTCGTGTGTTCTGTTTGCGCAGGTCAGCAGGGTGGGGGTAGGTGAGGGGTGCCGTGGGGGACGGTGGCCAAGATCCCCCTTGCCGGGGGCCGGAGCAACCTCAGCTGTACCCCATGCGTCCGCATAACGGCCGCGAAAGAACCCTGGGGGCCTCGGGTGGGGGCAGGTGGGGACCCGGGGTGGGGCTAGGTGGGGACGCGGGTGGGGGGGCCGGTGGGGCAGGGACGCGCCGCCGAAACGACATGAATGAGTCATTCACTACGCCTGGCGACATGAGTGAGTCATTCACGTCATCCGGGCCCGGGAGCCCAGTTATCCACAACTCGCCGAATCACCGCGAGTAGTCCACAGATTACGGAGAGGCCTGTTGCCGGGCGGCCGGTCCCGCCACGATCGGACAGGTGACCAGAGGCCCTTGGACGCGCGACGCGGAGGCACTCTTCGCTGCCAGCCGGCGCGGTGTGATTACGGTGGCACGGCTCGAGACCCTCGGCGTGCCCCAGGTGACCAGCTACCGACGGTGTCTTCCGGGCGGCCCGTGGCAGCGGCTCCTGCCGGGTGTCGTGCTGCTGCGGACCGGCGAGCCGACCCGGCGGCAACTCGTCGAGGGGGCGTTGGTCTACAGCGGCGACCAGGCTGTCATCACCGGCCTCGAATCGTGCCGACGCCAAGGATTGAAGCGGGATGCCCACGCGGGCGAACCGATCCACCTTCTCCTCCCCTCCCACCTGAAGACCACCAGCAGCGGTTACGTGCTCGTGGAGCGGACCAGGCGAATGCCCGTCCCGGTCCGCTCGGACGGACTTCCCCTGGCGCCGGCAGTCCGGGCCGTGCTGGACGAGTGCCGGCGCCTGCGCGAACGCCCGCCGATCCGGGCTCTGCTCGCCGAAGTGGTCCAGCAGCTCCGCCTCGACCCGGGCGAGCTGAGCGCGGAACTGGAGCTGGGGAGCCGACGCGGAACCGCGTTGCCGCGCGCCGTGCTCAAGGAGATCGAAAACGGTGCGCGATCGGCCGCGGAGGCGGAGGCCATGGGTGTGTGGCGTCGTAGCGGCTTGCCCGAGCCGGTCTGGAACTTCGGAATCCACGACGAACACGGCCGGTACATCGCCACCCCCGACGCCTGGTTCGACGACGTCGCCTTGGCGTGGGAGATCGACTCCTGCGAGTTCCACTTCGGACGACCCGGTTACGCGACCACGCTCGCCCGCAACAACCGCTACGCAGCCGCCGGGATCGCTCTGGTGCAGACCCTGCCCAGCCGGCTGCGCACCCAGCCTGCCGCAGTGGTCGAGGATCTCGTCTCCGCCTACCGGTCCGCGGCAGCACGCCCACGACCGCCGGTACTGCTGGCCGGGCGACGTGAATGACTCATTCATGTCGCCAGGCGACATGAATGAGTCATTCACTACACGGCAGCGGGATCGTCAGTCCTCGGGGGTCACCAAAGCCGCGACGCGGGACGCGAGCCGGGCGCTGTCGACCGGGCTCACGGTGACCCACTCCTGCCCACCCCGCCCCGCAGTCTTGGTCGCGCAGTAAGCACCCACGTCGGTGTCGAACCAAGTCAACCCGCCCACCCGCTCAACCCGCCCCGAAGCCACCCGCCGGCTGACACTGAACTGCCCCGCCGCGTAAACCGGCCGCGCCTGGATCGCCAAGACCTCCTGCAACTGCGCCGAAGCCGCCCCCGAAACGGCCGCGGGGTCGGCCAACGCCGAAGCCGACAGATTGATCCCGTACCCCGGCCCGGCCGTCAACTCCGGCAACACGTCCACGATCGCCGAACACAACTCGCCCGCGCCGATCGAATCCAGCGCGATCGTCTGCTCCGGCTGGGTCGCCAGCACGCCGCGGCGACCGTGCGCCGCCGTCACCGCGCGGAACGGCAAGTCCGACGTCATGTCCGCCAGCGCTTCGCACGCCACGTACACATCGCCGCCCGCGAGGACCTCCAACCGCGCCGCCAGCGCCGGCTCGAGGCGGGACCCGTCGTACAGCCCCCGGCCGGCCAGGTTCTCGTACACCGCCTTACGCACCTCGGCGCGTTCCTCCTCCGTCCCGCCGACGCTGCGCACCGTCAGCGGCTCCGGCGGGCGGTCGTGGCCGAGGTCGGTCCAGAGGATGTCGAACGCCGACGCCGAAACCCGGATCAAGCCGGCCCCAGCGTCGGCGGATCCTCGAACTCCGCGGCCGGCACGTGGCCGCGCAACGCCGCGTCGCGCGTGCGCATGACGTCGATCGCCTTCTGGCGCGCCGCTTCCGCCTCCGCGCGGCGGGCCGCCATCTCGTCCGCCAGCCCGGCCAGGACCAGCACGTTCCCGGACGACGCCGCGTCCCGGATCATCGACGCCGGGTCGTAGACCACCGGCGGCGGCATGTCGGCGCGGGCCCGCGCGGCCGCGTCGGCCTGCGCGCCGACCGCGCTGCCCACCGACGCCGAAACCGCGGCCGAGTGCGAGAGCCACCGCGCGGCCCGGCCCAGCGCCGCCCGCGCCGCGTCGCCCGCCTGGCCACGCCAGTTCTCCTCCGAGGACGCGACCAACGCGGCGAGGTCGGCGGTCGACTCGTGCAGCCGTTTCGCCAGCCCGTCCCAGCGCGCGCCCGCCTCGCCCGCGGCGACCGGGTCGTTGCCCCGCTCGACCTCGGCGGCCATGGCTTCGTGGCTGTAGGACTCGTACCGCGCGGTCGGAACGGGGGGTTCGGGCACGGCGCACCTTCCTCAGGGCAGCTTCGGTTCGACGAGCCCGGCCACCGTGCCCGCGCGGCGGCACGCGAGCGGGGTGTCCGAGAAGCCGGTGTTGCTGACGTCGATCTGGACGCTGGCCGCGTCGCCCACCCCGAGCAGCACGGCGCAGGTGCCGTCGGCGGCCTTCTTGTCCGCCACCTGCAGCGCCGGGTGGGCGCCGACCTTGGTCTTCGTGGCCGTCTTCTTCGCGACCTCGAGGTCGGCCAGGCCGTCGGTGTCGCTGAGGGTCACGGTGACGCCGAACGTGCCGGGCACGCTCCAGTCGCACGCGCGGGCGCCGGCGATGTCCTTCGGCTTGCCGATGACGCCGATCCCGGCGGTCGACCGGTCCTGCGGGGAGAGCAGCGTGCAGGGGTCGATCGCGGCGAGGCCGGTCCAGGCCACGGGCGGGGGCTCGGCGGTGGCGGTGGCCTGCGCCGAGGTGTGCCCGGCGGTGGCCGGCTGCGCGGGCTGCTGCCCGCACGCCGCGAGCAAGAAGAGGAAGACAGGCGCGAGCCACCGGCCTCGCCGCGCCACCGGCGCCGGCCCCCGGGCTTGCCGCGCCGTCAGCGCCGGTTCCCGACCTCGCCGCGCCATCGGCGCCGACCCCCGACCTCGCAACGCCACCGGCGCGGGCCACCGGCCGCGCCGGGCCGCTAGCCGTCCGGCGTTCCGTTCCGCGTCAACCCCGTCAGCCACCCGTGCAGTCCACCCCGTCCGCCGCCTGCTCGTCGGCGTGCTGGTACTTCGCGAGTGCCTCGCCGATCCGGTGCTTCAGCGTCTCGAGTTCCTTGCCGAACGCCGTCAGCTGCTGCACCGCCGAGCCCCGCCCGCCGATGCCGTACTCGGCCATGAACTTGCCGATCTCCCCCGCGTACCCGCCGCCGAGCGGCACCGTGCGGCCGAGCACCTTGGCCTCGCGGACCATCTCGCCGACGACGTCCTGCAGCCGGCCGAGCTTCGTGTAGGCGTCCGTGGCCAGCTCGGGCGCGACCGCGAAGCCGCGCAGGTCGAACGGTGGCTGGGTTCGGACCTCGCTCATGAGCGATCACGCCTCTCCGTAGCCGGGCGACCTCGAACCGCAGCATACGGCAGGACAGGGCGTCAGCGGGAGCGCCCAGAATCGGGTGACAACACACCCGTTCGGGGTATCGTCCCTGCTTGCGCAGTGTCATCAACCGTCGTGCCGGGCGTGCTCCCCGGGGCTTCGCGGGGTTCCGCCCCCAGGTTCGCCCGGGTTTGACACACTGGATGGAAGGCTGGTCGCTGCGCGCGGACAGCAGCGATGGGGGCCGTTCGGCCCGGCGGTGCGCACAGTGCGCGCGGCCATGCGCCACCAGGAGGTCGAGTGACGTCGAGAATCCAGTCTGCGGCGCCCGGATCGGGCGAGCAGGCATCCGGGCGGCCGCCTTATCCGGCGGAGTCCACGGGCAACGGCCGGGTCCCCGGCCGCCCCGCCAGAGTGTCGCTGGACGAACTGCACGAAACCGCGCGGCGGATCGCCGCCAACGTCGAGCGGGTCCTGGTCGGCAAGCCCGACGTCATCCGGATCGCGCTGGTCACGCTGCTCGCCGAAGGCCACCTCCTGGTCGAGGACGTGCCCGGCGTCGGGAAGACGTCGCTGGCGAAGGCGCTCGCCCGGTCGATCGACTGCACGGTCAGCCGCATCCAGTTCACCCCGGACCTGCTGCCCAGCGACGTCACCGGCGTCTCCATCTACAACCGGCAGAGCGGCGAGTTCGAGTTCCGGCCCGGCCCGGTGTTCGCGAACATCGTGGTGGGCGACGAGATCAACCGCGCCTCGCCGAAGACGCAGTCGGCGCTGCTGGAGTGCATGGAAGAGCACCAGGTCACCGTCGACACCTCGACCTACCACCTCGAAGAGCCGTTCATGGTGATCGCCACCCAGAACCCGATCGAGATGGAAGGCACCTACGCCCTCCCCGAAGCCCAGCGCGACCGGTTCACCGCGCGGGTCTCCATCGGCTACCCCGACCAGCAGGCCGAGCTGGCCATGGTCGACGAGCACGCCGGGCACAACCCGATGGACGACCTGCAGCCGGTCTCCGACGGCGCGACCGTGCACCGGCTGATCGAGACCGTCCGCGGCGTGCACATCGCGCCGGAGGTCCGCCGCTACGCCGTCGACGTCGTCGCGGCCACCCGCCAGGTCCCGGAGATCCGGCTCGGCGCGTCCCCGCGCGCGACGCTGCACTTCGTCCGCGCGGCGCGGGCGCAGGCGGCGCTGTCCGGGCGCGACTACGTCGTGCCGGACGACCTGCACACGGTCGCGGTGCCGGTGCTCGCGCACCGCCTGGTGCTGACCACCGAGGCCCACGCGGCGCGCCGGTCGGCGACCGACGTCGTGCGGGCGGTGCTGCACCGGGTGCCGGTGCCGCAGGGCTCCCGGCCCCAGTAGACCGCCGGCGAACGGGAGAACAACGACGTGCTGCGTGCCCTGTCCGGCCTGACCACCCGCGGCCGCTGCCTGCTGGCCGCGGGGCTGGCGGCCGCGGTGTGCTCGTTCGTGCTCAACGAACGCGACCTGCTGCGGGTCGCCGTCTTCGTGGTGGCGCTGCCGCTGCTGGTCGCCGTGTTCATCTCGGCGACCCGGCTGCGCATCGGCGCCACCCGCGCGCTGCACCCCCAGCGGGTCGCGGTCGGCGGCAACGGCGAAGTGCAGCTCGAACTGTGGCGCAGCGGGCGGCTGCCGGCCGGCGAGATCCTGCTCGAAGACGGCGTGCCGTACGCGCTTGGCTCGCGGCCGCGGTTCGTCGTCGAACGCCTCCCGCACGACCGGAAGGTCGCGCTGCGCTACCCGCTGCAGCCGGTGCTGCGCGGGATCCAGCAGGTCGGGCCGCTGCGCGCGACCATCACCGACCCGTTCGGGCTGTGCGAGTTCGAGCGCGAGCTGATCGGGCACTCGCGGCTGGTCGTCGTGCCGCGGGTGGTCCCGCTGTGGGGCCTGCCGAGCGGCGCGGGCATCGGCGTCGGCGACGACGGCACGGTCCGGCTGCACGCCGGGCAGGGCGAGGCCGACGTGATCGTCCGCCAGTACCGCCAGGGCGACGACCTGCGCAAGGTGCACTGGCGCTCGACGGCCCGCCGCGACGAGATCATGGTCCGCGTCGAGGAACGGCCGTGGCGCGGCGGCACGACGGTGCTGCTCGACCACCGCGCGGCCGCCCACCACGGCAGCGGCCCGGCGGCGAGCCTGGAGTGGGCGGTGTCGTTCGCGGCGTCGGCGGCGGTGCACCTGCGCCGGTCCGGGCACCGCGTCCGGCTGGTCACCGAACACGGCGTGACGCTCGCGGACACCCCGGGCGAGGGCGGCGACCACTACGACAACGTGGTGCTCGACGCGCTGGCGGCGCTGCAGCCGGCGCACCAGCGGGACATCACGCTGGCCGGCGACCCGGGCGAGGGCCAGGAGCTGATCGCCGTGCTCGGCACGGTCAGCACGGAGGCCGTGCACGAGCTGGCGCAGTTCCGCCCGCGCGGGATCCGGAGCCTCGCGGTGTTGTTGGACACGCCGACGTGGTCGGCGGGGGTGAGCGCCCCGGAGCAGCGCGCGGCGGCGACCGAGGACTCGGCGGCGCTGCTGCGCGCGGCCGGCTGGGGCGTCGTGATCGCGGGACCGGGGTCGCCGATGCCTCAGGTGTGGGCGGAGTTGTGCCGCAGCGGCGCCCGCCGCGGCACGCTGATCGGCGGTCCGCGATGAGCACAGTCAAGCCGGCCGCCCAGCGCACTCCAGCCAATCACTACTCCCCGATGGGCGGTTCGCGATGAGCACCACCGCCCCGCCCCGGCCGTCCGGGTCCGCCGCGACCCCGCCCCGGCGGCCCGCTTCCCCGCATCCCCTCTCCGCCTGGCGCGGCAGCCTGCTCGCGCCCGCCGCCGCCGGGATCGCCACCCTCTGCGCCGCGACCTCCGTGACCAGCGTCGTCTCCGGGCTCGCCTGGTTCGGCTACCTCTTCGTCGCCGTGCTGCTGATCGCCGCCACCGGGCTCGCGCTGCGCTCGCTGCAGGTGCCGACCGTGCTCGTCGGCCTCGGGCAGCTCGTCGTCCTGCTCTTCCTCATCACCGGCGCGTTCACCACGCACGGGATCCTGCAGGTCATCCCCGGTCCGGAAGCGTTCGGCGAAATCGGGAACACGCTTTCGGCCGCCGCCGAGCAGATCCGCGTCGGGCTGCCGCCCGTCGAGGGCAGCCAGCCGATCCTGTGCCTCGTGACGATCCTGATCGGCCTGGTCGCCGTCCTGGTCGACACGCTGACCGTCGCCGCCGCGGCGCCCGCCGCCACCGGGCTCGTGCTGCTCTGCGTCTACGCCGTGCCGGCCGCTCTCTCCGAAGAAATGCTGCCGTGGTGGACGTTCCTGCTCGGCGGGGCCGCGTTCGCCGGCCTGCTCGCGGTCGACGGCAACCACCGGCACCGCCGCTGGCGGACCCGGGAAGCGCCCGGGCGCAGCGGCAAACCGGGCGTGCTGTCCGCGCCGGTCGCCGTCGTGGCCGCGGCGATCGTGCTCGGCCTGTTCGGCGGCGCGATCACGTGGGTCGGCACGGTCGGGCGGATCCCGTTCGGCAACGGCGGCGACGGCCCCGGCGCGGGCTCCGGCGGCTTCGGCATCCAGCCGTTCACCGAGCTGCGCGGCATGCTCGACCAGGGCGCCAACCGCGAGCTGTTCAAGGTCCGCGGCCTCGGCACCGACCGGCGGCTGCTGCGCGCGATGACGCTGGACACCTACTACCCCAACAAGGGCTGGGGCCTGCACGACGAAGGCCGTTCGCAGCAGGGCGTCCCGGTCGGACCGCAGCTGCCGCCCGCGCCGGGCGACGACGGCAGCGGCGCCGCGCGCAAGATCGACGTCGAACCGGCGAGCTGGCGCGACAACTGGCTGCCGGTGTACGGCGCGCCGCGGGTGATCGACGGCGCGGCCAACGGCTACCTCTACGACCAGGTCAGCGGCACCGTCTTCACCACCCGCAGCGAGGTCCCGCCCGCCTACACCGAATACGCGTCGCTGAAGGAGCCCACGGCCCAGGAGCTGCGCGTGACGCCGCGCGTCGAGGACCTGCCGCCGCGCTACACGCAGATCGACCGCGTCGACGACCGCGTCCGCGCGAAGACCCAGCAGCTGATCGCGAGCGAGTCCAACGACTTCGACCGCGCGTCGGCGATCTGGCGCTACTTCACGGCGCAGAACGGGTTCGTCTACGACACGAAGACCGCGCCGGCGAACGACTCCGACGCGCTCGCCGACTTCATCCTCAACGGCAAACGCGGCTTCTGCGAGCAGTTCGCGTCGGCGATGGCCGTGATGCTGCGGGTGGCGGGCATCCCGTCGCGGGTGGCGATCGGGTTCACGCCGGGCGTGCAGGTCAACGACTACCTGTCGATCACCACGCAGGACGCGCACGCGTGGGTCGAGGCGTACTTCGGCGACAAGGGCTGGGTGACGTTCGACCCGACGCCGCTGTCCGACGGCCGCGGCATCACCCCGTCGTACCTGCAGGCCGGTACCCAGGACGGCAACCAGCCCGACGACACGCAGGTGGCGCCGAGCACGGTCCAGTCGAGCGCGGCGCCGACCGGCGCGCCCCGCGACACCGAGCAGAACCAGCAGGCGCAGGGCCCGCAGGACACCGACGAGGGCACGCCGGCCGCGGTGTGGGTGCTCGTGGGCGTGCTGGTCGCGCTCGCGCTGGTGGCGACGGTCCTGGTGGTCGCCGGCGGGCGTCGCCGAAGGCCGGACCGCGAGCCCGCGGCGGCCGGGTTCGGCGCGGTCCTCAAGAACTGGCTCCCGCTGATCGCGGCCGCGTTGTGGGTGGCGGTGCTGGGCGTGCTGACCTGGCTGGTGGCCTGGTGGTTCAGCTTGATCGTGGTGCTGCTGCTGGCGGGTCTGCTGGGCCCGTCGGCGGCGCGCGACGTCGGACGGCGCCGCCGGCTGCAGGAGATCGTCTCGCAGCGCCCGGGCGCGGCGGACGCGGCGTGGTCCGAGCTGCGGGCCGAGTGCGCCGACCGCGGGCTGCCGATCCCGCCGAGCGACACGGTCCGCGTGGCGGGTCAGAAGCTGGCGGCGAAGCACCACCTGGACGACGAGGGCCGCGACGGTCTCCGCACGGTGATCGGCGTGGTCGAGAAGTCCTGGTACGGCGAGGACGGCCAGGGAGACCCGACGCTGCCGTCGGCGTTCGACCACCTGCGGCGAAGCCTGCACCGGAACGCACCGCTGTCCTGGAAGGGCCGGCTGTTCCCGAAGTCCCTGTTCCGCGGCCGCGACTGACACCGCCCCGGCCGTCCGCTTGTAGTGAATGACTCATTCATGTCGCCTGGCGACATGAATGAGTCATTCATGTCGTCACGGCTGCGAGTGGGTCACCCGGCCGGGGGTCACCCGGTGTCACCGCGGGGGGTGACTCGCCACTTGAGCACACAAGAAGATCCGCGTCCCGGCCGGGACGCGGATCTCTTTGGTCTTGCGGCGCTACTGCTCCTCGAAGCGCTGGCGGAAGCGCTCTTCCATCCGCTGGGTGAACGAGCTCCGGCGGCCCGACTGCTTGGCCCCGCGAGATCCCGATCCACCGCCCTTGCCGTCCCCGTCGGCGCCGTGCCGAATCGATGTGACGGCCAACATGACCCCGAAGAACATCACGAGGAACCCGAGCACGCTGATCAGCGGGATGTCGGCCACCCGGAACTGCGGCACCACCACGCCCAGCACCAGCAGGGCCACGCCCACTACGAACAGGGCGATGCCCTGGATACGCCGTCGGCGAGCGGGGCGACGCAACCGGGTGCCACGCACCGTGGATGCGAACTTGGGGTCCTCGGCATAGAGCTCGCGCTCGATTTGATCGAGCAGCCGCTGCTCATGCTCGGAGAGTGGCATCTTTCCTCCTCCGGCACAGCTGTCGCGGGCGCCGGGCCGCGCAACGTCCTGGACCCAACAGCCAACCCCAGGCGGGGTGGCACTGTCCAGGATACGAGGCCCGCGCCCGGACGACTACCCGATCCCGCATCCAGAAGGGATCGAATTGGGCTAAATCCTTCCGGATCGGGGTTGCGGACGGTCACCGTCGCCGATTGTGACCGGTTAACGCGTTGAACGGCGATGTGGGGGACGGCTGCCGGGGCCGAAGATCACAGTCTGTGCACGGCGTGGCGAGGGGCGGTGGGGACGGTTGTCGCGGGACGCGAGGGGCGGGAATACGCGGAGTTCGGGCTCGCCGCCTCGCGGGACACGACGGGGCGCGAACACGCGAAGTTCAGGCTCGCCGCCTCCCGGGACACGACGGGGCGCGAACACACGAAGTCCGGGCTCGCCGCCACAAAGCGCGAAGTCAGCGCAGTGCGGGCAACCGGCCAATCCGCTCGGCCCTACCTGCCCGGCCCGGCCCTCCGGCTCTCGCCCGCGCTATCTCTCCCGCGGCCCGAGCAGCGAAGCCGGCCGCACCGCGGCGGACCCGAACTTCGACCGTGCCACGTCCGCCGCCACCTCCGCGTCCCGCCACCGGGGCGCCGGGGAATCGAACACCAGCTGCTCCCCCGCCTCCCCGGTATCGAGCCCCTCCACACGCACTCCGATCAACCGGACCGCCCCCGTCGGCGCGTGTTCCGTGAGCAACGACACCGCCACCGCGTGGATCTCCCTCGCCACGTCCGTGGCCGACACCAGCGTCCGGGCCCGCGTGATCGTGTGGAAGTCCGCGAACCGCACCTTGATCGAGACCGTCCGCCCGCGGACCCCGCGCGCCCGCAGCGTCGCCCCTACCCGCTCGGACAGCCGCAGCAGCTCCAGCCCCAGCGCGCCCCGGTCGTGGCGGTCGACGTCGAACGTGTGCTCCGCGCCGATCGACTTCTCCGGGGAATCCACGACCACCGCGCGCTCGTCGATGCCGTGGGCGAGCCGGTACAAGTGCTCGCCCACCGCCGCTCCCAGCGACTTCCTCAGCCGGTCCGGCGGGAACGCCGCCACGTCCGCGATCGTGTCCAGCCCCAGCCGGCGCAGGCTTTCCTCCGTGCGCGCGCCCACGCCCCACAGCGCCGACACCGGCAGCGGGTGCAGGAACGCCAACGTCTCCGCTGCGGGCACGACGACCATGCCGTCCGGCTTCGCCATCCCCGACGCCAGCTTCGCGACGAACTTGACCTTCGCCACCCCGACCGAGCACGTGATCCCGTGCTCGGCCGCCACCCGGGAACGGATCTCCGCGCCCAGCGACGCCGGCGTCGCGCCCAGGCGGCGCAGCGCCCCGCTGACGTCCAGGAACGCCTCGTCCAGGCTCAACGGCTCGACCAGCGGGGTCAGCTCGCGGAAGATCCCCATCACCCCGCGGGAGACCTCGCTGTAGAGCCCGCCGGTCGGCGGGATGTTGATCAGGTGCGGGCACAGCCGCTTCGCCGTCGAGAACGGCATTGCCGAGCGCACGCCGAACTTCCGCGCCGGGTAGTTGGCCGCCGCCACGACCGCGCGCGGCCCGCCGCCGGACACGACGACCGGTTTGTCCGCCAGCTCGGGCCGGGTGCGCAGCTCGACCGACACGAAGAACGCGTCCATGTCGACGTGCAGCATCCCGCAGCCGGTGTCGTCCGGCGGCGGTTCCCCGGGCCGGACCCGGAACCGGGCCATCCCGCCCGGCAACTCAGCATTTCGCCCCACATCGAGGACGCTACCGGGCACCACCGACAGTTTCGGATCACCCGGCAGCGCGACGGCCGAAACCCGCTGGAAAGGGGTCAGGCGAGCCGCGCGACCGCGTGCAGGCGGCCCGCGATGTCCCGCAGCGCCGGCGACCCCGCCGCCGCCCGTTCGAACTCCGCCAGCTCGTCCTCGCGGACGTCGCCGGGCACCAGGTCGGAGATCACCCGGTCGCCCTGCAGCAGCGTGACGTCCAGGCCGGCCGCCTCCAGGTCGGCACGCAGGCCGGCCGCGGAGAAGCGGCGCAGGACCGTGTCGCCCGCGACGACGCCGTCGACGCTCTCGAGCAGCTGGCGCGCCTCCGCCACCCGGCCCGCCAGCGCGCGGTGCAGGACCGCCGCGTGCCGGTTCGCGACCAGCACCGACACCGCGCCGCCCGGGGCGACCGCCGTGGCCAGCGCGGTGAGCACCGCGGCCGGGTCGTCGACGATCTCCAGCAGGCCGTGGGCCAGCACCAGGTCGGCCGAGCCCGCCTCGACGTACCGGCCCAGCGCGTCGGAGTCGTCCGCGACGACCGTGATCAGCTCGGAGACGCCCTCCTCCTCGGCACGTCGCTGCAGCGTCGCGAGGGCGTTCGGGCTCGGCTCGACGACGGTCACCCGGCAGCCCGCCGCCGCGAACGGCACCGCCCAGCCGCCGCTGCCGCCGCCCACGTCGACGACGCGGGGGTGCTCGGCGCCCCGGGCGCGGGCGGCCTCGATCTCGGCCTCGAGCACCCGGCGGACGGCGCCCGAACCCCGGGCGGCCACGGTCTCCGTCTTCATGCCGCACAGGGTAGTGCCCGCCCCTGCCCGGCTCCCCGGCTCCTCCCTTCGAGTGCTGTGTCGTTAGTTCCCCATCCGACTACAGTTACGGCCGATGACTCTCGCAGCAACCGTCACGTGCCGCTGGAGGGTCGGCCTGCTTCCGGTCGGATGGGAAACGGCCCTTGCCCGGCGGCGCCCCTCGCGCACACCCGTAGGCTGGTGAACGTGCACACGGTCGCCGTACTCAGCCTCAAGGGAGGCGTCGGCAAGACGACGGTCGCTCTCGGTATCGCGTCCGCCGCCCTGCGTAGGGGCACCCGGACGCTGGTCGTGGACCTCGACCCGCAGGGCAACGCCACGACCTCCCTCGACCCGCCGTACACCGACGCGACCCTCGCCGACGTACTGGAAACCCCCACCCGCGAGGTGCTCGAACGCGCGATCGCGCCGAGCGTCTGGAGCGAGGACGTCGACGTCCTCGTCGGCGCCGAAGAGCTGGAAATGCTCAACGACCCCGACGCCGACCCCGAGCGCCTCGCGAACTTCTCCCGCGCGCTCGACGAGTTGCACCGCGAACCGCTGCGCGAAACGCCGTACGAGCTGGTGATCCTCGACTGCCCGCCGTCGCTGGGCCGCCTGACGAAGTCCGCGCTGGTCGGCGCGGACAGCGCGCTGATCGTCACCGAGCCGACGATGTACGCCGTCGCCGGCGCGCACCGGGCCCTCGAAGCGATCGAGAAGATCCGCAAGGAGCTCAACCCGGACCTGCGCCCGATCGGCGTCCTGGTCAACAAGCTGCGCGTGCGGTCCTACGAGCACCAGTTCCGGATCGCCGAGCTGCGCGAGAACTTCGGCTCCCTGGTGATGCCGACGGCGATCACCGACCGCCTGGCCGTGCAGCAGGCCCAGGGGGCGTGCAGCCCGATCCACGAGTGGCACTCGCCCGGCGCCCAGGAGATCGCGCTGACGTTCAACATGGTGCTGGCGAAGATCCTGCGCTCCAACCGGGCGGGCCGCCACCGCATCGCCGGCGAGGAGCCCGAAGGCCCCGACTGGCCCGAAGGCCCGGCGCCGGAGACCCCGGAGGCCCCCGCCGAGGTGTCCGAATCCGCGGGGTGAGCCGTGCCCGAAGGTGACACCGTCTACCTCGTCGGAAAGCGCTTCGACCGGGCGCTGGCGGGAAAGACGTTGCTGCGCGGCGAGTTTCGCGTGCCGCAACTGGCCACTGTGGACCTCGCCGGCCGCGAGGTGCTCGGCGTCGGGACGGTCGGCAAGCACCTGTTCACGCGCTTCTCCGGCGACCTGACGCTGCACTCGCACCTGATGATGGACGGCATGTGGGACGTCTACCCGGCCGGCGCGAAGTGGCGCCGGCCCGGCCACCACGCCCGCGTGATCTTCACCGCGGCGGACACCCAGGTGATCGGCTTCCGCGTGCACGACCTCAAACTCGTGGCCACGCCGAAGGAAGCCGACCTCGTCGCCCACCTCGGCCCGGACCTCCTCGATCCACAGTGGACCGAAACGCACGCGGACCGCGCGATCGCGAACCTGACCGCCGAGCCCGGGCGCGAGCTGGGCCTCGCCCTGCTCGACCAGCGGGTGCTGGCCGGCGTCGGCAACCTCTACAAGTGCGAAATCGCTTTCCTGCTCGGCGTCACGCCGTGGACGCCGGTGTCCGAAGTGGACGCCGAACGCACGGTCGCGCTCGCCCGGAAGCTGCTGCTGGCCAACGCCCGCTCCGGCCGCTTCGACCAGAGCACCACCGGTCACCTCGACCGCAACCGCAAGAACTGGGTGTACGAGCGGACCCGCCAGGGCTGCTTCCGCTGCGGCGGCAAGCTCCTGGTGCGCACGCAGGGCCACGACGTCCAGCGGCGGCCGACGTGGTTCTGCCCGAGGGACCAGCACGGGCCTTATCCGCCGCAGTGAGCTGAGCCGGTGACGACGTTCAAGCTCCCGCTCTACGGGGCCGACACCGAACGCGGCGACCTCGCTCCCTGAGCCGCGCGCGCTTCCCGTCACCCCTTCCGAAACCCCAGGGAGCTCAGTCATGCCCGGAATCCCGGCCGGGCAGGCCCTGCGCGCCTTCGCGCACGCCCTGCCCAAGGTCGAACTGCACGTCCACCTCGTCGGCTCGGCGAGCCTGCCGACCGTGCTGGACCTGGCCCGGCGGCGCCCCGCCGCCGGCGTTCCCACCGACGAGCGCGAGCTCGCGGAGTTCTTCACCTTCCGCGACTTCGCCCACTTCCCCACCGTGTACCTCGCGGTCACCTCGCTCGTGCGCGACCGCCACGACGTCCACACGCTGGTGGCCGGCCTGGAAACCGGCCGCGCCCGCGCCGCCGAACTGGGCGTGGAACTGGCCTGGTGCTTCGACATCCCCGGCGAGAAGGGTGTCAAGGCCGGGCGGGAGACGCTCGTGTTCGCGCTGCGCGAACGTCCCGAAGGCCTGGTGTCCTTCGGCTTGGGCGGCCCGGAACCCGGCGTCGGGCGCGTGCTGTTCGAGCCGTTCTTCACGCGGGCCAGGGAAGCCGGGCTGCACAGCGTCCCGCACGCCGGCGAGACCACCGGCCCGGCCACGATCTGGTCCGCGCTGCACGACCTCGGCGCCGAGCGGATCGGCCACGGCACCAGCTGCGCCGCCGACCCCGCCCTGCTGGAACACCTTGCGGCACACCGGATCCCGCTCGAAGTGTGCCCGACGTCGAACGTGCGCACCGGGCAGGTGCCGAGCGTCGCCGCGCACCCGGTGCGGCGCATGCTCGACCACGGCGTCGTCGTCACGCTCAACACCGACGACCCGCCGATGTTCGGTGCCACGCTCACCGGCGAGTACGTCGCCGTCGCCGAGACGCTGGGGCTGACCGCGGCCGAACTGGTGCGGCTGGCGGAGAACGCCGTCGACGCGTCCTTCCTCGACGAGCGGCGGAAAGCCCTCCTGCGGACCGAGATCACAGAAATGACGTTGCCGGACACCGGGATCTTCGCCTAGCGTGGCAGTACACGAGAAAGGAGGTGGTCCTAAGTTGTATTCCAACAGGACTCGTGAGGTGGCTGTCCGCTAGCGGATGGCACGTGAAGGACTTTGAGCAGCGCTACACCTGAGCCACCTTCTGGCTCATCGCCTGCTTCACGTGATGCCTGATAGCGAATACCAGGCAGTCACCGTGCCCCCGGGGTTCCCGAGCACCAGTCCGGCTCGGGCTCAGACGTTTGACGGCGTCCGAGAGGCTCCCCGGGGGTTCCTTCATGCGCTCATTTGTGCAGGTCAGGCCGCCGATCGTCGCCGAACGACCGTCCGGCGATCCGACCGCCGGGTTTGCCGATCGCGTTGCGCCGTTCTGTCCCCCGGACGGCTGAAGGTCGCTAGCCTGGGAGCATGCTCAGGCCCGACTACCCGATCACCACGGATCGGCTGCTCCTGCGCCCGTTCACGCCCGACGACCTCGACGCGCTGAACTCCTTCCAGTCCCGCGCCGACGTCGCCCGCTACCTGTACTGGGGCCCGCGCAGCCGCGCCGAATCGGCCGCGGCGCTCGCGAAACGGGTGCACAGCTCGACGTTGACGAAAGAGGGGCAGTTCCTGGCCGTCGCGGTCGAGCTGGCCTCGACCGGGCAGCTGATCGGCGACCTGAACCTCGAGTGGCTCAGCAGCGAGCACCGGCAGGGCGAGATCGGCTTCGTCTTCCACCCGGACCACCACGGCAAGGGCCTGGCCGCCGAGGCGACGACCGAGCTGCTGCGGCTCGGCTTCGAGGACCTGGGGCTGCACCGCATCATCGGCCGGTGCGACGGCCGCAACGAAGCCTCCGCCGCGCTGATGGAACGCCTCGGGATGCGCCGCGAGGCGCACCTGAAGGAGAACGAGATCGTCAAGGGCGAATGGACCGACGAACTCGTCTACGCGATGCTCGAGGACGAGTGGAAGGACCGCGACTAGTGGTCGCTTTCACGTGAAAGCGGCGCTCGGGTAGCGGTCCGCGGGCCGTTTGGCAGCATGGGGGCGTGTTCTTCGACAAGATCGTCCGCCCGGCGCTGTACCGGCTGTCCTACCACGACCCCGAGCTGGTGCACGAGCGCACGGTCGGCGTCCTGGCCCGGCTCGGCAAGCTCGCGCCCCGCGGCGCCTTCCGCGTCGACGATCCGGTGACCGTGCTGGGCCTGCGGTTCCCCAACCGCGTCGGCCTCGCCGCCGGGATGGACAAGAACGGGCGCGCGCTGCCCGCGTGGGCCGCGCTCGGCTTCGGGTTCGTCGAAGTCGGCACCGTGACGCGGCTGGCGCAGCCGGGCAACCCGAAGCCGCGGCTGTTCACCCTCCCCGCCAGCGACGCGATCATCAACCGCATGGGCTTCAACAACGACGGCGCCGAAGCGCTCGCCGCCAAGCTCGCGCGCGACGGGAAACCCGGCGTGCCGCTCGGGGTCAGCATCGGGAAGTCGAAGGTGACGCCGCTCGACGAGGCCGTCGAGGACTACCGCTTCTCCCTGCGTGCGCTGCACCCGTACGCGGACTACTTCGCGATCAACGTCAGTTCGCCCAACACGCCGGGGCTGCGACAGCTGCAGGACCGCGCCGCGCTCGCCGAACTGCTCGGCGAGCTGCGCACGACGTCGGTGGAACTCGCCGGAGCGGGCGCCCCGACGCCGGTGCTGGTCAAGGTCGCGCCGGACCTGACCGACGACGCCCTCGCCGAACTCCTGGAGGTCGCGCTCGAGCACGGCGTCGCCGGGATCATCGCCACCAACACCACGCTGTCCCGCGACGGCATCGCGCCGTCGGAGAGCGGCCTGGCCGGACAGGCGGGAGGGCTGTCCGGCCGGCCGCTGACCGCCCGCGCGGCGGAGGTCGTGCGGTTCGTGCACGACCACACCGGCGGGAGCCTGCCGATCATCGGCGTCGGCGGGATCACCGGACCCGACGACGCGGTCCGGCTGGTGGACGCCGGGGCGTCGCTCGTGCAGCTCTACACCGGGTTCGCGCTGCACGGCCCGGGCCTGGTGCGCCGGGTCAGCCGGGGTCTCGCGGCCCGGCCGTCGAAGTGAACCGGACGTACCCGCGCCAGGACTCGTAGCGGTCCAGACCGGGTCCCTCGGCCGTCAGGCACCGGACGGCCAGGGGCGCGGTGCCGTCGTCCAGCACGACGCGGTCGAGCACGAAGGGCTCCTTCAGCGTGGCAGCGAACCTCTCGAACGCGGCCGGGGACAGGCGCCAGCGTTCGCCGTCGAGGGTCGTGCCGCCTTCGATGACGCCGGGCTGCGGTGGTTCGGTGTCCAGGAGGACCATCCGGTAGCCCTCGGTGGTCCGGACCGGTCCGGTGAACCGGGCGCCGAGCTCGGTGAGGTCGGCGTTGAGCGGCTGGCCGCGCAGGTGTGCGCCGAACACGACGACGTCCTCGCCCGGTTCCGGGTAGGGCGTCATGGGCTCGTCGGTGCAGACCGTCGCGAGGTCCAGACCGATCTGGTCCTCGAACGCCCGCGTCAGGAACGTGACGCCGAAGGGGCGCTTGTCCCCCGGCAGCACCGGGACGGTGACCGCCGCCAGGTCGAGGAGGTTCGCGAACGCCGTGCACGCGGTCAGGCGGTGCTGCACGGCGGCCGGGTCGGCCAGGGCTTCGACCAGGTCCGGGTGGTCGGGCACGGTGGGCAGCAGGAGCGCGTCCTCGAAGTCCTGCTCGCCGAGGACGATCGGCTCCAGGACGGCGCCGGCCGCCGTCAGCCGCTTCACGACGTTGTCGAACGCCATCGCCGCGGCGGGACTCAGGGGCAGGTTCTTCGGGTAGGCGATACGCGGATGCTCGCCGGCGCCGAGGCGGACGTCGGCGGGCCAGGTGCGCGTCGGCGAGACGCCGTCCGGCCCCGTCATCAGGGCGAGCGCGCGGCGGGCGGCGACGAGCCCGGTCGCGTACACGGAGACGGCATCGGCGGAGCGGACGCCGGTCATCGGCAGCAGGCCGCGGGTCGGCTTCAGCGCGACAACGGCGTTCAGCGCGGCCGGGACCGCGCCCGCCGTGCTCAGGGCGAGGTCGACGATCCCGAGCGCGACGGCGACGGCAGCGCCGCGGCCGCCGACTTTGGTGCGGTCCCAGGCCGAGGCCACGGTGCCCGCGCCGGTCTCGCCGAGCACGACGGCACCGGCCGCGGTGAGCCGGGAGACGATCGTGGCACTGGCTTCGGGGACCGAGCGGCCGGACGGCTGCCCGGCGACGTCGATCAGTTCCGGCACGGCGAAGACGGTGCCCGCGAGCGGCAGGTCCTCCCCCGCCTTGACGCGCTCGTCGACGGCCTTGGCGTCGACGAGGACGTCTTCGACGGCGCGGAGGGTGGACCAGAGGTCGGGGCGGTCGGCTTCGGTGATGCGCTCGAAGGCCTCGATGACACGGTGGGAGGCGGTGGGCGGGGTGGCGGGGACGGGGTCCGGATCCGGCGGGAGCGTGTTCACGGGGCGTCCTTTCCTCGGCGGTCGAGAAAGTCCACTGTGTACGGTCGGCGCCGGCGAACCTCAGTCCACGGCGGGCCTCCCGGCTAGTGACACCTCTACCTGCATGACAGAAACGTTAGGTGGGTTACGTTTCCGTCGCCACCAGTTTCCGATTACGCGCGGGTTTCGGAGCCGGGAGGTGAACAGGGCGCGACGCCGGGGTGAAACGCACGATCACGCACGCCGGGTGACGAAGATCCGATTCGCCCGGTCGGCGGCACCCGAACGGCCGAGTTTGAAGTCCCAAGCGGCGCAACGAAGGCGCGATTCGCGTGATCGGGCCGTGGTTTCGTCAGGAAAGCTCGCGCAACGCCATCGCGAGGCCGGCCAAGTGGTCGGTGGCGTCGGTGAGGGCCTGTTTGGACGTGACGAGACCGTCGCTCGAGGCGGCGACCGTGTGGCCTGCCGCGGCGACCAGGCCGCGGTACCCCTCGAGGCCGTCGTCCAGCTGTTCGCGGAGCTTGCCGACCGCCGCGTCCAAGGCCGCCTGTTCGCGGGCCGGCGCGGAGTTCCGGCCGCGTTCGATCGCCTGGATGCGGCCGGCGAGACCGCGCAGGGCGGCGGCGGCTTCGGTCGCGGTCTGCCGGGCATCCGCGACGGACACTTCGGACACCGGCGTCGTGCCCACCGAGGACGGTACCGAGAGCTGGCGCAGCAGTTCGGCCAGCGACGCTTCGCACTCCGCCAGCCGTTCCATCGGCTCGCGGGCGACGGACCCGGCGGGCGGCAGCGGCGGTGGTCCCGCCGGCGCGGCCGGGAGCGCGGTGTTCTTGAGTTCGCGGAGCTTGAGTCCGCTTCGGACGCCGAACGTCCCGAAGACGACGGCGCCGGCGAACGCCGTGATCGCCTGCGGCATCATCGGGGCGCCGGTGGCGCTCATCCACCCCATCCCGGCCGCCACGGTGAGGACGCCGCACAGGATCGTCAGCATGATCCACAGCGTCATCGCCCGCGACGTCCGGCGCTTGCGGCGTTCCAGCTTCGCGGCCGGGTGGTTCCAGCGGTCCCACTTGGCGCGGGCTTCGGCGAAGGCCGGCACCTGGTTAGCCATCGTCGAGAACGTCGCCGACACGTCCGGGCGGCGCACCGGCGGCCGCTGCAGCGGGTTCGGCCGGGGCCGCTGGGGTGCGGGCTTCCCGCCGGCCTGGTCGGCCGGCGGGAAGTACTTCTGCACCTTCTGGAGCTTCTCCTGGGCGCGCACGGCGTAGTCGGGCAGCTTCTCGATGTGCTTCTCCAGCTTCGCACCGAACTCGCTGAAGTCGCGTCGTCTGCCCTGCTGCCCCATGCTCGCCCCCTTCGGACTGCCGGCGTCAGGCCGGGTTCTTGCCCTGCTCGGCCTGCACGCGCGCCTGGATCTCGCGCTGGATGTCGGCCGAGCTGCCGCTCGCCGGCTTCTGGGCCGCCGTCTTGCCGCCGTCGGTCACCTGGGCGACCGACTCGCCGCGCATCGACGAGCGGATCTGCTCGAGCCGCGAGTGGCCGGCCAGCTGCGTGGTGGAGGCCTGGACCTCCATCATCCGCCCCTGGACCGAGTTCTGGGCGAGCTCCGCCTGGCCGAGAGCCGTGGTGTAGCGCTTCTCGATCTTGTCGCGGACCTCTTCCAGCGACGGCGTGTTGCCCGGCGCCGCCAGCTGGCTCATCTGGTTCAGCGAAGCGGAGACCTGCTCCTGCATCTTCGCCTGCTCCAGCTGCGAGAGCAGCTTGGTGCGCTCGGCCAGCTTCTGCTGCAGCATCTGCGAGTTGCGCTCGACGGCCTGCTTCGCCTGCGCCGCGGCCTGCAGCGACTGGTCGTGCAGCGTCTTCAGGTCCTCGATGTTCTGCTCGGCCGTGACGAGCTGCGTGGCGAAGCTCTCCGCGGCGTTCTCGAACTCGACGGCCTTCTGCTCGTCACCCTTGGAGCGGGCCTCGTCCGCGAGGACGAGCGCCTGCCGGGTCGAGGCCTGCAGCTTCTCGACGTCGCCGAGCTGCCGGTTGAGCTTCATCTCCAGCTGCCGCTGGTTGCCGATCACGGAGGCGGCCTGCTGCGTCAGCGCCTGGTGGTTGCGCTGCGCCTCCTCGATGGCCTGCTGGATCTGTACCTTCGGGTCGGCGTGCTCGTCGATCTTCGACGAGAACGCCGCCATCATGTACTTCCAGAACTTCACGAACGGGTTGGCCATCTCCTCCGCCTGCCTTCTTGCGTCCCACGGGCCTAGGTCCTCGAGGTGGGGCGTCGCTCCCCTGCATCTGCAACGCACCGACCCCGGCGTTGGGTTCCATCGTGTCAGGTCGGCCACGTCCGTTCCAGGCGACCCGGCGGAATTCAGGGATCGCCCTGATCACCCCGAGTAGGCAACGCGAACGGCCCCGGGCGGGTTGCCCGGGGCCGTCGTCGTGTCCGACCTGTGATTATGCGGCGATGGTCGAGGCCAGCTTCGGCTGCCCGATCGTCGTCCGCAACGTCGTGTTCATCCTCGGCGCCGGGGAAACCCGCAGGTCGGCGAGGTCGTTCCCGATCAGCTCGGACATCAGGCGACCACCTTCGATGCCGGCCGCCGAGGCCTCGGCGCCCCTCTTCTCCCGGGGCGCGCCTTCCACGATCCGCTCGTCGACCGGTGCGACCTCGACGTTGTCGAGGGCCGAAACGTCCGCCGCCACGTTGTGCAGCAGCTCGCCGAGCGGAAGGTCCAGGGCCTGGCAGATGGACGCGAGCAGCTCGCTCGACGCCTCCTTCTGGCCCCGCTCCACCTCCGAGAGGTAGCCGAGGCTGACCCTGGCGGCGCGGGAGATGTCGCGCAGCGTACGACGCTGGTTGGTGCGGGCATGACGGAGCCGATCACCGATCGCCTCACGCAACAGCACGGTCATCACGCGCCTCCCTTCCGAACAAGTACCCCCTACGTTACCCAGAGCGGTGCCCCGAGCGCAGGAGTTGGTGTGTCCGTACGCCAAGGGCGAACGCCCGTTTCACGCCAGATGTTCCCCGAGCAGGGCAAACGCCGCCCGGACCGATTGGGTCCTGATCAAGTCGCGGTCGCCGGACAGGGCCAGCGTACGGACTGTGACAACCGAGGCTTCGCCTCGGGCCGGGGGCTCCGCCACCCGAGCCCCCGAAAGACGCAGTGTGCGTGTTCCCGGCCCGGCGAGCCCGACGTGCACGGTGCCCGGCGCGACGCCGTCCTGAGGCGACGGCCCGGCCACGCCGGTGAGCCCCAGGCCCCAGGTGGCGCCGCAGCGGTCCCGGGCGCCCTCGGCCAGCTGCGCGGCGACCTCCGGGTGGACGGCGCCGTGCTCGGCGAGCAGGCCCGCGTCGACGCCGGCGAGGACCGTCTTCAGCTCGGTGGCGTAGACGACCAGGCCGCCGCGCAGGACCGCGCTGGCCCCGGGCACGCTCGCCAAGGTCGCACACACCAGCCCGGCGGTCAGCGACTCGGCGGCGGCGACCGTCTCGCCCCGCGCGGTCAGGGCCGCGACCAGGGCCTTTTCGTCCACCCTCAGCTCCCGGTGACCCGGCGCCCGGCCGCGCGCAGCCGCACGGCCCGGACCAGGTAGTCGACGCCGGTCACGACGGTCAGCACCAGGGCCAGGCCCATCAGCGCCCACCGGACCGGGTCCGCGCCCGCGGGCAGCGGCAGCAGGTACGCCACGATCGCGGCGATCTGCGCCATCGTCTTGGCCTTGCCGCCCCGGCTGGCCGGGATCACGCCGTGCCGGATCACCCAGAACCGCAGCAGCGTGACGCCGATCTCGCGGACCGCGATGACGATCGTGACCCACCAGCCCAGCTCGCCGAGAATGCTCAACCCCACCAGCGCGGCGCCGGTCAGCGCCTTGTCCGCGATCGGGTCGGCGATCTTGCCGAAGTCGGTGATCAGGCCGTACTTGCGGGCCACCCAGCCGTCGAGCTGGTCGGTGAAGGAGGCGACGGCGAACAGGCCGGTGGCGATCGCCCGCCAGGTCGTGTCGTGGCCGTCGCCGGTGAACAGCGCGACGACGAACAGCGGGACCAGGACCAGCCGCGAGAGCGTCAGCAGGTTGGCGACGTTGAGCGTCGGGACCGGGGTCGCCACCGGGACCTGGGCGGGGCCGTCGTGGGCCGTGCCCTCGTCGGCGGCGTCGCTGGGGAGCGCACTCACCGGTCGGCGTCCGGTACCGCGCGGACGATCAGGTCCACGCCCGCGGAGTCCACGACCTCGCAACGCAGGAAGTCGCCCACCTCCGTCTTCTCGGGCGCGTCGAGGATGACGCACTCGCCGTCGACCTCGGGGGCCTGGTGCGCGGCGCGGCCGGTGAGCTCGCCGTCGTCGTCCAGCTCGACGAGGACGTCGACGAACGTGCCGATCCGGTCCTCGGCGCGCTGCGCGGTCAGCTCCTCGACCAGCGCCGAAATCCGCGTGACGCGCTTCGCGACCTCTTCGGCGTCCAGCTTGCCGTCGAACGTCTCGGCCTCGGTGCCGTCCTCGTCGGAGTAGCCGAAGACGCCGACCGCGTCGAGGCGCGCGCCGGTCAGGAAGCGTTCCAGCTCGCTCAGGTCGTGCTCGGTCTCGCCGGGGAAGCCGACGATGACGTTGGTGCGGATGCCCGCCTCGGGCGCGTACTCGCGGATCTGCTCGCACAGCGCCAGGAACGAGTCGGTCGAGCCGAACCGGCGCATCCGGCGCAGCACCTGCTCGCTGGAGTGCTGGAACGACAGGTCGAAGTACTCGGCGACACCCGGCGTGGTCGCGATGGCCTTGACCAGCTGCGGGCGCGTCTCGGCCGGCTGCAGGTAGGAGACGCGGACGCGCTCGATGCCGTCGATCCCCGCCAGCCGCGGCAGCAGCCGCTCCAGCGCGGTGGCGCCGTCGCGGCCGAAGTCCTTGCCGTAGGACGTCGAGTTCTCGCTGACCAGGAACAGCTCCTTGACGCCGTGCTCGGCCAGCCACATCGCCTCGGCGACGACCTCGTCGGGCTGCCGCGAGACGAACGAGCCGCGGAACGACGGGATCGCGCAGAACGAGCAGCGCCGGTCGCACCCGGAGGCGATCTTCAGCGCGGCGACCGGCGAGTCGTCGAGGCGCGTGCGCAGCACCCGCGGGCCCCAGCCGTGCTGCGCGTGGCCCGGGACCTCGACGTTCTCCGCGGCGGCGGGCCGCTGGACCGGGCTGATCGGCAGCAGCTTGCGGCGGTCGCCGGGCGTGTGCGAGGCGACCTTCCGGCCCGCGACGACGTCGTCGAGCCGGTCGGACAGCTCGGCGTAGTGGTCGAAGCCCAGCACGGCGTCGGCTTCGGGGAGGCTGTCGGCGAGCTCGTGGCCGTAGCGCTCGGCCATGCAGCCGACCGCGACGACCTTCTTGCCCGTGTCGGACGCGGCGAGCAGCGTGTCGACGGAGTCCTTCTTGGCCGACTCGACGAAGCCGCAGGTGTTGACCACCACGACGTCGGAGTCCTCCGGATCGGCCGCCAGCTCCCAGCCGCCGGCCGCCAGCCGGCCCGCCAGCTCCTCCGAGTCGACCTCGTTGCGGGCGCAGCCCAGGGTCAGCAGGGAGACGCGTCGGGTGGCGGCAGGGTCAACGGCAGGAGAAGGCACGACGTTCAGGGTAGCCGCCGGTCCCGGGCGGCCCGACGACGGCGTAGCCCGGTCGTGTCGCCGCCCGCGCCCGCCGATGTGGCAATGTTGACGATCGTGCCGTCCGCCTCCCCCGCCGTCCGCCGCGCGCGGATCGCCGACGTCCGCAAGATCAAGGCCCTGGTCGACTCCGACGCCGGCCGCGTCCTCCTGGAGAAGGACCTGGTCACGCTGTACGAAGCGGTCCAGGAGTTCTGGGTCGCCGAGGCCGGCGGCGAGGTCGTCGGCGCGGCCGCGCTGCACGTGCTATGGGAGGACATCGCCGAGCTGCGGACCGTGGTGGTCGACAAGGCCGTCCGCGGCCAGGGCGTCGGGCGGGTGCTGGTCGCCCGGCTGATCGAGGAGGCCCGTGAGCTGGGTCTCAGGCGGCTGTTCGTGCTGACGTTCGAGACGAGCTTCTTCCAGGGCCACGGCTTCGTGGAGATCCAGGGCACCCCGGTGTCGCACGAGGTGTACGAGGAGATGCGGCGCTCGCACGACACCGGTGTCGCGGAGTTCCTCGACTTGCCCTACGTCAAGCCGAACACCCTGGGCAACTCGCGGATGTTGCTGGAGCTCTGAGCACCCCTAAGTTTGAAGGTTTCCCCTTAACATCCTTCCGGGCGGTGACGCATGCCACCCCGGTGTCCCAGGATGATCAGGTCAATTCCTCACCTGATCAGCAAGGAACGCACAAGATGCGCACGACTCTGCGGAACCTGGGGGCCACCATCGCGGTGGCCGCGACTGTCGGCGGAGGTGCCCTGCTGGGCGCCGGCACGGCGGCGGCGGTCGACATCCCGACCGTGACCGACCAGTACCTCTTCAGCACCTCGCTCTCGAACTTCGAGACGATCCGGAACCAGGCGCCGTACAACGGCCAGCTCGACTGGTCGTCCGACGGCTGCTCGTGGGCCCCGGACAACCCGTTCGGCTGGAAGTTCCTCCCCGGCTGCCACCGGCACGACTTCGGGTACCGCAACTACAAGAAGCAGGGCCGGTTCACCGAGGCGAACCGGCTGAAGATCGACGACAACCTGTACTCGGACCTGAAGAACGTGTGCGGGTCGAACATCGCCTGCAAGGGCGCGGCCTGGACGTACTACCAGGCGGTCCGCAAGTTCGGCGGCTGAGCCCGCTCCCCTGGCCCGGGTCGTGCCGGACCCGGGCCAGGATGGGGGCATGGAGATCGATCACCTGCTGTCCACGACCCGCGCCGTCCGGCGCAAGCTCGACCTCGACCGGCCGGTGGAGCCCGCGGTCCTCGAGGAGTGCCTGAACCTCGCGCTGCAGGCCCCGACGCCCGGCAACGCCCAGGCGTGGCGCTGGCTGGTGGTGCGCGACCAGGGCGTCAAGGAGCGGCTCGGCGCGCTCTTCCGCGAGGTCGGCGAGGCCTACCTGGCCGAGCGGGCGAAGGAAGGCCCGTCGCGGGCGCTGGCGTCGGGCCGGCACCTGATCGACGTGATCGAGCGGGTGCCCGTGTTCGTGATCCCGGTTCTGCGGGGCCGCCCGGCGGGCGACAACGCGACCGACGCGGCCTTCTACGGCGGCATCTTCCCGGCGGTCTGGAACTTCCAGCTGGCGCTGCGCTCCCGCGGGCTGGGTTCGACGCTCACGACGTACCACCTCTCACGCGAGGCCGAGGCGGCGGAGATCCTCGGCGTGCCCGACGGCCACACCCAGGCCGGGCTGCTTCCGGTCGCGTACACGACGACCCCCGACTTCAAGCCGGCCGAGCGGATCCCGCTGTCCGAAGTGGCCTACCTCGACCACTGGGGCACGCCCCTCAGCTGACCCGGATCGTGGCCTCCTGGCCGTCCTCGCTCACCGACACCAGCTCGACCCGGCCGGCGGCGAACGAGGTCGCCTGGGGGCCCGTCCGGGGGCCGCTGTGCAGTTCGGCCGTCGTGCTCTCGCCGCGGCCCGGCTCGCTCAACAGGAACGCCAGCGTCGCCTCCCCCTGCCAGATGCACGTCATGTCCGGGCGGCACCGGGAGTCGGAGACGACGCGCAGGTAGCGGACCGCCAGGTCCTTCCCCTGGATCGCGGCTTCCTGACCGACGTGCAGGGTGACGTCGCCCCGCGGCGCGGCGCTCACCGTCGACGGCGCCGCCGGCCGGGCCGGGACCGGCTGTCCGGAGGCGACCGAACTCCCGGCGCCCACCGCGACGACGGCGATGGCGAACAATCCTGCTGCGATGCGCTGCGGGTCCATGCGCTCAGGACGGAACGGACCCGGCGGCGGGTTGCACTACTCGTCGTCCGAGTCCGACGGCGACGGGTCGCCGCCGCGGATCAGGTACAGGACCGAGTCCAGCTCCTCCGGCTTGATCAGCACGTCACGCGCCTTCGAGCCCTCCGACGGGCCGACGATCCCGCGGCTCTCCAGCAGGTCCATCAGGCGCCCCGCCTTGGCGAACCCGACCCGCAGCTTGCGCTGCAGCATCGACGTCGAGCCGAACTGGGACGTCACGATCAGCTCCGCCGCCTGCAGCAGGACGTCGAGGTCGTCGCCGATGTCCGGGTCGATCTCCTTCTTCTCGCCGGCCTTCTGCGCGGTGACGCCGTCCTGGTAGTCCGGCTGCGCCTGCTCCTTGGCGTAGTTGACGACCGCGGCGATCTCCTCGTCGCCGACGAACGCGCCCTGGATGCGGACCGGCTTCCCGGCGCCCATCGGCAGGTAGAGCGCGTCCCCCATGCCGATCAGCTTCTCCGCGCCGGGCTGGTCGAGGATGACCCGCGAGTCGGTCAGCGACGACGTCGCGAACGCCAGCCGCGACGGCACGTTCGTCTTGATCAGGCCGGTGACGACGTCGACCGACGGCCGCTGCGTCGCCAGGACCAGGTGGATCCCCGCGGCGCGGGCCTTCTGCGTGATCCGGACGATCGCGTCCTCGACGTCGCGCGGGGCGGTCATCATCAGGTCGGCGAGCTCGTCGACGATCGCCATGATGTACGGGTACGGCCGGTACTCGCGCTCGGACCCCGGCGGCGCGGTGATCTCGCCGGACTTCACCTTCTTGTTGTAGTCGTCGATGTGCCGGACCTTGTTGACCTGCATGTCCTGGTAGCGCTGCTCCATCTCCTCCACCAGCCAGGCCAGCGCGGCGGCGGCCTTCTTCGGCTGGGTGATGATGGGCGTGATCAGGTGCGGGATGCCCTCGTACGGCGTCAGCTCGACCATCTTCGGGTCGATCAGGATCATCCGGCACTCGTCCGGCGTCGAGCGCGCGAGCAGCGACACCAGCATCGAGTTGACGAAGCTCGACTTACCGGAACCGGTGGACCCGGCGACCAGCAGGTGCGGCATCTTCGTCAGGTTCGCGGTGACGAAGTGGCCCTCGATGTCCTTGCCGAGGCCGATCACCATCGGGTGGTTGTCCTTGACCGTGGACGGCGCGCGCAGGACGTCACCCAGGCGGACCATCTCGCGGTCGGAGTTCGGCACCTCGATGCCGACCGCGGACTTGCCCGGGATCGGCGCCAGCAGCCGGACGTTGTCGGTCGCGACGGCGTAGGCGATGTTCTTGGTCAGCGCGGTGATCTTCTCGACCTTCACGCCCGGGCCGAGCTCGACTTCGTAGCGGGTGACCGTCGGGCCGCGGGTGAAGCCGGTGACCTGCGCGTCGACGTTGAACTGCTCCAGCACGCCGGTGATCGCCTCGATCATGGCGTCGTTGGCCTTGCTGCGGGACTTCGGCGCGTCGCCGAGCTTCAGCAGGTCGGGCGGCGGCAGCTGGTAGTCGCCCTCGACCGTCCGGGTGACGGCCAGCGGCGGTTCCGGCGCCTTCTTCGGCTTCTTCTCGGGGACTTCCGGCGCGGGCTTCGGCTTGGGCGGCTTGATCGGCGTCGGCACCTCGGCGAGGGCGGCGTCGATGTCGAGCTGCTCGGGGTTGGCGTCGCTGGCCTGACGGCGGCGCGACGGCTTGCGCAGGCGCGCGGACTTCGGGTCGGCCTCGGTGACGGTGTCTTCGTCGGTGGCGAAGCCGGACTTCTGCTGCTCGGCCTCGGCGAGTTCGTCTTCGTCGAGGCCCCAGTTGCGCAGGCGGTGCGGGATCTCGCGGACGGGGGTGCCGGTGAAGACGAGCACGCCGAAGACGAGCGCGAGGATGAGGAGGGGGACGGCGACCCAGGTCGTGACGCCCATGGTGAGCAGGCCGCCGGAGAAGGCGCCGATGATGCCGCCGGCGTACATGCGGCCGTCGTTGGTCTCCGGGAGCGCGGTGAAGATGTGCAGCATCCCGAGCACGGAGAGGACGACCATGATCGTCCCGATCACCATCCGCGGCCGGGTTTCCGGGTGCGGCTCGGACCGCATCAGCGCGACGGCGACGACCACGAGGACCAGGGGCAGCGTGACGGCCCCGGCGCCGAGGACGGTCCGGGTGGCGATCTCGACCCCGGCCCCGATCGGCCCGGCGGCCCGCCACCAGACCCCGACGGCCGCGATGATGGCCAGGGCGATCAGGCCGAGCGCGACGCCATCGCGGCGGTGTTCGGGTTCCAGTTCGCGCGTGCGGCCGACCGTGCGGGCCAGCGTGCCGATGCCCTTGGCCAGCAGGTTCCAGGTGCCGCGGACGCCCTTGCCGAAGATCCCGGGCGTCTTGCGGCGCGAGCGGGGGGCCGGCTTGCGGGCGGCTGGACGGGACTTCGCGGGTGTACGCGGCTTACGCGCCGCTGCCCCCTTCGCGCCGCTACTTGTGCTTCGCTTCCTCGTCGCCGACCCAGCCATGCCTTTTACGGTAACCGGCCGTCGGCGTTCGTCCCATGCGCCACTCTCGGCCCAGGGTGAACTTCTGCCTCACACGGGGACTTGAGCGGCCGACCGGGTGAGCTTTGCGGGGCTTCGTGGGGGAACGACCAGTCTTTCCTGCTTCAGAAAGACCAGTCGTTCTCCCTACGGAACAACCGGTCGTTCTGGATCCGGAAAGACCGGTCGTTCCTGCCCGCGATCCGGGGGGGTCCTGGCTCGCGCAGAGAGCACTCCGACGTGGCCTGCGGTGCGTTGATCAGCACCGCGGCGCGAAGCGCTTCCGTTGAGGGTGGCGGCGGGGGCATGAATGGAGCAACCAAGGCCGCCTTGGGGCGCTCGACACGAACCGATTCGACCAGTGCGCATTCGGGTGAAATCGGCGTCTGCCATGCTCTGCCCCATGGTCGCGCTGCACTCCGACAACACCTCCCGCCGGGCCCCCGCCATCTGGCGGACCATGCTGAACATCGACCGCGGGCTGGTGAACCTGGTCGGCAAGCTGACCATCACCGGGCGGATCCCCGCCCAGCTGCGCGGCAAGCCGCTGCTGATGACGGCCAACCACATCGGCGTCTTCGACGCGTTCGTGCTGATGGCGGCGTGCAAGCGGATCGGCATCAACCCGCGGTTCATGCTGGCCGGCGGCATCCTGGACGCCCCGGTCATCGGGCCGGCGCTGCGGGTCAGCGGCCACCTGCGCGTCGACCGGAAGCACGCCGGCACCGCGGTCGGGCAGTTCGCCGAGGCCGTCGAGGCGCTCAAGACCACGCGCGAGCCGATCATCGTCTACCCGGAGGGCCGGATCAGCCACGACCCCGGCCTGTGGCCCGAGCGCGGCAAGACCGGCGCGGCCCGGCTCGCCCTCGCTTCGGGCGTGCCGGTGATCCCGATCAGCCAGTGGGGCGCGCACGAGGCCGTCTACTGGGGCACCGAGACCGTCAACGGCCCGGCCGACCTCGTCCCGCTCGCCCGGTCCGGGCTCAGCGCTCCCCTGCGCCGGCCGAAGTTCCGGGTGCACTTCGGCGACCCGGTCGACCTGTCGGACGTCGAGCCGGAGCGTCCCGGCGCCGGCGTGCGCGCGCACGCGAAGATCATGCAGGCGATCACCGACGGCCTCGTCCCGCTGCGCGCGGGCGAGCTGGACCGGCCGCGCTTCCACGACCCGACGCGCCCGACCGACACGGTCAGCCCCTGGAAGCCGAAGTCCGGATCCTGAGACGCGGCGCCGGCTGCCCTACAGTCGGTGGGCGTGAGCACACGGATACTCGTCGTCTACTACAGCTCGACCGGCAACACCGCCGCCCTCGCCGAGTCACTCGCCGCCGGAGCGCGCGAAACCGGCGCCGACGTGCGGGTGCGGACCGTGCCGGAGACCGTCCCCGCCGACGCGATCGCCAAGAACCCGCGGTGGCAGGCGTGGATCGACTCGGGGCCGCACCACGAGCTCGCCACCCTCGACGACCTCGAGTGGGCGGACGGGCTCGCTTTCGGCAGCCCGACCCGCTTCGGCGGCCCGGCGGCCCAGCTGAAGTCCTATTTGGACAGCACGGGTGGCTTGTGGGCGCAGGGAAAGCTGGCCGACAAGGTCGCGACGTCGTTCACGACGGCGTCCACCCGGCACGGCGGCCTGGAGTCGACGCTGCTGGCGATCAACAACGTCTTCTACCACTGGGGCGCGATCGTCGTCCCGCTCGGCTACACCGACCCGCACCTGATGGAGTCCGGCAACCCGTACGGCGGCTCGTTCGTCTCCCGCAAGTCGGCGGCGCCGGACGACCTCGCGCTCGGCGCGCTGCGCGTCCAGGGGCGCCGGCTCGCGACGATCACGACGCACGTCGCGACCGGGCTCAAGCAGTCCGAGTAACCGGAAAAAGCGCTTTGGCAGTGACGCGGCGGGCCCTACAGTCGCGGTGGTGACCACCGAGCTGCCCGTCCTCGCGCCACCCCGGGTGGCCCACCGCGGCCGCGGGACCACTCTCGTCCTGCTCGCCGCGCTGTTCTTCAGCACGTCGGGCACGCTGGGCAAGTCCGCGATGTCCGCCGGGTTCAGCCCGGAGCAGGTGGCCGCGATGCGGATCGGCGTCGCCGGGCTCGTGCTGCTCGCCGGGGTGGCGCTGGTGGCGCCGCGGAAGCTGCGGGTGCGCCGGGCCGAGCTCCCGGTGCTGGCCGGCTACGGCCTGCTCGGCGTGGCCGGGGTGCAGCTGCTGTACTTCGTCGCGGCGGGCCGGATCCCGGTCGGCATCGCGATCCTGCTGGAGTTCGTCTCGCCGGTGCTCATCGCGCTCTGGGTGCGGTTCGTGCGGCGCCACCGGCTGCCGCGGTCGGTGTGGGGCGGCATCGCGCTGGCCATGCTCGGGCTGTCGCTGGTGGCGCAGGTCTGGCAGGGCGTCACGTTGAACGGCCTCGGGCTGCTCGCCGGCTTCGGCGCGGCGCTGTGTTCGGCCGGGTACTTCCTGCTCGGCGAGCGCGCGGTGGCCGACATCGACCCGCTGGGCCTGGTCACCTGGGGCATGGTGATCGGCGCGGTGCTGGTGAGCATCGTCGCGCCGCCGTGGACGTGGCCGGTCGAGCTGCTCGGCACGGACGTCGCGTTCGGCGCGTGGCGCCCGCCGGTGTGGCTGCTGCTGGTCCTGCTGGTGCTGGTGGCGACCGTGTTCGCCTACGTCTTCGGGATTTCGTCGCTGCGGCACCTGCCGGCGTCGGTGGCGAGCGTGCTCGGGCTGGTCGAGCCGGTGATCGTGACCGTGACGGCGTGGGCGCTGCTCGGCGAGGAACTCACTTGGCCGCAGCTGCTCGGTTCGGCGATCCTGCTGGCCGGCGCGTACCTGGTGCAGCGGAAGTCCGAGATCCTGACGAGCTGAGTTCTTCACGAACTGGCGTCGGAATGCGACAATCCCCCACCATGACGACGTCGGGGCTGCGGCCCGAACTCCGGCAGCGGCACGTCCGGATGATCGCCCTCGGCGGCATCATCGGCGCGAGCCTGTTCATCGGCAGCGGCGCGGTGATCCACACGGTGGGCCCGGCGGCCGTGCTGTCCTACGCGCTGGGCGGCCTGCTCGTGGTGCTCGTGATGCGGATGCTCGGCGAGATGGCGACGGCCGCGCCGGCGCTCGGCTCGTTCATGGAGTACGCGCGGGAGTCGCTCGGCGGCTGGGCGGGCTTCACGATCGGCTGGCTGTACTGGTACTTCTGGGTCGGCGTGGTCGCGTTCGAGGCGGTGGCCGGCGCGAAGATCCTGCAGGGCTGGATCCCCGGCGTGCCGCAGTGGGTGTTTTCGCTGGCGCTGATGCTGGTGCTGACGGCGACGAACCTGGCGTCGGCGCGCTCGTTCGGCGAGACGGAGTTCTGGCTGGCGTCGATCAAGGTCGCGACGATCGTGGTGTTCCTGGTGCTGGGCCTGCTGTTCGTGCTCGGGCTCTGGCCGGGTGCGCACTTGTCGGTGGGCAACATCGGCCTCGACGGTTTCGTGCCGAACGGCGGGTTCTCGGTCGTCCACGGCGTGGTGATCGTGATCTTTTCCTATTTCGGCGCGGAAATCGTGACGATCGCGGCGGCGGAGTCCGACCAGCCGGAGACGGCGGTCCGCAAGGCGACTTCGACGATCGTGTGGCGCGTGATCGTGTTCTACGTGGGTTCGGTGGCCCTGCTGGTGATGATCACACCGTGGCGCGAGATCCCGAGCGAGACAAGCCCGTTCGCGGCGGCGTTCGGCCGTTTCGGCGTCCCGGCGGCGTCCACTTTGGTCAGCGCGGTCGTGTTGACGGCGGCGCTGTCGGTGCTGAATTCGGGGCTGTACACGGCATCCCGCATGTTGTTCGCCCTGCGGCGGCACGGATGGGCGCCGTCGTGGATTTCGGACACGAACGCGCGCGGGGTCCCGTGGAAGGCGATCCTGGCGTCCACTTCGGTCGGTTACGTGGCGGTGGTGATGAGCTACGTGTCGCCGGACAAGATCTTCTACTTCATCATCAATTCGGCGGGCGCGGTGGCGCTGTTCGTGTACGCGATCATCTGCGGATCACAGCTGCGGATGCGGCGGCGGTTGGAGGCGTCGTCGCCCGAGTTGCTGAAGCTGCGGATGTGGGGGTATCCGTGGCTCAGCTGGTTGACGCTGGTGGTGACGTTGGTCGTGGTGGCGTCGATGTTGTTCGTCGACGAAGACGCGCGTTCCCAGTTGTACTTGAGTTTGATCAGCTTGGCGGTGATCCTGGGCGTGTACGCCCTCATCCGCCGGCGATCCGGCTCAGTGCCCCGAAAAACACGTCCGTGATCTTCGCCGGGTCCGGGGCCAAGAACGCCTGCCCGCCCGTCGCCGCGGTCAATTGGTCCAGTTCTGCCTTGTCCGCGTCCGGGCCGATGCCCACTCCGATCAACGGGATCGGGCGGTGGGGGTCCTGCAGCTTCGTCAGCTCCGCCAGCGCCTCCTCGCGGGAAATGCTGTGCGCGTCCTCGTTTCGGCCGTCCGTCAGCACGATCACCAGGTTCAGCCGGCCGGGCTCCCACTCCCGGCGAGCCGTCCGGTACGCGTCCAGGACGCTGTCGTACAGCCCCGTTCCGCCGTCCGGCATTGCCTTCACCTGGGCCAGCCGCTGCAACGCGCCGCTCGACAGGTGCTGGGCCACCGAGGCCATCGGCAACAGCTCGCGGTAGTCCTTGTCGCCGTCCAGGCGGGTCGAGAACGCCAGCATGCGCAGCTGGGTCGTCGGCTTGAACAGGTGCAGAGCCTTCTCCGTCGCCTGCATCGACACCTGCATGCGGTTCAGCCCCGTCCCCGGCACCTGGGCGTTCATCGACCCCGACACGTCGACGAGCACCTGCACCCGCGCGCTCAGGTTGACCCCGGCCCACTGGTTGAGCAGCTCGTCCACGGAGCCCGCGGGTGGGAGGTTCGCCGTCCGGATGCCCGGCGGCGACACGCGCGGGTCGTCCGTGTGGTCGCGCAGCGCCTGGCCGCCCGCCGCGCGCAAGCCCGTCTTCGCGATCGCGTCCGCGCCCGCGTCGCCGAGGACCGCGTCGCGCAACGCGTCGACGATCGGGCGCTGCTGCGGGGTGATCCCGCCCAGCTCCGCGAACGGGTAGTCCAAAGTGGGCACTGCCGTCGCGTAGACGGCGACCAGCGGTGACGACTGGTCCTCGACGTTGTGGCGCAGCACCGAATTCTCCGACGCGGGGAAAGCCGTCACCGAGGCCGTCCCGCCGCTGCCGCTCGAGCCCGGCAGCCGCGCGATCAGGTCCGTCTCCGCGCCGAGCGTGTTGGCCGAGACCCGCCGCAGCAACGCGACGTACGCGCCCGCGGGCTCGGGGGCCGCCCGGACGCTCTCCTTCAGCCCGAGCAACGCCAGCGCGCCGACCGCGTCGCGGGCCGGGTCGGACATCCCCGGGACCGCCCCCGGCGCGCCCAGCACGTCGGCCCACGTGGGACTGCGCTCGGGCCAGCCGATGCCCTTGACGACGTCCTCCGCGGTGGCCAGCACGACCGGCGAACTGGCCACGGACGCCCCGCTCTCGGGGACGTCGCCGGCGCCGAGCCGGTGGGCGCGCCGCAGCGCGAGGGTCGAGTCCGGCACCCACACCTGCGGCCGCGGGCTGCCGTCGGACATCGCGAGCCGCTCGGCGGCCGACGCCGCCTCCCTGGTCTGGACCTCGACGGAACCGCACGACAGGTCCAGATCCCGGGCGACGAGCGAAAGCGCCGGCGCAATGTCGGCGGAGGCGGTGACCAGGACCTTCGCCGGCTGCACGCAGGTGGGCCGGGACCGCACCGCCGAAACGGTCACCCAGGCCGCGACCCCGAGGACGACGACGAGACCGGTCGCGACGGCGGGCACCAGCAACCGGCGTTTCCCGTCGGAGTGACGTCCCATCGGCGGCCTCTCTTCCCGAGGCGGGCTGGGACCAAGGTTAGCGCCGGGCAAAGCACCGGTTCGTGGTCCGGACGGCCTAACAACGGCTCATACCGGGGAGGGAGGCGGCCGTCGTCCCGCAGCGGGATGTGCCCGCCCCGCGGGCGCGGAACACTGGATGCCTACCGCTTGGGGGTACGCATGAAGCCGACACGAACCGACCAGCGCCGGGCACGCCGCGCCCTGTTCCGCCAGCTCGCCACGGTCGCCTTCGCCTTGGGCCTGGCGACGGTGACACGCTGACGAAAGCGCCCCAATGTGGCCTTCGGTGCGTCTGACGCACCGAAGGCGGCCTTGGGTGCGTCAGACGCAACCAAGGCCGCCTTGGGGCGCTGCTAGACCGGGATGACCGTCGGGACGATCATCGGGCGGCGGCGGTAGGTGTCGGCCACCCAGCGGCCCACCACCCGGCGGACCGCCTGGGCGATCCGGTGCGTGTCCGTGATCCCCTCGGCCTCCGTGCGCGCCAGCTCCATCTCCACCAGCGGCACGACGGCGGCGAGCGCCTTCGGGTCGTCGGAGAAGCCGCGGCCGGACACCGTGGGGCTGCTGACCGCGCGGCCCGTGCTGGAGTCCACCGCGACGCTGATCGAGATGAACCCGCCCTCGCCGAGGACCAGCCGGTCCGACAGCGTCGACTCGCCGACGTCGCCGACCGACAGACCGTCCACGTACACGTGGCCGACCTCGACGCGGCCGGTGCGGGCCGCCTTGCCGTCCACGAGGTCCACGACCACGCCGTCCTCGGCGATGACCACGTTCTCCGGGGCGACGCCGGTGCGGATCGCCAGCTCGCCGTTCGCGCGCAGGTGCTTCCACTCGCCGTGGACCGGCATCACGTTGCTCGGCCGCACCGCGTTGTACAGGTACAGCAGCTCCCCCGCCGACGCGTGGCCGGACACGTGCACCTTCGCGTTGCCCTGGTGGACGACGTTGGCGCCGAGCCGGGTCAGGCCGTTGACCACGCCGAACACCGCGGTCTCGTTGCCCGGGATCATCGAGCTGGCCAGCACGACCGTGTCGCCCGCGCGGATCGAGATCTGCCGGTGCTCGCCGCGCGCCATCCGCGACAGCGCCGAGAGCGGCTCGCCCTGCGAACCCGTCGAGACGAACAGGACCTTGCTCTCCGGCAGCGTGCTCGCCTGGTCGAGGTCGACGAGCAGGCCGTCCGGCACGTTCAGCAGGCCCAGCTCGGCCGCGATCCCCATGTTCCGGACCATCGACCGGCCGACGAACGCGATCCGGCGGCCGTGCCGCTCGGCGGCGTCGAGGACCTGCTGGACGCGGTGGACGTGGCTGGCGAAGCAGGCCACGATCACGCGCTGGTCGACGCGGCGGATGACGTCGTCGAGGACCGGGCCGATGTCGCGCTCGGGCATCACGAACCCGGGGACCTCGGCGTTGGTCGAGTCGACGCAGAACAGGTCGACGCCCTCGTCGCCGAGCCGGGAGAAGCCGGCCAGGTCGGTGAGGCGCCCGTCGAGCGGGAGCTGGTCGAGCTTGATGTCGCCGGTGTGCAGGACCACGCCCGCCGGGGTGCGGATCGCGACCGCGAGCGCGTCCGGGATGGAGTGGTTGACCGCGAAGAACTCCAGGTTGAACGCGCCGACGTCGCGGCGCTCACCCTCGCGGACCTCGATCAGCTTCGGCCGCTGCCGGTGTTCCTTGGCCTTGGCCGCGAGCAGCGCGTTGGTGAACCGCGAGCCGTAGATCGGCAGGTCCGGCCGCAGGCGCAGGAGGAACGGGACGGCGCCGATGTGGTCCTCGTGCCCGTGGGTGAGCACCAGGCCTTCGATGTCGTCGAGGCGGTCCTCGATCGCGCGGAAGTCGGGCAGGATCAGGTCGACGCCCGGCTGGTCGTCCTCGGGGAAGAGGACCCCGCAGTCGACGATGAGCAGCCGGCCGCCGAACTCGAAGACGGTCATGTTGCGCCCGACTTCGCCGATGCCGCCCAGCGCGACGACGCGCAGGGCTCCTTCGGGGAGTGCGGGCGGGGCGTTGGTGGGGCCTGGACCTGGGGGAAGTGAGCTCACCGAGGCAGGGTCCCAACGCTGGTGTGCGAGGTCGGCGCGACGTAGGCCGCTCGCGAATCTGCTTGTGCCACCCGCTCACCATGCCAGTCCTGGGCCGCCGTGTCGCCCAGCGGCACGCCGCCCTGGCCGAGATCGGCGGCGATCAGGGTGGTCTGCTCGGCGGTCGGAGCGACGATCGGCAGCCGCGGGTCGCCGACGTCGAAGCCGCGCAGCCGCAGCGCCGTCTTGCTGAACGCGACCCCGCCGACCCGCGACATCGCGCGCAGCACCGGCAGCATGCCGCGGTGGTTGGTGCGCGCGGTGGACGTGTCGCCGTTTTCGTAGGCGTCGATCATGGCGCGGATCCGGCCCGCGACGACGTGACCGATCACACTCACCACGCCGGTGCCGCCGACGGAGATCCACGGCAGGTTCAGGCCGTCGTCACCGGAGTAGTACGCGAGGTGGGTGTTGGCGATGACCTCGGAGCCGGCGATCAGGTCGCCCTTGGCGTCCTTGACCGCGACGATCCGCGGGTGCTCGGCCAGCCGCAGCAGCGTGTCGACCTCGATCGGCACGACCGAGCGCGGCGGGATGTCGTAGAGCATCACCGGCAGGCCGGTGCTGTCCGCGACGGTCGTGAAGTGCGCGTGCAGGCCGGCCTGGCTGGGCCGCGAGTAGTACGGGGTGACGACCAGCAGGCCGTGCGCGCCGGCCGCTTCGGCCTGCTTCGCCTGCTCGATGCTGTGCGCCGTGTTGTTGGTGCCCGCGCCGGCCACGACGGTCGCGCGGTCGCCGACGGCCTCGACCACGGCGCGGATCAGCTCCTGCTTCTCCGCGTCGCTCGTGGTCGGGCTCTCGCCGGTGGTGCCGTTGACCACGAGACCGTCGTTGCCCAGCTCCACGAGGTGCTCGGCCAGCTCCTGCGCCCGCTTCAGGTCCAGCGCGCCCTCGGCGTCGAAGGGGGTGACCATCGCGGTGAGCACGCGCCCGAACGGCCGTCCGGGCGCTGCGGTAGGTGGGTTGGACATGCTGAGACGGTACCCCGTCGCACCGACAAAACCGCGCCGACCTGGTCACGTCCGGCGAAGTGCGGAGGATTTCCGCGACCCGGCCGCTCGTCGCGGAACTTCTACTTGACCTTGGTCACGATGGGCGAGGAGATCGGCCCGCCGTCGGACTTGGCCAGCACGCAGTAGAACTCGCGCGTCGGGTATTCGCCGCTCTCGGTGGGGACGCTCTGCCACTGCGCCTGGGTCGGCACGAGCGCCCGGTACTTGAGGCCGTCGCGCTTGGTCTCGGGGACGATCGACGAGCGGAACGAGGCCGCGCAGCGGGCTTCGGCGGCCGCCGTGACGGCACCCAGGCCCGGGTAGCCGGCGACGGTCGCGTCGCTGTCGGACCAGCTCGCGGTGCCGATGACGTCCCCGGCGTCGTAGATCTCGAGGGTGTGGCTGTCCTTGCAGTCGCCGTCGTTGGCGTCGCTGATTTCGCCGCCGTCCTGGACCGCGGCGTTGTAGCAGAGGTAGCTGGAGCTGGCGTCCACGCGCATCTGCCCGCCGAGGCCGAAGCTCATGGTCGGCAGCTTCTGCTCGTCGACGGCCGGGGCCTCGAACGCCTTGCCGGCGAAGAAGCCGCCGACCAGGGCGGCGACGACCAGCACCCCGGCGGCCGACAGCCACAGCGCGCGGTGGTCCTTCTTCGGCGGCTGGGGCGCGACCCGCGTCATCGGGTTGACCATCGCGGTGCCGCCGGGCGGGGTCGGCCGCACGCCCTGCGCCGTGGTCAGCAGGTTCTGCGCCTGCGCCGCGGTGAGGCGCGCGTCGGGGTTCGCGACGAGCAGGCCGAGGATGGCCGCGGCGAGCGGGCCCTGGCCACGGGTCAGGTACGGGATCTCGGTCATGATCGCGTGCAGCGTCGCGGCCGTGGTCGCGCGCTCGAACGGGATCGTGCCTTCGACGGCGAAGAACAGCGTCGCGCCCAGCGACCACAGGTCGGACGCGGGCAGCGCTTCACGGCCTTCGACGCGCTCCGGCGCCATGAACGCGGGCGAGCCGACGATCATGCCGCTGGTGGTCAGGCGCGGGTCGTCGACGGCGTGGGCGATGCCGAAGTCGGTGAGCTTCACGCGGCCGTCCGGCGCGACCAGGATGTTCGCCGGCTTGACGTCGCGGTGCACGATCCCGGCCGCGTGCGCGGCCTGCAGCGCGGCCAGCACCCGCTCCCCCATCAGCGCGGCCTGCGCGGCGGGCATCGGGCCGCGCTGGCGCACGAGGTCGGCCAGCGACGGCGCCTCGACGAGCTCCATGACGATGAACGTGGTGCCGCCGTCGGTGACGACGTCGTAGACCGTGACGACGGCGGGGTCGTTGAGCCGCCCGCCGGTGCGCACTTCGCGCAGCGCGCGCTCGGAAAAGACGGCGGCCGACTCGGCGTCGGGCAGCCGCAGCTCCTTGACGGCGACCTGGCGGCCGATGACCTGGTCCTGCGCCCGCCACACGACGCCCATGCCGCCGCGGCCGAGCTCGCCGAGGAGCGCATAGCGGCCCGCGACCACCCGCTGACCAGGCGTGGCGGGCGCCCGCGGTGGATACGGCCGGGTCTGTTCGTCGGTCACGGTGCTCCTTTTGGCGGCGGTCGCGCAGATGCTAGTCGGACCGCCGCGGAGCGTTCGGGGTTCCGCGCAATTGTGACTCAGCGGTGCGTTTCGCCCCGGTACGGGATCCAGCGGTAGCCCGGCGCGAAGTCGCTGAACTCGGCGCGCCCGCCCGTGGCGGCCCAGATGTCTTCGCTGACCACGAGCCCCGGGAACCTCGTCAGGTCCTTTTCGGCCATCAGCTCGGCGTACGTGCGGAATCCGTCCGTTTCGACGCCGGCGAGCGCGTAGCGGTAGACCGGCGGGGCGGTGCGCAGGAGCCAGTAGAGGCGGCGGCCGGCCTCGGTCATGGCGGCCGCCTCCTCGGCGGTGTGCGCGCCGGTGCGGCTCAGCCCCTCGGGCGCCACTCCGCACCACCAGCCGGCGCCGTCCGAGAAGACGCGGGACGGCCAGCCGTCGAAGTGGCGGGCGAGGTCGCGGGCGTGGGTTTCCCGTCCGCCGCATTCTGCGTTGAGGGCGTAGATCGGGGCCATCCGCTCAGCCGGTGAAGGTCAGGTAAATCAGGACCAGGTTCAACGCGATGATAACGCCCGCGACGACCGACGCCGCGACCGTCGTGAGCCGGCGGTTGACGTCCGCGCCCATCAGCCGCCGGTCCGCCGTCAGCCGGATCAGCGGTACCAGCGCGAACGGGATCCCGAAGGACAGCACCACCTGGGAGACGACCAGCGCGGCGCTGGGATCGGCGCCGAGGGCGAGGACCACGATCGCCGGGGTGAGGGTGACGAGCCGGCGCAGGACGAGCGGGATCCGCTTGTGCAGCAGGCCCTGCATGATCATCGCGCCCGCGTACGCACCGACCGACGTCGACGCGAGCCCCGAGGCCAGCAGGCCGATCGCGAACATCAGCGCGATACCGGGGCCGAGCGCCAGCGAGACCGCGTGGTGCGCGCCCTCGATGCTGTCGACGCCGTCCTGGCCCTGCAGGTTCGTCGCCGCGAGCAGCAGCATGCCGAGGTTCACCGCGCCGGCGAGCAGCATCGCCAGGCCGACGTCGGCGCGGGTGGCGCGCAGCAGGCGGCGGCGGGTGGTGACGTCGGGCAGCCCGTGGCGGTCGCGGACCAGGCCGGAGTGCAGGTAGACGGCGTGCGGCATGACGGTCGCGCCCAGCATCGCGGCGGCGATGAGGATGCTGCCCGCGCCGTCGAACTTCGGCACGAGCCCGCCGAGCGTGTCCGCCGCGGACGGCGGCTCGACGAACAGGCTGGCCAGGAAGCCGACCGCGATGACCAGCAGCAGGCCGGTGACGACGCGCTCGAACGTCCGCTGGCCGCCGCGGTCCTGGACCGCCAGCAGCGTCAGCGAGACCGCGCCGGTGATCAGGCCGCCGACGATCAGCGGCAGGTCGAACAGGAGGTAGAGCGCGATCGCGCCGCCGACGACCTCGGCGAGGTCGGTGGCGATGGCGACGACCTCGGCCTGCAGCCAGTAGGCCAGCCGCGCGGGCCGGGACAGCCGGGCGCGCAGGGCCTCCGGCAGCGACATCCCGCTGACCAGGCCGAGCTTCGCCGACAGGTACTGGACGAGCACGGCCATCAGGTTCGCCGCGACGATCACCCAGACCAGCAGGTAGCCGTAGCGGGCGCCGGCGCTGATGTTGGAGGCGACGTTCCCCGGGTCGACGTAGGCGATCGCGGCGACGAACGCCGGGCCGAGCAGGGCCGACCCGGCGCGCAGGCGCGACGCCAATCTCGGCCGGACAGCCTCCGTGACCGCCATGTCGCCTGCCTCTCACCGGGGTGTCGGGGATCCCAAATCGAAGTTTAGGCGCGCCGAACTTTCGATTTCAAGGGTGATGGCTCCCACCCTCGCGGGAGCGAGTACCCGTGAATCGCCCGCCGAAAAGCGTCAGGGGTGCGCGACTTCGTGCCCGGACTCGCGCAGCGCCTTCACGGCGTGCCCGAGGTCGGTGCCGCGGACCAGGATGTGGTCGGTGTCGAACGTGGACATCGAGAACAGCGCGACGCCGGCCGCGGCCAGCTCCGAGGCCAGCGCGGCGATGATGCCGGTGAGCGTGAACTCCAGCGGCCCGCGGACCGAGAGCAGCCGCCAGCCGTCCTCGGCCGTGCCGCCGGCCGGTTCCCGCCCGGCCGGGCAGATGATGGACAGCTCCTCGGGCGTGCGGGTCACCGAGACGAACGCGGGTTCGCCGGGCGCGAGCAGCTCGGCGGGCACCGGGGCGTCCGCGGGCAGCCGGACCACGGCGTAGTCGCCGGGCCGGACGTCGATCGCCAGTCGTTTCATCAGCCTTCGAACACCTTCGGGCTCGTCGCGATCTCGGTGCCGTCCGGCAGCGTCGAGATGGTGAAGTCGGCGAACACGTTCGCCGCGGCCTTTTGCAGGTGCCGCAGGCACTCCACGGCCAGCTGCCGGATCTCGACGTCGGCGTGCTCGGTGGCGCGCATCGCGACGAAGTGGCGCCAGGCCCGGTAGTTCCCGGTGACGACGATGCGGGTTTCGGTCGCGTTCGGCAGCACCGCGCGGGCGGCCTGGCGGGCCTGCTTGCGGCGCAGGGTCGCGCTCGGGACGTCGGCGAACTTCTCCTCGAGGCCGGCCAGGAGCTCGGTGTAGGCGTCGACGCTCGCCTGCGCCGCGGCGAGGAACTTCTCGTGCAGCACGGGATCGTTCGCGATGACCTCGGGCTCGACGATCTCCGCGTCGCGCTCGGGCACGTACCGCTGCGAGAGCTGGGAGTACGAGAAGTGGCGGTGCCGGATCAGCTCGTGGGTCAGGGAGCGGGAGATGCCGGTGATGTAGAAGGTGACGGAACCGTGCTCCAGCACCGAAAGGTGGCCGACGTCGATGATGTGCTCGAGGTAGCCGGCGTTGGTCGCGGTGGCGGGGTTCGGCTTCTTCCAGGACTGGTAGCAGGCGCGGCCGGCGAACTCGGCGAGCGCTTCGCCGCCTTCGGCGTCGGTCGACCAGGGCACGTCCTCCGGCGGGAAGAACTCCGTCTTCGCGATCAGCTGCACCCTCGGTGACACGGTTTCGGCCACGTTCGCACTCCTTCCGCCGGCTCCCCACGTGAGCCTAACCGCTCGCTTGACTGACACCACGAGTGACGTCATAGTGGTGTCATGGACCTGACGCCGTACATCGCCAACCTTCGCGAGGACCTCGCGAACACGGCTGCCGCCGGGGACGAGCACACCCGGCGGGCGGCCGCGCTGCTGTCCTCCGCGCTCGAGCCCGCCGTCCGCCTTACGCTCATGAACGCCCTCGCCGACCTCGCTGCCGAGGTCACGGCCGCATTGCCGGGCCAGGTGGTCGACGTGCGACTGGACGGCCGGGACGTTCGCGTGGTCGTCACCGGCTCCGCCGAGGAGCCGACGTCACGCTCGACACCACGTGACACCACGCCGCCACCACCGCCGATCGACGGCGGCGACATCTCGCGCATCACGCTGCGCCTGGTCGAGCAGATCAAGGGCCAGGCCGAGCGCGCGGCGGCGGCGCAGGGCGTCTCGCTGAACACGTTCGTCTCCCAGGCGGTGCAGGGGGCGCTGGGGCACGGCTCGCTGGGCGCGGGCCCCAAGCACCACGGCAAGGGCGACCGGCCCGGGTCGCACCTGCACGGCTGGGTCGAGGGCTGAGGGGATTTTCCGATGAGTGACGAAGAGACCGTGGACGAACTGGTCCGCATCGACGAGTTCGAGACCGAGGGTCCGCTGGACCTGGACGTCGGCGTGACGATCGGCCGCGTGCAGGTCGTCCTGGAGGGCGAGTCCGGTGCGCGGGTCGAGCTGCGGCACGACCAGGGCGAGCAGCAGCCGTGGGTGGCGGGGGTCAACAGCCTCCTGTCCTGGGTCGGCGAGCGGTTCGGCGACCAGCTGGGGGTGGACCCGTCGGGGGCCAACCCGGCCGAGGCGGTGCGGCAGAGCCGGATCGAGAAGCTGGGCAACCGCCTGGTCGTCCAGGCACCGAAGGCGTGGCAGCTGCGGAACGTGGCGCTGTCGGTGATCGTCCGCGCGCCGGCGGGCTCGCACGTCGACGTCCGGGCGGGCGCGGCGGACGTGACGGTGACCGGCTCGGCCGGGCGTGTCGACCTGCTGACGGGATCGGGCGAGGTCAAGCTCGACCGCGCGGACGGCTCGGCAACGATCCGCACGGGCAGCGGCGCGATCAAGCTCGGCCCGACGCTCGGTGGGTTGCAGCTGCGCAGCGGCAGCGGTCACGTCGAGGCGTCGTCGATCGCCGGGTCGGCGACGTTGGCCACCGGCACGGGCGACGTGTGGCTGGGGGCGGTGTCGGGCGAGGTGATGGCCCGCACGGGCAGCGGCGACTTGTCGGTGGCCGACGCGGCTTCGGGGTCGTTGGACTTGATCACGGGGTCCGGTGAGGTGCGGGTCGGTATCCGCGGCGGGACCGCGGCCGAGGTCGAGCTGGCGTCGAGCGGTGGGCGGGTGTCGAGCGAGCTGGATGTGGCGGACAGCGCTCCCGAGGGTGGGGTGCAGTTGAAGGTGCGGGCCCGGACGGGCTCCGGCAACGCGGTCGTGACGCGCGCGGCCGGCTGAGGCTCGTTCCAGGCGGGGGCCGGGGGCGATCCGTAAGACCGGGCGGGCTTCCCGCGGCCGTCTGGTCAAGGGGGTGGCGGGCCGTTCCCGGCGGGGACGACTCGCACGACCGGCGGCTCCAGCGGCCGCTTGGTCAAGGGGGTGGCGGGCCGTTCCCGGCGGGGATCTCCGGGAACGGCCCGTTTCTTTGCGCTTCGCCGGTCTCGCACGGTTCCCGCCGGGTTCGGTCCGCTTGCCGCGCGGGGCCGGTTCGGCCGGTGCGGCTCACCTGGGAGGTCCCCTTTGGACCGCGGACCTTCTGCGGCGAGCCAGGCTCGGCGTATGCGCCCCAAGGCGGCCTTCGGTGCGTCTCACGCACCCAATGTGGCCTTCGGTGCGTCTGACGCACCGAAGGCCACATTGGGGCGCTTCAGCGCACCAGTTTTGCCAACGGCCGGGCCAAATCACCGCGCGTGCCCACTGCCACGCCGGACAAGCCCAGCCACTCCGCCATGTGCTTCAGCTCCGCCGCCAGCTCCGGCAGCACCCGGGCCACGTCCGCCCCCTCCTCCGCGAACGCTCCCTGGACTCGCAACACCCCCGCCGCCCGGTCGGACTTCAAGTCCACCCGGGCCACCAGCGAACCGTCCAGCAGGAACGGGAACACGTAATACCCGTACACCCTCTTCGGCTCCGGGACGTAGATCTCGATGCGGTAGTGGAACCCGAACAGCCGCTCCGTGCGGGCCCGCTCCCAGATCAGCGGGTCGAACGGGCACAGCAGCGCCCGGCCCGTCACCGCGCGCGGGGTGCGGGCCTCAACATGGCGGTACGCCACCGCCTTCCAGCCGCGGACCGAGACCGGCTCCAGGATTCCCAACTCCACCAGCTCCGCCACCGCCTGGCGGGCCGGCGCCGGGCCCAAGCGGTAGTAGTCGCGCAGATCCGTCTCCGTCGCCACCCCCAACGCCCGGGCCGAACGCTCGATCAAGCCCCGAGCGCCCTCCTCCGGCGACACCGAAACCGACAGGATCTCCGGAGGCACCACTCGCTCCGTCAGGTCGTAGAGCCGCTCGAACGAGCGGCGCGTGCCCGTCGTCAGCTGGCCGATGCCGAACAGGTACTCGCAGACTCGCTTGACCTCCGACCGCTCCCACCACGAGCCCGGGCCACGGCGCTGGGCGTCCGCCGCCACCTCGCGCTCGATGCCGCCCGCGCCGATCGGGCCCAGTTCCTTCACCACCGACAGGATCTCGTCGACCAGGCCCGGGGACTTCTCGATCAGCGGGCCGTAGTGCTTCCACCAGCCGTCGCGCTTCGCGCCCGAGCGGATCAGCGGCCAGTCCTCGATCGGGAGCAGGCTCGCCTCGTGCGCCCACGTCTCCACCAGCAGCCGCGGCTGACGCGCCGAGTGCGACCATGCCGCGCCGTCCAGCAGCGACGGCTCGTACGCGCCCAGGCGCGAGAACACCGGCATGTAGTGCGCCCGGACCGCCACGTTCACCGAATCCAGCTGCAGCAGCTGGACCCGCGACAGCACCCGTTTCAGATGCCGCCGCGAAGGCGCGACAGAGGGACGGGGGTCGGCGAAGCCCTGTGCGGCCAGGAACGTCTTCCGGGCCGTCGAGACGCTGATCGTTTGCATGGTGCCGTCATGGTGCCACCCACCACCGACAAAAACGCGCACCGCTATCTTCAGCCCATGAGCGACGCCGCCGTCCGCCCCGCCGACCTGTCCGACGCCGCGGAGATCGCCCGCCTCCAGCGCGACACCTGGCACGCCGCCTACGAGGACCTGCTGGGTAAGAACGCCCTGGCCGAACTGGACGCCGCCGACCTCGCGGGCACCTGGACCGAGACCATCGAGTACCCCGGCAGCCAGGTCTACGTCGCCACCGAGGGTGACTTCACCGTCGGCTTCTGCGTCGTCGGCCGGGCCCCCGAGAGCGAGGTCGCCGCCGCCGACGGCAGCCTTCCCGAAGACGCGGAAACCACCGGCCTCGTCGCCACCCTGCTCGTCGAACCTCGGTGGGGACGCCGAGGCCACGCCGGACGGCTACTCGCGACGGCCGCCGCGGGCCTCCGGGCCGACGGCGCCACGCGCGGCATCGCCTGGGTCGCCCAGGGCGACCACGCCTCCCTCGGCTTCTACCGCCGCGCCGGCTGGAACCCCGACGGTACGGTTCGCACCCTCGACACCGGCGACCGCATGGTCCGCGAGGTCCGGCTCACCGGCACCCTCGACCTCGCCCTGGCCTGAGTCCCGGAAGATCACCCAGCGCATCACCGCGTACATGAACACGCCCTCGCACGCGCCCGCGAGCAGCCGTGACACGTGGTATTCGACGCCCAGCGCCGTCAGGCCCGCGCCCACACCCAGCAAAAACGCCGCGTAATTGACAGCAATCGCACCGATGTAAAGCACGAGCTGCATTCCGACGGCCGCGTGGGAATGGAAGTTGAACGTCCGGTTCAGCACGAAGCTCAGCCCGAACGCGCAGACGTACGCCAGCGTGATCGCCAGCCACACCGGCCAGCCGAACAGCCCGTGGAAGATCGTCAGCAACCCGAGGTCGACGCCGAACGTCAGACCGTTGATGACGCAGAAACCCAGGAACGTCGGCGCCACGATCCGCGACAGACCCAGCGGGAGGACGCGCACGATCGCCTGGCAGAGAGCGCCGAATCGGTCGGCGGGCGTTCGGGGTTGCTCGGCGGCCACCCGGTCAGCGTTCCAGCGGGAGGTGGCCGGAAGACGTCGCGCAGGTGATCTTCTGGTGCGGACCACCCGCCGAAGAGGGGGGTTAACCCCAGTGCGCGGAGATTTCGAACTGATAACTTGGAGTACACGGGCGAATTTGAGGAGGTGACACGATGAGCTGGATCCTGCTGACGCTGGGCGTCGCGTTCGGTTCGGCCATCGTGCCGCTGATCAACGCCGAGGTGTTCCTGCTCGGGCTGTGCGCGAGCCAGCCGGGGCTGCACTGGCTGTGGCTCGGGGCGGCGGTGGCCGTCGGGCAGATCGCCGGGAAGACGCTGTATTTCCTGGCCGCGCGCGGCACGATCAAGCTGCCGAAGGCCCTGCACGACCGCCTGCACCGCGAGCGGCCGCTGACCGAGCGACGCGTCCGCTGGCAGCTGCGCACCAAGCGGATGCGCGGCTGGGTCGAGGCGCTGCGCGAGCGCTGCCACCGGCATCCGCACTGGATGGCCGGCACCTACGGGGTGAGTTCCCTGGTGGGCCTGCCCCCGTTCATGGCGACGAGCGTGCTGGCCGGCATGGTCCGCATGCGGCTCATGACCTTCTTGACGACCGGGCTGGCCGGAAGGTGGATCCGCTTCAGTTTGATAGCCGCTTCACCTGCGGTGTTCGCTGGGTGGCTGCACCACTGAGCAGAGGGCGGTCCAGGCTGCGCGGGAGACGGTGAGCTGGCCCAGGTGACGGGCTTTCGTGTCCCGCACCCCGACGGTGGTGGACAGAGCCACCTCCACACACTCGGTTTGCACGCTATAGCTCGACTTCTGCCAGGTGAAGCCGACCTCGACGCACTCTGCTTCGGCTCCGCTGTAGCTCGACTTGCGCCAGATGAACACCCTGCCCCCTACCTCACCGCCTCCCGAAGCAAAGCTTCCGAGGCATCTTCGGTCATTGCCTTGCCCAGTAAGAGCTTTACCAGCTTTCGGTAGCTCGAGATAGCCTCCAACTCGTTGAGGAAGGCGCTGGCGTGATGGTGCTCGATCAACACGATCGACGGCTCGGCAGGGAAGTCGTAGAGGGTGAACATGCCGAGTTTGCCCTGGTGATAGCCCACGTCGGCGGGCACTACGCGAACTGAAATGTTAGATGTAGCAGTTGAGGCCAGTAGATGGTCGATCTGGTCGGACATGATGTCCCCGTTGCCGACCACCTCGCGGATCGCCAATTCGGAGATGATGGCCTGCAGGCGAACGGGGTTGCGCTGGGAAAGAATCCGCTGGCGTTCCAAGCGAACCACCAGCCGCGCATCCGCCTCGGCCGGCTTGATTTCGGAGGCGGTCAGCAATGCCCGGGCGTAGTCGGGGGTCTGGAGCAGGCCGGGGATCACGAGCGGGGACCAGTTGGTGATCTGGTTCGCCGTGCGCTCGCACTGCATGACCCCCGTGAGGGCGGCGGGCAGATCCGACGGGTTGGAGTCCAGCCAGTTGGGTTCCTTCGCATGCGTTGCCAGGAAGAGGATCCGCTGCGTCGTCGCCCGGTCGATCCGCAGGTAGCCGAGGATGCGGGCCACCTCCTCGACCGGTGGCACCCGCAACCCTAGCTCCCACTGGGACAACAGCCGCGGATCGATCTCGAGCGCCCGCGCCAGCTCGCGCAACCCGAATTTCCTGCCTTCGCGCACTTCGCGCAGCGACGCGGACAACGCCCGCAACCCCGGTGACGATGAAGTCGGTTTCATGCGGGCGATAGTACGAACACCGCACATTTCCCGAATGAACGACAACTGTCAGCGAAATGCCACACCGCGAATTCAGCGGTCGGCGGCTTCCAGCTCCACAGCCTTCTTCATCGTCTCGCGGGCCCGCCGGCGATCACCCGCGATGTCGTACGCGTACGCCAGCTTGTACCAGACCCGCCAGTTCTCCTGGTCCGCTTCGACCTCCGCGCGACGCTCGGCGAACCACGCGTCGGCCGCGTCACGATCGACCCGGCCCGAGGGCCGGCGCGGGAGGTCCGAGACGTCCGGGAGCGCGCCTTCGGCGTCCAGCCGGCGCGACAGACGCTGGATCTGCACCCCGTTGCGCCAGGTCATCACGATGATCCACACGCCGAGCAGCGGCAGCAGGAACACTCCCACGCCCAGCGCGATGCCGACGCCCGTGCCCGTCTTGAACAGCGCGAACGCCCGGTCCGCGAGCAGGAACAGGTAGACGACCAGCGCCGCCGTCAGCAGCAGCGCGACGTTGCGAGCCTTCACAGGTCGAGCACGTTCTCCAGGCCGACCGTCAGGCCGGGGCGCTTCAGCACCTCGCGCACGCCGAGCAGGACGCCCGGCATGAACGACGTCCGGTCGAGGGAGTCGTGGCGGATCGTCAGGGTCTCCCCTTCGCCGCCGAACAGGATCTCCTCGTGCGCCACCAGGCCCGGCAGGCGGACCGAGTGCACGCGGACCTCCTCGACCGTCGCGCCGCGGGCGCCGTCGAGTTCGGACGTCGTCGCGTCCGGGCCCGGCGTCACGCCCGCCTCCGCCCGCGCCGCGGCGATCATCCGGGCGGTGTGCGCGGCGGTGCCGGACGGTGCGTCGGCCTTGCGGTTGTGGTGCAGCTCGATGATCTCCGCCGACGCGTAGAACTTCGCCGCCTGGGCCGCGAACCGCATCGCGAGAACCGCGCCAAGGGCGAAGTTCGGCGCGATCAGCACACCCAGCGACGGCTTCGGCTCCAGCAACGCGCGCAGGGAGGCCAAGCGGGATTCGCTGAAGCCCGTCGTACCGACGACCGCGTGGATGTCGTGCTCGACCAGGTACTCGAGGTTGCCCATGACGGCGTCGGGGTGGGTGAAGTCGACGACCACCTGGGCGTCGGCCAGCGCCGCGAAGTCGTCGCCCGCGTCCAGCGCGGCCACGAGCTTCATGTCGGAAGCGCCTTCGACGGCGTTCACCACCGTCGCGCCCATCCGGCCGCGCGCACCGAGCACACCGACGTTGATGGTCATGAAGCGATCACCTCGTGCAGGTCGTCAGGAAGGTCGTCGGCGTGAGCGTACGGCCCGACGACCGCCGCCGCCGAGACCCCGCCCGGCCGCGCGAACAAAGTGCGAGCGAGCGCACACACGTCTTCGGTGGTGACGGCGTCGATACGCGCGATCGTGTCGTCGACGCCCAGATAGTGGCCGTAGTTGAGCTCGTTCTTGCCGATCCGCGACATCCGCGACGACGTGTCCTCCAGGCCCAGCACGATCCCGCCGCGCAGCTGGCCCTTGGCGCGGGCCACCTCGGCGTCGGTCAGGCCGTCGACGCCGACCTTGTCGAGGACCTCGCGGATGACGCCGGCGACGTCGCCGAGCTTCTCCGGCTGGCAGCCCGCGTACACGGCCAGGTGCCCGGTGTCGGCGTAGCTCGCGACCGACGAGTACACCTGGTAGGCCAGCCCGCGCTGCTCGCGGATCTCCTGGAACAGCCGCGACGACATGCCGCCGCCGAGCGCCGCGTTGAGGACCGACAGCGCGAAGCGGCGGTCGTCGTGGCGCGACAGCGACCGCAGGCCGAGCATGACGTGCGCTTGCTCTGTGTCGTCGGTGTGCAGGGCCAGCTTGGGGAGGGTCTTGATCCGGGCACGGCCCTCGCGCGGCGCGATCGGTGTCGCGGACCCGGCCAGCTTCTCGCGAAGGGCCTTGCGGACCAGGCGGAGCACGTGGTTGTGGTCGATGTTCCCGGCGACGGACAGCACCATCCGCGGCAGCGTGTAGCGGCGCTTGTAGAAGTTCCGCAGCGCCGACGGCGACATCCCGATGATCGACTTCTCGGTGCCCAGCACCGGGCGGCCGAGCGGGTGGTCGCCGAGGACCGCCGTCACGAACGTCTCGTGGAGGAGGTCCTCGGGGTCGTCGTCGCGCATCGAGATCTCTTCGAGGACGACGCTGCGTTCCATGTCCATGTCGCGGTCGGTGCAGAGCGCCTCGAACACGACGTCGGTGACCAGGTCCACGGCCAGCGGGAGGTCCGCGTCGAGCACCTGCGCGTAGTAGCAGGTGTGCTCCTTCGCCGTGAAGGCGTTGAACTCGCCGCCGACGGCGTCGATCTCCTCGGCGATCTGCGTGGCGTCGCGGTGCTTCGTGCCCTTGAACAGCAGGTGCTCGAGGTAGTGCGCGGCGCCGGCGACGGCGGCCGGCTCGTCGCGGGAGCCGATGCCGACCCACAGCCCGACCGTGGCCGACCGGGACGCCGGGACGTGCTCGGTGATCACCCGCAGGCCGCCGGGGAGGACGCTGCGCTTGACGACCGCGCCGTCCGGGGTGGACTCGAGCGTGCGGGTGGTGCCGACGGGCTGTTCGTGCCCGGAAACCTGCCGTGCCATGGGTTCCTTACTCACGATGCCACGAAGGCCTCCCCACCGGGTGCGGCGAGGAGGCCTTCGGCGGAACTTGCGTCTTACTTGGCGTCGGCCTTGTCGGCGTCGGCCTTCTTCTCGTCACCCTCGGCGGGCTTGGCGGCCTCATCGTCCTTGACGACGATCAGGCTGATCTTGCCGCGGTTGTCGATGTCGGCGATCTCGACGCGGAGCTTGTCGCCCACGTTGACCACGTCCTCGACCTTGGCGATCCGCTTGCCGTTGCCCAGCTTGGAGATGTGCACCAGGCCGTCCTTGCCCGGCAGCAGCGAGACGAACGCGCCGAACGCGGCCGTCTTCACCACGGTGCCGAGGAAGCGCTCGCCGACCTTGGGCAGCTGCGGGTTGGCGATGGCGTTGATCAGGTCGATCGCCGCCTCCGCCGACGGGCCGTCCGAAGCGCCCACGTAGATCGTGCCGTCGTCCTCGATGGAGATGTCGGCGCCGGTCTGCTCGGTGATCGAGTTGATCATCTTGCCCTTCGGGCCGATGACCTCGCCGATCTTGTCGACCGGGATCTTCACGCTGGTGACGCGCGGCGAGTACGGGCTCATCTCGTCCGGGCTGTCGATCGCCTCGGCGATGACCTCCAGGATGGTGATGCGCGCGTCCTTCGCCTGCTTCAGCGCGGCCGCGAGGACCTCCGACGGGATGCCGTCGAGCTTCGTGTCCAGCTGCAGCGCGGTGATGATGTCCTTGGTGCCGGCGACCTTGAAGTCCATGTCGCCGAGGGCGTCCTCGGCACCGAGGATGTCGGTGAGCGCCACGTAGCGGGTCTCGCCGTCGACCTCGTCGGAGACCAGGCCCATCGCGATGCCCGCGACCGGCGCCTTCAGCGGCACGCCGGCGTTGTACAGGCTCATCGTGGACGCGCAGACCGAGCCCATCGAGGTCGAGCCGTTGGAGCCCAGCGCCTCGGAGACCTGGCGGATCGCGTACGGGAACTCGTCCCGCTTCGGCAGCACCGGCACCAGGGCGCGCTCGGCGAGCATGCCGTGGCCGATCTCGCGGCGCTTCGGCGAACCGACGCGGCCGGTCTCACCGGTGGAGAAGGGCGGGAAGTTGTAGTGGTGCAGGTAGCGCTTCGTCGTCTCCGGGGAGAGCGAGTCGATCTGCTGCTCCATGCGCAGCATGTTCAGCGTGGTGACGCCCAGGATCTGGGTTTCGCCGCGCTCGAACAGCGCCGAGCCGTGCGCCCGCGGGATCACGGCGACCTCGGCCGCGAGCGACCGGATGTCGGTGAGGCCACGGCCGTCCATCCGGATCTTCTCCGTGAGGACGCGCTGGCGCATGATCTTCTTCGTCAGGGCCTTGAACGCCCCGCCGATCTCCTTGTCGCGGCCCTCGAAGGCTTCGCCCTCGCCGAGGCCGACCTTCTCCAGGACGGCGGCCTTGACCTCGTCGGTCGCGGCGTCGCGGTCCTGCTTGCCGGCGATCTGCAGCGCGCGGGCCAGGTCGTCGGTGGCGATCGCCGCGACGGCCTCGTAGACGTCCTGCTGGTAGGCCGGGTAGACCGGGAACTCGCCGGTCGGCTTCGCGGCGGCCTCGGCCAGGCGCTGCTGCGCCTCGCACAGGACCTTGATGAACGGCTTCGCGGCCTCGAGGCCCGCGGCGACCGCGACCTCGTCCGGCGCGGTGCCGCCGGCGGCGATCAGGTCGAGCGTGTGCTCGGTGCCCTCGGCCTCGACCATCATGATCGCGACGTCATCGCCCACGATGCGGCCGGCCACGACCATGTTGAAGGTCGCCTTCTCCAGCTGCGACCAGGTCGGGAACGCGACCCACTGGCCCTCGATCAGCGCGACGCGGACGCCGCCGACCGGGCCGGAGAACGGCAGGCCGGCGATCTGGGTCGACGCCGACGCGGCGTTGATGGCCAGCACGTCGTACGGGTCGTCCGGGTTGAGGCTCTGGACGGTGATGACGACCTGGATCTCGTTGCGGAGACCGTCGGCGAACGACGGGCGCAGCGGCCGGTCGATCAGGCGGCAGGTCAGGATCGCGTCGGTCGACGGGCGGCCCTCGCGGCGGAAGAACGCGCCGGGGATGCGGCCCGCGGCGTACATGCGCTCTTCGACGTCCACGGTCAGCGGGAAGAAGTCGAAGTGCTCCTTCGGGTGCTTCGACGCGGTCGTCGCCGAGAGCAGCATGGTCTCTTCGTCGAGGTACGCGACCACGGCGCCGGCGGCCTGCTTGGCCAGGCGGCCCGTCTCGAAGCGGACGGTGCGAGTACCGAACTTGCCGTTGTCGATGACGGCTTCGGTCTCGTGCACGGTGACTCCGGTGGAGTCGGTCATAGATTGTTCTCCTCTTTGGTTCCTCTGTACGGCGCGAGTCTCCCACCCTGGGACCCGTTTCGCCTGAGGACGCTCGAGGAATGAGGCCGGTCTTCGATCGAAGCCCCCGGGACTCTTCCCGGGAACCACTACCGAGGACCGGCGGACGGACCCTCGTGCGCGCTCGCGCCGTTTGTGTGGCGAGGGGGAGCGACCGCGTGGTCACTCCCCCTCGGGTAAAGCTATCGGCGCAGGCCGAGGCGCTGGATCAGCGCACGGTAACGCTCGATGTCCACCTTCATCACGTAGTTCAGCAGCCGGCGGCGACGGCCGACCAGCAGCAGGAGCCCGCGACGCGAGTGGTGGTCGTGCTTGTGAGCCTTGAGGTGCTCGGTGAGGCCGACGATCCGCTTGGTCAGCAGCGCGACCTGGGCCTCGGGGGATCCCGTGTCCGAGTCGTGCACGCCGTACTCGGCCAGGATCGACTTCTTCTCTTCGGTGGACAGCGCCACTTGTGTTGCTCCTCGAAATAATCAGTGCCGTGCGGCCCCGGACGCCGGATGCACGCCGGGAAGACGGTCACGGCCGCCACGGACTGCAGCCGGACCCGCTCGTGAGGTTACCAGCCCCCTGAACAGCGGCTTCAGGCGCGGTCCAGCTCGAAGGCGCGGGCCACCCGGTAGCGGGGGCCACCCGGTTCGCGCTCGCTGGTCATCAGCGCCACCTCGCCCGCCGTCCAGCGACGGCTGGTGAAGCGGGCCAGCCTTTCGGTCCAACGCGCGGCGGGCCCCGGTTCTTCCCGGGGGAACCGCGCGAGCGTCAGGTGGGCTGTGTAGGGCCTCGCCTCGGCGTCGGCCCCCGCGGCGTGCGCGAGGGGCGTCAGCTCCGCTCCGGCGACAGTCAACCACAGCACCCCGGGGAACGTCGCGGCCTTTTCCAGCCGGACGTCGACGGCGGCCCGTCCGGCCAGCCGGTCGGCCAGCCAGGCCGCGCGGGTGCCGACGTCGTCGTGGCCGTAGTAGGCGAGGGTGACGTGCCAGCGCTCCGGCGGCTCCCAGCGCAGGCCGTCGCCGGGGTCGCCGAGGGCCGTGGCGACCTGCTCGACGACGTCGTCCGGCGGGAGCAGCGCGCTGAACAGGACCGGCATCAGGAGCCGTTGCCCGCCCGGCGCAGCAGGTCGGCGATGGCCGGGAAGTCGTCGTCGAGGCGCTTGGCGGCCTCGCCGAGGTCCTCGTCCTCGGCGACGTCACGCAGGTAGGCGAGCACCCGCCGGTCTTCGTTGATGACCGGGATGTTGTCGCGGCCGACGGTCGGGCGGGAGTCGCGGACGTCCTCCATCGCGGCCAGCATCGCGTCGCGGTTGCCGGCGGCGACCTCGGGCACCAGGATCTTGCGCTCGAGCATGATCATCCTGGCCAGCACGACGGGGTTGCCGATCTTCGCCCGCCGCCCGCTCATCACCTGGCTGAGCATGGGGGCGCTGATCCCGAGGACCTCGGCCAGGAACGCCTGCGAAACGTCGAACGCGACCACGAGCCGGCGCACGCGGTCACCGAGCGGCTCCCCGTACCACTCGCGCTGCAACGCGATGTTCCGCTGGACGATCTTGTGGTCCTCCACCAGTTCCGCTCCCCTTGTCCCCGCTCGCGCGCACCGTCCGTGCGCATTTTGCCATCGCTGTCACGTGCGTGACCGCGAATTCCCCTATTCGCCCCCGGTCGGGGTGTCCGGGGGCACCTCCAGTGCCTTTCTCGTCTCGATCACGTCGTCGTCGATCTGCGTCACCAGCCCGGCCGAGTCGGCGAACCGGACCTGGTCGCGCAGCCGCGTCACGAAGTCGATCGCCACGTGCTGGCCGTAGAAGTCCTCGTCGACGTCGAGGACGAACGCCTCGACGGTCCGCTCGCGCCCGGAGAACGTCGGGTTCGTGCCGACCGAGACCGCGGCGCGCAGCCGGCGCGCCGGGTCGGCCGAGCGGGTGAACCAGGCGCTGTAGACGCCGTCGGCCGGGACGGCGGCGAAGCGCGGCGTCGACAGGTTCGCCGTCGGGTAGCCGAGCTCGTGGCCGCGGCCGTCGCCGCGCACGACGATGCCCTCGAGGCGGTGCGGGCGGCCGAGCGCCTCGGCCGCCGCGACGACGTCGCCGGCGTCGATGCACGACCGGACGTAGGTGCTGGAGAACGTGATCGCCGACTGGTCCTCTTCGGACAGTTCCTTGCCCTGCAGCTCGGCGCCGTAGGCGGCGAAGCCGAACCGGCGGCCGAGGGTGCGCAGCAGGGCGACGTCGCCGGCGGCCTTGGCGCCGAAGGTGAAGTTGTCGCCGACGATCACCGCGGCCGCGTGCAGCCGGTCGACGAGCACCTCGTGCACGAACTCCTCCGGCTGCAGCCGGGACAGCTCCAGGGTGAACGGCAGCACGCAGAAGACGTCGATGCCGAGGCCTTCGACGATCTCCGCCTTGCGCCGCAACGTGGTCAGCTGCGCCGGGTGGCTGCCGGGGCGCAGGACCTCCGACGGGTGCGGGTCGAACGTCAGCATGACGCTCGGCAGCCCGCGCTCGGCCGCCGCGGCGACGGTCCGGCTCACCAGCTCCTGGTGCCCGCGGTGCACACCGTCGAACACGCCGATGGTGACCACGCACCGGCCCCAGCCGCCGGGGAGGTCCCCCAGCCCACGCCACCGCAGCACGTCAGACTCCCGTCTCTCAAGAGCCACCCTAGGCGGGCAGCAGCACGACCACTGCGCGGGACACGCCTTCTTCGTCGGCGGCCAGCGCGAGCACCCGGCCGTCGGGGCCGAAGAGCCCGTAGGTGCCTTCGACGCCGGCGGCCGGGATGCGCTGGCCGTGCCGGACCGCCTTCGCCGTGGCGGCGTCGAGGTCGCGGCGCGGGAAGGCCGCGGCGACGGCGGCGTCGAGGTCCAGGCTCAGTTCCGGCTTCTCCTCGAGCTGGTCGAGGGTCCGGGCCCTGGCGAGCGTGAACGGGCCGACCGTGGTGCGCCGCAGCGCCTTCAGGTGCCCGCCGACGCCGAGGTCCGCGCCGAGGTCCCGGGCCAGCGCGCGGACGTACGTGCCGGACGAGCACTCGACGACGGCGTCGACCTCGACGTGGTCGTCCTCGTGGCGGATGCCCAGGACGTCGAAGCGGTAGACGGTCACCGGGCGGGCCGGGATCACGACGTCCTCGCCGGCGCGGACGCGGGCGTAGGCGCGCTTGCCGTCGATCTTGACCGCGCTGACCGCGCTCGGCACCTGCTGGATGTCGCCGGTCAGCTTTTCGACACCTGTGGCGATGTCTTCGTCCGTGGTCTGCTTCGTGTCCGCTGTGGTGAGGACTTCGCCCTCGGCGTCGTCGGTCGTGGTGCTGCTGCCGAGGCTGAGGGTGGCCAGGTAGGTCTTGCGGTCCAGCGCCAGGTGGCCGAGCAGCTTGGTCGCGCGCTCGATGCCGAGCACCAGCACGCCGGTCGCCATCGGGTCGAGCGTGCCGGCGTGCCCGACCTTGCGGGTGCCCATGATCCGGCGGGCGCGGGCGACGACGTCGTGCGACGTCATGCCGGCGGGCTTGTCGACGATCAGGAGACCGGGCGGCGGGGCGGGACGGCGGGGCGGTTTGGGGCTCGACACGCGGCAAACCCTACTGGCCACCGATCGTGGGTCGATCAGGCCGCTCGGAGCCGCCAGGATGGGGGCGTGACGGAGATCGAAGTCCGGGCCGTCCGGCCCGCCGAACTGGCCGCCGTCGCCGGACTCCGGTGGCGCTGGGTGGCCGAGCGGGACGGCCTGCCCGGCGACGGCCGCGCGGAGTTCGTGCGCGAGTTCGCCGCCTGGGTGCGGGAGAACGCGGCCACCCACCACTGCCTCGTCGTGGTGCGCGCCGGGCGGGTGCTCGGGATGGCGTTCCTCGCGGTCACCCCGCGCGTGCCGACGCCGACGGCGTTCACGAGGGCGTGCGGTGACGTGCAGAGCGTCTACGTCGTGCCGGAAGCCCGTCGCGGCGGGCTCGGCGGGCTGCTGATCGAGGCCGTCCTGCGGCTGGCCTGCGAACTCGGGCTGGAGCGCGTCACGGTGCACTCCTCGGGGTCGGCCGTGCCGGCCTACGAGCGACGCGGGTTCGCGGTCGCGCCGCAGCTGCTGCAGGCTTCGGTCACGCGGCCACGATCGGCGTCTCCGGCAGGGCGGCGTCCCAGCGGCGGCGGGTGATCCGGACCGGCAGCTCCTCGCCGCGGGCTTCGGCGAGGAAGAGGTGGGCGCGGGTGCGGCGCCACCACACGAGCATCCGGAAGGTGCCCAGCGCCAGGATCGCGACGATGGCCAGCAGCGAGAGCCGGAAGCTGCCGCCCGTCCACTGCAGCAACACGCCGACGAGCAGGGCGGCGATGGTCGTCGCCACGAAACCGCCGACGTTGACCACGCCGGTCGCCGTGCCGACGCGGGTGAGCGGGTTGTAGTCGCGGGCGAGCGCGAAGCCGATCATCGACGCCGGGCCACCGAGGGCGAGGAACGCGAAGGCGGGCACCAGGACCGGCACGGGCACCGTGCCCGGCCAGCTCAGCAGCACCGCCCAGATCAGCGCGGCGCCGCCGATGTACCCGCCGACCAGCGGCATCCGCAGCGACGGGCGCCGGCCGATCACGCCGCCGAGCAGCGGGCCGCCGGCCATCGAGCCGAAGACGAACACGGTGAGCAGCGCGCTGGCCGTGGCCTTCGACTGGCCCTGGCCCTGCACGAGCCACGGAACGCCCCACAGCAGCGTCAGGGCGTTGGGGGCGAACATCGTGCTGAAGTGCACCCAGAAGCCCAGGCGCGTCCCCGGCGTCCGCCAGGCCTCGGCGACCTGGTGGGCGAGCTGGCGCGGGCGGACTTCCTCACGGACGGGTGGCTGTTCGCCGGCCGGGACGTCGCGGACCCGGAGCGTCACGACCAGGGTGTAGAGGACGGTGATGGCGCCGACGGCCAGGAAGGTGGGCGTCCAGCCGGCGCTGTCGAGCACCAGCGAGAGCGGGACGGTGGCGGCGAGGTTGCCGATGTAGCCGACAGCCGCGGTGAACGACGTCAGCAGCGCGTACTGCCGGCCCGGGAAGTGGGCGGCGACCAGGCGCAGGACGCTGACGAAGGTGAGCGCGTCGCCGAGGCCGAGCACACCGCGGGCGAGCAGGCCGAGGCCGTAGGAGTGGGCGACGCCGAGGAGCAGCTGGCCGGCGCCGAGGATCAGGACGGCGACGGTCAGGACGCGGCGCGGGCCGTAGCGGTCGACCAGGACGCCGGTCGGGATCTGCATCGCGGCGTAGACGCCGACCTGCAGGACGGTGAACGTCCCGAGCGCGGCCGCGCCGACGCCGAAGCGCTCGGCCGCCTGCAGCCCGGCGACGCCGAAGGAGGTGCGGTGGAAGACCGCGAGGAGGTAGACGGTGACGGCGGCGAGCCAGATGAGCCAGGACCGGGCGGTGGCGCGGCCGGTGGCGGGCGGCACAAGTTCCTCCAGGGTTTCGGCGTTTCGTGGCGGACGCCTGCGCTGCCGTCCCTACTACTTGTAGCGCCTAAGCAACGACGAAACATAGCCGTTATCCGGGTGGTCTTGCCCACAGGTAACCGCCGTCACCCGACTGCCTCTCACGCCGGGCGGATCGCGCCTGTCACCGCCCAGTTGCCCGACCGCCAGCGGACCAGCACGAACACCAGCCTCAACACCATGAACAGCGACAGCCCGATCCAGATCCCCGTCAAACCCCACCCGAAGCCCAGTGACGCCCAGATCAGCGGAAGGAAGCCGAGCGCCGCGCTGCCGAGGGTCGCGTTGCGCAAGAAGGCCGCGTCCCCCGCCCCCAGCAGCACGCCGTCCAGTGCGAACACCACTCCCGCGATCGGCTGCAGGGCCACGAAGAACCACCACGCGTGCGGGATCTCGGCCAGCACCCCCGCGTCGGACGTGAACGCGTGCGGCAGCACCCACGACAACGCCGCGAACAACACGCACAGGAAGCACCCCAGCAGCAGCCCGTACCCCGTGATCTGCGCCGCCACCCCGCGCGCCTGCCGGGCCGCGTTCGCGCCCAGCGCCGCTCCCACGAGGGACTGGGCCGCGATCGCCACCGAGTCCAGCACCAGCGCCAAGAACGTCCACAACTGCAGGACCACCTGGTGCGCGCCCACGGCTTCCGTCGACGTGCGGGCCGCCACCGCCGCCGCCGAGATGAAGCACGCCTGGAACGCCAAGCTGCGCAGCACCAGGTCGCGGCCCAGGCCCAGCTGGGCGCGCATCACCTTGAAGTCCGGGCGCAGCCCCACCTTCTCGCGCACCAGCGCCACGACGAACAGCGACGCCGAGATCACCTGCGCCACCACGTTCGCGATCGCCGAGCCCTCCAGCCCGAGGTCCGCCCCGTAGACGAGCACCGGGCACAGCACCGCCGAAATCCCGTTGCCCGCCAGCACGTACCGCAACGGCTTCGCGGCGTCCTGCACCCCGCGCATCCAGCCGTTGCCCGCCATCGTGACCAGGATCAGCGGCGCGCCGAACAGCGCGATCCGGACCCACGACACGGCCGCGCCGGCCACCTCGTCGCTGCCCGACAGCGCCCGCGCGATCGGCCACGCCAGCAGCTGCCCGGCCACCAGCACGACCAGCCCGACGAGCACCGCCAGCCACGTCGCCTGGACGCCTTCGCGCACCGCGTCCGCGCGACGGCCCGCCCCGTGCAGCCGGGCCGTGCGGGACGTCGTGCCGTACGACAGGAACGTCAGCTGGCTCGACACCTGGGCCAGCACCACGCCGCCGAGCGCGAGCCCGGCCAGCGGCAGCGCGCCCAGGTGGCCGACCACCGCGGTGTCGACCAGCACGTACAACGGCTCGGCGGCCAGCACCCCCAGCGCGGGCACGGCCAGGCCGAGCACGCGCTTCGCCGGGATCCGCTCCGTCTCCTCCACGTTCACCACGGACCGGACTCTAACCGCCGGCACCGACAGTTCTGACCGGCGGGAACGCGGGAACTTTCCCGGCCCGCCGTCCGACCCGCGCGGCCGGGGTGGGCCGCTCGGGAGACGACAGGCGCGGGCGGCGAGGCAGGCCGCTAGTGCCTACAGCAGCGGCGCCCGCTCCAGCGCCTCGCGCAACCCGGCGAGGACCTCCGGCGCGGTCCCGGCGATCGTGCAGCCCGCGGCCTGCCGGTGCCCGCCGCCGCCGAACTCCGCCGCCACCGCCGAGACGTCGATGCCGATCGAGCGCAGGGAAATCTGCCACTGCGCCGGGTTCGTCACGTCCTGCTTGAGCACCGCCGCCACGGCCGCCTCGCGCACCGAGCGGACGACGTCGATCACCGACTCGACCTCTTCGCCACGGACCGTCCGAGCCTCGTCGATCCGCACCACCGCGTGCACGAAACCCCGCCCCTGCGCGGCTTCCGGCTCCAGGGAAGCGTCACGCAGCACCGAAGACAGCATCGGCAGCCAGCCGAACGGCCGCTCGTCGACGATCCGCCGCACCACCTTCTCCGGGTCGACGCCCGCCTCCAGCAGCCGCGCGGCCATCCGGTGCGTCTCCGGGCTCGCCCGGCGGAACCCGCTCGTGTCGGTGACGATCCCGGCGTAGATCCCGCGCGCGATCGGCTCGTCGAGCTCGACGCCCATCGCGTCCAGGATCCGGAACACGAGGATCGCGCTGGCCTCGGCGGTCTCGTCGACGACGTTGCAGCCGCCGTAGAACGTGTTGGTCGCGTGGTGGTCGATCACCAGCACCGAGCCGGCGAGCTCGACGCGCCCGGCGAGCCGGCCCAGCCGCTTCGGCACCGGCGTGTCGACGCAGACCAGCAGCGCTTCGCTGTCCGGCAGGTCGTCCGGGTGGGTGAGCAGGCCGTCCTCGTCCAGCCACCGCAGCGTCTCCGGGGCCTCGTCGGGCTCGCCGAACGACACGCGGACGCGAGCGCCGCGCTGGTGCAGCGCCCGGCCGAGGGCGAGCGCGCTGCCGAGGGCGTCCGCGTCCGGGCGGACGTGGCCGAGCACCGTCACGTCGGTCGCCGACGCGAGCAGCGCGGCCGCGTCCCGGATGTCCTGCGCCAAAGTAGGGGTCACGGTGCGTCACGCTACGCTCTGCGGGATGCCTGAGTACGTGATCCTGGTCCACCCGTCAGCCAACCGGGTCTACGCCGCCTCCTCCCCCGCGCTGCTGCGCGCCGAGCTGGCGGTGTTCGGCGCGGTGCTGCCGGCCGAGCTGTCCGGGATCGAGGAGGTCGAGCTGGGCGGCGTCGGGTACGTGCGCTTCACCAGCTCGGTGCCCCTCGGCGAGCGCGACCTCGCGCTGCTGTCGAACCTTTCGTCGCTGTACGCGCTGTTCGAACTCGGCGACGGCGTCCTGCGCCCGGTCACCGTGACGCCGCTGGCGAAGGCCGACTCGGACCTGCTGACCATCCAGAAGTACCCGGGCAAGACCAACGAGTCGTTCACGAAGCTGCTGCTGAACGTGACGCTGCTGGCGACCGCGGACCCGTTCTCCGACCGGCCGAAGTACCTGCTCGACCCGCTGTGCGGCCGCGGCACCACGCTGAACCAGGCGATGATGTACGGCCTGCACGCCACCGGCCTGGACGTCGACGCCAAGGACTTCGAGGCCTACGAGGCGTTCATCAAGACGTGGCTGCGCAACAAGCGCGTCAAGCACACCGCCGACTCGGGTCAGTTGCGGCGCAACAAGGTCCGGCTCGGCCGGCGGCTCGACATCGAGTACGCGCTGGACAAGGAAGCGTACAAAGCGGGCGACACCCGCAAGCTCACCTACTTCCAGGCCGACACGCTGACCACCGACGAGGTGCTGCGGGCGAACTCGTGCGACGTGATCGTCACCGACGCGCCGTACGGCGTCCAGCACGGCAGCCACCGCGAGGCGGGCCTGCAGCGCAGCCCGCGCGACCTGCTCGCCGCGGCCGTCCCGGTGTGGACGCGGGTGCTGCGGCCCGGCGGGGCGCTCGGCATCTCGTGGAACACCACCGTGCTGCCGCGCGAAGAACTCGTCGAGGTGCTGCGCAAGGCCGGGCTCGACGTCCGCGAAGGCGGGCCGTGGGACGAGTTCACCCACCGGGTCGACCAGGCCATCCTGCGTGACCTGGTCGTCGCGGTGAAGCCCGCTTCTTGAGTCGACAAAGCGCTACCGCGTGAGCTCGGGCTTGGTCACCTGCCCGTTCTCTTCCGGCACTCCGATCGGAGCGGCCGGCGGCGTGCTCAGCCCGCGCTTCAGCGAGTCCAAGATGGACAGTCCCTGGCCGACGAGCCCGGCGGCCATCTCGCCCAGGCCGTCGGCGCCGTTGAGGATGTTCACGTTCGCCCCGGACAGGCCGCGCCCGGCTTCCTTGACGATCTGCGGCAGCTGGTCGATGAGCATCCGGTCGAGCGCGACCCGGTTGTTCGACGCGGCCGCTTCGGCCTGCACGCGCATCCGCTCCGCCTCGGCCAGCGCGAGAGTGCGGATCCGCTCGGCTTCCGCGCCGGCGGGCTTGATCACCTCGGCCACCAGCTGCTGCTGACGCAGTTCGGCTTCGCGCTGGGCCAGCTCGGTGCGCGCGTCGATGACCTCCTGCTGGGCCTTGGCCTGCGCGAGCGGTCCGGCCTGGGCGGCTTCGGCCTGCGCCGCCTCGACCTCGGCTCGGTACTGCGCCTGCACGATCGAGGTCTGCCGGGCGTACTCCGCCTGCGTCCGCTGGGACTTCTGCTCGGCCTCCGCCGCGGCCTGGTTCGCCACGGCCTGCGCGATCTGCGCGTCCCGCTGGATGGCGGCGTTGTGCGGCGCGGCCATCGCCGCGATGTAGCCGAGCTTCATGTCGTCGATCGACTGGATCTGCAGCGCGTCGACGGTGAGCCCGATCTTCGCCATCTCGACCGCGGAGCCGTCCAGCACCTCGGTCGCGAGCTTCTGCCGCTCGGTGATGATCTCCTCGACCGTCATCGACCCGATGATCGAACGCAGGTGGCCGGCGAAGATCCGGCCGGTCAGCACGGACATCTGGTCCTGGTCGGAGAGGAACCGCTGACCGGCGTTGACGATGCTCTCGGTGTCGTTGCCGACCTTGAACGCGATCACCGCCCGCACTGTGAGGGCGATGGCCTGTTTCGTGACGCACACTTCGGTCACTTCGGCCTCGCACATGGAAAGCGTGAGGAACCGGACCTTCCGGAAGACCGGCATGACGAACGCGCCGTGGCCGGTGACGACCCGGAACGGCGAGTCGCCCTGGCTGTGCTTGCCCCCGGAGATCAGCATCGCCTCGTTGGGCGCGGGAACGCGATACCCGAACATGGCTGTCCTTCTTCGCACACTAGGAAGTGGGTTCCGAGGCGTCCCACGCCACGACGTCGACCGCGCGCCGGCCCCGGGTTTCCACGACCAGGACGGTCGTGCCCTTCGCCAGCTCCGTGTCGGACCAGGCAAGGAAGGTTTCCAGGCCGCCCCTGATCCTGATCAGCACCTCCCCGGGGCCCCGCTGCCCGCGGGTGCCGACCAGGAGGACTCCGGTGCGCCCGGCCGGGGAGAGATCGGAGTGCACGGGTGCCGACCTCCCTCGGTGGCCGCCTCGACGCGGGGATTGCCCCGCTGTCCCCCATTGTGCTCCCGGCGGGCGCGGGCCGTCGGCACTGTGAGGTTCCGATCAGAAGGCAACCTTCGCGGCTATACTCCGGACCGTGACCGTCGAGCAACGCCCCCTGCGCGCGGACGCCCGGCGCAACCGGGAAGCGCTGGTGGCGGCCGCGCGGGAAGTGTTCGGCGCCAAGGGCGTCGACGCGCCGCTGGACGAGGTCGCGCGCCGCGCCGAGGTCGCGATCGGGACGCTCTACAACCGGTTCCCGACCCGGGCCGACCTGGTCGAGGCGGCGTTCCTGCCGGTGCTGGAAGAGTCTGAGGCCGTGTTGGCGGAGGCTCTCGCGTGCGAAGACCCTTGGGCGGGTTTCGTCCTGTTCCTCGAACGTTCGGTGCTGATGCAGGTCTCCGACCGCGGCTTCACCGAGGTGTGCTCGCGGGTGTTCGACCCCGCGTCCGGACTGGAAAAAGCCAAGCAGGCCAACGGTTCCCGGATGAACCGGATCATCTCGCGCGCTCAGGAGGCCGGCGCGCTGCGGACGGACTTCCGCGCGGAGGACCTGGCCTTCGTGTTCGCGGCGGCGACGGCGACCCCGGACTGGCGGCGCGCGCTCGGCATGGTCCTCGACGGGCTGCGCGCGCGATGACGTGGCTCGCGGACACCCGCACGTCGTACGACACCGTGGCGTCGAGCTACGCGGAGTTCATGGCGGACGCCCTGTCCGCGCAGCCGCAGCTGAAGGCGGCGCTGACGCTGTTCGCGGCGGAGGTCGGCGGCCCGGCGGTGGACGTCGGCTGCGGCCCGGGCCACTTCACGGCGTACCTGGCTTCGCTGGGGGTCGACGCGTCCGGCATCGACCTCTCGCCGGGGATGATCGACCTGGCCCGGCAGGCCCATCCGGAACTGCGGTTCGAGGTGGGGTCGATGACGGACCTCGCGCTGCCCGACGCGTCGGTCGCGGGTGTGCTGGCGTCCTGGTCGCTGATCCACATCCCGGACGAGTCGGTACCGGTGACACTGGCGCACTTCCGCCGCGTGCTGCGCCCGGACGGCCTGCTGATGATCGGCTACCACGTCGGCGCGGGAACCCGCCTGAAGACCGAGGGCTACGGCGGGCACCCGATGCGCGTGCACATCCACCTGCGCCAGCCGTGGTGGCTGGCGCGGCGGGTCCGGGCGGCCGGGTTCACGGTCGAGGCGGAATGGCTGATCCGCCCGGAAAGCGAAGTGCCGTCGGCGATCCTGTTCGCGCGCGCGTCAGCTTAGCCGCTGCCCCACGAACTTCAGGACGTCCGGCAGGATCCCTCGCCAGTACTCGTCCTTGTGGGCGCCCGGCGAAAACCTCGACACGGCAGGCGAAACCGCCTTCACCAGCTTGCGGTCCGCGCCCAGGAACGGGTCCGACTCGCCGCACCAGACGCCGAGCGCGTCCGGGCGCAGTTCTCCCGTGTGCAGCAACGGTTCCTCGGCGCGCCAGTTGGCCTCGTCCGAGAACACCTTGCGGCTGCGGGCATCCGGCCAGCTGACGAACAGGGCGGCACTCGCCGTCGCGACCGCTTTCAGGTCCGGGTGCGCGCGGGCGAAGCGCAACGCGCCGAAGCCGCCCATGGATATCCCGAACACCGCCGAAGCCGGGCGCAGGTCGCGGGCCGCCAGCCAGCCCGGGACTTCGTCGGTCAGCATGCGTTGGGGGTCGTCGTCCTCGCCGACATCGACCCAGTAGTGGTCGCCGTCGAGGGCGGCCACCGCGAACGGCGGTACGCCCTCGCGCACGGCCTGTGTCAACGCCGCGGGAACGCCCAGGTCGAGGAACGTCCGCGCCCGGGCGCCGCGGCCGTGCAGGGCCAGGCACACCGGCAGGCCCGATGCCGGAACGCCTTCGGGCGTGATGAGGACCAGGTCGACGTCCGTGCCGCGGGCGGCCGAGTGCATGCGCTGGACCGTCACCGGGTCGCGCGGCGCCGACGGGCGAGTCGGTGCCGGCACCGGAGGTGGACCGGGAGCCGGTTGCGCCGACGAGCAGCCCGCCAGCAGCGTCAACGCGCTGCCGGCGAGCAGGCCACGGCGGGAAAGCACGGGTCAGCCCCGGCTCTCCTCCTCCGCGAACTCGTCGTCTTCGGTGTCTTCGCGCGGCGCCTTGTACGGGTCGACGTCGCCCGCGTGCTGGGCGCCGGTCGCGCGGCGCGCCACCTCCGCGTCGGCCTCGCGGGCCTTCGCGAGGAGGTCCTCGATCCGCTTCGACTCCTCGGGGATGGTGTCCGCGACGAACGTCAGCGTCGGTGTGTAGCGGACGCCCGTGCCCTGGCCGACCTTCGTGCGGAGCACGCCGCGCGCCGATTCGAGCGCGGCCGCGGCACCGGCGAAGTCCGGGACGGAGTCCAGCTTCTCGCCGAGCACCGTGTAGTACACCGTGGCGTCGTGCAGGTCGCCGGTGACCTTCGTGTCCGTGATGGTCACGTAGTCCAGCCGGGGGTCCTTGACCTCATGCTCGATCGCGGACGCCACGATCTGCGAGATCCGCTTGGCGAGCTTGCGAGCCCGAGCCGGATCAGCCATGTCGTTCTCCTAGAGAAATCTAATCGTCTGGACCGAGCAGCCGGCGGCGGACGGAGAGCAGTTCGAACTCCGGCCGGCTCGCCACGTACCGCTCACACGAGTCGAGCACGTCCCGGACGTGCTCGCCACCTTCGGCGACCACGGCCACCCCGATGAGGGTCCGGCGGTGCAGGTCGGTGTGCCCGGCTTCGGCCACCGACACGGCGAAGCGCTTGCGCACCTCGGCCAGCACCGGACGGACCACGGATCGCTTCTGCTTCAGCGAATGGACGTCGCCGAGCAGGATGTCGAGCTCGAGAGCTCCGACGAACATAGGCAGTTTTGGTGGTGTAGTAGGGATGGGCCGGGTGCGCACGGGAAACCTCCCGCGCGCACCCGGCACCCGAGCGTCAGGCGCGAGGCTTCTCGCGCTGCTCGTAGGTCTCGATCACGTCGTCGACCTTGATGTCGCCGTACGAACCGAGGGTCAGACCGCACTCGTAGCCCTCGCGGACCTCGACCACGTCGTCCTTGAACCGCCGCAGCGAGCTGATCGGCAGGTTCTCCGCGACGACGGTGCCGTCGCGAAGCAGACGCGCCCGGGCGTTGCGCCGGATCTCGCCGGACATGACCAGGCAACCCGCGATCGTGCCGATCTTGGAGGACTTGAAGACCTCGCGGACCTCCGCGCGGCCCAGCTCGACCTCTTCGTACTCCGGCTTGAGCATGCCCTTGAGGGCCTGCTCGATCTCGTCGATCGCCTGGTAGATGACCGTGTAGTACCGGACGTCGACGCCCTCGCGGGTGGCCCGCTCGGTCGCCTTGCCCTGGGCGCGGACGTTGAACCCGAGGACGATCGCGTCGGACGCGGTCGCCAGGTCGATGTCCGACTCGGTCACGCCACCGACACCGCGGTGGACCACGTTCAGCTCGACCTCGTCGCCGACGTCCAGCTGGAGCAGCGAGGCTTCGAGGGCCTCGACGGTACCCGAGTTGTCACCCTTGATGATCAGGTTGAGGCTGTTCGTCTCCTTCAAGGCGGAGTCGAGGTCTTCGAGGCTGACCCGCTTGCGGCGCGACGCGTTGAGCGCGTTGCGCGTACGAGCGGCGCGGCGCTCGGCGATCTGCCGGGCGACGCGGTCCTCGTCGACCACCAGGAAGGTGTCGCCCGCACCCGGCACCGAGGTGAACCCGATGACCTGGACGGGACGCGACGGCAGCGCCTCGGTCACGTCGACGTTGTGCTCGTCGACCATCCGGCGGACGCGGCCGTAGGCGTCACCCGCCACGACCGAGTCACCGACGCGCAGCGTGCCGCGCTGGACCAGGACGGTGGCCACCGGGCCGCGGCCGCGGTCGAGGTGCGCCTCGATCGCGACACCCTGGGCCTCCATGTCCGGGTTGGCCCGGAGGTCCAGAGCGGCGTCCGCGGTCAGCAGGATCGCCTCGAGCAGGCCGTCGATGTTGATGTTCTGCCGCGCGGAGATCTCGACGAACATCGTGTCGCCGCCGTACTCCTCGGCGACCAGGCCGTACTCGGTCAGCTGCTGCCGGATCTTGTCCGGGTTCGCGCCTTCCTTGTCGATCTTGTTGATCGCGACCACGATCGGGGCCTTGGCGGCCTGCGCGTGGTTGATCGCCTCGACCGTCTGCGGCATCACACCGTCGTCGGCCGCCACCACGATCACCGCGATGTCGGTCGAGTTGGCACCACGGGCACGCATGGCGGTGAACGCCTCGTGACCCGGGGTGTCGATGAAGGTGATCAGCCGCGGGTTGCCCTCGAGCTCGGTCTCGATCTGGTACGCACCGATGTGCTGCGTGATGCCGCCGGCCTCGCTCTCGCGGACCTTCGTCTTCCGGATCGTGTCGAGCAGGCGGGTCTTACCGTGGTCGACGTGACCCATGATGGTCACGACCGGCGGCCTGACCTGCAGATCCTCTTCGCCACCCGCGTCGTCGCCGTAGGTGATGTCGAAGGTCTCCAGCAGCTCGCGGTCTTCTTCCTCGGGGCTGACGACCTGAACCGTGTAGTTCATTTCGCCGCCGAGCAGCTCGAGGATGTCGTCCGACACGGACTGCGTCGCGGTGACCATCTCGCCGAGGTGGAAGAGCACCTGCACCAGCGAAGCCGGGTTGGCGTCGATCTTCTCGGCGAAGTCGGTCAGCGAAGCACCCCGCGGCAGCCGGATCGTCTCGCCCTGCCCCTTGGGCAGGCGGACGCCGCCGACGCTGGGCGCCTGCATGTTGTCCATGTACTCCTGGCGCTTCTGCCGCTTCGACTTGCGGCCCTTGCGCGAGGGACCACCGGGACGCCCGAAGGCACCCGCGGTACCGCCACGGCCACCGGGGCCGCCACGACCGCCGCCGCCACCGCGGAAGCCGCCGCCACCGGCCGGGGCACCCGTGCCGCCGCCGGGACGGAAACCGCCGCCACCGCCGCCGCCACCGGGACCGCCGCGGAAGCCACCGCCGCCGCCACCGGGACCGCCGCGGAAACCGCCGCCGCCGCCACCGGGACGACCGCCGCCGCCACCAGGGCCGCCACGGGCGCCGCCACCGGGGCCACCGCGGGCGCCGCCACCGGGACCGGCGGGACGCTGCGTGCGGCCCGGCATCATGCCGGGGTTCGGCCGCGGGGGCATGTTGCCCGGGCTCGGCCGGTTGCCGCCGGCGCCGCCACCGGGCCGCGGGGCCGGGCGCTCACCGGCGCCCTGACCGCCACCGGGACGCGGCGGGCGGTTGTCGCCGCCCTGACCGCCACCGGGGCGCGGGGCCTGCGGGCGCGGCGGGGCGCCGGAACCGACGCCGAACGGGTTGTTGCCGACCCGCGGGGTGCGCGGACCGGGCTTGGGACCGCCGGGCTTGGGGCCCTGCGGCTTCGGCGGGACGACCGAGCCGGTGCCCTGCGCGGGCGCGGCCGGGGTGTCCTGCTTGGGAGCGGCCGGCGCCTCCGCTTTCGCGGCCGGGACCTGCTCCTGGGGTGCGGGCGCGGCGGGCTGCTGACGCGGGCCGGGCCGGGGGCCGGGACGCTGCCCCGGGGTGGCCGGCTTCGACGCCGCGGGCGCCTGCTGCTGGGGTGCGGCCGGAGCCGGGGCGGGTGCCGCCTGGGCCGCCGGAGCCTGCTGGGCAGGCGCGGGGGGCTTCGGGGCGGCGGGCCCGGGCTTGGCGGCCGGCGGGCCGGGGCGCGCCGACGGGCCGGGGGTGGGCTTCTTCGCGCCCTTGGGCGCATACGCGTCGCGGAGACGGCGGGCGACGGGCGCCTCGACCGTGGACGACGCGGACTTGACGAACTCGCCCTGTTCCTTCAACTTCGCGAGAACGTCCTTGCTGGTGATGCCGAGCTCCTTCGCGAGCTCGTGTACGCGGGCCTTGCCTGGCACAACTCTCCTCATCTAGGGGAGGCCAGGCGGAAAACCCGCTGACCTCGTCCTTATTGTCTGACGCTCATGGCTTCAGCTTCACGGCTGACTCATGACGGGTCGACCTGCTTCCTTGATTCCTCGCGACCCCGGGGACGTCCCGGGTTCGTGGTGCGGGGTGGTGCGCCCGACGTGCTCGCGGACCTCGCGGGCGTCGAGCGCCCCGGGAGCCCGCAAGGCTCTCGGGAAGGCTCGCCGCCGTTCGGCCTTGGCCAGGCAGTCCGGGTCGGGGTGCAGCCAAGCCCCCCGGCCCGGCAGCCGCCGACGCTCGTCGACGACCACCCGCCCGGCCACCGCGACCACGCGCAGCAGCTCACCGATCAATGCCCGCCGCTTGCAGCCGACACAAGTCCGCACCGGGGAATTCCGGTGGGGCTGGTGCTCGGCTACCCGCCGCGGGCTTCGAACCACTCCTGAGTCTAGCGCTTCGACCTTCACTCAGCCGAACCGGTTGTCGCGGCGGGCCGCGGTGGACGGGCGTGGTCTTGATCACCCTCGTCGTCCGCCGGTGCGGCGTCGCTGCGGATGTCGATCCGCCAGCCGGTCAGGCGGGCGGCGAGGCGGGCGTTCTGGCCCTCCTTGCCGATCGCCAGCGACAGCTGGAAGTCCGGCACCACGACGCGGGCCGTCTTCGCCCGCTCGTCCACGACTCGTACCGAAACAACCTTCGCCGGCGACAGGGCATTCCCCACGAACCGGGCCGGGTCCTCGGAGTAGTCGATGATGTCGATCTTCTCGCCGGCCAGCTCGCTCATCACGTTGCGCACGCGCGCGCCGACCGGGCCGATGCAGGCGCCCTTGGCGTTGACGCCCGGCACGGTGGACTTGACCGCGATCTTCGTGCGGTGCCCCGGCTCGCGCGCGACGGCGGCGATCTCGACGGTCCCGTCGGCGATCTCCGGGACCTCCAGGGCGAACAGCTTGCGCACCAGGTTGGGGTGCGAGCGCGAGAGCGTGATCTGCGGGCCGCGGTTGCCGCGCGAGACGGTGACCACGTACGCCTTGATCCGGCTGCCGTGCTCGTAGGACTCCCCCGCCACCTGTTCGGCGGACGGGAGCACGCCCTCGGTGTCACCCACCTGGACCACGACCATGCCGCGGGCGTTGGCGCGGGCGTCGCGCTGGATCACCCCGGCGACGATCTCGCCCTCCTTGGTGGAGAACTCGCCGAAGGTCTTTTCGTGCTCGGCGTCGCGCAGCCGCTGCAGGATGACCTGGCGCGCGGTGGTGGCGGCGATCCGGCCGAAGCCCTCGGGGGTGTCGTCCCACTCCTCGTCGACCTGGCCGTCGTGGGTCAGCGTGTGCGCGAGCACGCGCACCAGGCCCGTCTTGCGGTCGATGTCGATGCGGGCGTGTGGCTGGTGGCCCTCGGTGTGCTTGTACGCGGTGAGCAAGGCCGTCTCGATGGCCTCGATCACCGTTTCGAAGGGGATGTCCTTGTCCCGTTCGATCGCCCGCAGCGCGGCGATGTCGACGTTCACTTCGACCCCTTCTCCGTCTCGGCCGCGATCATGCCGGACGCGTCGTCTTCGAGCAGTTTCAGGTCCTCGGCGGGCGGCTGCTTGAACTCGATCTCCACGACCGCCTTCGCCACGTCGGCGTAGCGGACGTCGCGGACCTTGCCGCCTTCGAGGACGCGGGCGGCGTGTTCGCCCGCGTGGCCGACCCGCCCGATGAAGGCCGTGCCCTCGACCGGGGTGATCTTCACCAGGCGGAACCGCGCGCGCCGCCAGTGCCGCGGCTGGGTGAGCGGGCGGTCGAGGCCCGGCGAGGTGACCTCCAGCGTGTAGGCGCTCGCGAGCACGTGCTCGTTTTCGTCGAGCGCCGCCGAGACCTTGCGGCTGACCTCGGCGACCTCGTCCAGCCCGACACCGTCGTCGGCGTCGACGACGACCTTGACCAGCTGCCGCCGGCCGGCCTGCTGCACCTCGAACGAGTCGAGGTCGAAACCCGCGGCGGTGACGGCTTCGGCCACTATCGGCTGAAGCCGGCTGGCGAGTTCTCCTGGCACGTGGGGCTCTCCTCGGTTGCGCGGGTCGGTGGTGGACCAGCTTATCCGGTCCCCCGTTCCCTCCGCGCGAGCGGCGGGGCCGCCCCGGGGCCTGGCAGGATGGGCCGACGTGACCGGAAGACCGACCGACCTGACCCGTCGTGCCGCCCTCCGCGCGGGGGCGCTGGCCGCGCTGGCCGTCCCGCTGGCCGCGTGCGGGCCCGGCTACGACGCGAGCCCCGACCCCCTGCAGCCGCTGCTGGCCGCCGCCGAGGCGGACGCCGCCGCCGCGCGGGCGCTGGCCAAGGGCGAGGACGCCGACGCCGCCGGCCAGCTCGCCGACGCGCGCGCGGCGCACGCGGCCGCGCTGAAGTCCGAAGTGGACCGGCTGAACCGGCCGAAGCCGTCGACGTCCGCGACGCCGCCGGCCCCGGCCGCGCTGAGCGACCTGAAGGAGCGGCTGGCGACCGCGCGCAAGCAGGCCGAGGACCTCGTCGGCGGGCTGCCGCGCTACCGCGCCGGCCTGGTCGCGGCGGTGGCGGCGGGCTGCGCGGCGCTCCAGCGCACGGCCCCGGCCCTGGGCCCCGGCGAGGACGCGCCGGCGCCCGTGGCGGCCGCCGGCGCGGCGCCCGCGGAGGCGGTGGACCCGCTGCAGACCGCGCTCGCCGCCGAGCACGCCGCCGTCTGGGTGTACGGCCTGGTCAGCGCGTTCCTGCCGGGCGACTTCGGCGACGCCGAGAAGGCCGGCGCGGCGGAGCACGCGGTGCGTCGCGACCTGCTGCAGACGATGCTGTCGGCGGCCGGGGCGACCCCGGTCGCGCCCGAAGCGGCGTACGTCCCGAAGAAGCCGGTGACGGACGCGAAGTCGGCGTCGCTGGTGGTCGCGACGGCCGAGGCCGACTGCGCGAACGCGTGGCTGGCGGTCATCAACCACACCGACGACGCGGGTTTGCGCACGACGGCGCTGCACGCGCTGGTCGCGGCCTCGCGCCGCGGCACCCCGTGGCGGTCCGAAGCGGGCGAGAAGCCCACGGCGATCGCCATGCCCGGCCAGGCCGGCTGACCCGCACGGACGTAGTGAATGACTCATTCATGTCGCCTGGTGACATGAATGAGTCATTCACGACACGCAGCTCGGGGCGCTCGGGTCAGCCCTTGAGGTCGGCCGACAAGCGGAGGGCGTCGTCGGCGATCTTCTCGATCAGTTCCTTGTCCGTGTGCTTGTCGTAGAAGTCGGCCAGCACGATCGTCGTGTTCGTGCCCTCGACCTTGGACGAGTACGCCGAGTTCTTGCCACTCAGGCTCGGGACGCCGGAGCCGGCGAACGTCTTGTCCCGGACCAGGTCGGTCACGTTGCCGGTGCCGTCCTTCTCGGTGAGGGTCTTGAGCGCCTTCGCCTTCGTCGAGTCCGGCATGCCCACCACGACCACCGACACCAGCGCCTTCGCGCCGCCCGTCTCCGTCGTGTACAGCGCGCGGGCCAGCGACTGGCACGGCGTGTCCTCGAAGAACTTCTGGGTCTGGCCGTAGGACTTGGCCGAGCAGTCGTTGACGCGGTCCGGGCCGGCGACCTTGGTGAACTGGTACTGCCCGGTGTTCTGGGCCGGTGGCTGCGCGACGGGCTCGTCCGGCGTCGAGTCGTGCCGGATCAGGTACCACAGCAGCCCGGCGACGACGGCGATCGCGACCAGCCCGGCGCCGCGCAGCGCCAGGGCCCTGGTGTCCCTCGGCGGCGGGCCCGGGGCGGGCGGCCGCGGCTGCGGGGGCACCGCGCCCAGCGGGGCCGTGTCGGACGGGCCTGGGGTGAAATGCGCACCAACCACGGGGCCATACGGTAGTTCACCGTCTCCGGGGCGTTCACTCCAATGCGCGTAAGACGCGTTCGACGTCGTCAGCGGTGTTGTAGAGGTGGAAGCCGACGCGCACCCGGCCGCCGCGGACGCTCGAGACGATGCCCGCCGCCGCGACCCGCTCCGGATCGGCGTCGAGCGACACGATCGCGGTGCCGCGCGGCGGGAGGCCGAGCTTCTCGAGCAGCAGGTCGGCGAGGCCGGTGTTGTGCGCCGCGACCTGCGTGAGGTCCAGCCCGCCGAAGTACTCCAGCGCGGCGGCCGCGCCGACCTGGGCGAGCCAGACGGGCGAGAGGTCGAACGCGCGGGCGTCGCCGGCCAGGCGCAGCGGGAGGCCGTAGACCGTGGTCCACGGGTCCTCCCCCGCGTACCAGTTCGCCGCGACCGCCCGGGTGCGCTCCTGCGCGTCCGGCCGCACGTACAGCCACGCGCAGCCGCGCGGGGACAGCAGCCACTTGTAGCCCGCCGCGACCACCCAGTCCGCCCAGGCGACGTCCAGGGGCAGCCAGCCGGCGGCCTGGGTCGCGTCGAGCAGCACCGCCGCCCCGGCGGCCTCGGCGGCGGCCCGCAGCGCCGGCAGATCGACGAGCCGGCCGTCGGCGGACTGGACGACGCTCACCGCGACGACGTCGTGGCCCTCGACCCGCTCCGGCAGTGCCTCGAGCGGCACCTCGGTCACCGTCACACCGGGGTTGGCCGCGAAGGGGAACGTCACGCTGGTGAAGTCCCCTTCGGCGGCGAGCACGCGGGTGCCGGCGGGCAGCGCGGCGGCGGCGTCGGCGACCAGCTGCGAGGCCGACGCGCCGATCGCGACCCGCCCGGGATCGACGCCGAGCAGGCGCGCGAACCCGGCCCGCGACCGGTCGACGTACTGGTCGAACTCCCCCGGCCGCGTCGCGCCGGTGCGCCACCGTTCGACGGACTCGGCGACCGCCCCCGCCACCGGGGCCGGCGGGATGCCGACGCTGGGCGTGTTCAGGTAGCCGGGCGGAACGGCGAAGTCGGTCATGGTCTTCAGGCTGGCAGACCAGGGCAACCCGATTACGGCAGCAACGCGACGACGTCGGCGTAGCCCGGCGGGCTCAGCGGCAGGTCGCGGCCGTCGCGGATCGCCTGCGCCGTCTCGGCCGCGGCCCGCAGGGCCATGCGGTACGGGAGCGAGCCGAGGCTGACCCGGGCGACGCCCAGCTCCGCCAGGCCGGCGAAGGTGACCTTGCCGGGGAGGAACAGCAGGTTGAGCGGGAGGCCGATCCCGACGATCCGTTCGACGTCCGCGGGGGCCGCCAGGCCGGGGACGAAGAGGCCGTCCGCGCCGGCGTCGGCGTAGGCCTTGGCTCGGTTCTCGGCTTCTTCGACGGAGTGGTCGCCGGCCCAGTGGGTGTCGGTGCGGGCGTTGAGGAAGAGGTCGGGCACGCGGTCCTTGACGGCCTTGATCAGGGAGACGTGGTGGTCGGCCGGGCCGAGCCCGTCCTCGAGGTTGACGCCGACGGCACCGGCGTCGCCGAGTTCCGCGGCCAGGTCGGCGACGGCGGCGGGGTCGGCGCTGAAGCCGTCGGCGATGTCGACGCTGACGAGGACGTCCAGCCTCGTCAGGCGCTTCGTGAGGCCCACGGTCGCGTCCCGCGTCGAGGGGGCGCCGTCGGGTTCGCCGGTGGCCGCGGAGACGCCGAGGCTGGTGGTTCCGAGGGCGCGAAAGCCCTGCGCGGCGAGGAAAGCGCCGACGCCGAACTCCCACGCGTTCGGCAGCAGGAGCGGGGAACCGGGGATGTGGAGGGCGCGGAATTCGTCCATGGCCCCGAACCTAGGAGCGGGACGCTTCGGCGGACGCCGAACTCAGATCTCACAATCAGATCACCCTGGCCCCTTTCCCGCGACGCAACCGGGACCCTGTCGTGGTGTTGATGGACATAGCGACCAATGTCATCGCCAATCTCCTCTTCTGGGCCGGCCTCGGGCTCGCCGCGGCTTGGGCGGTCCGCATCGCGCAACGCCGGTTCCGCGGGTTCTTCGGGTTGCGCACCGTCCCGCAGCTCGCCGTCTGCCTGTCCAACCTGTGGACGTCGGAGAACAGCACCCGCCCCAGGGGCTACACGGTTTCCCTGCACGAGCTGCGAGCCTCCGAAGCGGTCACCCGCCTGTTCGGGTCCGCGTCCCTGCGTCTCCCAGACCTGGTCCGCGGACTGGTCGACGCCGTCTACCTTGGCCGCTACCACTACGACGTGCACAACACCGTAAGTCCGTCGTCGACGGACGACCCGCGCCAGTTCGCCGACCTGAGCAGCAACTTGATCGTTGTCGGCGCAGCAGCACGCAACCGCGTCCGCGAGATGTACCTGGAGGAGAACCTGGTAAGCCTCCGCTTGTCCATCGAGGGGCCGGCAGACCGGGAGCTTTCAGAACCGACGACGAGCTACGCCGAGGTGCTCACCGGTTCGGACGTCGGGCGGCGGATCGAGCTGGAGTTCCTCGAACCGGCCATCGTCGAAAAGGTGCACGACACCGTCCGCGGCACGACGGTGATCTTCTGTCTGGGGCGGAAGGGCGACACCACCTGGGCCGCGGCCGAGTATCTGACCCGGAATTGGGCTGCGCTGCGGCGGGAGTTCCACGACGGACCGTTCGCCTTGTGCCTGGGGTTTCGGGACGTCGGGTACGGCTACGACTACCACCCGCCCCGACGGCTGCTGACACTGCGCCGATGAGCGAACTCAAGCCGACGCGGGGGTGTGCTCCGCGTCGTAGGCGTCGCGGGCTTCCTGCACAGCCGTCATGTGGCGACGAGCCCAGCGATCCAGCATGTCCAGCGGCTCGGACAAATTGCGTCCCAGCGCCGTCAGCTCGTACTCGACCTTCGGCGGGATCACCGCGTATGCCGTGCGCGTCAGGATCCCGTCGCGGACCAGGCTGCGCAGCGTCTGCGTCAGGACCTTCTGGGAAATCCCGTCCACCCGGTGGGCGATCTCGGTGAAGCGCAGCGGGCCGTCCCGCAGGGCGCCGACGATCAGCACCGTCCACTGGTCGCCGATGCGGTCGAGCAGCTGGCGGGTCGGGCAGTTGCGGTCGTACGGGTCCGGCCCCACGGTGCACCTCACTTTCCCGGGGAGAGTAACACGCCGTTCAGGCAGTGGCCATCACGGTCGTGAACAGGAGCCTCAGGTGGCGGCGGCCGCGCTCCCAGCGGGCCTCCAGCTCCTCCTGGTCCCGCGTCGCCCAGCTCGCGATCAGGATGCCGCGCACCACGTCCATCGCCGTGTATACCGCGTGCAGGAACTCGTGGTGCTCCGCTTGCTCCGGCAGCAGCGCCGTGCCGAACTCGACCAGGCCCGCCGCCGCGATCGGCTCGACCGCCGCCAGCTGGCCGCGCAGGTCCGGGTCGGTCCGGGCGGCGACCCACAGCTCGATCGTCGCCGAGAACACCGGCCCCTGGTGCATCTCCCACATCAGCTGCAACGCGTCGCCGACCGGGTCGCTCGACCCGCGGAGCCGGTCGAGCTCGGCCATCGCGACCTCGGTGCGCTTGCGCGCGAGGTGCCGGACCGCCGACGTCACCAGGTCGGCCTTCGTCGGGAAGTGGTGCACCTGCGCGCCGCGCGTGACGCCGGCGCGGTCGGCAACCCGGGTCGTCGTGGTGCCCGCGTAGCCGTACTCGACGAGGCAGTCGATCGTCGCGTCGAGCAGCCGGACGCGCATCGCCGCGCTGCGTTCCTCCTGGGTGCGGCCGGTCGATCCCCGTCGTGGCGCGGACATGCGCCTACTTTATGGGGCCACCGGCGCGGCCTCGGCCAGCCCCGCCACGACCCGCCCGATGAAGCGGGCGAGGAACCGGCGGTAGAACCAGCCGGTGCCGGGCACCTTCGCCGTGAACGACGAGTGCCAGTGGATCTCCGTGCCGCCGTCCACGGGGGTGAGGTCGACGTAGGCGACGTAGTCCCGCAGCGGCAGGCCGTGGTCGAGCGCGTAGCCGAACCGGCGGCCGGGCTCGAGGGCGACGATCTCCTCGTACGAGCGGATGCCGCCGGTCCGGAACAGCCGGATCGCGCCGAGCCCCTCCGGCTCGTCCTTGCCCTCGCGGACCAGCTCGAACGACCCCAGCGGCGACCAGCGCGGCCAGCTCGCGCCGTCCCGCAGCAGCGCGTACACGGCGTCGGCGTCCGCGGAAGTCACCCCGCGCACCGAGATTCTCTGTACCATTTGGTACGTGTACCATTTGGTACATGATCGACGCAAGCCCGCGCGCGAAGCTCCTCGACGCGGCGATCGACCGCATCGCCCACCACGGCGGCGCCGGGCAGAGCCTCCGGGCGCTGGCCGCGGACCTCGGCACCAGCCACCGCATGCTGATCTACCACTTCGGGTCGAAGGAAGGCCTGCTCACGGCGGTGGCCCGGGAGGTCGAAGCCCGCCAGCGCGCAGCACTCGCCGACCTCGACCCGGCGGACTTCTGGCGCCGGCTCACCGACGATGACCTGCGCGCCAACGAGAAGCTGTTCTTCCAGCTCTACGGCCAGGCCCTCGGCGGCACGCCGGGAACGGCCGAGTTCCTCGAAGGCGTCATCGACGACTGGCTGGGCCCGGTCGAGGCCCTGCTGGCCGAGCGCGGCGTCCCCGAAGCCGATCGGCCCGCCCACGCCAGGCTCGGCCTCGCCGTGACGCGCGGCCTGCTGCTCGACCTCGTCACGACCGGCGACCGCGACGCCGTGAACGCGGCGATGGCGCAGTTCCTGGCGATGTACGAACGGAACCCGTGATACTGGCGCGATGCGTCTGCTACTGGGGTTTCTGGCCGCACTGATCACGACGAGCGGGCTGACGCCCGTGGCAGCGGCCGCCGGCGGAACGGTCCGCGAAACGGCCTGGGTCGAGACCGGCACCGACCACGACCGCGACGGGAAGCCCGACCGCGTCGCCGCGGACGTCGTCCGGCCGGCGACCGGTGGGCGGGTCCCGGTGATCCTGGACGTCAGCCCGTACTACGCGTGCTGCGGCCGGGGCAACGAGTCGCAGAAGAAGACCTACGCGCCGGACGGCACCCCGGAGCAGTTCCCGCTGTTCTACGACAACTACTTCGTGCCGCGCGGCTACGCGGTGGTGCTGGCCGACGTCGGCGGGACGAACCGCTCGTCGGGGTGCTTCGACGACGTCGGCAGCGGCAACGCCGTCGTGGATTGGCTCAACGGGCGGGCGAAGGCGTTCGACGCCCCCGAAGGCGGCCGGCCGGTGCGGGCGGACTGGGCCACCGGGGACGTCGGCGCGATCGGCAAGTCCCAGGACGGCGCCACCGCGATCGGCATGGCCGCCTCCGGCATCGCCGGGCTGAAGACCGTGGTGCCGATCGAAGGCGTCGCCGACAACTACAGCCAGCTCATCGCGAACGGCGCGCCCTTGGCCACGCCGGAGCACACCGGGTCGGCCTTCACCTACAACGAGCGCGCGAGCGAGCTGTGCGAGCCGTTCGAAGCGGAACTGAAGGCGCGCATGGGCACGAACGGCGACTACAACGCCTATTGGCGGAGCGTGAACTACGTGCCGCGGCCGGGGCGGGCGAGCGTGCTCGTCGCGCAGGGCTTCGGGGACGGCGCCGTCGCACCGAACCAGTTCGCCGCGTACTGGGACGCGCTCGGCCGGGCGGGTGTCCCGCGCAAGGCGTGGCTGAGCCAGGCCGGGCACGTCGACCCGTTCGACCTGCAGCGCGCACGGTGGATCGAGACGCTCGGCCGCTGGTTCGACCGCTGGCTGAAGGGCGTCCGCAACGGCGTCGAGGACGAGCTCGCAGTGCACCTCGAAACCGCCCCCGGCCGCTGGACGGACGTCCGCGTCTGGCCGCCCGCGACGGCACCGGTGACCGTGCGCGGGTCGGCCGACGGCACGCTCGGGCTCCGCGGCTCGGGCACGGCCACGGTCGCCGACGACCCCGCCGTGGGCCGTGAGGACTGGGCGGCCGGGGTGTCGGCCGCGCGGTTCACCGGCGCTCCCCTGCCCTCGGCGGTGCGGATCGCCGGGTCGCCGTCGGTGACGGTCACGGCGTCGTCCGACAAGACCGCCGCGCGGCTCGGCGTCGCGCTCGTCGACTACGGGCCGGCCGAGGTGCGCAACACCGCGAACTACGGCAGCGGGATCAAGAACCTCACGACGACATCCTGCTGGGGCGTGAGCAGGCCCGGCGATTCCGCGTGCTTCCTCGACACCGCCGCGGACGTCGTGCACGTCGACCACCGAATCGTCGCGTACGGCTCGGCGGACCTCGGGCACCACGCGACGCTGCGGCACGGCGAGCCGCTCGTGCCGGGCCGGATGTACTCGATGACGTTCACCCTCACCGCGCTCGACCACGTCGTGCCGGCCGGGCACCGGCTCGGCCTGCTGCTCGGCGGCACCGACGGGCTGCTGTTCGACCCGGACCTGCCGGTGCTGGGTGACACGCTGACGTTCGACCTCGCCCGGACATCGCTCACCCTCGGCCTTACAAAGCCCGAACACTAGGCGGACGCCCTCCGAACACCGCCCCGCGAAAGTTCTCCCCGCAAGCACCTCACCCAAGGGAGACACGATGCGAGGAACCACCTGGACGCGGCTGGCGCTGGCGGGCTGCGGGAGCGCGGCCTGCCTGCTGGTGGCGGCGCCGCTGGCCTCGGCCCAGACGACGTCGCCGGCGCCGGTCGCGCCGATCACGCTCAGCCCCGAGGAGTCGCAGCAGGTCTGCTCGGACTGGGTGCCGAAGCTGCAGAAGAAGGCCGACAACCTGAAGACGCGGATCAACGGCGGCGCCGAGCTCACCGGCTCGGTCGCCAACCTCAAGGCCCGGGCCGCCGACCAGCGCGCCAAGGGCCACACCCAGCGCGCCGACCAGCTCGACCAGCGGGCCACCAAGCGCCAGGGCCGGATCGGGGAGATCGACGCGGCCAAGCAGAAGCTCGACGCCTTCGCGGCCGCGCACTGCAAGCCGGCCAAGTGAGGGGCGCGAGGGTCGCGGCGGCGGTCGGGGCCGCCGCGCTCATCGCGCTCGGCTGCTCGGGCTGCCGCGACAACCTGGCCGGCTCGCCGTCCGACAACGCGCCCGCGTCGTCCGAGCTGAGCGGCATCGAGTCGACGCTCAACGGCATCGAATCCGACATGAACAGCGATGGCTCCCCCTGACCGGCTAGCGTCTCCCCGTTGGTGACGACGGCGACGGGAGCGGGCATGGGGTCACCGGGACGCGGCCTCGTCCTCGTGGTCGAGGACGAGGCCGCGATCGCCGAACTGGCGGCGCTGTACCTCAAGCGCGACGGCTTCGGCGTGCACGTCGAAGCCGATGGCGGCCGCGCGCTGGACGCCGTCCGGCGGCTCAAGCCGGTGGCGATCGTGCTCGACATCGGACTGTCCGGAATGGACGGGATCGAGATCTGCAAGGCGCTGCGCGCGGCCGGCGACTGGACGCCGGTGCTGTTCGTCACCGCCCGCGACGACGAGCTGGACCGCCTGCTGGGCCTGGAGATCGGCGCCGACGACTACCTGACCAAGCCGTTCAGCCCGCGCGAGCTGGCGGCCCGCGTCCGAACGGTGCTGCGTCGCGCCTCCGGGGCGACGCCGGCGGCGGAGACGTTCGCCGTGGGCGGCGCGCGCGTCGACGTCACCAGCCGCCGCGCCTGGGCCGGCGACACCGAGATTTCCCTGACGTCGACCGAGTTCGACCTCCTCACGCACCTGCTCCGGCACCCCGGGCAGGTGCTTTCGCGCGACCAGCTGCTGAGCGCCGTCTGGGGGTACGCCGCGGCGGCGGGCACGCGCACGGTCGACGTCCACGTGGCGCAGCTGCGGGCGAAACTGGGCGAGTCGAGTCCGATTCGGACGGTGCGGGGCATCGGCTACGCCGCGGACCCGGCGTGAGGGGCACGCTCGCCGGGCGGATCACGCTCGTGTGCCTGGCGGTGGCGGGCGTGGCGGTGATCGTGGCCGGGCTCGTCGCGGCCCGGCTGATCCGGACGACGGCGGACAACGTGCTGCAGTCGTCGCTGTCGGCGCAGGCCGACGTGGTCGCGACGCAGCTCGACGAGACCGGCATCGGCAACCGGCTGGGCGTCGGCAAGGTGGCCGACGTCGTGCGGGGGCAGGGCATCTCGGTGGTGGTCCGGCGCGCGGGCGGCGGGCAGGCCCTCGGCGAGGCGGTCGCGGTACAGGCCGCGGGCAAGCTCGGCCTCGGCGCGGACCACTCCGGGCGCGTCACGGTCGGCGGCTCGCAATACCTCGTCGAGACGCGGGTGGTCGGCACGCGCGGGGCGGCGTTCGCGCTGGTCCTGCCGGCGCGCAACGCCGAAGCGACGCAACGGGCGTTGGTGCGCAACATCGCGCTGGCGCTGGGAATCGGTCTGCTGGTAGCCGCGCTGGCGGGGTTCGTGTCGGGCCGGTTGCTGGGCCGTCCGCTGCGCCGCGCGGCCGCGGCAGCGGGGGCGTTGCGGGCGGGCCGGCGGGACGTGCGGGTGCCGGTCCAGGGGCCGCGCGAGGTGGCGGAGGTCGCGGGATCGTTGAACTCGCTGGCCGACGCGCTGGCGGTGAGCGAGGCCCGGCAGCGGGACTTCCTGCTGTCGGTGTCGCACGAGCTGCGGACGCCGTTGACCGCGGTGACGGGCTTCGCCGAGGCGATCGCGGACGGCGTCGCATCGGGTGACGACGCGGTCCGGGCCGGTCAGACGATCCAGCGCGAGGCGGTGCGGCTGGAGCGGCTCGTGACGGACCTGCTGGAACTGGCGCGGCTCGGCGCGGACGAGTTCCGGCTCGACGTGACGTCGCTGGATCTCGGTGCGCTGGTCCGAGACTGCGCGGAGGTGTGGCAGCTGCGCTGCGCGCGGGAGGACGTGGAGCTGCGGGTCTCGGCGCCTTCTTCTCCGGTCCTGGTGGTGGCGGACGCCCGGCGGCTGCGTCAGGTGGTCGACGGGCTGGCGGAGAACGCGCTGCGGGTGACGCCTTCGGGTGCGCCGATGGTGTTTTCGCTCTCGGTGTCCGCTTCGGAAGCGTCGTTGTCGGTCCGCGACGGCGGGCCGGGGCTGGCGCCGGAGGACTACCCGGTGGCGTTCGAGCGGGGAGTGCTGAACGCGCGCTACCGCGACCGGCGGCCGGTGGGGTCCGGGATCGGGCTGGCGCTGGTGCACGGGCTGGTGACGCGGATGGGCGGGACGCTGACGGCGGGCCCGGCGCCGGAGGGCGGGGCGGCGTTCACGATGACGTTCCCCCTGGCGCCAGCTGGGCCGCGCGGTCGGTGACGTCCATGAGTGCCCAGTGCTCGATCACCCGGCCGTCGCGGACGCGGATCATGTCCATGCTGGTCACGGCGTAGCTGCGGCCGGTAGAGATCTCCGTTCCCGTGCTCGTGTAGCGGTTCACCGAGAACTCGCCGGCGGCGACGTTCTGCTCGACCCGCACGCCGATGTCGCGGAAGCCGGCGAAGATCCCGCCGTCCAGCATCGCTTCCCACTTCGCCCGCCAGGCGTCGATGCCGTGGTGGTCGCCCCCGGCGCCGCCGCGGTGGTCGACGACGTCGGAGTCGATGTAGCGCAGGCCTTCCACGACGCTCTCGGCCGTGAACGGCGTCAGCGCGACCAGCCGGCGGTGCACTTCGGCGGCGTCCATGCTCGCTCCTTAAGTGGGGAGTTCCCCGGATAGTGTGCGGCTACGCTAACCGGGGAAGTCCCCGTTTGGCAAGGAGCGCGATGCCCGCACGAGCCCGCCGGTCCGACGCCCGCGACAACCACGCGCTCCTCCTCGCCGCGGCGAAGGAGGTGTTCGCCGAGGACGGCCCGGACGCGCCGCTCGACCGCGTCGCCCGGCGCGCGGGCATCGGCAACGCGACGATGTACCGGCACTTCCCCAGCCGTCGCGAGCTGGTCATCGCCGTGTACGCGAGCGACGTCGCTTCGCTGACGGGCACTGCGCGGCTCGACGCGGCCGACCCGGGCGCGGAGCTGTTCGCGTGGCTGGCGGCGTTCGTCGAGCACGTCCGGGACAAGCGTGACCTCGCGCTGTCGCTGACCACTCCGGCCGGCGATCACGAAACGCTGTTCGCCCAATGGCACGCGTCGGTGAACGAGACGGCCGCGGCCCTGGTCGACCGCGCGAAGGCGGCCGGAGCCATCGCCGCCGACACCGAGGCCCTCGACCTCCTCCTGCTCGCCACCGGCATCGCGCTCTCCGGCGGCGCGGACCGCACCGGCCGCCTCCTGGACCTGGTCCGCCGCGGCGTGTCGGCTGTGGACGGGCCGTAGGGTCGGGGCATGGAGATGCTGCACCTGCGCTACTTCGTCGCGGTCGCCGAGGAACTGAACTTCTCCGCGGCCGCGCGGAAGCTGCACATGGCCGCCTCTCCCCTCTCGCAGCGGATCAAGGACCTCGAACACGAGCTCGGCCAGCAGCTGTTCGACCGCAGCACCCACCACGTCACCCTCACCGCCGCCGGGAACGCGCTGCTGCCGCTCGCGCGGGACGTCCTCGAACGGGTCGGTGCCATTCCCTGGAAGCTGCGGGAAGCCACCCGGCCGCGGCGCAGCACCGTCTTTCTCGGCATGCCCGCCGGGGTGCACCCCGAGCTGCGGGACCGCGTCAACGCCCTCGCCGGGCGCGTTCACGAAACGTACGAGCTGAAACGGTGGCCCGGCACCACCGCCGATCTCGTCCAGGGCGTGCACGAGGGCAAGCTCGCCCTCACCCTGGCCCGGCTGCCCGTCACCGATCCGGCGCTGGAGCAGGTGCCCGTCATGTCGGAACGGCTCGGCGCGGTCGTCCCGGCCGACCTCTTCGCCGGACGGGACTCGGTCAGCCTCGCCGAGCTGACCGAGTTCCCGTACGTGGCCTCACCCGGGGAAATCACGCCCGCGTATTTCGACCAGCTCGACCACCAATTGGCCGAACTGGGCGTCAAGAAACGCATCCGGTTGACCAACACCGGCTACGGCGGGACGTCGGAAATCATTTCCAGCGGCGAAGCCTTTTCCATTTCGATGCTCGACGAGAAGAGCCCGATGCACGGCTACCGGCTCGACAACGTCATCGTCCTGCCCTTCACGGATTTCCGCCCCCAGCTGGACACCGGCCTGCTCTGGCGCCGCGACCGCGCCGACGGGGACCTGCGCGAACTCGTCGAAGCCGCGAAAGAGATCTTCGTTGAGCCGCTGACCACCTAGAATGGCATGACCGCTGCGGTCACACCATTGTTCGTATCATGATCATTCCCTTTCGTGCGGCCCGCGCCTACGTTCGTAAGTAGAGCGAAACAGCAAGGCGCGAAAGGACGGAACGATGAACAGCACCGGCCCGCTGGACGGCGTGCGCGTGATCGACCTCTCGACCGTGGTGATGGGCCCGTACGCGGCCCAGATCCTGGGCGACCTGGGCGCCGACGTGATCAAGATCGAATCCCCCGCGGACACCGTCCGCGTCGGCCAGTACCGCACTACGCCGGGCATGACCGCGCTCAACCTGAACGTGAACCGCAACAAGCGCAGCGTGGCCCTCGACCTCAAGGACGAGACCGAGCGCGAGCAGGCGCTGAAGCTGATCGACACCGCCGACGTGCTGATCACCAACATGCGCCCCGGCGCGCTGAGCCGGCTCGGCCTGAACTACGCCGACGTCGCCGAGCGCAACCCGCGGCTGGTCTACGCCCACGCGCAGGGCTTCCGCGGCGACTCGCCTCAGGCCGGCAACGCCGCCTACGACGAGACCGTGCAGGCTTCCTCCGGCCTGGTCGACGTGGCCAACCGCGCGCTCGGCGAGCCGGTCTACCTGCCGACGATCATCGGCGACAAGGTGTCGTCGCTGACCATCGCCTACAGCGTGCTCGCCGCGCTGGTCCACCGCGACAAGACCGGGCAGGGCCAGCAGATCGAGATCCCGATGACCGACACGTTGCTCGCGTTCAACCTGGTCGAACACCTCGCGGGCCACACCTACGAGCCGGCCGAAGGTCCCACCGGGTTCGCGCTGTCGATGACGAAGGGCCACGCCGCGGTCCGCACCAAGGACGGCCTCGCCTGCGTCATCCCCTACAACCCGAAGAACTTCCGCGACTTCTTCGCCGCCGCCGAGCGCCCGGACCTCGCCGAGGACCCGCGCGTCAACGGCGAGGCCATCGACCGCGCCGACAACGAGTGGCTGACCGAGCAGATCACCGCCTGCGCGCCGGCGCTGACCACCGAGGAGTGGGCGGAGGTCTGCGCGAAGCACAGCATCCCGATGGCGCCGGTGCTGGAGCTGGACAAGGCCCACGAGAACCCGTACGTCCGCGACGGCCACCTGCTCGACACCGTCGAGCACCCGAGCGAGGGCACCATCCGCACGGTCGGCATCCCGGTGAAGTTCTCCGCGACGCCCGGCTCGATCCGCCGCCTGGCCCCGCTGGCCGGCCAGGACACCGCCGAAGTCCTCGCCGAGCTGGCCTGAACCACCCGCACTTTCACGTGAAAGTGAGGTGGAGGGGCCGCCTCCGGAACACTTTCACGGGGAAAGTGGCGTAAAGGAAGTGTGAAGTCATGAGTGACGTTCGTACTGAACGGATCGGCGGCACCCTGCTGATCACCATCGACCGGCCCCAGGCCCGCAACGCGGTCAACGCCGCCGTCGCAGCTGGGCTGGCCGCCGCGCTGGACGAGCTGGAAGGCGATCCTGCGCTGCGGGCGGGCGTTCTCACCGGCGCCGACGGCACCTTCAGCGCCGGGATGGACCTCAAGGCCGCGCTCAAAGGCGAGTCCCCGGAGATCCCGGGACGCGGGTTCGGCGGCCTGACCGAGGCCGAGCTGGCCAAGCCGCTGATCGCCGCCGTCGAGGGGTTCGCCATGGGCGGCGGGTTCGAACTCGCCCTCGGTTGCGACCTGATCGTCGCCGCCGAAGACGCGAAGTTCGGGCTCCCCGAAGTCAAGCGCGGGCTGATCGCCGCCGGTGGTGGCGTGCTCCGGCTGCCCAAGCGGATTCCGCACCACCTGGCGATGGAGTTCCTGCTCACCGGCGAGCCGGTCACCGGCCGCCGCGCCGGCGAGCTGGGCCTGGTCAACCGCGTGACACCGACCGGCGACGCCGCCGCGGTCGCGCTGCAGCTGGCCGAAAAGCTGGCGGAGAACGCGCCGCTGGCGCTCGCCGCCGTCAAGAAGATCGTGCGTGCCGCGGATCCCCAAGCCGTGCAGCGCGAAGAAATCAAGAACCTGATGCAGTCCGCCGACGTCCGCGAGGGCATGACCGCCTTCGCCGAGCGCCGCGCTCCGAAGTGGACAGGCGAATGAAGATCGAAGAAGTCCGGCAGCACGTGACCACTCCCCTGACGGCCCCGGCGTTCGCGCCGGTCGTCCCGAGGTTCACGAACCGCGAGTACCTGAACGTCGTCTACCGCACCGACGCCGACGCTCTGCGCGCCGTCGTGCCGGAGCCGCTGCGGGTCGAAGAACCGTTGGTGCGCTTCGAAGTCATGAAGATGGGCGACGTCTCCGGCTACGGCCCGTACACCGAGTCCGGCCAGGCGATCGAGGTCAGCTTCGACGGCGAACGCGGCGAGTACCTGCACGCGATGTACCTCGACAACTTCCCGGCGACCGCGTCCGGGCGCGAGGTGAGCGCGTACCCGAAGACCGTCGGCAGCCCGAACCTCTATGTCGACAACGGTGTCCTCGTGGGCACTTTGGACTACGGGACGCTCCGGGTCGCGACCGCGACGATGGGCTACAAGCACCACGAGCTGGACGTCCGCGAGGCCGAACGCCAGATCACCGTCCCGACGTTCATGCTCAAGACGATCCCCGGCTACGACGGTGCCCCGCGCGTCCAGGAGCTGGTCCGCACCGAGATCACCGACGTCGTGGTCAAGGAGGCCTACACCGGCCCCGCGCGGCTGCAGCTGTTCCAGCACGTCCTGGCCCCGCTGGCCGACCTGCCGGTGCTGGAGGTCGTCTCCGCGAGCCACATCCGCACCGACCTGACGCTCGCCCCGGTCAAGCCGGTCTTCGACTACCTGAAGGGAGCCCAGTCATGAAGAACGCCGCTGTGATCGGCGCGGGCACCATCGGCCTGTCCTGGACGGCGCTGTTCGCCCACCACGGCCTGACCGTCCGGGTCACCGATCCCCGCCCCGACCTCGCCGAGGCCGTCTCACAGGCACTGGCACAGTTCGCCCCGCACCTCGGCACCACCGCGGAGGACCTGGCGAGCCGGGTCCACCTCGCCGAAGACGTCACTGAATCAGTGAAAGATGCGGACGTCGTGCAGGAGAACGGGCCGGAGAACGTCGAGTTCAAGAAGGAGCTGTTCGCGAAGCTGGTCGCCGAGGCGCCGGCGCACGCGCTGCTGCTGAGCTCGTCGAGCGCCATCCCGTCCACGGCGTTCACCGCGGAGATCGACGGGACGCGTGTCCTCATCGGACACCCGTTCAACCCGCCGCACCTGATCCCGCTGGTCGAGGTCGTTCCCGGCGAGCAGACGAGCCAGGAGAGCGTCGACAGGGCCGTCGAGTTCTACACCCTCCTCGGCCGGACGCCGGTCGTGGAGCGCAAGGAGATCCCCGGGTTCGTCGGCAACCGGCTGCAGAACGCGCTCAACCGCGAAGCGATCTACCTCGTCGAGCAAGGAGTGGTGTCCCCGGCCGAGCTGGACCTCATCTTGACCAGGTCGCTCGGGATCCGCTGGGCGACCGTCGGGCCGTTCCTCGGCTCGCACCTCGGTGGCGGCCCTGGCGGCTACCGCCACATGGCCGAGCACATCGGCAAGTCCATGAAGAAGATGTGGGCCGGGCTGGGCAACCCCAGCCAGAGCCCCGAAGAGCAGGAACGGCTCATCGAAGCCGTCGAACAGGCTTACGGCTCCTCCACGTACTCGGACCTGGCCGAGACGCGCGACCGCAAGCAGCTCGCCGTTTTGCACGCAGTGGAGGAGAACTGACATGGAACCGCTCAAGGACAAGCTGACCGCCGACTTCTACGACTTCGAGGCGCTGCTTCCCGACGACGAGCGCAAGCTGCTCGTCAAGGCGCGCGAGTTCATGACGAACGACGTCAAGCCGCTGGTGAACGAGAACTGGGAAGCCGGCACCTTCCCGAAGGAACTCATCGGGATGTTCCGCGAGAGCGGCCTGGCGGGCCTGCCGTACGAGGGCTACGGCGAGCACAAGCCCGCGGTCAGCCACCTGCTCACCGGCATGATGGCGATGGAGATGAGCCGCACGGACGCGTCCGTGGCGACGTTCTTCGGTGTCCACAACGGACTCGCGATGTACTCGATCTACAGTGGAGGGAGCCAGGAACAGCGCGACCGCTGGCTGCCCGAGATGGCCGCGATGGACAAGATCGGCGCGTTCGCGATGACCGAGCCGCTCGGCGGGTCCGATGTGGCCGGTGGGATGCGCACGACCGCCAAGCGGGACGGCGACACCTGGGTCCTCGACGGCGCCAAGAAGTGGATCGGCAACGCGACCTTCGCCGACTACGTCGTGGTGTGGGCGCGGGACGTCGACGACAACCACGTCAAGGGATTCGTCGTGGAGAAGGGCACGCCGGGCTTCGTGCCGGAGAAGATCCAGGGCAAGACCGCGTTCCGGATCGTCGAGAACGCGGAGATCACCCTGACCGGCGTCCGCGTGCCGGAGGCGAACCGGCTGCAGGGCATCAACGGCTTCCGCGACGTCGCCGAGATCCTGCGCGCCACCCGCGGCGGCGTCGCGTGGCAGGCACTGGGCGTGATGATCGGCGCTTACGAGGCCGCGCTGGCCTACGCGCAGGAGCGCACGCAGTTCGGCCGGCCGATCGCGCGGTTCCAGCTGGTGCAGGACCTGCTCGTGAAGAGCCTCGGCAACATCACCGCGTCGTGGGGCATGCTGGTGCAGCTCGCGCGGCTGCAGGACGCGGGGATCTTCAAGGACGAGCACTCGTCGCTGGCCAAGGCGTTCGTCACCTCGCGGATGCGGGAGGTCGTCGCCTGGAGCCGGGAGATCTTCGGCGGCAACGGGATCGTGCTCGGCTACGACGTCGCGCGGTTCTTCGCCGACGCCGAGGCGATCTACTCCTTCGAAGGCACGCGCGAGATGAACACCCTGATCGTCGGCAAGGCGATCACCGGGCAGAGCGCTTTCGTGTGAGCCGCTAGTTGACGCAGCCGGCGGCCGCCGTGGTCGCCGGCTGCTTGCTGTCCGCGGTCCTGGTGGTGGTCGCGGCCACCGGCTTGACGCCGCCCGCGGTGTCGTCGCCCGAGGCCTGGACCGCGGGGGTGCTGATCGCCGTCCGGATGAACTGCTGGACCTGCGCCGGGTCGACCTTCACCGCGTCGCCGTCCGACGGCGTCGCCAGCGAGAGGCTCTGCACCGGGATGGTGGCGAACGCGATCGCGCCGGAACTCATCCCCCGCAGCTGCTGCGCGAAGCTGAGCACGTCCCAGCCCCGGTCGAGCACCACGGCCCCCTGGACGGCGCTGACCAGCGCGTTCAGCTTCGACACGTCGGTGAACGTGCCCGCGCTGAGCACCTTCTTCGCCATCCCGGACAGGAACGCCTGCTGCCGCGCGATGCGGTCGAGGTCGCCGTTGGCCAGGCCGTGGCGCTGCCGGACGAACGCGAGCGCCTGCGCGCCGGAAAGCGTTTGCGGGCCGGCCGGGAAGTCCGCGCCGGAGTAGCTGTCGTGCACCGGCTCCTTGAGGCAGACCTCGACGCCGCCGACGGCCCGCGACAGCGCGTCGAAGCCGGCGAGGTTGATGGCCGCGTAGTGGTTGATGGTCAGCCCGGTGAACTTCTGCACGGTCTGGATCGCGGTCTTCGCGCCCGCCTCGTTCGCCGCCACCTCCAGTTGCGCGCCGGTGAGGCCTTGGGAGCGCAATCCGGACATCGCGGCGTTCTTGCCGCGGCTGTAGGCGGAGTTGATCTTGTGCTTGCCGTAGCCGCCCGCGATGTCCACATAGGAGTCGCGCGGGATCGAGATCGCGGTGGCCGCGGCGCCGCCGGCCGGGATGTGGACGACGATCATCGTGTCGGTGGTGTCGCCGCCGTCGTCGCCGCTGCCGGCGTGGAGGGCGTCGAGCACGTTCTGTGGCAAGGGGTTGCCGTACGCGTCGGTACGCGCGTCGATCCCGACGAGCAGGATGTTCTGGGCGACCTTGAGCGGTTCGCCGGGGATGGTGTCCTCTTCGTCCACTTGCGCCGACGGCGGGATGACGTCGGCGGTCACGAGGCCGTCGTCCAGCTTGCTCAGCTGCGACCAGGCGTACCCGGTGGCGCCGAGCACGAGCGCCGACACGACGCCGAGCGCGACCCGCCCGCCGATGCGACGCTCCCGGGACGACAGCAGCACGACACTTCCCCTTGCTTCCCTCGGTGGATCCCCTTCTTCGAGGATCACCGCGTTAGCTGGGAATCAGCTGAGAAAGTTGTCGAAAAACTGTGACGCCAGCCGAACGGCCGAGCCTTCCGGCCGGTTTCGCGACGCACTGTGCCGGAACGCGTACGCGCGAGTGCTGTGGTTGCGGCCACAGTGTGTCAGCGCGGCATCTTGCGCCACACCGCGCGCGGCAGCAGGCGCATCGCGAAGAAGACCGGACGGAGCACACCGGGCACCCAGACGACCCCGCGCCGCTTCCGCAGCGCGGCGACGGTCGCGTCGGCGACCTGGTCCGGCGTGCTCGAGAACGGCGCCGGGCTCATGCCCTCGGTCATCCGCCCGATCACGAAGCCGGGCCGGACGAGCAGCAGGTGGACACCGGAGCCGTGAAGGGCGTCGGCGAGGCCGCTCGCGAAGCCGTCGAGGCCGGCCTTCGCGGAGCCGTAGACGTAGTTGGCGCGGCGCACGCGGATCCCGGCGACGGAGGAGAACACGACGAGGCTGCCGCGGCCCTGGGCGCGCAGCAGGTTCGCGGCGTGGGTGAGGACGCCGACCTGGGCGACGTAGTCGGTGTGCACGATGGCGGCGGCGTGGGCGGCGTCAGCTTCGGCGCGGGCTTGGTCCCCGAGGATGCCGAAGGCGAGCACGACGACGTCGAGCGGGCCGTGTTCGGCGGCGACCTGCTCGAGGAAGGGACCGTGACCGGCGAGGTCGTCGGCGTCGAAGTCGATGGTTTCGACCGTGCCGGCGTTCCCGAGGGTCGCGACGGCGGCGGTGAGGTCCGTGCCGGGGCGCGCGGCCAGGACGATCTTGTCGTGGTCGCCGGCCAGGCGTTGCGCCACGGCCAGGCCGATCTCGCTGCGGCCGCCGAGGACCAGGACTGTTCCGCTCACGGGGGCAGTCTTCCAGCCGGGGGTGGCCGAGGTGTGGGCACCCGCCGCTCCCGCCGACCCGAACGACGTGAATGACTCATTCATGTCGCCAGGCGACATGAATGAGTCATTCACGGCACCGCGGATGCGCTAGCGTGCCCGGGTGCTGGATTTCGAGACTCTCGTCGAACGCCATCGGCGGGAGATCCAGGTGCACTGCTACCGGATGCTCGGCTCGCTCGGTGACGCCGAAGACCTCGCCCAGGAAACCTTCCTCCGCGCCTGGAAGGCCCGTGACCGCTTCGAAGGCCGGGCCAGTGTGCGGACCTGGCTCTACCGGATCGCCACCAACGCCTGCCTCGACGTCCTCGCGCGGCGGCCGCGGCGGGTGCTGCCCGATCAGCTCGGTCCTTCCGGAGAACCCGACGGCCCGATCGCCGCCGCCGATCTGCCGTGGCTCGAACCCTGCCCCGACCGGCTGCTCGACGAGGCCGGGCCGGACGCCGCCGTCGTCGAACGGGAAACCATCGAACTCGCCTACCTCGCCGCCGTGCAGTACCTGCCGCCGCGGCAGCGGGCCGCGCTCGTCCTGCGGGACGTCCTCGGGTGGTCGGCCAAGGAGACCGCCGAACTGCTCGAGACGAGCGTCGCGTCGGCGAACAGCGCCCTCCAGCGGGCCCGCGCGACCCTGCGTGAACGGCTGCCCGCCCACCGTACCGAGTGGACGGCCGGCGATCCGACGGCCGAGGAAACCGCGCTGCTCAAGCGGTTCATCGCCGCCTACGAGCAGGGTGACCCGCAAGCCGTCGCCCGGCTGCTGCACGAAGACGCCCGCGCGGTCATGCCGCCGTACGAGCTCTGGTTCGGCAGCGCCGCGGCGATCGTGCGCGCGCTGTCGCTGTCTATGGACCCCGCGTCGCCGCACTGCGTCGGCCGCTTCCGGATGCGCCCCACGCGCGCCAATCGCCAGCCCGCCGTGGCGACCTGGCTCCGGCGGCCGGGCGAAGCCGAGTACCGCTGGTTCGGCGTCTCCCTGCTGACCGTCGAGCACGGGCTGATCACGGAGCTGGCCGCCTTCGAGTCCGTCCCGGCGGCGGCGTGGGGACTGCCGGAAATCCTCCGTGAATGAGCACGATGACCACGGGCGGGCGTGAAAAAACCCGGGCGGGCGATTCACGGGGAATCACCCGCCCGGGCGCACACCCATCCGGAAAGAAATTCTTCCGATTCGGGTTCGTCCTCGAGGCCGCCGGGAAGAGGTCACCGGGCGGCGATCAAGCAGCTCGGTGCCGCTGCGGCGCGGTGCGCGCCAGCCGACGTCGGTCCTCGGCGGTGGTCCCGCCGAAAACACCGTGGTCCAGGCCGTTGTCCAGCGCGTAGCCGAGGCATTCGGCGCGTACCGGGCAGCGCGCGCACACCGCCTTGGCCTGCGCCGTCTGCCGGGCGCCGGGGCCCACCGCGGAGATGGGGAAGAACAGTTCCGGGTCCTCGTCCTTGCAGGCCGCGAGTTCCGCCCAGCCCGTCATCGTGGCTTCCATTTCCTTCGTTCACCTCCCTCTACTTCTTCTGTTTCCCATTGTCGTGGCGCGTCAACCGACTTGACGCTCGCGGACGCGCGAGCGCATCCGCGTGGGTCAAGGGGGTTTTGGCTTCGGTCCCCGGCTCACCCTCCGGGCAACCAAGACTGCAACACATGAGAGTACGCCCTTCTTCCCGGGATCTCGATGTCGATCACGTCACCCGATCGGCGAGACCGCGCTCCAGCGCGACCCGCACGAGGGCCGCCGCGAAGTGCGCCAGGTCGCCGGAACCGACCAGCTTCGCGAGCCGGCCGGGCTGCGTCGGGAGGCCGAGCTTTTCGGCCCCCCGCAACGCTTTCCCGTCCAGGTGCGGGCGAAACTCCGGCCACACGAGCTGCACCTCCCTGGCGAAGATGTCCGCGCCCACCGGGCCGAGCCGCGGCACCTTCCCGAGGAGCCCGGCCAGTGTCCGGAATTCGCCGTTCGCGGCCTCGCGCACCCGTCTCAGGTCCCCGCGGTACTCGTCGAGCAGGTACCGCGCGCCCTCGCCGAGCGCCGTCGCGGTCTGTTCGTCGTAGCGCTTGTAGTGCGCGCGGCCGAGGGCGGCCACGCGCTGCTGCCACGTCGAGCCGGCCATGGCTCTGGCCGTGCCCATCCCCGCGGCCCGCAGTTCCCGGGCCGCGTCGACCGCGATGCCCGCCTTGATCCGGGTCGAGAGCAGCACCGACAGCACCAGCAGCCGGTAGAGCGGTGCCGGCTGGTCGGCGAGCTTGATGCCCGCCTCGGCGGCGTAGGTCGGACCTGCCTCCTTCAGCAGGCGCCGGATCGTGTCTCGCTGGGTCATCGGGTCCGGGTACCCGAGATGCCCGCGCCCATTCGTCACCGGTCGTCACCGATCCGGAGCAGACCATTACTCCGACCGAGCAGTCTTGATCGAATCGTTACACGTGGGAGTCACCTCGGCGCACTTGTTCCAGTGGAGGCGAGGGGTGGTGAGGGGTCCGTGTGCGCTGGCGACGATTTCGACGCGTTCTTCCGCGCCGACTTCCCCCCGCTCGTGGCGTTCCTGTGCAAGGCGGGGTTCGAGGTCGAAATCGCCCGTGACGTCGCCGTCGAAGCGATGCTCCACGCGCTGGAGGCGTGGCCGGTCCCCGAGGACCCGCGGGCCTGGGTGCGCCGCGTCGCCGGGCGGCTGCTCGACGCGGTGGACGACGCGCGCGCCGACTGGACGCCGGACGACCCGCAGGACGACGAGAAGCTGGCCGTGCTCGTCGACCAGCACGCCGGGTTCATCGACCTGCTCGCCTCCCTGCCCGGCCAGCAGCGGATGGTGCTCGCGTGGTCGCTCGACGGCTTCACGCCGACGCAGATCGCGAACGCGCTGCGCATCGCCCCCGCGACCGTCCGTTCCAACCTCCGCCACGTGCGGGAACGCCTCAGGCGCCACCGGGCCGCACCGCCCGGCGACCAGCGGGACAGGGAAGGGTGAGCACCATGCCGGCAACCGAGTACGGGGACCGGGCGATCACCGAGCTGCTGCGGGAGTCCAACGCCGCGCTGCACGACTCGCTGCGGGTCGGCCTCGACGTGGAGGGCACGCTGCTGCGGGTGCGCAGCCGCGCCCTCGTCCGCGAGATCGCCGCGACGCAGCCCGCGCAGGCGTTCCCGGCGCACTGGCGGCGCCACGACGAGCCGGTCGCCGACGCGATCGCCGGCGACGACGCCGCGACCGCCCGCCTGCTCGCCACCATCCGGCCGCTGGTGGTGCGCTACTGCCGCGCCCGCGTCGGGCGGCACGAGCGGTCGTTCGCCTCGGCCGACGACGTCGCCCAGGAGGTCTGCGTCGCCGTGCTGACCGCGCTGCCGTCCTACCGGGACCAGGGCCGGCCGTTCCTCGCGTTCGTCTACGGCATCGCCCAGCACAAGGTCGCCGACGCCCACCGCGCCGCGGCCCGCAACCGCTCCGACCCGGTCCCGGAGATCCCCGACGGCGTCTCCGACGCGGACGGCCCCGAGCAGCACGCCCTGCGGTTCGAGCTCAACGAGCGGTTGGCGCGGCTGCTGGACGTCCTGCCGGCCAAGCAGCGCGAGATCGTCGTGCTGCGGGTGGTCGTCGGGCTGTCGGCGGAGGAGACGGCGGACGCGGTGGGCTCGACGCCGGGCGCGGTCCGCGTCGCCCAGCACCGCGCGCTCGGGCGGCTGCGGAGGCTCTTGACGGGCGAAGAGGACTAGCGCCGGCGCCGCGCGTCCGATGTTCGTCGACAGCGGCTCGTCTGCATGAACGACCCGTTCATCGCATCCGGCGAGGTGAACGACTCGTTCATGACGTTGCGGGGATGACGTGAATGACCCATTCACCTCGCCAGACGACATGAATGACTCATTCATTGCATCGCGGGACGGGCGAAGAGGACTAGCGCCGCACGTAGTCGAGGACGAACTCCTCCAGCGCCGCGGCCGGTCCTTCCTTCGACTCGCGGGCCAGCAGCATGAACTCGATGTCGCCGGGCTCCGGCAGGCCCGCCAGCTCGACGAGGTCGGCCGGCACCAGGCTGCGCGCGTGCAGGGTGACGCCGAGCCCGGCGGCCGCCGCGGCCCGCAGGCCGGTGAGGCTCGACGTCTGGCACGCGGCGCGCCACTCGAGGCCCGCTCGTTCGAGGCACTCGACGGCGAGCTGCCGCGTGATCGACGGCATCGGGTACTGCACCAGCGGCACCGGCAGGCCGGGCTCCAGCACCGTCGCCGCCGAGCCGATCCAGACCAGCGGCTCCCGCCAGAGCAGCCGCCCGTGGTGCGCGCCCGGGCGGCGCTTGCCCAGCACCAGGTCCAGCTGGCCGGCGCGCAGCCGCTGCGCGAGGACGTCCGACAGCTCGACGGTCAGCTCGACGTCCACCAGCGGATGGCTGCGGCGCAGCCGGTTCAGGATCTCCGGCAGCTCGCCGAGCGCGAAGTCCTCCGAGACGCCGAAGCGCACTCGGCCCCGCAACTCGGCGCCGCGGAAGTGCCGCTCCGCGCGTTCCTCGGTGTCCACGATCGTCTGCGCGAACCCCAGCATCGCCTGCCCGCGCGCGGTGAGCTCGACGGTGTGCGTGTCGCGCGCGAAGAGCAGCCCGCCGGAGTCGCGCTCCAGGCGCCGGACGTGCTGGCTGACGGTCGGCTGGCCGACGCCCAGGCGCCGCGCGGCCGCGGTGAAGCTGCGCGTCTCGGCGACGGCGAGGAACGAACGGCACAGGCGCGGGTCGAGCACGCGGCCACTTTATCGCGATTCGCGATGACAGTCAGTCCGGTCATCGGGGTTCACAATGAGCGTCCGGGCGCCGAGAATTGCTGTGGAAGGAGATCCATGTCCCGCTTGCGCCTCGACCCGTTCGTCCTCGCGATCCTCGCCACCGTCGGGGTCGCCACGCTGCTGCCCGCTTCGGGCGTCGTGGCGGACGGCTTCAGCACCGCCACGACCATCGCCGTCGGCTTGCTGTTCTTCCTGTACGGCGCCCGGTTGTCCACGCAGGAGGCGCTCGACGGGCTGCGCCACTGGCGGCTGCACGCGGTGGTGCTGGCGGCCACGTTCGTCCTGTTCCCGCTGCTCGGCCTGGCGCTCACGCTGCTGCCGTCGTCGGTGCTGCCCGCCGAGCTCGCCGCCGGGGTGCTGTTCCTCGCCGTGCTGCCCTCGACGGTCCAGTCGTCGATCGCGTTCACCTCGATCGCCCGCGGCAACGTCGCGGCGGCGATCTGCAGCGCGTCGCTGTCCAACCTGGCCGGGATCGTGCTGACCCCGCTGCTGGTGGCGCTGCTGCTGGCCGGCGACGGCGCCGGCGTCGACGGTTCGGCCGTGCTCGGGATCGTGCTGCAGCTGCTGGCGCCGTTCGTCGCGGGCCAGCTGGCGCGGCGCTGGATCGGCGACTGGATCACCCGCAATTCCGCGCCGCTCAAGCTGTTCGACCGCGGTTCGATCCTGCTGGTGGTGTACACGGCGTTCAGCGCGGGCATGACCGAAGGCATCTGGCACCGGCTCGACGTCGTCCCGCTGCTGGTCCTCGTCGGCCTCTGCGGCGTGCTGCTCGCGGCGGTGCTGACGGCGACCGGCTGGGGCGCCCGCCTGCTCGGGTTCGCGCGCGCGGACCGGATCACGATCGTGTTCTGCGGGTCGAAGAAGAGCCTGGCGAGCGGGCTGCCGATGGCGACGGTGCTGTTCGGGCACGCGCAGGTGGGGCTGATCGTGCTGCCGCTGATGCTGTTCCACCAGATCCAGCTGATCGTCTGCGCGTCGCTGGCGCGGCGGTACGCCGCCACGCCGGAGCTCGTCCCGGCCTGATCCCTGCGACCGATGAGTTTTCCGGCGGCCTTCGTCAGTACGTGGTGACACCCACTCGGAAGGCGGCACCATGGCGAAGATCCTCTACCACATCACGATGTCTCTCGACGGCTTCGTCGCGGCCCCCGGCGACGACATGACGTGGCTCTCCGGCCTGCACGCGGGGCCGAACCCGGTCGTCGAGCGGGTGATCGGCGGGATCGGGGCGATCGTGATGGGGCACCACACGTACGCGCCCGCGACGACGGCGGAGGGCAAGGTCTACGGCGGCCGCTGGGACGGCCCGATCTTCGTGGTGACGCGCTCGGCGGCGCCGTCACCGGGGTTCACGCTGGTGCCGGACCTCGCGGAGGCGGTGTCGGCGGCTTCCGCGGCGGCCGGTGACGGGTACGTGGCGGTGCTGGGCGCGGCGACGGCCCGGCGGTGCTGGGAAGCCGGGCTGCTGGACGAGGTGCTGGTGCACATCGCACCGGTCCTGCTTGGCGACGGCGTGCGGCTGTTCGACCGGCCGGGCGGTGCGCCGGTGCGCCTGGAGGTCGTGGAGCTGAGCCACGCCGGGCCGATCCTGAATGCCTGGTACCGGGTCCGGTGATCACCCCACGAGGGCGTTCTTGTAGAAGATGTTGGCGTAGCGGTTGATTCATGTCGACGCGCGTCACGTAGGAGTCGATGTCCGCGGCGTCGGCGTGCCCCTGTCCGTCCAATGTGTACAGGTGGTCGCCGAAGATGGTGTAGCCCTGGAAGACAACGCTTTCCGTGCTGAGCGCGGGCTGCGGGAAGTGCCGACGGGCGCCACCCCGATCGCCACCCCGTGCCCGGCGTGCGCGAGGTGCGTCGAACCGAGCAACTCGCCGCTGAAGCCGAGCTGGTTGACGCAGAGGTCGTCCCCGGAGGTGCCGTTCTGGGCCTGGACGAAGAGCCGGCGGTTGACGTTGTCGAAGGCGAAGCCCTGCATGACGTGGTGGGACTCGTGAAGCATCTTGCTGCGGAAGAGGTCGTAGGAGGGCTGGGTGATGTCGAAGTAGGCGAGGCGGGGACGTCGGCGTGCGCGATCCCGCCTCCCAGGGTGGCGGCGGTCGCGCCGGCTGCGGCGGTCGCGCGGAGGAGCGTCCGCCGGGACAGCGTCCGGCCGGCGGTGGTCGGGAAGAGGTCCGTGGGAGGGAGGTCGCAACGGCGCCGTACACACCGGGATACACGCGTAACGGCGGGCCACGGCCGGACGACTCCGGATGCGTCGTTTCGAGGGAGGGGATCGTCATGGCACGAACCGCGGTGGCCGCACTGGCCGGCGCCCTGGTGGTGACGGCGGGCGCGGTGGCCTTCGCCGGCGCTTCGTCGGCAGTCGGGCCGTCACCGGCACCGATCGTCCAGGCCGCGCAGGCCACCTGCCTGACCGACGGCAACGGCGTCTGCACGGTGACGCACTCGCTGGGCAAGGTGCCGGAAGCGATCGTGGTGTCGCCGAACACGCCGAGCCCGAACAACGCGTTCATGCTCAACACGGTCCTGGGGTCCTACACCGCGACCACGTTCCAGGTGCGGGCGATGTTCAACCAGACGACGCCGAAGACGTACGGCCAGATCTGGTTCACCTACGCGGCTTACGGTTCGCCGACGACACCGCCGACGACCACTGCGACGACCGCACCACCGACGACGACCCCCAAGACGACGCCACCGGAAACGCCGCCCACATCGACGCTTCCGCCGACCATGACTTCTACCCCTCCGGCCGGTGGCGGCACCTGAACGGAATCCGCACCCTCACCGCGGCCGCGGCGACGGCTTCCGCAGTTCCTCCGCGAAAATCCCCTCCATACGCCGATTCGCGCGGCGCAGCACACGCACCGACACCCGGACCACATACCCCAACGCCAAAACCAGCAACAAGCCCAGGCCGATGGCCGCGAGGTTCGCCACGAGCGCCTCCCGGTACTGGTGCGCCAGGTACCCCAGACCCGCCCCGGCGGTTAGTGCGTCCAGCAGCGCCAACCGGACAGCGCGCGGTTCGTACGGAGTGGCCCGCGGTGCCGTGACCATCGCACACCCTCCCGCCGTTCCGTTCAGCGGCGACGCCCTTGCAACCTAGACGAGCCTGCGCCGCCCGGTGGCCACTTCAACCTGTTTGGCCTACCGGATCTGCCCGGATGGCCGCTGTGATAACTTGAAGCGAACTGGGTCTTCTGTGCAAACGCACATCCCCGAGCCGCCAGCGCGCCGGGGCCAGGGGGCGGTAGCTCAGTTGGTTAGAGCAGGGGACTCATAATCCCTTGGCCGCGGGTTCGAGCCCCGCCCGCCCTACCCTTCGGGGTGCTCGCTTCGCTCGCACCCCTCGTTTCGCCGCTTTCTGTGGGGGTGCGACCCCCACACCCCGCCCGGGGGCTCGCCCCCGGACCCCCGTCCCTTGTGGCTGGGTTGGTCTGCCGGGCCCACTGGAGCTCGCCCGCCGACCCCTCATTCCTTGCTGTCGGCTTGGTCTGCCGGGCCCACTGGAGCTCGCCCACCGACCCCTCATTCCGTGTGGCTGGATTGGTCTGCCGGGCCCGCTGGAACTCGCCCACGGACCTCATTCCTTGTGGTCGGGTTGGTCTGCCGAGCGCACTGGAGCTCGCCCGAGGACCTCCGTTCCTTGTGGTCAGGTTGGTCTGCCGGGCGCGGGGTGTCCATAGAGGACCTCAGCGTTGTCGGTCGTACACCAGGGCCAGTTCTCCCAGGTCTCCTGCCTCCTGGTGGGTCAGACTCCACCTCGATGCCGGTAGGCCGTCCTCGAACAGGCGCTCTCCTCCGCCCGCTATCTCCGGGCAGATCATCAAATACAGCCTGTCCAGTACGTCTGCTGCCAGCAGGGGCTTGATTATGCTTGCACTGCTGTTTATCAGGATGTCGCCCGATCCGGTGGACTTCAGCTTCGTCACCACCTCTGCCGGTGGGGCGTTCACCACTCGGGTGTGCTTCCAGGGCGCCTCTGTCAGCGTCCTTGAGAAGACCACCTTTTCTGCCTCTGTCAGCCACTTCGCGTAGTTGCGGTCTCGTGGGTCCGCGCTCTCGTCGGCCGCTACCGTTGGCCAGAATCCCAGGAAACCCTCTGCGTTCAGGCGGCCCAGCACTGCCGTTGTCGCCTTCTCCCAGATTCGCGTCAAGTGGCGGCGGGCCACTTCCGTTGTCGCGTACGAGACTATTGACTTCATGTCCGCCGGGCCTCCTGGGCCCTGGTAGCGGCCGTCCAGGGTCAGGCTCAGGTTTGCCGTTACTCTGCGGGTCATTCGTCAGCCCTTTCGCTGCGTCAGTACTTCGGTGAGGCGGTCCAGTACCTGGATCCAGCCCGTTTCGATTCCGGCGATCGCCGGGGCCGCCTCGATCGTCGTTGCCGTGATGCGCAGCCCCAGGCGCAAGCGGGTGCCGCCTGGCAGCGGTGTCAGCTCCACGTCGTAGTGGCCCGTGAACGACGCCGGACCCGTTACCGCCAGGTCGAATGCCAGCCGACCCGGCTCGTCCGCGACGCGGACCCAGCCTTCGGCTCGGTACTCGCCGTCCGCGTCTCGGTAGGCCAGCGCTGCCCGGCCGCCCGGGCGTGGCTCGAGGAGGCACGTGGTGATCGTCATCGACGGCGGGGCCCACCACGATGCCAGCAGCGCCGGGTCGGTCCAGTGCCGCCAGACCACGTCACGTGCTGCCGGCAGCGCGCGCTCGAAGCCGAACGCGCGGCCGTCCGCCCAGCGGTCCTGGTCCGCGGCTGCCGTCTCCGCCTCTACCGCTTCGCGGTATCGCGCTACGGCGTCTCGCTCCCCCTGGTGTGCTTCGATCTCCTTCGCCAGGTCCGTCAGGCGGCCCGCGAACGCCGCCAGCGGCTCGGCTTCCAGCGCGTACACCCGGCGCTGTCCCAGCGGGAACACCGTGACCAGCCCGGCGCGCGCCAGCGTCTGCAAGTGCTTCGTGGTCTGCGGCTGGCGCAGGCCGGTCAGCTCGGCCAGCTCGCCGACCGACCGGGGGCGCTCCGCCAGGAGCTCGACCAGGCGCCAGCGCGCCGCGTCGCCCAGTGCTGCCGCGATTCCGTCCATGCGGCCAGTATTCACATAGTAGAATATTCAGGTCAAGGAATGCTTTAGGTGAGCCAGCGAAGACCGTACGCGTAGCCCAGCTGCGGGGCGGTGAACTCCTGCGCCACCTCGCACGCTCCGTCCAGCGGCAGCGGTGCGCCCGGCTGCGGTGGGTCGGCCAGCACCGACGGCGGCACCCGGTCCACCCGCCACACCCGCCACGGCAGCCGCTGCGGGTCGAAGCGGACCCGGACCGTGAACGACTCGCACGCCACCAGCGGCACGAACGTGTACGACGGCCGGATCGGCAGGCCGTCGCGGATCCGGATCACCAGCGCGTACGTGTGGGTGTCGCCGCGCGACAGCGGTCGCGGGAGGTCGAGCAGCCAGCGGAAGTGGCGCTGCCCCACCCGTTTCGCGTCGGTGATCCGGACGCCGTGCTGGGCGTCGGCGGCCACGTCCCGCTCGCCGTCGTGGCCGTCTTCGAGGCGGGGCACGGTGAACTGGACCGCGATCCGGCTCAGCCCGTCGCGGGTCGCGACGATCAGCCGTTCCTCGATCAGCTCCGGCTCGGGCGTGTCGAGCCGCACGATGGCGCGCAGCCGCTTGACGAACCAGCCCTGATCCGGGTCCGGGACGTCTTCGCCGGGACGCGCGGCGGCCTCGATCTCGGCGGCCAGCCGGGCGAACGACCGGTCGATGCGGCGCCGCGCCGTGCGCGGGGAGACCCGTAGCCGGTCGGCGAGGACGCCGACCCGGTCGCTGAGCAGGGCGTGCTGCGAGCCGGGCGCGATGCCCAGCGCGACGTTCACCGCGAGCCGGTCGTCGGCCGGGAACTCCGCGATCGCGGTGGAAATCGCGTCACGCAGCACCCGCCGCGCTTCGCGGTCGTTCGCCGTGCGGTGGATTTCGCACCAGCCGGCGACGATCGGGCCGAGCCGGTCGCGCAGCCGGTCGGCTTCCAGCCCCCAGCCGCGGCGCAACGTCGTGAGCTCGCGGAGCAACCCGTCCTCGTGTGCCATCGGGTTTCGATTGTGGCACGCGGACTTCCGCGCGATCGGCGGCAGCGCCTGCGCCGATCAGGTGATTCCCGGGGTTGGCCAGCGCGTGGCCAGTTCCGCGGTGATTCGGCCCGCGGGCGGCCTTTGCCCGTTCCCCGGCTGACCGACCATGTCCCGGTCGACGGCATCGGGGAGGACGGGTTGCTCGACACCACTTTTCCGTGCGCGGGACCGGCGGACGTCGACGGCGTCCGGCGGCTGGCCCGCGACGGCAGGCTCGCCGGCTCCGCGTCGGCCGCCCCGCCCGGCGACCTCGCCCGGTTGCGCGGGGCGGTCTACACGCTCGCCTGGCCACTGGTCTTCGCGCGGATCACCAAGCCACTGGAACGGCAGCGGCGGCACCCGGACTGCGCCCGCGGGCTGGAATGGCTGCGGCCCGACTGCCTCGACCGCTTCCACGACGACGTCGAAGCCGTCGTGGAGCACGCCCTGCGGCGCGCGACGGACCCGATCGAGAACTTCGACGGCTGGCTGGCGACCCGGCTGAGCCCGGCGACGGTCGACGCGCACCGGCGGCGCCGCGGCGAAATCGGGGCCCTGCAACGGCCCCGGCTGCCGGCCTGGCTGGGCGACGCCCTCGGCCGCGACCCGTGGCTGTGCGACCTGGCCGTGCAGATCCTGGTGTGGGCCGGGGTGCCGGCGACGGCGGGCGCGGAGCTGTGGCCGCTGGACGGCTGGGCGGCGCGCCGGGCCGAGGTGACGGGCGCGCCGCCGCCGGGCCGCGACACGCTCGACCTCGAGGTGCGGCAGGTGCTGGCGGCGATGGGCAGGCGGCCGAAGTGGTACGCCGAGCACGTCGAGCGGCCCCTCGGGCACAAGCGCGCGCCGGTGGCGCCGATGCCGGCGGACGGCGCGGCCGAGCCGGTCCCGCTGCAGCTGGTGAACGCGGCCGAAGCGGACGACGCCCGGCTGGCGGCGCGGGCCGAGCAGGCACTGCGCGCGATCGAGGTCCGCTTGGCCGGCGGCGAAGACCCGCCGACAGCGGTGGGCGCGGTCGTCCGGCGGGTGTTCGGGGCCGGCGGGAGTGCGTTGGACCGGTTGCCGCACAACGGATCCACCCTCGACGACTGGCTAGTCACCGCCCTCGCCGACGAGGCCCGGTTGGAGCGGATCGTCGCGACGGTGCTGGCGATCCTCGGCCGCTGAGCGCGGGTGGGTGAGCCAGCCGGCCGAATCCGGCGCGACGCAACCCGGTTCGCCCGCCGAGGGCGGGCTCGCGAACCGGCCGACGGCGGCGGGATCCGGCTGCCCGCAGGCATCCTCGGCCGCCGGGCGCCGGCGGGCCGGTCGGCCGCCCACCTCGTCGGCCACCCAGTGCACGGGCGCGAGCCGGCCGTCGGCCGAGTCCGGCGCGGCGCAACCGGCCGCCGAGCGCGAGTTCGGCGACCGGCCATCGGCCACGGCGGGATTCGGCTGCCCGCAAACATCCTCGGCCACCGAGCGCAACCGAGCGTCCAGCACCTCGAAGAGCGTCTCCCGGGAACACCCCGCGGCGAGCGCCCGGCGACCTGCCAAGGACAGCTCGGCCAGCAGCACTTCGCGCACCGCCGCGCGGGTTCGGTCCGCGAGTCTCGTGGGCGGGACAGCTGATGCGGCCACCCCTGCCTCCTTTCTCCCCGCGTCCAGCCTTCTCCTGACGGACGGCCCTCAGCGCCACCACGACGGCGGGGGCACCGGCAGCCGCAGCGGGCAGCCCGTGTGGCGGCCCGTCCAGCAGTCGGCCAGCCAGCGGGTCAGCGCCACCGGCCCGAGCAGGCTGTCCTCCCACACCGGCGTCAGCTCGCCGGCCCGGCGGAGCATCGTTTCGGCCGTGGCGCAGAAGGAAATGATCGCGGCGACGGCGGCGTCGGCGCGCGCGATGGGCCAAGCGACCGCGGCGCCGGGCAGCCGGGCCGGGATGGCCAGGCCGGTGCCGACGGTGCAGTTGCGAGCCAGCTGGAGCGCGAGATCGAACTCGACCGCTTCGGCGTGGAGCTGCCGCGCCCGCCATCGGGGCGACGCCACGGCAGCGTGCAGCCCGGCGAGCCGAGCGGCGACCAACCCGTCCCACACCGTCAAGAGCACCCCTCGCGTGTCGGCCGGGTGAGCGCCGGCGAGATCGAGGGTGACGGCGCTGAGCCAGGCACACGGGTCCTTGACTTGACTATCAGCGGCGACGGTCACGGCAGCCAGTCTCGCACCGGAAAGCACGCCCGGCAGCAAGATGATCATGGTTCGCCGCAGGACCACCCGGTCGGTGGCGAACCGTTGAGCGGCTGCGTACCACCATTGGGCACTGCGGGTGACCGAACCGTTACGGTTGTGTCATCATGTCGGCGCTCAGTGCCGAGCACGCCCTCCTTCCCCCTTCTCCGAAAGGCCGCCGCACGTGATCAAGACCAGCAAGAGCCGGGCCGGCACCCAGCGCGTCACGTTCAGCCTCCCGGTCGGGGCGCCGCCCGGACGAGTGAGCGTCGTGGGTTCGTTCAACGACTGGACGCCCGGCCGCCACCACCTGACCCCGCGCTCCAACGGCCGCCGCTCGGCTTCGGTGGACGTCGCGCCGGGCACGGTGCTGCAGTTCCGCTACCTCGGCGAGGACGGCCACTGGTTCGACGACCCCGACCTGCCGGACCGCGCGGACGGCAACTGCGTGTACGCGACGAACTGAGTCAGAACCGAGTCAGGATTTCCGGCGCGGCTTGCCCCGCTTCGGGGCGCCGCCGCCGGTCCGGCGGGCAGCCGGTTTCTTCGGAGCCGGCGGCTTGCGTTCCGGCCGCTTCTTCTCCGCGGGTTGCTGCCGGCGTCCGCGCGTGCTGTTGACCGTGCGGCCGCGGACGATGCCGATGAACGTCTCCATCAGGTCCGTCGTCTCGTCCTCCGGCCAGGACAACGCCACGCTCGACTGCGGGGCGTCGGTGACCGTCCGGTACGTCAGGTCGCGGCGGTGGTGCAGGCGGGCCAGGGACTGCGGGACGACCAGCACGCCGACGCCGGCCGCCACCAGCTCGACCGCGTCCGCCGTCGACTCCGGCCGCGAGACCGCCGGGCGGCCCGGGAGCGCGGACCACTCGATCGTGTCGTCCAGCGGGTGCAGCACGACGTCGTCGGCCAAGTCCGCTGTGGACACTTCGCCGGCCGCCGCGATCAGGTGGTCCTTCGGGACGACCACCACGGTCGTCTCGGTGTAGAGCGGGATCGCGTGGAGGCCGTCGCGGTCGATCGGGCTACGCAGCAGCGCCGCGTCCGCACCGCGCGAGCGGATCAGCTCCGTCGCGTCGGCCGCGGCCACCGGCACCAGCTCCAGCGGCACGTCCGGCTGCCGCTCGCCCCAGGTCCGCACCCACTTGGCGGGCGTCGCGCCCGGGACGTACGCGAGACGGAACGAGGTCACCGGGTCAGGCTACCGGGCGGGGCGCTGGCTACCCTGGACGGCATGACGTCGCACAAGACCGCCCAGACGATGAAGCCCGCGACCGCGGCGAAGAAGCTGGGCGTGTACCTCGAAGCCACGCCCCCGGAGTTCCAGGAGGGCGTCGTCTCGCGCGACGAGCTGAACGCGCTGCAGGCCGACCCGCCGGAGTGGCTGCGCGAACTGCGCCGCACCGGCCCGCACCCGCGGCCGGTCGTCGCGGCGAAGCTGGGCATCTCCATCGGCGGCCTCACCCGCGGCGGGATCACCGAGGCGCTCACCACCGAGGAGATCGACGCGCTCAAGGCCGAGAACCCCGACTGGCTGGTGCGCGAACGCGCCACCCAGGCCGAGGTGCGCAAGGAAACCGTGCGGGTCAAGGAGAAGAACCGCTGACCACGCTCGAAGAGGCCGCGCGCCTCGACGCCGCGGACGGGCTGGCGGCGTTCCGGGACCGGTTCGTCCCGATCACCGACCCCGGCGTCGTCGCCTACCTCGACGGCAACTCCCTCGGCCGGCCGCTGCGCGCCACCGCCGAACGCCTCCAAGAGGTCGTCGCCGAGCAGTGGGGCGCCCGGCTCATCCGGTCGTGGGAAGAACGCTGGCTCGAGCTGCCCGAGCGGATCGGAGACGAGCTGGGCCGTGTCGCCCTCGGGGCCGCGCCCGGGCAGACGATCGTCGCCGACTCGACGTCGGTGTGCCTGTACAAGGTGCTCCGGGCGGCCGTCGCGCTGCGGCCGGGGCGCGACGAGATCGTCACCGACACCGCGAACTTCCCCACCGACCGGTTCCTCGTCGACAGCGTCGCCGCCGAACTCGGCCTCACGGTCCGGTGGATCGAGAGCGCCGACGACGTCGCGGCGGCCACCGGACCGCGCACCGCGGTGGTCGTGCTGTCCCATGTGGACTACCGCTCGGCCGCGATCGCCGACCTCGCCGGGATCACGCGGGTGGTGCACGAGCGCGGCGGCCTGACGGTCTGGGACCTCTGCCACAGCGTCGGCTCGATCCCGGTCGCGCTGGACGCCGACGGCGCCGACTTCGCGGTCGGCTGCACGTACAAGTTCCTCAACGCCGGCCCCGGCGCGCCCGCGTTCCTCTACGTCAACGCGCGCCACCACGAGGCGTTCGGGCAGCCGATCACCGGCTGGATGGGCGCGGCCGACACGTTCGGGATGGCCGAGCGGTACGTGCCCGCGCCCGGCATCCGCCGCGCGTTGTCCGGCACGCCGCCGGTGCTCGGGATGGTGGGCGTCCAGGAAGGCGTGGCGCTGCTGGCCGAAGCGGGGATCGAGCGGGTGCGGGCCAAGGCCGTCGCGCTCGGGCGCTGGGTGCTCGACCTCGCCGACGCGTGGCTCGTCCCGCTCGGGTTCACCGTGGCCTCGCCGCGCGAGGACGCCCGCCGGGGCGGTCACGTCACCTTGCGGCACCCCGATGCCGAGCGGCTTTCCCGGGTGCTGATCGAGAACGGCGTGCTCATCGACTTCCGCCGTCCCGACGGCATCCGCATCGGGTTGAGTCCGCTCACGACGGGGTTCACCGAGGTCCGCGCGGCCATGGACCGGATCCGCGAACTCGCCGCATGACGTGAATGACTCATTCACGTCGTCAGGCGGCATGGTTCCGGCAAAGTCAGGTCAGCGCGGCCGATCCGGTCGCCCGCACGCCATGAACGGGTCGTTCACCTCGTCAGACGACGTGAACGACCCTTTCATGACATCGCCGCGACGCCGGACAGACCGCGCGGCCACGACTTTGCCGGAGCCCTGTCACCAGACGAGGTGAATGAGTCATTCACGTCGGTCAGATAGTAGCCATGTACTTAGTAGCCATGTACTGTATCGGCATGAGCACTCCCGGGCACCTGGTCTGGCGGCTGTCGATGAAGTGGCGGGTGGCAGTCGACCGCGCCCTGGCCCCGATGGGCCTGACGCACGCGCAGTACGTCTTCCTGTCCTCGCTCTTCGGCCTGGAACGAGCCGGAAACACCCCCAGCCAGCGCGAGCTCGCCGACCACACCGGGCTGGAAGCCCTCTACACCTCCAAACTCGCGCGTTCCCTCGACGCCGACGGGCTCGTCGAGCGCACCCGCGACCCCGCGGACACCCGCACCATCCGGTTGCGCCTCACCAAACGCGGCCGCGAGGTCGTCGAGCCGGCGATCGCGACCGTCGCCGAACTGCTCGACCGCCTGCTCGAGCCCCTCGGCGGCCGGGACGGCGACCGCACCGCGGCCCTGAGCCGCGAACTCACGCTCCTCCTCGACACTCCGCTGAAGGACGAGAAATGACGCTGCACCACGAAGAAACCGGCACCGGCACCCCGATCGTCTTCCTGCACGGCAACCCCGGTTCGTCGTACGGCTGGCGCAACGTCCTCCCCCACGTCGGCGGTGGCCGGCTGCTCGCCCCTGACCTCATCGGCATGGGCCGGTCCCCCAAGCCCGACATCGCCTACTCCTTCGCCGACCACGCCCGCTACCTCGACGCCTGGTTCGACGCGCTCGGCCTGGACGACGTCGTCCTCGTCGGCCACGACTGGGGTGGCGCGCTCGCCTTCGACTTCGCCGCCCGGCACCCGGGCCGCGTCCGCGGGGTGGCGTTCTTCGAGACGATCGTCAAGCCGATGGCCTGGGACGACGTGAGCCCGCAAGCGGCGGATCGGACGCGCAAGATCCGCACGCCCGGCGTCGGCGAGCAACTGGTGCTGGAAGAGAACCTGTTCGTCCGGCAGGCGTTCACCGGCGGGGTGCGCACGCCGGTGGCGGACCTCGGGCCGTACCTCGCGCCGTTCCCCACGCCCGAAAGCCGCCGCCCGGTGCTCGCTTGGGCCCGGCAGCTGCCCCTCGGCGGCGAGCCGGCCGAGGTGGTCGCGCGCGTCGAGGCCTACGACGAGTGGCTGGCCACCAGCACCGGGACGCCGAAGCTGCTCATGACGTTCGAGGGCTCCCCCACGCTGCTCATCGGGGAGAAGGTCGCCCGGTGGTGCGAAACGACCATCGCCGTGCTCGACGTCGTCGCCTGCGGGGAGGCCGGGCACCACGCCCAGGAAGACCGGCCGAAGGAGATCGCCGCCGAGATCTCGGCCTGGCTGGACCGGCACGGCCTCCGCTGAATCAGCGGTGCCGCAGCGGCGGGGTCGCGTCCACGCCGAGGACGCGGGCCGCGAGCCACGCCAGCGCGTCCGCGGTGCGGGCCGGGGTGTCCGACGGCTGCATGACGTGGCTGAGGACCGTGCGGACCACGATGTCGATGACCACGCCGAGCTGCTCCCCGGTGAACGGCGGGTCGTAAGCCGCCACACGGGCGGTGAGCATCGCCTTCGCCTGCGTCAGCAGCGAGCCCGCCTCGGTGGTCAGCAGCGGCAGCAGCTCCGAGGCGGTGCCGTGCGTCGCGGAAGCGATCGCGCGCAGCAGCGTGTTGTCGTCGGCGAGCTCGAGGACCGCGCGGACGGCGTCGTAGATCGCCTCGACCAGGTCGTCCTCGTGGCGGGCGAACGCGGCCTCGACGACCGAGAGGAACCGGCCCAGCTCGTGCGTGACCATCGCTTCGGCCAGCGCGGCCTTCGAGCCGATCTCGTTGTAGACGGTCTGGCGGCTGACGCCGACGACCTCGGCCAGCCGGGCCATCGTGACCGCCTGCCAGCCCGACCGCGCGGTCAGCTCGATCGCCGCGGTGATGATCGGCCGCCGGTGCTGACCACCCTCGGGCGCCGCCGGAAGTGCCGCACTCATGATCGCCATTCTAGGCGGCGCCCGCGAAGGCCAGCGCCTCTCCCCACGCGGCCCGGGTGGCGATGCGACGGCGGTACTTCATGATCTCGCGCGGGCGGTCGACGGTGAGCGCGCCGGCGATCCGGTCGCCGCGGCGGTAGAGCGTCACCCCGCCCGCGGACACCACCTCGTCGGCGTGCGGGGTGCCGACGAACTGGATGCGCCGGCCGTACCAGTCGGACCAGAAGTACGGCACGGCTTCAAGGGGGCGGGCCGACGCCGGTTCGAGCGCGTGACGCGCGGCGGCCGCACCCTGCTCGGCCGCGTTCGTCCAGTGCTCGAGCCGCATGCCGAGCCCGTCGAAGAGCGGGTTCGGCACGTGCGCGATGTCGCCCGCGGCGTAGACGCCCGGCGGGCCCGCCGCCAGCGTCGCGTCGCACACGACGCCGCGATCGCGCTCGTGCAGCGTCAGCCCGCTGCCTTCGAGCCAGCCGGTGGCCGGGACGGCGCCGATGCCGGCGACCACGAGGTCCGCGGGCAGGACTTCGCCGCCAGCGAGGTGCACGCCGTCCTCGGTCACGCCGGTGACCTCGGTGGCGAGCCGCAGCTCGGTGCCGGCTTCCCGGTGCAGCGCGGTCAACCGCGCCCCGGCGGTCTCCCCCACCGCGCGGGCGAGCGGGACGGCCGACGCTTCCACGATCGTCACCGGCAGGCCGCGCTTGCGGGCCGCCGACGCCACTTCCGAGCCGATGAACCCGGCGCCGATCACGACCGTGCGGGCACCGGCGTCCAGCGCGGCGCGCACCGCGACGGCGTCCTCGGCCGTCCGGAGCGTGCGTGCGCTGGGCAGGCTGCGCGCGGTCGCGCCGGTGGCGATGACCAGGGCGTCGTAGCGCACGGCCATCCCGGCGACCGTGACTTCGCGCGCGTCGGTGTCGAGGCTTTCCGCCGGCGCGCCCAGCATCAGCTCGACGCCGAGTTCGTCCCGCAGCACCGTTTCCGCGTGGAACGGCTCGACGCTGGACGGACCGCCGGCGTCGAGGAACGCCTTCGACAGCGGAGGCCGGTCGTAAGGCAGGTGCTCCTCCGCGCCGACGAGGACGATCCGGCCGCGGTACCCGGTGCGGCGCGCGGACTCCACCGCGCGCAGCCCGGCCAGCGAGGCACCCACGACGACGAGCGTCATGTCAGCTTCAACGCCAGCACCGGGCAGGCGTCCACCGCCGCGGCGACGTCCTGGCGGTGCTCTTCACCGGGTTGCTCGTCGAGCACGACGACCGTGCCGTCCTCGCCCACTTCGAAGAAGTCCGGCGCCATCGCCTCGCACATGCCGAGGCCGTCGCACTTCCCGCGGTCCGCGTCGATCCGCATCACGCACCCACCCGGCCCGGCGCGACGAAGTCGACCTTCTCGCGCACGCCGCAGTCGGGGCAGCACCAGGAGTCCGGGATCGCCGACCACGGAGTGCCGGCCGGGAAGCCTTCGCGCGGGTCGCCGAGCTTCTCGTCGTAGACGTACCCGCAGCCCGGGCACATGCCGCCTTCGGTGGCGTCGCCGTGGGTGTCGGCGCGCTCGGGCACGGCGGCCGTGACGCGGGTTCCGTACCGCGCGAGGATTTTCTCGCGTTTCGACGGCTGGATGTTCGCGCGGGAGATGTCGCCGTCGAAGTGGGCGAGCACGCGCGGGTCCATCACCCGGCGCCACAGCGGCGGAACCAGCGCCAGCACGATCATCCCGGCGTACCCGGTGGGCAGCACCGGCGACTCGGCGAAGTCGCGCAGCGTCTGGTAGCGCCGCGTCGGGTTGGCGTGGTGGTCGCTGTGCCGCTGCAGGTGGTAGAGCAGGACGTTGGTGGCGATGTTGTTGGAGTTCCAGCTGTGACTGGGATCCACGCGCTCGTAGCGGCGCTTGCCCTCGGCGCCGACGCGCTGCCGCCGCATGCCGTAGTGCTCCATGTAGTTGACGACCTCCAGCAGCGAGAACCCGATCACGGCCTGGATCACCAGGTAGGGCAGGATGCCGGCGCCGAGCCAGACGACCATGGCCGCCCAGAGGACCAGGGACATCAGCCAGGCGTTGAGGACGTCGTTGCCGAGGCGGAACGGGTGCTTGTCCCGGCGGGCGTAGCGCTTGCGCTCCAGGCGCCACGCCGACTTCAGCGAACCGAAGACCGTGCGCGGCCAGAAGCGGTAGAAGCTTTCGCCGACGCGGCTGCTCGCCGGGTCCTCCGGCGTCGCGACGCGGACGTGGTGGCCGCGGTTGTGCTCGATGTAGAAGTGCCCGTAGAAGCTCTGCGCCAGCGCGATCTTCGACAGCCAGCGCTCGTGGCTCTCCTTCTTGTGGCCCAGTTCGTGCGCGGTGTTGATGCCGATCCCGCCGATGCAGCCGATGGAGATCGCGAGCCCGACCTTGTCGGCGACGGTCAGGTCGCCGCGGGCGATCAGCCAGCACGCGGCGGCGAACCCGACGTACTGGATCGGCAGGAACGCGAACGTGATCCAGCGGTAGTAGCGGTCCTTCTCCAGCCGCTCGATGACGTCGTCGGGCGGATTGCTGCGGTCGAGCCCGGCGCCGAGGTCGATCAGCGGCACGACGACGAGGATCACGACCGGCCCGATCCAGAACCAGGCGCCCCAGCCGGTGGCGGCGTGCAGGCCGATGGCGAGGAACGCCAGCGAGGGGACGACCAGGCCGATCAGCCACAGGTAACGCTTGCGGTCGCGCCACAGCTCGGTCGACCCGGCGGGCACGGTTGCGGTCATGACACCCTCCTCCGTTGGCTGGTTTACAGAACTGTAGGTGATGTCCATTCTGCTTGACAATAGCTCACCTGATGTAAATCCTTGTGTGGCTCGCTACGCTGGAGAGCGGGTGAGGAGCAGTGGACGAACCGGTCGTGGTGCCGGACTTCCGGGGACGGCAGGCGCTCGACGCGTGGCTGTCCGGCCACGACGCGGGGTTGCTGCTGCAGGGCCCCGATCCCGACAGCCCGCACCCGTTGCTGAACGGCGTGGTGGTGGCCCAGTTACCGGCCGCGGGCGCGCGAGTGACCCGCTGGGCGACGGTGACGGTGTGGATCAGCGACGGCGGAGACCCCAGCGGAGTCCGCGAGCCGCGGCGGCCGTTGCCGGAGATGCGGGAGGACGCGGGGTTCGGCGAGCCGGACGTCGGCTGAGCCCGAAGCAGCGCAGCCCTAAGTGTTCCCGGCGCGCCGCGGCCCGCCCGAACCGTCGCGACACCCTCCTCCGGCCCACGCTTTTTCGCGACAGCAGAGATTCCCCGGCCGCCCCTGTTTCCGTGACGAAGATCATCTTCCCGCGCCCGTGACCGAGCGTCGCCCGCCGGGGAGCACCTCCAGGCAACCGTCGTGCCCGTTTTCCCGCCTTGCGAACGCCTCGGCGCGGCGGACCGAACGAATTCACTTTCACCCGTTCGGCCCAGCGTGCAACGCCGCGAAAACCGTCTCGGGGCCGTTACCAGAGGAAATGCGGGTAATCAACCGGACGCGTTCGGTAAACACCGTTCGCCGCCCGGCGGACACCCGTCCGGACGCCGGGTCAGCACCACCGGTCCCACCTGGTTCGTGGTAAAAAACGGACCCTGATCGATTCCGCGGCAACACGGAGGGTGAGGCGAAGACGGGTGACGGCGGCCGCTGTGTCCCATCGTCGTGTCCGCTTCCTCGTCCGGGTCCGGAGTTTTCGCCGACCGTCACTCAGGAGTTCGTGAACCGCCGTGCAGAACAAAGACGCCCAGGACGAGTCGGACAAGCCGTACGACAAGTCGATCCGCAAAAGGCTGACCAGGACCGTTCTCATTCCCAGCGTGACGCTGCTCGTGCTGTGGATCGCGGTCTCCTCCTACTTCCTCTTCAACGGCGTTTACGTCCGGCTGGTCGCGGCGTCGGTACGTGAGGTGTCCATCCCCGCCGCCTCCGCGCTGGCCGAGTTCCAGAAGGAACGCCAGTCCGCGCTGCAGTACCTGGACGACCCCGCGCTCGGCCCGGGCCGGCTCCAGCAGCAGCAGAAGGCCACCGACGAAAAGCTCGGCGCCCTGAAGGACGCGTTCGCCGCGACCATCTCCAACGCGCCCGACGAGATCGCGGCCAAGGTCAACGCGCTGAAGGCCCAGTTCGACCAGCTGCCCGTGCTGCGCTCGCAGATCTCCTTCCGCAGCATCGACCGCGCGCAGGTCAACGGCTACTACAACGGCGTGATGGACACCGCGTCCAACCTCTTCGACACCCAGGCCCGCGTCGTGCCCGACGCCGACGCCGCGACCGGCGGCATCACGGCGACCTCGGTGTTCCGCGCCGGTGACGCCATGTCGCGCGAGACGTCGCTCGTCTCGACCGCCTTCTCGGCCGGCACCTTCGCCCCCGACGACTTCGCCCAGTTCGCGCAGCTGTCCGGGGCCTACCGGACGCAGCTGGCGCAGATCGAGCCGTTCCTCGACGCGAGCGTCCGCGACAAGTACCAGGCACTGACCAAGACCGCCGCCTGGCAGCAGCTGGCGACCGCCGAGCAGGCGATCGTCAAGCACGGCCCGTGGTCGCCGAGCGAGCAGAACTCCGTGCCGGTGTCCGAAACGGACTGGCTGAACACGACCACCCAGGTCGCCCAGGGCCTCAACGACCTCGCGATCACCCAGGCGGACAAGGTTTCCGCGGCCGCGATCGACTCGGGTGACGCCCAGCTGCGCAACGTCATCATCGGCAGCATCCTGGCGCTGCTCGCGTCGCTGGCCGCGATCATCGTCGCGGTGCGGGTGTCCCGCTCGCTCGTCGACCGCGCGCTGATGACGCGCCTCGCCCGGCTGCGCAACGACTCGCTCGACCTCGCCCGCAACCGGCTGCCGAACATCGTGGAGCGGCTGAAGAACGGCGAACCCGTCGACCTGAAGGAAGAGCTCCCGCAGCTCGACCACGGCCGCGACGAGATCGGGCAGGTGGCCGAGGCGTTCAACACCGCCCAGCTGACCGCGGTCAACGCCGCGGCGAGCGAGGCGAAGGCCCGCAGCGGTGTGCACAACGTGTTCCTCGGCATCGCCCACCGCAACCAGGTCCTGGTCCACCAGCAGCTGCAGATCCTCGACGAGATGGAAGCGCGCGAGGACAACTCGACGCAGCTGGCCTCGCTGTTCCAGCTCGACCACCTCGCCGCCCGCGCCCGCCGCACCACCGAGAACCTGATCATCCTCGGCGGCAAGCAGCCGGGCCGCCGCTGGCGCAAGCCGGTGGCGCTGATGGAGGTCCTGCGCGCGGCCGTCTCGGAAACCGAGCAGTACGCGCGGGTCCAGGTGGAGCAGGTGCCCGACGTCGCGATCGTCGGCGCCGCGGTGGCCGACACGATCCACCTCGTCGCCGAGCTGGTCGACAACGCGACGTCGTTCTCGCCGCCCGGGTCGCCGGTCGAGGTGACCAGCCGCGCGGTCGCGCGCGGGGTCGTCGTCGACGTGTCGGACCAGGGGCTCGGCATGAAGGACGGCGTCCGCGAGTGGGCCAACGCGATGATGGCCGAGGCGCCCGAGTTCGACGCGATGGCGCTGCGGGCCGACTCCAGCCTCGGCCTCTTCGTGGTCGCGCGCCTGGCGTCGAAGCTCGGCATGACCGTCACGTTCGACCCGTCCCGCTACGGTGGCCTGCGCGCCACCGTCCTGATCCCGTCCCAGCACCTGGCCGGCCGGCAGGGGGAACACTCCGACGAGCCGGGGTCCTCCCCCGCGGAAACCACCGCGGTGCTGGCCCCGGTGGGCGCACCCGCGCCGCAGGCAGCAGAAAGCGCACCCGGTTCCATGGACACGCCCAGCTCGTTCAGCGGCCAGATCCCGATGAAGCGAGAGGCCAAGCCGAGGCCCTACCCGGCTCGCGCGCTCACGCCGCCCGACCCGCTGCCCGCGGTGCCCGCCGCGGCGCCGCCGGTCGCGGAGCCGCCGGCCGCCGAGGCCGCCGCGACGCCGGCCCCGACGGCCGACGACCGGCCCCGGCTGCCCCGGCGCGAGCCCCAGCAGAACCTCGTCGCCCAGCTCGAAAACGAACCCGACGAAGGCGACGAAGACGTCGTCGCGCCCGGCGAGGGGACCGCGCGGACCCTCGCCGCGTTCCACAAGGGCACTCGCCGGGGCCGGGTCGGGTCGGACGATGCGTAAGTCCGCGACAGCACATCGAATGTCCACAGAGGAAAGTCAAGGTCTCTGACGCATGAACGAGTACGGGAACCCCAAACCCGATCTCAACTGGCTGCTCGACGACGTGGTCAACCGCGTGGTCGGCGCGCAGAACGCCATCGTGCTGTCCGCCGACGGGCTGCTGATCGGCAAGTCGGCCGGCATGGGCAAGGACGACTCCGACCAGCTGTCGGCCATCGCCTCCAGCCTGCAGAGCCTGGCCAAGGGGGTGAGCAAGCAGTTCAACCGCGGCCCCGTGCTGCAGAACATGATCGAGATGGAGCGCGGCTACCTGTTCGTCTCGGCCGCCGGGCAGGGCGCCTGCCTCGCCGTGCTGGCCGCGGACGACGTCGATGTCGAGATGATCGCCTACGAGATGAGCCGCCTGGTCAAGCGGGTCGGCGACTACATGGTGTCGGCGCCGCGCGAGGCGGCGCAGATCCTGCGGGAGGCCACATGAGCGGGGACGAGAGCTGGTACGACGAGGCCGCCGGGCCCCTCGTCCGGCCCTACACGATCACCAGCGGCCGGACGCCCGCGGACAACGCGCGGCTGGACCTCTCCACGCAGGTGATGACCCTGCGGTCGGAACAGGAGCCGGCCGGGCTGGGCCCGGAGCACCAGGCGATCGTGCAGCTGTGCCGGCACCCGGTGTCCGTGGCCGAGATCGCGGTCTACGTGAAGATCCCACTGGGGGTCGTGCGCGTGCTCGTCGGCGACCTCATCGAACGCGGTCTCGTGATCACGCGCTCCCCTGCCCACCACCCGGCGCAGTCGCCGGACCTCGAAACACTCCAGGCGGTTCTCGATGGCCTCATCAAGTACTGACGAACTGGTCCCCACGCCGGTCAAGATCATCATCGCCGGCGGCTTCGGCGCCGGGAAGACCACCATGGTCGGTTCGGTCAGCGAGATCCCGCCACTGACCACCGAGGAGGTGCTCACCGAGGCGAGCGCCGGGGTGGACGACCTGTCGGGCGTGGAGCGCAAGACCACGACGACGGTCGCGCTCGACTTCGGCCGGATCACGATCTCGCCGCGGCACGTGCTGTACCTGTTCGGGACGCCGGGCCAGGCGCGCTTCTGGTTCATGTGGGACGACCTGGCGCGCGGCGCGATCGGGACGATCGTGCTCGTCGACACCCGGCGCCTGGAGACCAGCTTCGCCGCGATCGACTTCTTCGAGCGCCGGAAGATCCCGTTCGTCGTGGCGGTGAACTGCTTCGACAACGCGCCGCGCTACACCGCGGACGAGATCCGCGAGGCCCTCGTCGTCCCGGACCGGGTGCCGATCGTCATGTGTGACGCGCGTGACAGGGACTCGAGCAAGCTCGCGCTGATCCGGTTGGTCAAGCACGCCATGACGATCGTGCCCGCGCCGGTCTGAGACCTGCGGTTTGTCCTGTCCCTGTCCACCTCGGACGGCGCCGGTGTCCGATGTGTCCGTGCGTGTCCACGTCGGACACCGGCAAACCCACATGGCCCAATTGGTTCGACCACCCGGGTGCAGCTTTTTAGTTGAGCAAGCATCAAACTGATAGCATCCGGACGTGACGAGTCGTGAGCCGGAGTTTCCTGAATATATAAGGGAAAACTACCCGCCTCAGGGTCGTCTCTTCGGTGACTTTCTGTGCGGGCTCTGGTCTACCGCGTGTGAAGCGCTCGAGGTCTCGGTGGAGCAGTCCGTCCGCACCACGCGGATGCTGCGCGCGCTGCTGCCGCCGTGGGCGCACGAACGGATCGGGGCCACCCCGGCCCAGCCGTCCTATGTAGCGGACGACGGGTTCCCCGCCGAGATGTCGGTGAACTGGTCCGGGGCGCACCCCGAACTGCGGGTGCTGTTCGACGGGCTCGGCCACGACGTCGCGCCGCCGCCGGAGAGCGGTTTCCGCAGGCTGCAGCGGGTGCACGAGACGTTCACCGTGCGCGGGGGCCGCCCGTCGCCCGCTCCCCTGTGGCACTCGATCGCCTGGCGCCCGCCGTCGCGGATCGTGCACAAGACCTATTTCGGGCTCTACCCGTGGCCGCACGCGCACCGCGAGATCGCGGTGGCCGAGGCGATGGACCGGCTCGGCATGGCCCGCGCGTGGGACGACGCCCGCCGCCGGATCGAAGCCGTCGAAGGCAACCGGGAAATCGAGTTCTTCGCGGTGGACCTGGCCGACGAGGCCGAGGCGCGGGTCAAGGTCTACTACCGCAACCACGGCGCGGGCCTCGCCGAGGTGAACCGCGTCGCCGCGGTGGCGCTGCGCCACGACGCCGAAGACGCGCGCGTCGCGTACCAAACCCTGGCCGGTGACCGGGAAGACGCTGGTGAAGCGGCCTTGAGCTGCCTGGCGTTCCGGTCCGGACTCGACCGCGCGGCCGAGTCGACGACCTACCTGCGGCTGCCCGATCTCGCTGCCAGTGACGAAGAAGCCGTCGAACGGACGGCCGCGCTGCTGCACCGCGAAGGCGTCGACCCCGGCCGGTTCCGCCTCCTCACCGCCGCGCTGGCGCCGGGACCGCTGACGGAGACGCGGATCCTCGAGCTGGTGAGCTACCGCACAGCGGGCCGCCGCGGCGACGTCACCACGTACTTCCGGTTTCCCGTGTACGACCGCTCGTTGACGCCTGTTGATCTTGCTTAGCGTGCCAGGAAAGATGATCTCCCGAAGCACCACGGTAAGGAGCCGATCGTGACCCAGCAGGACGTCGAGCGCGTGGCCCGGCACAACGAGCAGCGGCAGCGGGAGTACGAAGCGTCGGACCTGATCCGGCTGCTGACCGACGCGAACACGACCGACGAGACCAAGAAGGCCGTGCTCACCTACCTGCAGCCGTGGTCGAACGCCTTCCAGCGGATGATCAGCGCCCGCGTCACGTTCGAGAGCGACCCGGAGCTGCGCGCGCTGGCCCTGGAGCACCAGGAAGAGGAGATCGGGCACGACAAGATCCTCGCCCGCAGCCGCGCGGACGACCGGCAACTGGTCTGGGACCCGGTGATCGAAGCGGGCGCGTCGTGGTTCGTCGACCAGTTCGGGATCCTGCCGGGCGTGCAGCGCGCGGTGCTGGCGCACCTGGCCCTCGAAGCGGGCAGCCTGGTGTTCAGCCAGGCGGGCACGCGGGCGTTCCCCGAAGACGAGTACTTCGACCTGCACGACGAAGCCGACGTCGAGCACCTCGAGATGGGCTACGAACTGCTGCGCCGGCGCAGCGACTGGTCGGTGGACGAGGTCGTCACGGTGCTCGACCGGGCGTGGCAGGTGATCGGCGTCGTCTCGGACCGCATCGCCGAGTGCGCCCGCCGCGATACGGTGGCGGCATGACGACCACCGACCCGGCCGCGGCCGCCCGCGAAATCGCCGCCGAAGCCGCCCGCGCGTACCAGGAAGCGTTGGGAGAGCGCCTGATCGGCGCGTACCTGCTGGGCAGCCTGTCCTACGGCGGCTACTCCCCGGCGGCGAGCGACATCGACCTGGCCCTGGTACTGACCGACGCCGACGGCGCGTCGATCGCGGACACGACGACGGCGTTGCAGGAGCGAAGCCCGTTGCACCGCAAGCTTTCGGTGTTCTGGGCATCCCTGCCGGCGTTGCGCGAAGGCCGCGACGACGGGCGCTTCCCGGCGTTGGACCGCTTGCAGCTGGCCGACCACGGCGTGGTCCTGCTCGGTTCGGACGTCCTGGCGGAGATCGCCCGCCCGGAGGCGTCGGAGCTGTTGCTGGAGAGCGCTTCCTTCGCGATCGCGGTCTTGGCGACGCCCGAGGTGACGGCGGAGTTCCGCGCGCCGCGCCGGTTGCTGGTGGACACGGTGTGGTTCACGAAGGCGGTGCTGTTCCCGGTCCGCTTCCTGTACTCGGGAACATTGGAGACGGGCCGCGCGGCGAACAACGACGAGGCGATCGAGTGGTACCTGGCCCAGCCGGACGCCCCGGCGAAGTCGTTGGTGCGGTTGGCGTTGCGGGTCCGGGAGGGGCATCCGCTGGACGCTGACGAGCTGGGGCCGGAGTTGAGCGCGGGGCTGGTGCCGTTGTACCGGTACTACATCGAGGACCAGCTGCGGCGGTTGAAGGACATCGGGGCGCCGGAGGACCTGGTGGCGTCGTTCGCCGACTGGGACTCCCGGCTCGCCTAGAGCCGCGAGACCTGGGCCGCCCAGGCGGCGATCTGGCTGCGTGAATCGAACCCCAGCTTGCGCAGGATCCGGTTCACGTGGCCCTCCGCGGTCCGCCGGGAAATCACCAGCTTGTCCGCGATCTCCTGGTTCGACCGCCCGTCCGCGATCAGCACCGCCACTTCGCGCTCGCGGTCCGTCAACGGTGTCACCCTCGACGGACCGGGCACCGGCGACGGTGTCGCGTCACCCAGTGCGTACGCGATCGCTTCCTCCAAGCCGAACTCGCGGCCGCGGCGGAACGCCGCCGTGAACGGGCCCTCGCCCAACGCCCGGCGGGCCGACTTCTCGCACTCCCCGTGCGGGGCCCCGAAATACCTCGAGCCGAACATCGGGAAGCCGACCGCCTGCCAGATCGGCTGGGCCGACCCCAGCATCGTCGCCGCCGGTTCCCAGTGGCCTCGGGCCGCTTCGTTCCACGCCAGGACCTCGATCGCCAGCACGATTCCCAGCAGGTCGTGGAACTTCCGCTTGACGCGCAGGCAATGCCGGCCGCGCTCGGCCGCGCGGGTGAAGTCGCCGCGGCCCAGCGCCACCAGCGCCTGGACGAACGTCGCGTACGCCTGGGCCCACTGCTCGCCGTGGGCGTCGCCCGTCGCGCACGCCTCTTCGCACAGCTCGCCCGCGCGGTCGAGGTCGCCCAGGAAGACCGACGCCACCGCCAGCTCGATGCCGGCCAGCATCACGTTGCTGTTCAGCTCGCCGAGCTGCCGGTACCGCGCCTGCGCCTCCTCGAACAGCGCCTTCGCGTCGCCGACGTCGTCGCCCACCAGCAGGTTGCAGCCGAGCCGGTGGGTCGCGTACGCCATTGCCACGTCGTCGCCGGCCCGGCGCGCGTACGCGCGGCACTCCTCCAGCATCGCGATCGCGCCCGCGTTGTCACCCTGCAGGGTCGCCACGTACCCGTTGACCCACAACGCTTTCGCCCGTGACGCACCCGGTTCGGGGGACAGCGCCAGCGCGCGGTCGAGCCAGTGGCGGCCTTCGCCGAACACCCCGCAGCCGGCCCAGTAGTACCAGAGCGTCGAGGCGAGCCGGAGACCGGTTTCGAGCTCGCCCGGCACCGTCAGGCTGTAGTCCAGCGCCGCCCGCAGGTTCGCGTGCTCCACTCGCGTCCGGCGGAAGACCTCCGCCTGCTCCGGCCCGAACCACGCCCGCTCGCCGCGCACCGCCAGTTCGAGGTAGTGGTCCCGCATCGACCGCTGGGCCTCGGCCGCTTCCCCGGACTCGGTCAGCTTGGCCCGGCCGAACTGCCGCAACGGCTCCAGCAGCCGGAACCGTCCGGCTTCGCGGATCAGCACCGACTTCTCCACCAGCCCGGCGAGCCCGCCGCGGACGTCCTCGCCCGCGCAGACGCGCTCGGCCGCCGGCAGGTCGAAGCCGCCCGCGAACACCGACGTCCGGGCCCACAGCCGCCGCTCGGCCGGGCTGCACAACGCGAAACTCCAGTCGACGGCCGCCAGCAGCGTCTGGTGCCGGGGTTCGCCGCCGCGCTTCACCGTCCCGGGCAGCCGGAAGCAGTCGTCCAGCCCGGACTCCAGCTCCGCCAGCGTCAGCACCCGCAGCCGGACGGCCGCCAGCTCGATCGCCAGCGGGATGCCGGCCAGCAGCCGGCACACCTGCGCCACGCGCTCCTGGTTCTCCGCGGTGACGGCGAACCCGGGGTCGACCGCGGCCGCGCGTTCGGCGAACAGCGTCAGCGCCGGGTATTGCAGCCAGGCCCCGCCGGGCAGCGGGCGGCCGGGCTCGGGCAGCGGCAGCGGGGACACCGGCCAGAGGTGCTCGCCGGCCAGCGCGAGCCGCTCGCGGCTGGTCGCGAGCAGCCGCAGGCCCGGCGCGGCCCGCAGCAGGTCGTGCGCCAGCGTCGCGCACGCGTCGAGGACGTGCTCGCAGTTGTCCAGGACGACCAGCAGCCGCCGGTCGCGCAGGTGCTCGGCGAGCACGGCCGCCGGCTTCCGGCCGGTTTCGTCGTGGACGCCCAGCGCCTCGAGCACGGTGTGCGCGACCAGCGCCGGGTCCTGCAGCCCGGCGAGCTCGACCAGCCAGACGCCGTCGGGGAACGCCCGCGAGAGCCCGGCGGCGGTCTGGACGGCCAGCCGCGTCTTGCCGACGCCGCCGACCCCGGTCAGCGTGACCAGCCGCGCCCGCGTCAGCAGCTGCTTGACCTCGGAAACGTCCGACTTGCGCCCTACGAAGCTCGTGGTGTCGGCGGGCAGGTTGCCCTTCCCCCACGTCGTGCCGGCCTTGCCCACCCGAGCACCGTAAGGACGTCCCCGCGGGCCGGTCAACGCAAGCCCCTCGGAGGAAGCAACCTCGCGGGGGTCAGGCGTCCGGGATGCGGTAGAGGGTCGGCGTGTCGCCGCCGTGCATCGCGGCGAGGCTCGTGCGGCACGCCTGGCGGACTTCGCGGTTGGCCGCCGAGCCCGCCTGGCCGCAGCGCGGGCAGAACAGGTGGACCGCGCCGGGCGGGGTCTCGTCGACGGCGACGTCGACCGGGCACTCGCAGCGGCGGCACCACCGGTGCCCGGTGACGACGAGGACGTGCAGCGGGTCGCCGACGCACTGGTGCGCCCAGCACCGGTGGACGTAGCAGGTGCTGCGGGTGTGCGGGTTGAGGCCGTGCTCCTCCGCGGTGTCCTCGGCGGCCAGGATCGCGGCCAGCCGCCGGTCGTCGAGGTCGGCGTAGCGGTCACGCGAACCCGAGCCGGCCGGTCGCGGCTCCGGGGCGCTCGCGGGGGGAACGACCCGGAGGAGGGGACGCGACCGGCCGTGCACCATGGGTTTTCCGACCTCCTGCGGTCATCGGGGGCCGGTCAAGCTTGCGCCGGGGCGCGCGGCGCCGCACCCGTACAAGTACCTGAACCCATACCTGTCCGGGCGGTCACGTGCCGCGCCCACGGCGCTACCCTCCGCCGCCGCGGCGGTCGCCGGGGACCGGCGCGGCGAGTAAGCTTTACGGCCACGAAACGGAGACGTCGCCATGACCGATGCCGAGTTCACCGTCCGCCGGGCCCGGCCCGACCGCCCCGGGCCGCCCGACGTCGAGCAGCTGGAGTCGCAGACGAGGGCGTTGCGCGCGGTCGACTACACGGCGGGCGGCGGGATGTGCCGCGACGCCGTCCTCGTCCGGATCCACCGCGGGCACGAGCTCCTGGCCGCGGCTGCGGACGAGGTGCGGGCGCGGCTGTTCTCCACGGTCGCCGACCTGCACAACCTGGCGGCGTGGACGAGCTTCGACAGCGGGCACACCGGCGCCGCGCACCACCACCTCGACCTGGCGCTCGCGCTGGCCGAGCGCGGCGGCAACGACGAGCTCGCGGCCAACCTCCGCTACCGGCGCGGGCGCATCCACCTGCACCACGGCGCGGCGGACGAGGCACTGGCCCAGTTCCAGCACGGCAGGCTGGCCGCGCGGCGCTGCGGTTCCGCGCTGGCGGCGAGCATCCTCAGCGCCAACCAGGCGTGGGCCTACGCCGGGAAGGGCGACGAACAGCTCGCGCTCGCCCTGCTCGGGCGGGCGGCCGAGGAGTTCGAGGCGGCCGGGCCCGCCGACCCGCCGGACTGGGCGCGGTTCTTCACCGAGACCGACGTCGCGGCGATGACCGGGACGGTGCGCACCGAGCTCGCCCTGCGCGGCCGGCCCCGGCACGCCCGGACGGCGATCGCCGCGCTGACCGACGTGGTCGCCCGGTACGGCCCGGACATGGCCCGCAGCCGCGCGTTCTGCTTGGCGATGCTGGCGCACGCCCACCTGCTCGACGGCGACCTCGAGCGCGGCGCGCGGATCGGCATCGAAGCCGTCGACGCCGCCGAGATGCTCAAGTCCGTCCGAACCAAGGACCGGCTGCGGCCGCTCAAGCTGGAAGCCGAGAAGCACCTCGACCACCCCGCGGTCCGCGCCCTGGCCGAGCACATCACCGCCTACGTCGTCAGCTCCGCCCACGTCTGAACGCTCACCGCAGGGTCAGCGGGGTCTCCGACTCGACGCGGGTCAGCTTCTCCGGGTTGCGCACGTAGTACAGCCCGGTGATGCGGCCGTCGTCGAGGCGGACCGCCATGATGCCGTCGAGCTCGCCGTCCAGGTGCAGCACCAGTCCCGGGTTGCCGTTGACCACCGTCAACCCGCTGGTGAGCACCGCCTCCGTGCGGCCGATACCGCCGGACATGAAGCGGACCACCTTGTCCGCGCCCGCGACCGGCCGCAGCGCCGCCTGCTTGACGCCGCCGCCGTCGCTGAGCAGGACGACATCGGGGGCGAGCACGTCCAGCAGGCCCTGGAAGTCGCGGGTGGCCAGCGCGCGCTGGAACGACTCCAGCACCGCGCGGGTTTCGCGGGCGGAGACCGGCTCGCGCGGGCGGCGGGCGTCGACGTGCTTGCGGGCGCGGTGCGCGATCTGGCGGACCGCGGCCGGGGTCTTGCCGACGGCGGTGGCGATCTCGTCGTAGCCGAACTCGAAGACCTCCCGCAGCACGAAGACCGCGCGCTCGGTCGGCGCCAGCGTCTCGAGGACGAGCATGAGCGCCATCGACACGCTCTCGGCGAGTTCGACGTCCTCGGCGACGTCCGGGGCGGTGAGCAGCGGCTCGGGCAGCCAGGGGCCGACGTAGGCCTCCTTGCGGCGCTTCATCGTGCGCAGCCGGTTGAGCGCCAGCCGCGTCGTGATGCGGACCAGGTACGCGCGCTCGTCGCGGACCTCCCCGAGGTCGACGTCGGCCCAGCGCAGCCAGGTTTCCTGCAGGACGTCCTCCGCGTCGGCCGCCGAGCCGAGCATCTCGTAGGCGACGGTGAAGAGCAGGTTCCGGTGCGCGACGAAGGTTTCGGTGGCGGTCACGCGCGCCCCCAGGCGACGAAGACCGCGAGAGCGAGGTAAGCCAGGTTCAGCGCGACGAACTTCGCTTCGCCGTGACGCAGGTGGGTGACCATGGCCCCGATCATGAGCAGGACCCAGCAGCCGGCCGTCACCGGGACCATGACGGGCGCGATCCCGAGCGCGGCGGGCAGGATCAGGCCGGCGGCGGCCAGCAGTTCGAGGACGCCGAGCGTCTTGACGAAACCGGCGCTGCGTTCGCCGGTCCACGCGCCGCCGGGGTGCGCGGAGAGCTTGGCCTGCGGCACGAAGGTCTTGCTGACGCCCCCGGTCAGGGCGACGACGGCGAGCAGCGCGGCGGCGATCCAGAGTGCGGTGTTCATGAGGTCTCCTTCGGTCGGCCTCAAGACACCGGCTGCCCGGTCGCTGTGACAGGGCATGACGCGGGTCACACCACCGGCTCGAGCAGCCGCCGCGGCGTGCTCATGGCGGCCGACACCGGGTCGAGGTCCGCGGCCGGCCGGTACCCGGGGCCGGGCTCGATGCGGATCTCCGGCACCGGGACGGCCACGCCGCATTCTTCGCACCGGCCGTCCGCGTCGAGGCGGCCGCCGTCCGCGTCGTGGCGGGTCGTGCGCTTTTCGCCGTCCGGGGAGTAGAACGCGTCGCCCCAGCCCATCAGCGCGCGCACGACCGGCCAGAGCGCGAGTCCCTTGTCGGTGAGCCGGTATTCGGCGTTTTCGCGGACGAGGACGCCCTCCCGCACGAGGGCCTTCAGCCGGCTGGTCAGGACGGCGCGCGGGATCCCGAGCTGGGCGGCGAAGTCCCCGAACCGCCGGACGCCGAAGAAGGCGTCGCGGACGATCAGCAGCGTCCACCGCTCCCCGACGACCTCCAGGGAGCGCGCGAGGGAGCAGTTGCGGTCCGCGTAGGTGCTGGGGAGGGCCATGGGACGAGCCTACACCGCGGCAGTTCGTTCATTGAACTGAGTCGTGCTACGGTGCGGGAGTTCAGTGAATGAACTACCAACACCTGGAGGGTTTCCGTGTTCCTCGTGACCGCCGCGGCCGGCAAGACCGGCCGCGCCACCCTCGACCACCTGCTCGCCCGCGGCCACCGCGTCCGGGCCATGGTCCGCCAAGACGACGACCGCTCGCGCGCGCTCGCCGCGGCCGGTGCCGAAGTCGTGCAGGCAGATCTTCTCGACCTCGACGCCGTCACCGCGGCGCTCGACGGCGTCACCGGCGCCTACTTCTGCTACCCGATCCGCGAAGGCCTGCTCGACGCGACCGTCAACTTCGCCCAAGCGGCAACGGAAACCGGCGTTCGCTCGATCGTGGACATGTCCCAGATCTCCGCCCGCCGCGCGGCCCGCAGCAACGCGGCGCGGCAGCACTGGCTCGCCGAACGCGTGCTGGACCGGACCGGCCTGCTCACCACCCACCTGCGGCCGACGTTCTTCGCCGAGTGGCTCACCTCGTGGTGGGAACTGCGCGACGGCGAAGGTCTCCTGCGCCTCCCGTTCGGCGAAGGCAGGCACGCACCGATCGCCGCGGCCGACCAGGGACGCGTCATCGCCGCGGTGCTCGCCGATCCCGAGCCCCACGCCGGCGCCACCTACTCCCTCCACGGCCCGGTCGAGCTGAACCACCACGAGATCGCCGAGGTCATCGCCGGCACGCTCGGCATCCCGGTGCGCTACGAGCCGATCAGCGTCGAAGAGTTCTCGGCGTCGATGGCCGCGCGCGGACTGCCGGCCCACCTGATCCAGCACCTCGGCAACGTCGCGATCGACTACCGGAACGGCGTTTTCGCGGGCACCAACGACGTCGTCGAGCGAGTCGGCGGCCAGGCCCCGCTTTCGGTCGAGCAGTTCGTGCTCGCGAACAAGGATTCCTTCGCCGGCAACGGCCCGTACTTCGTCGCTTGAGGAGAAACCCGGGGCATCCGTCCTCATCACCGCCGCGGGCAACGGCATCGGCCGCGCGATCGCGGCTGCGCCTGGACGTCACCGATCAGGAGAGCCGTCCTCCCCGCGATGCGCGCTCGCGGCGACGGTCGCCTCCTCTTCGTGTCGAGTGTCCAGGGCAATCGTCCAGCCCGGCGCGGTTTCCTCGGGTGGCGCCGAGCGCGCCGAGGGTCTTCTTCGCCGACGAAGATCCGTACCTCCCGCTGTGCGAACAGCTCGCTGCCCTGCGCGGCGAAGTCGTGACACCCGAGGAGGTCGCTGTCACGGTGGCCGAGACGATCGAGCAGCGAGAGCCGCCGCTGCGCGTCCCCGCCGGAGCGCCCGCCGAAAAAGCCTTACGGGCCCGCAAGGACGCGCCGGAGAACGAACCGTTCCTGTTCGCGAACATCGACTGGTAGTGCTTGAACGAGCAACTAAACGGGAGTACTACTGGGCAGAGGATCACCAAAGATCCGTTCGCTCTCCAGGGGAGAATTCATGCACTTGGGTTTCAGCCTTCCGGTCTTCGGCAAGGCGGCGGCCACACCGGGCGGGATCGCGCGGTACGCCCGCGAAGCCGAACAGGCCGGGGCGGCCAGTCTGTGGGTCGGTGACCGGCTGCTCTCGCCCGTCGCCCCCGTCGTGCCCTACCCCGGCTACGACACCATGCCCGAGGAGTTCCACACCGCCCAGGACCCGTTCACCGCGCTGGCCGTCGCCGCCGCCGTGACCGAGACCGCGATCCTCGGCTCCAGCACCATCAACGCCACCCAGTACCAGCCCGCGAACTTCGCCCGGCTGCTCACCAGCCTCGACGTCGCCTCCAACGGACGGCTGCTGCCCGGCCTCGGGATCGGCTGGTCGCCCGACGAGTACACGGCCGTCGGCATCCCGATGAGCGAGCGCGGCAAGCGGCTGGACGACCTGCTCGACCTGCTCGAGACGTGGTGGACCAAGGAGACCGTGTCGCACGAGGGCGTCGGCTACGCCATCGCCGAATCCCACGTCGGCCTCAAGCCGGTGCGCAAGCCGCCGGTGCACCTGGCCGGCTTCGGCGAGAAGGCGCTGCGCCGGGTCGCCGAGCGGGCCGACGGCTGGCTGCCGGTCTGGTCGGTGCCCGAGCAGTTCCCCGCGGACGTGCTCACCTCCACCCTCGCCAAAATCCGGGCGGACGCCGAGCAGGCCGGGCGCGACCCGCAGGCGCTCGGCGTGGCGCTGCGCGTGAACGCCGCGCCCGGCACGGAAGCCGAGCAGATCGCCGAGTCGGTGACGAAGATCGCCGGGATCCTCGAGCCGGACCAGACCTTCGTCGACATCACCTACCTGACGAGCAGCGTGGACGAGCACCTCGACCTCACCGGCCGCCTGCTGGACCTGGTCGCCAAGGGCTGACGCACGGCGCGGAACCCGCCCCGGCGGGTTCCGCGTCCGGCGGCGGCGCGGGCCCGGTCAATGCGATACTGCGGGGTGTGCGCACCCAAGGGAAAGACGAGAGCGTGATCCGCCTGGTGATCGTCGACGACGAGCCGATGGTGCTCGCGCACCTGCGTACGGTGCTGACCTCCGCCGAGGACATCGACATCGTCGGGCAGGCGCAGGACGGCGCCGAAGCCGTCGAGGCCGCCGGGCGCTTCCGGCCCGACGTCATGCTGATGGACCTGCGGATGCCCGGCGTGGACGGGCTGACCGCGATCGAGCGGATCGTCAAGCTGCCCGACCCGCCCGCCCTCGTCGCGCTCACGACGTTCGACACCGACAGCTACGTCCTCAAGGCGCTGCGGGCCGGCGCCTCGGGCTTCCTGCTCAAGTCGACGCCCCCGGAGGACCTGATCGGGCTCGTGCGCGTGGCCGCCGACGGGCACACGGTGCTGTCCAAGGAAGCGGCGCGCCGGATGGTCTCCGCGTCGGCCGGCGAGCACGAGCGTTCGCAGGAGGCGCGGGAGCGCACCGCCGACCTCACGGACCGCGAGCTGGACATGCTCGTCTGCCTCGGTGAAGGCATGTCGAACGCCGCCATCGCGGCCAAGCTGCACCTGTCCGAAGCGACGGTGAAGAGCTACGTCTCGCGGATGCTGACGAAGCTGGGGTGCGCCAACCGGACCCAGGCCGGTCTCCTCGCGCACGAAGCGGGTCTCGCGGGCTGACTCACGCGCTGCTGCGGGCCCCGAAACCCCACGCGCCGAACACCTCGGCGAGTTCCGCGCGGCCCGAGATGCCCAGTTTCCGGTAGCAGTTCGTCAAATGCTTCTCGACGGCCCGCCGGCTCACGTTGATCTCGGCCGCGATCTCGCCGTTGGTCAGCCCGTCCAAGGCGAACGCGACCACCCGGCCCTCCGCCTCGCTGAGCGCGACCGACGGGCCCGCCGCGGTCTTCTCCTCGGCCGTCCGGCCGGTGAGCCACGGCGCGCCGCAGCCCTCGGCGAGCCGGTACGCCTCGCGGAACCGGTCGCTCGCCGCGGCGCCGTCGGGTAGCGACGCGCCCTCCGCCAGCAAGGCCCGCGCGAGCTCCAGCCGGTCGCCCGAAGCCCGGGAAATCTCGATCGACTCCGCGAGCACGTCGTCGGCTTCGGCGCCCGAAGCCAGCGACGCCTGGATCCGCAACGCGCGGCCGAGCGCCACCGGCGCGCCCCAGCGGCGTGCCCAGCGGACTTCGTCTTCGATCAGCTCGCGGGCCGAGACGCGGTCGCCGAGCCGGCGCTGGAGCCAGGCGCTCCACGTCCGCCACGGGAACAGCGCCGGGTTGCGCCACCCCGCGCGGTGCAGGGCCGCACCGCAGTCGAGGAACCGCGCCAGCGCGCCGCGGGGGTCCTCGACCGCCGCCACCGACCCGCGCAGCATCAGCAGCGCGGCCCGGACGTGCAGGCCGGCCCGCCCCAGCGTCGCCTCGTCGAAGTGCGCGACCAACGTGGCCGCGAGCCGCTCGTCCCGGGCGATGATCGCGACCGAGACGAGCGCCATCACCAGCGATTCGGCCGCGTCGGCCAGGTCGCCGCCGATCAGCTCGTACGCCTCCCAGGCCGTGGACCGCGCACGGGTCAGCTGCCCGCTCTGGGCCAGCTCGGCCGCGCGCGCCGCGATCAGCGACGCCGGCCGCCCCTCGGCCGGGTCCCCGACGGCGCTCTCCAGCCAGGACGACGGCTGCCCGGCCGAACCCGCGGCGAACGCGCAGATGATCAACAGTGGCGCGGTACCCGCGAACTCCGTGGACGACGCGGGAGCGCAGCGCAGCAGCCGCTCGGTCAGCTCCGCCACGGTCCGCGCGGGCATCCCGGCGCTCAGCGCGGCCGCGTGCAGCAGCACCGCCAGCAGCTCGCGCTCGGCGAGCGTGCCGACCGGCGGCTCCGGGCCCAGCTCGCGCAGGCGGTCGACGGCGCCGGCCAGCAGCACCGGGTCTTCGCAGCGGGTGAGCCGGGTCCGCGCCTCCAGGCGGATCCCGGCCTGCGCGCCGGCATCCTCCGGCCGGACGCGCTCGACGAGGACGGCGGCTTCCGGCCGGAGGAACGCCGACAGCGGCAGCAGCGTGACCGCCTCGGCCCGTTCGCGCGGGGTGGGCAGCAGGCCGACCGCCTGCGTGAGGTGCCGGATCGCGGCGGGGACGTCGAACGCGGCTTCGGTGAGCGCCAGGTCCACCAGCCGCCAGCCGCGCTCCGGGCCGTCGGGCGGCAGGTCGAGCAGCGCGCGGCGCAGGTAGCGCGCCGCCGTCTCGGGCTGCCCGCGCCGGGTCGCCGCGTCGGCCGCCGTGCGCAGCTCCTCCGGCATCCACGGTGCCGGCGACGGCGCGGGCACTTCGAGCAGCTGGGCCGCGACGGTCTCCGCGGCGAACCCGGCCTCGTGGAACACCGTCGCCGCGCGCACCCGCAGCCGCAGGTCCTCCGGCGCCGTCGTCGACGCCTCGACCGCGGCGCGCACCACAGGCGCGGCGAACCGCGGCGGGGACGCCGAGCCGAGGACGCCCAGCCGGCCCAGCGCCCGCACGGCCTCCGCGACGGCCACCGAGTCGCCGCCGGTGAGGCGCTCGACCAGCCACGGCTCGGCGTGGTCGCCGAGCACCGCGATCGCCTTGGCGCACTCACCGACCGCCGGTGGCAGCACGGCGAGCTGGGCGGCGAGCCGTTCCTTCAGCAGCGACGGCCCGGTGCGGTGGTCACCGCGCACGGCTTCGGTGAGGTACAACGGGTTTCCGGCGCTCGCCGCGTGGCAGGCGGCGACGAACCGCGCGTCGCCGGCCCGGCTGTCGGACGCCGCGCGCAACGCCGCCGCGACGCCGGCCTCCGAGAGGTTCGGCGGCCGGATCCGCGTCTCCGCCAGCTCCCACAGCTCTCGGAGCGCGGGCCGGTCGGCTCCCGGGTCGCCTTCGCGGACCGCGACGACGATCGCGCACGGCAGGTCGCGGATCCGCCGCGCGCACTGCCGCAGCCAGGTCAGCGACTGCCGGTCGCCGACGTGCAGGTCGTCGGCCAGCACGACGAGCGGCCGGTCGGCGGCGATCGCGGCGAGCAGGGCGACCAGGCCGTGCGTGGTCAGCACGTCGTTGTGGCCGTCCGGTTCCCACCCCGGCCAGCCCGGGGCGCCGGGGAACAGCCACCGCGCCGCCGAAGCGGTGCCGGCGAACCAGCGTTCCGCGTCGTGCTCGTCCGCCTCGGCGACCACCGGCTCGAGCACCTGGCAGGCCACCCCGAAGTCGAAGTCCTGTTCGGTCCGGCTCGCCGACGCGGTGAGCACCCGCGGCGCCCCGGGTCGTGCCTCCGCGCTCCGCAGGACTTCCTTGAGCAGCGCGGTTTTGCCCACGCCGAGCGGTCCGGTGAGCATCGTGACCGAGCCCTCCCCCGCTCCGGCCGCGGTGATCGCGCCGCACAGCAGGCGCAGCTCGGTCTCGCGTTCCGGCAGCGTCACCCCTGCCCCTCCCCACCGCCCGGCCGCCCCGCGGCGGTCAGCGCTTCGGCGAGCTGGCGCCGGCCCCCGATCCCCAGCTTGCGGTAGACGTTGGTCAGGTGCAGCTCGACCGTCCGCCGGGTCACTTCGAGCCGGTCCGCGATCTCGGCGTTGGAGGTGCCCGCGGCGGCCAGCTCCGCGACCCGGCGCTGGGCCTCGGAAAGCGCGGGCAGCCGGTCGCCGGTCAGTTCCCGCAGCCGGTCGAGGACGGCCGGCCAGCGGTACCGCGCCGCCAGCGCGCCCGCCTGCGCGAGGAGGTCCTCGGCGTCGTCGGCGACCGCGGCCAGCTCCACCAGCGCCGTCGCGTGCCGCAGGTGGCTGCCGGTGCCGTCCAGCAGCCCGGCCGCCCGGGCCAGGTGGTCGGCGCTGCCGGGTTCTTCGGGGCCGAGGGTGAGCGCGGCGGCCAAGTGCGCCCCGCCGACGGCGGCCCGGGTGCCCCACGCGTTCGCGGCGGCGAGCTCCTCGCCGAGCAGCAGCCGGGCGGCCGCCCGCTCGCCGCTCGCCACGAGGCACCGGGCCACGGCGGCGCGCCAGGGCAGCAGCTCCGGGTTTTCCCAGCCGCGCGCGGAAAGCCGGCGGCCGCACTCGCGCAGCGGGGCGAGCGCCTGGTCGGCCCGCCCCTCGGCGAGCAGCGTCGCTCCCTTGGCGTACAACAGGAACGCGCTGCCGAGCCCGGGTCCCGGCTCGACGTGGTCGCGATCGAGCGTCCGCCGGGCGAGGTCGGGACGGCCGGCTTCGAGGTGCACCCGCGTCTCGATCGCGACGACCCGGGCGCGCAGCACCGAGTGCCAGTGCCGGGGCGGTACCAGCTCGTGCGCCTCGGCCAGATCGGCCTCCGCGTCGTCGAGGAGTCCCGTCGCGAGGTGCCGTTCGGCCCGGTCGACGAGGGCACGGGCGATCAGCGTGCGGGCGCCCTGGCGGCGGGCCGCCGCGAGCAGTTCTCGGCCATGGACGTCGGCTTCCCCGAAGTCGCCGGTGAGGGTCAGCGCGCGGACCGCCGCGGCGCGCACGGTCAGCGAGCCGGCGTCCGCGATCGGCTGCGCCAGCGCGGCCCGCGCGAGCCCGCGCACCCGGGCCGGGCGCACACCGCGCCGGGCGAGCAGCAGCGCGGCCACGGCGGCCTGCGCCGGATCGGCCGGCCGCTCGGGCAGCGGCGGCATGCCGTAGCCGCCGACCGCGGACCGGTCCTGCGGTTCGCCGTCGGCCAGCCAGTACAGGGCCGCCAGGGCATCGCGTTCGGCCGCCGAGACGTCGGGGCGGCGGAAGGCGGCGATCAGCGTGCGCGCGCTCAGGCCGCCGCGCGCGTTGAGCAGGTCCGCCGCCAGCAGCCGGTACCGGCCGAGCCCCGGACCGTCCACTTCGGACAGGACCTGGGCGAGGTGGCGGTCGCCCGCCTCGTGGTCCAGCAGGAGTTCCCCGGCGCCGAGGTCGATCAGCACGGCCGCGCGCTGCGCCGGTTCGAGCGGTTCCCGCAGCGCCCGGCGCAGCGACGCCGTCGCCTGCCCGTCCCGGCCGCCCGCCGGGCCCAGCCGGGCGGCCGCGCGCAGCACGTCGACCACCCACGGCTCGCCGAGCGCGCGGGTCCGGCGCAGGATCGCCGCGACGGCCGCGTTCGCGACGCCGTGTTCGTGGCCCAGCTTCGCCGCGCGGGCGAAGAACGCGTCGCGGTCCTCTTCGGTCATCCCGCCGAGCGCGCGCTGGCCGACGTCCGGTCCGGCGAGCTTGCCGTCCGCGGCGAGCAGGCCGAGCGCACGCAGCCGCGCGAGGTCCGCGGCGAGCCTTTCCGGCGGGCAGCCGGCGACCTCGGCCAGCAACGCCGGGCCGAACCCCTCCTGGCACACCGAAACCGCGCGCAGTACCGCGACGAGCCCGGCTGGCAGGCCGTCGACCAGGCGCAGCAGGCGCTCGGTGGCGACCCGCGTGAACAGCCCGGCCGGTTCCGGCGCGCCGCCGGGGTCCATGCTCAGCCGGGCGAGCGCCTCGGTCAGCACCGCCGGGTTGCCGCCACTGCCGCGCACCGCGTGCTCGACGACCCGGTCGTCGGCCCCGGCCAGCCGCACGCGGACCAGCGCGGCCACCGCCGCGTCGCCGAGCGGGCGCAGCCGGACCCCGTGGGTGGCGTCCGTCGCGGGCTCCCAGGTGTCCAGCCCGCTGGTCTCGCTGACCACCAGCAGCAGCGGAACCCCGGCCCGGTACCCGGAAAGCACGCGCAGCCACGCCCGGGTGGGGGCGTCGGCCCAGTGCAGGTCGTCGACGACGAGCACGAGCGGCCGCCCGCCGAGCCCGGCGTAGAGGTCCCGGCACAGCTCGCCGAGGACGCGGTCGTCCGGCGGGTCCGCGATGGCCGTGGGCAGCGGGACGCCGAGCCCGGCGAACACCTCGTGCAGCACGGTGAAGGGCTCGTCCCGGTCGGCCGGGCAGCACGGCACGTGCGCCACCGGCAGCCCGGCGGCCACGGCCGTCGCGGCCACGGACGCCAGCAGGGCGCTGCGCCCGGAACCCGGCGCGCCGGTGACCGTGACGACCGCCGAACGTCCGTCGCACAGGTCGCCGACCAGGCCGGTCAGCAGCGCGGCTTCCGCGTCCCGCTCGGCCAGCCGCGTCGCGGAAACGCCGCGCTGGTACGGCAGGCCGGCGACGAGCCCGGCCTCCTCGTCCTCACCCGGCGAGCCCATGCGTCCTCTTCGCGGCCTCCGGGACGGCCGGTCCCGCGCTCGCCCGCAGCGCCGCGGCCAGTTCGGCGCGGCTGTCCACGGCCAGCTTCCGGTAGACGTTGGTCAGGTGCAGCTCGACGGTCCGCGGCGAGACGAACAGGGCGCTCGCGACGTCGCGGTTGCTCGCGCCGCCGGCGACCAGGTCGGCCACCTCGCGTTCGCGCAGCGTCAGCACGTCGGCGCGCGGCTTCCGCAGCCGGCCACCGGACTCCTCGAGCAGCTCCCTGGCCAGCGCGCCGATCGAGCGCCACCCCGAGCCGGCGGCCAGCAGCGCCGCCTGGCGCAGGTGCTGACGCGCGGTCTTGCGGTCGCCGACGAGCGTCAACGCCTTGCCCAGCAGGTATTCCGACCGCGCGTATTCGACGCGGCAGGGCGAGGTCGCCAGCACGCGGCTCGCCTCGGCCAGCAGTTCCACCGCCCGCGTCCCCGACGCCCCGGCGCCGCGGCCGAGCAGCACCAGGCCCCGGGCCGTCGCGGTCGGCCAGCTCGCGGCGAGCTCCTGCCCGCGTTCGGCGTAGCCGGCCGCTTCGCGGTGCCGGCCCGCGCCGACGAGCAGCAGCGTGGCGGTGAACCACCAGGGCGCGAACACCGGGTTGCCGATGCCGGCTTCGGCCTGTCCCCGGCCGGATTCGAGCAGCAGGTCCAGCGCACCGTCGACGTCGGAACACAGTGCGCGGCCCCGCGCCCGGCCGAGCAGCCAGAGGTGGCGGTCCGCCGGCGCGGCCTCCAGTTCCTCCGCGCGCACGGCGTGCAGCAGCCGGTCGGCGGCGGCCAGTTCGCCGTCGTCGCGCAGGGCGGTCGCGAGCGTCGTCCGGACCATCAGGCCCGGGCGGTGCCCGGCGCTCGCCAGGACGGCGACGCGGACGTCGGCGAGCGCGCCGTCGCGGTCGCCGCTTTCCCGCAGCACGCGGGAACGCGCGGCGAGCGCCCGGCCGAGGGCGGTCCCGTCGCCGCCCACCGCGGCCTCGGCCACCGCGCGATCGAGGGCCCGCACGGTGTTCGGCGCGTCGTCGACCAGCCGCAGGGTCCGCGCGGCGGCGAGCAGGTCGTCGCTCGACGCGGCCGCCGCGGGCATCCGGACGACGGCGCGGGCGCAGGCCGCGGCGACCTCGGTGCCACGGCCGGTCAGCGCGAGCGCGGCGGCCCGGTCGGCGAGGTCTCGGGCGCCGGGGTGGCGGGCCGCGGCCGCGCGGGGGGCGGTCGCGGCCCGGTCCCGCAGCAGGCCGCGCGCGGCCTCCCGGGTCGTGGCCGCGGCGGCGAGGGCCGCCACGGGCACCGCGGGCGCGGCGGTGCCGAACCGCCGGGCCAGCCGGTCGACGAGGCCGCCGACGGGGGCCCGGTGGCCGGGGGCGTCCGGCGCGGTCGCCGCGAGCGCGTAGAGCACGGCGATGGCGCAGTGGTCACGCGGGTCGCGGGCGTGCCCGGCGGCCGTGCGCAGCTCCGTCATCGCCGCGTCCGGGTCGAGGCCGAGCCGGGCGGCGGCCAGCGCCAGCCGGACGTCGAGCCGCGCCGGCTCGGCGGCGGCCGCGCGGGACAGGTGGGCGACGGCGGTCGCCGGGTCCTGTGCGGCGGCCGCGGCTTCCAGCGCGAGGTCGACCATCCAGCGCTCGTCGAGCCGCGGCAACGCCCCGAGGTGCGGGGCGACTTCGGCGGCGGGGCGCGCGTCGTCGTTGAGCATCCGGGCCGCATGCAAATGCATACGGGCGAGTTCTTCGGCGGGGGTTTCGGCGAGCAGGCGGGATCGGACCGACCGGTCGAGCACGCAACCGGTGAAGAGATTCGCGCGTCGAATTGCGTCGATCGCGATCCGCACCGACCGTGCGGGCAGCCCGCACAAAGCGGCCACCCTCGTCACGTTCTGTTCGTCGAGCACCGCGAGGGCGGTGGCCACGGTCCGTGCCTGCGCGGACAGGCCGGCGAGCGCGTCGACCGGGCTCGGCGCGGCGACTTCCCAGCGGTGGCACCGGTCCTGCGCCCCGAGCTGCCCGAGCGCCCACACCCCGGGGCCGGGCTCGTCGGGACGGCGGCAGAGGACGATGAGAAACCGCTCTCCGCGGCCGCACCGCAGCAGGAAGTCGAGGAATCGCAGTGAAGATTCGTCGCACCACTGCGCTTCTTCGACGACGATGGCCGAATTGTTTTTCCGCAATGGCCCGGCCAAGAGCAGCGATCGCAGAGTGCGGAATTTCCGGTGCAACCCGGAACCGTCTTCCGCGGGCAGTTCCAGGGTCCGCCGAATGGCGCCGCCCGGATCGTGGTTTTTCGTGAACAGTTCGGCGAGCGCGTGGAACTCGGCCGGTTCACCCGCCGGTTCGGCGCAAAAGCGAAAAATATTCGCAGACTGGCCCGATTTTCCCGATTCCAGGCCCGCGAGGAGGGCCCGGACGCCCCCGCCGGGCACCCCGTCCACCAGCACGGCCTGCGCGGACTCTGTCCACGCCAGTACCGCACACCGGGACAGCGCGCCCGGATCCCGGGCGAAGACCGGATTCGGAGTGGGATCCGACATGCCGCCATCGACCTTTCCTGCAAGCTCGGCAAAACCGAGCCTTTTCCCGCAGCCCCCAGAGCCGCCGAAGGATCTGACCGTCCGAACACTATTGACACCGCCGCCGGAGAGGAAACCACCGTCGGTGCCCGATTGCGCGCCACTTCCTCCACTGTGGAGTGACCGTACCAGGAGTGACCGTTGCTGTCAGCGAAGGCCACCACCCGTACGGGTGACATACTTGTAGCATTAGTCAGACCCCGAAACTGGACATTTAACCAAGACTTGAGGTGCCCTTCGGCGCCCGTGGGCCGACGGGGTGACGGGCTACCAACGAAAGTTGTCGCCTCCGCCGCCCGCGGGCAACTTTCGTCGCTAGTCCGGTCCGGAACCGGCGGTCCACCGCCGGAACAGGGGTCCGGAAGCTACCGTGGAGCCCGTGTCGGACGTCACCACTCCCGGTCCTCGAACCACGCTGCGTGAGCACCTCGGCACGCGGGTGGGTCCCAAGCACGAACTGGCGACCCTGCTCAGCCTGGCGGTGATCTTCGGCGCGCTCGACGTGGCGATCTGCCTCAACAGCCACCCCACCACCGGCTGGGCGGGTCCCCGCGCGGACCTGATCCTGCAGCTGCTGGTCGACGTCTCGGTGCTCGGGCTGCGGCGGTTCCCCAAGACGGTCGCGAGCATCGCGCTGGCCGTGACGTTCGCGACGGTGCTGGCCGACGCGCTCGCCCCCGGCCTGCTCTCCCCGGAGGACCCGGCCAGCCCGCTGATCCTGCCCCGCGTGACGTCGGTGATCGTCATCTTCCTGGTCCGGCTGGAGCCGCCGCGGGTGGCGTTCACCTTCATCGGCGCGCTGGCGCTCCTCGGCAGCGCGCCGTGGGCGCCCAGCTGGACGCTCACGCCGGTCGGCCTGCTCAGCACGATCGGCCCCGCGGCGGTCGTGCTGTACCTGGACGCGCGCCGGCAGCTGCTGCAGGAGCTGCGCGACCGCGCCGAGCGGGCCGAGCGCGAGACGCACCTGCTGGCCGAGCAGGCCCGGTTCGAAGAGCGCCGCCGGCTGGCAGCGGAGATGCACGACGTGCTCACCCACGGCCTCAGCCTGATGGTCCTGCACGCGGGAGCGCTCGGGATCAGTTCGACGGACCCCGAGGTCCGCAAGGCGGCGGAGGATATCCGCAAGCGCGGCGCGACGGCGCTGGACGAGCTGCGCGACTTGGTCGGGGTGCTGAACACGACGTCGGCCGACGTGTCCGAGCGAATGGCGAGCCCGAGCCCCAGCGTTTCGTCGCAGCCGACGCCGGATCCCGCGACGCTCGTCGCGGAGTCGGTCTCGGCGGGGATGCCGGTGGAGCTGGACGTCGAGGGCGAGCGGTCCCAGATGTCCCCGACGATCGCGCGCACGGTCCACCGGATCGTCCAGGAGGCGCTGACGAACGCCCGCAAGCACGCGGCGGGCGCGGAGGTCCGGGTGAAGCTGCGCTACCGGCCGGACGGGGTCGGGATCCGGGTGATCAACACGCGGCCTTCGCGGCAGCCGGACGAAGTGCTGGCGGGGAGCGGGTCGGGGCTGGGGTTGTCGAGCTTGCGGCACCGGGTCGAGTTGGTGGGCGGGACGCTGCAGGCCGGGGCGACGCCGGACGGCGGGTTCCGGATCGCCGCCGACTTGCCGGCGTATGTGCCGACGACGGAGACGCGGCAGAAGTCCGCGCACCGCTGAGCCCCCACCCTGGGCCGATTCCCCGCGGCGATGTAGTGGATGAGTCATTCACTACGTCCGGTGACAGGGCTCCGGCAAAGTCGTGGCCGCGCGGCCTGCCCGGCGTCGCGGCGATGTCATGAAAGGGTCGTTCATGTCGTCTGACGAGGTGAACGACCCGTTCATGACGTGCGGGCGACCGGATCGGCCGCGCTGACCCGACTTTGCCGGGGCCCTCACGTCCGGTGACATGAATGAGTCATTCATGTCACCCGCCGGCCGGCCGCGCGCCCCGAGAAGCCGAACCCCTCGCCAGGACTGGGCATTCTCCTACTCCTCCCCCGCTTAGGGTCGGGGCCGGACGCGAACCTCCCGACCCAGAACGTGGAGCCCCCATGAAAGGCATCATCCTGGCCGGCGGCAGCGGCTCCCGACTGCACCCGGTCACGCTGGGCGTCTCGAAGCAGCTCGTCCCGGTCTACAACAAGCCGATGATCTACTACCCGCTCTCGGTCCTGATGCTCGCCGGCATCACCGAGATCCTGCTCATCTCGACCCCGCACGACCTGCCCGCCTTCAAGCGCCTGCTCGGCGACGGCGCGGAGCTCGGCCTCCAGCTCGACTACGCCGAACAGGCGCACCCGAACGGCCTCGCCGAGGCCTTCATCATCGGCGAAGAGCACATCGGCGACGACACCTCCGCCCTCATCCTCGGCGACAACATCTTCCACGGCCAGGGTTTCTCCGACGTCCTGCGCGCCGCCACCCAGGACCTCAAGGGCTGCGTCCTGTTCGGCTACGAGGTCTCCGACCCGCACCGGCACGGCATCGGCGAGGTCGACGCCGACGGGAACCTCGTCTCCATCGAGGAAAAACCCGCCCACCCCAAGTCGAACCGGGCGCTCACCGGCCTGTACTTCTACGACAACGACGTCGTCGAGATAGCCAAGAGCCTCAGGCCGTCCGCGCGCGGCGAGCTGGAGATCACCGACCTCAACAACGTCTACCTCGACCGGGGCCGCGCCGCCTGCGTCGACCTCGGCCGCGGCTTCGCCTGGCTGGACACCGGCACGCACAAGTCGCTGCTGGACGCCGGGCAGTACGTGCAGACGATGGAAGCCCGCCAGGGCGTCCAGATCGCCTGCCTCGAAGAAATCGCGCTGCGCATGGGCTTCATCGACGCCGACCAGTGCTACGCGCTGGGCGAGCGGATCGGCAGCTCGGGCTACGGCGAGTACGTCATGGACTTCGCGCGCCGCGCGCGGCCGCTCACCGCGGTCTGAACCCCGGAGGAACCTTCCCATGCGCATGGTGGTCACCGGCGGTGCCGGGTTCATCGGCTCGGCCTACGTCCGCAACGTCCTTTCCGGACAGTACGCCGGCTTCGAGCCCGACGAGCTGGTCGTGCTCGACAAGTTCACCTACGCGGGCAACCGGGCGAACCTCGCGCCGGTCGCCGGGGACGAACGGCTCAAGATCGTCGCCGGCGACATCTGCGACCCCGACATCGTCGAGCGGGAACTGGCCGGCACCGACCTCGTGGTGCACTTCGCCGCCGAGTCCCATGTGGACCGGTCGATCGCCGGGTCGGCGGAGTTCGTGCGCACCAACGTCCTCGGCACCCAGACGCTGCTGCAGGCCGCGCTCGAGCGCGAAGTCGGCAAGTTCGTGCACGTCTCCACCGACGAGGTCTACGGCTCCATCGACGAAGGCTCCTGGCCCGAGACGCACCCGATCGCCCCCAACTCGCCGTACTCGGCGTCGAAGGCGTCCTCCGACCTGCTGGTCCGTTCCTTCCACAGCACCCACGGGCTCGACGCCTCGATCACGCGCTGCTCCAACAACTACGGGCCCTACCAGTACCCCGAGAAGGTCATCCCGCTGTTCGTCACCAACCTCGTCGACGGCTTCCAGGTCCCGCTCTACGGAGACGGCCTCAACGTCCGCGACTGGCTGCACGTCGACGACCACTGCCGCGGCATCCAGCTGGTGGCCGAGAAGGGCCGCGCCGGCGAGGTCTACAACATCGGCGGCGGCACCGAGCTGACCAACCGGGAGCTCACCGAACGGCTCCTGGCCATCACCGGCCGGGACCACACCGCGATCCGGCCCGTCGAGGACCGCAAGGGCCACGACCGCCGCTACTCGGTGGACATCACCAAGATCTCCACCGAGCTCGGCTACGCCCCGCGGGTCGGCATCGACACCGGCCTGCGCGACACCGTCGACTGGTACAAGAACAACCGCGACTGGTGGGAACCGCTCAAGGGCTGAGTCACTGCGTGCGCAGCCGCGGCCACAGGACGTCCCACGCGATGGTCCGTCCGCCGAGGACGGTCATCAGCTGCGGCACGACGTCCTGGCGACGGGCGAACGCCCCGGCCACCACCGGGCTCGCGTCGCCGACGAACAGGACGCTGTCGACGTTCTCGTCCGGGTGCCCGAAGTAGTAGTACCCGCGGTGTGCACTGTAGACGGACGGCAGGCCCCGCTGGGCCCCGAAGAGCTCGAGGTCGGCGGCGAACGCGTAGCTGTCGGTCATGATCGCCGTCCGGGCCCGCTGCTCGGGCGGCAACGACCGGTACACCTGCACGACGGCGTCGGACAGCTGCCCGAGCTGGCCGTCGGACTGCACGAACACCTTGGCGGTCAACGGCACCAGCGGTACGTCGGGGATGCGCTCGGCCCACGACTTCGGGTAGATCGGCAGCGCGACGAGCGCCTGGACGACCGACGCCGCGACGAGCAGCCAGCCGACGGCCTTCGCCGCCGTCGGCCACTTGACGTCCTGCAGGCCGACGGCGCCGGCGGCGAACAACGGCGCGTACAGGCTGTAGACGTAGTAGGACCGGCCGGACGTCAGCAGGTAGGCCACGACGAGAAGCAGGAACGCGACGCCGAGGAACCGTTGCTCCCGCCCGATGAGCAGGCGCGCGAAGCCGAACAGCGCGAGCGGCACGCCGATCACCAGGCCCGGGCCGGACAGCAGCTCGAGCAGGAACGCGCCGGTGCCGGGGAACTCGGCCGACACGACCTCGGACATCCGGGTGTAGGGCCAGCCGTTCGCGGCCTGCCAGATCAGCGTCGGCACGGTGGTCAGGGTCGCGACCAGCGCGCCCGCCCACAGCGGCGGCCGCCGGACGAGGTCGCGTGGCCCGAAGACCAGCGACGCGACGGCCAGCGCCACCCACAGCGCCGGGACCAGGAACTTCGTCTGCAGCGACACGGCCGTGACGAGCCCGGCGGCGAACAGCAGCCGGTCGTCGCGCACCTGGGTCCAGCGCACGACCAGGAACAGGATGAGCGACCAGAAGAACGGGTCGATCGAGTAGGTCGCGAGGTAGTGGCAGATGAGCGTCGCGCCGGACATCGCGTACGCGGCCGCGGCGACGGTTTGCGCGACCCGGCGGCCGCCCAGCTCGCGGGCGATCAACGCGCTCAGCACGATCCCGCCCACCGCGGCCAGCGTCGCGGGCAGCCGCAAGGCAAGCAGCGAACCGGGGAACAGGTGGTCCAGCCCGGCCGCGAGGAACGGGAGCAGCGGCGGCTGGTCGAAGTAACCCCACGCGGGGTGGTCGCGGCCGGCCACCACGAAGTAGGCCTCGTCGAACGAGAACCCGTAGTTGCGGCTGGCAATGAGAAGCAGGGCGCCGGCGACTCCCGCGATCAGGAGAACCGGGGTCCGCGCGAACGCCGAGCGGGTGTCGGTTTTCTCACTGGTAAGGGTCATACCACCAGTAGACGCGCTCCGACCTCGCGTTCTCTGCGGCCGGGAGTCCTCGTTCCGCACAACGAAAGTCGATCACGCGGCGGGGAGCCGCAACCTTCGTAGTCACTCGGAAGTGATGTTTAGCCACGGACCGTGAGGGTAGCGATTCCCCTAGACTTCGCCCGCGGACCGGCGCTGATCAGGCGTTTCCCGCGATACTGGCGCCCATGACCCAAGGTCGGCACATCGTCTTCTTCAGCTTTCCCGGCGTCGGGCACATCAACCCGATGCTGGGCCCGGTCGAAGCGCTCGCCGAGCGGGGCCACCGGGTCACGTTCGCCGTCGCCGAGCGGTTCGCGCACCTGCTGCGCGACAGCCCGGCCGAGGTCCTGCCCTACCACTCGGACTTCCCCGCGTCGGTGACCAAAGTGGACAGCGCCGAAGACGCGGTCACGATGATCATCGACCTCATGCGCGAAGGCTTCGCGCCGCTCGAGGCGGCGCTGGAGCGGTGCTCCGGCGACCGGCCCGACCTGATCGTCCACGACACCATCAGCGGGAACGCCGCACGGGTGCTGGGCCGGGCGTGGGACGTCCCGCTGGCCGAAAGCTGCCCCGTCTTCATCGAGAACGACGCCGACGAGATCCCCGGCGCGCCCCAGCCACCCGACGACCACCCCGCCGCCACGGACTTCGACCACCGGGACCCGCGGCTGGCGCGGTTCGGCGAGGAGTTCGGCGCGGGCGTCTCGGCATTGCTGACGCGGTACGGCCTGGATCCGCGGCTGGCGACCGGCAGCCTCTCGCCCGTAGGCGACGAACTCCGCCTGGTCTACATCCCCCAGGCGTTCCACTACGGCAGCGAAACGTTCAGCGAGCGGTACCGGTTCGTCGGGCCGACCGCGGACTGCCGCGCGCTGGAGGGCCACTGGACCCCGCCGGGCGACGGCCGGCCGGTGGTGCTGATCTCGCTGGGCACGTCGATGAGCAAGGACCTCGGCTTCTTCACCGGCTGCGTCGAGGCGTTCCGCGGCGAGCCGTGGCACGTGGTGCTGACGCTGGGCCGCGGCGCCGACCTGGGCGCGCTCGGCGAGCTGCCGCCGAACGTCGAGGCGCACGAGTGGATGCCGCACCCGTCGGTGCTGCGGTACGCCTCCGCGCTGGTCTGCCAGGCCGGGATGGGCAGCGTCCTGGAGGCGCTGCGCTACGAGGTCCCGGTCGTCGCGGTCTCCCACAGCGGCGAGACGCTGGCCAACGCCCACCGCGTCGCGGAACTGGGGCTGGGCACGCACATCCCGGTCACCGAGGCGACCGGCCCGGCGATCCACGCGGCGGTCGAGGCTCTGGCGGCCGACGAGACGCTGACCACCCGGCTCGCGCTGATGGCCAAGGAGATCGAGCAGGCCGGCGGCGCCGCCGCGGCCGCCGACGCCCTGGAAGCCCTGCTCCCGTAAGCAGTCCGCCGCTCCAATGACATGAATGACTCATTCCTGTCGCCTGGCGACAGGAATGAGTCATTCACTACATCCGGAGCCGGGGTCAGGCGGAGCGGCGGAAACCCCGCGTGGCCACGATCGCGCCCGTCAACCCGATCAGGCCGGCCGCGCCGAGGGCCGCCAGGCCGCCCACGCCGACCGGGTTGCCCAGCGCCAGGTTGCGGGACGCGTCCACCGAGTACGTCAGCGGGTTCACCGTCGCCACCGCGCGCAGCCACGCCGGCAACGACGAAAGCGGCACGTACGCCGAGGACGCGAACATCAGCGGGAACATCACCATCGACGTCACGCCCTGCATCACCTCGACGTTGGTGATCCACACGCCGATGGCCATGAACATCCAGGACAGCGACCAGCCCACCGCGATGCACATCAGCCACGCCAGCAGCACGCCGGTGAAGCCGCCGCCGGGCGAGAACCCGAACAGCGTCGCCGCCAGCACCAGCATGATCGCCAGCTGCAGCGCGTGCCGCACGACGTCGGCGAGGCTGCGCGCCACCAGCACCGACGCCGACGCGATCGGCAGGGTGCGGAAGCGGGCCACGACGCCGTTGCGCATGTCGTCGAGCAGGCCGACGCCCGACTGCAGCGCCACCGACAGCGAGCCCATCACCAGCACCGCGGGCATCAGGTAGTCGATGTAGGACACCCCGGCCGGGAACGAGCTGGTGCCGGCGAGGCTCGCGAACACCTGGCTGAACAGGATCAGCACGATGAGCGGCTGCAGCAGGCCCAGCAGCACGAGCGCCCGCGAGGCCACGACCGCGCGCAGCGACCGGCCGGTCAGGATGAGGATCTGCATCGGCACGGAGGTGCCGCGCCACGGGGCCGGTCCGGCCACTGTGGACGCCGGGTCCGAAGCGGACAGTGTCGGTGCGCTCATCGGTTCAGGGCCTTTCGGTTTCGGGGTGGGACTCCCGCGGCCCGCCGGAGAGAGCGAGGTACACGTCGTCGAGCCGCGGGTCGACCAGCGCCAGCTCGACCGGCTCGACCGCGACGTCGTCGAGCGCGCGGACCACGCGCACGAGGTCGGTGGACTTCTCCACCGGGACGGTCAGCGCGAGCCCGGCCAGTTCGTCCACTCCGGACACTCGCGGCTCGAGCCCGGCATTGCGCACGGCGTCCGCGGCGCGGTCGGCGTCGGGCCGGTCGGCCAGGGTCAGGGTGACCGTGCGCTTGCCGACCTGCGCCTTGAGCGACGCCGCGGTGCCGGCGGCGATCACCTTTCCCTGGGCCAGCACGACGATCTTGTCGGCGAGCCGGTCGGCTTCGTCGAGCATCTGGGTCGTCAGCAGCACGGTCGAGCCGTCGCGCACGAGCTGTTCCACGATCTCCCACATGGCGATCCGGGCCGCCGGGTCGAGCCCGGTCGTCGGTTCGTCGAGGAAGATCACGTCGGGGTGGCCGACCAGGCTGGCGGCGAGGTCGAGCCGTCGCCGCATGCCGCCGGAGTACGTCTTCGCCGGACGGCCGGCGGCTTCCTGCAGGCCGAACGCGGTCAGCAGCTCGTCGGCCCGTTCCTTGGCCGCCTTCGTGGAGGCGCCGAGCAGGCGGGCGATCAGGATCAGGTTGCGGAAGCCGGAAAGCTGCTCGTCCACCGACGCGAACTGACCGGTGAGCCCGATGCGGCTGCGCAGGGCCACGGCGTCGCGCTGGACGTCGAGCCCCGCGACGCTGGCCCGGCCCGTCGTCGGCGTCACCAGCGTGGTGAGCACGTTGACCAGGGTGGTCTTGCCGGCCCCGTTGTGGCCCAGCAGGCCGCAGACGGTGCCGCGCGGCACCTGCAGGCTGACGTCGTCCAGCGCGCGGACCTTGCCGAAGGTCTTGGTGATCCCCTCGGCCTCGACGAACAGGGTCACGGCCGTTTCCTTCCGCTGCGCCGGATCGGACATCGCTACAGTTAGCACACCGGGAAACCCCTTTCCCCGCACGGAAGCGCGACCCGAGGGGTTCGCCTAGACATGATTGACGCCGGCCACGGGCGGTCCGACCCTCGAACCATGACTCCCCCGCCGGGAAGCCACGTCGCCTTCCTCACCTATCCCGCCCACGGGCACGTCAACCCGACGCTGCCCGTGGCGGCCGAGCTCGTCCGGCGCGGCCACCGGGTGAGCTACGTCGTCGCCGGGCAGTACGCCGAAGCCGTGCGCGCCACCGGGGCCACCGTGCTGCCGTACGAGTCCCACGTGCCGAAGTCCTGGGACACCGTGGCGATCCCGGAGGAGATCACCGGCGACGTCGTCGCGGAGGCCGGGCTCGCCCAGGCGCTGGAAGGCTTCGCGCCGCTGCGGACCGCGCTCGGCGCCTTCGAACGCGACCGGCCGGACGTCTTCCTGTACGACGCCTTCGGCTACCCCACCGGGCGGCTGCTGGCGCGCAAGTGGGCCGTCCCGGCCATCCTGCTGTGCTCGACGTTCGTCGCGAACGAACGGTTCTCGCCGTACGCGTCGATGGCGGGCAAGGTTCCCGCGCCCGATCCGGCGCACCCCGCGCTGGCCAAGGCCGCGGCGGTGGTCGAGGACGCGCTCGCCGAGCACCTGCCGGGCACGTCCGCCGCAGAGTTCGCGCAGGGCGACGAAGACACCAAACTCGTGTTCCTGCCGCGGGAGTTCCAGCCCGGCGGCGACACCTTCGACGACGGGTTCGCCTTCGTCGGGCCGTGCCTCGGCGACCGCGCGGGCGGCTGGACCCCGCCGGACCACCGGCCGGTGCTGCTGATCGCCATGGGCAGCTTCGGCTACCACCGCCAGCGCGAGTTCTTCGCCTCGTGCCTCGAAGCGTTCGCCGGGACGCCGTGGCACGTCGTGATGACGATCGGCCGCCTGGTCTCGCCGGCCGACCTGGGCCCGGTGCCACCGAACTTCGAGCTGCACCCGTGGGTGCCGCAGCCGGCCGTCCTGAGCCGGGCGAGCGGGTTCGTCTCGCACGCCGGGATGGGCAGCACCATGGAGTCGCTCGCGCTGGGCGTCCCGCCGGTGGTCGTGCCGCGCACGCTGGAGCAGGAGATCGTCGCCGACCGGATCGCCGAGCTCGGCCTCGGAGTCCGGGTCGACCCGGCCGAAGTCGACGCGGAGACGCTGCGGGCGGCCGTCACCGGCCTCGCCGAGGACGCCGCGGCGCACGAGCGCGTGGCGCGGATGCGCGAGCACATCACCGGCGCCGGGGGCGCCGCGGCGGCCGCGGACCGCGTCGAGGCCCGACTGACCGCCCGACCCTGGGAGTGAATCCGAAGTGGACACCACCGAGCCGACCGCCGCCCCGGAGATCGCCCCGGACGGCGGCGCGGCCCTGCTGACCTGGCTCGAAAAGATGCGCGCGGACACACCCGTCTGGCAGGACGGGGCCGGGGCGTGGCACGTGTTCCGGTCCGCCGACGTCCGCCGCGTCAGCACCGACGCGCAGCTGTTCTCTTCGGACACGACCCGCTTGACCTCGCCCGGCGACCAGGCGCCGCCGGGCACCCTGCTGGTCATCGACCCGCCCGAGCACCGCAAGCTGCGCCGCCTGGTCAGCCAGGCGTTCACCCCGAAGGTCGTCGCCGACCTCGAGCCGCGGATCACCGAGGTCACCCGGGAGCTGCTGGCCGCGGTCGAGCCGGACGCGACGGCGTTCGACCTGGTCGACGTGCTGGCCTACCCGCTGCCGGTGATCGTCATCGCCGAGCTGCTCGGCGTGCCCGCCGGGGACCGCGCGCTGTTCCGGGGCTGGGCCGAGGCGCTGATGGCCCTGCAGGTCGACGACCCGAGCACCGGCGAAAAGCTGGCGGTCGCCATCGAGGAGATGGAGGCCTACCTGGGCGCGCAGATCGCCGACCGGCGCGCGCGGCCCCGCGACGACCTGCTGACCCGCCTGGTGGAGTCGTCGATCGACGGCGAGCGGCTGACCGACGAGGAGGTCGGCAACTTCACCGCGCTGCTGCTGCTCGCCGGCCACGTCACCACCACCATGCTGCTCGGCAACGTCCTGCTCTGCCTGGAGGACGCGCCCGGCGTCTACGAGCGGGTCCGGGCCGACCCGGCGCTGGTGGAACCGCTGCTGGAGGAAGTGCTGCGGCTGCGGCCGCCGTTCCCCCGGGTGGTCCGGGTGACCACGGCCGACGTCGAGGTGGCGGGCACGGTCATCCCCGCCGACTCGATCGTCTGGGCCTGGGTGGTGTCGGCCAACTACGACGAGCGCGAGTTCACCGACCCCGCGCGGTTCGACCTGCACCGCAAGCCCAACTCGCACGCCGCGTTCGGCCACGGCATCCACTTCTGCCTCGGCGCGCCGCTGGCGCGGCTGGAGGGGCGCGTCGCGCTGGAGCTGCTGTTCGAGCGGTTCGAGCACCTGCGGGTGGCCCCGGGCGCGGAGGTCCCGTTCCACGCCGGCGGCGTGTTCGGCGTGCAGCAGCTGCCGGTCACGACCACTTTCGGCAGCGGTCGCTGACGCTGCGGCACCGCACCGACCGAAGGCCGGGCCGGGGGTGCCGTACCTGCGGTCGGGCGGACCACAGTGTTAGCGCCGAACCGCCGTGCCGGCATTGACGGGCCATACCCCGTTGGCTAGCGTACGAGACGTCGTTTGGTTTGTTTCCAACGAAACGGACCGAAGCGGCTGGATGTCCGGGTGGACTCGAGGATCGTTCTGGGGAAGGACTCGAGGTTTCCGCTGGGGTGGTGAGAAGAACCATCCGGACCGCCGCCGCGGACCCTCCTGAGGGGAGCTCGAGGGTCGTCGACGTCTTTTGTCCGTGGGCACTGCCTCGAACGTAGAACCGAATCTGGGGGTTCGAACTCTATGAACACGCGTCTCGATTCCGTGGTCGACCGGCCGGTCACCGCACCGCACGGCCTCCCGGCCGTCGCCGAAAGACAGAACCAGAACGTCCCTTCCTTCGACATGTCCGACGTCTGCATCGCGAACCTGGGTCCCGATCTCCGGGTCATCGAAGCCAACGGCGATTTCCTCCGGCAGCTGGGACGCACCGCGTCCGACGTTTTCGGACAGAGCTTTGTGGACTTCGTGCACCCGAGCGCCAAGCAGTTCACGCTGCAGCAGCTGGCGCGGCTGAACGAAGGTCGCCGGGACCGCTTCAGCGCGCGCCTGGTCGGCGTGCGGCCCGCGCAGCCGGTGCTCTCCGGCGGCCTGACGGGCATCGCGGTGCGCAGCCGGTCCGGCCAGGTCACCACGATCGTCGTGCTGATCAAACCGGACCGCACCGCGGAGACCCCGAGGCCGGCCGTCGAAAAGACCAAGCTGCTCAGCGAGCTCGACGCGAAGGTCCTCGAAGGCGTCGCCGCCGGGATTTCGACCGTCCAGCTGGCGTCGAAGCTCTACCTGAGCAGGCAGGGCATCGAGTACCACGTCGGCGCGATGCTGCGGCAGTTCAAGTCGCCGAACCGCTCGGCGCTGGTTTCGAAGGCGTACTCGCAGGGCATCCTCTGCATCGGCCAGTGGCCGCCGAAGGTGACTCCGCAGTACATCCGCTGAGCCGCTTTCAGCGGTGTGCGGGCCAAGATCCCCTGCGCTATCCTGCGAGGGCACGGTTCGATTTCCAAAATGCCGGAAAGGGATGAACTGGTGGGAATTTTCGGGAAAAAGGAAGACGATTCCAAGAAGAAGCCGGCGGACACCAAGGCGGACAACGCCAAGGCTGACGACGAAAAGAACCGCAAGCGCCGCAGCCGCCTTTTGGGTGGCGCGTACGGCGGCGGCTCCGGCGGCTGAGCCGGCGGACTGACGAGGCGACCGGATCGGGTGGGCCGAGGGAAACCTCGACCCACCCGATTCGCGTTTTTCGGGGTGTTTGACCGGATCACGCCGGGAGTTCACCGACTGTTGGTCAGTTTCCATCAGCAGCAAAGAATGGCTACCCTGCGACAACAGCGGTCGCACCGACGGTGACGACCGCACCCGGCGTCAGCGCGCCCGGGGTACCACCGGCCCGGCCCACTCCGGCACGGCCAGGATCTCCACGACCGCGCCCGCCACGCTGACGCCCGGCGCGATCCCGACCATCAGCACGTGGTCGCCCGGCGCCAGCTGCCCGGTCCCCAGCATGTGCGCCAGTGACGCCACCTGGTCGCTCGCCCCGAGGTGGCCGAGCCCGCGGCCGAAGTCCCAGTTCGACTTCTCGAGGGGGATCCCCAGCATCGTCAGCAGGCCGTCCTCGACGTACTTGCGCGAGCCGTGGTTGTAGGCGATGCGGCTGACCCCGTCGAGCCCGATGCCCGCCTCGGCCAGCACGCGGTCGATCAGCTCCGACCGCGTCTTCAGCAGGTTGAGTCCACTGTGCAGCATCGTGTCGCGGTGCTCGAAGCCGAAGAAGTCGATGCGCTCGGCGAAGTCCATGAACCGGCCGATGGTCGCGCCCGGCGGGAACATCGGCTCGTCGCCGCGGTGCATGCCCTCCAGCTCCGGAACCGTGATCGAGCTCGCCGACTTGAGCCGCGCGAAGCCGGACGTCGTGTTCAGCACGACCGCCGTCGCGCCGTCGCCGATGATGAAGTCCGGGCGCAGGCAGCGCCAGCGGTTGACCAGCGGAGACGTCGAATTGTCGGACGCGACCGTCATCGCCGTCCCGCCGCCGCGCGCGATCAGGTACGTCGCCGCCAGCTCCAGCGCCCCGAACATGCCGTTGCAGCCCTGGCGCAGCTGCGCGGCGAGCAGGTCGCCGCCCACCAGGTGCCGCTGCAGCCAGAACTGCGGGAACCAGCCGTCCGGGCCCGAGTGGTAGTTGTCGGCGTAGAGCAGGACGTCCAGCGCCTCCGGGTCGACGTCCGCGCGGGCGACGGCCTGCTGCCCGGCCCAGAGCGCCATGTCCGGGGCCGGGGTCTCGCCGGCGCAGGCCGCGCCGGTCAGCCCGGACGTCTCCGCGTCTTCGGCGGTGATCCACCCCTGCTCGATCGCGTGCCCGACACCGGTGGTCTCGGGCACGTAGGTGCCGATCCCGCTGAGGTAGACGTCCGCCAGCTTCACTTCGCCTCCACTTTCGCCCGCAGCCACGACTCGACGGCGTCGGCCGCGCGGATCTCCCCGCCGGCCAGCGCGACCTGCTCGCTCATCCACCGGACCCGCTGGGCGACCACCGGATCGGACGCGGTCTTCGTGACGGCGTCGAGCAGTTCCGCTTCGGCGACTTCGGTCCGCGACACCACGTGGCCCAGCCCGAGGTCGGCGACCCGGGCCGCGGTCACCACCTGGTCGCTCTGGGACGGGGTCAGCACCATCGGCACGCCGTAGTGCAGCGCCTCCATGGTGCTGCCGAGGCCGCCGTGGGTGACGAAGACGCGGGTGTGCGGCAGCAGCGCCGCGTGCGCGACGAACGGGTGTGCCTCGATGTTCTCCGGCAGCGGGCCCAGCTCGGCGGGGTCGACCCACCGGCCGAGCGTCAGCACGACGTGCCACGGCTGCCCGGTGAAGGCGCGCACGCACTTGCGGAAGAAGCCGACCTGCTCCCGGCTGCGCGAGGTGCCCAGCGAGATCAGGACGACCGGCAGCCCGTCCGCGGGCGGCGTCCACTCCCCCGGCGCGACCGTCCGGTCGAAGCACGGCCCGACGAACGCGAAGCGGTCGTCGAAGGTCTCGCCGTGGATCTGGAACGCCTTGGGCAGGTAGACGAGGTGGTAGGGCGGCTCACCGCCGCTGCCGTCCACATCGGACAGTCCGTGTTCGGCCAGCAGCCGCTGGGCGTGCTCGACGAACGCGGCGAGTTCGGGATCGGTCAGGTCGGGCGGCTGGGCGGCGTCGGATTCGGCCTGGGCTTCGTTCAGCCGGAAATGGGCGTTGGAGGCGAACTCCGGGCACGACTGCACGGTCGGCACCGACCACTTCCGCGCGACCAGCCGCGCCGTCTCGGACGCCGCCAGGTCGTGCAGGACGAGGTCCGGCGGGTCGTCGGCGAACCGTTCCATGGCCGCCGGAAGCGGGGCGAGGCCTTCGCCCATGAACGCCAGCATGGCCCGCAGCGCGTAGCCGTCGGACGCGGTGTCGCCCAGCCCGGTCGCCCACGGGAACGTCGAGGTGTAGGGCAGCACTTCGGCCCCGGTCGCCGCCACCTTCGCGGCGAACTCGTCGACCACGGCGAAGGTGACGCGGTGGCCGCGGCGCACCAGCTCGGCGACGACCGGGAGGACCGGCGCGACGTGGGCGTACGCGGGGAAGCTGAAGACAGCGATGTGCCTGCTCACCACCGCATCGTCGCAGGATGCGGTCCGCGGGGCGCACCGGCTACCACGCGAGGTCTGGCGGTTTCCCCCGAGTCCACTTCGTACGGTGCCGCCACGGGACGACTAGGGGCTTCCACAGAGTTCTCCGGCAAAACCGGGCACCGGTACCCGCCGTCCCTATCCTGCAGACGACGCAACGAGGGGGAACTCAACAGTCGTTTAAAAGCAACGAACTGCACGTCGCCGCGGGTAAGGGCAGTCCGCGACCCCTGGGGAAGGACCTTCATGAAGACGAGCGTTGACGACCTGGCGTTGTTCGGCGGCCCGATGGCCTTCGAGAAGACCTTGGTGGTGGGGAAGCCGAGCACCGGGGACCGGGCGAAGTTCTACGAGCGGCTCGAAGTGGCGCTCGACAGCGGCCGCTTGACCAGCGGCGGCCCGCTGGTGAAGGAGTTCGAAGCGCGGATCGCCGACCACACCGGTGCGAAGCACTGCGTCGCCACCTGCAACGGCACGATCGCCCTCGAAGTGATGGCGCGGGCGGCCGGGCTGACCGGCGAGGTCATCATGCCGTCGATGACCTACGTCGCGACCGCGCACGCGATGCGCTACCTCGGGTTGACGCCGGTCTTCTGCGACCTCGACCCGGCCACCGGGTGCATCGACCCCGAGCAGGTCGAAAGCCTGATCACCGACCGCACGACCGGCCTGGTGGGCGTGCACCTCTGGGGCCAGCCCGCGGCCATCCAGGAACTCGAGAAGATCGCCGAAGTGCACGACCTGACCCTGTTCTTCGACGCCGCGCACGGCATCGGCTGCACCTTCGGCTCCCAGCCGCTCGGCGGGTTCGGCCGGGCGGAGATGTTCAGCTTCCACGCGGCGAAGGTCGTCACCACCTTCGAAGGCGGCGCGATCGTGACCAACGACGACGACTTCGCCCAGCTCGCCCGCTACACCCACAACTTCGGCTGGGGCGAGGAGCACGTCACCGAGTTCGCCGGCACCAACGCCAAGATGAGCGAGGCGTCGGCGGCGATGGGCCTGACCTCCCTCGACGCGCTGCCCGCGACCATCGCCGCCAACCTCGCGCACTACGAGGAGTACTCCGCCGAGCTGGACGGGCTGCCCGGCCTGGAGATGCACCGCTACGACGAAGACAACCGCAACAGCTACCAGTACAACGTCGTCAAGGTCGACGAGCAGGAGTGCGGCCTGTCCCGCGACACGATCCTCGAGCTGCTGCGCGCGGACAACGTGCTGGCGCAGCGGTACTTCTCGCCGTGCGTGCACGAGTGCGAGCCGTACCGCACCGAGCGGCCGGTCTCGCTGCCGGCCACCGACGCGTTCTCGCGCCGGGTGCTGACGCTGCCGACGGGTCCCTCGGTCACCAGTGAGCAGGTCCGGGACGTCTCGGCGCTCATCGCCTTCGCGATCGAGCACGCGCCCGAGATCCGCCGTCGCCTCGCCGCTCGCGCCTGACCAAACGACGTGAATGACTCATTCATGTCGTCTGGCGACATGAATGAGTCATTCACGTCATCTCGGCCACCAGCTTTTCCAACTCAGCCACGAGCTCGTGCGGAGTCGGCTGAGCCAGCGCGAGGTCACGCAACCGCAGGGCGTTGACCCGGAACCCCGGCTCACCAACCAGTCTCGCCACCGAAGTCCGCAGGTCATCGGCCGTAAACCCGTTGTGGGTGAACAACAACCCCGCCCCCTCGTCGACCAACCGCTGAGCCCGCAGCAGGTGGTCGGCGATCGGCGTCGTCACCGTCAGCTGCGGCACACCAGCCACCAGCGCGGCCCCGTAGCTGCCGAACCCGCCGTGGTGCACGATCGCCGCGCAACTCGGCAAGACCGTGTGCAACGCGACCGACTCGACGACCCGGACGTTGGCCGGAACCTCGTCCAGCACCTTCCGCTGCGCGGGCACCAAGGCGGCGATCACTTCGATGTCCAAAGTAGACAACGCGGCCAACATGTCCGGAATGGACACGTAGTCGCCGCCGAAGGCGTCCGTGTTGGACGAACCCAGCGTCAAGCACACCCGGGGCCGTGACGGCGGTTCACGCAGCCAGTCCCAGACGACCGCGCGGCCGTTGTAGGGCACGTGCCGCACCGGCAGCCGCCGGACGCCGGAGCGCGCGCCGAGCGACTCCGGCAGCGGGTCGATGGTTGCCTGGCCGGTGACGAGCTCCTCGTCGAAGTCCACCCCGTAGGGCCGGCCGGTCAGCTCCAGCCAGTCGTACAGCGGATCCTCCTGCTCCGGCAGCGGTTGCTCGGCCATCACCTCGAGGAACGTCCGGCGCATGGCGCACCAGACGTCGGCCCAGCACAGCTGCCGGACGTGCGCGGCGCCGCAGGCCTTAGCCGCGATCGCCCCGGCGTAGGTCAGCGCGTCCCAGACGACCAGGTCCGGCCGCCAGTCCCGCGCGTGGGCGACCAGGTCGGCGACCATCTCGTCGTTGTAGATGGCGAACCCCGCCCACACGGTGAACGTGTAGCGCTGGTGCAACGCCGCCCACGTGTGCGACGCCGGATCGGTGTCGTTCCAGTTCGCTATGTCGGCTTCCTGGGCATCGCGGTTCTGCTTCATGCCCTCGTGCATCGTGTTGTCCGCGCCGACCGGCACCGCGGTCAGCCCGGTCGCCGTGACGACGTCGGTGAACCCCGGCGAGGCCGCGACCCGCACCTCGTGCCCGGCCGCGACGAGCGCCCAGGCCGTCGGGACCATGCAGTACAGGTGGGACTTCTCGTCCAGCGTCACGAACAGCACGCGCACGGGTTCGCCTTTCAGTGGTGGCCGGACAACGTGCCCGCCAGCCGCGCGGAGATCAGCCGCAGCACCTCGGGCTGGTGGTCGGCGAGGAAGAAGTGCCCGCCGCGGAAGACCTTCAGCTCGAACTCGCCGTCGGTGTGGTCCGCCCAGGCGCGGGCCTCGTCGAGCGTGGTCTTCGGGTCGGTGTCCCCGGTCAGCACGGTGATCGGCGTGGCCAGCTTCGGTCCCGGCCGCCGCACGTAGGTCTCGGCGGCCTTGTAGTCGTTGCGGATCGCGGGCAGGGCCATCCGGAGGATCTCCTCGTCGCCCAGCACGGCCGCGTTCGTGCCGCCGAGCCGGCGCACCTCGGCGATGACGCCGTCGTCGTCGAGCAGGTGCACGGACTCGTCGCGGCGGCAAGACGGAGCGCGCCGGCCGGACGCGAACAGGTGCAGCGGGGTCGCCCCGGTCCGTTCCAGCCGGGCGGCGACCTCGAACGCCAGCGTCGCGCCCATGCTGTGGCCGAACAGCGCGAACGGCTCCCGCGTCCGCTCGGCGAGCACCTCGGCGAGGGTGTCCGCGAGCACGGGCAGGCTGTCGATCCCCGGCTCCAGCCGCCGGTCCTGGCGCCCCGGGTACTGGACGGACAGGACCTCGACCGAGCGGCCGAGCCCGGCGGACATCGGGAAGTAGAAGCTGGCCGAGCCGCCCGCGTGCGGCAGGCAGAACAGCCGGACGGCGCCCTCGTCCGCGTCGTGGTAGCGGCGGAGCCACAGCTCCGGGTCGTCAGTCATGCGTGCACTCCGTCCTGGAGGGTGGTGCCGAGCCAGCCGCGCACGGTCTCGGCGGTGGTGGCGGCGTGGTCCTCGACCATGGTGAAGTGGTTGCCCGGCACGTCGACGACGGTGTCGGCGGTGTCCCAGTGCGTCTGCCACTCTTCGGGCGCCAGCCGCGCGTCGGCGACCGGGGGCTCGGACGAGCGGACGAGCAGCAGCGGCACCGGCAGCTTCGCGGGTTCCCAGCCGGCCATCAGCCGGAAGTACCAGCTCATCGCCGACAGCCGCGCGGCGTCCATCGGCGCGAACACCTCTTCGCGGTCGAACATGCCGCCGAACAGCTCGTCGCGAAACCGGTCGAGCGGCGAGTCCGCGCGCGGCAGGTAGCTGTCGAGCAGCACGACCGCCAACGGCGGCGTGCCCCGCTCGTCGAGGACTTCGGCGGCGGCGTGCGCGAGCATCCCGCCCGAGGACGAGCCGAGCAGCACGAACGGCTCGCCGTCGGCGACGCTCAGCACCGCGTCGGCTTGTACCTCGGCGACCGCGCGGACGGTGGCGGGCAGCGCCTCGCCCTTGACGAACCCCGGTGCCGGCAGCGCGTGGACGTCCCGGTCGCCCCGGAACGGCGAGGCGAACCGGGCGTACTGGTGCACGCCGGCCAGCGCCACGTACGAGCTGAAGCAGATCAGCTTGGGCGTACGCTCGCCGGCGGCCAGCTTCACTGATCCGAGGCCGCTCTTCAGGTCCGCGGCCGAGTCGAAGGTGGGGCGGAGCAGCGCCGCATTCTGCAGCAACTCGAAGCCTTCCTTCATCTTGCCGAGTTCACAAGCCGTGCGGAACAGCGCGCCGAGCGTGTCACCGATGTCCACAGTGGACGTCTTCGGCTCCTCGGTGACGTTCAGCTCCGCGCGCAGGTGTGCGGCGAGGTCTTCGGGGGTCGGGAAGTCGAAGACCAGCGTCGGCGGCAGCCGCAGGCCGGTGGCCGCGCCGAGGGTGTTGCGCAGCTCGACCGCCGTGAGCGAATCGAAGCCGGCGACGAGGAAGCCGACGTCCGGGCGGACCGCTTCGGGACCGGCGTGCCCGAGCACCGTGGCCGCGGCGCCGCGGACCAGGTCCAGCAGCACCGCTTCCCGGTCCTGTTCGGACTTCCCGGTCAGCGCTCGATTCAAGGTGTCCCCACCGGACACTTGCGCGGCCCGCCTCACCGGGCGTACCAGTCCCTTGAGGACGGTGGCGACCGGGCCGCCGGACAGGTCCAGCTTCGCCGGAACCAACGCCGGTTCGGCGAGCGCGGTCGCGGCGTCGAACAACGCCAGCCCCTGCTCGACCGGCAACGCGCGGACGCCACCGCGCGACATCCGCTGCCGGTCCGCGGAGTCCAGTGTGGAGCTCATCCCGGTCTCCCACAGTCCCCAGGCCAGCGCCTGGGCGGGCAGCCCGCGGGCGGCGCGATGGGCGGCGAGCGCGTCGAGGAAGGCGTTCGCCGCGGCGTAGTTGCCCTGCCCGGGTGCGCCGAACGTGGCCGAGACCGAGGAGAAGAGCACGAACGCCGAAAGGTGCCGGTCGGCGGTCAGTTCGTGCAGGTGCCAGGCGGCGTCGACCTTGGGTCGCAGCACCGCGTCCAGCCGTTCCGGGGTGAGGCTGTCGATGACGCCGTCGTCGAGCACCCCGGCGGCGTGCACGACCGCGGCGAGGTCGGGGATCTGCGCCAGCAGTTCGGCGAGTGCGTCCCGGTCCGCCGTGTCGCACGCGGCGAGCCGGACGTCCGCGCCCAGTGCGGTCAGCTCTTCCCGCAGCTCGGCGGCACCGGCCGCGCTCCGGCTGGCCAGCACGAGCCGCCGGACGTCGTGCGCGGTGACGAGGTGCCGGGCCAGCACGCGGCCCAGGCTCCCGGTGGCGCCGGTGAGCAGCACCGTGCCGTCCGGCCCGAACGGCCGTTTCCCGGTGGCGGACTCGGTGGTGGCACGGCTCAGCCGGGCGGCGAGCAGGGTGCCTTCCCGCACGGCCAGCTGCGGCTCGTCACTGAGGACCGCGGCCGGCAACGCCGCCATGGACCGGTCGATCGACGGGCCGGAGTGCGCCCCGCCACCGGCCCCCAGCGCACCATCGCCCACAACCGCAGCCGGCAGCGCGTCCGTCGAGGCGTCGAGGTCAACGAGCCGGACCCGCTCCACGCCACCCGAGACCCCCTCGGCACCACCCACAACCGCGGCCGGCAGCGCATCGGCCGAGGCGTCGAGGTCGATGAGCCGGATCCGGCCGGGGTGCTCCGACTGCGCCGAGCGGACCAGGCCCCAGATCGGCGCGGCCGCCAGGTCGGGGACGTCGTCGCCGGCCGCGGCGGCTACCGCGCCGCGGGTCATCACGACCAGCCGGGAGGCGGCGAACCGCTCGTCGGCCAGCCACTCCCGCAGCAGGGACAGCACGTCGTGGGCAGCCGCCCGGGCGGCGTCCGGCAGCGCGCCCCCAGCCGTCGTCCGGACGGTCAGCACCGCTTCGGGCACCGCCATGCCGAGCCCGACCGCGGTCCCGAGCGCGTCTAGGTCCACATAGGACTCACAGGTGACGCCGCTCGCGTCGAGCACCGGCCCGAGCCCGAGGTCGTCGGTGCCGATGACAGCCCACCGCCGGGCGCCTTCCACCGGCGCCGACAGCACCGGCCGCCAGTCCAGCCGGAACAGCGAATCGTGGGCCTTCCGGACCGGTTGGGGGCCGTCGGTCAGCGGCCGCAGCACCAGTGCGCCGACCGAGGCCACCGGGCGGCCGGCCGGGTCGGCCAGGCTCAGCTTGACCGTGTCGTGGCCGTTCGGGGTGACCGTGACCCGGACCGCGGTGGCGCCGCTCGCGTGCAGCGTCACCCCACTCCACGAGAACGGCAGGTAGCTCCGGCCCGCCCACTCGGCGACCGTCCCCAGGACGTGCAGCGACGCGTCGAGCAGCGCCGGGTGCAGACCGGACCGGGCCGCGTCCGCGTGCTCCTCGGGCCGCAGGGCCACTTCGGCGTGCACCTCGTCGCCGAGCCGCCAGGCGGCCCGCAGCCCCTGGAAGGCCGGGCCGTAGCCGAACTCGCTGTCCGCGCTGTAGAGGCCGCCGAGGTCCAGGGGTTCGGCGCCGGCCGGCGGCCACTCGGCGAGGTCATCGGGGACGGAACCGGGTTCGGCGGCGAGCCGGCCACTGGCGTGCCGGGTCCACGGCTCGTCGTCGAGTCGCGAATGGACGGTGACACCACGGATACCCGACTCGTCCGGCGCGCCGAGGACGACCTGCAGCTGTACGCCTTCACGGGGCAGGTCCAAGGGCGTCTCGATGACCAGTTCGTCGATGCCGCCCGCGCCGGCCAGCTCGGCCGCGCGCAGGACCAGCTCGACGAACCCGGTGCCCGGGAACAGCGTCCGGCCCGCGACGACGTGATCGGCGAGCCAGGGGTGGGTGCGCGGCGAGACCCGGCCCGTGCACACCACGGTGCCGTTCTCGGCGTTCGTGACCGACGCGCCCAGCAGCGGGTGGTCCGGGCGGTCGAGGCCCGCCAGCGTGACGTCACCGGCCGGGGCCAGGGAGAACTCGGGCCAGAACCGTTCGTGCTGGAAGGCGTACGTCGGCAGGGACGCCGGGTCACCGGGTCCGCCGAGGACACGAATCCAGTCCACTGTGGAGCCGTTGACGTGCAGCTTCGCCAAGCCGGTCAGCAAATCCCGCGGCTCATCCTTGCGCACGAGCGCGACCGCCAGTGCGCGGTCGTCCAGGCAGGCGGCGGCCATCGCGGTGAGGACACCGTCCGGGCCCAGCTCGGCGAACCGGGTCACGCCCAGCCCGGCGAGGGTCGCGACGGCGTCGGCGAACCGGACTGTTCCGCGGGCCTGACGCAGCCAGTAGCCCGGCGAGGTCAGCTCGGTCGCGGGCGCCCCGGTCAGCGTCGAGACGACCGGAATGGCCGGCGGGGCGAAGGTGACGCCGTTCAGCACGCGGCCGAAGTCCGCGAGCATCGCGTCCATGTCCGCCGAGTGGAAGGCGTGCGAGACACGCAGCCGGCGGGTCTTGCGGCCGGCCCAGTGCTGTTCGACCGCCAAGACGCCGTCTTCGGCACCGGAGACGACCACGGACGTGGGTCCGTTGACCGCGGCGAGGTCGACACCGGGAGGCAGCGTCGGGACGACCTCGGCCTCGGTCGCCTCGATCGCGAGCATCGCACCGCCGGCGGGGAGGGCCTGCATGAGGCGGCCGCGCGCGGCGACGACGGTGCAGGCGTCGGCCAGCGACCACACGCCCGCGACGTGCGCGGCGGCCAGCTCGCCGATCGAATGCCCGGCCAGCCGGTCCGGCCGGACCCCCCAGGATTCCAGCAGCCGGAACAGGGCCACTTCGACCGCGAACAGCGCGGGCTGGGTGTACTCGGTCCGGTCGAGCAGTCCGGGTTCGGTGTCGATCACTTCGCGCAGGGGCCGGTCGAGGTGGGTGTCGAACTCCGCGCAGACCTCGGCGAAGGCGTCGGCGAACACCGGGAACTCGCGGCGCAGCCCGGCGCCCATGCCGAGCCGTTGCGCGCCCTGGCCGGTGAAGAGGAACGCGGTCCCGCCCTCGGCGCGCACGCCCGTGGCGACGCCGGGCGCGGGCCGGTCGGCGGCCACGGCGGCCATGCCCTTGATCAGCTCGTCCCGGTCGGTGCCCACGACGACCGCGCGGTGCCCGAAGACGGTCCGGCCCGCCAGCGCCGTCCCGATCTGGGCGGGCTCGGCTTCGTGGTTCGCAACGTGGCTCAGCAGTCGTTCGGCCTGACCGCGCAGCGCTTCCGGGCTGTGGCCGGACACGCTCCACGCCGTCAGCGATCCGGAAGCGGCACTTTCCCGGGAAGGTGCCGCTTCGGGGGCGGCTTCGATGATGACGTGGGCGTTCGTTCCGCTCACGCCGAACGACGAAACCCCGGCGCGGCGCACGCGGTCGTCGTCCGGCCACGGGACGGGCCCCGACAGCAGCCGCACGTCGCCGCCGGACCAGTCCACATGGGACGACGGCACGTCGGCGTGCAGGGTCTGCGGGAGCAGCCCGTTCCGGAGCGCCAGCACCATCTTCATGACGCCGGCGACTCCCGCGGCCGCCTGGGTGTGGCCCACATTGGACTTGATCGACCCGAGCCAGAGCGGCCGGTCGCGGTCCTGGCCGTAGGTCGCGATCAGCGCCTGCGCTTCGATCGGGTCACCCAGCGACGTCCCGGTACCGTGCGCTTCGACGGCGTCCACTTCGGACGGCTCCAGTCCCGCGTTCGCCAGTGCGGCCCGGATCACGCGTTGCTGCGAAGGCCCGTTCGGTGCGGTGAGCCCGTTCGACGCGCCGTCCTGGTTGACCGCGCTGCCGCGCACGATCGCGAGCACCGGGTGCCCGTTGCGGCGTGCGTCGGAAAGCCGTTCCAGCACCAGCATTCCCGAACCTTCGCCCCAGCCGGTGCCGTCGGCGTCGTCGGAGAACGCCTTGCACCGCCCGTCCGGGGCCAGCCCGCGCTGGCGGCTGAACTCGACGAACGAGCCGGGCGTCGACAGCACCGTGACGCCGCCGGCCAGTACGAGCGAACACTCCCCCGCACGCAGCGCCTGGATCGCCCAGTGCAGCGCGACCAGGGACGACGAGCACGCGGTGTCGACGGTGACGGCCGGGCCCTCGAGCCCGAGCGCGTAGGAGATCCGGCCCGACAGCACGGAAGCGGCGTTGCCGGTGCCCAGGTAGCCTTCGGCGCTCTTCGGCGACAGCGCGAGCAGCGCGGGGTAGTCCTGACCGTTGGTCCCGGCGAACACGCCCACCGGCGCGCCGCGCAGCGACTCCGGGTCGATCCCCGCGCGCTCCAGGGCTTCCCACGACGTCTCGAGCAGCAGCCGCTGCTGCGGGTCCATCGCGAGGGCTTCCCGCGGCGAGATCCCGAAGAAGGCAGGGTCGAACAACGCGGCGTCGTCGAGGAAACCGCCTTCGCGGGCGTACGACGTGCCCTCGCTGTCCGGGTCCGGGTCGTAGAGCGCGTCGAGGTCCCAGCCGCGGTCGGCCGGGAAGCCGCCGATCGCGTCCCGGCCCTCGGCGAGCAACGCCCAGAGGTCGTCCGGGGTGCGGACGCCGCCGGGGAAGCGGCAGGCCATCGACACGATCGCGATCGGCTCGTCGTCGGTCCGGGCCGCTGCGGCCGGTGCCACTGGGGTGGCATCGCCGGCCAGGTGCGCGGCCAGGGCGTTCGGGGTGGCGTAGTCGTAGATCAGGGTGGCGGGCAGGCGCTGCCCGGTCGCCGCGGCCAGCCGGTTGCGCAGTTCGACGGCGGTCAGCGAGTCGAAGCCGAGGTCCTTGAACGCCCGGTCCGGCTCGACGGCCGCCGCGCCGGCGTAGCCGAGCACGAGGGCCACGGCCGTGCGGACGACGTCGAGTACGTCGGCCGGCCGGTCGGCGGTGGGCTCGGCGACCGGTCGCGGTGGGACGAGCCCGGCGAAGATCGGCGGGAGCGCCGGCGCGGCGCGCAGCACGTCGAAGTCGAACCGGATCGGCAGCACGGCGGGTTCGCCGCCGCGGCAAGCCGCGTCGAACAGCCGCAGGCCTTCCACGGTGGACAGCGGGATCATGCCGGTGGCGCCCAGGCGACGGCGGTCGCGGTCGGCGAGCCCGCCGGTCATGCCGCCGTCCTGCGCCCACAGGCCCCAGCCGAGCGCGAGCCCGGGCAGGCCCTGGTCGCGGCGGTGGCGGGCCAGCGCGTCGAGCCAGACGTTGGCCGCCGCGTAGTTCGCCTGACCGGCCGGGCCCAGGGTGCCGGAGATCGAGGAGAACACGACGAACGCCGTCAGCTCGGTGCCGGCGGTCAGCTCGTGGAGGTTCGTGACGGCGTCGATCTTGGGCCGCAGCACCGTGTCGAGGCGCTCGGGGGTCAGCGCGGACACGACGCCGTCGTCGAGCACGCCGGCGACGTGGACGACGCCGGTCAGCGGCCGGTCTTCCGGGATGGCCGCGAGGAGCGAGGCCAGCGCGTCGCGGTCGGCGGCGTCGCAGGCCGCGACGACCGGTTCCGCGCCCAGCGCGGTGAGGTCGGCGGCCAGCTCGGCGGCGCCGTCGGCGGCCGGGCCGCGGCGGCTCGCGAGCACCAGGTGCCGCACGCCGTGGCCGGCAACCAGGTGCCGCGCGATCTGCGCGCCCAACGCCCCGGTCCCGCCGGTGATCAGCACCGTCCCTTCCGGACCGAAGGACGCGGACGTGCCCGGCTCGGCCGCCCTGGCCAGGCGGGACGCCCGGATCTCGCCGTCGCGCAGCAGGAACTCCGGTTCGCCGGTGGCGAGCGCGGCGGGCAGCAGCCGCGCGGCCGCCGGGTCGTCGACGTCGGCGAGCACGAACCGGCCGGGGTTCTCCGCCGCGGCCGAGCGCACCAGGCCCCAGACCGGGGCCTGCGCGAGGTCGGTAACGCCCTCGGCGACGGCGGCGCCACGGGTCAGCACGACCAGGGTGCGGCCGTCGAACCGCGCGTCGGCCAGCCAGGACCGCACGAGCTGCAGCGCGCGGCGCGCCGCCTCGCCCGGATTGTCCACTTCGGACCGCGAGACGAACGGGGCGACGAGGACGTCGGGCAGCGAGCCCGCCTCGGCGACGCCGTCGAGGTCGGGGTGGCAGGCCAGCGCGCCCAGCTCGGCGAACAGGGCGGCGGCGAGTTCCCGGTGGCCGGAGCCGAGCAGGGCCCACGTCGCCGGCCCGGGCACTCCCTGTTCAAGCTCGACCGGAACCCAGTCGAGCTTGAGCAAGGCGTCGCGGGTGGTAACGCCCACCGGGCGGGGCAGTTCCGGCCAGTAGGTCTCGCGCTGGAACGCGTAGGTCGGCAGGGCACACGCCCGCGCGCCGGGGAACAGCGCGCTCCAGCCGGCCCGCGCGCCCTGGACGTACATCGTCGCCACGGCGGTCAGCGCGGTCCGGACCTCGTCGCGGTCCTTGCGCAGCAGCGCGGCGGTTGTCGCGCCGGGCAGGCATTCCTCGGTCATGGCGGCGAGCACGCCGTGCGGCCCGACCTCGAGGAACCGGGTGGTCCCGAGGTCCGCGAGCGCCGCCACGGCAGCGGCGAACCGGACAGGCTGCCGGACCTGCCCGACCCAGTATTCGGGGGTGGTCAGCTCGTCGGTGAGCGCTGTCCCGGTGACCGTCGAAACGATCGGGAGCCGCGGCCGGGAGTAGGTGACGCGCTCGGCGACCCGGCGGAACTCCGCGAGCATCGGGTCCATCAGCGGCGAGTGGAAGGCGTGGGAGACGGTGAGCCGCCGGGTCCGGCGGCCGAGGTCGGCGAAGTGCCGCTCGATCTCCTCGGTGCCGTCGCCGGACACCACAACGGAATCCGGGCCGTTGACGGCGGCGAGCGAGACGGTCTCGGTGAGCAGCGGCGTCACTTCGGCTTCGGTGGCCTGGATCGCGACCATCGCCCCGCCACGCGGGAGTGCCTGCATCAGCCGTCCACGCGCGGCGACCAGCTCGGCCGCGTCGGCGAGGGAGAAGACGCCGGCGACGTGCGCGGCCGCCAGCTCGCCGATGGAGTGACCGGCGAGGTGGTCGGGCGTCACGCCCCAGGACTCCAGCAGCCGGAACAGCGCGACCTCGACCGCGAACAGCGCGGGCTGGGTGTACGCCGTCTCGTCGAGGTCCGCTCCGGACTCGATGACCGTCTTGAGTGGACGGTCGAGGTGGCGGTCGAACTCCGCGCAGATTTCGTCGAAGGCGTTGGCGTACGCCGGGAATCGGGCGTAGAGTTCGCGGCCCATGCCGACGCGCTGCGCGCCCTGGCCGGTGAACAGGAACGCGGTCAGCCCTTCGGTGACCACGCCGCGTACGGGTACTTCCTCGCCTTGGGCGAGGGCACGCACTCCTTCGGCCAGTTCCGCCGCGTCACCGATCAGCACGGCCCGGTGCTCGAAGGCCGAGCGGGTCGTGGCGAGCGCCAGCCCGATTTCGGCGGGGTCGCCTGCCACACCGGCCAGCCGCGCGGCTTGGGCGCGCAGGGCCGCTTCCGACCGTCCGGAAAGGACCCACGGCACGACGGTGGGGCATTCCTGCCGCGGAGTGACCTCTTCGGCCGGCGGTGCGGCCAGGAGCACGTGCGCGTTGGTCCCGCTGACGCCGAACGCCGATACGCCCGCGTGACGCACCCGCCCCTCGTCCGGCCACGGGACCGGCTCGGTCAGCAGGCGGACGTCACCGGCCGACCAGTCCACCCGGGACGACGGCTGATCGACGTGCAGCGTCTTCGGCAGGACGCCGTTGCGCAACGCGAGGGTCATCTTGAGCACCCCGGCCACCCCGGCGGCGGCCTGGGTGTGCCCGAGGTTCGACTTGATCGAGCCGAGCCACAGCGGCGTCCGGCGGTCGCGGCCGTAGGTGGCCAGCAGGGCCTGTGCTTCGATCGGGTCACCGAGCGACGTGCCGGTGCCGTGGGCCTCGACGGCGTCCACATCGGACGGTGACAGTCCGGCGTCGGCGAGCGCGGCGCGGATGACGCGTTGCTGCGACGGGCCGTTCGGGGCGGTGAGCCCGTTCGACGCGCCGTCGGAGTTGATCGCCGAGCCCGCGACGATCGCGAGCACGGGGTGGCCGTTGCGGCGGGCGTCGGACAGCCGTTCCAGCAGGACGACGCCGGCGCCTTCGCCCCAGCCGGTGCCGTCGGCGGTGTCGGCGAAGGCCTTGCACCGGCCGTCCGCGGCCAGCCCCTGCTGCCTGCTGAACCCGATGAACGCGCCGGGCGTCGTCATGACCGTGACGCCACCGGCGAGCGCGAGGTCGCATTCCCCTTCGCGCAGCGCGTGCGCGGCCCAGTGCAGCGCGACCAGCGACGACGAGCACGCCGTGTCGACGGTGACGGCCGGCCCCTCCAGGCCGAGCGCGTAGGCGATCCGTCCGGAAAGGACACTGGCCGCGTTGCCGGTGCTTTCGTAGCCGTCGCCGACGCCGGGCGCGAGGCTGAGCAGCCCCGGGTAGTCCTGGCCGTTGGTGCCGGCGAACACGCCGACCGGCGCGCCCCGCAGGGAGTGCGGGTCGATCCCGGCGCGTTCCAAGGCCTCCCAGGAGGTTTCGAGCAGCAGCCGCTGCTGCGGGTCCATGGCGAGGGCCTCGCGGGGCGAGATCCCGAAGAAGGCGGCGTCGAACGCGCCCGCGTCGCGGACGAACCCGCCCTGGCGGACGTAGCTCGTGCCCGGGTGCGCCGGGTCGGGGTGGTAGACCGCGTCCAGGTCCCAGCCGCGGTCGTCCGGGAAGTCCGTCAGCGTGTCGGTACCGGTTTCCAGGACCCGCCAGAGGTCCTCCGGCGTCTCGACGCCGCCGGGGAACCGGCAGGCCATGGCCACGATCGCGATCGGCTCCGGCGCGCCCGCTTCGGCCGCCCGCAGCCGCTCCCGCGTCTCGTGCAGGTCGGCGGTGACCTTGCGCAGGTAGCCGAGCAGCTTCTCCTCGTTCACGTCGCCCCCGTCACGCGAGCCCCAGCTCGTTGTCGATGAAGTCGAAGATCTCGGTTTCGCTGGCCGTTTCGAGCTTCTGCCGCGTGCTTTCCGCCGGTTCCGCGCCCAGCCGGCTCAGCAGGGGCTGCAGCCGGGCGGTGACGCGGGTGCCCTGCTCGGCGGTCAGACCGGCCAAGGCCGCTTCGATGCGTTCGAGCGCGGCCTCGGCCGGGTCCGCCGGTCCGAGTTCGCGGCCGAGGTGCGCGGCGAGCGCGGCCGGGTTCGCGTAGTCGAAGCCGAGCGTCGCGGGGAGGGCCAGGCCGGTGGCGGCGGCCAGCCCGTTGCGCAGCTCGACCGCCGTGAGCGAGTCGAGGCCCAATTCCTTGAACGCGAGGCCGGGGTCCACTGTGGACGGGCTCGCGTGACCGAGCACGGCGGCGACCTCCGCGCGCACCAGCTCGAGCAGCGCGCGGTCCCGCTCGGGGCCGGTCAGGGTGTCGAGCTTCGCGCGGAAGTCCGGCTCCGGCTCCTTGCGGCGGGCTTCGGGCAGCTCGTCGAGGAGCCGGCCGGCGCGGAACTGCGTCCAATCGACGTCGGCGACCGCGACCGGCTCGCCGCTCGTGAGCGCGCGGTGCAGGGCGGCGGTGGCCAGGGCGGGGGCCATCGGCCGGATCCCGCCGCGTTCGGCGCGGGCGCTGTTCCCGGCGGCCATGCCGGCGCCGGCCCACGGGCCCCAGGCGATGGAGGTGGCGGGCAGGCCGAGCCCGGCCCGCTGTTCGGCGAGGGCGTCGAGGACGGCGTTGGCGGCGACGTAGTTGCCCTGCCCGGCGGCGCCGAGGGTGGCCGCGAGGGAGGAGAACAGGACGAAGGCGGAGAGGTCCCGGTCGCGCGTCAGCTCGTCGAGGTAGCGGGCGGAGTCCACTTTGGCCTTCAGGACGGTGGCGAGCCGCGGTGGCGTCAGGGAGTCGAGGACGCCGTCGTCGAGAACTCCGGCGGCGTGCACGACCGCGTCGAGGTCGGGCAGCTCGTCGAGAAGTTCGGCGACGGCTGCGCGATCGGCGAGATCGCAGGCGGCGACGGTGACTTTTGTGCCGAGCGAGCTGAGTTCGGCTTCGAGTTCGGCGGCCCCGGGAGCGGAGGGGCCCCGCCGCCCGACGAGCACGACGTGCGGCGCGCCGGTGCGGGCCAGCCACCGCGCGACTTCGCTCCCGAGCGCGCCGGTCCCACCGGTGACGAGCACGGTGCCGCGCGGAGTCCACGGCTCGGCTGGGGTGACCGGGGCGCGCACGAGCCGGCGGGCGAAGGTGCCGTGCGGGCGGATGGCGAGCTGGTCTTCCCCTTCGGTGCCGGTGAGGGCGGTGATGAGGCTGGTCAGCTCGGGTTCTCCGGGGTCGGCGGGCAGGTCGGCGAGGCCGCCCCACCGGTCCGGGTGTTCGAGGGCTGCGGTCCGCCCGAGGCCCCAGATTGCCGCGGACAACGGCTCGGCGACGGTCTCGGCTTCGACGGCCACGGCTCCGGAGGTGACGTGCCACAGCGGCGCGGTGATGCCGGCGTCGCCGAGGGACTGGAGGAGGGTGGTGCTGAGCGCCAGGCCGAGGGGGACGGACGGGAAGTCTGAGGTGGGTTGGACGGCCAGGCCCAGCAGAGAGAGCACACCGGCGACCGGCCCGGGCGTCGACTCGGCGCCGATCCCCAGCAGCCGGCCGGCCAGCGCGTCCCGGTCGAGGTCGCTCTCCCCGACCGTCACCGCCACCGGCTCGGCTCCGGCCTCGGCCAACGCCGCAAACACCCCCTTGACCAGCGGATCCCCGTCGAACCCAGCGGGAACCGCCACCAGCCAACGGCCGGTCAACCCCGCGCGCGGCCCATCCGCCACCGACCGCCACGCCACGCGATAGCGCCAAGCGTCCGAAGGCGACCCACTCGGCACCGCGGGCTCCGGCCAGAACACCTGCCGCTCGAACGGGTACGTCGGCAACGCCACGCACCGCGTCCCCCGTGACAGCGGCTTCCAATCCACCGTCTGCCCGCTGACGTGCAGCGACCCCAAGGCCAGCAGCGCCGTCGAGACCTCCGGCCGGTCCTTGCGCAGCATCGGGACACAACCGGGCGCGAAAGCCGACAACGTGCCGTCCGGGCCCAGCTCGACCAACCGCGACACCCCGGCCGACCGCACCGTCTCGACCGCCGCTGCGAACCGCACCGGCTCGCGCACCTGGCGGACCCAGTACCCCGGGTCCGTCAGCTCCTCCGCGACCCGCCCGGTCACCGTGGACACCACGGGAACGCGCGGCCCGGCGTAGCCGATCCCGCGCGCCACCTCGGCGTAGTCCTCCACCATCGCGTCCATACGAGCCGAGTGAAACGCATGCGAGACCCGCAAATCCCTAGACTTCACCCCGCGCGCGGTCAGTTCGGCGGCGATCTCCGCCAGCACATCCGCCTCGCCGGACAGGACCACCGACTGCGGCCCGTTCACCGCCGCGAGGTCCGCCCGGCCTGCCGCGACCGGCAAAACCTCCTGCTCAGCGGCCTGCACCGCCAGCATCGCGCCCCCGGGCGGCAGCGCCTGCATCAGGCCCGCCCGGGCCGCGACCAGCTTGCCCGCGTCCGCCAGCGAGAACACCCCGGCGACGTGCGCCGCCGCCAGCTCGCCGATCGAGTGCCCGACCAGGTAGTCCGGCAAGACGCCCCACGACTCCAGCAGCCGGAACAACGCGACCTCCAGCGCGAACAGCGCCGGCTGCGTGTACCCCGTCTGGTCGAGTGCCGCGGCGTCGCCGAACACGACCTCCCGCAACGGCCGATCCAGCGACGGGTCCAGCACCGCGCACGCCGCGTCGAACGCGTCCGCGAACGCCGGGAACCGCGCGTACAGCTCCGCCCCCATCCCGGCGCGCTGCGAGCCCTGCCCGGCGAACACCAGCGCCGTCGCACCGGGGACGGCCTGCCCGGTGACCACGCCCGGGCCCTTCCCGCCCGACGCCACCGCGGCCAGCCCGGCCAGCAGGTCCGCCCGTGACGCGCCGGTCACCACCGCCCGGTGGTCGAACGCCGCCCGGCCGGCCAGGGTCAGGCTGACGTCGGCCGGAGCGGCGTCCGAGTCGAAGGCCGCGAGCCGGCGGGCCTGCTCCCGCAACGCCGGCTCCGACCGCGCCGACAACGGCCACGCCACGACGCCGGCCTCGACCGGCGTAACGTCCGAGGCCGGCGGCTCCTCGATGACGACGTGCGCGTTCGTGCCGCTGAAGCCGAACGACGACACCCCGGCCCGACGCGGCCGCTCGCCGGCCGGCCAGGGCTGCGGCGAGGTCAGCAGCGCCACCGCGCCGCCGGTCCAGTCGACGTGCCGCGACGGGCGGTCCGCGTGCAGCGTCTTCGGCAGGACGCCGTGCCCCAGGGAAAGGATCATCTTGATGACGCCGGCGATCCCCGCCGCCGCCTGCGTGTGCCCGATGTTCGACTTCAGCGACCCCAGCCACAACGGCGTGGCGCGGTCACGGCCGTAGGTCGCCAGCAGCGCTTGGGCCTCGATCGGATCGCCGAGCGCGGTGCCGGTTCCGTGCGCTTCGACAGCGTCCACATCGGACGGTGTCAGCCCGGCGGCGGCCAGCGCGGAGAGGATGACCCGTTGCTGCGACGGCCCGTTCGGCGCGGTGAGGCCGTTCGACGCGCCGTCCTGGTTCATCGCCGAGCCGCGCAGCACCGCGAGCACCGGGTGCCCGAGCCGGCGCGCGTCCGACAGCCGTTCGACCAGCACGACGCCGGCGCCTTCGCCCCAGCCCGTGCCGTCCGCGTCGTCGGCGAAGGCCTTGCACCGGCCGTCCGCGGCGAGTCCGCCCTGCCGGGAGAACTCGACGAACGCGCCGGGCGTCGCCATCACCGTCACACCGCCGGCCAGCGCCATCGCGCACTCCCCCGCGCGCACCGACTGCGCCGCCAGGTGCAGCGCGACCAGCGACGCCGAGCACGCCGTGTCCACTGTGACCGCCGGGCCGCCGAGGCCCAGCACGTACGACACGCGGCCCGAAACGACCGAAGCCGCGTTCCCGGTGCCGACGAACCCGCCGAAGTCCTCGCCCGAGCCGGCGAGCACCGCCGGGTAGTCCTGCCCGTTGGTCCCGAGGAACACGCCCACGTCCGGGCTGCCCGCCGGATCGACGCCGGCGCGTTCCAGGGTTTCCCAGGCCGTCTCCAGCACGAGCCGCTGTTGCGGATCCATCGCGAGTGCTTCACGCGGCGAGATGCCGAAGAAGGCCGGGTCGAACTCCGTGACGCCGTCGACGAACGCGCCGCCGCCCGTGACGACCCCGGCCGCCGCGAGGCCCGCGAGGTCCCAGTGCCGGTCGGCGGGGAAGCCGGAGACCGCGTCGCGCCCGGAAACCAGCAGCTCCCACAGGTCTTCCGGTGTCCGCACGCCGCCGGGGAAGCGGCAGCCCATCGCCACGACGACGATCGGGTCCTCTGTGGACACCGCGGGCTGCGAGACCACCGATATTTCGCTTGACGTGCCCGCCAGGCGCGCGGCCAGGTCGGCGGCCGTCGGGTAGTCGTAGATCAGCGTCGCGGGCAGGTCCGTACCGGTGGCCGCGCCGAGCCGGTTGCGCAGCTCGACGGCGGTCAGCGAGTCGAACCCGAGGTCCTTGAACGCCTTGTCCGCGGGAACCTCTTCGGTGTAGCCGAGCACCGCCGCGACCTGACGGCGTACCAGGGTAAGCATGTCCACATCGGACAGCTCGGCAACCGGGGCACCGGCGGCCTCGGGCAGTTCGGTCAGCAGCCGGCTCGGCCGCACGGCGGTGAGCGCGGGACCGTAGACGGGCCAGTCGACGTCGGCGAGTGCGACCGAGACGTCACCGGCCCCCAGCGCCCGGTCGAGCGCGGCGACCGCGCGTTCCGGGTCGAGGGGCGTGAGACCGCCGCGCCGCAGCCGGTCGCGGACGGCATCGTCGGCCGCCATCCCCGCGTCGGCCCACGGTCCCCAGGCGAGCGACGTCGCCGGGAGCCCACGGGCCCGCCGGTACGCGGCCAGCGCGTCGAGGTACGCGTTCGCCGCCGCGTAGTTGCCCTGCCCGGCCGAGCCGACGGTCCCCGCCAGCGACGAGAACAGCACGAACGCCGACAGCTCGCGGTCCGCGGTGGCCTCGTGCAGCACCTCGGCGGAGACTGCCTTGGCCCGCAGCACGCGGTCGAGCTTTTCGGGCGTGAGCCCGTCGAGCACGCCGTCGTCGAGCACGCCCGCCGCGTGGACCACGGCGGTCAGGTCCGGCAGGGATGCCACGAGTGCGGTGACCGCGTCCCGGTCGGTGCAGTCGCAGGCCACGACGGTGATCTCGGGCCCGGTCGGTTCACTCGCCGCCGGGCCGCGACGGCTGGCCAGCACGACGCGGGACGCGCCGCGGTCGAGCGCCCAGCGCGCGAGGTGGCCGCCGAGCGCACCGGTGCCGCCGGTGATCAGCACCGTCCCGGTGACCGTCCATTCGGGACATTCGCCGGACAGCGGCGCGCGCACGAGCCGGCGCGCGAAGACCCCGGAAGGCCGGATGGCGACCTCGTCCTCGGCGCCGTCGGCGAGCACTCCGCACAGCCGGTCGAGACCACGGTCGTCGAGCTGCTCGGGCAGGTCGATCAGGCCGCCCCACCGGCGCGGGTGTTCCACCGCGGCGGACCGGCCGAGCCCCCACACCTGGGCCTGCGCCGGGTGGTCAAGCGGGTCGGAGCGGCCGGTCGACACGGCGCCCCGGGTCAAGCACCACAGCGGCGCGGACCAGCCGCGCGTGCCCAGGGCCTGGATCAGCGCGAGCGTGTCGTCCACGGCCAGCGTCGAAAGAACTCCGGCGGGCTCGTCCGCCGGCTGGGCGACGTCGGACAGCTCGACGACCTCCGCGCCCCGGGCCCGCAACCCCTCGGCCAGCTCGCCGAAGTCCTCCCGCGCGAGCAGAAGCCAGCGGCCGGACAGCCGGGTCGTGGTCGTCGCAGTGACCGGGCGCCAGGCGATCCGGTACCGCCACCGGTCCACAAGAGACTCTTCGTGCTGACGACGACGCCAAGCAGCCAGCGCGGGGACGACGTCGCTCAGCGGAGTCTCCGCGGGTACAGCCAACGCATCGGTCAACGCGGCGAGGTCCTCGTGCTCGACCGCCGACCAGAAGTCGTCCGCGCCGGTGTCGACAGCCGCGGCGGACTCCGGCGAGGTGAGCCAGAAGCGTTCGTGCTGGAAGGCGTACGTCGGCAGCTCGACCCGCCGGGCACCGTCGAGCAGGGCCGTCCAGTCGGGCGCACCGCCCCGGACGTGCAGCTCGGCGAGCGCGGACAGCGCCGACTCGCGTTCATCACGCGAAGCACGCAGCATCGCCACGACGGGCACGCTCGCCATGCCGGCGAGGGTCCCGTCCGGGCCGACCTCGACGAACCGCGTGACACCCCGGGCTTCCAGCGCCGTCACGCGGTCGGCGAACCGGACCGGTTCGCGCACGTGCCGCACCCAGTACTCCGGGTCGGTCAGGTCGGCGGCCCCGCCGGTGACGATCGGCAGCCGAGGAGCCGAGAAGGTCAGCCCGGCCACGACCTGCCGGAACTCCGCCAGCATCGGGTCCATCAGCGCCGAGTGGAAGGCGTGCGACACGGAGAGCCGCTTCGTCTTGCGACCGCGGGAAGCCAGTTCGGCCGCGGCCGCGAGCACCGCGTCTTCGTCCCCGGACAGCACGACGGAGCCGGGCGCGTTGACCGCGGCCAGGTTCACGCGCTCGCCCAGCAGCGGCGTGACCTCGGCTTCGGTCGCCTGCACGGCGACCATCGCCCCGCCGGCGGGGAGGGCCTGCATCAGCCGGGCGCGCGCCGCGACCAGCTCGCAGGCATCGGTCAGCGAAAGGATTCCGGCGACGTGCGCCGCCGCCAGCTCGCCGATGGAGTGCCCGGCCAGGAAGTCCGGTTTCACGCCCCAGGATTCCAGCAACCGGAACAGGGCCACCTCGACGGCGAACAGCGCCGGCTGGGTGTAGCCGGTGTCGTTCAGGGACTCGCCCGAGATCACTTCGGCCAGCGGAAGGCCGAGACCCGCGCACACCTCGTCGAAGGCCGAGGCGAAGACCGGGAACTCGCGGCGCAGTCCGGCACCCATCCCGATCCGCTGGGAACCCTGGCCGGAGAACAGGAACGCGGTCTTGCCCGCCTTGCCGACCACACCGTCCACAACGGACGGGCTCGGCGAACCGGATGCCAGCGCGTCCAACCCGGCCACCGCCGAAGCGGTGTCGTCGGCCAGCACGACAGCCCGGTGCTCGAACGCCGACCGCCCGGTGACCAGCGAAAACGCCGTGTCCACCAGCGACGGGCCCGTCGTCAGGTGCTCACGCAGCCGGACGGCTTGCTCCCGAAGGGCTTCCGCGGACCGGGCGGACAGCACGAGCGGGACAACGCCGTCCACCGCGGTCGCCTCGGCGGGCGCGGAGTCGTAGCTCTCCAGGATCACGTGCGCGTTGGTGCCACTGATGCCGAACGACGACACGCCGGCCCGGCGCGGGGTTTCCCCGGCGGGCCACTCGACGTTCTCGGTGAGCAGCTCGACGCGCCCGGCCGTCCAGTCGATGTGCGGCGACGGCTCGTCGACGTGGACCGTCCGCGGCAGCAACCCGTGCCGCATCGACAGGATCACCTTGAGCACCCCGGCGACGCCGGCGGCGGCCTGGGTGTGGCCGAGGTTCGACTTCACCGAGCCGAGCCACAGCGGCCGGTCGCGGTCCTGGCCGTAGGTCGCCAGCAGCGCGTGCGCCTCGATCGGGTCGCCCAGCGTGGTGCCGGTGCCGTGCGCCTCGACGACGTCCACTTCGGACGGCGCCAGGCCGGCGCTCGCCAGCGCGGCCCGGATGGCCTGCTGCTGGGCCGGGCCGTTGGGCGCGGTGAGGCCGTTGGACGCGCCGTCGGAGTTCACCGCCGAACCGCGGACCACGGCCAGCACCGGGTGTCCGTTGGCCAGCGCGTCCGACAGCTTCTCGACCAGGACGAGCCCGACGCCCTCGGACCAGCCGGTGCCGTCGGCCGCGGCCGCGAACGGCTTGCACCGCCCGTCGGGCGCGAGCCCGCGCTGGCGGCTGAACTCGAGGAACATGCCCGGCGTCGACATCACCGTCACGCCGCCGACGAGCGCCAGCGAGCACTCGCCGCGTCGCAGGGATTGGGCGGCCCAGTGCAACGCGACCAGCGACGACGAGCACGCGGTGTCCACCGTGACCGCCGGGCCCTTGAGCCCGAGCTGGTAGGCGACCCGGCCGGAGATCACCGCGGTCGAGTTGCCGGTGAGCAGGTGCCCTTCGACGCCGTCGGGCAGCGCGGTCAGGCCGGAGCCGTAGCCGGTCGACGTGCCACCGACGAACACCCCGGCCCGCGTGCCGCGCAGGGAGAGCGGGTCGATCCCGGCGCGTTCGACGGTCTCCCACGCCGTTTCGAGCAGCAACCGCTGCTGCGGGTCGGTGGCCAGCGCCTCGCGCGGGCTCATCCCGAAGAAGCCGGGGTCGAACTCGGCCGCGTCGTAGACGAACCCGCCCTCGCGGACGTAGCTGGTGCCCGCCTGCCCGGCGTCGCCGGAGTACAGCGCCGCCGGCCAGCCGCGGTCGGCGGGGAAGCCCGCCATCCCGTCGCCGCCGTCGGCCAGCAGCTGCCACAGCTGTTCGGGGGTGCGGACACCGCCGGGGAACCGGCAGCCCATCCCGATCACCGCGACCGGTTCGGCGTCGCGCTCCTCCACCTCGCGCAGCCGCTGGTTCGCCGCGCGCAGGTCGGTGGTGACCTTCTTGAGGTAGTCGAGCAGCTTCTTCTCGTTGTCGGAGGTCACGCCCCGAACTCCTTGTCGATCAGGTCGAACAGCTCGTCGGCGGAGGCCGCCGCCACTTCGTCGTCCAGTTGCGGTTCGCCGGTCCACCAGTCGAGGAGGGACCGCAGCCGCTCGGTGATCTCGTCGCGGCCCTCGAAACCCGCGGGCAGCGCGGCGAGGGAACTGCGGAGCTCGTCGACGGCGCCGGTCGCGGACGGTGCCGCCGGTGCGATCTCGGCGAGCAGGTAGCCGGCCAGCTCGTGGACCGTCGGGTAGTCGAACACCAGCGTCGCGGGCAGCCGCTTCCCGGCGACCGCGCCGAGCCGGTTGCGCAGCTCGACCGCGGTGAGCGAGTCGAAGCCCAGCTCGGAGAACGCCTTGGCCGGGTCGATGTCCACTGTGGACGCGTGGCCCAGCACCGCGGCGACCTGACCGGACACCAGGTCCACCAGGAAGTCCTCGCGGTCCGCCACCGGCGTCGCGGCGAGCCGCTCGGCCAGCCCGACCGGTTCGGCCTCGGCGACGGCGGCGACCGTCCGCCGTGCCGGGGCCGTGGCGAATTCCCGGAAGAGCGGTGCGCCCGACGACGCCAGCGCGGCCGGGTCGACCCGCATCGGCACCACGGCCGCCGCGCCGGAAGCCACGCCCGCGTCGAGCAGGGCGAGGCCGAGTTCGGCGGACAGTGGCAGCAAGCCCGCGCGGGCCATCCGGCTCAGGTCCGTCTCGGTCAGCCCGCTGGTCATGCCGGCGGCGGCCGACCACGGCCCCCACGCGAGCGCCACCGCGGGCAGCCCGAGGGCGTGCCGGTGCGTGGCGAAGGCGTCGACGAACGCGTTCGCGGCCGCGTAGTTCGCCTGCCCGGCGCCGCCGAACAGCCCGGCGGCCCCGGAGAACAGCACGAACGCGGTGAGGTCGGCGTGCCGGGTCAGCTCGTCGAGGTGGACGGCGGCGTCGACCTTGGGCCGCAGCACCTTGTCCAGGCGGGCCGCGTCCAGGGAGCCGATGACGCCGTCGTCGAGCACGCCGGCGGTGTGCATGACCGCGCGCAGCGGGTGCTCGGCGGGAATCCCGGCCAGCAACGCGGCCAGCGCGTCGCGATCGGCCGCGTCGCACGCCGCCACGGTGACGGTCGCGCCCAGCCCGGTCAGCTCGTCCCGCAGCTCGGCCGCCCCCTCGGCCGCGAGGCCACGGCGGCTGGTGAGCAGCAGGTGCCGCGCGCCGTGCTCGGTGACGAGGTGCCGGGCCAGCAGCCCGCCGAGGCCGCCGGTGCCGCCGGTGATCAGGACCGTGCCGGCGGGGTCGAGCGGCGCGGGCACGGTCAGCACGACCTTGCCGACGTGCTTGGCCTGCTGGAGGTGCTTGAACGCGGCCGGGGCGCGGTGGACGTCCCACGCGGTGACCGGCACCGGCCGCAGGGCGCCCTTCCCGAGCAGGTCGAGGACTTCCCGCAGCATCTCGGCGATCCGGTCCGGCCCGGCTTCGATGAGGTCGAACGCCCGGTAGGCGACGCCCGGGTGTTCCGCGGCGACGGCGGCGGGATCGCGGACGTCGGTCTTGCCCATCTCCAGGAACCGGCCGCCGCGCGGCAGCAGCCGCAGGGACGCGTCGACGAACTCCCCGGCCAGCGAGTCGAGGACGACGTCGACGCCCCGGCCCTCGGTGGCCGCGAGGAACCGCTCCTCGAAGTCGAGGGTGCGTGAGGACGCGATCCGGTCGTCGGCGAGGCCGTGGTCGCGCAGGGCGGCCCACTTGCCGGCGCCCGCGGTGCCGAACACGTCGGCGCCGAGGTGCTTCGCGAGCTGGACCGCGGCCATGCCGACGCCGCCGGCGGCCGCGTGGACCAGCACCGTCTCCCCCGGCTGGACACCGCCGAGGTCGACCAGCGCGTAGTAGGCGGTGAGGAACACGATCGGCACGGACGCCGCCTCGGCGAACGACCAGCCGTCCGGGACGCGAGCGACCAGCCGCTGGTCGGCGACGGCCAGGGGGCCGAACGCGCCGGGGAACATGCCGAGTACCCGGTCGCCCACGGCGAGCCCGGTGACGCCCGGGCCGACTTCGGTGACGACGCCCGCGCCTTCCAGGCCCATCTGCCCGGCCTCGCCCGGGTACATGCCGAGCGCGTTGAGGACGTCGCGGAAGTTGACGCCCGCCGCCCGGACCGCGATCCGCACGTGCCCGTCCGGCAGTGGGCCCTCGACCTCGGGGCACGGCAGCAGCGTCAGGTTCTCGAGGGTGCCCTTGTCGACGACGTCGAGCCGCCACGGCCCGTCCGCCGGCGCGGCGAGCACCCCGCCCGCGGTTTCCGCGCGTACCAGTCGGGCCGCGTGCGGTTCACCGTCGCGAAGGGACAGTTGCGGCTCGCCGGTGGTGAGGGCGGCGGGGATCGCGCCGTACGACGCTTCCTTGCCGTCGACGTCCACCAGCACGAACCGGCCGGGGTTCTCGGCCTGGGCCGAGCGGACCAGGCCCCAGACCGCGGCGTTGGCGAGGTCGGTCACCTCGCCGCGGTGGGCCACCGCGCCCGAGGTGACGAACACCAGCTTTGCCGCCTCGAGGGTGTCCTCGGCCAGCCACCGCTGCACGGTGGCCAACACGAGCCCGGTGGCCGCACGGACCGCGTCCGGCAGGTCCGTCGCACGGTCCGGCACGAGCGGCGCGAAGACCACTTCGGGTGGCGTGCCACCTTCGGCGATCACCGCGTCGATGTCCACATAGGACGTCAGAGGGCCGGCGGTGCCGAGCTGGACGCCGAGCTTGTGCGGGTCCGGGCCGAGGACGGCCCAGGTCGCGGTGTCCGGTCCGGACCCGCCGGTCAGCGGGACCCAGTCCACTTGGAACAGCGAGTCGTGCAGCCGCCGCGGCTCGGCCAGCAGTTCGGCCGAGACCTGGCGCATGGCCAGCGAACCCACGGTGGCGACCGGGTTGCCCGCAGCGTCGGCGATGGTCAGGGCCAGGGCGTCCGGCCCGGCCAGGCTCAGGCGGACGCGCAGCGCGGCGGCGCCGGACGCGTGCAGGGTGACGTCCGACCAGGAGAACGGGAGCCGGCTCTGCCCGGCCCCTTTCAGCGGAAGGTAAAGCAGGGCCTGCAGGGCGGCGTCGAGCAACGCCGGGTGCAGCCCGAAGCGCCGCGCGTCTTCGCGGGCCGGTTCGGGCAACGCGATCTCGGCGTAGACGTCGTCGCCGTGACGCCACGCGGCGGTCAGGCCGCGGAAGGCGTCCCCGTAGGCGAACCCGCCGGCCGCATAGGTGTCGTAGAAGTCTTCCACGGCAAGGGGTTCCGCCTTCTCGGGCGGCCACTCGGTCAGCCGTCCGCCCGGTTCACCGGCGTCGACGGCGAGCAGGCCGGTGGCGTGCAGGACCCAGTCGTCGGTGCCCTCGACCCGGGAGTGCGCCGTGAAAGTCCGGGTTCCGTCGTCGCCAGGCGCGCCCACCGAGCACTGCAGCTGGACGCCGCCGCGCTCGGGCAGTACCAGCGGCGCGGCGAGCGTCAGCTCCTCCACACGGGCGCAGCCGGCCTGGTCGCCGGCCCGGACGGCCAGCTCGAGGAACGCCGTGCCCGGCAGCAGCACCTGCCCCATGACCTCGTGCCCGGCCAGCCACGGGTGGGTGGACAGCGCGAGCCGGCTGGTGAACAGCACCTCCTCGGAGCCGGCCACGGAGACGGCCGCGCCGAGGAGCGGGTGGTCGACCGCGGTGAGGCCGGCGGCGGTGACGTCACCGACCGGAAGCCCGGTCAGGTGCGGCCAGAACCGCTGGTACTGGAACGCGTACGTCGGCAAGTCGACCCGGCGGGCACCAGTGCCCGCGAACACCGCCGTCCAATCGGGACTCTGCCCGTGGACGTGCAGCTCACCGACGGCGGCCAGCACGGTGACCCGCTCGTCGCGGCCCGCGCGCAGGGTGGCCACCGCCACGGCCGCGTCGACCATCGGCGTGAGGACGGCGTCCGGCCCGATCTCGACGAACCGGTTGACGCCCAGGCCCTGCAAGGTCGTGACGGCGTCGGCGAACCGCACGGCCGCCCGCACCTGGCTCACCCAGTACTCCGGCGTGACCACGGACGCGACCGCACCGGTCACTGTGGACACGATCGGCAGAGTCGGTTCGGCGTAGGTGATCCGCTCGGCCACCTTCGCGAACTCGGCCAGCATCGGATCCATCGACGGCGAGTGGAACGCGTGGGAGACCGTGAGCCGCTTGGTCTTGCGGCCCAGTGCGGTGAAGTGCCGCTCGATCCCGTCGAGGTCGTCGACTTCGCCGGAGACCACAATGGACGTCGGCCCGTTGATCGCGGCGATGCTCACCGTGTCCGTGAGCAGCGGGGTGACCTCGTCTTCGGTGGCCGACACGGCCAGCATCCCGCCTCCGCGCGGCAATGCCTGCATCAGCCGGCCACGGGCGGCGACCAGCCGGCACGCGTCCGCAAGTGAAAACACCCCGGCAACGTGCGCGGCGGCCAGCTCACCGATCGAGTGCCCGGCCAGGTACTCGGGGCGCACGCCCCACGACTCCAGCAGCCGGAACAGCGCGACCTCGACCGCGAACAGCGCGGGCTGGGTGTAGCCGGTCTCGTTCAGCAGGTCCTCGTCGCCGAAGACGACGTCTCGCAGCGGCCGGTCCAGCTCGGTGTCGAAGTGCGCGCACACCGCGTCGAACGCTTCGGCGTAGACGGGGTATTCGTCGTGCAGCTCGCGGCCCATGCCGAGCCGCTGGGCACCCTGTCCGGTGAAGAGGAAGCCGATCCGGCCTTCGCTCACCGGGACCGGGAGAGGCCCGTCGACGAGGGCGCGCAGACCCCGCAGCAGTTCTTCGGTCTCGGTGCCGACCACCACCGCGCGGTGCTCGAACGCCGACCGTCCGGTGGCCAGGGACCAGCCGACGTCGGCCGGCCGCGCTCCTTCGTCGAGCTGTTCGGCGAGCTGTGCTGCCTGCGCCCGCAGTGCGGCTTCGGACCGGCCCGACAGCACCCACGGCACCGGGCCGGACCACGCCGGCTCGGCCACAGCGGGCTCTTCGGGCGCCTGCTCGACGATCACGTGCGCGTTGGTGCCGCTCACGCCGAACGACGAGATCCCGGCCCGGCGCGGGTGCCCGTCCGGCGTCCACTCGACGGCGTCGGACAGCAGCCGCACGTCCCCCGAAGTCCAGTCCACATGGGACGACGGGACGTCGGCGTGCAGGGTCTTCGGCAGCAGGTCGTGGCCCAGCGCCAGGACCATCTTCATGATCCCGGCCGCGCCCGCGGCGGCCTGGGTGTGCCCGATGTTGGACTTGACCGAGCCGAGCCACAGCGGCCGGTCGCGGTCCTGCCCGTACGTGGCCAGGACGGCCTGCGCCTCGATCGGGTCGCCGAGCACCGTGCCGGTGCCGTGCGCCTCGACGGCGTCCACTTCGGACGCGCGGAGCCCGGCATCGGCCAGGGCCGCGCGGATCACCCGCTGCTGCGACGGTCCGTTGGGGGCGGTCAGGCCGTTCGACGCGCCGTCCTGGTTGACCGCGCTGCCGCGGACGAGGGCGAGCACGGGGTGGCCGTTGCGACGCGCGTCGGAAAGCCGTTCGAGGAGCACCATCCCGGCGCCTTCGCCCCAGCCGGTGCCGTCGGCGTCGTCGGAGAACGCCTTGCAGCGGCCGTCGAGCGCGAGCCCGCGCTGGCGGCTGAACTGGATGAACCCGGACGGCGTCGACATGATCGTGACGCCGCCGGCCAGCGCGAGGGAGCACTCCCCCGCCCTCAGCGCCCGCGCCGCGAGGTGCACCGCGACCAACGACGACGAGCAGGCCGTGTCGACCGTGACGGCCGGGCCCTCCAGGCCGAGCGCGTAGGAGATCCGGCCGGACACCACGGAACCCGCGTTGCCGGTCATGGTGTAGCCCTCGACGCCCTCGTCGTCGCCGAGCGCGAGCAGCGGCGTGTAGTCCTGCCCGTTGGAGCCGGCGAACACGCCGACCGGACCGCCGCGCAGCGACGCCGCGTCGATCCCGGCGCGCTCGACGGCTTCCCACGCCGTTTCGAGCAGCAGGCGCTGCTGCGGGTCCATCGCCAGGGCCTCGCGCGGGTTGATGCCGAAGAACGCGGCGTCGAACCGGCTGGCGCCGTCGAGGAACCCGCCGCGGCGGGTGTAGGACGTGCCCTGGTGGTCGGGGTCCGGGTCGTAGAGCGCGTCGAGGTCCCAGCCGCGGTCGTCCGGGAAGTCGGTGATCGCGTCTTCGCCGCCGGACAGGAGAGCCCACAGGTCCTCCGGCGATCGCACCCCGCCGGGGAACCGGCAGGCCATGGCGACGATCGCGATCGGGTCGTCCTCGACGGCCTTCGGCGACACGTCCACTGTGGACGCTGCCTCGGCCGGTTCGCCCAGCTCGGTCTTGAGATGGGCGACCAGCGCGGTCGTCGTCGGATAGTCGAAGATGAGCGTCGCCGGCAGCTTGAGCCCGGTGGCCGCGGACAGGCGGTTGCGCAGGTCGACCGCGGTCAGCGAGTCGAAGCCGAGGTCGGTGAACGCGCGGTTCGGCTCGACGTCGCCCGGCCCGGCGTAGCCGAGCACGCCGGCGACCTGGGTGCGGACGAACGCCAGCACGTCGCGCTCGGTCAGGCCCCGCGGGTGCTCCGCCGCGGTCTCCATCGCCGCGCGGGCCTCGGGGATGCCGAGCAGCAGCGGGCTCGGGCGGACGGCGGTGAACGACGGCACGTACCGCGCCCAGTCGACACCGGCCACGGTCAGCGTCGTCTCGCCGTGGTCGAGAGCCTGCTGCAGCGCCGCGATCGCCAGCTCCGGGTCGAGCGCGTGGATGCCGCCGAGGCGCTGGCGCTCGGCGACAGCGGCGGCGTCGGCCATCCCGGTGTCGGCCCACGGGCCCCACGAGATCGACGTCGCGGCCAGCCCGAGCGAGCGCCGGTGCTCGGCGAGCGCGTCGAGGTAGGCGTTGGCCGCGGCGTAGTTGCCCTGGCCGGGGCCACCCCAGACCCCGGCCGTCGAGGCGAAGGAGACGAACGCCGTCAGGTCGAGGTCGCGGGTCAGCTCGTGCAGGTGGAACGCGGCCAGCGCCTTGGGCTTGAGCACCGCGGTGAGGCGATCCGGGGTGAGCGCGTCCAGGACGCCGTCGTCGAGGACACCGGCGGCGTGGACGACAGCGGTCGGCGGGTGTTCGGTGAGCACGGCGGCTAGCGCCTCGCGGTCGGCGACGTCGCAGGCCACGACGGTCGCACGGGCACCGAGCGCGGCGAGTTCGTCGCACAGTTCGGCAGCGCCGGGAGCGTCCGCGCCACGACGGCTCGTGAGCACCAGGTGCTCGGCGCCGCGGCCGGCCAGCCAGCGGGCGACCTTGGCGCCCAGCCCACCGGTACCGCCGGTGATCAGGACCGTGCCTTCCGGCGTCCACTCGCGGGCCGGCGGGGTCTCGCTCGACGGCGACCGCAGGAGGCGGCGGGCGAAGACACCGGACGCGCGGACGGCGACCTGGTCTTCGTCGCCGGTGAGCGCGGCGGCCACCCGGTCGATCGCGCGGTCGTCGAGGCCGGCGGGCAGGTCGAGCAGCCCACCCCAGCGGCCGGGGTGTTCGAGCGCGGCGACGCGGCCGAGGCCCCACACCGGCGCCTGGGCCGGCTGGCGGAGCGCGTCGGCCTTGCCGGTCGACACCGCGCCGCGGGTGAGCGTCCACAAGGGAGCCTCGCCGGCGGCCTGGATCAGGGTCAGCGTGTCGACGAGCCCGCGATAGGACTCGTCGGTCCCCAGCAGGTTCACGATACCCGCCGCGTCGACGTCCGCGATCCGCTCGGCCAGGGCGGCCCGGGCGATCCCGGGCTCGACCTCGACTGTGACGACCTCCGCGCCGAAGCGCTCCAGGGGAAGCGGGGTCTCGTCGTCCGGACGGCGCACGACGAGCCACGTGCCGTCGAGGCGTGGCGCCGAGTCGACAGTGACCGGCTGCCATCCGACGCGGTAACGCCAATTGTCCACTGTGGATTCTTCACGTCGTTGCCTGCGGTACGCGGCCAGCGCGGGCAGCACGCCTTCGACGGCCGACGCGTCGAGCCCGAGCGTCTTGGCCAGCTCGCCGGCGTCGTCGCGTTCGACGGCCGACCAGAACCCGGCGTCAGCGGCGTCGGACGCCGCGGCGACGTCGGCCGGGCCGGGCAGCGTCGGCCAGTAGCGCTGCCGCTGGAACGGGTACGTCGGCAAGTCCACAATGGACCCGGTCAACACGGGCGTGAAGTCCACGGCGACGCCGCGCGCCCACAGCTCGCCGGCCGAGGTCAGGAACCGGGCGAGCCCGCCTTCGTCGCGGCGCAGCGAGCCGGTGACCACGGCGTCGTCGAGGGTCCCCGCGATCGCGGTGCCCAGCACGGGGTGCGCGCTGGACTCGACGAACACGTCGAAGCCCTGTTCGCCGAGTGCCAGGGTGGCGGGCGCGAAGAGCACGCGCTGCCGCAGGTTCCGGTACCAGTACGCGGCGGTCAGCTCGGTCGTGTCGAGCCAGTCGCCGGTGACGGTCGAGTAGAACGGGATCCGCGCCTCTCGCGGAGCCACCGGGGCCAGCACGTCGAGGAGCTCGGCCTCGATCGCCTCGACGTGCGCGGAGTGCGACGCGTAGTCGACCTGGACCTTGCGGGCGCGGACGCCGTCGGCCGCGCAGCGGGCCAGCAGGGCGTCGACCTGCTCCGGGTCGCCGGAGACGGTGACCGCGACGGCGCCGTTCAACGCGGCGATGGACAGGCCAGGCAGCAGCTCGAGGTCGTCGGCCGGCAGCGCCACCGACGCCATCGCGCCCCGGCCCGCCAGCGACGTCCGGATGACCTGGCTGCGCAGGGCCACGACCCGCGCGCCGTCTTCCAGGGATAGGCCACCGGAGACGCAGGCGGCGGCGATCTCGCCCTGGGAGTGGCCGACGACGGCGTCGGGGCGGACGCCGTAGGACTCCCACAGCGCGGCGAGCGACACCATGACCGCCCAGCAGGCGGGCTGCACGACGTCGACCCTGGTCAGGGCCTCGGCGTCGCCGAGGACGTCGGTCAGCCGCCAGCCGACGAACGGTTCGAGCGCGGCCGCGCACTCGGCGAGCCGCTCGGCGAACACCGGCGCGGTCTCGGCGAGTTCGAGCGCCATGCCGACCCACTGCGAGCCCTGGCCGGGGAAGACGAACACGGTCTTGCCGGGCGTCCCGGCGACCCCGCGCGCGGCGGGATCGGCCAGCCCGGCGAGCAGCGCGTCCCGGTCGGCACCGACGACGACGGCCCGGTGTTCGAAGGCCGACCGGGTGGTGGCCAGCGACACCGCGACATCCGCGACGTCGGAAGTGGCCAAGGTGGTGGCCAGCCGCTCGGCCTGCTGCTGCAGCGCATCGGCGGTCCGGCCGGACACGAGCAGCGGCACCGGCCCCAAGCGCCCCAATGTGGCCTTGGTTGCGTCAGACGCACCGAAGGCCGCCTTGGGTGCGTCTGACGCACCGAAGGCCACATTGGGGCGTTCTGGCGACTGCTCCAGGATCAGGTGCGCGTTCGTCCCGCTCATGCCGAACGACGAGACTCCCGCCCGGCGCGGGCCGTCGGTGAGCCACGGCCGGGTCTCGGTGAGCAGGCTCACCTCGCCCGCGTCCCAGTCGACGTGCGGGGACGGGACTTCCGCGTGCAGCGTCTTCGGCAGCACGCCGTGCCGGATGGCCTGGACCATCTTGATCACGCCGCCGACGCCGGAGGCCGCCTGCGTGTGCCCGACGTTGGACTTGAACGACCCCAGGTACACCGGCCGGTCGCGGTCCTGGCCGTAGGTGGCGATGATGGCCTGCGCCTCGATCGGGTCGCCGAGCTTGGTGCCGGTGCCGTGCGCCTCGACGACGTCCACTTCGGACGGTGTGAGCCGCGCGTTGGCGAGCGCCCGCCGGATCACCCGCTGCTGCGAGGGTCCGTTCGGGGCGGTGAGGCCGTTGGACGCGCCGTCGGAGTTGATCGCGGAGCCCTTGATCACCGCGAGGACGCGGTGGCCGTTGCGCTCGGCGTCGGAAAGCCGTTCCAGCATCAGCATCCCGGCGCCCTCGGCCCAGCTGGCGCCGTCGGCGTCGGCCGAGAACGGCTTGCTGCGGCCGTCCGCAGCGAGCGCGCGTTGGCGGCTGAACTCGACCAGGGAGACCGGGGTGGACATGACCGTGACGCCGCCGGCGAGAGCCAGCGTGCAGTCGCCGTCGCGCAGGGACTGGCAGGCCCAGTGGATCGCGACCAGCGAGGACGAGCACGCGGTGTCGATCGAGACCGCGGGGCCTTCCAGGCCGAAGGTGTAGGCGACGCGGCCGGACAGCACGCTCGGCGAGTTGCCGGTGCCGAGGAACCCCTCGAAGCTGTCGGTCGCGGCGCCGAGCAGGCCGCCGTAGTCCTGGTAGGTGATGCCGGCGAAGACGCCGGTGCGGCTGCCGCGCAGTGTGGCCGGGTCGATCCCGGCGCGTTCCATCGACTCCCAGGACACTTCGAGGAGCAAGCGGTGCTGCGGGTCCATCGCGACGGCCTCGCGCGGGCTGATCCCGAAGAAGCCGGGGTCGAACGCGCCGGCGTCGTGCAGGAAACCGCCTTCGCGGGCGTAGCAGGTGCCCGGTGCGTCGGGGTCGGTGTCGTAGAGGGCTTCGAGGTCCCAGCCACGGTCGGTCGGGAACGGCGAGATCGCGTCGCCGCCCTCGGCGACCAGCCGCCAGAGGTCGTCGGGGTCGGCGATGCCGCCGGGGTAGCGGCAGGCCATGCCGACGATCGCGATCGGCTCGTCGACCCGGGTGACGGCCTCGGTCTGCTCTTCCTCCGCGCCGAACAGCTCGGCGTGCAGGGCCTTCGCCAATGCGGTGGGAGTCGGGTGGTCGAAGACCGAGGTCGCGGGCAGGCGCAGGCCGGTCGCGGTGTTCAGCGCGGTGCGCAGCTGGACGGCGGTCAGCGAGTCGACGCCGAGTTCCTTGAACGCGCGGTCCGCGCCGACCGCCTCGGGCCCGGCGTGGCCGAGGACGAGTGCGGCTTCGGTCCGGACGATGTCGAGCAGCGCCCGGTGCCGGTCGGTCTCGGGCAGCCGGGCGAGCTTCTGGTGCAGCGCGTTGCCCGCGTCGGCCACCTGGGCGACCACCCGGCGGGTCTTGACCTTTGCCGGGACGTTTTCGACGACGCGGAGCGCGCCCCTGGTGCCCAGCAGGTCGAACGTCTCACCGGGACGGTACGCGAGCGCACTGTGCGCGACGGCTTCGAGCACCGCGGTCTGCGCCGCGGCCAATCCCTCGCCGCCCGCGGCGGTCAGGACCACGAGGTCGACGTCCAGCTCGGCGAGGTTGAAGGCGATGTCGGCGCGGTCGCGCAGGTCGGCCACGCCGTCCGCGAGTCCGATGTGGACGGCCGTGGTGACGTCCGGGACGTCTCGGAGCGCCCGCGCCAGTTCGTACCGGTCGGCGGGGTCGCAAGCCACCACCTCCGGCAGATCCGCGTCACCGAGTACGACGAGCCGCTGGACACCCCGGTCCTCGACGAGGTGCCGCGCGACGGCGGCGCCCAGTTCGCCGGAGGCCCCGGTGAGCACCACTGTCCCCTCGGGCTTCCACGCGTCCGGTGTGACGACGGCGGTCCGTGGTTCGTAAACGACTCCGTCGCGGACCGCGAGCCGATCCGCGGCCGGCTCGACGGGCACGCCGTCGACGAGGGCGAACCGGCCGGGGTGCTGCGCCAGCACTGGCTCGACGGCACCCCAGACGGCGGCTTCCACCACGTCCGGCACCTCGCCGGCGGTCACGGCGACCGCGCCGCGGGTGACGAACACCAGCCGCGAACCGGCGAACCGGGGGTCGGCCAGCCAGGCCGTGACCAGCGCCAATGCCCGCTGCGCCGAAGCCCAGACGGCCCAGGTGAGGTCGTCGGTGTCGTCGGGACGGCAGGACGCGAAGACGACCTCGGGCACCTCACCGGCGGCAGCCAGCTCGGCGAACTCCCGGTAAGTGGGTAGCTCCTCCAGCCCGAGGTCACCGATCGCCGCCGCCGGTCGTGAGTGTGAAACAGGGTTGGAACACTGTTTCTCGCTCACGACCCACTCGACGCGGTGGTGCGTGACGGCCGGCGCCGGCTTGGTCGCCGGGCGCATGACCACCGACTCGGCCACGGCCACGAGCCCGCCGGTCGAGTCGGCCAACGTCAGCTGGATCGCGCTTCCCGTCCGGCGCAACCGGACGCGCAGCTCGGTCGCGCCGGTCGCGTGCAGGCTGACGCCCGAGCACGAGAACGGCAGCTCGTCCGAGAAGCCGGCGAACGCCAGCGCGTGCAGGGCCGCGTCCAGGAGCGCCGGGTGCAGCCCCCACTCCGCCGTAGCGGTACCGGCGGGCAAGGCGACCTCGGCGAACACGTCGTCGCCGTCGCGGTACGCGGCCCGCAACCCCTGGAACGTCGGCCCGTAGGCGAACCCGGCCTCAGCCCGGCGCTGGTAGAAGTCCTCGACCGGCAACGCATCCGCGGGCGGCCACTGGGTCAAGACGTCCGAAGTAGATAGTCCTATAGCGAGCGTTCCGGAGGCGTGCCGGACCCAGTCGTCGCCGCGGGTGTAGATGCCGAACGCCCGCCGTGATCCGTCCGCGGCTTCGACGCGGACCTGCACCGGTACGCCACCGTGCTCGGGCAGGACCAGCGGGGCCTCCAGGATCAGCTCCTCGACCTGGTCGCAGCCCACCTCGTCGGCCGCGCGCAGGGCCAGCTCCACGAATCCGGCGCCCGGGAACAGGATTTCGCCGTTCACCCGGTGCTCGCCCAGCCAGGGCGCGGTATCGACCGAAAGCCGCCCGGTCAGCACGACGCCGTCCGCGCCGGCCAGCTCCACGGCCGCACCCAGCAAGCCGTGCGACGCGCCGGACTGGCCGAGCGACGCCGGGTCACCGTCGACGTCCGGCACTTCCAGCCAGTACCGCTCGCGCTGGAACGGGTACGTCGGCAGCTCGACGCGCGAGCCGTCGCCGACGACCCGGGCCCAGTCCACGCCGCCGCCGTCGACCTGCAGCTCGGCCAGCGCCGAGAGCAGCGTGCGGGCCTCGGGGCGGTCGGCCCGCAGCGCCGGCACGGCGATCCCTTCCACGGACTCCGCGACCATCGCCGAGAGGACCCCCGCCGGGCCCAGCTCCAGGAACCGCGTCACACCGCGGCCGGTCAGTGTGCGGACGCCGTCGGCGAACCGGACCGTGGCCCGGACCTGCCGCACCCAGTACTCCGGGTCGGTCAGCCCGTCGGCCACCGCGCCGGTGACGTTCGACAGCACCGGGATCGCCGGCTCGTGGTAGGTCAGCCCGGCCGCCACCGCGCGGAAGTCCGCGAGCATGCCGTCCATCCGGGCCGAGTGGAACGCGTGGCTCACCCGCAGGCGCCGGGTCTTTTCGAACGTCGCGGCGACGGCCAGCACGGCGTCTTCGTCACCGGAAAGCACGACCGACGACGGCCCGTTGACCGCGGCCAGCGACACGCGGTCGGTCAGCAGCGGCGTGACCTCGTCTTCGGTGGCCGCGACGGCCACCATCGCGCCGCCCTCGGGCAGCCCCTGCATCAGCCGCGCGCGAGCGGCGACGAGCGCGCACGCGTCCTCGAGGGACAGCACGCCGGCGACGTGCGCCGCGGCGAGTTCGCCGATCGAGTGGCCGCCCACGAAGTCGGGCCGGACGCCCCAGTTTTCGAGGAGCCGGAACAGCGCGACCTCGACCGCGAACAGCGCGGGCTGGGTGTACGCCGTCTCGTCGAGCCGCTCCCCCGACGCGATCGCCGACCGCAGCGAACCGTCGAAGTGCGCGCACACCGCGTCGAAAGCTTCGGCGAACACCGGGTACTCGCGGTACAGCTCGCCGCCCATGCCGGCCCGCTGCGCGCCCTGTCCGGTGAACAGGAACGCCGTCCGGCCCTTCGCGGCCGTCCCGCGCACCACCCCGGCTGACTTGGTGCCTTCCGCCAGCGCCGCGAGCCCGGCCCGGAGTTCGGCCGCGTCTTCCGCCAGCACGACGGCGCGGTGTTCGAAGGCCGGCCGGGTCGCCGCCAGCGACCAGGCCAGGTCGCCGACGTCACCGGCGGGGTGGTCGAGGAGCCGGGCGGCCTGCGCCCGCAGCGCCGCCGCCGACCGGCCGGACAGCGCCACCGGCACGAGCCCGGTCCGCCGCGGTCGCGGCAGCTCGGGTTCGGGCGCGGGCGCCTCTTCGATGATGACGTGCGCGTTCGTGCCGCTGACGCCGAACGCGGAGACGCCGGCGCGGCGCGGATGTCCGTTGGCCTGCCACGGCACCGGCTCGGTGAGCAGCGAGACGCTACCCGTTGTCCAGTCCACTTCGGACGACGGCTGTCCGGCGTGCAGGGTCTTCGGGAGCAGCTCGCGCTGGAGGGCGAGCACCATCTTGATCACCCCGGCGACACCGGCCGCGGCCTGCGTGTGCCCGAGGTTGGACTTCAGCGAGCCGAGCCACAACGGACGTTCGCGGTCGCGGCCGTAGGTGGCCAGCAGGGCGTGCGCCTCGATCGGGTCGCCGAGCCGGGTGCCGGTGCCGTGGCCCTCGACAGCGTCCACATCGGACGCTGTGAGACCGGCATCGGCGAGCGCGGCCCGGATCACCCGCTGCTGCGAGGGGCCGTTCGGGGCGGTCAGGCCGTTGGACGCGCCGTCGGAGTTCACCGCGGAGCCGCGCACCACGGCCAGCACGGGGTGTCCGAGCCGCTGGGCGTCGGAAAGCCGTTCCAGCACGAGCATGCCGGCGCCTTCGGACCAGCCGGTGCCGTCGGCGTCGTCGGAGTAGGCCTTGCAGCGGCCATCCGGTGCGAGACCGCGTTGCCGGCTGAACTCGACGAACGCGGCGGGGTTGGCCATCACCGCGACACCGCCGGCCAGGGCCAGGGAGCACTCGCCCGAGCGCAGGGAGCGGGCGGCGAGGTGCAGCGCGACCAGCGAGGACGAACACGCGGTGTCCAGCGTGACGGCCGGCCCCTCGACGCCGAGGTGGTAGGCGATCCGTCCGGAAAGGACACTGCCCGCGTTGCCGGTGAGCAGGTGCCCGCCGAGGCCTTCGGGAGCCACGCGCAGTCCGGCGGCGTAGCCGGAGACGCCCGCGCCGACGAACACGCCGGAGCTGGTCCCGGCGAGGGACCGCGGGTCGATGCCTGCCCGTTCCAAGGCCTCCCAAGAGCTTTCGAGCAGCAGCCGCTGCTGCGGGTCGGTGGCCAGGGCCTCGCGCGGGCTCATCTCGAAGAAGGCGGCGTCGAACTCGCCGGCGCCGGCGAGGAAGCCGCCGTCGCGGGAGTAGCTCTTGCCCTCGGCGTCGGGGTCGGGGTCGTAGAGGCCCTCGACGTCCCAGCCGCGGTCGGTGGGCCAGGCCGAGATGGCGTCGCCGCCGTCGGCCAGCAGCCGCCACAGCTCCTCCGGCGAGTCGATGCCGCCGGGCAGGCGGCAGCTCATGCCGACGATCGCGATCGGCTCATCGACGTCCACGACGCGTGGGGCCGGGACTTCCTCGTCGCCGCCGAACAGCTCGGCGACGAGGAAGTCCGTGAGGGCGGTGGCCGACGGGTGGTCGAAGACGAGCGTCGACGGCAGTTTGACGCCGGTGACCGTGCTCAGGCGGTTGCGCAGCTCGACGGCGGTCAGGGAGTCGAAGCCGAGGTCGCGGAAGGGCCGGTCCACGGCCACGGACGCCGGATCGGCGTGCCCGAGGGCGGCCGCGGCTTCGCGCTGGACGAGGTCCAGCAGCTCGTCGGCGGACAGCGCCCGGCGCCGGGTCTCCTCGACCGGGACGTCGAGCGCGGCGCGGACCTCGGGCAGGTCGCCGAGCAGGGCGCTGGCGCGGACCGCGGTGAAGCCGGGAGCGAACCGCGCCCAGTCGACGTCGGCGACGGTCACGGCGGTGTCGCCGGCGTCGAGAGCTTGCCGCAGCGCGGTGATCGCCAGGTCCGGCGCCAAGGCCCGCAGGCCGCGGCGGCGCAGGTGGTCTTCCGCGCCTTCGTCGGCGAGCATGCCGCCGCCCGCCCACGGGCCCCAGGCCACCGACGTCGCGGCCAGCCCCGCCGCGCGGCGCCGGTGGGCGAGGCCGTCGAGGTAGGCGTTCGCCGCGGCGTAAGCGCTTTGGCCGCCGCTGCCCCAGACGCCGGCGATGGAGGAGAACAGCACGAACGCGTCCAGCTCACGGTCGCCGAGCACGGCGTCGAGGTTCGCGGCGCCGGTGAGCTTGGCGGCGGTGAACCGGGCGAATTCGGCCGGAGTGAGATCGGCGAGGGGCGCGGACTGGGCGACCCCGGCAGCGTGCACGACGGCCCGCAGCCCGTCGAGGCCGCCTATGAGGTCGGCGAGGGCTTCGCGATCGGTGACGTCGCAGGCCGCGACGGTCACGGTGACGCCCAGGGCGGTCAGTTCGTCACGCAGTTCCGGCGCACCGGCGGCGTCGAGGCCGCGGCGGGAGGTGAGGACGAGGTGGTCGGCACCGGCGCGGGCCAGCCAGCGGGCGACTTCGGCGCCGAGCGCGCCGGTCCCGCCGGTGATCAGCACGGTCCCGCTGGGCCGCCACGAGCGGTCCGCCGCGGCCGGCGCCCGGTCCAGGCGCGCGGCGAAGACGGCGGATTCGCGGACGGCGACCTGGTCCTCGGGGCCGCCGAGCAGGCCCGCGAGCCGGGCGACCGCGCGGTTGTCGAGGACCTCCGGCAAGTCGACCAGACCGCCCCAGCGGCCGGCGTGTTCGAGCGCCGCGGTGCGGCCGAAACCCCAGAGCGCCGCCTGGGCCGCGCTGCGCACCGGGTCGGCGCGACCGACCGAAACCGCGCCCGAAGTGACGCACCACAGCGGCGCGCTGTCGCCGAGCGCCTGCACGAGTTCCAGGGTCGCGGCGAGGCCGGCCGGGATCCCCTCCGGCGTCGGGCGCTCGTCGAAGGCCAGCAGGGACAGCACACCCGCGAAGTCGCCGTCAGGCAATTCGGCCAGGCGCACGGGAACGCAGTCGAGGCCCGCGGTCAGCGCGTCGAGGAACTCCGGCTCGACGCCGTGCTCCGGGAGGACCAGCAGCCAGGTGCCCGGCGCTCCTCCGGCGGTCCCGGAAAGCGGGCGCCAGTTCACGGCGTACCGCCAGTTGTCCACAGTGGACATCTCGCCGTGCCACCGGGCGAGCAGCGGCAACGCCGTCTCCAGAGTGGCCAGTTCCGCGGCGTCCAGAGTGGACGACAGCGCGGTCAGGTCGGCGCGCTCGACCGCCGTCCAGAACCCGGCGTCCGGTGCGGGCGCGGCCTTCGTGACGCGCGGCCAGTAACGCTCGCGCTGGAACGGGTACGTGGGCAGCACGACGAACCGCGCCGGCGGCACCACCGCGGCCCAGTCCGGCCCGCGGCCGACGACGTGGAGGAGGGCCAGCGCGGCGAGCAGCGTCCGCTCCTCGGGCCGATCCTTGCGCAGCGTCGCCGTCGCGGGCAGGATCTCCTGCGCCAGCGCGGCGAGCACCCCGTCCGGGCCCAGCTCGACGCAGCCGGTCACGCCCAGCCCGGCCAGCGCGCCGACGGCGTCGGCGAACCGCACCGGCTCGCGGACCTGACGTACCCAGTACACCGGCGTCAGGATCTCGTCGCCGGCCAGCCGACCGGACACAGTGGACACCAGCGGGATCTTCGGCGCGTGGAAGGTGAGGCCGTCGGCGACCGCCGCGAACGCGTCCAGCATCGGGTCCATCAGCGCCGAGTGGAACGCGTGCGACACCGCCAGCCGCCGGACCTTGCGCCCCAGTTCGGCGAAGTGCCGCTCGATCGTCTCGACGGCTTCGACCTGGCCCGAGACCACTATCGCTTGTGGGCCGTTGACGGCGGCGAAGCCCGCGCCTTCGCTCAGGACGGCGGCGACCTCGTCCTCGGTGGCCTGGACGGCCAGCATCGCGCCCTCGGCGGGCAGCGCCTGCATCAGGCCCGCTCGTGCCGACACGAGCCGGCAGGCGTCCTCGAGGGACAACACTCCGGCGACGTGCGCGGCCGTCAGTTCACCGATCGAGTGGCCGGCGACGTAGTCCGGCCGGACACCCCACGATTCCAGCAGCCGGAACAACGCCACCTCGACCGCGAACAACGCGGGCTGGGTGTAGCCGGTCTCGTCCAAGAGCGAAGCGTCGCCGAAGACGACCTCCCGCAGCGGGCGGTCCAGCGCGGAGTCCACCAGTGCGCAGACCGCGTCGAAGGCATCGGCGAACACCGGGAAGCGCGCGTACAGCTCCGCCCCCATGCCAACGCGCTGCGAGCCCTGGCCCGAGAACAGGAATGCCGACTTGCCGGCGGCTTGGACCCCTTGGACCAGGTTGGCCGATGTCTCGCCGGCCGCGAGGGCTTCCAAGCCGGTCGCGAGTTCGGCGAAGTCCGCGCCGAGCACGACGGCCCGGTGTTCGAACGCGGCCCGCCCGGCCAGCCCGGCGGCCACGTCCGCGATCTCGCTGTCCGGCAGCGTCAGCAGGTCGCGGGCGGCATCCCGCAGCGCGGCCTCCGACCGGCCGGACAGCACCCACGGCACCAAGCGCCCCAATGTGGCCTTCGGTGCGTCTGACGCACCGAAGGCCGCCTTGGGTGCGTCAGACGCAACCAAGGCCACATTGGGGCGCTCTGGCGACTGCTCGAGGATCACGTGGGCGTTCGTGCCGCTGACGCCGAACGACGACACGCCCGCGCGCCGCGGACCGGCGTCCTCCGGCCAGTCCTGCGCCTCGGTCAGCAGCGCCACCGCGCCGCTGTCCCAGTCGATGTGCCGCGACGGCCGGTCGACGTGCAGGGTCTTCGGCAGCAGGCCGTGCCCCAGCGCGAGGACCATCTTGATGATCCCCGCGACGCCCGCGGCCGCCTGCGTGTGCCCGATGTTGGACTTCAGCGAACCCAGCCACAGCGGCCGCGCGCGGTCGTGGCCGTAGGCGGCGATGAGCGCCTGCGCCTCGATCGGATCGCCCAGCGTCGTGCCGGTGCCGTGCGCCTCGACGACGTCCACATCGGACGGTTCCAGTCCCGCGTTCGCCAGCGCCGCCCGGATCACGCGCTGCTGTGAAGGCCCGTTGGGTGCGGTCAAGCCGTTCGACGCGCCATCCTGGTTCACTGCCGAGCCGCGCACCAGCGCGAGCACCGGGTGGCCGTTGCGGCGCGCGTCGGACAGTCGTTCGACCAGCAGCAGACCGACGCCCTCGCCCCAGCCCGTACCGTCCGCGCCGTCGGCGAAAGCCTTGCAGCGGCCGTCTTCGGCCAGGCCGCCCTGCTTGCTGAACTCCAGGAACGCGCCCGGCGTCGTCATCACCGTGACGCCGCCGACGAGCGCCATCGAGGACTCGCCCGATCGCAGCGACTGCGCGGCCCAGTGCAGCGCCACCAGCGACGACGAGCACGCCGTGTCGACGGTGACGGCGGGACCTTCCAGGCCGAGGACGTAGGAGATCCGGCCCGAGACGACCGAGCCGGCGTTCCCCGTTCCGGCGTGCCCGTCCGAGCTGCCTTCGCCGGCCTCACGCAGCAGCGCCGCGTAGTCCTGGCCGTTGGTTCCGATGTAGACACCGACCTGGGAACCGCGCAGCGACAACGGGTCGATGCCCGCGCGCTCGAACGTCTCCCACGACGTCTCCAGCAGCAGCCGCTGCTGGGGGTCCATCGCCAGGGCCTCGCGCGGCGAGATCCCGAAGAAGCCGGGGTCGAAGTCGGCCACGCCGTCGAGGAAGCCACCGTGGCGCGTGTAGCTGGTGCCCTCGTGGCCGCGGTCCGGGTGGTACAGGTCGGCCAGCGGCCAGCCGCGGTCTTCGGGGAACGTCGTGACGGCGTCGCGGCCGCCGGCCAGGAGGTCCCACAGGTCTTCGGGCGAGCGCACGCCGCCGGGCAGGCGGCAGGCCATCGACACGATGGCGACCGGCTCGTCCTCGACGACGGCGGATCGCGTGACGACCGGGGCCGCAGCCGTTCCGGCCAGCTCTTCGCGCAGGTAAGTGGCGACGGCGGCCGGGGTCGGGTAGTCGAACACCAGCGTCGCGGGCAGCGGGCGCCCGGTCGCGGCGCCGAGGCCGTTGCGCAGCTCGACGGCGGTCAGCGAGTCGACGCCGAGGTCCTTGAACGCCCGGTCGGGCTCGACCGCCTCCGGCCCGGGATAGCCGAGCACGGCGGCGGCCTGGGCGCGGACGACGTCCAGCAGGAGCGTCTGCTGGTCCTCTGTGGACAGATTCGCCAACCGAGCGACCAGGGGCTGCTCGTCGGGGGTGCTCATCGCGTCCCGCGCCTCGGGCAGGTCGCCGAGCAGCTGGCTGGGGCGGGTGGTGGTGAAGCCGGGGACGAACTTCGCCCAGTCGACGTCGGCGACGATCGGGTTCGGCTCCCCGCCGGCGATCGCGCGGCGCAGCGCGGCGACGGCCAGGCGCGGCGCCATCGGCGGGACGCCGCCGCGGCGCATCCGGTCGGCGACCAGGTCGTCGGCCGCCATGCCGCTGCCGCCCCACGGGCCCCAGGCCACCGCGGTGGCGGGGAGCCCCGCGGCGCGACGCTGCTCGGCCAGTGCGTCGAGCCCGGCGTTCGCGGCGGCGTAGGCGGCCTGTCCGACCGCGCCGAGACTGCCCGCGAACGACGAGAACAGGACGAACGCGGACAGGGCGCGGTCGCGGGTCAGCTCGTCGAGGTGCCGGGCGGCGTCGAGCTTGGGCCGGAACACGGTCGCGAGCTGGTCGGCGGTGACGCCGTCGAGCACGGCGTCGTCGAGGACGCCGGCGGTGTGGATGACGGCGTCGAGGTCGGGCAGCGTGCCGAGGAGCCCGGCCACGGCGTCCCGGTCGCCGACGTCGCAGGCGGCGACGGTGACCCGGGTGCCGAGGGCGGTCAGCTCGTCCCGCAGCGCCGTCGCGCCCGGGGCGTCGAGGCCGCGGCGGCCCACCAGGACGAGGTGGTCGGCGCCGCTTTCGGCGAGCGTGCGCGCGACGACCGCGCCCAGCGCACCGGTGCCGCCGGTGATCAGCACGGTTCCGGCCGGTGACCACGGCTCGGCGGCCGGGCCGGTGGTCCGCCGCAGCCGACGGCCGAAGACACCCGAAGCGCGCAAGGCCACCTGGTCCTCGCCCGAGGTCAGGACGGCTGTGAGCCGGTCGAGGGCGCGGTCGTCCAGCTCGGCGGGCAGGTCGACCAGACCGCCCCAGAGCTGCGGGTATTCGAGCGCGGCGACCCGGCCGAGGCCCCACAGCGGAGCCTGCTCGGGGGCCCGCAGCGGGTCGGACTGCCCGGTGGAAACCGCCCCCTGGGTCGCGACCCAGATGGGCGCGGTCGCACCGCGGACCAGCTCGATGGTGCGCGGCAAGGCCTCGTCGTCCAGGGCCAGCAGGGAAAGGACACCGTCGGCGTGCTCGGGCAGCCGGTCGGGCGTGACGGGTATGAACCCGCGGCTCACGAGGGCGTCGAGCACCGGTGACGTGAAGCCCTCCGGCACGACGGCCAGCCACGTCCCGGTGAGCGGGGCCGGCGCGGTCGGCACCGGTGTCCAGCCGATCCCGTACCGCCAGCCGTCCACAGTGGACTTCTCTTGCCGCTGGGCGCGGTAGGCCGACAGCGCGGGCAGCAGTTCGCCGACCGCGTCCGCCGGCAGGTTCAGCACGTCGGCGAGCGTGCCGGTGTCCACTGCGGACCAGAACGCGTCGTCGCCGGCTCCCGTGGCGGGCGACGGCTCCAGCCAATAACGCTGACGCTGGAAGCGGTACGTCGGCAGGTCGATCCGGCGGCCGCCGGGCAGGACGGCCGACCAGTCGGGTCCGTGGCCGGCCACGTGCAGCCGGGCCAGCCCGGTCAGCGCGGCCGACGGCTCCGGGCGGTCGCGGCGCAGCAGCGCGGCGACCGCGACGCCGTCGGGCAGGCACTCCTGGGCGAGCGCGGCCAGCGCGCCGTCGGGACCCATCTCCAGGAACCCGGTCACGCCTGCTTCGTGCAGCCAGCCGATGCCGTCGGCGAACCGCACGGCCTCGCGGACGTGCGAGACCCAGTAGTCGGGCGAGGTCAGCCGGTCGGCAAGGGCGCCGGTGACGTTGGAGACCACCGCGATCTTCGGCGGGTTGAAGGTGAGACCGTCGAGGACCTGCCGGAACTCGGCGAGCATGCCGTCCATGCGGGCGGAGTGGAACGCGTGCGAGACGTCGAGGCGCTTGGTCTTGCGGCCGAGCCCCGCGAAGTGCTCGGCGGCGGCCAGCACGACGTCCTCGTCGCCCGACAGGACCAGTGAACCGGGAGCGTTGACGGCGGCGATCGAGAGCCCGTCGACCAGGTCGATCTCGGCTTCGGTCGCCTGGACCGCGATCATCGCGCCGCCGGCGGGCAGGGCCTGCATCAGCCGCCCGCGGGCCGCGACCAGCGTGCAGGCGTCGGCCAGCGACAGGACCCCGGCGACGTGCGCGGCGACCAGCTCGCCGATCGAGTGGCCGAGCAGGTAGTCCGGGACGTACCCCCACGACTCGGCGAGCCGGCACAGCGCCACCTCGACCGCGAACAGCGCGGGCTGGGTGTACGCCGTCTCGTCGAGGTGCTCGCCCGACTCGATCACCGTCCGCAGTGGACGGTCGAGGTGCCGGTCGAACTCCGCGCACACCTCGTCGAAGGCGGCGGCGAAAACCGGGAACCGGGCGCTCAGCTCGCTGCCCATGCCGGCTCGCTGGGCACCCTGGCCGGTGAAGAGGAAGGCCAGCTTCCCGGGCCGGACCGTGCCGCGCACCAAGCCGGGCGCGACCCCGTCCGAGGCGAGCGCGTCGAGGCCGCGCAGCAGCTCGTCCCGGCCGTCGGCGAGGACGACCGCGCGGTCGTCAAGCGCCGCCCGGCCGGTGGCCAGCGACCACGAGAGGTCGCGCAGTTCCGCTTCGTCCACAATAGACTTGAGGCTCGCGGCCTGCTCCCGCAGGGCGGCCGTACCGCGCGCGGAAACCAGGAACGGCAGCGGCCCCTCGACGGCTGGAGGCTCTTCGATCGCTTCGGCCGCGGGTGCTTCCGACAGCAGGACGTGGGCGTTCGTGCCGCTGACGCCGAACGCGGACACCCCGGCGCGGCGGGGTGCGTCGCGCTCCGGCCACGGCATCGGCTCGCCCAGCAGCTCGACGGCGCCGGCCGACCAGTCCACGTGGGACGACGGCTCGTCCAGGTGCAGGGTGGGCGGGAGGTGCCCGTGCCGCAGGGCGAGGACCATCTTGATGACGCCGGCCGCGCCGGAGGCGGCCTGGGTGTGCCCGATGTTGGACTTCACCGCGCCGACGCGCAGCGGCCGGTCCGCCGGACGGTGCTGCCCGTAGGTGGCCAGCAGCGCCTGCGCCTCGATCGGGTCGCCCAGGGTGGTGCCGGTGCCGTGCGCCTCGACGACGTCCACATCGGACGGCGACAGCCCGGCGGCGGCCAGCGCCGCGCGGATCACCCGCTGCTGCGAGGGACCGTTCGGCGCGGTGAGGCCGTTGGACGCGCCGTCGGAGTTGACGGCCGAGCCCTCGACGACGGCGAGCACCGGGTGGTTGCGGCGCCGCGCGTCGGAAAGACGCTCGAGCAGCAGCAGGCCGACGCCCTCGCCCCAGCCGGTGCCGTCGGCGGCTTCGGCGAACGGCTTGCAGCGGCCGTCGCCGGCCAGCCCACCCTGGCGGGCGAACTCCAGGAAGACCGCCGGGGTCGACATGATCGTCGCGCCGCCGGCCAGGGCAAGGGAGCACTCCCGCTTGCGCAGGGCCTGGCAGGCGAGGTGCAGGGCGACCAGCGCGGACGAGCACGCCGTGTCGACGGTGACCGCGGGCCCCTCCAGGCCGTAGCTGTAGGCGAGCCGGCCGGACAGGACGCTGCCCGCGTTGCCGGTGAGCAGGTGCCCGGCGACCTCGCCGGTCTCGCTGCCCAGGCCGTACCCGGACGGCGTCGAGCCGACGAAGACACCGGCCGAAGTCCCGGCCAGCGAGCCGGGGTCGATGCCCGCGCGTTCGAAGACCTCCCAGGACACTTCGAGCAGCAGCCGCTGCTGCGGGTCGGTGGCGAGCGCCTCGCGCGGGCTGATCCCGAAGAACGCCGGGTCGAACGTCGTGGCGGTGTCGACGAACCCGCCCGTGCGCGCGTAGTCGCCGCCGGTGACGTCCCAGCCGCGGTCGGCCGGGAACGGCGTCATCGCGTCGGCGCCGCTCTCGACGAGGTCCCAAAGCTCCTCCGGGGAGGTCACGCCGCCCGGGAACCGGCAGCCCATCGCCACGATCGCGATGGGCTCCCGCTCCCCCGCCTCGAGGTCCTGGAGGCGTTGCCGGGTTTCGGCGAGGTCGGTCGTGACCCACTTCAGGTAGTCCCGGAGCTTCTCTTCGTTCACCAGCGCCCTCGCCCTTGTGGTCTTTCGTGCGGTCCACCGAGGGCGCGGGCATCACGACCTGCCTAGCTCCCGGTGGATGAAGTCGAAAATTTCGTCGTCCGTCGCGGCTTCGAGCTGCTGGGCGACCCGCGGCCGGCCGTCGGACGCCCGTGCTTCCCCCAGCTTGTCCAGCATGGTCCGAAGGCGGCTGGTGATTTGACCAAAGGCGGCATCCTCTGGGGAAACCCCTGAAACCAGCGCTTCGATCCGGTCGAGCTCGGTCAGCACCGAGACTTCTTCGCCGACCAGCGCCGCGCGCAGGAAGCCGGCCAGCGCCGACGGCGTCGGGTGGTCGAAGACGAGGGTGGCGGGCAGCTTCAGCCCGGTCGCCGCGCGCAGGCGGTTGCGCAGCTCCACCCCGGTCAGGGAGTCGAAGCCGAGTTCCTTGAACGGCCGCTGCGCGTCGATCTCGCCGGCGCCCGCGTGCCCGAGGACGCGGGCGATGGCATCCCGGACGTGGTCGAGGACCACGCGCTCCTGCTCGACCGGCGGCAGGCCGGTCAGCCGTCCCGTGAACGACTCCGGCGTCGCCTCCGGTTCGGCCCGCTGGGCTTCGAGGGCCCGGCGGACCGCGGGCAGGTCGTCGAGCAGCGGCCGCGGCCGTGCGGCGGTGAACCCGCGCACGAACCGGTCCCAGTCGACGTCGGCGACGGTGAGCACGGTTTCGTCGCGGTCGAGCGCCTGTCCCAGCGCGAGCAGCGCCCGCTCCGGGGGCATCGCGCCGACGCCACGGCGGCGCAGGTGCTCCTCGGCGTCGTGGTCGCCCGCCATGCCCGCGCCCTGCCAGGCGCCCCACGCGACCGAGGTCGCGGTGAGCCCGCGGTCCCGGCGGCGCTGGGCGAGCGCGTCGAGGAAGGCGTTGCCCGCCGCGTAGGCGCCCTGGCCGCCGCTGCCCCAGACGCCGGCGTTGGAGGAGAACAGGACGAACGCGTCGACGTCGTCGAGGAGTTCGTCGAGGTGGGTGGCGCCGTCGACCTTGGCCCTGACCACCTCCGAGAACTCGGCCGGTTCGGTGTCGTCGAGCGCGGTGCCCTGGACGATCCCGGCCGCGTGGAACACCGCCCGCACGGGCGTGCCCGCTTCGGCCAGGCCGTCGAGCAGCCTCTTTACGGCCGCGCGGTCGGCGACGTCGCAGGCGGCGATCGTCGTTTCGGCGCCGAGCGCGGCCAGTTCGTCGCGGAGTTCGGCCGCGCCGGGCGCCGCTTCGCCGCGGCGGCTGGTGAGCACCAGCCGATCGGCGCCCCGGCCGGCGAGCCAGCGGGCGACGTGCGCGCCGACCCCGCCGGTGCCGCCGGTGATCAGCACGGTGCCGGCCGGCCGCCAGTCGCGGGCCGGGGCGCCGTCGCCGAGCGGGGCCGGTACCAGGCGGCGCGTGAGCACCCCGGACGCCCGGATCGCGACCTGGTCCTCGTCGCCCGCCGCGGCGAGGATCCCGGCCAGCCGCCGCCGGTCGCGCTCGTCCGCGGTCTCGGGCAGGTCGACCAGGCCGCCCCAGCGGTCGGCGTGTTCCAGGCCGACGACCCGGCCGAGGCCCCAGACCTGGGCCTGTCCGGCGTCGGTGACCGTGTCGCCTCGGCCGGTGGCGACCGCGCCCGCCGTGGCGAGCCACAGCGGGGCGGTGATCCCGGCGTCACCGAGTGCCTGGGTCAGGAGCAGCGTGTTCGCGACGCCGCGCTGCCCGGCCGGGTCGAGCGCCAGCAGCGAGAGCACGCCGTCCACCCGAGCGAGATCGACCAGGCGCTTGCCGAGCGTGGCGCGGTCCGTGTCGCCGACGGTCACCCGGACCGCGGTCTCGAAGATCAGCGGCGCCGCGTCGAGCCAGGGGTGCTCGCCACCTTCCGGCGTGACGACCAGCCACGCACCGGTGAGGGGCCGTTCGGTTGTCTCAAGGGGTTTCCAGGCGATCCGGTAGCGCCAGCTGTCTACTGTGGACTGCTCGACGCGGGTGCGCCGCCAGGACGCGAGCGCGGGCAGGACGTCGCCGAGCGGTTCCGGTGCGATCGCGAGGGTGCCGGCGAGCGACGTCACGTCCTCGCGGTCCACCGCCGCCCAGAACTGCTCGTCGAGCGGGTTCCCGGCCGGCGTCGTGGGCTGCGCGGGCTTCGGCCAGTAGCGCCGGTGCTGGAACGGGTAGGTGGGCAGGCTGACGGTGGGCGTCCGCGGGACGAACACCGGCCAGTCGACGGCGTGCCCCTGCGTCCACAGCTCGGCGACCGAGGTCAGGAAGCGGCGCGGGTCGCCTTCGCCGCGGCGCAGCGTCCCGACGACCACGCCGGGCGTGTCGTCGAGAGTTTCCTGGATCGCGCTCAGCAGCACCGGGTGGGCGCTGACCTCGACGAAGAACCGGTGTCCGCGCTCGATGAGCGTCCGGGTCGTGTCGAGGAAGCGGACCGGCTCGCGCAGGTTCCGGTACCAGTAGTCCCCGTCGAGGGTGGCGGGGTCGACCGGTTCGGCGGTCACCGCGGAGTAGAACGGGATGTCGCCGGTGCGCGGCCGGACGCCCGTCAGGACCTCCCGGAGTGCGTCGCGGATGCCTTCGACGTAGACCGAGTGGGAGGCGTAGTCGACCGGGATGCGCCGGGCCCGGATGTCGTTTTCCGCGCAGTGGGCGATCAATTCGTCCAATGCGGCCGGGTCGCCGCAGACCACCGTCGACGTCGGGCTGTTGTAGGCCGCGATCGCGACTCCGTCGGACAGCACGTCCGCGACGCGGCCGGCGTCGAGGGCGACCGAGGCCATGCCGCCGTGGCCCGCGAGCCCGGCGGCGATCGCCTTGCTGCGCAGCGCGACGACCTTCGCGCCGTCCTCGAGGGACAGTCCACCCGCGACGACCGCGGCCGCGATTTCGCCCTGCGAGTGTCCGGCGACGGCGTCGGGTTCGACGCCGGCCGAGCGCCACAGCGCGGCCAGCGACACCATCACGGCCCAGGACGCGGGTTGCACGACGTCGACCCGTTCGAGGGCCGCCGCGTCGCTCAGGACGTCGGTCAGGGACCAGTCCACGTGCGGTTCCAGTGCGGCGGCGCATTCGGCGAGCCGGGCGGCGAAGACGGGCTCGTCGAGCAGGCCGACGGCCATGCCCGCCCACTGCGCGCCCTGGCCGGGGAAGACGAACACCGTCTCGCCCGCGGCTCCGGCGGTGCCGGTGACCACGGCCGACCCGGGCGCGTCGTTGGCCAGCTCTCTCAGCCCATCGCGGTGATCGCCGAGGACGACCGCACGGTGCTCGAACTGGGACCGGGTGCTCACCAGCGACCATGCGATCTCGGCCTCGTCCGCGGATACCTCGGCCAGGGCGGCCGCCCGGTCCCGAACCGCGGCTGCCGACCGACCCGACAGCACCCACGGCACCAAGCGCCCCAAGGTGGCCTTGGTTGCGTCAGACGCACCCAAGGCGGCCTTCGGTGCGTCTGACGCACCCAAGGCCGCCTTGGGGCGCTCTGGTGACTGCTCGACGATGACGTGCGCGTTCGTGCCGCTGACCCCGAACGACGAGATCCCGGCACGGCGCGGACCTTCGCGCTCCGGCCACGGGCGTGACTCCGTCAGCAGGGACACCGCGCCGCTGTTCCAGTCGACGTGCCGGGACGGCTCGCCGACGTGCAGCGTCGCCGGCAGCACGCCGTGGCGCAGGGCCAGCACCATCTTGATCACGCCGGCGACCCCCGCCGCGGCCTGCGTGTGCCCGACGTTGGACTTGATCGAACCCAGCCACAACGGCTGTTCGCGGTCCCGGCCGTAGGTCGCGAGCAGCGCCTGCGCCTCGATCGGGTCACCCAGGGTCGTGCCGGTGCCGTGTGCCTCGACGGCGTCCACATCGGACGGTTCCAGTCCCGCGTTCGCCAGCGCCGCGCGGATGACCCGCTGCTGCGACGGCCCGTTCGGCGCGGTGAGGCCGTTGGACGCGCCGTCCTGGTTGACTGCCGATCCCCGGACGACCGCCAGCACCGGGTGGCCGTGGCGGCGCGCGTCGGAGAGCCGTTCGACGAGCACGACGCCGACACCCTCACCCCAGCCGGTGCCGTCGGCCTCGTCGGCGAAGGCCTTGCACCGGCCGTCCGGCGCCAGGCCGCGCTGACGGCTGAACTCGACGAACAGGCCGGGCGTGGACATGATGGTCACGCCGCCGGCCAGTGCCAGCGAGCATTCGCCCGCCCGCAGCGACTGGGCGGCCAGGTGCAACGCGACCAACGAAGACGAGCAAGCCGTGTCGACCGTCATCGCCGGGCCTTCCAGGCCGAGCTCGTAGGCGATCCGTCCGGAAAGGACACTGCCCGCGCTGCCGGTGGCGAGATAGCCGTCGACGCTCTCTTCACCGAAGTGCAGGGCCGCGGTGTAGTCCTGCCCGTTGGTCCCGGCGAACACTCCGACGGGCGCGCCGCGCACCGACAACGGATCGATGCCCGCCTGCTCCAGGGCCTCCCAGGACGCCTCCAGCAGGAGCCGTTGCTGCGGGTCCATGGCCAGCGCTTCACGGGGTGAGATCCCGAAGAACTCGGCGTCGAACTGGTCGGCGCCCGCCAGGAACCCGCCTTCGCGGACATACGTCGTCCCGGCGTGGTCGGGGTCGGGGTCGTAGAGCGCGGCGGTGTCCCAGCCGCGGTCGGCCGGGAACTCCGTCACGGCGTCGCGGCCCTCGGCGAGCAGAGCCCAGAGTTCGTCGGGGTTGCGCACCCCGCCCGGGAAGCGGCAGCTCATCCCGACGATGGCGATCGGCTCGTCGGTGTTCCGGGCCACCGCCGCCGGTGTTTCGCCGACCGCGCCCAGCAGTTCCGCGCGGAGGTACGCCGCCAGCGCGGTCGCGGTCGGGTAGTCGAACGCGAGCGTCGCCGGGAGCCGCAGCCCGGTGGCCGTGTCGAGGCGGTTGCGCAGCTCGACCGCGGTCAGCGAGTCGAACCCCAGTTCCTTGAAGGTCCGGCCGGCCGGGACGTCGTCGGCCGAGCGGTGGCCGAGCGCGAACGCCACCTGCTCGCGCACGACCTTCAGCAGCAGCTTCTCCGCGTCCGCCGTGGTGGCGAGCTTGTCCTTCAGCGAATCCGTGGCCGCCGCGGGCCGGACTTCGGGCAGGCCGGCGAGCAGCGGGCTCGGGCGGTGCGCGGTGAGCGCGGCCGCGAACCGGTCCCAGTCGACGTCGGCGACGGTGACGGCCGTGCCGCCGCTCTCGACCGCGGCCCGCAGCGCCGCGATCGCCCGCTCGGGCCGCAGCGGGACGAGCCCGGTGCGGCCGAGGTGCTCCTCGGCGGCCGTCGCCGTGGCCATCCCGCCGTCGGCCCACGGTCCCCAGGCGATCGACGTCGCCACCAGCCCCTGGGCCCGGCGCTGCTCGGCGAGCGCGTCGAGGAAGGCGTTGGCGGCCGCGTAGTTGCCCTGCCCCGCCGCGCCGAAGGTGCCCGCGCAGGAGGAGAACAGGACGAACGCGTCCAGGGGGTGCCCGGCGGTCAGGTCGTGCAGGTTCCGGCCCGCGACCGCCTTGGCGTCGACGACTTCGGCGAGCCGCGCCGGAGTAAGGGCTTCGAGCACGCCGTCAGCCAGCACCCCGGCGGTGTGCACGACGGCGGTCAGCTCGCCGACGGTGTCCAGGGTCGCGGCGAGCGCCGCGCGGTCGGTGACGTCGCAGGCCAGAACGTCGACCCGGGCGCCGAGCGCGGTCAGCTCTTCGCGCAGGCCGGCCGCGCCGGGAGCGTCCGGACCGCGGCGGCTGGTCAGGACGAGGTGCTCGGCACCGGCGCCGGCCAGCCAGCGGGCGACGTGCCGGCCGAGGGCGCCGGTGCCGCCGGTGACCAGGACGGTGCCGCGCGGCTGCCACGACGTCACCGGATGGGCCGTGCGACGGGTGAGCCGCCGGGCCAGCACCGTGGATCCGCGGAGGGCGACTTCGTCTTCGCCGGTCGCGCCGCTGAGGATCGCGCGGAGGTGGGCGAGCACGGTGTCGTCGACGTCGGCGGGCAAGTCGACAAGACCGCCCCAGCGGTGCGGGTGCTCCAGCGCGACGGTGCGCCCGAGCCCCCAGACCATTGCCTGCGCCGGATCCGGCACGTCCCCCTCGGCCGCGGCGACCGCGCCGCGGGTGACGCACCACAGCGGTGCGTCGATCCCGGCGTCCCCGAGGGCTTGGACCAGCGCGAGCTGACCTTGTACGTCCAAAGTAGACACCACACCGGCGAGGTCTCGGTCGCGCAGCAACCCGGCGAGATCGTCGCCGGGGTCGACTTCGAGGACGTCGTCGAGGAGGCGCGGGTCCGTTCCGGCCGGGACCACCGCGAGCCAGTTTCCGGGCAGTGTGGTCTCGCCGGGGTCGGCGACGGCCTGCCAGCTGACTTCGTACTCCCCGACCGGGGACGGCTGTTTCGTCGATCGGTTCTCCAGCCAGAAGCGCGTGCGCTGGAACGGGTAGGTCGGCAGGGTGACGGCGCGGGCGACGTACCCAGGGTGTGCCGCGCGAAGAACCGCGCCCCAGTCCACGGTGTGGCCGCGGGTGTGCGCGTCGGCCAGCGCGGTGAGCAGGCTGCGGTACTCGTCGCGGTCCTTGCGCAGCACGGGCACCGACGGGAAGGCGGCCAGCGCCGAGAGCACGCCGTCCGGGCCGAGTTCGAGCGCCCGTGTGACGCCGAGTCCGGCGAGGGTGTCGGTGGCGTCGGCGAACCGGACGGTTTCGCGGACCTGGCGCACCCAGTAGTCCGGGCTCAGTATTTCGTCCCCGGCGAGGCGACCGGACACTGTGGAGACGAGCGGGATCTTCGGCGCGGTGTAGGTGAGTCCACCTGCTACGCGCGCGAACTCCGCCAGCATCGGGTCCATCGCCGCCGAGTGGAACGCGTGCGAGACGGTCAGCCGGCGGACCTTGCGGCCCAAGCCCGCGAAGTGCCGTTCGACCGCGTCGACGGCACCTGACACCACCACGGCCTCGGGACCATTCACCGCGGCCAGGCTCACGCCGTCGCCCAGTACGGCGGTGACCTCGTCCTCGGTGGCCTGCACGGCCAGCATCGCGCCTCCGCCCTTGCCCCCGCCGCCACCCTCAACGGAGTCGCTTCGCGACGCTGTGTCTTTCCCAGGCAGCGCCTGCATGAGGCCCGCTCGCGCGGCCACCAGCCGGCACGCGTCTTCGAGGGACAGCACGCCGGCGACGTGCGCCGCGGCCAGCTCGCCGATCGAGTGCCCGGCCACGTGGTCCGGGAGCACACCCCAGGACTCGAGCAGCCGGAACAACGCCACCTCGACCGCGAACAACGCGGGCTGGGTGTATCCGGTCCGGTCGAGAAGTTCCGCATCACCGAAGACGACTTCGCGCAGCGGACGGTCCAGCTCGGTGTCGAGGTGCACGCACACCGCGTCGAAGGCCTCGGCGAACACCGGGAACCGCTCGTACAGCTGCGCGCCCATTCCGATCCGCTGCGAACCCTGGCCGGAGAACAGGAAGGCCGTCTTACCCGGCTCGGCCGAGACGATCGGCGTTGCACCGAGGTCCTCCCCGATCACGACGGTCCGGTATTCGAACGTCGAACGCGCGGCGAGCGCGAACGCGATGTCCAGGGGGTCGCCGTCGACGGTCGCGAGCCCGCGCACCGCGTCGCGGACGGCCTGTTCGGTCCGTCCCGAAAGGACCCACGGCACCGGTCCGGGTTCGGATGCGCTGTGGACAGCGGGAACCGCGGGCGGCTCCTCGATGATGACGTGGGCGTTGGTGCCGCTGACCCCGAACGAGGACACGCCGGCGCGGCGCGGCCGGTCGCCGGACGGCCACGGCCGGGCCTCGGTCAGCAGCCGGACCTCGCCCGTCGTCCAGTCCACGCGGGTCGACGGCCGGTCGACGTGCAGCGTCTTCGGCAGCGTCCCCTCGCGCATCGAGAGGACCATCTTGAGCACGCCCACGACACCGGACGCCGCCTGCGTGTGCCCCACGTTCGACTTCACCGAGCCGAGCCACAGCGGCTGCTCGCGGTCCCGGCCGTAGGTTTCCAGCAGCGCCTGGGCCTCGATCGGGTCGCCCAGGCTCGTTCCGGTCCCGTGCGCCTCGACGGCGTCCACATCGGACGGCGCGAGGCCCGCGTTCGCCAGTGCCGCGCGGATCACGCGTTGCTGGGACGGGCCGTTCGGGGCGCTCAGGCCGTTGGACGCGCCGTCCTGGTTCATCGCCGAACCGCGCAGCAGCGCCAGGACCGGGTGGCCGAGCCGCTGCGCGTCCGAGAGGCGCTCGACCAGCACCAGCGCGACGCCCTCGCCCCAGCCGGTGCCGTCGGCCGCGTCGGCGAAGGCCTTGCACCGGCCGTCGCCGGCCAGGCCGCCCTGCCTGCCGAACTCCTGGAACGCGCCCGGCGTCGCCATCACCGTGACACCACCCGCGATCGCCATCGACGACTCGCCGGAGCGGACCGACTGCGCGGCCAGGTGCAGCGCCACCAGCGACGACGAACAAGCCGTGTCGACGGTGACCGCCGGGCCTTCGAGACCGAGCACATAGGACACCCGGCCGGACACGACGGCACCGGCGTTCCCGGTGAGAAGGTGCCCTTCGACCTCTTCGGGCGCTTCGGTCTGGCCGGTCGCGTAGCCCTGGGTGCCGCAGCCGACGAACACCCCGGCGGCGCTGCCGCGCAGCGAGCGCGGGTCGATGCCGGCGCGTTCGAAGACCTCCCAGGCGCTTTCCAGCAGCAGCCGCTGCTGCGGGTCCATGGCCAGGGCTTCCCGGGGTGAGATGCCGAAGAAGGCGGCGTCGAACTCGTCGGCGTCGTGGACGAACCCGCCCACCCCTTCGACGTCCCAGCCCCGGTTGACCGGGAACGGGGTCAGGCCTTCGGCGCCCGCCGCGACCAGGTTCCACAGGTCGTCGGGCGACCGGACGTCCCCGGGCAGGCGGCAGGCCATCGACACGATGGCGATCGGGTCGTCGGTGTCCACCCGGGACACGAGCCGCTCGGCCGCCACGGGGCCGGCGTCGATCAGCTCGTGCCCCAGCCGCGCGGCGAGGCGCCGCGGGTCCGGGTGGTCGAAGAGCACGACGGCGGGCAGCTTGAGCCCGGTCGCCGCGACGAGCCGGTTGCGCACCTCCAGCGCGATCAGCGAGTCGACGCCCAGGTCGCGGAAGGCCCGGTCGGGCTCGACCGAGCCGGGGCCGGGATAGCCCAGCACGGCGGCCGTCTCGGCGCGGACGAGGTCGAGCAGCGCCTCGGCCCGCGCGGACTCGCTCAGCCCGGAAAGGTACTGCTGAGCAGGGGAATCCGGGGTCGCGGTCTCCTCGAGGATCCGACGGACCTCGGGCAGTTCGTCGAGCAGCGGCCGCGGGCGGGCGGCGGTGAAGGCGGGGGCGAACCGTGCCCAGTCCATGTCCGCGACGGACAGGAAGGTCTCGTCGGCTTCGAGGGCCTGCCGCAGCACCGTAAGGGCGAGCGCGGGGTCCATCGCGCGGACACCGCGGCGGCGCAGCTGTTCGCCCGAAGCGTCGCCGGTCATGCCCGGCCCGGCCCACGCGCCCCACGCCACGGACGTCGCGGGCAGGCCGCGGTCGCGGCGGTGCTGCGCGAGGGCGTCGAGGTGGGCGTTGGCCGCGGCGTACGCGGCTTGGCCACCGCCGCCCCAGACCCCGGCGTTGGAGGAGAACAGCACGAACGCGTCGACGTCTTCGAGGAGTTCGTCGAGGTTCCGCGCGCCGTCGACCTTCGCGCGCAGCGTCTCGGCGAGTTCGGCCCGGCCAAGGTCGGCCAGCGCGGCCGAGCGGCCCACCCCGGCGGCGTGCACGACGACACGGGGTTCGACGTCGGCCAGCAGGGCGGCCAGGGCGTCGCGATCGGCGACGTCGCAGGCGGCGATGGTCACCTCGGCGCCGAGCGCGGTCAGCTCTTCGCGCAGCTCGGCGGCGCCGTCCGCGTCGAGTCCTCGGCGGCTGGTCAGGACGAGGTGGCCGGCGCCGGCCGCGGCCAGCCAGCGGGCGACGTGCGCGCCGAGCGCGCCGGTGCCGCCGGTGACCAGCGCGGTCCCACTGGTCCGCCACTCCCCTCGCGGCGGGCCGGCCGGGGCGGGGACGAGGCGGCGGGCCAGCACTCCGGCCGCGCGGATCGCGACCTGGTCTTCTTTCGCGTCGGCGAGGACCCGGGCCAGGCGGCCGAGCGCGCGGTCGTCGAGGGTTTCGGGCAGGTCGACGAGGCCGCCCCAGCGGTCCGGGTGCTCCAGCGCCACGACCCGGCCCAGGCCCCAGACCTGCGCCTGGTCCGGGCTGGTCAGCCGGTCGGAGCGGCCGGTGGAGACGGCGCCGCGGGTCAGCAGCCACAGCGGCGCGGTCACCGTCCGAGCCAGCTCGATGGTGGCGTAGAGGCCGTCGTCGGCGAAGGCGAGCAACGACAGGACGCCGGTGATGCCTTCGGTGGGCAGCTCCGGGAGCGGGGCGCCGGGCTCGACGGTCAGCAGAACCGGCTCGGCGCCGTGCGCGGCCAGGCCGTCGACGAGATCGCCGGCCGGGTGCCCGGCGGGGGCGACGACCAGCCAGCGGCCGGTGAGGTCCGCTTCGGGCGGAGTCGTGGGCCGCCAGGCGATCCGGTACCGCCAGTTGTCCACAACGGACTGTTCGTGACGGCGCTTGCGGTACTGGACGAGGGCAGGCAGGACTTCGGTGAGCGTCGCCGCGTCGACGTCGAGGGAGCCGGCGAGGACTTCGGCATTCCCACTGTCCACAGCGGACCAGAAGTCACCGTCGGCCGCGGCCGCCTTTTGGGCCGGAGTGAGCCAGTAGCGTTCGCGCTGGAACGGGTAGGTGGGCAAGTCGACCGGCCGTGCGCCGGGGAAGAGTCCTTTCCAGTCGACGACGGCGCCGCGCGTCCACAGTTCGGCCAGTGACGTCAGGAAGCGCGACAGGCCGCCGTCGCCCCGGCGCAGCGACCCGGCGACGACGGGCTCGTCCAGGGTGTCCTGGACGGCCGCGGCGAGCACGGGATGGGCGCTGACCTCGACGAACGTCGTGTAGCCGGCCTCGGCGAGGCCACGCACGGCCGTGTCGAACAAGACGGTCTGGCGCAGGTTCCGGTACCAGTAACCGGCGTCCATGGGGCCGGCCCAGTCGCCGAGCACCGAGGAGTAGACCGGGATCGCGGCTTCACGCGGGGTGATCGGGGCGAGTGCCGCCAGGAGGTCGTCCTCGATGGCCTCGACGTGCGCGGAGTGTGACGCGTAGTCGACCGGGATGCGGCGGGCGCGGATGCCTTCGGCCACGCAGGCTTCGACGAGTTGGTCGAGAGCCTCCGGTTCGCCGGACAGCACGACCGAGCCCGGGCTGTTTACCGCCGCTACGCTGATCCGGCCGTCCAGCCACGTGGCGATCTCGGCCTCGGGCAACGCGACCGACGCCATTCCGCCCTTGCCCGCCAGCTTCTCGGCGATGAGCTTGCTTCTGAGCGTGACTACGCGGGCGCCGTCCTCCAGGGACAGTGCGCCCGCGACGACGGCGGCGGCGATCTCGCCCTGGGAGTGCCCGACGACCGCGCCGGGCCGGACTCCTGCCGACTGCCAGAGCGCGGCGAGCGAAACCATCACGGCCCAAGAGGCCGGTTGCACGACGTCGACCCGTTCCAAGGCCTCGGCGTCGCCCAAGACGTCGGTCAGCTTCCAGTCCACATAGGACTTGAGCGCCGTCTCGCACTCGGCGAGCCGCGCGGCGAAGACCGGAGACTGCTCTAGGAGGTCGACGGCCATCCCGGCCCATTGGGCGCCCTGTCCGGGGAAGACGAAGGCGGTCTTGCCCGGCGGTGTCGCGACGCCCCGGACCACCTCGGCCGACGGTGTCGCGTCCGCGAGCGCGTCCAGGCCGTGGATCAGGTCTTCGAGGGTGTCGCCGACCACGGCGGCGCGGTGTTCCCACGCGGTGCGGGTAGCCAGTGTCAGGCCGACGTCGTGCGGCTCGTCTCTCACGGTCTTGCGCAGCAGATCGGCCTGGGCGCGCAGGGCATCGGCGGTGCGGGCGGACAGCAACCACGTCGTCGGGCCTTGCGGCGCTTCGGCTCGCCCGGGCGCGGGCTCGGCTGCTTCCAGGACGACGTGGGCGTTGGTGCCGCCGACGCCGAACGACGAGACGCCGGCCCGCCGGGGCCCATCGGTCTCGGGCCAGGCGGTGTGCTCGGTGAGGAGCTCGATCGAACCGCGCGTCCAGTCGACCTGCGTGGACGGTTCGGTGACGTGCAGGGTGCGCGGCAGCTCGCCGTGGCGCAGGGCGAGGATCATCTTCATGACCCCGGCCACGCCGGCGGCGGCCTGGGTGTGCCCGATGTTGGACTTGACGGACCCGAGGCGGAGGGGGTGCTCGCGGTCCCGGCCGTAGGTGGCCAGGAGGGCTTGCGCCTCGATCGGGTCGCCGAGCGTGGTGCCGGTGCCGTGCGCTTCGACGGCGTCCACTTCGGACGGTTTGAGGCCCGCGTTGGCCAGCGCCGCGCGGATGACGCGTTGCTGGGACAGGCCGTTGGGGGCGGTGAGGCCGTTGGAGGCGCCGTCGGAGTTGACGGCGGACCCGCGCAGGACGGCGAGCACCGGGTGGCCGTTCCGGCGCGCGTCGGAAAGCCGTTCGACGAGCAGCAGGCCGGCGCCCTCGCCCCAGCCGGTGCCGTCGGCGGTGTCGGCGAACGACCGGCACCGGCCGGACGCGGAAACCCCGCCCTGGCTGGTGAATTCGACGAAGACGGCGGGCGTCGCCATGACGGTGACGCCGCCGGCGAGCGCCATCGAGCACTCCCCCGCGCGCAGGGCCTGCACGGCGAGGTGCAGCGCGACGAGCGACGACGAGCAGGCGGTGTCGACGGTGACGGTGGGGCCTTCGAGGCCGAAGGTGTAGGCGAGCCGGCCGGAGGCGACGGAGACGGCGCTGCCGGTGAGCAGGTGGCCGCGGACCTCGTCGGGAAGGGCGTCGAGGTCGGTGGAGCCATAGGCCTGGTTGCTGCAGCCGATGAAGACGCCGGTGTCGCTGGCTTTCAGGGTGTCTCGGTCCAGCCCGGCGCGTTCGAAGGTTTCCCAGGCGACTTCGAGCAGCAGACGTTGCTGCGGGTCCATGGCGAGCGCTTCGCGGGGCGAGATGCCGAAGAAGCCGGGGTCGAAGTCGGCGGCGTGGTCGAGGAAGCCGCCCTCGGCGGTGTTGCTGCCGGCGAGTTCCTCGGCGGTCCAGTCGCGGTCGGCGGGGAAGCCGCCGATGGCGTCGGTGCCGCTCTTCAGGAGGTCCCAGAGCTGGTCGGGATCGGCGACCCCGCCCGGGAAGCGGCACCCCATGGCGACGACGGCGACGGGTTCGGTGGCGGCTTTGGTGAGCCGGTCGTTTTGGTCGCGCAGCCGCTTGTTGTCCCGCAAGGACGCCCGGAGCGCTTCGACGACCTTGTCCTTGTCGTTGCCCTTGTCCGCAGACAGTGCCACCAGGTACCTCCGGGTTCACGGCGTGGTCGCCTCGAGTGAACCGCATGCGGGACCCGCAAATCCCTAAAGTTGGCGGTTGGGAGCTGGGTTGCCCACAGGCCGGGGTGGTTGTGGACAACCTCGGCGGTGACGGCGTTCGCGGGGCTGTTTTGTCGGTGGTGGGCGATACGCTGGAGCGGGGTCAGCCCCCAGGGATGGGTGGGGCCGCGGGAGGGCGGGGCCCCGGCAAAGTCGCGCCGGCGCAGTCCGCAGCGTTCCGCCCCAACGTCTTGAATGAGTCATTCAGGGCCTCCGAAGACTTGAATGAGTCATTCAAGACATGGGGCGAGCTGGTCACCGGTGGCGGAGTGGCCTGGCCGCGCGACTTTGCCGGGACCCTGCTGGGGAAGGGCGGGGTCCCGGCCGCCGGGTCAGTCGAGGTCGAGTTCGTCGATCAGCGCGAACATCTCGTCGTCCGTCGCGGACTCGAGCTTCTCCTCCACCGCCGTGACCGTCGCCGAAGCGCCGTTCACCCTGGCTAGCAGCTCCTGCAAGCGCGTACCCAACGTCGCCCGGGCCTGGGAATCCGCCAGCAGCTCCGGCAACGCGAACTCCACCCGGTCCAGCTCCGCCAACGCCGGCAGGATCGCCGCCGGGACGTCCGGGACCAGCTCGGACCGCAGGTACTCCACCAGCACCGTCGTCGACGGGTAGTCGAACAGCAACGTCGCCGGGAGGCGCAACCCCGTTGCCGCTCCCAGCAAATTCCGCAGCTCCACCGCGCTCAACGAGTCGAAGCCCAGCTCGAGGAACCCTCGGTCCGGCTCGATCGCGTCGGGACCCGCGTATCCCAGGACCGTCGCCGCGTGGGTGCGGACCAGGTCCAGCAGTGCTCCGTCGCGCTCGGCTTCCGACATTCCCGCCAGCCGGTGGGTCAAGCTGTCCACCGGGTCGGCCACCGCCGCGCGGACCGCTCGGCGGACCGGGGTGCGGATCAAGCTGCGCAGGATCACCGGGATCGCGTCCTCGCCCACCCGGTCGCGCATCGCCTCCACCACCAGCCGGACCGGCAGCAACACCGCCTCGTCCAGCGCGCACGCCACGTCGAACAGGTCCAGGCCCTCGTCCGACGGCATCGGCTCGACGCCGCCCCGCGCGAGCCGCGACAGGTCCGCCTCCCCCAGCTTGCCCGTCATCCCGCTGCGCTCGGCCCACAACCCCCACGCCAGTGACAACGCAGGAAGGCCCTCCGCCCGGCGGACGTGCGCCAGCGCGTCGAGGAACGCGTTCGCCGCCGCATAGTTCGCTTGGCCCGTGCCGCCGAACGTGCCCGCCAGCGAGGAGAACACCACGAACCCGGCCAGGTTCATCCCCGCCGTCAGCTCGTGCAGGTGCCACGCCGCGTCGACCTTGGGCCGCAGCGCCGTGTCCAGCTGCCTGGTCGTCAACGCCGACACCACGCCGTCGTCGAGCACGCCCGCCGTGTGCACCACGGCCGTCAGCGGGTGCTCGGCCGGGATCGCCGCCAGCAGCGCCGCCAGGGAATCCCGGTCGGCGACGTCGCACGCCGCCATCGTGACGTCCGCGCCCCACGCCGTCAGCTCCGAAACCAGCTCGGCCGCGCCCTCAGCGGCTGGGCCGCGGCGGCTCGTCAGCACCAGCCGACGCGCGCCGCGCGCCGTCACCAAGTGCCGGGCGACCAGCGTGCCGAGCGTCCCGGTCGCCCCGGTGATCAGCACCGTGCCTTCCGGGTCCCACGCGGCGACCGGCGCCGGGCTCGTCGCCGGGACGCGGGCGAGGCGCGGTACCTGGATCGCGCCGATCCGGACCGCCACGTGCGGCTCGCCGCAGGCCACCGCCGACGGCAACGCCGCGTACGAGACTTCGCGGTCGTCGAGGTCGACCAGCACGAACCGGCCCGGGTTCTCCGACTGCGCCGAGCGGACCAGGCCGACGACGGCCGCCGTCGCGAGGTCCGTGATGCCTTCGCCGACCCGGGTCGCGATCGCGCCCTTGGTCACGAACACCAGCCGCGAGCCGGCGAACAGGTCGCTCGCCAGCCACTCCTGCACCTGGTCCAGCGCGCCGTGGGTGGCGGTCCGGACGGCGCGCGTGACGTCTTCGTCGTCGTGCGGGCCGCTGGTCACCACGACCACTTCGGGCACCGGGGCGCCCGCCACCACAGCCGCCTCGAGCGCGTCGAAGTCCGGATAGGACTCGACCGGGACACCCGCGGTCCCCAAAGCCTTGGTGACGCGGACCCCGACGTCCAACCCGACGACGGCCCAGCGTTCGGCCGCCGAGTGGCTGACCGGCGTGATCGGGGCCATCACCCAGCCCACCCGGAACAGCGACTCGTGGTACGCCGACCGCGCGACGTCGAGCTGCTCGGCCGAAACCGGCCGCAGCGTCAGCGACCCGACGGTGGCCACCGGCAGCCCGTCCTGGTCGGCCACCGCGAGCGCGACCGTGTCGCCGCCCTGCCCGGTGACGCGCACCCGCAGCGTCGACGCCCCGCCGGCGTGCAGGGTCACCCCCGCCCAGGCGAACGGCAGGACCGCGCGGCTTTCGTCGCGCAGCGCGACCGTGTGCAGGGCGGCGTCCAGCAGCGCCGGGTGCAGGCCGAAACGGCCGGCTTCGGCAGCCTCCGGCTCGGGCAGGCCGACCTCGGCGAAGATCTCCTCGCCGACCCGCCACGCCCGGCGCAGCCCCCGGAACGCGGGCCCGTAGTCGAACCCGTTTTCGGCGATGCGGTCGTAGAGCCCGTCGAGGTCGATCGGCTCGGCGCCCGCCGGCGGCCACGTCCCGGTGAGGTCACCGGCGGCCGGCGCAGGCGCCGCCGCGAGGGTGCCGCTCGCGTGCGTCGTCCACGGCTCGTCCTCCATGGCGCCGTCGGCGCGCGAATAGATGTCGATCGAGCGGCCGCCGAACCGGTCCGGCCCGCCGACGGCGACCTGCAGCCGGACGCCGCCGGTCTCCGGCAGCACCAGCGGCGCCGCGAGGGTCAGCTCCTCGACGCGCTCGCAGCCGACCTTGTCCGCCGCGTGCACGGCCAGCTCCATGAACGCCGTCCCGGGCAGCAGCACGCTGCCGAGCACGACGTGCTGCGCCAGCAGCGGGTGACTGGTCGCCGAGAGCAGGCTGGTGAACAGCGCGCCGTCGGAACCGGCCAGCGCGACCGACGCGCCCAGCAGCGGGTGGTCCGGTTCGCTGAGGCCGGCGCCGGTGACGTCGCCGGGCGCGGCCGGCGCGGCCAGCCAGTACCGCTCCCGCTGGAACGCGTACGTCGGCAGTTCGACGCGCCGGCCACGGCCGTGCACGGCGGCCCAGTCGACGTCACCGCCCGCGGTGTGCAGCCCGGCGAGCGCGGTCAGCAGCGACCGTTCCTCGTCGTGTCCCTTGCGCAGCACGGATCCCACGCTCACCTCGGCCGGGCCGGCGCAGTCCGGGACGAGCGCGGCGAGCACCGCGTCCGGCCCCAGCTCGACGAACCGGGTGACCCCGTCGGCGACCAGCGTGCGAACGCCGTCGGCGAACCGGACGGCCTCCCGCACGTGCCGCACCCAGTACTCCGGCGTCGTGACGTCGCCGGTCGCCACGACCGGGATGCGCGGCTGGTGGTAGGTCAGACCGTCGGCGACCGCGGCGAACTCGGCGAGCATCGGGTCCATGAGCGGCGAGTGGAACGCGTGCGAGACGTCGAGGCGCTTGGTCTTGCGGCCGAGCGCGGCGAAGTGCTCGCGCACGTCCAGCACGGCTTCGGTTTCGCCCGAGACCACGACGGCCGCCGGGCCGTTCACCGCCGCCAGCGACACCCGATCGTCCAGTAGCGGGACGACCTCGGCCTCGGTGGCCGCGATCGCCACCATGGCCCCGCCTTCGGGGAGTCCTTCCATCAGCCGGCCGCGCGCGGCGACGAGTTTCGCCGCGTCGGCCAGGGACAGCACCCCGGCGACGTGGGCGGCGGCCAGCTCGCCGACCGAGTGCCCGGCGAGAAAGTCCGCATGGACGTTCCAGGACTCCAGGAGCCGGAACAGCGCCACTTCGAGCGCGAACAGCGCGGGCTGGGTGAAGCCCGTGCGGTCGAGCCGGACCGCGTCGTCGCCGAACACGACGTCCCGCAGCGGGACGTCGAAGTGCGCGCACACCGCGTCGAAGGCGTCGGCAAACACCGGGAACCGGTCGTACAGCTCGCGGCCCATGCCGACCCGCTGCGAACCTTGACCGGTGAACAGGAACGCCGTCCGGCCGGCGCGGGCGGCGCGCACACTGGGCCGATCCGCCAGCGCGGCCAGTCCTTCACGCAGTTCACCGAGGGTTTCGCCGAGTATCACCGCGCGGTGCCCGAACTTCGCGCGGGCGGCCAGGGAACGGGCGACCGCGGCGGAGTCCACTTCGGACTCGGTGAACGCCAGCAGCCGCCGGGCCTGATCACGCAACGCGGCTTCGGACCGGGCCGACACCGACCAGGCCGTGAACCGTTGTGGTGTAGCAGCTTCGACCGGCTCATCCGACGAGGGAGCCTCTTCGAGAATGGTGTGCACGTTGGTGCCGCTGACCCCGAACGACGACACCGCCGCGCGGCGCGGGTGGCCGTTCGCCGCCCACTCGACCGGTTCGGACAGGAGTCGCACCCGGCCCGAGGACCAGTCGATGTGCGGTGACGGCGTCTCGGCGTGCAGCGTGCGCGGCAGGACGCCGTGCCGCAGCGCCTGCACCATCTTGATGACGCCGGCGATACCGGACGCGGCCTGCGTGTGCCCGATGTTCGACTTCACCGAACCTAGCCACAGTGGACGGTCTCGATCCTGGCCGTAGGTCGCGATGAGCGCCTGAGCCTCGATCGGGTCACCCAGGGTGGTGCCCGTGCCGTGCGCCTCGACGGCGTCCACTTCGGACGGTGCCAGCGCCGCATCGGCCAGCGCGGCACGGATGACGCGCTGCTGCGCGGGTCCGCTCGGCGCGGTCATGCCGTTGGACGCGCCGTCCTGGTTGACCGCGGAGCCGCGGACCACGGCGAGCACGGGATGCCCGCGCCGCTGCGCGTCGGACAGCCGTTCCACCAGCACCATGCCGACGCCTTCGGCCCAGCCGGCGCCGTCGGCGTCCGCGGAGAACGCGCGGCACCGGCCGTCCGGCGACAGCGCGCGCTGCCTGCTGAACTCGACGAACGTGTCGACCGCGGAGATCACCGTGACGCCGCCGGCCAGCGCGAGGTCGCACTCGCCGGACCGCAGCGCCTTGACCGCCCAGTGCAGGGCCACCAGCGACGACGAGCACGCCGTGTCGACGGTGACCGCCGGGCCTTCCAGGCCGAAGGTGTAGGCGATCCGGCCGGACGCGACGCTGCCCGCGCTGCCGGTCGCCAGGTGCCCTTCGAACTCGCCGGGCGCGTGCCGCAGCCGGCCGCCGTAGTCGTGGTAGTTCGAGCCGACGAAGACGCCGGTCCGGCTCCCGCGCAACACCGAGGGGTCGATGCCGGCGCGCTCGACGGCCTCCCACGACGTCTCCAGCAGCAGCCGCTGCTGCGGGTCGATCGCGGGTGCCTCGCGCGGGGCGATCCCGAAGAACGCCGGGTCGAAGTCCGCCGCATCGTGCAGGAAACCGCCGCCGCGCGTGTAGAACGTGCCCGGCTTGTCCGGGTCCGGGTCGTAGAGCCGGTCGAGATCCCAGCCGCGGTCGGTCGGGAACTCGCCGACGGCGTCGACCCCGTCGGCGACGAGCCGCCAGAGGTCCTCGGGGTCGGCGACACCGCCCGGGTAGCGGCAGGACATCGCGACGATCGCGATCGGCTCGTCGGTGTTCACGACCACCGGAGCCACGGTTTCGGTCGCGGTGTCCCCCGCCAGCTCCCGCCGGACGTGCTCGGCGAGCGCGACGGCGGTCGGGTGGTCGAACACCAGCGTGACGGGCAGCCGCAGGCCGGTGGCCTCGCCCAGCCGGTTGCGCAGGTCGACGGCGGTGAGCGAGTCGAAGCCGAGGTCGCGGAAGGCGCGGTCGGGCTCGATCGACTCGGGCGTCGGGTAGCCGAGCGCCACCGCGGCCTGCGCCTGGACCAGTTCCAGGACCAGCCGGTGCTGCTCGGCGACGTCGAGCCCGGTCAGGCGCTGGGCCCACCCGGTTTCGACGGTTTCCGGCGCCTCGGCTTCGGAGATGCCCAGCAGCGCGGCGCTCGGCCGGCCCTGGGCGAGGGTCTTGCGGTAGCGGTCCCAGCGGATGTCGGCGACGGCCAGCACGGTCTCGTCCCCGGTCAACGCCTGCTGCAGCGCGAGAAGCGCCCGGTCCGGGTCCATCGCGGGCAGGCCCTGCTCGGCCAGGCTCTCGCCTCGGCCACCACGCCACGCGCCCCAAGCCACCGACGTCGCGGGCAGGCCGGCCGCACGGCGTTCGCGGGCGAGCGCGTCGAGGTAGGTGTTGGCCGCCGCGTAGCTCGCCTGACCCGGCCCGCCGAGCGTGCCCGCCAGCGAGGAGAACAGGACGAACGCCGACAGCTCGCGGTCCGCGGTCAGCTCGTGCAGGTACCGCGCGGCTTCGGCCTTGGGCCGCAGGACGTGCGCGATCCGGTCCGGGGTGAGGCTGTCGATGACGCCGTCGTCGAGTACTGCGGCGGCGTGCACCACCGCGGTCAGGTCGGGCAGCCCATCGAGGAGGCCGGCCAGCTGCGCGCGGTCGGTGACGTCGCAGGCCGCGACGGTCAGCTCGGTGCCGAGGTCGGCGAGTTCGGCGGTCAGCTCGGGGACGTCCTGGCCGCGCCGGCTGGTCAGCACCAGCCGCTCGGCACCGGCCCGGGCGAGCCAGCGGGCCAGGTGGGCGCCGATGCCACCGGTGCCGCCGGTGAGCAGCACCGTGCCGGACACGTGCCAGGGCTGTTCGCTGCCGGCCGGCTCCGCGCGGACGAACCGGCGGCCGAAGACCCCGGAAGCGCGGACGGCGACCTGATCCTCGTCAGGTGACCCGAGTGCGGCCGCGAGACGGGTGACGGCGCGGGCGTCGAGGTCGGCCGGGAGGTCGACGAGCCCGCCGAACCGCTGCGGGTACTCCATGGCCGCGATCCGGCCGAAACCCCAGGTCAGCGCCTGGTCAGTGGCGCGGATCGGGTCGGCCGCGCCGGTGCTGACGGCGCCGCTCGTGGCGAGCCAGAGCGGCGCGTCGATCCCGGCGTCGCCGAGGGCGTGCAGCAGCGTCAGGTTCGGTTCGAGGCCGTCGACGGCCAAGAGCGACAGCACGCCTTCGCACGGACCTGCCTCGCGAAGCAGCTCGGCACACCGCGCACGGTCCACATCGGACGGCAGCTCCAAAAGGCGCGCGCCGAGCCCGTCGGCGAGGTCCTGTGTGTCAGATCCGGTCGGAGCGACGACCAGCCAGTCGGCGACGACCGTTCCGGACGCGACGGCGAGCGGGATCCACTCGACCCGGTACCGCCAGTCGTCCACAGTGGACGAGCTCGGCCGATGACCGCGAGCGTCCAGCCAGTACCGCTGCCGCTGGAAGGCGTAGGTCGGCAGCGGGATCGGGCGGGCGCCGGGGAACGCCGGTGCCCAGTCGACGTCGACGCCGCGGACGTGCAGCTCGGCCAGCGACGTGCGGAACCGCGCCAAGCCGCCCTCGCCCCGGCGCAGCGTGCCGACGGCGACGGCGCCGGGGACGATCTCGGCGATCGCCGACGAGACGACGGGATGCGGGCTGACCTCGACGAACACCGCGTTCTCGAGCGTCTCGATAGTCCGTGCGAACAAGACCGGCTGACGCAGGTTGCGGTACCAGTAGCCGGCGTCCAGGGTCGCGGTGTCGATCGGCTCGGCCGACACCGTCGAGTGGAACGGGACTTCGCCGGTGCGCGGTTCGACCGCGGCGAGCACGTCCCGCAGTTCACTCTCGATCGCCGCCACGTGCGCCGAGTGCGAGGCGTAGTCCACCGGGATCAACCGGGACCGGACGCCGTCGGCCTGGCACTGGGCGAGCAGTTCGTCCAGCGCACCGGGTTCCCCGCACACGACGGTCGACGACGGGCTGTTGAACGCCGCGATCGAGATCTGCCCGGCCCATTCCACGAGCAGCTTCTCGACGTGCTCGGCGTCGAGCGCGATCGAAGCCATCCCGCCCTGGCCGGCCAGCCCCGCGGCGATCGCCTTGCTGCGCAACGCGACCACCCGGGCACCGTCGAGAAGGGACAGTCCACCCGCGACGACGGCGGCGGCGATCTCGCCCTGGGAGTGACCCACCACGGCATCCGGCGTGACCCCGTGTGCCTGCCACAAGGCGGCCAGCGAAACCATCACCGCCCACGACAGGGGCTGCACGACGTCGACGCGCTCCAGCGCCGACTCGCGCAGGGCGTCGAAAGGCGACCAGTCGACAAAGGACTCCAGCGCCGCCGCGCACTCCGCGAACCGCTCGGCGAACACCGGCGACGAGTCCAGCAGTTCCACGGCCATCCCGGCCCACTGCGCCCCTTGGCCGGGGAACACGAACACCGTCCGCCCGGCCGGGGTCGCCACACCCGTGACCACCGACGCGCTCGGCGTTCCGGAGGCGAGAGCACCCAGCCCGGCCAGCAGTTCCGCACGGTCCTCGCCGAGCACGACGGCCCGGTGCTCGAACGCGGTCCGCGTCGAAGCGAGGGACCAGCCGACGTCGGCGACGTCCCCATCCCCCGTAAAGGCCGCCAGCTTCGCCGCCTGGGCGGGCAAACCGGCTGCGGAACGGGCCGAGACCAGCCACGGCACCGGGCCCGGAACCGGCGCACGATCGGGGGCGGGTTCGGGAGCGGGATCGTGTTCGAGGACGACGTGCGCGTTGGTGCCGCCGACGCCGAAGGACGAGACACCGACGCGGCGCGGTCCCGCCTTGTCCGGCCACGGCGTCGCCGACGTGAGCAGTTCGAGCGCCCCGGAAGACCAGTCGACGTGCGGGGACGGGCGTTCCGAGTGCAGTGACCGCGGCAGGAGGCCGTGGCGCATGGCGAGGACCATCTTGATGACACCGGCCGCACCCGCGGCGGCCTGGCTGTGCCCGATGTTCGACTTGACCGAGCCGAGCCACAGCGGCCGTGAGCGGTCGCGCCCGTAGGTCGCCTGCAGCGCCTGCGCCTCGATCGGGTCGCCGAGCGTGGTGCCGGTGCCGTGCGCCTCGACGGCGTCCACATCGGACGGTTCGAGCCCGGCCGCGGCCAGCGCGGACAGGATCACGCGTTGCTGCGACGGGCCGTTCGGCGCAGTGAGGCCGTTGGACGCGCCGTCCTGGTTGGTCGCGGTGCCGCGGACGACGGCCAGGACCCGGTGTCCCTTGCGCTTCGCGTCGGACAGCCGCTCGACGAGCAGCATGCCGACGCCCTCGGCCAGGCCCATGCCGTCGGCGTCGGCGGAGAACGGCTTGCTGCGGCCGTCGGCGGCCAGCGCGCGCTGGCGGCTGAACGCGACGAACGGCGCCGGGGTCGACATCACCGCGACCCCGCCGGCCAGCGCGAGGTCGCACTCCCCCGACCGCAGCGCCTGGCCGGCCAGGTGCAGGGCGACCAGCGACGACGAGCAGCCGGTGTCGATCGTGACCGCCGGGCCTTCGAGCCCGAAGGTGTAGGCGACGCGGCCGGAGGTGACGCTGCCGGTGCCGCCGGTGACCAGATGGCCTTCGACGCCTTCGGGGACCTTTTGCAGCCGGGGCCCGTAGTCGTGGCCGCTGGCGCCGACGAACACGCCGGTGCGGCTGCCGCGGACGGCCGCCTGGTCGAGCCCGGCGTCTTCGAAGGCCTCCCACGCGGCTTCCATGACGACGCGCTGCTGCGGGTCCATCGCGAGGGCTTCGCGCGGGCTGATGCCGAAGAAGCCCGGGTCGAACTCGGCCGCGTCGTAGAGGAACCCGCCCGCGCGGGTGTAGCTGTGGCCGGCGCGGTCGGGGTCCGGGTCGTAGAGCGAGCCGGGCCGCCAGCCGCGGTCGCCGGGGAACTCGCCGATCGCGTCGGCCTCGGCCAGCATCAGCTCCCACAGCTGCTGCGGGCTGCCGACGCCGCCGGCGAACCGGCAGCTCATGCCGACGATGGCCAAGGGCTCGTCGGTCGCGACCGCCGAGGCGACCACTTCGGGTGCCGGCGCGCCGAGGACTTCGGTGCGGACGTGCCGGGCGAGGGTTGTCGCGTTCGGGTAGTCGAAGACCAGGGTCGCGGACAGCTTGAGGCCGGTCGCGGCGGTGAGCCGGTTGCGCAGCTCGATGGCGGTCAGTGAGTCGAAGCCCAGCTCCCGGAACGCCCGCGACGCGTCGACGTCCTCGGGTCCGGTGTAGCCGAGGACGGCGGCCGCGTGCTTGCGGACCAGCCCGAGCAGTTCGCGGTCCTGATCCGCTTCGGACAGTGCGGACAGCTTGGCGCGCAACGCACCTGCCGCGCCCGTCTCCTCCTCGGTTACTTCGGAGGCGGCGGCCAGCACGGCCGCGACCTCGGGCACTTCGGACAGCAGCGGCCGCGGGCGGGCGGCGGTGAAGACCGGGACGAACCGTTCCCAGTCGATGTCGGCGACGGCGAGGAACGGCTCGTCGTGGTCGAGGACCTGGCCGAGCCCGAGCAGCGCGGGTTCCGGGGCCATGAACGGGATCCCGCGCCACTTGAGCTGGTCGGCGACGACGTCGGAGACCATGCCGTCGCCGGCCCAGATGCCCCAGGCGACCGAGGTCCCGGCGAGCCCCCGGGCGCGGCGGTTCTCGGCGAGCGCGTCGACGAAGGCGTTCGCGGCGGCGTACGCGCCGTGGTCGCCACTGCCCCACACTCCCGCGACCGACGAATACAGCACGAACGCGTCGAGGTCGGCGTCGCCGAAGAGGGCGTCGAGGTGACGGGCGCCGGCGAGCTTCGCGCGGGCGCCCTCCTCGAACTCGGGCAACGTCGTGTCGGCCAGCGGCGCCAGGAGGCCGACGCCGGCGGTGTGGACGACCGCCCGGATCTCCGGCAGGCCGCTGACCAGCGAGGACAGTGCCTCGCGGTCGGCGACGTCACAGGCGGCGATGGTCACCTCGACGCCCAGTGCCTCGAGTTCTTCCCGCAGCTCGGCGGCGCCCGGTGCGTCGGGCCCGCGGCGGCTGGTGAGCACCAGGTGCTCGGCGCCGCGGCCGGCGAGCCAGCGGGCGACGTGCGCGCCGAGCCCGCCGGTGCCGCCGGTGATCAGCGCGGTCCCGCTCGTCCGCCACTCGGGCGCGGTGCCTTCGACCGGCGCGCGACGCAGCCGCCGCTGGTACACCCCGGAGCCGCGGACGGCCAGCTGGTCCTCGTCGCCGATTCCGGTGAGGACGGCGCAAAGCCGGGTCGCGGCCTGCTCGTCCAGGTTTTCCGGCAGGTCGACCAGCCCGCCCCAGCGGTCGGGGTGTTCGAGGGCGAGCACCCGGCCGAGGCCCCAGGTCGTGGCCTGGCCCGGGTGCGGCAGCTCGTCGTCGGGTACGACGACGGCGGTCCCCTGCGTTGCCAGCCAAAGCGGCGCGGTGATGCCTGCGTCGCCGAGAGCTTGGGAGAGCAGGAGGTTCGCGGCCAGCCCGCGGGGAAGCACCGGGTGCGTCGCGTGCTCGCGCTCGTCCAGCGCGAGCAGCGAGAGCACGCCCGCGACAGCGGACTCGTGCCGCAGCCGCTCGGCCAGCGACGCCCGGTCGTCGGTCTCGTCGACGCGCAGGGTGCGGACGACCGCGCCGGCCTTCTCCAGGGCGTCGAGGCAGACGTCGGGCGCGTGCACGACCAGCCAGGTGCCGGCCAACGCGGGCGCCGGTTCGGCGACCGGGTGCCAGGTGATCCGGTACCGCCACTGGTCCACAGTGGACAGTTCGGTGCGGCGGTGGCGCCAGTCCGCCAGCGCGGGCAGCACCTCCTGCCAGGGCGTTTCGTCGGTGACGCCCAGCTCGTCGGTGAGGGCGCCGTCCTCGACAGCGGTCCAGAACCCGTCGTCCGCCGCGGCGGTTCCGACCGGGGTCTCGAGCCAGTAGCGCTGCCGCTGGAAGGGATATGTCGGCAAAGCGACCGGGCGGCCCTGCGGGTGGACGGCCGTCCAGTCGACGTCGTGACCCTGCGCCCACAGCTGCGCCACCGACGTCAGGAACCGGGGCAGGCCGCCTTCGCCGCGGCGCAGGGTGCCGACGACGGCCGCCGCGCCGGGGTCGAGCGCCTCGTCGAGGGTTTCCTGGATGCCGCCGCCGAGCACCGGGTGCGGGCTGGATTCGACGAAGAACCGGTGGCCTTCGGCGATGAGGGTCTTGGTGGCGTCCTGGAAGCGCACGCGCTGCCGCAGGTTCCGGTACCAGTAAGCGGCGTCGAGGGTCGACGCCGTCTCACCGGTGACGCTGGAGACGAACGTGACCCGCGCGGGAAGGGGCTCGACGTCCGCCAGGGCCTCGAGCAGTTCGGCTTCGAGAACCTCGACCACGGCCGAGTGCGACGCGTAGTCGACCGGGATCCGGCGCACGCGCAGGCTTTCGGCTTCGGCGCGGGCGAGGACTTCCTCGACGGCGGCGACCTCGCCGGAGACCACCACGGACGCGGGTCCGTTGACGGCCGCGATGGACACCCCGGCCGCGAGCAACGCCTCGACCCGCGCTTCCGGCGCCGCGATCGATGCCATCGCACCGAGGCCCGCGAGCCGGCCGGCGATCAGCTTGCTGCGCAGCGCGACGACCTTGGCGCCGTCGGACAGCGACAGCGCGCCCGCGACGACGGCGGCCGCGATCTCGCCTTGGGAGTGCCCGACGACGGCGTCCGGCGTGACGCCGTGCGCCGCCCACAACGCGGCGAGCGACACCATGACCGCCCACGAAACCGGCTGGACGACGTCGACCCGCTCGCACGCCGCCGCGTCGCCGAGGACGTCGGTCAGCTTCCAGTCCACAAAGGATCCGAGAGCGGCCTCGCACTCGGCCATCCGGGCGGCGAACACCGGCGATTCGCCGAGGAGGTCGACGGCCATACCCGCCCACTGCGCGCCCTGGCCGGGGAAGACCAGGACCGTGCCACCGACGGCTTGGGCTTCGCCGCCGACGCCCGCGGCCGTGCCGGATTCGGCGATCTCGCGAACGCCCGCGACCAGCGCGGGCAGGTCCCGGCCGACCACGGCGGCACGGTGCTCGAACGCCGACCGCGTGTGCGCCAGGGACCAGCCGATGTCGGCGATGTTCGCGTCCGGCAGCGCGGCCAGCTCTGCCGCACGGGCCTTCAACGCGGCTTCGGAGCGGCCGGACAACACCCACACCGCGGTGTCCACTATGGATTCTTCGACGTCGGCGGGCTCCTCGGTGACGCCCTCCAGGACGACGTGCGCGTTGGTGCCACTGCCGCCGAAGGACGACACCCCGGCCCGGCGCGGCGCACCCGTCTCGGGCCACTCCTGCGGTTCGGTCAGCAGGGAGACCGCGCCCGCGGTCCAGTCGACGTGCGGGGTCGGCTCGCCGACGAACAACGTCTTCGGCAGGACGCCTTCGCGCAGCGCCAGGACCATCTTGATCACCCCGGCGAGCCCGGAGGCCGCCTGGGTGTGGCCGATGTTCGACTTGACCGTGCCCAGCAGCAGCGGCCGCTCACGCTCGCGGCCGTAGGTCGCCTGCAGGGCCTGCGCCTCGATCGGGTCCCCGAGCTTGGTGCCGGTGCCGTGCGCCTCGACGACGTCGACCTGCTCGGGCGCCAGCCGAGCGTTGGCCAGCGCCGCTTCGATCACGCGCTGCTGGGAAAGCCCGTTGGGGGCGGTCAGCCCGTTCGACGCGCCGTCCTGGTTGATCGCCGTGCCGCGGATGACCGCGAGCACCGGGTGCCCGTGCTTGCGCGCGTCGGACAGCCGTTCCAGCAGCACGACGCCGACACCTTCACCCCAGCCCGTGCCGTCGGCGTCGGCCGAGAACGCGCGGCACCGGCCGTCGGCGGACAGGCCGCGCTGGCGGCTGAACTCGATGAAGTTGCGCGGGTTGGCCATCACGGTCGCGCCGCAGGCCAAGGCCATCGAGCACTCGTCGTTGCGCAGCGCGGTGACCGCCAGGTGCAGCGCGACCAGCGACGACGAGCACATCGTGTCGACGGTGACGGCCGGGCCCTCGAGCCCGAAGGTGTAGGCGAGCCGGCCGGACAGCACGGCGGCCGAACCGCCGGTGAGCAGCAGCCCCTCCAGGCCCTCGGGTGCGGTGACCATCCCGCCCGCGTAGCCCTGGTTGCTGGCGCCGACGAACACGCCGGTCCTGCTGCCGCGCAGGGCCGCCGCGTCGAGGTTCGCCCGTTCGAAGGCCTCCCAGGTGGTCTCCAGCAGGAGCCGCTGCTGCGGGTCCATCGCGGTGGCTTCGCGCGGCGAGATGCCGAAGAAGGCGGGGTCGAACTGGGCGGCGTCGGTCAGGAAGCAGCCGTCGCGCACGTAGCTGCGGCCGACGCGCTCGGGGTCGGGGTCGTAGAGGTCCGGGTCCCAGCCCCGGTCGGCGGGCCAGGGCGAAACGGCGTCCCGACCGTCGGCCAAGAGGTCCCAGAGCTGCTCGGGGGTGGCGACCCCGCCCGGGAAGCGGCAGCTCATCGAGACCACGGCGATCGGCTCGGCGCGGCGCTCGGTGACGTCGTGCAGGCGCCGGTTGGCCAGCTTCAGATCGGCCGTGACCCGCTTGAGGTAGTCACGGAGCTTGTCCTCGTTGCGCATCTGCGTCGACTCCTGTTTTCCGGTCACGTCAAGAGATTCCGAGTTCTCGGTCGATCGCCGCGAACATCTCGTCGTCGGTCGCCGTGTCGAGTTCGAGGTCGTCGTCGCCGTCGTCGCCCGCGTCGTCCCACTTCCACAGCAGCTTCCGCAGCCGGGCGGTCACCAGCTCGGCGGGAAGGGCGGCGAGCTCGGCCTCGATCCGGTCCAGCTCGTCGGCCGCGGAGTCCGCGCCGAACAGCCCGTCGAGCACGAGCTTCGCGACGGCGTCGGGTGTCGGGTAGTCGAAGACGAGCGTGGCGGGCAGCTTCAGCCCGGTCGCCGCGCTGAGCCGGTTGCGCAGGTCGAGCGCGGTCAGCGAGTCGAATCCGAGCTCCTTCAGCGTCTGCGTGGGCCGGACGGCGTCGCGGCCCCGGAAACCGAGCACCGTCGCGGCCTCGCCGCGGACCAGGTCGAGCACGACGCGCTCGCGTTCGTTCTCCGACGCCGCCTGCAGCCGCCGCGCCAGCTCGCCGCCACTGTCCACAGGGGACTCTTGCTGCGCTTCGGGTAGCTCGCGCAGCAGTGGGCGCTGCCGTGAAGCGGTGTAGAGCGGCGTGAACTTCGCCCAGTCGATGTCGGCGACGACGCTCGCCGGACCGCCGGTGTCGACCGACGGCTGGATCGCGGTGACGGCCAGCTCGGGGCGCATCATCGGAACGCCACGCCGTTCCAGCTGGGCGCCGACGTTCTCGTCCACCATGCCGCCGCCCGCCCAGGCGCCCCAGGCGATGGACGTCGCGGGAAGGCCACGATCCCGCCGCTGGTGGGCCAGCGCGTCGAGGAAGGCGTTCGCGGCGGCGTAGCCCGCCTGGCCCGCGTTGCCCCAGACACCGGCGCCGGAGGAGAACAGGACGAACGCGTCCACGTCGTCGCCGCACAGTTCGTGGAGGTGCTGCGCGCCGCGCACCTTGGCTTCGGCCAAGTGTGCGAAGTCGGCCAGGGTGACGGCGGTGATCGGCCGTTCGACGTCGACCGCGCCCGCGGTGTGGACGACGGCGTTGATCGGCGGCAGGTCCGCGAGCAGCTCGCTCAGCGCCTCGCGGTCCGAGACGTCGCAGGCCGCGACGGTCACCTTGGCCCCGAGCGCGGACAGTTCGCCGGTCAGTTCGGCGGCTCCCGGCGCGTGCTCGCCTTGGCGGCTCGCGAGCACCACGTGCTCGACGCCGTTCGCGGCCAGCCAGCGGGCGACCTGCCCGCCGAGCGCGCCCGTGCCGCCGGTGACCAGCGCCGTACCGCGCGGGCGCCAGCGGGTCCCGGCCGGCGGGGCCGCCGCCGCGCGGACCAGCCGGCGGGCGAACAGGCCCGACGGCCGCAACGCGACCTGGTCCTCGCCGTCATGGCCGGTGAGGACGGCCGCGAGCCGGCCGGCGGTCGTGGCGTCGGTCGTCGGGGGCAGGTCGACGAGACCGCCCCAGCGGTCGGGCTGGTCGAGCGCGAGGATCCCGCCGAGGCCCCAGGCCATCGCCTGGGCCGGGCTGGTCAAGGGCTCGGTGGCGTCGACCGAGACCGCACCGCGAGTCGCGAACCACAGTGGGGCGGGGATCCCGGCGTCGGCCAGTGCCTGCGTGAGCAGGACGTTGGCGGCGAGCCCGGCGGTGAGCACGGGGTGCTCGTCGTGCGGCTCGTCGTTCAACGCCAACAGGGAAACCACCCCGATGGCCGGCGCTTCGGCGGCCAGCGCGAGCGCCAGCTCGGGTCGGTCCTCAGTGGACACTTCGAGCACGCGGACGTCCGGCCCGAGCAGGTCCTGGACGTCCAACCCGGCGGGCACCACGGCCAGCCAGCCCGCGTCGAGCGTGGTGGCGCGCGGGGTGGCCAGGGGGCTCCACCGGACGTCGTAGCGCAGCTCGTCCACAGCGGACCGGACGACCGGCGTCGCGGACCGCGGTTCGAGCCAGAACCGCTGCCGCTGGAACGGATACGTCGGCAACGGGACCGTGCGCTTGACCGGATACAAGACCGACCAGTCGACGTCGTGGCCGTGCGCCCACAGCTGGGCGAGGGAGGTCAGGAACCGCCGGAGGTCGCCCGCGTTGCGGCGCAGGGTGCCGACGACGGCGGCCGGCTCCGGGGTCTCGTCGAGGGTTTCCTCGATGCCGGCGCCGAGCACCGGGTGCGGGCTGACCTCGACGAAGAACCGGTGGCCGGCTTCGACGAGCGTCTTCGTGGCGTCGTGGAACCGGACGGGCTGACGCAGGTTGCGGTACCAGTACCCGGCGTCCAGCGTGCTCGTGTCGATCGGGGTTCCGGTGACGCCGGAGATGTACCTGATCGCCGACGGTCGGGGTCGGACCGGCGCGAGGGCTTCGCGCAGTTCGGCCTCGATCGCCTCGACCGCGGCCGAGTGGGAGGCGTAGTCCACCGGGATGCGGCGGACCCGCAGTTCACCGGCTTCGGCGAGCAGTGCTTCGATGGCGTCGGCTTCGCCGGAGACGACGACGGAGCCCGGCCCGTTCACCGCGGCGAGGGAAATCCGCCCGTCGTACGGCTCCAGCAGCGGGGTGATCTCGGCTTCCGGGGCGGCGATCCACGCCATCCCGCCGCGCCCGGCGAGGCCGGCCGCGATCGCCTTGCTGCGCAGGGCGACCACCCGGGCACCGTCCTCAAGCGACAGTCCACCCGCGACCACGGCCGCGGCGATCTCGCCCTGGGAATGCCCGACGACCGCGTCCGGCGTGACACCGTAGGACTGCCAGAGTGCCGCCAGCGACACCATCACCGCCCACGACGCCGGTTGCACGACGTCGACCCGTTCCAGGGCTTCCGCGTCACCCAGGACGTCCGTCAGCGACCAGTCCACGTACGGCGCCAACGCGGCCGCGCACTCGGCGATCCGCTCGGCGAACACGGGCGACTCGTCGAGCAGGCCGGTCGCCATGCCCGCCCACTGCGCGCCCTGACCGGGGAAGACGAACACGGTCTCCCCCGCGGTCGCGGTGGTCACCGGGCTCCCGGCCGCCAGCTCGCGCAGCCCGGCCAGGAGCTCGTCCCGGTCGCCGACGACCGCGGCCCGGTACTCGAACGCCGACCGCGTGCTCACGAGCGACCAGCCGACCTCCGCCACGCCGTGCTCGGTCTCCGCCAGTGCCGCCGCCTGCTCGCGGACAGCGGCCTCGGAACGGGCGGACAGCACCCACGTCCCCACTGTGTCCGGCAGTGCGTCCACCAGAGACTCTTCGGGTGCCTGTTCGAGGAGCACGTGCGCGTTGGTGCCGCTGATGCCGAACGCCGACACGCCCGCGCGGCGCGGTGCCCCGGTCTCCGGCCACGCCCGGTCCTCGGCCGTCAGCTCGACCACCCCGGCCGACCAGTCCACCTCCGCGGTCGGCTCGTCGAGGTGCAGCGTCCGCGGCAGCACGCCGTGGCGCATCGCCTCGACCACCTTGATCACGCCGGCGACCCCGGACGCGGTCTGCGTGTGCCCCAGGTTCGACTTCAGCGACCCCACCAGCAACGGCCGTTCGCGGTCCGGTCCGTACGCGGCGATCAGTGCCTGCGCCTCGATCGGGTCGCCCAGCGGGGTGCCGGTGCCGTGTGCCTCCACGACGTCCACTTCGGACGGTCGCAGGCCCGCACTGGCCAGGGCGGCGCGGATCACGCGCTGCTGGGACCCGCCGTTCGGGGCGGTCAGGCCGTTCGACGCGCCGTCGGAGTTGATCGCCGACCCGCGCAGCACCGCGAGCACCGGGTGCCCGTGGCGGCGCGCGTCGGACAGCCGCTCCACCAGCAGGACACCGACGCCCTCGGCGAGGGAGAACCCGTCGGCGGACGCGGCGAACGGCTTGCAGCGGCCGTCGGGCGCGAGCCCGCGCTGACGGCTGAAGCCGAGGAACTGGCTCGGCGTCGACATCACCATCGACGCGCCGGCCAGCGCCATCGAGCACTCGCCCGCGCGCAGCGACTGCGCCGCGAGGTGCAGGGCGACCAGCGACGACGAGCACGCCGTGTCGACCGTGACGGCCGGGCCTTCGAGGCCGAGGACGTAGGCGATCCGGCCGGAGGCGACGCTGGAGACCGCGCCGGTGACCAGGTAGTCCTCACCTTCGGAGCCGCCGCCCGAGCCGTAGGCCTGGTCGGTCAGGCCGACGAACACGCCGGCCGGGGTGCCGGCCAGCGTGGCCGGGTCGATGCCCGCGCGTTCGAACACCTCCCAGCAGACTTCCAGGAGCAGCCGCTGCTGCGGGTCCATGGCCAGGGCTTCCCGGGGCGAGATCCCGAAGAACGCCGGGTCGAACCCGGTGGCGCCGTCGAGGAACCCGCCGTGGCGGACATAGGTGGTGCCCGGCCGGTTCGCGTCGGCGTCGGCGTCGTAGAGCGAGCCGAGGTCCCAGCCGCGGTCGGCGGGCAGGCCGGAGATCGCGTCGACGCCGTCGGTCAGCAGCGTCCACAGCTCCTCGGGCGAGGTGACGCCGCCGGGGAAGCGGCAACCCATCGCGACGATGGCGATCGGGTCGTCCTCGACGGCCGGCACGTCGTCCACTTCGGACTCCGGAGTCGCCTCGGCCAGCAGGAATTCGGTCAGCTTCGCGACCGTCGGGTGGTCGAACACCAACGTGCTCGGCAGCTTCAGGCCGGTCACCGCGTTCAGCCGGTTGCGCAGCTCGACGGCGGTGAGCGAGTCGAAACCGAGGTCCTTGAACGCGCGCCGGACGTCGACGGCCTCCGGGCTCGCGTGCCCGAGCGCGGCCGCGACCTGCTGCCGGACCACAGTGGACACCAGCTTCTCGCGCTCCGGACCGGAGTGGGCCGCGAGCCAGCCGGACGCGGCCGCAGGCTCTTCGCCGGCTTGCGCCCCGGGCCGCTCGGCGAGCAGCGGGCTCGGGCGAACGGCGGTGAAGACCTCGGCGAACACCGGCCAGTCGATCTCCGCCAGCGCGACGAACGTCTCGTCGTGGTCGAGCGCCTGGCCGAGGCCCGCGAGGGCGGGCTCGGGCTGGATGACGGGAACACCGCGGCGGGCGAGGACGTCGTGCAGGCTTTCGGCGATCATGCCGCCGCCGGCCCACGGGCCCCAGGCCACCGACAGCGCGGTCCGGCCGAGCACGCGGCGGCGTTCGGCGAGGGCGTCGAGGTAGGCGTTGGACGCGGCGTAGGCGGCGTGGTCGGCCACGCCCCAGACCCCGGAGATCGAGGAGAACAGCACGAACGCGTCCAGCTCGCGGTCGCCGAGCAGGTCGTCGAGGTGCCGGGCGCCGAGCACCTTGGCCCGCAGGACGTCGGCGATCGCGTCGGGGTCGGTGTCCGCGATCGCGGCGAGCGTCCCGACACCCGCCGCGTGGACGACCGTCCTGAGATCTTCGACGCCGTCGACGAGTTCGCGGACGGCGTGCGCGTCGGCGACGTCGCAGGCCACGACGCTCAGCCGGGTCCCCAGCTCCGCTTGCAGTTCGGCCACGCCGGGGGCGTCGGCGCCGCGGCGGCCGGTCAGGACGACGTGCTCGGCACCGCGGGCGACCAGCCACCGGGCGAGGTGGCGGCCCAGCGCGCCGGTGCCACCGGTGACCAGCGCCGTGCCCCGGGTTTCCCAGGTCCGTTCCGGCGCCTTGCGCAGGACGGCCGGGACCAGGCGGCGGACGAACACGCCGGACGGCCGGATCGCGACCTGGTCCTCCTCGCCGGCCAGTACGGCGGACAGGCGCGTGAAGGTTTCCACGTCCCACGTCTCGGGCAGGTCGACGAGCCCGCCCCAGCGGCCGGAGTGCTCCAGCGCGGCGACGCGGCCGAAGCCCCAGACCGCGGCCTGGTCGGGTTTCGGCGCCGGGTCGGTGTCGAGCGGGGCGACCGCGCCGCTGGTCAGGCACCACAGGGGTGCGTCGATGCCGGCGTCGCCGAGGGCCTGGACCAGGACGGTCGCGCGGGTGACCGCCCCGATCGGGTCGTCGTCGGGCGCGGGCAGGGCGAGCACGCCGTCGGGAGTCAGGCCGGCCAGCCGTTCGGCGAGGGTCGCGCGGTCACCGGTGTCGAGCACCTCGACGAGGTCGGGGCCGAGTCCGTCGAGAGCGCCCGGAGTGGGCGTGACGACGAGCCAGGTGCCGGTCAGCGGTGCGGCAGCCGGCTCGGGCAGCGGACGCCAGGCGATGCGGTGGCGCCGGCTGTCCACATCGGCTTGCTGCCGCCAGTGGGTCAATGCGAGCCGCGCGTCGCGCCACGGCGTGTCTTCGCGGAGGCCGAACGCGTCCTCCTCGAGCGCGGTCCAGAACCCGGTGTCGTCGGTGGGTTTGGTCGCCGGATCGAGCCAGAAACGCTGCCGCTGGAACGGATAGGTGGGCAGGCTCACCGTACGCCGGTGCGGGTGGAGGGGCGACCAGTCGACGTCATGGCCGTGCGCCCACAGCTGGGCGGCCGACAGCAGGAACCGGTGGAGACCGCCCTCGTTCCGGCGCAGCGTTCCGACCACGGCCGCGTCGAGGGTCTCCTGGAGCCCGCCGCCGAGCACCGGGTGCGGGCTGACCTCGACGAAGAACCGGTGCCCGCGCTCGGCGAGCACGTCGGCGGTCTCGTGGAACAGCACCGGCCGGCGCAGGTTGCGGTACCAGTACCCGGCGTCGAGGGTCGCGGTGTCGACGGGCTCGGCGGTGACGGTCGAGTAGAACGGGATTTCGCCGGTCCGCGGCCGGACCGGAGCGAGGACCTCGCGCAGCTCGGCTTCGATCGCTTCGACGTGCGCCGAGTGCGACGCGTAGTCCACGGGGATCAGCCGGACGCGCAGGCCCTCGCCTTCGCAGCGGGCGACCAGTTCCGCCAGCGCGGCGGGCTCGCCGGCCACGACGGTCGACGACGGGCTGTTGAACGCGGCGATCGAGATCCGGTCGTCCAGCAGGGCTTCGACGCGCTCGGCGTCGGCCGCGATCGACGCCATGCCGCCCCGGCCGGCCAGTCCGGCCGCGATCGCCTTGCTGCGCAGGGCGACCACCCGGGCTCCGTCCTCAAGCGACAGTCCACCCGCGACCACGGCCGCGGCGATCTCGCCCTGGGAGTGGCCGACGACCGCGTCCGGCGTGACGCCGTAGGACTGCCAGAGCGCCGCCAGCGACACCATCACCGCCCACGACAGCGGCTGCACCACGTCGACCCGGTCCAGGTCCCCGTCACGCAGGGAGCAGTCCATAAAGGACTCCAGGGCCGCCTCGCACTCGGCGAACCTTTCGGCGAAGACCGGTGACTCGGCCAGCAGCCCGGCGGCCATGCCGGCCCACTGCGCACCCTGGCCCGGGAACACGAAGACCGTGCGGCCGGCGGGACCGGTGACGCCGGTGACCACGGACGCGCCCGGAGTCCCCGCGGCGATCTCGTGCAAACCGGTCAGCAGCTCGGCGCGTTCGCCGACCACCGCGGCCCGGTGCTCGAAGGCGGTCCGCGTCGTCGCGAGGGACCAGCCGACCTCGGCCACGCCGTGCTCGGTGCCGGTCAACGCCGATGCCCGGTCGGCCAGCGCGCTCTCGGAGCGTCCGGACAGCACCCACACGCCCACTACGTCCTCAGCAGGGGGAGCCGGGGCGGGTTCGGGGACCTGCTCGACGATGACGTGCGCGTTGGTTCCGCTGATGCCGAACGAGGAAATCCCGGCCCGGCGGGGCGCGCCGGTTTCCGGCCACGGCTGCTCCGTCACGGCCAAGGTCACGGCGCCCGCGGACCAGTCGATCCGGGGGCTGGGTTCGGCGGCGTGCAGGGTTCGCGGGACGACGCCGTGGCGCAGGGCCTGGACCATCTTGATCACGCCGCCGATGCCCGCGGCGGCCTGGGTGTGCCCGACGTTCGACTTCAGCGAGCCGAGCAGCAGCGGCCGTTCGCGGTCCTGGCCGTAGGTGGCGATGAGCGCTTGGGCTTCGATCGGGTCGCCCAGCGGGGTGCCGGTGCCGTGCGCCTCGACGACGTCCACTTCGGACGGTGCCAGGCCGGCGTCGGCGAGCGCGGCACGGATCACGCGCTGCTGGGACGGGCCGTTGGGGGCGGTCAGGCCGTTGGACGCGCCGTCGGAGTTGACCGCCGTGCCGCGCACGACGGCGAGTACCGGGTGGCCGTGGCGGCGCGCGTCGGAGAGCCGTTCCACGACGACGACACCGGCGCCCTCGGCCCAGCCCGTGCCGTCGGCGTCGGCCGAGAAGGCCCGGCAGCGGCCGTCGGCCGACAGGCCGCGCTGGCGGCTGAACTCGACGAGCATCCCGGGGCTGGCCAGCACGGCCGCGCCGCCGGCCAACGCGAGGGTGCACTCCCCCGCCAGCAGCGCGCGCACGGCGAGGTGCAGCGCGACCAGCGAAGACGAGCACGCGGTGTCGACGGTCAGCGCCGGGCCTTCCAGTCCGAGGACGTAGGCGAGCCGGCCGGACGCGACGCTGCCGGTGGTTCCGGTGAGCAGATGCCCGCCTTCGCCGCCTTCGGACAGGCGCGGGCCGTACTCGGAGTTCGTCGCGCCGATGTAGACGCCGGTGCGGCTGCCCTTCAGGGACGCCGGGTCGATGCCCGCGTGCTCGAACGCCTCCCAGGCGGTCTCCAGCAGCAGCCGTTGCTGCGGGTCCATGGCCAGGGCTTCGCGGGGCGAGATGCCGAAGAAGTCCGCGTCGAAGCCGGCGACGTCGGTGAGGAAGCCGCCGTGGCGGGCGTAGGACGTGCCCTGGTGGCCGGGATCGGGGTCGTAGAGCGCGTCGAGGTCCCAGCCGCGGTCGGTGGGGAGGCCGCCGATGACGTCCCGGCCCGCGGCGACGAGGTCCCACAGGTCGTCGGCCGAGCGCACGCCACCCGGGTAGCGGCAGCTCATGGCGACGATGGCGATCGGCTCGTCGGCGCGGGTCGGCTGAGCCTGGTCGGCGTCGGTGGTCCCGGCCAGCATCGCGGCGAGGCGGGCGGGGGTCGGGTGGTCGAACACCGAAGTGGCCGGGATCTTCCGGCCGGTCGCGGTGGACAGGCGCTCGCACAGCTCGACGCCGATGATCGAGTCGAAGCCGAGGTCCTTGAACGACGCCGTGGGGTCGATCGCGGCCGGGCCGGGGTGGCCGAGGACCAGCGCGGTGTGGGCGCGGACGGTCTCGAGGAGGTCTTGGGACGGCTGTGAGCCTGGCTTTGGGTGGGCCTCCGCCCCCCGATCTCCAGTGTATCGGGGGGTACCGACAGTTCCGGTGGCTCCGGTGGTCTCGGCGCCGTCGAGCCAGAAGCGCTCGCGCTGGAAGGCGTACGTCGGCAGGTCGACGCGGTGACCGCCGGGGAACGTCCAGTCGACGGCGCCGCCGCGGGTCCAGAGCTCGGCGACCGACTTCGCGAACCGGGCCGGGCCGCCTTCGCCGCGGCGGAGCGTGCCGACCGCGGCGGCCGGGCGGTCGTGGTCGGCCGCCGTCGCCAGGATGCCGCCGACCAGGACCGGGTGGGGGCTGACTTCGGCGAACACGCCGATTCCCGCGTCCAGCGCCGCGCGCACCGCCGAGTCGAACAGCACCGGCTGGCGCAGGTTCGCGAACCAGTGGTCCGCGTCGAGCCGTTCGGTGTCGAGCCGGCCGCCCGCGGTCGACGAGTAGAACGGGATCGCCGAGGCCCGCGGCCGGATTCCGGCGATCAACCGCAGCAGCTCGTCCTTCAACGGCTCGGCCTGCGCGGAGTGGGAGGCGTAGGCGATCGCGATCCGGCGGGTGCGCACCTCGCGGGCAGTCAGCTCGGCCTGCAGTTCGTCGAGCGCGTCGAGGTCGCCGGACACCGCCGTGGTCGCGGGGCCGTTGACCGCGCCGATCGACAGCCGGCCGGGGTACGCCGTGAGCAGCTCGGTCACTTCCGCGACCGCGATGTCGACCGACAGCATGCCGCCGTGGCCGGCCATCCGGTCGGCCAGCAGCCTCGCCCGCAGCGCGACGATCCGCGCCGCGTCTTCCAGCGACAGCGCGTCCGCGACGACGGCGGCCGCCAGCTCGCCCTGGCTGTGGCCGAGCACGGCCGCGGGCTCGACCCCGCGTGCTCGCCACTCGGCGGCCAGGGACACCGCGACCGACCAGAACACCGGCTGCAGCACGTCGGTGCGCTCGAGCGAGGGCGTCCCGTGGCGCAGGACGTCGACGACGTCCCAGTCGAGGTGCGGCGCCAGCGCGGCGGCGCACTCGGCCACCCGTGCGGCGAACACCGGCGACGCGTCGAGCAGTTCGGCGGCCATCCCGGCCCACTGCCCGCCCTGGCCGGGAAACACGAAGACCACGCGGTCGTCGCTCGTGGCCGTGACGCCTTGGGTGACGCCCAGTCCGTCCGCCAATGCGCGCAGCCCGTCCCGGCTGTCGACGACCGCGCGGTGCTCGAACGCCGTGCGGCGGTTCGCCAGCGTCCAGCCGATGTCCACAGCGGACAGTTCCGGGTGGTCGTCCACATGCGACAGCAGCCGCGTGGCTTGCGCTCGGAGCGCCGGGGCGGTGCGAGCCGAGAGCAGCCAGGGTGCCGCGGCGTCCGTCACCGCACGGCGTGCGACGGGGTCGGCCGCTTCGAGGACGACGTGGGCGTTGGTCCCGCCCATCCCGAACGAGCTGACTCCGGCGATCCGGCGCCCGGCCCAGCCCGTCGGCTCGGCGATCACCCGCAACTTCAGTTCGTCCAGGGGGATCGCCGGGTTCGGCGTCGTGAAGTTGAGGCTCGCGGGCAGCGTGGCGTGCCGGACCGCGAGGACGGCCTTGAGCAGCCCGGCGATTCCCGCCGCGCCCTCCAGGTGGCCGATGTTCGTCTTGACCGACCCGACCGGCAGCGGCTCGGTGCGCCCGGCGGCGAAGACCTGGCCCAGCGCGGCCGCTTCGATCGGGTCGCCGACCTTCGTGCCCGTGCCGTGAAGCTCGACGTACCCCACGTCGGCCGGCTCGATCCCGGCGTCGGCGTGGGCACTCCGGACGGCGGCGGCCTGGGCGCCGGCGTCCGGGACGGTCAGGCCGTCGCCGGCGCCGTCGTTGTTCACCGCGGTCCCGCGGATGACGCAGAGGATCTCGTCGCCGTCGGCCTGGGCCCGTGACAGCGTCTTGAGGACGACGAGCCCGCCGCCCTCGCCGCGCACGAACCCGTTGGCGCGGGCGTCGAACGTGAAGCACTGCCCGTCCGGCGAAAGCCCGCCGAAGCGAGCCGTGGTGACGGCGTTGTCCGGCGCGAAGATCAGGTTGACGCCGCCCGCGAGCGCGACCGGGCACTCGCCGCGGCGCAGGCTCTGCACCGCCAGGTGGACGGCGACGAGCGAAGACGACTGTCCGGAGTCGATGGTGAAGCTCGGGCCGTGCGCGCCGAGGAAGTGGGAGACGCGGTTGCCGAGCAGGCTGCGGTGGACACCCGTGATGGTGTGGTGGCTGATCCCGTCGGGGTCGCTCGCGTGCACGAGCGCGGCGTAGTCGTCCCACATCGCGCCGACGAACACGCCCGCGGCGCTCCCGCCGAGGCTCGCCGGCACGATCCCCGCGTGCTCCAGGGCTTCCCACGCCAGTTCCAGAACCAGCCGCTGCTGCGGGTCCATCGCGGCGGCCTCGCGCGGCGAGATGCCGAAGAACGCGGCGTCGAAGCGGTCGACCGCGTCGAGGAACCCGCCGTGCCGGACCCCGGTCGCCCCGGCGTCCCACCGGTCGGCGGGGACCTCGGTGATCGCGCTGCGGCCGTCGCTCAGCAGCCGCCAGAACGCTTCGGGACCGTCCGCGCCCGGCAGGCGGCAGGACAGCCCGACCACGGCGACCGGCTCGCCCGGAGTACTCGCAAAACCCGTCATCTCACGCTCCATCGGCGGGCGGCTTCCTTCCTGTGACGGCTGCTCGACGTCCACGGCAACACGGGCGCGGCAACGCTGTCCACGACGGACAGGTGAGGTCTAGTGCGGTGCCTAAAGGACTCAGCGCGCCCAGGTGACGGGAAGGGCGTGAACTCCGTAGTGGAGCATGTCGTCGCGCAGCGGAACCTGGCCCGCCGGCACGGCGAGCCGAAGGCTCGGGAAGCGCTCGAACAGCGCCCGGAAACCCACCTGCATGGTGAACCGGGCCAGGTGCTGGCCGATGCACTGGTGCACGCCGTGACCGAACGCGACGTGGCCCTGGGTCACGCGGCCGACGTCGAGCCGGTCGGGGTCCGGGAAGCGCTCGGGGTCGCGGTTGGCCGCCGGCAGCGCGACGACCACCGTCTCGCCTTCGCGGATCACGTGCTCCCCCAGTTCGACGTCCGCCAGCGCCGCCCGGCTCGCGCCCAGGTGCGAGACCGTCAGGTAGCGCAGCAGCTCCTCCACGGCGTTGGGCCACAGCTCCGGCTCGGCTTGCACGCGCGTCAGCTGCGCACGGTGCTCGAACAGCGCGAAAGTGCCCAGTGCCAGCATGTTCGTCGTGGTGTCGAAGCCACCGCCGACGAGCGCCCACGCGAGGTTGACCAGCTCCGGCCGGTCGAGGTCGCCGGTGCTCGCCAGCTCGCCGAGCAGGTCGTCGCCCGGGTCGTCGAAGGCCGCGTCGACGAGCCGCTCGAGAGTACCGCCGACGACGGTGATCGCCGCGATCAGCTCTTCGAGGGTGTACCGCATGCGGGCCACGACGTTCAGGTGGTGCAACAGCTCTTCGCGGTCGGCCTCCGGGACGCCGACCAGCTCGCACATGAGCCGGGTGGCCAGCGGCTCGGCGTACGCGGTGACCAGCTCGGCTTCCGTTCCGCGCGCGGCCATCGCGTCGAGCAGCCCACCGGCGATCCGTTCGGCGGCCGGGACCAGTTCACGGGTCCGCCGCACGGTGAAGTACTTCGCGACCAGCTTCCGGTAGCGCGCGTGGCCGGCGCCGTCCATCTTCGGGAACGCCCCGGGCGCGGCCGGTTCCGGCTCGTAGGTGTCCATCGGGAACGGCGGCGGCACGGCGAGCGCGACGAGGTCGTTGCGGTGGCTGAACCGGGCGTCCGACAGCACCGCGCGGACGTCGGACAGCTTGGTCACCAGCCAGCCCGTGGCCGGCCCGGGACTGGCCTCGAACGCGAGCGGGCTGATCGCCGGCCGCGCCCGGTACTCGTCAGGCGGGTCGAACGGGCAGCTGCGCTTGACGGGCAGCGAAAACGGCTCGGTCACTTCCGGCTCCCTCCGGCCAGCGGCGCGAGGCGCGCCTCGATTTCGGCTGCGGCGCGGACCGCCCCGCCCGCGGCGTGCACCTCGCGCCGCATCAGGTCGACGCGCCGGCGCACGGCGTCGTCGCGGTCGACGGCGAGCACCGCGTCCCGGATGCCCGCGGCGGTCACCGTTTCCTTGTCCAGGGAGGCGCCGAGGCCGAGCCGCCGGATCTGCCTCGCGTTGATGTGCTGCTCCGGGTGGTGCGGCACGGCGATCACCGGCACGCCGAAGTACAGCGCCTCCATCAGGCTGCCCATCCCGCCCTGGCAGAGGAACACCGAGCAGTGCGGCAGGACGTCGGGGTGCGCGACCCAGCGATGGGCCTCCACATTGGACGGTAGTGGCCCCAGCGTGGCCGGGTCCACCCGCTTCCCCAACGTGAGCACCACCCGCCACGGCAGGCCCGCGAACGCCTCGGCGCAGGTGCGGAAGAACTCCGGGCGGTCGTTGACGGTCGTGCCCAGGGTGATCAGCACGACCGGCCGGCCGTCGGCGGGCGGCGTCCACGTACCGGCGGGCCCGCCGACCGAGGGTCCGACGAAGGCGAACCGCTCGTCGAAACTCTGCCCGGCCGGCTGGAACGCCCGGGGCAGGAACACCAGCGTGAACTCGTCGCCGCCGGTGAAGAACTCCTCCAGCGTCAGCGACCCGAGGCCGTGCTCGGCCAGGTGCTCGCCGAGCCGCGTGACGAACCGGGTGATCGCCGGGTGTGCCGGGTCGACGGCCTCGCCGAAGGCCTGGTTTTCCTTGGTCAGCGAGAAGTGCTCGTTGGACGCAGCCGTCGCCGACAGCTGCACGGTGGGCAGGTTCGCCTTCCGGGCCAGCAGCCGGCCGGGCGCCCACAACGTCGTGTCGTAGACGAGCAAGTCCGGTGTGGACAGTCGTTCCACGGCGGGCAGTACGGCCATGCTCTGTTCGAGCAGGTCGAGCGGCGCGCGGGCGGCCTCGTCGGCGTCGGTGATGTCCGGCTGCGCGGTGGACAGGTCGCAGCCGTAGTCCGCGGCGCGGGCACCGGTCGCGGCGACCCGGTCCGCGAACTCCGCCGAGGTGAAGCAGGTGACCCGGTGGCCGCGGCGGACGAGCTCGGCGACCACCGGCAACGCCGGCGTCATGTGCCCGTAGGCCGGGTAGGGCAGGAACGTGATGTCGGGCATGGCCGGCTCCTAGCGCCGCTTGTACCGCTCGATCAGCGAAAGCGCGGGCGAGGTGGCCACCGTGGTCACCAGGGTCATGACCACGAGCATCGCGAACATCGTCGGGCTGATCACCTTGAGGTCGAGCCCGATGTTCAGCACCGCCAGCTCGGTCAGCCCCCGGCAGTTCATCAGCGCGCCCAGCGACCACGCGTCCCGCCTGCCGATGCCCGACAGCCGCGCGGCGGCCAGGCTCCCGCCCCACTTCCCCAGCATCGCCACGACGACGATCAGCGCGCACCACAGCCACAACGCCGGGTCGGCACCGATCAGGTCGAACTTCGTGCGGAGTCCGGTGTAGACGAAGAACAGCGGCAGCAGCAGGGTCACCGTCAGCGCGTGCATCTGCTCGGTGGCCTGGCGGATCGGCAGCGACCCGCGCGGTGTCACCGCGCCGAAGAGGAACGCGCCGAAGATCGGGTGGATGCCGATGGCGTTCGTCGCCAGCGCCGACAGCAGCAACCCGGCCAGCAGCACGGACACCACCGCTGTGGTGGGCAAGGCCTTCTGGCCGTGCTCGGTCGGGGCGAACAGCCGGCGCAGCAGTGGCCGCACGACGAACAGCATCAGCGCGAAGAACGCGATCGTGAGCCCGACGGTCAGGCCGGTGGCGGCCAGGGAACCGGCACTGGCGATGGCGACGACGAGCGCGAGCAGGCACCACGCCGTGATGTCGTCGACGGCGGCGCAGCTCAGGGCCAGCGCGGCGATCGGCAGCTTCGTCATCCCGCGATCGGTGATGATCCTCGCCAGCACGGGAAACGCCGTGATGCTCATCGAGATCGCGAGGAACAGCGAGAACGGCAGCCGGTCGACGCCGGCGCCGAGCGAGGGGTGCAGCGCGAACGCGAGCAGCACCCCGGACAGGAACGGGATCGCGACGCTGACGTGGCTCACCAGCACCGCGGCCTTGCTGCGGCGGCGGACCAGTTCGACGTCGAGCTCGTAGCCGACCAGGAACATGAAGATGACCAGGCCGATCTGGGCGAGCGTGTTGATCGTCGAGGCCAGGTAGTCGGGGAAGATCCAGTGGTAGGCGGCCGGCCACACCCAACCGAGGAACGACGGCCCGAGCAGGATGCCGGCGAAGATCTCGCCGATCACCGTCGGCTGTGCCAGCTTCCGCGCGACCGCCGAAAGCAGCCGGCAGGCCAGGAAGATCACCGGCAGGGCGAACAGCAGCTTGGCCACCGGGTCGGGTAAGCCGCCGGTGTGCCCGGTCGCCGTGGCGCCGCCGTCCGGGCTGGAGCGCAGCAGGAAGAACGCGACCACGACCGGGACGACCACCATGGCCAGGTAGGAGACCCAGGTCCGGCGGCGGCCCGCCGGAGTCGCCGGCTCGGCGGTGCCGGTGGTGCGCTCGTCGAGCGATGACATGACTGGCCTCTCCGATCACGCTGCCGGACAAAGAGGTCGTGAGTGGGAAACAGTGTCGGAACACTGTTTCCCACTCACGACCGGGGGGTGACTAGAACAGCGCCAGTGCCGAAGAAGAGGCCTTCAGGCTGCCGAGGTGACCGTGCCACAGGTGCGTGGGGTCGGCCTCGACGGCGGCGACGTACTCCTTCATCGCGGTCAGCGCCGCCGGCTCCTCGGCGTCGTAGACGTCGCCCTGGAGCATCTGGATGACGTCCTTGCGGTAGCGGTCGTCGTCGATGAACGCGGTGAACAGCACGTTCAGCCGGTAGTACATCGAGATGAAGTCGTACCAGATGTTGACGCCCTTGCGGAGCGTGTTCACGTAGTTGTCGAACCGCTCGCGGCGGAAGTCGCCGGCCTGGTGCGCGGCGATGACGTCCTTGGCCGCCAGGCGCGCGCTGTTCATCGCGACGCTCACGCCGCTGGAGAAGATCGGGTCGACGAACCGGGCGGCGTCGCCGATGAGCACCAGCGAGTCGCCGGCGATCTGCTTCATGCCGTAGCTGTAGTCGCCCTCGGTCTTGAACTTCCGCACGCGCTGCGCCTGCTTCAGCGCGTCCAGCATCTCCGGCCGGGTGCCGACGGAGTTCCAGAAGAAGCCCTCGAGGTCGTCCTTGTGCTCCTTGAACTTCTCCTTCTGGGTGACGACGCCGATCGAGGTGATGGTCTCGGTGATCGGGATCTGCCAGACCCAGGTGTTCTCCTGCGGCAGGAAGTGCACGTGGATGTAGTCGGCGTCCTCGGGCCGGCGCGCCAGCGACGCGCGGTCCAGGCCCTCGAACCACGTGTGCACCGCGTACTGGTTGAAGACCTTGTCCGGCACCTTGACCTTGAGCTGCTGGCCCAGCAGGGTCTGCCGGCCGGACGCGTCGAGCACGCAGCGGACGGCGACCTCGAGCTGCTGCTCGCCGATCTTGGCCTGCAGCACCGGCCGGTCGCGGTCGGTGAAGTCGACCCGGTTGACCCGGACCCCCTGGTAGACCTTGGCGCCGAGCTCCTCGGCGTGCTTGAGCAGCAGCGAGTCGAACTGGCCGCGGTCGACGTGCCAGGCGTAGACGCGGTCGACGCCGTCCTGGTCGCGCTCCTCGTAGGCGATCTCCGCCACGCCGAGGCCGTGCGAACCGGCGTCGAAGTCCAGCGTGCTGGTCGGGCGGGTGTCGGAGGAGGTCCACGCGGCCCCGTACTTGCGGGGGAACCCGGCGGCCTCGACCTTGCCGATGACGCCGATGTCGTGCATCACCGGGATGACCGCGGGGACGAGGGACTCGCCGACGTGCTCGCGGGGGAACGTCTCACCCTCGAAGACGGCCACCGAGAGGCCGGCCTTGGCCAGGTAGGAAGCCGCCGTGGAGCCGGCCGGGCCGCCGCCGATGATGCCGACGTCGTAGTCGTAGGACACGGGTTCTCCGTTTCTGGGTCGGGAAAGGGGTCAGGCGACCGGCGCACGCAGCGACGTCACCAGGTCGGTGATGCTTTCGATGTCCTTGAAGTGGCGGGCCACCATCTCCGTGGGCGGAACGCGCACGGAGAACTCCTCGCGGATGTAGGCGACCAGCCGGGTGGTTTCGATCGAGTTCAGCAGGCCCCAGTCCAGCAACGGCGTGGTCGTGGTCAGCTCGCCCACGTCCTTCCCGTCCAGCAGGTGCTTCTCGACGAACTCAACGAGCTTCCGCGTGATGTCCACGCGCTCGTCGTCTGCCATGGTTCTTCCTCCAGTGACGGCACAGGTCCAGGTTCGCGGGCGGATCAGTCGGTGCCCGCGTCGTGCGTGGCCTTGTTGCGCGAGCCGCGGCGCGGGCGCTCCAGCAGCACGGTCTCGGCGTTGATGTGCTTGCGCGGGGCGAAGGCGACGTAACGGCCGCCGGACATCTTGGCCTTGAAGTTCTTCATCCAGCCGTGGTGCCCGAAGTTGCCGAACTTGTCGAAGCCGACCAGCGAAATGCCGCTGCGGTCGTAGTGCCCGCCGACGAGCAGGCACCACTGGCGGTAGTCCGGGTATTCGTTGGTCAGGTGGCGGTAGGTGAGCACGAAGGCGAGGTAACGGCGGAAGTCCATGCCGTCGAGACCCTCTTCGTCGTAGACGCGGGAAATCGCCTGGGTGCTCTGGCCGAGCATTTCCGGGATCGGCGAGGCCGAGCAGACGAGCCAGTGCGACTCGTCGGTCATCGGGCTCTTGATCATGTTCTGCTCGACTTCCCAGCGGAAGTTGGTGTTGAGCTTCCCGGTCTCGATCATCTGCGCCTCGGAGATCTCCTGGGGCACGTAGATGAGCATCTCGTTGGTGGTCTCGAGCTCGTCGATCTCGGCCTGCGTGAACGGGCAGGGCTTCACGGCGATTTCAGTGGTCCCATAGACTCCGTAAACCATGTCTTCGAGGTTCTCGGGCATGCGCATGAGCGACCGTCCTGAATTCCATTTATCGCGTGGCTGGATGTGGCGTCGATTGGTTCTATCACGGAGCCGACTGGGGAAATGCTCAGTAGAACTGGGACTTTTCGGTGGAGTCCATCAGCGCGACGGTGTTGCTCGACGGGTTCACGACCGTGCTCACCAGGTCGAAGTAGCCGGTGCCCACTTCACGCTGGTGGCGCGTCGCCGTGTAGCCGGCCGCTTCGGCCGCGAATTCGCGCTCCTGCAGCTCGACGTAAGCGGTCATGCCTTCTTCGGCGTAGTCCCGCGCCAGCGCGAACATCGAATGGTTCAGCGCGTGGAAGCCGGCGAGCGTGATGAACTGGAACTTGTAGCCCATGTGCCCCAGCTCGCGCTGGAACTTCGCGATGGTCGCGTCGTCGAGGTGCTGCTTCCAGTTGAACGACGGCGAGCAGTTGTACGCCAGCAGCTGGTCCGGGTACTCCGCCTTGATCGCCTCGGCGAACCGGCGGGCGACCTCGAGGTCCGGTTTGGACGTTTCCATCCACAGTAGATCCGCGTACGGCGCGTAAGCCAGGCCACGGGCGACGCACGGCTCGATGCCGCCACGGACGCGGTGGTAGCCCTCGGGCGTGCGCTCGCCGGTCAGGAACGGCTTGTCCCGGTCGTCGACGTCGCTGGTGATGAGGTTCGCGGCCTGGGCGTCCGTGCGGGCGATGACGAGGCTCGGGACGTCGCAGACGTCGGCGGCCAAGCGCGCGGCCTGCAGCGTGCGGACGTGCTGGCTGGTCGGGATGAGCACCTTGCCGCCGAGGTGACCGCACTTCTTCTCCGCGGCCAGCTGGTCTTCCCAGTGCACGCCGGCGGCGCCGCCGGCGATCATGCCCTTCATCAGCTCGAACGCGTTGAGCACGCCGCCGAAGCCCGCCTCGGCGTCCGCGACGATCGGCGCCAGCCAGTGCGGGGCGTCCTTTTCGTCCTCGGCCCAGCTGATCTGGTCGGCGCGCAGCAGCGCGTTGTTGATCCGGCGCACGACCTGCGGGACCGAGTTGGCCGGGTACAGGCTCTGGTCCGGGTAGGTGTGGCCGGACAGGTTCGCGTCGGCGGCGACCTGCCAGCCGGAGAGGTAGATGGCCTTGAGGCCGGCGCGCACCTGCTGCACGGCCTGGTTGCCGGTCAGCGCGCCCAGCGCGTGGACGTAGTCCTTGGTCTGCAGCAGGCTCCACAGCCGCTGCGCGCCCAGCCGGGCCAGCGTGTGCTCTTCGGTCACGCTGCCGCGCAGCCGCAGGACGTCCTCGGCGGAGTAGTCCCGGCGGACTCCGCGCCACCGTGGGTCCTCGGCCCAGGACCGGGCCAGGTCGGCCGCCGCGGCTTCGCGGGGCGGCGCTGCGGTTACGGTCATGTCGTTCTCCTGACGTACGACGACGCGCGGCTTCGTGGACGAGACCATTTAGCACCGCGCGACCCCCGCCGAGCGCCACCCCGGAGCCAGGACGAAGCATTCCCCTAGTTCTTGCCGTGCGCGCCCGCTCGTCGCCGTGACCGGGGCGGATACTCGGTTCACGAGCCACCTCGCGAACGGAAGGCGTTTGATGGCAAAGGATCTGCGGACGTTCCTGGCCGAGCTGGACCCGGACCAGGTCAAGGTGGTGCGCAAGCACGTCGACCCCGAGTTCGAGGTCACCGCCGTCGTCGACCGCATGGAGGACGACCCGGCCTACCCGGGGTTCCCGGCCGTGCTGTTCGAGAACGTGGGCGGCTCCGAGATTCCGTTGCTCATCAACCTGCACGGCACCTACGAGCGGCTCGCGCGCAGCATCGGCGCGGACGTCCACTCCATGGTGCCGGAGTACGCCCGGCGCGAGGGTTCGGGGATCAAACCGGTCACGGTGGACACCGCGCCGGTGCAGGAGGTCGTGCTCACCGGCGACGACATCGACGTCGGCCTGCTGCCGCTGCTCAAGCACCAGGAACTGGACGCGGGCAAGTACATCACCTCGGCGGTGACCATCTGCCGCGACCCCGACAGCGGCAAGATCAACGCGGGCATCTTCCGCCACCAGGCGCAGGGCCGCGACCAGGTCGGCATCCAGGTGAACCCGGCGCACCACACTGCTTACGTGCTGCGGAAGCTGCGGGAGCAGAAGAAGCCGATGGAGGTGGCGCTCGTCATCGGCCACCACCCGGCGCTGCTGATGGGCGCGGTGTCCAAACTGGAGGGCATCGGCGGCGAGCTCGACGTCGTCGGCGGCCTGCTCGGCGAACCCCTGGAAATGGTGCCCTGCAAGACGGTCGACCTCGAGGTGCCGGCCCGCGCGGAGATCGTCATCGAGGGCGTGATCGACACCGACCCCGACGCGACGGCCGTCGAGGGCCCGTTCGGCGAGTACCCGCGGTTCTACACCCGGACCGGCCCGCAGCCGTACGTGAAGATCACCGCGATCACCATGCGCCGCAAGCCGATCTTCGTGGACGTCTTCAACGCCCACACCGAGCACAGCATGCTCGGCGGCCTCCCCCGGATGGGCAGCATCCACCGCCGGGTCAAGGAGGCGGTGCCGACGGTGACCGGCGTGCACCTCCCGCTGTCGGGCATGGCGCGCTCGCACCTGTACCTGTCGATGAGCAAGCGCGTCGAGGGCGAGCCGAAGCTGGCGGCCTGCGCGGCATTGGCGGTCGATCCGCTGCTGAAGCACGTGTTCGTCGTGGACGACGACGTCGACGTGTTCAACGAGGTCGAGACGCTGTGGTGCCTGGCGACGCGGTTCCAGGCCGACCGCGACCTGACGATCATGCCCGGCTTCCTCGGCGGCCAGCTCAACCCGGTGACCTACGGGCACAACCGGGAGGAGAAGGGCCCGATGGAGACGAAACTGATCTTCGACTGCACGAAACCCGTGCCGCCGGCGGTGTTCCCGCCGTCGTGCCGGGTGCCGCCGGAAGTGGTGGCGCGGGTGGATCATCGCGCGCTGCTGGAGGACGTACCGGCGTCCTATCTGGACTGAAGGTCGCCCGCACCGTCGATGACGCCGGTGCGGGTGACCTTCCACCAAACCGTAATGACGTGAATGACTCATTCATGTCGTCTGACGACATGAATGAGTCATTCACGTCATGCGAGCCGACTAGTGTGCGGCAGGGCCGTGCCAGCGTTCGACCAGCTCGTCCGGCGGCTTGATGCCCAGCAGGTCGCAGAGCCGCCCGACCTGGTGGTCCACCAAGTCGCCCAACGTCTTCGGACGTCCGTAGAACGCCGGCATCAGCGGCGCGAGGATCCCGCCCATCTCGGTCACCTGCGTCATCGCCCGCAGGTGCCCCAGGTGCAACGGCGTCTCCCGCAAGGCGACAACAAGCTTCCGCCGCTCCTTCAACGTCACGTCGGCCGCGCGCACCAACAGACTGTCGTTCTGCGACCAGGCAATAGCTCCGAGCGAACGCACCGAGCACGGCAGCACGATCATCGCGTCGATCGGGAACGACCCGCTGGAGATCGGTGCCGCGATGTCACCGGGCCGGTACGTGAAATCGGCCAGAGAGGCGACCGACGAAGGCGTCCAGTCGGTCTCGAAAGAAATGGTCTGACGGGCCGCCGGCGTGACCACCAGATGCGTTTCGACCTCCGGCATGCCCTTCAGGATCTCCAGCAGCCGGATGCCGTAGATCGCGCCGCTGGAGCCGGACATCCCGAGCACCAGCCGGAACGGCTCAGTCATGCTTCGCCCGCCTCCGTTCCGCCTGCTGCTCCTTCACGACCTCGACGGGGCTCCGCCGCGCCTCCTCCTCGACCATCCGCCGCCACTCGGTCAGCGAGACGTCGGGGCGGTACAGCCGCTCCGGTGGGGCGTCGGTGACCTCCACCATCAGCCGGTCCTCGTCGTTGAACATGCCGTGGAACACCCAGCGCGCCCACGTCCAGTAGTAGAGCCAGAACCGGCGGTTGCGCCACTTTCCCTGGTTCATCACGGCGAGCTGGACGTACGTGTGGTCCTCCGCCGTCGCGGCGACCCACCACTCGAAGTGCGACCACTCCTCGTACTTCACCCGCAGCGTGCCCGGCAGCCGCAGCGACACCTTCGTCTTGTTGCCCTCGCGCCGGCGGTACCACTTCTTCTTCGGGAAGTCGCCGAGGCCGGGGAACGAAGCGCTGTAGTGCATCTTGTCCTTGCGCCGGGTGATCCACGGCCCGTCGCGGATGACCTTCATCTCGCTCCACACCGGCATCTTCACGCGCTTGGTCCACAACGCGTTGCGGTGCAGCCATTTCGCGTGGCCGTCGTCGAAACCGTTCTCGGCACCGAAGCGCCAGTTGCCCTCGCGGACGGTGATGCGGCCGACCACCAGGGCGGCCGGGTCCAGCAGCTCCTCCGGGACGTCGTCGGCGAGCGGACGCGCCGGGCCGTCGCCCAGCCACAGCCAGACCAGGCCGCGCGCCTCCTCGACCGGGTACGTCCGCACGGTGACCTTGCCGCAGATCGGCGATTCCGGGCCGTCGGTGATCGCCGCGACCAGCACGCCGGTCTCCAGGTCGAACGTCCAGCCGTGGTAGCAGCAGCTCCACGTGCCCGGGAACTCCTGCGACGACATCTCGTGGCTCAGCGGGACCCCGCGGTGCGGGCAGCGGTCGTGCAGTGCGCGGACCGCGCCGCCGTCGCGGATCAGCATGATCTTCTCGCCGAGCACCCGCACCGCGCGCGGCTTGCGGCCGATCTTGCGCGACCACGCCACCGGGTACCAGTACTCGCGGAAGCCGAGCGCCGCCTTCTCGTAGCGCGGCCAGGTCGACCAGTCGCGGCGGCCGGGGCCGCCGACGGTCGCCTGTCGCCGCGCCGGTGGGGCCTGCTCGTCGCCGACAGTGTCGGTCATCGGTCTTCTCCTCGACTGCTCGCAGGGAGTTCACGCAGTTCGGCCCGCTGCCGGGTGGTCACGTCCACGACGACGCCGATGAGCAGGTCGACCAGCCGGCGCATGGCGGGCAGGTCCGCGACGCCCATGGAGAACCCTTCGAACGGGCTCGGCACCTCTGGCGGCGGCAGGCCGATCCGCGCGGTCGGGATGCCGTGCCGGCGCAGCACCCCGCCGTCGGACAGGCCGCTGCCCGGCTTGCCCGGCACGTGCGGCCGCCCTTCGACGTCCTCCCAGGCCCGGATCAGCCGGGTGACGACCGGGCTGTCCGCGGGGGTGGCCGAGCCCGCTTGGCCCGCCACCAGCTCGACCTCGACGCCGACGGCGGGCTCGGCCGCGCGCAGCTCCGCGACGATCGCCTCGAACTGCCCGGCGACGTCGTTCACCGCGGTGCGCGGGTTGACCCGCAGGTCGACCCAGAACTCGCAGGTCGCCGGGTTGAACGCCGGCTTGGTGCCGTCGCCGGCCCGGATCGCGGTGATCGCGCCCTGCGGCGCCACCTGCCCCGACGAGTTGCGCGCGGTGTACTCGGCGAACCAGTCCTCCAGCCGCCCGATCATCCGGGCGGCGGCGAGGATCGCGTTGGTGTAGTGCCCTTTGTGCCGGCTGCCGGTGTAGCCGACCGACCCGCGCACGACGACGCGGAAGATCGCGAACCCGACCTCCTCGTGCACCACCGAGTAGCCCGGCTTGAGCACGATGGCGAGGTCGGCGGAGCACTGGCCGTGGTCCACCAGGAACTGGGTGCCGACGTTCATGCCCGAGTTGCGCCGCGAGGACAGCTCGCTGCCCAGCACCGGCATGCTGCCGCCGACCAGCGCGACCACCAGCTGCCCGTCCAGGGGTACGCCGCAGCGGTGCACGGCGAGCGCGGCGGCCAGCGCGCAGCTGGCGAACGCCTTCGGGTTCTCCGCGCCGAGCCCGACGACCTTGTCGCCGAACCGTTGCGCGGGCAGCGTGAAGTCTTCGCGAGGCCGCTCGCCGAGCCACGGCGCGTCCTCCCGCCCCGGCGCGAACGCGGTGTCGAGCGGCGCGAGCAGGAGCAGCTGCGCGCCCGCGCGGCCGGTGCCGACCCGGGTGACGAGGTTGGCCTGGCGCTCGTCGATGGACTGCAGCCGGCTGTCGAGCCCGGCCGACGTCATCACGTCACGGAAGTACTCGGCCAGCTCCCGCTCGCACCCGGTCGGACTGGGGATGTCGGTGGCCGCCTGGCACAGCAGCGCCAGCTCGTCCTCGTCGACCTCGGCGCGGGCGGCCTTGACCCACTCCCGCTGCCAGCCGGACAGCTTCGTGATGTCCGGGTCGATGGCGTCCGGGGTCATGACGTCTTGATCTCGGTGCCGGTCACGTGGTGGTGACCCCACAGGCTGGTCGGCCCGGCCAGCTGCCGCGTCGACCACCCTTCGGTGTCCACGTCGAGACCGTCCCAGCCGTACTCGATCTCCCAGCCCGACGGCGTCTCGAGGTAGAACGAGACGGCGCGGTCGTTGCTGTGCCGGCCCAGCGTGCGCGTGACGATCCGGCGTTGGAAGGCGACGTCGATGGTCGAGCCGACGTCGTCGAGCGTCGTCGTCTCCAGCATGATGTGGCGCAGGCCGGGCTCGTCGGTCTCGACCAGCGCGATCGAGTGGTGCCGCGGGTTGCAGTGCAGGAACGCGATGAAGCCCTTGAACGTGTCGCTGACGCCGAAGCCCAGCGTGTCCACCAGGAACGCCAGCGTCTCGGCGTAGTTGGTGACGCCGACGACGGCGTGCCCCATGCCGTGCTCGCCGGTCCGGTAGCCGTCGAGGGCGCGCGTCAGGCGCAGCGGCCGGAAGTCGGCTTCCTGGCCGTAAAAGAGCTCGTGCCGCAGCCCGGCCGGGTCCTCGAGCCACAGCATTCCCGCGACGCGCCGGTCGGCGCACTCCGCCGCCGTCGCCCGGGTCACCGCGACACCGGCCGCGGCCAGCTCGTGTTCGAGGGCGGCCAGGTCGGCGGCGCTCGCCACCTCCCAGCCCAGCCAGGACAGGCCTTCGGCGTCGCCGTGGCGGACGTCGAAGCGGTAGACCCGCTCGTCCATGCGCAGCAGCAGGCGCCCGTCGTCGACCCACTGGCCGGGCAGGCCGAGGACGTCCGAGGCGAACGTCCCCCACGCCGGCAGGTCCTGAGTGGACAGTCCGGCGTAGGCGAGACTGCGGATGCGCATGGGGTCCGTCCTCCTGCTGGTCACGCCGTGCCGCCCAGGAACCCGAGCACCACGCGGTCGTGTTCGTCCGGCTGCTCCCACTGCGGCCAGTGCGCGGCGTCGGCGACGCAGTGGAAGGCGGCACCCGGGATCAGTTTCGCGATCCGGCGGCCCACGTCGGGCCCGCTGCCGGGGTTGTGGTCCGACCACAGCACGAGCGTCGGCACGCTCACCGTGGCGAGCCGGTCTTCGGAGATCCGCCGGTTCGGCCCGGACCCGAACCCGAAGGAGTTCTCGAACACCGTGCGCAGCGCGATGTTCGTGGCCGGGTCGGCGTAGATCCGGCGGCGGACCTCGACCAGCTCGTCGGTGACGCGGTCCGGGGTGGCCATCAGCCACTCCAGCCTGGTGCGGATGGTCTCCGGGGTCGGGTTTTCGATCGCGGCCAGCGACCGGGCGCGCAGGGCCTCGCGCCCTTCGGCGGGCCGTTCGTCGACCGAGCCCGGATTCCACTTGATGCCGGCGGTGGTGTTGAGCACCAGTTTCCCGACGCGGTCGGGGTGCTCCAGGGCCAGCGTCAACGCGACCCAGCCGCCGAGCGACTCGCCTTCGAGGTGCGCGCGTTCGATGCCCTGGGAGTCCAGCAGGTCGAGCACCTGGTCGACGTACGTGCCGACGGCGTCGTGGGTGAACTCCGGCTTGGCGGAGAAGCCGTGCCAGAGCAGGTCGATCGCCATCGCGCGGTAGTGCTCGCCGAGCCGGGTCACGTTGCGCGCGTAGGCCTCGGCGTGCCCGCCGACGCCGTGCAGCAGCACGAGCGGCTCGCCGTCACCGGCTTCGACGACGCGGGTCCGGTACTTCTCGCCGAGGAGGTGGGTCTGGCTGCCCAGCAGCTCGGTCCAGATGGTCACCTCGGTACTCCCAACGGTTCGGCGGGCCCGGCCGGAACCGGTGTTTCGTGGCAGGGGCGGCAGGACTCGAACCTGCAACCGTCGGTGTTGGAAACCGCTGCTCTGGCCAGTTGAGAGCTACACCCCTTCGCGACCGGTTTCCCGGTGCGAGATCAGTATGCGAGAGATTTTTTGGGGAACTTTCTAGCTTGCTTCGAACCGGTCGGGCGTGAAGACGTCGACCAGCGGGTCGGGCTCGCCGTCGACGATCCGGGCCGCGAGGGCCTTGCCGAACAGCGGCGCCAGCGTGACGCCCGCGCTCGCGACCGCCTCGTAGTACCCGGGTACCGCCGACAGCGGCCCGACGCTCGGCAGTTCGTCACGCGCGCACCGCGCGTCGACCACCTCGGCCGTGCGGACGGTCGCGGTCCCCAGCAACGGCACCACCTTCGCCGCCCGGTCCAGGAGGTCCTTCACGAACTCCGGGTCGGGCGTCCCCGAGCGTGGCGGCAGCCCGCGGTCGACGCGGTCCGAGCGCAGGACCACGCGCCCGGGCCCGTCCGGGCGGATGCTGACCTCGGGGGCGCGCAGGATGTACCGCAGCGGGTCGCCGTCGACCAGCAGGTGCGCGATCAGGCTGCGCCGAGGCGGGCCGAGGAACGGGCGCGCGCCGGCCAGCGCGCCGAGCTCGTCCGCGGCCGAGCCGGTGGCGTTGACCACGACATCGGCCTCGATCCGGCGGCCGTCCGCGAGCCCGGCACCGCGTTCCACCGACGTCACCTCGGCGTTCAGCCCCAGCGTGGCCCCGTGGGAAACGGCCTGGTCCAGGAGGTGGCGGGTGAAGGCGACCGCGTCGATCCAGCCCTCCGACGGCAGGAAGGCGACCGGTCCGGACGCGGGGAAGACCACCGACGTGTCGTCCGGGGCGTACCGCTCGACCGGGCACCCCCATTCGGCGAGCTGGGCGAGGTACCCTGCGAACGACTCGTCGTCGGTCCACGCCACCGTGCCGGTGCGGTGCCACCAGGGCGCGGAGTCCCCGGCCAGCTCCGCGTGTGCGGCGATGCCGGCCTGGTTCAGCTCGAAGTACGACTTGGGGAAACGCCGGTACGCCGTCGCGGTGGCGAATCCGACTTCCGTGGTGCCCGCGGCGGGCCGGTCCGCGCGGTCGACGCAGTGCACCCGCGCCCCGCGCCGGGCGAGGTGGTAGGTCACCGCGGCGCCGATGACCCCGGCGCCGATGACGACCACCTTCGGCGCCATCAGTAGAGCCCTTCCGGCGCGGCCTGGCTGACCTGCAGCGGGCGCACGTTGTAGACGCCGTCGACCGGCCACTCGCCCTTCGTGTCGTAGCGGGTGGCCTCGTCGCGCTCGAGCAGGTTGGGCAGGAACAGGTCCTCGTGCAGCACGGTCAGCTTCAACTGTCCATTGTCGACGTTCCGCCGGAAGTCCGCAGGGTCCACGACGGACATCGTCACCTGCGGGTAGGTCGGGGCGTAGGGCAGGATCGCGCCGCCGTCCTCCGGATGCAGGCTCACGGCGTTGCCGAAGGTGTTGCCGTAGCCCGACCGCACGAGCCCGCCGTCGAGGGCCTTGACGAAGTCCTGGTACATCCGCGGGCTCATGTGCGTGCCGCCCAGGCGCACGCCGTCGAGCGCCGCGACCAGCTCCGGCTGCCGCGCGATCAGCTTCTGCAGCAGCGCGGGCGTGGTGTTGAGGTAGTGGACGTGCTGCGAGCGCAGGATGTCGACGATCTGCCCCAGGACGTGGTCGGTGTACTCCCCCAGCTCCTTCATCTTGCCGGCGCGGATGAGCTGCTTGATCCACCGCGGGTCCATGTCGATGCCGTAGACGAGCCCGGCGAGCTGTTCGGACAGCTCGATCGCGCCGTTGCCGATCTGGTGCGGCCCGCTCGGCGTCGCCTGCAGCCAGGTGCGGCCGGCCTGGTAGCCGTCGAAGAGGTACGACCAGCGCCGCCACTCGACGCGGTGGGTCATCATGTCCTCGGTGTAGAACACGCGCACCGGGTCGCCGGTGGTGCCGCCGGACTCCCACACACGGCCGGTCAGCGGGCGGGGCACGATCCGCGGGACCAGGTCGCCGGGGTCCAGGCCGCGCAGGTCGCCGGGCGGGAACGGGCCGAACTCGGCGAGCTGGTCGTACCGCGTGATGTCCATCGGGTCGAACGACAGCTCGGTGGCGCGCTTGAGCCAGTACGGGCTGCCGAGCTCCGGGTTGAAGTGCCGCCGCACCACGTGCCGCGTCCACGCGTCGAGGTCGAGGGACAACCAGTGGTCGGTCAGGCTGGCACGTTCGTGCGTGCGGGTGCTCACGGTCTCTCCTTGGTGCGGGTCAGGCGGGGGCGACGAGGTCGACGGCGTAGTCGTAGATCGCGGTCATGGCTTCGGTGACGTGGTGCGGCTCGGTGATGCGCACGACGGGGAACGGGAAGTCGAGCACCCCGGCGGGCAGCGTCGGGCCGAGCACGAAGGCGAGCCGGACGCCCTGGTCCTTCATCCCGGCGCAGACGTGCGGCAGGCTCATCGTCGTGGTCTTGTTGCGCTGGAACAGGTCCCGGACCTCGCCGGCCGTCGTGAGAGCGCGTTCTTCGAGGAACGAGCACACCGGGATCCGCGGGTCCGCCACCGGGATCGCGGCCACGGTCGGCGCCATGAAGTCGGTCGCGTACTGCCGCAGCGGCGAGTGGACGGCGAAGGGCTGGCCGTCGATGACGCTGACCATGCCGGGCGGGCTCTGCGCGACGAGCTTCTCGAGGGCCTCGGCCGTGCCGCTGAGCATCAGCAGCCGCGCGGTGCCGTCGGCGAGCACGCCGAAGTCGCCGCCGAGGTACACGCCCGGACGTCGGTCGCCGTAGTAGTACGTGGGATCTTCGGTGACCGGGAGGAAGGCGATGGCCGCGCCCTGGGCCGGGGGCGCCGGGTCCGGCAGCGGCGTCTTCGCCTCGCGCAGCAGCAGGTCGAACAGCGTGCGCCGGTCCACCGCGCCCGCCACCGAACTCGCGATCAGGCCGCCGAGGCTGATGCCGCCGGCGACACCGGGGTGGATCTCGGACGCGGCGAGGACGTCGTGGATGCCGAGCGCCAGCGCGGCCAGCCGGATGCCGGCCAGGCTGAAGCGGTCGTGGTCGCCCCGGGGTTCGAACTCGCCGCGCAGCAGGACGCGCGGTTCGAGGCCGGTCCAGTCGCGGACCTCTTCGTACGTCCGGCGCATCGCCGGGTAGGCCTCGTAGAGGTGCGCGCCGTGCTCCGGGTCGGGATCGGAGATGTTCGCACCGAAGAGATACCCCAGAGTCACCGATTTCCCCTTACGCACGATCCGACGCGGTTGCCGCGACGCTACTGACCCCGGTGCCGGGTGCCGCCGGGCTAGCACCCGGGCTCTAGGCAAAACCTCAGCTCCGGGCGCGGGAGTTCTTAAGGGTTACCCCAGGGTTGGGTTGCTAGGGCCGGTACCGCGGGCGCGGTCGGCGGGTCGACGCTGGCGGTTCGTCAGCCCATCCATCGGAGGGATCAGAAGTGGAGTATGGCGTCTCGCTGCTGCCGGACTGCGACCCGCGGACCACGTCCGCCTCGCAGTACTTCCAGGACGTGCTGGAGGTCAGCGTCCTCGCCGACCGGCTCGGCCTGGACTACGTCAAGATGACCGAGCACTACCTGCGCTCCTACGGTGGGTATTCCCCCAGCCCGCTGGCTTTCCTGTCCGCCGTGGCCGCGCGCACGCAGTCGATCCGCCTGATGACCGGCGGCATCCAGGCGTCGTTCCACCACCCGATCCAGATCGCCGCGCACGCGGCCCAGGTCGACGTGATGAGCGGTGGCCGCCTGGACGTCGGGTTCGCCCGGGCGTTCCTGCCGTACGAGTTCGAGGCGTTCGGCGTCGACATGGACACCAGCCGCGAGCGCTTCCTCGCGACGATCGAGGCCGTCGTCCGGCTGTGGTCCGAAAAGGACGTCACCGAGGACACGCCGTTCTTCTCCTACGAGAACGCGAATTCGCTCCCCGCCCCGGTGCAGCAGCCGGGCCCGCCGGTGTGGGTGGCCGCGCTGGCGACCCCGGCGAGCTTCGACTGGACCGGCCGCAAGGGGTTCAACCTGCTGATCAGCTCGACGCAGCTGAACGAGATGGCCCGCAAGCGCGAGTACGTCGAGCTGTACCGCAGCGCTTTCCTCGAGCAGCACGGCGATTCCGGCCGCAAGCCGAAGTTCGCGGTGAGCATCCCGCTGCTGATCGCCGACAGCGACGAAGAGGCTCGCGACCTGGCCGTGCCGTACATGGTGAAGTCGTTCAACGCGTTCAAGGAAGCGATCCTGTCCTGGCACAACGTGGAATCGCCGGCGTACGAGGGTTACACGGCGATGGCGCGTCAGATGGCCAGCTTCGACCTGGAGACCGACGGGCTCGAGGCCAAGGCGGTCGTCGGCTCGCCGGACACGGTGCGCGGGCGGATCGAGGAGGTGCGGGACGTGCTCGGCCCGGACGTGATCCTGTGGAACCTGGACTTCGGCGGCCAGTCGGCGGAGACGATGACCCGCACGCTGAACCTGTTCGCGGACAAGGTGATGCCCGCGTTCGCGTGACCCAGGGCGAGAAAGGCGAACGGCCCGGTGACCGAGTCACCGGGCCTTTCGCCGTGCGGTAGGGGGGTCAGCCGCTGAAGCCGAGGCCGCCCTGCGCGGCGATCATCGTCAACCGGATGCCGCGCAGCGCCTTCTCCAGGCCCGGCGCCACCTCGCCGACGCGGTCGGTCAGCTCCTCGATGCGGTCCTTGTACTCGCCCTTGCTCTCCTTGCGCGTCACGACGCTCGGCACCGTGCCCGCCGCCGCCAGCGCCACCAGCGCCGCGTCGTCCGCACCGATCTCGGCCGCCGGGGTCGAGCCGTGCAGGACCTCGACCGCGTGCGCCTGCAGGGCCTTCGCCACCGCCGGGTCGGTCACGGTCACGTGGGTCTTCGGGACGACGCCGAGGACCTTTTTCTCTTCGACCGCGAGCAGCTTCCGCTCCACCAGCTGCTCCTCGATCGCCTCGAGGGTTTCCTTGTAGTCGTGCCGGATCCACGACTTCCAGCTGCGCTTCTCGTTGCCGATCTGGGCCAGCAGCCGGTCGAGCACCGGGTCGCCGGTCGGGTCGGACTTCACCAGCACGGCGTCGCCGTCTTCGTCGGCGATGTTGCCGCGCAGCGCCAGCTCCGTGAGCACGCCGGCACGGGTCAGGAACGCCGTGCGCGTGCGGTCGTAGAGGTCTTCCTTCTCGACGTCGTAGGCGAGCAGGTAGGCGCGGTAGTGAACGGAGGTCGGCGTGTCGGTCATGTCGGTCACCCGTTTCTGTGGCTTGCGTACCACTCGATCTTGACGGATCGGGACCGGTGCGGAAAACGGCCAAAGGTTGACAGCCGGTGACGGAAGGTTGTCGGTTCACAACCTTAGTTGTTCCGGCAGGCGGAGTAACCCGGCTTAGCAGTCTCCCCAGACGTCGGCCGATCGGGTGGACTCACGCCCGAGCGGGCGGTTAAGAGAAAGGGACCACTCACCACTATCCGCAATGGACGGCTCATGACCGCTCGAAGTGCCAGGCGTGGGGTGCTGTTCCTCTCCCTCCTCGGCCTGCTCGCCCCCGTGGTGCCCGCCGGCGCCGCACCGCAGGCGGTTCCGGCCGTCTCCACCCTCCAGCAGATCGTGCCGGCGCCGGTGTCGGTGACGCCGGACCCGGCCGTCCGCTACCGGCTCGGGCCGGAGGCGGTGGTGTTCACCTCCGGGGGCGCCGAAGCCCGCCAGGTCGGCGACTACCTCGCCGGGCTGCTGCGGCCGGCGACCCGGTTCCGGCTCCCCGTCATCACCACCCCCGCCCTGCCGAAGGCGTTGCCCGGGATTTCGCTGGTACTCGGTGGTGCGGACCCGCGCGTCGGCGCCGAGGGCTACCAGCTCGACAGCACCGCGTCCGGCGTGACCATCCGGGCCGCGAAGCCCGCCGGCCTCTTCAACGGCGTCCAGACGCTGCGCCAGCTCCTGCCCGCTTCACTCAGCGGGACGCTCACCGTGCCCGGCGGCCACATCCTCGACTACCCGCGCTACGCCTACCGCGGCGCCATGCTCGACGTCGCCCGGCACTTCCTGCCGGTGGCCGACGTCAAGAAGTACATCGACGACATCGCGCTGTACAAGGTCAACAACCTGCACTTCCACCTGACCGACGACCAGGGCTGGCGGCTGCAGATCACCGGCTGGCCGAACCTGACCGCGAAGGGCGCGAGCACCGGGTCCGGTGGTGGCGCGGGCGGTTTCTACACCCAGGCCCAGTACCGCGACATCGTCGCCTACGCGCAGAGCCGGCACGTCACGATCGTGCCGGAGATCGAGATGCCGTCGCACTTCGGCGCGGCGCTGTCCTCCTACGCCGAGCTCAACTGCGACGGCGTCGCCGGGCCGGTCTACACCGGGCTCACCCCCGCGCCGCGGTCGGACCTGTGCGTCGACAAGCCCGTGACGTACAAGTTCATCAACGACGTGCTGACGCAGGTCGCGGCGCTGACCCCGGGCGGCTACCTCGACGTCGGCGGCGACGAGATCCAGGACCTCACCGACGCGCAGTACACGGCGTTCATGGCGAAGGTCGCGCCGATGGTGGCCAAGCTCGGCAAGAAGCTGCTGGGCTGGGCGGAGATGCTCACCGCGACCCCGCCGCAGGGCGCGACCGGCGAGTTCTGGATCTACGACGGCACCCAGAACGAGGTCGGCGAAGCCAGCCAAAAGGGCGCGAAGCTGATCATGGCGCCGTGCGTCTACACCTACCTGGACATGAAGTACGCGCCCGGCGTCCCGGCCGGTGACCTCGGCCTCGAGTGGGCGGGCGACATCAGCGTCCAGGCCGCGTACGGCTGGGACCCGACGGCGGTCGTGCCCGGCGCGCTGAACTCGAACATCGACGGCGTCGAAGCTCCCTTGTGGACGGACACCGTGCGCAGCCTCGACGACGCCCGCTACCTGGCCTTCCCGCGGCTGCCCGCGATCGCCGAGATCGGCTGGTCGCCGCAGGCGAGCCACGACTGGACGTCGTTCGCTTCGCGGCTGGCGGCTCAGGGTCCGCGCTGGACGGCGGCGGGCGTGAAGTTCTACCCCGCACCGGAAATCCCGTGGCAGAAGAACTGAGGCACACCATGACGAACAAGGACGGGCGGGTCTGGGAGGCCTACTGGACGGACCTCCCGGACCGTGCGGGAGCGGCGTTCTGGGACTGCGAGCCCGCCGACGGCGCGGCCGCGCACGCCGAGCTGTTCAAGGCGCACTTCGACCCCGCGCTGCCGCTGGTCGACCTCGGCTGCGGCAACGGGACCCAGACCCGGTACCTGGCCGGGCTTTACGACCGGGTCGTCGGCGTCGACATCGCCGAAGCCGCGTTGAACCGGGCGCGGACGGAGAACGGCGCTCCGAACGTCTCGTACGAGTTGCTGGACGTGCTGGATTCGTCCGCGGTGGCGGCGTTCCGGGCGCGGTACGGCGACGTGAACATCTACCTGTCGGGCGTGATCCACCAGCTGCCGGTCGAGAAGCGGGTGACGTGCGCGCGCAACCTGGCCGTGCTGGCCGGGGCGCGCGGGTGCGTGTTCAACCAGGAGCTGACCCCGGCGAGCTACACGTACATGCAGCAGCTCATCGCCGACCCCGCCAACGACTTGCCGAAGCTGGAGCGGGTGTCGATCTACTTCGGCATCGGCCTCCAGCCGGCGGCGGGCGAGGCGGAGCTGGAGACGGTGTACGAGGTGGCCGGGTTTACTGTAGTGGACGGGGGCGAGTTGCTGCTGCGCACGACGGAGACGCTGGCCGACGGTTCCGTGCTCAACCTGCCAACGCACTACGTTCTCGCTCGCACCGCTTGAATGACGTGAATGACTCATTCATGTCGTCTGACGACATGAATGAGTCATTCACGTCTTTCGGGGCCGGGGTCAGTGGGCGAGGGCGGCGCGGTCGGTCTTGCCGTTCGCCGTGCGGGGCAGTTCCTCCGCCGTGACGACCTCGTCCACGATCATGTACTTCGGCAGGTGCGCCGCGCAGTGGGCCTTCATCCCCAGCAGCGTCACGCGCTCGCCGGGCCGGGGGACGACCACCGCGCGCAGCCGCGCGTCGATGCCCGCTCCCGCGACCACGACCGCCACCTCGGCGACCCCCGGGTGGCGGGCCAGCGCCGTCTCGATCTCGCCCAGCTCGACGCGGTGGCCGCGCAGCTTGACCATCGCGTCGCGGCGGCCCGCGTACTCCAGCTCGCCCGCCTCGTCGTACCGGCCGAGGTCGCCCGTGCGGTAGCCGCCCAGCTGCGGGGCCGCGCCCCAGTACCCCAGCATGACCGTCGGGCCCTCGACGACGATCTCGCCGTCCGACAGCGTCAGCGTCGCACCCGAGCACGCCCGCCCGATCGGCAGGCTTCCGGTCCGCGCGAGGTCGGCGGACGTCACCTCGTAGCTCGTGACGACGTTCGTTTCGGTCGGGCCGTACCAGTTGAACAGCCGGACGTCCGGCCACGCGCGGCGCAGCGTCTGCACCCCGGCGATCGGGAACGGCTCCCCGGCGAACACGCAGACCCGCAAGGAAGCCGGCGCGGGCCGGTCGAGCAGGCCGCCGTGGCGCATCATCAGCAGCAGCGCCGACGGCACCGAGTACCAGACGCTGATCCCGCGGCCGTGCAGGAAGTCCGCCAGCTCCACGGGCGAGTAGGACAGGTCCGCGCCCGCCAGGTCCACCGACGCCCCGGCGAAGAACGCGCCGTAGAGGTCGAACACCGACAGGTCGAAGTTGAACGGCGCGTGGTTGGCCAGCCGGTCGCCTGCGTGCAGGCCCGTTTCCCGCGCGGCCCACCCGACGAACGCGAGCGCGTTGCGGTGGCTGATCAGGACGCCCTTCGGCGTGCCCGTCGAGCCGGACGTGTAGAGGATGTAGGCGGGCTCGTCCGGGCCGACGTGCTCCGGCGGCGCCACACCGTCGCATGTGGACAGTTCAGCGAACGAGCTGAGCGGCGGCGGGTTCGCACCCCAGTCGGCAGCCATGTCGGTGACGACCAGCGCGGGCGTGCAGCTCTCGGCGATGAGCCGCACCCGCGACACCGGGTTCGACGGCGCGACCGGCACGTAGACCGCGCCGAGCCGCAGCGACGCCTGCATGAGCGCCACCACCTCGACGCTCTTCTCGGCCCAGATCAGCACGCGGTCGCCGTGGCGGACCCCGGCGGCGTGCAGGCCGGCGGCCTGCCGGCCGGCCAGCTCGTCGAGTTCGCGGTAGGTCACGGTCGTGGTGCCGCAGTGCACCGCCGGGGCGTCCGGTGTGCGTTCGGCAGCGGCGAGGACCAGCTCGTGCAGCATCACAACCCCAATTCCATCGCGACGAGCTGGCGCTGCACGTCGGACGCGCCGGAGAAGATCGTCCCGCCGATCGCGTCCCGCAGCGCGGCTTCGATCCCCTGTTCACGCAGGTAGCCGCGGCTGCCGAACAGCTGGACGGCGTCGGTCGCGCTCGCCACCGTCCCCTCGGACACCGCGAGCTTCGACAGCGCCGCGAACAGCGTCGCGTCCTCACCCTGGTCCAGCGCCCAGCACGCCCGGTACAGCAGCAGGCGGGCGCTTTCGACCCGCAGCTTCATCTCCACGACCCGGTTGGACACCGACTGGAACTCGGCGAGCCGCTTGCCGAACTGGCGCCGGCCGCGCACGTGCTCGAGGCAGCGGTCGATCAGCCGGTCCTGGACGCCGAGGTAGAGCGCGAACAGGCAGGCCCGCTCCCAGCCCATCGAGTGCTGGAAGATCGCCGAGCCCTGGCCGGGTTCGCCGAGGACCGCCGCCGCGGGCACGAAACAGTCGGTGAAGGTGATCTCGCAGGCCACGCAGCCTTCCATGCCCAGCTTGCCGAACGGCTCACCCGCCGTGACCCCCGGCGAGTGGGCGTCGAGCGCGAACGCCGTGATGCCCCAGTGGCCGGCGGCCGGGTCGGTGACCGCGTAGGTGACCAGGACGTCGGCGACGGGACCGTTGCTGACGAAGCTCTTGACGCCGTTGAGCAGGTAACCGCCGTCGACCGGGGTCGCCGTGGTCCGCAGCGCGCCGACGTCGGAGCCCGCTTCGGGCTCGGTCATCGCGTTGCCCGCGATGAGGTCGCCGGCGGCGAGGCCGGGCAACAGCCTCTCGCGCTCCGTTTCCGGCGCGAAGTCGACGATCGGCATGGTGCAGGCGAACAGGTGCGCGGCCGCGCCGAAGACGAGTCCGGTGTCGGGGCAGCCCCGTCCGGCGGCTTCGAACACCCGCGCCGTCTCGAGCGCGGTCAGGCCGCCCCCGCCGTGGCCGGTGGGCACGCTGGCGCCGAGCACGCCGAACTTGCCGAGCAACGCCCAGTTTTCGCGGCTGAACGCGTACTCGGCCGCGGCCGGGAAGGCCGCTCGGGTGTCGGCCACCGTCCGGTCGTAGCGCCGCCGCTGGTCCGCGGTCCAGCCGAAGTCCATCCGCCACCTCCACGAGTGTCCGCGCCCGAGGCTAACGGCGGGATGTCTGGCGAAATCCCTGAATACGCGGTGCGAGCATGGCCGGTGTGACCCGACACGTCGTGCTCTGCACCCTGCCCGGTCACGGGCACGTGACTCCCGTCTTGGACGTCCTCGGCGAGCTGGTCCGGCGCGGCCACCGGGTCACGGTGGCGACCGGCAGCGCGTTCGCCGACCGGATCGCGGCCACCGGCGCCCGCCCGCTCGGGTACGACGAGCCGGCCGGCGACCCGGGCTCCCACCGGCTGGCGGCGGCGCTGACCGGCGCTTCGAGCTGTCTCGGGCCGCTGGCGCCGGTGCGGAAGCTCCTGGCCGACGACCCGCCCGACGTGCTCGCCTTCGACTCGACGATGTGGATCGCGGGCCGCGTGCTCGCCCACGACGTCTCGTGTCCGACGGTCCAGCTTTCGGCGTGTTTCGCGTCCAACGAGCACTACTCGCTGCCCGCACACGTCGCGCGTTACCCGGCTCCGGAGTCCACAGAGGACTCTTACGATTTCGTCGCTGACCTCCAAGGCCTGCTCGCGGCCGAAGCCCCCGGCCGGACCGCGGAGGAGTTCCTCGACGACGGCCGCGACCACAAGCTGGTCCTCATCCCCCGCGACTTCCAGTACGCGGGGCCGACGTTCGATTCGCGGCACACGTTCACCGGCCCGTGCTTCGGCCCGCAGCGGCCGCTGACGGGCTGGGAACCACCGTCCAACGGCAACCCGGTGCTGCTGGTGTCGCTGGGCACCTCGGCGTTCAACGACCAGCCGGGCTTCTTCCGCCAGTGCGCCCGCGCGTTCGCTTCCCTGCCCTGGAACGTCGTCATGACGCTGGGCGGCGGGGTGGATCCGGCGTCGCTGGGCGACCTGCCGCCGAACGTCGAGGCACGGCAGTGGGTTCCGCACCCGGCGGTGCTGCGGCACGCGTCGGCGTTCGTGACGTCGGCGGGCATGGGCAGCGTCATGGAGGCGTTCTACTGCGGGACGCCGCTCGTGCTGGTGCCGATGCACGGCGAGCAGGAGGTCAACACCGAGCGGGTGGTGGAGCTGGGCCTCGGGGTCCGCATCCCCCGCACCGGCGTGACCCCGGAGTCGATCCGCGACGCGGTGCTGGCGGTGGCGGCGGACGAAGGCATCGGCGCGCGCATGCGCGCGATGCGCGACCACACCCGCGAAGGCGGCGGCGCGGTCACGGCGGCCGACCGCATCCTCGCCCCCCTCGAAACGACGTGAATGACTCATTCATGTCGCCTGGCGACATGAATGAGTCATTCACTACATCCGGGCAGCCGGCGAACTCTCAGCCGGAGTCGCGCTTGCCCATCAGGGAGAACGCGACCACCAGCGCCACCGCGACCCACGTCAGCAGCGTCCCGCCGCCGGTCAGCGGACCCAGGTACGTCGCCGAGTCCGTCTTGAGCTGGGCCGTGCTCAGCTGCTCCGCGGCCGACGCCGGGAAGTACGCCAGGATGTCGCGCTGCACCCACGCCGGCAGCAGCGCGCCCAGGATCGCCGGGGCGAAGATGAAGCCGATCGCCGTCGCGATCGCGCCCGCCGCGCTGCGCATCATCACGCCGAACGACAGGGCCAGCAGCGCGAACGCCGCGAACTCCGCGCCCCAGCCCAGCAGGCTGCGCAGCACGCCGGGGCCGCCGAGGCCGAGCGTCGGGATGTTCGGGTTGATGCCGAGGACCAGCTGCCCGATGAAGAACGCCGCCGCGGCGAACACCGTGCCGAGCACGAAGGCCAGCAGCCCGACGACCACGGCCTTCGAGACCAGGACCCGGCCGCGGTGCGGCGTGATCGCCAGGGTCAGGCGCATCATCCCGGTCGAGTACTCGCCGGACACGGCCAGCACCCCGAGCACCGAAATCAGGATGAGCCCGAGGTTCATCCCGACCATGGCGGTGCCCGCCGAGTCGAAGTCCGTCGTCTGGCCGGCGGGCAGGTTCTGGTAGTCCTGCTCGGTCAGGAAGCTGAACAGCACGGAGAACCCGACGCTGACGACGGCCGCGGCGATGACGACGATCCAGGTCGACCGGACCGACTTGAGCTTGGTCCACTCGGCGGCGAGCGTGTTGGTGATGCCCGGCGAAGTCTTAGCGGCGGGCAACGCGGTTGCGGTCGTCATGTCAGTCCGTCCCTTCCGACGCGAGCGCCCGCACGGTCTCGAGCACCTTCTCCTCCGCCGGCGGCGCGCCGCTGTGCGACCGGTACTGCACGCTGTCCTTGGTGAGGTCCATGAACGCGGCCTCGAGGCTGGCGCGGACCGGCGTGAGCTCGTGCAGCCCGAGCCGGCGCTCCAGCGCGAGGTCGCCGATCTCCGGCGCGTCCAGGCCGACGACGTTGAGCGAGCCGTCGTCCAGCTTCGTCACCTTGGCGCCCGCGCGTTCGAGGGCTTCGGCGAGCTCGGCTGCCTTCGGCGAGACGACGTGGACGTGGCTGCGCGCGCTGCGCTGGGTGAAGTCGGTGATCGGCATGTCGGCGATCAGCTCGCCGCGGCCGATCACGATGACGTGTTCGGCGGTCTCTTCCATCTCGTTCATCAGGTGGCTGGACACGAAGACCGTCCGCCCCTCGGCGGCGAGGTCCTGCATCAGCGTCCGGATCCAGTAGATGCCCTCGGGGTCGAGGCCGTTGACCGGCTCGTCGAACAGCAGGGTCGGCGGGTCGCCGAGCAGCGCCGTCGCGATGCCCAGCCGCTGGTACATGCCGAGGGAGAAGTTCGCGACCTTCTTGCCGGCGACGTCGCTGAGGCCGACGGTGTCGAGCACCTCGTCGACGCGCTTGCGCGGGATGCCGCCGGCCTGCGCGACCCACTGCAGGTGCCGGTAGGCGGTGCGCGCGCCGTGGACGGCCTTGGCGTCGAGCAGCGCGCCGACCTCGCGCATCGGCGCGGGCAGGTCGCGGTAGGCCTTGCCGTTGACGGTGACCGAGCCGCCGCTGGGGGCGTCCAGGCCGAGGATCATCCGCATGGTGGTCGACTTGCCCGCGCCGTTGGGGCCCAGGAAACCGGTCACCACGCCGGGCTTGATGTCGAACGACAGCCCGTGGACGGCCGTCGTGTCGCCGTACCGTTTCGTGAGATCTCGTGCTGTGATCAAGCGCCCGCTCCGTACTTCGATCCTGTGTGCCTGAGTCCAGTGAACCCGCTGCCACGGCCGCCGTGCTACGGCACAAGGTGGCTTGTCGCCGCAACCAAAGTTGCAACCCCCGTACCCGCGTGATCTTCCCAGCACCCGGTGCGACCGGCAACTCGGGGAACGTCAACTTTCGATGGTCGAATGACGACTTTCGAGGACTCACAACGCAGTTCGCGCTGTGCTTGAATCGAGCACAGGCAATTTCTTTCGTCGAGTGTCATCGAGGAGTTTCCCATGGCCAAAGAACAAGGCGGCCGCCCGTTCGTTTCCCTCGTCATGGGGCTGATCCTGGTCGCGGGCGGGATCGTGATCATCCTCAACGCGGGCGAGCACACGATCGGCGTGATCGGCGGCGCGGTGACGATTCTGGCGGGGCTGGCGTTCTTCGTCCGCAGTGCGACGTCCCGCAAGACGACGGCCGCGGGCCGGCGTCGGTTCTTCATTTCCTGAAAGCCCTTGCGGACGGTCTCGGCGGCCGTCCTGGTGCCCCGGTCGGGGGGTCACCAGGACGGCCGCTTTCCGTTTCAGCCTTCGTCGGTGCCGAGGGCCAGCCGGACCAAGTCGTCGACGTCCAGGTCGCTCAGGTCATCGTCCACTTCGGACTCCGATGCCGGGAACAGCTCTTCGCCGAGGCACCCCGCCAGCGCCGCCGGGGTCGGGTAGTCGAAGATCAGCGTCGCCGGCAACCGGACGCCCGTCACCGCCGTGAGCCGGTTGCGCAGCTCCACCGCCGTCAGCGAGTCGAACCCCAGTTCCTTGAACACCCGTGTCGGGTCGACGACGTCGCCGTAGCCCAGCACCGCGGCCACCTGCGCGCACACCAAGTCGAGCAACGCCTGCCGCCGGTCCTCGGCGGACATCGCCGCCAGGCGCTCCCGCCAGTCCGGAGCGTCCTCGGCCGCGCGGCGCCGGACGGTGGTCCGGACCAGCCCGCGCAGCTGCTCGGGGACGTCGGCACCCAGTGCGCGCGGGTCCACCAGCATCGGCACCAGCACCGCGTCGGGTGCGTCCACTGCGGCGTCGAACAGCGCCAGGCCCTGGTCGGCGGGCAGCGGCGGCAGGCCCGACCGCGCCATCCGGCGGACGTCGGCGTCGGACAGCCCGGCCGTCATGCCCCCGGTCGGCAGCCACGGACCCCAGGCCAGCGCCAGCGCGGGCAACCCCGCCGAACGCCGTTGCCGGGCGAGTCCGTCCAGGAAAGCGTTTGCGGCGGCGTAGTTGGCCTGCCCGGGCGCGCCGAGCACGCCCGCCGCCGAGGAGAACAGGACGAACGCGGACAAATCGTGGTCCCGCGTCAGCTCGTCCAAATTGGTCGCGGCCAGCGCCTTCGGCCGCAGGACGGTGTCCAGCCGGTCCGGGGAAAGCGCTTCGACGAGCCCGTCGTCGAGCACGCCCGCCGCGTGCACGACCGCGGTCAGCCGCACCTCGGCCAACACCTTCGCCAGCGCCTCGCGGTCCGCCGCGTCACACGCGACGACCGTTGCCTCGGCCCCCAGCGCGGACAGTTCGGCCCGCAGCTCGTCGACGCCCTCGGCCGCCGGGCCGCGCCGGCTCGCCAGCAGCAGGTGCCGGACGCCGGACTCGGCCAGGTGCCGGGCCAGCAGCCGCCCCAGCCCGCCGGTGCCGCCGGTGATCAGCACGGTGCCGTCCGGGTCGAGCGGCGCGGGCACGGTCAGCACGACCTTGCCGACGTGCTTGGCCTGGCTCACGTGCCGGAACGCGGCGGGCGCGCGCCGGACGTCCCACGCGGTGACCGGCACCGGCGTCAGCGCGCCGTCCTCGAACCAGGCCAGCAGCCGGTCGAACAGCTCGCGGATCCGGTCGTACCCGGCCTCGACCAGGTCGAACGCCTGGTACCGGACGCCCGGGTGCGCGGCCGCGATTTGCGCCGGGTCCCGTACGTCCGTCTTACCCATTTCCAGGAACCGGCCGCCGCGCGGCAGCAGCCGCAGCGACGCGTCCACGAAGTCCCCGGCGAGCGAGTCGAGCACGACGTCGACGCCGCGCCCGCCCGTCGTCGCGAGGAACGCGGCCTCGAAGTCCAGAGTCCGCGACGACGCGATGTGGTCGTCCGCCAGGCCGGATGCCCGCAGTGTGTCCTGCTTTCCGACGCTCGCGGTGCCGTAGACGTCCGCGCCGAGCAGCCGCGCGAGCTGCACCGCCGCCATGCCGACGCCGCCCGCCGCCGCGTGCACCAGGACGCTTTCGCCGGGCCTCAGGTCGCCCAGGTCGGTCAGGGCGTAGAGCGCGGTCAGGAACACCACCGGCACCGACGCGCCCTGGGCGAACGACAGCCCGGCGGGCAGCGGGCAGACCATCCGCTCGTCGACTTCGGCCACCGGCCCGAACGCGCCGCCGAACAGGCCCATCACCCGGTCGCCGGGCGCGAACCGGGTGACGCCGGCGCCGACCGCCGTGACGACCCCGGCGCCCTCCAGCCCCGGCGAGGTGGCCGGGCCCGGGTACATGCCGAGGGTGTTCAGGACGTCCCGGAAGTTCACGCCGGCGGCGCGCACGGCGATCCGCACCGCGCCCGGCGCGACCGGCTCGGCGAAGTCGGGGCAGGGCACGACGGTCAGCCCGTCGAGGGTGCCGCGCTCGGCGACGTCGACCCGCCACGGTCCGATGGGGACGGTGAGCGCGTCCGTTTCCCTGGCCAGCCGCGCCACCCTGGCCGTGCCGGACCGGAGGGCGACCTGGCTCTCCCCCGTCGCCAGCGCGGTCGCGGGTTCGGCCGAGCCGTCGGAGTCCACCAGCACGAACCGGCCGGGGTGCTCCGACTGCGCAGAGCGCACCAGGCCCCAGACGGCGGCGAGGGCGGGATCGATCGGGCCGTCGCCGTCTTCGGCCACGACCGCGCCCGAGGTGAGCAGCGCCAGTTTCGCGTGGGCGAACCGGTCTTGAGCGAGCCAGCTCTGGACGAGGGCCAGCGCGTCGTGCACCGGCCGCGACGCGAACGGCAGCACGACTACGTCCGGCACGTCGGTGACATCGTCGAGTGAGTCGACGACTGTCCACGATGGATTTTCCTGGTCGCCGTCGTGGACCGGCCAGGTGAGCCGGTACAGCGCGTCCGGCCGGGCCGCGAGCCGGTCCGGTTCGAACTCGCGCAGCGTCAAGGAGTCCACAGTGGCCACTGCGCGGCCGGCCGAGTCGGCGACGGCGATCGCGAGGGCCTCGGGGCCGGTCTTGGTGAGGCGCACGCGCAGGCCGCGCGCCCCTTCGGCGTGCAGCTGCACGCCGCGCCAGGAGAACGGCAGCCTGCCGTGCGGCGCGGGTGCGAACGGCAGGAACGCCGCCGCGTGCAGGACCGCGTCGAGCAGCGCCGGGTGCAGCCCGAACGCCGACGCGTCCGTGTCCACCGGCAGCTCGACCTCCGCGTAGACGTCTTCGCCCTGCCGCCAGGCCCGCCGCAAGCCTCGAAAGACGGGCCCGTACCCGAACCCGCTGTCCGCGAGCCGGTCGTAGAGCCCGTCGGTCTCGAGGAGTTCCGCACCCGGCGGCGGCCACGTCGTGAGGTCGTCGCCGCTTGCCGGGACCGCCGGCGTCAGGACGCCGGTCGCGTGCAGTGTCCACGGGCTGTCGGGCGCCGCGTCCTCGGGGCGCGAGTGGATGCTCAGCGAGCACGCCCCGGAGTCGTCCGGTGCGCCGGTCAGGACCTGGAGCCGGACGCCGCCGGTCGCGGGCAGCACCAGCGGCGCGCCGAGAGTCAGCTCTTCGACCTGCGGGCGGCCGGCGCGGTCACCCGCGTCGACGGCCAGGTCGACGAACGCCGTGCCGGGGAAGAGCACCGAGCCGCCGATGCCGTGGTCGGCGAGCCAGGGGTGGGTGCGCAGCGAGAGCCGGCCGGTGCCGAGGATGCCCGCGGATCCGGCCAGTTCGGCGGTCGCGCCGAGGAACGGGTGCGGGCTGGCGGCGAGCCCCGCGGTCGTGACGTCACCGGCCCGCCCAGCGCTCGGCCAGAAGCGGCGGCGCTGGAAGGGGTAGGTGGGGAGGTCGGCGCGGGCGCCGGTCGGGTGCAGCGTGGTCCAGTCCGGGGAGAAGCCGTGCACGTGGGCCTCGGCGACCGCGGTCAGCAGCGTCTCGACGTCCGGCCGCTTCCGCCGCTGGGTCGCGGTGACGAAGACCGGGTCGTCGACGCAGTCGCCGACCATGGCGGCGAGCACGGCGTCCGGTCCCACCTCGACGAACCGGGTGACTCCTCTCGCCGCCAGCGAGCTGACGCCGTCGGCGAACCGGACGGTGTCCCGCACGTGGCGGACCCAGTACTCGGGATCGGTGGCGTCGGAGACCAGTCCTATCTTCGGGTCCGAATAGGACAGACCATGGGCCACCTCGCGGAATCGCGCGAGCATGGGGTCCATCAGCGGGGAGTGGAACGCGTGGCTGGTGAGCAGGCGTTTGGTCTCCCGGCCCAGCTGCGTGAAGTGCGCGGCGATGCCGAGGACGTCCTCCTCCACACCGGACACGACGACCGACGCGGGGCCGTTGACGGCGGCGATGTCCGCCGACGCCGTGAGCAGCGACCGGACCTCGTCCTCCGTGGCCCGCACGGCCACCATCGCGCCGGTCGCGGGCAGTTCCTGCATGAGCCGCCCGCGCGCGGCGACCAGGGTACAGGCGTCGTCCAGGGTCAGTACGCCCGCCACGTGGGCGGCCGCGAGTTCACCGATCGAGTGGCCCATGACGAAGTCCGGCGTCAGGCCCCATGATTCGAGCAGGCGGAACAGCGCGACTTCGACCGCGAAGAGCGCGGGCTGGGTGAACTGCGTCTGGTCGAGTCGCTCGCCCCCCTCGGCGATCACCTCGCGCAACGGGAGGTCGAACCGCGCGCAGGCCGTGTCGAAGGCCTCAGCGAACACGGGGAACTCCTCGCGCAATGCGAGTCCCATGCCCACGCGTTGGGCGCCCTGGCCGGTGAACAGGAACGCCGAGCGGCCCTCGTCGGTGACCCGGCCGCGGACGACGCCTTCGCCGCCCTCGGCCAGCAGCCGGAGGTTCCGCACGGCGGTGGCCTGATCGGGCGCCGTTATCACCGCCCGGTGGTCGAACGCCGTGCGGACGGCCAGCGCGGCGCCGATGCCGGCTGTTCCGTGTTCGGCCAGGGGAAGCAGCGCCGCGGCCTGCGCGGACAACGCAGCTTCGGTGTGGCCGGACAGCGGCCAGAGTTCCACGGCCGATTTGCCTGCAATGGACTGCTCGGTGGGCGGCGCTTCTTCCAGGACGGCATGCGCGTTGGTGCCGCTGAAGCCGAAGGCGGACACGGCGGCCCGGCGCGGGCGCTCGGCGGCGGGCCAGGCAACCGGTTCGGTCAGCAGCCGGACGTGCCCGGCGGTCCAGTCGACGCGCTCCGACGGGACGTCGGCGTGCAACGTGCGGGGCAGCACCTCGTGGTTCAGCGCCAGGACCGTCTTGATGACGCCGGCGACCCCGGCGGCGGCCTGGGTGTGGCCGAGGTTCGACTTGACCGCGCCGAGCCACAGTGGACGGTCGCGGTCGTGCCCGTAGGTGGCGAGCAGGGCTTGGGCTTCGATGGGGTCACCGAGCCGGGTGCCGGTGCCGTGCGCTTCGACCGCGTCCACTTCGGACGGTTCGAGCCCGGCGTCGGCGAGCGCGGCGCGGATGACGCGTTGCTGCGACGGCCCGTTCGGGGCGGTGAGGCCGTTGCTCGCCCCGTCTTGGTTCACGGCCGAGCCGCGCAGCACGGCGAGTACCCGTCGGCCGTGGCGCTGGGCGTCGGAAAGCTTTTCGAGGAGCAGGATTCCGGCGCCTTCCGACCAGCCGGTGCCGTCGGCGTCGTCGGAGAAGGCTTTGCAGCGGCCGTCTTCGGCCAGCCCGCGCTGCCTGCTGAACTCGACGAACCCGGCGGGGGTGGCCATCACGGTGACCCCGCCGGCCAGCGCGAGCGAGCATTCACCGGCCCGCAGCGCCTGCGCGGCGAGGTGCAGCGCGACGAGCGACGACGAGCACGCGGTGTCGACGGTGACGGCCGGGCCTTCGAGCCCGAAGGTGTAGGAGACGCGGCCGGAGAGGACGCTCGCGGCGTTGCCGGTCCCGAGGTGCCCGGCGACGTCGTCGGCGGAGTCGCGCAGGAGGGTCGAGTAGTCCTGGCCGTTGGTCCCGGCGAAGACCCCGGTGCGGCTGCCGCGCAGGGTATCGGGGTCGATCCCGGCGCGTTCGAAGGCTTCCCAGGCGGTCTCCAGGAGCAAGCGTTGCTGCGGATCCATGGCGACGGCTTCGCGGGGTGAGACTTCGAAGAATTCGGGGTCGAAGCCGGCGGCGTCGTCGAGGAAGCCGCCTTCGCGGGTGTAGCAGGTGCCGGGGTGGTCGGGGTCCGGGTGGTAGAGGCGGTCGAGGTCCCAGCCGCGGTCGTCGGGGAAGGGCGAGATGACGTCGCGGCCGGTGTCGAGGAGGTCCCAGAGCTGTTCGGGGGTGTTGACGCCGCCGGGGAAGCGGCAGCTCATGGCGACGATGGCGATCGGCTCGCCGGCGCTCGGGCTGCTGGTTTCGGCGGGCCCGGGGTTGGCGGAGCCGAGGAGGTGGTCGGCGAGGGCGCGCGGTGTGGGGTGGTCGAAGACGAGGGTCGACGGCAGGGTGAGGCCGGTTTCGCGGCTGAGAGCATTGCGCAGCTCGACGGCGGTCAGCGAGTCGAACCCGAGGTCGGCGAACGGCCTGTCCGCGCGCACGGTGGCGGCGGAGGCGTGGCCGAGCACCGCGGCCACCTGGGCACGGACCAGGTCCAGGGCGGCGGCGGAGCGGTCGGCCTCCGGGAGGCCGGCGGCCACGGTGGTGGAATCACCGGCGAGCCGGACGGTCGGTTTCCCGGCGAGTCCCGCGAGCAGCGGCCGGGTGGTGTCCACTCGCTCGAGGTCGAGGTCGATCGGCACCACCAACGCCTCCGGCCCGGCGAGAGCGCGGTCGAACAAAGCCAAGGCGTCGCGTACCGCCAGCGGCCGTACGCCGCCGTGGCGCATGCGGGCCACCTCCGCCTCCGCGAGCCGCGCGGTCATCCCGCCCTCGGGTACCCAGGGGCCCCATGCCAATGAGACCGCGGGCAGGCCCAGCTCCCGCCGGTGCGCGGCGAGCGCGTCGAGGAACGTGTTCGCCGCCGCGTAGTTGCCCTGGCCAGCCCCTCCGAGGACTCCCGCGGCCGAGGAGAACAGCACGAACGCGGACAAACCTTCAGTGAGTTCGTGCAGATGCCAAGCCGCGTCGAGCTTCGGCCGCAGGACCGCGTCGAGGCGCTCGGGCGTCAACGACGCGACGACGCCGTCGTCCAGCACCCCGGCCGCGTGTACCACCGCGTCGAGCGGGCCGACCTCGCCGAGCAACTCAGCCAGCGCCTCCCGGTCGGCGACGTCGCAGGCAGCGAGCACAACGTCGGCACCCACCGCCGCCAATTCGGCCTGGAGTTCCCGCGCGCCCGGCGAATCCGGTCCACGCCGGCTCACGAGGACGAGCCGGCGGACGTCGTGCGCGCGGACCAGGTGCCGGGCCAGCTCGGTTCCGAGCGAGCCGGCCCCGCCGGTGATGAGCACCGTCCCCTTGAGCCGCACTGGGCCGTCCGAAGTGGACGGGACCAGCCGCGGCGCCGTGACCTCACCGCCGGCGTAGAAAACTTCCGGCTCTTCCACGACGAATGATCCGGGCAGCGAGTCGGCGACATCCGCCAGGACGAACCGGCCGGGATGCTCGGCCTGCGCGGAACGGACCAGGCCACGCACCGCCGCCCCGGCCAGCCCCCGCGTGACGAAGACCAGCTTCGATCGAGCGAACCGATCGTCGGACAGCCAGGTCCGCAGCAGCTCCAATACTTCCCGCGCCAGCCCGTGAGCAGACGAAACGACGTCACCCTCGGCCTCACACCGGAAGTAGACCACCGGCGGAACGGCGGAGCCCAGCCCGCGCCAATCCACCGCTTCGACAGCCTCGCCAGAGACGGCAACCTGCGAGACCCGGTACAGCGCGCCAACCGGCTTGACCGCCCGCTGTCCGTCCAGCCAATAACGCTTCCGCTGGAAGGCGTACGTCGGCAGGTCCACGACCCGCGCGCCGCGGCCGGCGAACACCGCCGGCCAGTCGGGGCTGAACCCGGCCACGTGCAGCTTGCCGACGGCTTCGGTGAACGTGCGCACCTCGTCGCGGTCCCGGCGCAGGACCGGGACCACCAGGGCGTCCGGCACGCAGTCGCCGGCCATCGCCGCGATCGCGCCGCCGGGGCCGGGCGTCACGAACCGCGTCACGCGGTTCGCCGCCAGCCAGCGCATCCCGTCGTGGAACCGGACCGTGGCCCGGATGTGCTCGGTCCAGTACTCCGCCGAGGCGACGTCGGCGGGTTCGCCGGACACATTGGACACCACCGGAATCTTCGGTGCACCAAAGGAAGCCGTCGAAGCAACCGCCCGGAACTCGTCCAGGATCGCGTCCATGTGCGGTGAGTGGAACGCGTGGCTGACCCGCAGCCGCTTCGACCCCGCGAACCGCGCGGCGATCTCCTCGACGGCGTCGACGTCCCCGGAGACGACCACGGCTTCGGGCCCGTTGACCGCCGCGATGGCCACGCCTTCACGCAGCAGCGGCCGCACCTCGTCTTCGGTGGCCCGTACCGACGCCATCGCCCCGGCCGCGGACACCGACTGCATGAGCCGCGCCCGGGCGGCGACCAGACGACACGCGTCAGCCAGCGAGAACACCCCGGCGACGTGCGCGGCGGCCAGCTCGCCGATCGAGTGGCCCATGACGAAGTCGGGTGTCAGCCCCCACGACTCCAGGAGCCGGTACAGCGCGACCTCGACGGCGAACAGCGCGGGCTGCGTCACCTCGGTGCGGTCCAGCTCGTCGCCGCCGAAGATCTGCTCCCGCAGGCCGGGGAAGCCCGCGCAAACCTCGTCGAAAGCCTGCGCGAACACGGGGAACGCGGCGTACAGCTCGCGTCCCATGCCCGGCTGCTGCGCCCCTTGACCCGGGAACACGTAAGCCGTCCTGCCCGAGGTGGTCTCGCCGATCACCGGCGAGGCCAGGGCATCCCGCAGTTCCTCCGCCGTCGAAGCGACGACGACCGCGCGGTACTCGAACGCGGTCCGCGTGGTGGCCGATGAGTAGCCGACGTCGACCGGCCGCAGACCGTCCACCCGCGACAGCAGCCGCGCGGCCTGATCGCGCACCGCCTCGGGGCTCTTCGCCGAGAGGACAATCGGGACCAGTCCCGGAACGCCCGGCTCAGCGGGAGCAGCCGAAAGCTCGGGCGCCTGCTCGATGATCGTGTGCGCGTTGGTCCCGCTGACACCGAAAGACGAGACCCCGGCACGCCGCGGACGCTCCCCCGCCGGCCACGCGACGGCCTCCTGCAGCAACCGAACCGAACCGGCCTCCCAGTCCACTTTGGATGAGGGAACCTCGGCGTGCAGCGTGCGCGGCAAAACCTCGTTGCGCAGCGCCATGACCATCTTGATGACGCCGCCCACGCCGGCCGCGGCCTGCGTGTGGCCGAGGTTCGACTTGGCCGAACCGAGCCACAATGGATCACCCACGCGGTCACGGCCGTACGTCGCCAGCAGCGCCTGCACCTCGATGGGGTCGCCCAGCGTCGTTCCGGTGCCGTGTCCTTCGACGACGTCGATGTCCGAAGTGGACAATCCGGCGTCGGCGAGCGCGGCGCGGATGACCCGCTGCTGCGACGGCCCGTTCGGCGCGGTCAGCCCGCTGCTCGCGCCGTCGGAGTTGACGGCCGAGCCGCGGACCACCGCGAGCACCGGGTGTCCGTTGCGGTGCGCGTCGGAAAGCCGTTCCAGCAACAGGAATCCAGCACCTTCACCCCAGCCCGTGCCGTCGGCGGCGTCGGCGTAGGAGCGGCACCGCCCGTCCGGTGAAAGACCGCGCTGCCGACTGAACCCGATGAACGTCACCGGCGTCGACATCACCGCGACGCCACCGGCCAGTGCCAGCGAGCAGTCGCCGCGCCGCAGCGCCTGCGCGGCCCAGTGCAGCGCGACCAGCGACGACGAGCACGCGGTGTCGACGGTGACCGCCGGACCCTCCAGGCCGAAGGTGTAGGCCACCCGGCCGGACGCGATGCTGGCCGCGCTTCCGTTGCCCACGTAGCCTTCCAGGCTCGCCGGCAGGTCCGTCAGCCGCGTCGCGTAGTCGTTGTACATGACCCCGGCGAACACGCCGGTGCTGCTGCCGCGCAGCGACGCGGGGTCGATCCCGCCGCGCTCGAAGGCCTCCCACGCCGTTTCGAGCAGGAGCCGCTGCTGGGGGTCGATCGTCTGCGCCTCACGCGGGGAAATGCCGAAGAACTCCGGGTCGAACTGGTCCGCGTCGTGCAGGAACCCGCCGTGGCGCGTGTAGCACGTCCCGGCGCGGTCGGGGTCCGGGTCGTACAGCGCGTCGAGGTCCCACCCGCGGTTGACGGGGAACCCCGAGATGGCGTCGCGGCCCGAAGCCACCAGGTCCCACAGGTCCTCGGGCGAACGGACGCCGCCGGGGAAGCGGCAGCTCATCGCCACGATCGCGATCGGCTCGTGCTCGCGATCTTCCGCGTCGCGCAGCCGTTCGCGCGTCCGGTACAGGTCCGCGGTGACCTTCTTGAGGTACCCGCGCAGCTTGTCGTCGTCGCTCATGCCTTTTTCCCCTCGGTGGCCCGCACGGCGCGTTCGAGCGCGTCCGCCGCCCGTTTCGCGCCGCCGGACGCCTGGATCGCTTCCCGCATCCGCGCGACCTCCTTGGCCATGGCCGCGTCGGCCGCGACGGCCAGGACGGCGTCGCGGACGTCGTCGCCGGTCACGTCGTCGAGCAGCGCGCGGCCCAGGCCCAGCCGCTCGACCTGCGCCGCCGTCACCCGCGCCTCCGGGCGCTGCGGCACGGCGACCACCGGGACGCCGTGGCCGAACGCGTCCATCAGGGAGCCCGTCCCCGCCTGGCAGACGACGACGTCGGTGTGCGGGAGGACCGCGCGGTGGTCGAGCCACGAGTGCAGCTCGGCGTTGTCGGGCATGGCCGCCGCGACGTCGTCGCCGACGTGCCCGGCGGTGGTCATCACGACCCGCCAGCCGGTGCCCGCGAAGGCCTGCCCACAGGCGGTGAAGAACTCGGGGTTGCTGTTGGACGACGTGCCCAGCGACACCAGGACGACGGGGACGTCCCTGGCCGGCGGGCCCCAGCTGTCGGCGACCGCGCCGTCGTCCCCGGTCGGGCCGACGAACACGAACTCCTCGCCGAAGCACTCGGCACGCGGCTGGAACGCGCGCGGCACGAACACGAGGTTCGCCACGACTTCCCCGCCCCCGGGCGGGAAGTCCGGCGGGGTGCCGAGGCCGAACTCCGCCAGCAGCGCCGTGATCCGCTCGCCGCACGCCGCGAGCGCCGGGTGCGCGGGGTCGAGCGGCGGGCCGGCCAGCTCGACCTCGCTGCCGTTGAGCGGGACCTCGTCGTTGCCGCCGAAGCCGGCGAACAGCCGGACGACGCCGCAGCCGGCGCGCCGCGCGACGAGCCCGCCGACGTCGGTGCTCAGCACGTCCTCGACCACGAGGTCCACCGGGCGGTCCGCGAACGCGGGCCACGCGGTGGCGAGCGGGGCGTAGGCCTCGTCGAGGTAGTGCGCGAGGACGGTGGCGAGGTCGTCGGCGGTGTGCACGTCCGGCATCGACTCGGGGAACGCGGACGGGTAGGTCAGCACCGTCGCGCCGGTTTCGGCGACGACGCCGGCGAACCGCTCGGCGACCACATAAGACACTTCGTGCCCGCGCGCGAGGAGCTCGCGCACGACCGGCAGCGTCGGCCGGAGGTGACCGAAGCCCGGGAAACCGAAGAAAGCGAAATGCCGGCCGGAGACGTCCACGGCGGTCACCCTAGGTCGGCGCGCGGCCCGCCCCCGGCGTCTGCACAGGCAATCCAATGAATCGCCTAGTGTCCCCGCGAAACCGGCCCGAAGACCAGCATTCCTCCTAGATTTCCCCGGCTACAACTAGGACATCCCGTCCGCCGGCCACGCGAGGTGAAATCCATGGAGCGCCCCACCGGAACCGGCCTGCTCCGCAAACCGGACTTGACGCTGCCACACCGGCTGGCCAAGTCGGCGGCCGCCACCGACGGCGTCGCGACCCCGAACGCGCTCGTCGCCGGCTGGATCGCCGAACGCAACCTGGCCCACCGCCACGAAGTCCGGCGCATCGAATTCGGCGACCTCCGGCAGTGGGGCTTCGAAGCCGGCAGCGGGAACTTGCGGCACGAGAGCGGCCGCTTCTTCGGCGTCGAGGGCCTGGAGGTCGACACCGACCACGGGCCCGTCACGCACTGGTCGCAGCCGATCATCAACCAGCCGGAGATCGGCATCCTCGGCATCCTCGTCAAGGAGATCGACGGCGTCCTGCACTGCCTGATGCAGGCGAAGTCCGAGCCGGGCAACGTCAACGGCGTCCAGATCTCACCGACCGTCCAGGCGACCAAGAGCAACTACACCCGCGTGCACGGCGGGCGCCCGGTCCCCTACCTGGACCACTTCCGCGACCCCGACCCGGAGACCGTGCTCGCCGACGTCCTGCAGTCGGAGCAGGGTTCGTGGTTCTACCGCAAGCGCAACCGGAACATGATCGTCGAAGCCGCGGAGTTCGCGGAAGACGGCGAGCTGCCCGACGACTTCCGCTGGCTCACCCTCGGTCAGCTGCACGAGCTGCTCAAGCAGGACAACCTCGTCAACATGGACGCCCGCACGGTGCTGTCGTGCATGCCGGCCGGGCTCGAAGGCCGCGAGGCCGACGCCGTCAGCGACCTCGCCGCGGCGGTGGCGCGCTCGTCGGCCCAGCACACCGGCAGCCTGCACACGCGCACCGAAGTGCTCAGCTGGATCACCTCGCGCCAGGCCCAGCACGTCGTGCGCACCAGCTCGCTGCCGCTGGGCGAGGTCGCGAACTGGGTCCGGACGCCGGCCGAGATCTCCCACGAGCTCGGCCTGTTCTTCAGCATCATCGCCGTCGACATCACCACCAACGGCCGCGAGGTCGCGCGGTGGACGCAGCCGCTGGTCCGCCCGCACGGCGCGGGCGTGGTGGCGCTGCTGGTCAAACGCGTCGACGGGGTGCTGCACGCGCTGCTCAACGCCCGCGTCGAGCCCGGCTACCTCGACGTGGTGGAGCTGGCGCCGACCGTGCAGTGCACCCCGGACAACTACGTGCTCACCCCGCCCGCGCACCGGCCGCCGTTCCTCGACACGGTGCTGGGCAGACGCGACGACCAAGTGCTCTTCGCCGCCCAGCTCTCCGAAGAGGGCGGGCGGTTCCACCACGCCTACAGCGACTACCAGATCATCGAGGTGCCCGCGGACTTCCCGGACGCCGGCCTGGCCGACTTCCGGTGGCTCACCCTCAACCAGCTCAACGAGCTGCTGCGGCACAGCCACTACGTCAATGTGCAGGCCCGCAGCCTGATCGCGTGCCTGCGGGGGCTGCGGTGAACCGGCCGCTGCGCCTGGGCGCGCTGGGCTGCTCGTCGATCGCCGCGCGGCGCACGCTGCCCGCGCTGGCCGGCGTCGCCGAACTGGAGCTGACCGAGGTCGCGGCCCGCTTGCCGCAGAAGGCCGTGGACTTCGCGCGGCGCTTCGGCGTCATCGCGTCGACCTACGACGAGCTACTCGACAGCCCCGACGTCGACGCCGTGTACATCTCCCTGCCGACCGCGCTGCACCACGAGTGGACGCGGAAAGCTTTGCTGGCCGGGAAGCACGTGCTGTGCGAGAAGCCGCTCACGCTGACCCTGGACCAGGCCGAAGACCTCGCCGAACTGGCCGCGAAGCAGGACCTGGTGCTGCGCGAGAACTTCACGTTCATGCACCACCCCCAGCACGCGAAGGTGCGCGAGCTGCTCGACGGCGGCCGGCTCGGCGAGCTCCGGACGTTCACCGCGTCGTTCGGCATCCCGCCGCTGCCCGCCCGCGACATCCGCTACCAGCCTTCCCTCGGCGGCGGAGCGCTGCTCGACGTCGGCGTGTACCCCCTGCGCGCCGCGCTCTTCCTGCTGGGCCCCGAACTCCGCGTCACCGGAGCCACGCTGAAGTTCGACGAAACCGGCGTGGACGTCGCCGGGCACGCGCTGCTCACCTCGGCGAGCGGCGTCACGGCGTCCCTCGACTTCGGTTTCCAGCACAGCTACCGCTCACGGTACGAGCTCTGGGGCAGCGCCGCCGCGCTGTCGCTCGACCGCGCCTTCACTCCGCCACCGGGACGGCAACCCGTGCTGCGCATCGAAGAACAGGACCACGTCGAGGAACTTTGGCTGCCTCCGGCGCACCAGTTCGAGCTGTCGCTGCGCTCGTTCGCCGTCGCCGCGCTGGCCGGGCGCGACGACTCCGAAGCCGCCTGGCTCTCCTCGTCGGTGGCCACCGCGCGGCTCGCCCGCGAAGTCTTCACGCACGCCGCGGCGGTGATCGGCTGATGGAGATCATCGGGAACGGCTTCATCGCCCACCACACCCGGCGGTACTTCGGCGACCGGCACCCGGACGTCACCCTCATCGCCGCGGGCGTCTCGACGGTGCTCGTCAACGACGTGTCGGCGTTCCAGCGCGAGTCCACTTTGGTCTACGACGTGATCGACCGCTGCCGCGCCGCCGGCCGCACGGTGATCTTCCTGTCCACCGCGTCGACCGGGATGTACGGCGCCGACCAGTCGGTCGGCAGCGAGGGCGGCGCGGTCTTCCCGCTCACGCCGTACGGGCGGCACAAGCTGTGCCTCGAACACGTCTGCGCGCTCTCGGGCGCGCGGTGGCTCGTGCTGCGGCTGTCGCACATCGTCGGGCCCGGGCAGTCGCCGCACCAGCTGCTGCCGTCCCTGACCCGTCAGCTGCTCTCCGGCTCGGTCACGCTGCACTCCGGGGTCTCGCGCGACCTGCTCGACGTCGGCGACATGATGCGGATGATCGACTCGCTGCTCACCCAGGGCGTCCGCGACGAGGTCGTCAACGTGGCGTCCGGGCGGCCGGAGGCGATCGAGGACATCGTCGACGGCCTGGAGGAGCGCCTCGGCACGCGCGCCGAGCGCAAGCTGGTCGACATGCCCGCCAAGCGCGGCGAGGTGCGGATCGACAAGCTGCGGAGCCTGGTCACCGGGTTCGACGACTTCGGCATCGGCCCCGGCTACCTGAAGTCGCTGCTGGACCGCAACATCGACGAGCTGGCCGACAACGCCCGCCGGCACCTGAAGGCCGCCGCCACCGTCGGCTGATCGTCCATTGTGGATCTCTTGGCGCAAGCGGCACGACGTCCGGCGCGCCGTACTGGGGGCTGGGTGCGCCGGACGTCGTACCTCGCAGGCGGGAGGGGGGAGTGCTCCCGCCGGGTCTTCGGCCGCGCTCGCCTCGGCGCGGTGCTCCGGTGTTCAGCTTCCCGGGCCGGGACGTGGTGCGGCTAGCGGAAAAGGTCGCTGACGGCGACAACCTAAGTTGATCGACGCGGAGGCATCCGGCCCTCGAATGGAGTAGCCGCGGGTGGATGTACTAGCGGGCAGGCTCTCCGGCCGCCCGTACCCGACCACGCCGAATGGTCTTGACCATTCCGCCGGGGCGTCCTTAGCGTTCGGCCGTCCCCACCGTCGCGGACGCGTGCTCCCCGCCACGCACGTGCCGCTCTCCCCGAGGAGGCGCCATGCTGTCCAGGCGTACCTTCGTCACCGCCGGTCTGACCGCCGTGGCCGGCGCGTCGCTGTGGTCCACCGCCACCGCGCCGAAAGCGCGGGCCGCGGCGTCCCTGCCGGTGACCCTGAAGAACAATTCGGGCAACGGCACCGTCTACGCCTACATCAGCGGCGCCGACACGTCGGGCTGGCCCGGGTTCGTCACGGCGAGCGGCCAGTTCCAGCGGCTGCCCAACCCGTCCTCGCCGGTGACCCCGATCCCCGACTACGCCATTCCGCTCACCGGCTCGGGGTCCCAGGTCACGGTGACCCTGCGCGACTACATCATCGGCGGCCGCGTCTGGTTCTCGGCGGACCAGAAGATCCAGTTCTTCGTCAACCCGGGCCCCGGCCTCGTGCAGCCCGGCTTCACCAGCTCGGACCCGAACTGGCGGACCAACTGGACGTTCGCCGAGTTCACCTACAACAGCGCGAACCTCTACGCGAACATCAGCTACGTCGACATGGTGGCGCTGCCGGTGTCCATGGCCACGACGGGCGCGGCGGGGTCGCAGTCGGTCAGCCCGCTGCCCGACGGCGCGCTCGGCGCCATCGCCGACGGGCTGCGCGCCCAGCACTCCGCCGACGGGGCGCCGTGGGACCAGCTGGTCGTCACCGACTCGTCCGGCAAGGTGGTGCGCGTGCTCGCGCCCGGCCACTCCCCGACCGACTTCGGCGGCTACTGGTCCGGGTACCTCAACGCCGTCTGGGACCACTACCGCTCGACGCCGCTGACGATCAACGGGCAGGGCAGCATCGGGTCGTACACGGGCACGGTCAGCGGCGACACGCTGGTGTTCGCCGGCTTGAACACCAACGGCGTGCCGTTCACCAAGCCGAGCGCGATCGACATCTTCGGCTGCGCGAGCGGGCCGCTGTACAACTCCGGCGGCGACGCCCGCGGCGCGATCGCGGCCCGGCTCGCGGCCGCGCTCAACCGCAGCAGCCTGCTGGTCGCGGGCGGCAACAACCAGCCCGACGGCGTCGCGCCTTCGCAGTACTACAAGGACGCCACGACGAACCACTACGCGCGCCTGGTCCACCAACACGCGTCGATCGGCTACGCGTTCCCGTACGACGACGTCGGCCCGACGGGCAGCCAGCCGGTGGACGGCCACCTCCAGGACCCGGCGCCGACGTCCTGGACGGTGGCGCTGGGCCCGGGCGCGGGCGGCGGTGGCACGCCCCAGCCGGGCGGCACGAGCGCGTACTCGACGATCCAGGCGGAGTCCTACAGCGCCCAGAGCGGCACGCAGAACGAGGCCTGCAGCGATTCCGGTGGCGGCACGGACGTCGGCTGGATCGCCAACGGCGACTGGCTGAAGTACCCGGGAGTCGACTTCGGGTCGAGCTCGCCCCGCCAGTTCGTCGCCCGGCTGGCGTCGGGCGCGGCGGCGGGGGTGAGCGGCGCGATCCGCGCGCGGATCGACAGCGTGTCGGGCCCGGTGCTCGCGGAGATCGACTTCGCCAACAACGGGGGCTGGCAGTCGTGGCAGACGGTCCCGGCGAACGTCGTCGCCTCGGCGACCGGGGTGCACGACGTCTACCTGACGTTCTCGGGAGGTACGGCGGACTTCGTCAACATCAACTGGTTCACGTTCACGCGGTAGCGCTCGGTGGGCAAGCCCAGGCCGGTGGCCTGGGCTTTTCCGGGTCCGGCATCCCCCGCGGGGGTGGTCGTGGGCCGGGTGGGCGTCACGCGGGCGGGGCGGCGAGGTTTCCCCGGCGCAGGCGGACATCGGGGACCGCGGCGCCGGGCTCGCGTAGGGGGCGAGCCCGGCGCTACTCCCGGTCGAGCGCCGGGGACATCCCTGGGTCGGCAGCCATCCGCCAAGCCCGCGGCGCCGGGCACGACGACCTCGGGGCACGTTCGTGCGAGGCACCTCCGGCCGCCGGCCGGGCAACCGTCGCCGGCCGCGGGCCGGTCTCCGGCTCGGCCCCTGCGGCGTCCGCCCAGCCGATCGCGGCCGCGCGGAGCATGGCGGACTGCGCCGTGTCCGCGCAGCCGTCCAGCACCGTGTGCAGCGCGGCGACGTCGTACAGCGTCTCGGCCAGCCCGGCGCCCGTCCGCGCCCGTGATCCGCCGAGGTCGGTCAGCGCCGCCGTCAGATCGCCGCGGAACAGCGCCGAGCTGCACACGGTGTCCACTTCGGGCACCGCCCAGTCGCTCGGGAAGCGCCACCCGCTGGTGGTGCTCGCCAGCCGCCACCGGCCGCGCAGCCTGCGCACGGCGCCGTCGGCGTGGTTTCGATCGCCCACTGGCCCGCCCTCCCGTCGGTCTCGGGAGTGCGAGGGCGCTCATCGCCGCCCGTGACGCCACGACGGCACCGGACCCGCCGACTGAGTTAACCCAGAAGAGTTAGTCATCCCCCGAGAGGTGACCGAACTGCTCACGGGCTGACGGCCGTCACCTGGGGCTCCGGAGGGTCCGTTTCGTCGTCGTCGGTCGCGGGACCCGGCCACTGCACGCCGGTCTCGGCGACGACCGCGTCGAAGATGGGTGTGGCGGTGGGGTTCATCGCCGGTTCCCGGAAACCGACGCCGGCGACCGCTGGGCTTGCAGGTAGGCGTGCCGCAGCGCCTCGCGGGCGCGCGCCGCCAGCACCGCGACCCCGGTCGGCGAGACCCCCAGCACGGGGGCGAGGTCGGCCTCCGTGCGCCCTTCGGCGACGGTGCTCCACAGCACCGTCCGCCAGCGGGCCGGCAGGGTGCGGAAAGCCGCCCCGACCAGCTCGTCGGCCTCCGGCCGGGGGCCACCCCACCGGGCGGCCAGGTCGCGCATCGTCGTCACGAGGTACGGCCGGAGGTGCTCCCGCGGCCCGCCACCGGCGCGAAGCACCGCGAGGACGCAGGTGAACGTCTCCGCCACCAGGTCGTCCCAGTCGGCGGGCCGGCCGCCCAAGTCCGCGGCGAGCCGGCGCAGGGGTTCGGCGTGCCGGCGGAACAGCCGGCCGGCCGCGCCGGCGTCGCCCCGGCGGAACTCGGCGATCAGCCGGGCGTCCGGCAGGCCGCCGTCGTCGACCGCTCCCCACATCGCGCACTCCGATCCGCGCCGCAACCACGCTCCGTGATAACTCGGGCCTCAAAGTAACAGATACAGAAGCGTAGCCCCTACTCGGCTCCCCGGTAGGGTCTCCGAAGTGACGTCCTCCTCCGGTCCCGGCGACGGCCGGGCGGCCCGCTGGGCGGGGCAGCGGGAGCGCCGGCGGCACGAGTTCGTCGACGCCGCCCTGCGGGCGATCGCCGAGCACGGCCCCGACGTGTCGACCGAGCGCATCGCCGAGGTCGCCGGCGTGGCGCGGCCCCAGCTGTACAAGCACTTCGACGACGCCACCGACCTGAAGCGGGCGATCGCCGACCGGGCGACCGGGCTCATCACCACCGCGCTGCTGCCGGTGTGGGAGCCGCAGGGCAGCGCGCTGGAGATGATCACCGTCGCGGTCGACGCGCACACCGGCTGGCTCGCCGGCAACGGCAACCTCTACCGCTACCTGACCCGGCACGCCCAGATCGGCGGGCGGAACGCGGTCTCCGACGTCAAGACCGTCATCGCGCGGCAGCTCACGCAGGTGTTCGAGTTCTACCTGACGGTGTTCAAGCTGGACGAACGCGTCGCCGAAGTCCTTTCGTTCGGCGTCGTCGGTCTCGTCGACTCGTGCACCGCGCAGTGGCTCGAAAGCCCCCGCGGCGTCACGCGGACCGAGCTCACGGACCTGCTCACGCGCTGGATCTGGCGCATCATCGACGACTCCCTGCGCGCCGGCGGCATCGAGCTCGACCCGCACGTGCCGCTGCCGCCCCCGCCCCGGCCGCCGGGGATCAGACGGTGAGCACCACCTTGCCCCGCAGGTGACCCCGCTCGAGCAGCCGGTGCGCGTCGGCGACGCGGTCGAACGGAAAGGTCTCCTGCACGTGGACCCGGAGCTCGCCGCGGCCGACGAGGTCGGCGAGGCCGCGCAGGGCGACCGGATCGGGGTCGACCGCGATGCCGCTGAAGCGCATGCCGGCCGCCTCGAACTTCGCGATGAGCGCCTTGTCCTCCTCGGCTACCGCCGTCACGAGGTGGCCGCCAGGGCGGAGCACCTCGAGCGAGCGCTCGGCGGTGTCGCCGCCGAGCGTGTCGAGCACCACGTCGACGTCGGCGACCACCTCGGTGAAGTCGACCGCCCGGTAGTCGACGACCTCGTCGGCGCCGAACCCCTCGACGAACTCCCGTTTGTCCCCGCCGGCGGTGGTGATCACGTACGCGCCCAGGGATTTCGCGAGCTGGATCGCGACGTGGCCGACCCCGCCGCCACCACCGTGGACCAGCACGCGGTCGCCTTCGGTCACACCGGCGAGGTCGACGAGACCTTGCCACGCGGTCAGCCCGACGACCGGCAGCGCCGCCGCCTCGACGGGGGAGAGCGACGCCGGCTTGCGCGCCAGGTGCAGGGCCGGCGCCGCCACGAACTCGGCGTACCCGCCGGCCGCCCGCGGGAACAGCGGCATCCCGAACACTTCGTCGCCGGGCTTGAACCGCCATGTCTGCGGCGAGTCCTCGACGACGCCGCTGATGTCCCAGCCGAGGACGAACGGCGGCGGGCCGAGCAACGGGAATTCACCGGCGCGCAGGCGCGGTTCGAGGGGGTTCAGCCCGATCGCTTCGACGCGGATGAGGACTTCGGTCGGCAGGGGCCGGGGTGCGGACGCGTCCTCGATGGTGAGGACCTCCGGGCCCCCGAACGCGTGCTGGGTGATGACTCGCATACCCCGACGATGGCCGTCCCCGCGCGGGCGGACCACCGGCGTCACGCCAGGATTTTCCGACAACCCGCCAGGCTAGGCTGGGTGCCGATGATCGAACTCGTCCGGGCCGGCGATCCGGCGGTCTGCGAACCCCTGGCGCACGGCGACGTCGTCCCGGCGCACTTCCACGACTTCGGCCAGCTCCGGTACGCCGCGACCGGGGCGCTGGTCACGTCGACCCGCGCCGGTACCTGGGTGGCGCCGGCGAACCGCATCACGTGGGTGCCGCCGTTCCACGTCCACCGCAGCCGTTCGCACGGCCGGACCGACATCCGGCTGCTCGAGGTCCCGGCCGCGCTGGCCGGGCAGCTGCCGGCGGAGCCGTCGGTGTTCGAGGCGAGCCCGCTGCTGCGCGAGGCCTACCTGGCGAAGCTCGGGGAGCCCGCTGACGGTCCCCGCTCCCGGCTGCTGCTCGACGTCGTCCTCTCGGAACTCGTGCGCGCCGAGCAGGAACCCTTGCGCCTCCCGGAGCCGCGCGACGCCCGACTGAAGGCCGTCACCGACCTGCTGCACGCCGACCCGGCGAGCCCGGCGACCTTGGCGGAACTGGGCCACCGGACCGGCTCCAGTGAACGGACCCTCAGCCGGCTGTTCGCCGGTGAGCTGTCGATGGGCTTCCACCAGTGGCGCACGCTGCTGCGCGTCCAGCGGGCCCTGCTCGAACTCGGCGAAGGCCGATCGGTGACCGACACGGCGATCCGGCTGGGGTGGGCGAACCCGGGCAGCTTTCATCGACGCGTTCACCGAGCTCGTCGGCCGGACCCCGGGTCGTTACCGGGCCGCCACGCGGTAACACACCCGCCGATTTCTGAGAGCGCTCCCATTTTTCATCCGAGTGGACCACGACTGGGCGGGCACGATCCCTTACGCTCCAATCTGGAAGCGCTCCCAGATGCCAGGAGGCGGCGTGCGCACTTCGATGACGAAGGCGATTTCCCGGGTGGTCGTCGCGCTGCTCGTGCTCGGCCTGAGCCTCGCGATCCCCAACGCGTCCGCGGGTACCGCCGCCGCCGGAAAGTTCAACTACGGCGAGGCCCTGCAAAAGGCCGTCTGGTTCTACGACGCCCAGCGCTCCGGCGTGCTGCCCGGCGGCAACCGGGTCTCCTGGCGCGGCCCGTCCGCCCTCGACGACGGCAAGGACGCCGGCCTGGACCTCACCGGCGGCTTCTACGACGCCGGTGACCACGTCAAGTTCGGGCTGCCGTTCGAGTCCAGCATGACCATGCTCGCCTGGGGCGGCCTGGAAAACCGCGCCGCCTACCGGGATTCCGGCCAGTGGCCGTACCTGCTGGCGAACCTGCGCTGGGGCGCCGACTGGCTGATCAAGGCGCACCCGCAGCCCGACGTGCTGTACGGCCAGGTCGGCAAGGGCGACGACGACCACAAGTGGTGGGGCCCCGCCGAGACGATGACCATGGCCCGGCCCGCCTACCGCGTCGACGACTCCTGCCCCGGCTCGGACCTCGCCGGCGAGGCCGCCGCGCAGCTGGCCTCCGGCTCACTCGTGTTCCAGGCCGACGATCCCGCCTACGCGGCCACCCTGCTCACGCACGCCAAGCAGCTGTACTCGTTCGCCGACAACCACCGAGGCGCCTACTCGAACTGCATCACCGACGCCCAGAACTTCTACAAGTCCTGGAGCGGCTACCAGGACGAGCTGGTGTGGGGCGCGATCTGGCTCTACAAGGCCACGGGCGACAGCGCCTACCTGACCAAGGCGCGCACCGAGTACGAGAAGCTGTCCACCGAACCGCAGACCACCACCCGGTCCTACCGCTGGACGCTGGCCTGGGACGACAAGTCCTACGGCGCCTACGTGCTGCTCGCCCAGCTCACCGGCGACCCCGAGTACGTCGCCGACGCCAACCGCTGGCTGGACTGGTGGACCACCGGCGTCAACGGCCAGCGCGTGCCCTACTCCCCCGGCGGCCAGGCCGTGCTCGACCAGTGGGGCTCGCTGCGGTACGCGGCGAACACGGCGTTCGTGGCCCTGACGTATTCGGACTGGTTGCGCGCCACCGATCCCACGCGCGCGGCGACGTACCACGCCTTCGGCGTCCGGCAGATCGACTACGCGCTGGGCGACAACCCCCGCGGCGCGAGCTTCGAGGTCGGGTTCGGCGTCAACCCGCCCCGCAACCCGCACCACCGCACCGCGCACGGCTCCTGGGCCGACAGCATGACCGAACCGACGGTGAGCCGGCACACCTTGTACGGCGCGCTCGTCGGCGGTCCCTCCTCGCCCAACGACGCCTACACCGACGACCGCAGCAACTACACGATGAACGAGGTCGCCCTCGACTACAACGCCGGCTTCACCAGCGCGCTGGCCCGCCTCTACGGCGAGTACGGCGGCGCGCCGCTGGCGTCGTTCCCGGCGGCGGAAACCCCGGACGGCCCGGAAATCCTGGCGCAGGGCGCCCTCAACCAGCCCGACGGCGGCACGTTCACCGAGGTCAAGGCGTACGTGATCAACAAGTCGGCGTGGCCCGCTCGCACGTTCACCGGCTCGCTGCGCTACTACTTCACGCTCGACGGCGCCACCACGCCCGGCCAGATCTCGGTCTCTTCCGCGTACAACCAATGTGACGCACCGGTCGTCCGCCAGTTCTCCGGCTCGACCTACTACGTCGACGTCCAGTGCTCCGGCGGGGTCGCGCCCGGCGGGCAGTCCCGTTACCGCAAGGAAGTGCAGTTCCGGATCAGCAGCGCCGGTACGTGGGATCCGAGCAACGACTGGTCGCACACCGGCCTCGCGCCCAGCGGTTCCGCGCCCGCGAACGCCTCGCGGCTGGTGCTCGCGCAGGGCTCCACGGTGCTGTGGGGCAGCCCGCCTGGACCGTCCACAGGGGACACCACCCCGCCGTCGGCACCGACCGGCGTCACCGCCGCCGCGGGCAGCACCAGCGTCAGTCTCATGTGGACCGCGGCCACCGACGACGTCGGCGTCGCCGGGTACGACGTGCTGAACTCGGCGGGCGCGACGGTCGGCAGCACCACGACCACCGGCTACCAGGTCACGGGTCTCACCCCCGGCACCGCGTACACGTTCTCGGTGCGCGCGCGGGACGCCGCCGGCAACCAGTCTCCGGCCAGCAGCTCGGTTTCGGTCACGACCACGACGACCGGCGGCGACCCCGGCACCGGCTCGCTCGCCGTCCAGCAGCGCTCCAGCAGCGGCGCCACCGACAACCAGATCCGCACGGGCCTTCAGATCGTGAACCGGGGCAGCACGTCCGTCGCCCTGACCGGCGTCACCGCGCGCTACTGGTTCACCGGCGACGCCACCAACCCGAGTTACCAGATCTGGTGCGACTACGCGGTGGTCGGCTGCGCCAACGTCTCGCTGCGGGTGGTGAAGCTCGCCACGCCGCGACCGGGAGCCGACGCCTACGTCGAGGTCGGTTTCAGCGGCGGCACCCTGGCCGCCGGCGCGAACACCGGCGAGGTCCAGATCCGGGTCGCGAAGGCCGACTGGGCGGCGTTCAACCAGGCCGACGACCACAGCTACCGCGCGGCGACGGCGTTCAGCGACCTCGCCACCACGACGGCCTACCAGGCCGGTGCCCTCGCCTGGGGCACCGAACCCTGATCGGCTACTTCGTCACCACTCTCGTCCACATCAACGCCGCCACCGCTGACGAGGTCCGGCGGCGCCGCGGTTCGGGCGAAGATGCCGATCACGGGCTCTGACTGGTCGTGGACATTGGCACTGCCCGGCGGGACCTTGAACCCCGCGACGATCGAACTGCTGCCGGCCTTGGCCGACGGGTTCGGGCTGTCGCCGCCCCGGCCGGGTGGCGGGATCAACCGATTCGACAACTCTCGGGGCCGCGAAGGCGAACACCGGGTGCTCGACAGCTCGCCTGGGGTGCTCCGCCCGCTGGGGGCCCGGCGGGAACGGCTGAGCTGGTGGACCTACTTCGCCGCCGACCGCTACCGGCTGCCGGCGCCCGTCACCGCAGGGCTTGGCGCCGACATCCACCGGGCTGGACGGCGTGAGCGGCGAAGCCGCCTGTTCGGCGACGCCAGCCGGGTCGAGTCGACGCGGGATGTCAGGAGGTGAGCTCGTCGGCGAGTGCGGAGCGGGACGCGTGCAGCGACGCCAGGAGCCGCAGCCGGTCCGCGTCGGAGCTGCCCGGTTCGGCGGTGAACACCAGCATGACCGGTCCGGGGTTGCCGGGCAGCGGGTAGGTGTCCCAGTCCAGCAGGAGGTCGCCCACCGCGGGGACCCGGAAGGTCTTGGTGCCGCTCACCGACTCGCGAACGTCGTGGCGGGCCCACAACCGCCGGAACTCGGCGCTGCGGATGCTCAGCTCGCCGACGATCGCGGTGGCGCGGGGATGGGTGGGGTCGGCGGCGACGGCGGCCCGCAGCATGCCGATGTAGTCCAGCGCCTGCTTCTCCCAATCCGGACAGCTCCTCTGTGCGGTCCGCACATCGTCGAACAGCAGCAGAAGCATGTTGAGCCGGTCCGGCGGGTAGGCCCCCGGGTCACCGAGCAGCGCCTCGGCCATCGGGTTCCAGTCGAGCAGGTCCAGGTGCCTGCCGAGCACGACCGCCGGGGTATCGGTCACCCGCAGCAGCCGGCGGGTGCCGGCCGGCACCCGCTCCGGCTCACGGTCCACCGGGACGGGCACCGCCCGGCGGGCGGCGTGACCCAGCACGAACAGGTGCCGGCGTTCCTCGTCGCCGAGGCCGAGCGCGCCGGCGAGCGCCGCCAGGACGTCGTCGGACGGGCGGACCTCGCGGCCCTGCTCGATCCGCTGGTAGTAGTCGGTGCTCAACCCGGCCAGCAGAGCCAGCTCCTCGCGCCGCAGCCCAGCGACCTTGCGCCGCCCGCCCGGCTCCAGACCGACGTCGCGCGGACGCAACCGGGCGCGCCGCGCGCGCAGGAAGTCACCGAGCTCGCGCGCGTAGGGACTGCTCATACCCCCAGTGTGCCTCCCGCGCGGGCGCCCAAGGTGGGTCTCGCAAACCCAGGGAACCGAGTCCGACCGACACCGGCCGGAGCACTCCTAACGTCGCCGGCACAGCGCACCGACACCCCTTCAGGAGCAGCAGATGACCGGATGGACCGCCGACCGCATCCCCGACCAGCACGGCCGCGTCGCCGTCGTGACCGGCGCGAACTCGGGCCTCGGCCTGGTCACCGCCACCGAACTCGCCCGCCACGGCGCCCACGTCGTCCTCGCCGTCCGCGACACCGCCGCCGGCGAGCAGGCCGCCCGCCGGATCGACGGCGACACCGAGGTGCGCGAACTCGACCTGGCCTCCCTCGAATCGGTCCGCGCCTTCGCCGCCAAGCTGGCCGTCGACCACCCGGTGATCGACCTGCTGGTCAACAACGCCGGCGTCGTCCTGCTCGGCCCGCGCCGCACCTCGGCCGACGGCTTCGAGCTGCAGTTCGCCACCAACATGCTGGGCCACTTCGCCCTGACCGGCCTGCTGCTGGACAACCTGGCCGCGGCGCGGGAAGCGCGGGTGGTCAACCTCAGCTCCATCACCCACAAGAACGCGCACCTCGACTTCGACGACCTGATGTCCGAACGCGGCTACCGGGCCACCACCGCCTACGGCCGGTCCAAGCTGGCCACCACGATCTTCGGTCTCGAGCTGGACCGCCGCCTGCGTTCGGCGGAACTGCCGATCGCGAGCGTGCTGGCCCACCCCGGTCTCACCCGGACCAACCTGACCCCGCGCGCCTGGGAACACCGCGGCCGGCTCGGGCGGGCAATCGCACGGCTCGGCCTGCTGGCCACCCAGCCGGTGGAACGGGGCGCGCTGCCGCAGTTGCACGCCGCCACCGCGGCCGGCGTGCGGGGCGGTCAGTTCTTCGGACCGGCCGGTCTCGCGGAGACGCGCGGCCGCGTCACCGAGGCCCGGCTCAGCCGCGACGCGGCCGACCCGGCCATCGGCCGACGGCTCTGGACAGCGGCCCAGGTACTGACCGGGGTCGGTTACCTCTGAAACCCGGCGTCCGAACGCCCTTCATGGCTCCCCTCTGTGTCAAGCAGACAAGAAAGCCGCTGTCCAATCCTTGACGACGGCAGGTTCGGGAAGTGACTGATCCCAAGTGCGTGCCGGGCCCCGGCACGCCCTCCGACAGTGGCGATTTTTGAGGAACGATCGTTCTTAACTGATCGTTCCTCAAAAGGATACTGTCACGACATGGGCAGGCGAAGGGCGTTCGACGAGGACGAGGTGGTGCGGACCGCCGTGGGGTTGTTCGGTGGCCGCGCGTTCGACGGGGTGTCCGTCGACGACCTCGTCACCCACCTCGGTGTGCACCGCAACAGCCTCTACAAGACGTTCGGCAGTAAGCGAGGCCTCTACCTGGCCGCCTTGCGCCGCCACATCGCCGACGACGTCCGCCCCTTGGCCGAAGCGCTCGCCGTGGCACCGGATGCCGCGACCGCGCTGCGGCTCGTCACGTCGGCCGACCTCGGCCTGCTGCTGCTCGCGACGGTCGACCGGGCCCCGGCCGACGAGGAGGTGGCCACCGAAGTGAGCGCGGCGTTGGCCGCGCTCGACCAGGCGATCGCCGACGCGCTCGACATTTCCACCGCCCTGGCAGGCGGCCTCACGGCGGCCGCATTGGGCATCCTCCTGCGCGGCAACCCCGAGGGTGTCGACGCCGCGCTGACCCAACGCTTCGATTCCTCTGACTGACAAGGAAAATGACATGGCACTGGTCCACATCGACGGCGACGACCTCGTTGTCGTCATCGAGGGTCTCGACAAGCTCTGGGCCTTCAAGAGCAGCCTGACCATCCCGCTGGCCAACGTCCGCGGCGCGACCGCGGATCCCGGCATCGCCGCCGATGCCAAGGGAATCCGCGCGCCGGGCGCCCACCTGCCCGGCGTGATCACGGCGGGCACGTTCCACCTCGACGGCGAAAAGGTCTTCTGGGACGTCAAGGACGCGTCGAAGGCCGTCGTGATCGAACTCGCCGACGAGCGTTACGCCCGCCTCGTCCTCCAGGTCGACAACCCGCGCGAGACCGTCACGCTGGTCGAAAACGCCCTGCGCTGAAAAGGAAACCGATGTTCACCCACGTCGCCGCGGCCGTGCTGTCGCTGGCCGCCGTAACCGCCACCCCGGCCGAGGCGGAACCAGGCCTGGTGCCCGCCGCCGACCGCGAAGTCGTCTTCACCGCCGACGGGACAGCGACTTACGGCACGCTGCACGTTCCCGCCCACCGTGCCGGGCAACGGCTGCACGCCGCACTGCTGCTGCCCGGCAGCGGCTCCACCGACCGCGACGGCAACCAACCACCACACGCGACTCCGGACACTCTGGCGCAGGTGGCCACCGCACTCGGCGGCGACCGGGTCGCCACGCTGCGGTTCGACAAGTACGGCACCGGCCGCACCGGACTCGGCGCCTACCGCGACCACCCCGAAACCCTCGACTACCCCGCGTTCGTCCGCCAGGCCGGCGCCGCCTACGAGGTGTTGCGCGACCAGCCGGAAACCGACCCGCACGCGCTGATGGTCGTCGGGCACAGCGAAGGCGCGATGACCGCACTGCTGCTCGGCGGCACCGTCCACCCGCGCCCAGCCGGCCTGGCCCTGCTGCAGCCGCAGGCGATCCGCCTGCTGGACCTCGTCGCGCTGCAACTGCACGCCCAGACCGCCGAGGCGGCCCGGCAGGGCCAGTTCACCTCGGAGCAGCAGCGCGCGATCGACGCGGCGATCGACGCCGCCGTCACCGCCCTGCGCGAACAGCGACCGGTCGACACCACCGACCTGCCGCCCGTCCTCGCCCAGCTCTTCACGGCCTTCCAAGGGCAGAGCAGCCGGTTCGTGCGCAGCGACGACGCCGTCTACCCGCCGGTCACCGCCGCAGCTCTGCGGCCGGGAACGAGGGTGATGCTGACCTGCGGCACGAACGACGCCCAAGTCCCTTGCGCCACCACGGATGCCTTGACCGCCGCCCTACGCCGCGCGCACGTCGGCGGACCGGGCCGGGTGCCGCTGCCCGGAGTGGATCACCTGCTGCACGACACCGACCACCCGGACACCCCCGCCCCCGCCGTGCTCGACGCCCTGCACCGGTTCGCGGGGCGCTAAGGCAGACCCCGTCGTCCGCCGTTACGCAAAGCCGCGGTCGACGGCACCTGTCGACCGAGCCGCGAACATTCATCCATGCCACCGATGGGTCGCTCGCGCCCGGTCATGCCGAAGGCAGTGCATTCGCGACCGGCGGCGGCACCTTGTCAATCGCCGACGAACCACAGATACCGGTGCGTTCCACGTCCGACGACCCGGCACAACTCGCGGGCCTGGCTCACCCGGTCACCGGAAACTGCGCGGTAGCGATCAACTCGCCGTTGGTGACGGCGGTCAGTACCCGAAACGAGCCGCCGGTTCGCCAGGACGCTGCCAGCGGACCAGCACGCCGCCAGGTTCGCACCCGGTTCTCGCCTATCTTGTTCATCCCGATGATCGTCGGCCGCGACGTCGACATCGGCCGGGCCGGCAGCCGCCGGCGATCACTCGGGCCGCGCGATCAGGCCGCCGTTTGGACGACCGTCAAGATGGACACCAAATCGCCCCCACCCATGGGTAGCAAAAAAGCCCAGGTCTGTGACCTGGGCTTTGCTCCCCCGCTTGGACTCGAACCAAGAACCCTCCGGATTATTGGTTCGAGTCGTTTGGAGTCGACGTCAGTCGATCTAGCTGGGATGTTTGCAATCGCTCATGCTCTGAGTCGACGCCAGTCGACGTCGTTCGACCTGCAATTTCGCCCATAAATCGCCCCTAGTTCGACAGCCAACGTCGCGTCAGGTGTGCGGCCGCTGCGTTGCCCGGGTAGGCCTTGACGCACCTGCGAGGTCAGCTGTAATGCGACGACGGCGCGACCAGCATCGTTCGGCATGTTGCAATCCGGGAACCTACAGCGATTGATCGAGTATGACTGTTGGACGTGTCGCGCTGCTTGTCACCTGCGTGTTGGTAGCTGGCCTGGGTACGTGGATCGCGATCGCGCGATGGGAGGACGCCAACAAGGTCGCGACGGCGGTATCGGCTTTGGGAGCTGTCGCCGCTGTCGGCGTCGCGGTGTGGGCTGTGGTACGGACGCCCAGAACCAGCAAGGCGATCGTGGTTACCGACACCGGCAAGGCGAAATCGGCCTCCGGGGGACATGCGGTCACCGGCGTCACCGGCACGCCCGGTCACGACTCGGTTCGGGCAGAACGTACTGGCGATGCAGAATCGTCCGGGGGCGGCGACGCTGTTAGCGGAGTGCAGCTGGACTGAAGCACGCCATCGATGGACGTCGGCGCTGGCGTAGTGGGTGAGGAATGACGGATCGCAGGCAACGGATCACGGTGACCGGCAGCGGCGCCGCGACCGCGACGCACGGGTACGCCAACTCCGGAGTCCACATCGGCGACGTCAACCTGCTGACCGGCATTCCAGTCAAAACTCGGTATCGCAGGCAAGTCCAGCGAATCGCTCCTCCCCAACTGCTGGGCCGGGATGCCGAGCTGAATGAACTGGCAGAGTTCTGCACCTCGCCGGCAACGGCCGGGACCTACCAATGGCTGCGGGCAGGACCGTGGTCAGGCAAATCGGCGTTGGTGTCCTGGTTCGTCCTCCATCCCCCCGCTGGGGTGCGGATGGTGTCCTTCTTCATCACCGCCCGGCTGGCGGCCCAGAACGATCGCGGCGCGTTCATCGACAACGTGATGGAGCAGCTGCTGTCGCTGCTGGGCGAGTCAATCCCACCGTTCTTGACGGAGTCCAACCGGGAAGCACACCTGCTGGGACTACTCGCCGAGGCAGCCGAAGCGTGCGACCGCCGCAGCGAGCAGTTCGTCTTGCTGGTAGACGGTCTAGACGAAGATCGAGGAGTGCACGACGGGCCGGACTCTCACAGCATTGCTGCGGTGCTGCCTGTGGAGCCACCGTTCGGGATGCGGGTCATTGTGACTGGCCGACCAAACCCACCGATCCCGACTGATGTGCCCAGCTACCACCCGCTCCGGGACAAGATGACCATTCGATCGTTGAGTCCCTCAGCAGAAGCTCGAGAGATTCAGGAGGACACGCAGCGTGAACTGAAGCGGCTACTGCGCGGCTCGGTCGCCGAACAAGACCTACTGGGGCTCGTAGCCGCGGCGGGCGGTGGTTTGTCCGCGCCCGACCTGGCTGAGTTGACCGGCTGGTCACCATGGGATGTCAACGATCAGCTACGGACCGTGACAGGGCGAAGCTTCACTGCCCGAGACAGTCATTTCCGCTCTGACGGGCCGGACGTTTTCCTCCTTGGACACGAAGAGCTGCAGGTCGCCGCATTGACGATGCTCGGTCTGGCTCGCGTCGCGGGCTACCGCGATCGCCTGCACACTTGGGCTGAGCAGTACCGCGCACGGCACTGGCCGGCCAACACCCCGGAGTATCTGCTGCGCGGGTACTTCCGCATGCTGCAAGCCGCCGTGGGCCTGACCCGTTTTGACGGACATCCAAGATCAGGGCTGACGCCCTCGGGAAGGATGTTCCATCATGGAGACCATGGGCAGGAAGAAGCCTCGGCCTCGTCGTTCGTTCACGCCTGAGTTCAAGGCCGAGATCGTCGAGCTGTGCCAGCGGGGCGACCGCTCGATCGGCCAGGTCGCGAAGGACTTCGACCTGACCGAGACCGGCGTGCGCGAGTGGGTCAAGCAGGCCGAACGCGACGCCCGGACCCGCACCGACGGTGGACTGACCAGCGACGAGCGGGACGAGCTGGCCCGGCTGCGGCGGGAGAACCGCCGCCTGTCCGAGGACGTGGAGATCCTCAAACGAGCGACGGCTTTCTTCGCGAAGGAGACCCGGTGAACGTGTACCCGTTCATCGAGGCGGAGAACGCCGGCAGCGGCAACGCCAAACGTGCCTGCGAACTGCTGAAGGTCTCCCGAGCCGCCTACTACGCCCACCGCGCCGCCACCCCCTCCCCGCGTGAACACGACGACGCGAAGCTGACCGAGGAGATCGTCGCGATCCACGACGAGTCGAACGGCACCTACGGAACGCCTCGGGTTCACGCCGAACTCCGCGCCCGTGGCCGGCGGCATTCCCGCAAGCGGATCGCCCGGCTCCTGCGCACCGCGGGCTTGGCGGGACGGACCCCGAAACGGTGGCGGACCACGACCACCCCGACCCGGCAGCGGCCATGCCCGCCGACCTGCTCCAGCGGGATTTCTCCTGCGCCGCAACACATATCAACACCCGATGGTGCGGGGACATCACCTTCATCCATACCTGGGAAGGCTGGCTGTATCTGGCCACCGTCATCGACTTGAACTCCCGCCGGGTCGTCGGCTGGGCCACCGCGGATCACCTGCGTACCGACCTGGTCGCCGACGCTCTACGCAACGCCCTCGGCCAGCGCCGCCCCGAGCCCGGAGTGATCTTCCACTCCGACCGCGGCTGCCAGTACACCTCCCGCCAGTTCAGCACCCTCGCCGACGACGCCGGCGTGCGACTATCGGTGGGACGCAAGGGACAGTGCTGGGACAACGCGGTCGCCGAGTCGTTCTTCGCCACCATCAAGGCCGAACTGCTCGACCGGCAGGCCTGGCCCACCCGCACCGCCGCGCACAAGGCGATCTTCGAGTACATCGAAGGCTGGTACAACACCCGCCGCCTGCACTCCACCCTCGGCTACCTCAGCCCCGTCACCTACGAAACAACCACACGTCACGTAGCCTGACCACACCTCAACGACCCTGTCCGTCAAAACGGGTCAACCCCAGATCCTCCAGCGGAAGCAGACGACACCAAGGGCGGCACAACCGCCGGTACTGCACACCGACACCGACGCAGACTCCGACTCCCCCGCATGGGACACGTTGCTCGGCCGGCACGCGTCACACTCCGCAAGGCGTCGTCGCACTCGCCGACCGACCGACGAAGCACCTCGTCGCTCACAGCCCGCGACCATGGCATGGCTCGATGAGATTCTAGGGCGAAAGCGCGACAGTCCCGTAACCAAACCGAGCACCGGAACCCAAAAAGACCCACCGGCTGAGACGAAGGTACTCGCGAGGCCATTGCTGCACGTCGTCTCGGGGACGGGAGTCCACGAGCTACGCATTGCGCCCGCCGAGTTCCCGGACGGCAACCCGGCCCGCCTGCGGGTGGTGAGCTGGGAACAGCCGATGCTCGAGACCTTCCCCGCCGATCGCGTGCTTCTCACCGTGAGGCGGCCTGACGGTGTGCACCTGCGACTACGGGCACCGATCGGAGGCGCCCTGCTTAACTATTCCGGGATCGTGATGGAACACGGCACCGTGGCGACCTTCAGGCCATCACCGCCGTCCAGCTTCGGACCGGTCGCCTCCGAGCGGCGCGGCATCAGGCGCCAGGTCCTGAACCTGGGGTTCGCCGCTCACGCAGCCCTTCGCCCGTGGCGCGGGCTCTTCTGGTCGCCTTCGACGCCAGAAGGAAACCCACCTCATGTCGTCATGCTTCCAGGAGCCGCGCGCCCCGGCGCTTTCATCGCCGAGGGTGGTTTTGTCGCAGCTGCGCTCTTGAACGGTTCCGAGACCGTGGAGTTGCTGAGCCCGGTCGCTGGACGTCTCGTCGAATCAAGCCACCGTCCAGGCACCCCGCTGGCCGAGGAAGAGCCGGTCGCGTTCATCGATATCGACAACGGCAGCGGTCCACGTCGACAACCGCAGCCCGCCTGACTGAAGATCGCCGCGTGTCATTTTGCGGCGAGGTTTCAGGAGCGATCGCCCGTGATCGGCGATGATGCGACCGTAGTCGAGGAAGGCCGTTCGGCAACTGGCGCACAGACTGGCGATCACGGCGCTGAATCGGCGCCGTGAGGACGGAGTTCAATGCGACCGGCCAGCGCCACGACGACCGGCGGTCCGAAGATCCCGTTGTTGCGCTCGACGAGTTCCGCGAACGCGGCCCACGTCGAGCCAGTCGGATGTTGCGTCGTGTGCGACACCCAGCGTCGGCCGCCACAGTAGGCGCCAGCTTGGCCTGGGTCGGCCAGTGGTCATATTCCCGGCGCCGGCCTCTCACGCCCTGAGGCCACGCCGCGAAACGGAGATCACAGTGAGCCCGGCTTCAATCGCCACGACTCACCCACTCGTACTAAGTTCAATTTCAGGGTTACGACCAGGCTGGCGACGACGTACCATACAGTTGTGACCGATTCTTCCGACATCCGGATCAGCGATGACGAGCGCGAGTCGGCGCTTGCCGCTTTGGGCACACATATGAGCAGCGGACGACTGGACGTGGACGAGTTCAGCGAACGCAGCGCAAAGGCAGCCATCGCGAAGACACGCGGCGATTTGATACTGCTTTTCCGCGATCTCCCACATCCACATCCGGAATTCGGAGCCATCGACGCACCAAAAGTTGAATCGGCCACGACCCCTGACGTCGAGCCGGAAAACCAGCCGGCCACCCGCCGCGATTCAGCCGTTGGCAGGCGGCTCGCGAAAGCCGCGATACCCGCGGTCATCGTTGTCGCGATGGCGATCTTCGTGTTGACCCATCTTTGGGTTCTCGTCGTCATTCCCGTGGCTACCGCCGTCATCGGCGGTATTGTGTGGGCAGCACTGCGTACGCGAGGCTCCGGGTGGGCGGACTCGAGTTTCGACGCGGAATTCGACGCTGAGTTCGACAGACATTTCAACGCGCGGCACTCGGTGTACGACAAGGACTACTCGAAGAACTACACCAGGAACTACCTCCGCAACTACATGCGCAAATACAACGAACGGTATGACCGTCGCGACGGCGACTGACCGCACGATTGCTCAAACTGCACCGAAGAACAGGTAGAAAGATGCAGCGAAGAGCGCCGCGAAGATTATCACGGAGCTCACCACATACTGCCTGACCGTGGAACCGCCCGAGAGCTCCTTTTCGACACTCTGCCGCACTCCCGCCGGCATCGCCTCCACCACCGTCCGATCGAGCTCGGCGAACGCCTTGCGCGCGTCCTTGGTCTTCAGCTGGCGAACCAGGTTCACCGTCAGGAACAGCGCGGTCAACGGCAAGTACCACCAGAAGAAGCTCTTGAACTCCAGCTGCCGCAGCAGGTACGCGGTCCCGACAGCATAGAGGATCACGAACGGCACCACGTGGAAGAAGTACTTGCGGTAACTGGCGAACCTGAACAGCTGCATCAACAGGAACCAGGTGGCGAAGACGAACAGCACGAACCCGCCGACGTGGCGGTATCCACCGAAGTACATGCCCGCGCCCAGGACGAAGATCAGCATTGTGCCGCCGATCATGCCTGCGTGCGGGCCACGCCGGGACAGCTGCCAGACGGCGATCAGGAACAACGGGATGTCGACGTACAGGAGCAGCGAGTCCATGGAA